>NZ_FUYF01000016.1 GCF_900167555.1 Gemmiger formicilis | reverse complement strand
CTCAGACACAATCGCTTGCGTCCTGTATGAATTACTTGTAAATTTGGAATTGATTAACGTGGGTTTCCAAACCCACGATCAAGGTTCCACAAGTTTCAGTTTTGTTCAATTTTCAAGGTCCTGCTGCGCTGTCGCGTTTCCGTGACAGCTTGTATATTATATATCAGATTCTCTCGTTTGTCAAGAGGTTTTCTGAAAGTTTTTTGAAGAAGTTTTCTTCAAAAAACGGCGTACAAGCTGTAGGTAAAGGCTCCAGCGGCTGCCGCCGCGGGCTGGGCTCGCGAGACAGCTTGATTATTATAGCAAGTAGTATGACCTTTGTCAACAGGTTTTTTCAAGTTTTTTGATTTTTTCGACAAAGTTTGAGGGTGAAGTTTGGGCAAGGTGTATATTGGGGTGACGGCGGTTGGCGGGCACAAATTATGGGGGGTGGTGGGCGGCAAGCGGGTTGCGGGATCAGGTGGTTTGGGGGAATGGGTGGGCGGTGGAAGATTGACGGCAGGCGGCGGGGAGGTTGCGGGCCGGGCATGCCCGGCCCCTACGGGGGGGTGAACGGAAGATTGTAGGGCGGCCTGCCCTCAGGCCGCCGCGGGCGTGTATAGGTGTAGGATGGTTTCGGGCCATCTCTGTAGGGGGCGGCGTCCTCGACGCCCCGCGGAGGGGTCAAGACCCCTCCCTACGATGTAGGGGTGAGACGGGGTGTGTAAAGCAGTAACGGGCGGCGGCGGAAAGTGCGCGGGCCGGGCATGCCCGGCCCCTACGGGGGGGTGGAAAGAAGCGGGATGGCAGACATCAACTTCCGGCGAGTCTCCCTCTCGCGCAATCTTTACACAAGCGTTACATGTTTCCCCTTGATGTGACAGGATGGATGGTGTATACTGTAGGCAGAAGAACGGTTCTTTCCTACTATATCTTGTGTCAGTTTTCCATTCGATACCTGATTTTCATGAAAGGAGCGTTTCCTATGCTTCCTTGCCAGAAGAATTGCCATGCGTATTGCCCGGGGTGCCACAAGTCCTGCCCGCATTTCCGCGCGATGCAGGAGCAGCAGCGCCGCGACCTGGCCCGCAAGAAGGAGTACTTACGCCGCGCCGACGAATCCTGCCGCGCGGTGCTGCACCAGTGCCGCGCCGCAGGCGGGTATCTGGGGCCGCTGCCCTATTGACCGGCGGCCCTGCCCTGCGCTATACTATTTATATAGTATAGGCAGGAGGTTTTTCCCTATGGTTCGTCCCCTGATGACCGACACGGTCTTTTTAGCGCAGAAGGCGCTGCCCGCCGATGCCGGCGACATTGCTGTCGCCGATGATCTGCTGGATACACTCAAGGCGCACGAGGACGGCTGTGTCGGCATGGCCGCCAATATGATCGGCGTCAACAAGGCGATCATCGTGTTTGACAACGACGGCACACCCTGCGAGATGTTCAACCCGGTCATCGTCTACCGCAAGGGGCTGTACCTGGCCGAGGAAGGCTGCCTGTCGCTGCAGGGGCAGCGCCGAGCCAGGCGGCACCGCACCATTAAGGTGCAGTGGCAGGATCGTCAGATGCAGACCCACGTCAGGAATTTCACCGGCTGGACGGCCCAGATCATCCAGCATGAGATCGACCATTGCAGCGGCATCCTTATATAATAAGTACGCGCGATGCGCCCGCCGGGGTGCACCGCGCTTTTTATGTCAGGTCAAAGTAGGTCAGGATACATTCATAGTACGCCTGTGCCGCCGCCTCGCAGGCTGCGTCGGTGGCGACCAGGGCAACGTCGCCGGGGTTTGTGATGAAGCCCTCCTCCACCAGCACCGCCGGGCAGCCGCATTTCTGCACTACGGTAAACGTCGGGTCGGAGAGCACGGTCGTGTCGTTGGACTCGCGTATGTAACGGTTGTCGTTGTCGTCAAAATAGATGTAGCGCACGCCGTCGATGCCGCGCAGCTCCATCCCCATTGCACCGAATTTTTCCGCGACCATCCGCGCAAAGCGCAGGCTGTCGGCATTTGTGGACAGCTGCGGCGTAGCCGGGCAGCACTCAAAGCCGGAAACGCAGCTGTCGGCGTCGTAGTTCAGGTGAATGGAGAGCAGCAGCTGCGCACCGGCTGCCTTGGCGCGGGCCGCGCGGCGGCTGGGCTTGAGGTACTCGGTGCCGTTGGCGGTCAGCATCGGAGCAAAACGGCCATCACGCGCGAGCTTGTCATAGACGAGCGTGGCGGTTTTCAGCGTGACGTCCGCCTCGCGCAGGCCGCTGCCGAGGCTGCCCGCGTCCTCGCCGCCGACGCTTGGGTTGACGCCGCCATGTCCCGGGTCGATGGCCACAACGATTTTGCCGTCCGCCGCCTCCTCTGTCACGGCAACGATCTCCTCCTCGCCGCCGTCTGCCCGCTCGATCTCGTCCGCCTCGGCCTGCTCTGCCGCGGTGGGCCGGGTGCCCTGCCACTCGTACCAGAGCACCGCGCCGATGCCTGCGCACAAAATCAGCGCCGCCACCGCAAACAGCAGCGAGCACAGCCTGTCGAGCCGCCCGGTGCGGTAGACCCGGGCTTTTTCCCGCGGGGGTGTGCCGGTCCTTGCCATGGCCGCCCTCCTTTCCGCTTACGTTTTTTAAACGATACCATTGTGTTGTGACAAAGTTGTGACAAAACGCATCCTTTTCTGATTTTTTGTGCTTTTATTTTGCAGCCTTCTAAAAATATACGCAAAAGCCCTGTTTTTTCGATTGCCAAATATTGACAACACTTCCAATAAGCCGTATAATAAGGTCGTAAGGTTCGAAGCCGTCGGCTTGGGCACCGTTTTTTGGCCCAACACGCCGAAACGTATTACAGGAGGTTAGAAAGATGATTTCTACCGGTATCGTTCGCAGTATCGACAGTCTGGGCCGCGTGGTCCTGCCCAAGGAACTCCGCACCACCTACGACATTACTCCGGATACCCCGCTTGAGATTTTTACCGATGGGGATTCCATCATTATGCGCAAGTACCACGCGCAGGGCAGCTGCGTTTTCTGCGGCGACATTTCTCCCGACGCCGTGCTGCTCCACGGCAAATACGTCTGCCCCGCCTGCCGCAAGGCACTGGGCAAGTAAGGCCCGCTCTCCCTGTTATATCCCCGCTTATACAAAAAAGCCTGTGCAGGCGAACTGCACAGGCTCTTATTTTTGGTTTTACTCCGCCTTTTTCAGTCCGCGCATGGCTTCCTCGGCATTTTTGACGAGGTTGAAAAGGCTGGTGGCGTGGCGGGGGTAGTCGCGGGCGAGCTGGTCGGTGCTCAGGGCGAGCGTTGCAGGCTCAAGGCTGTCGCGGGTGCCGTCCTCACCGGTCAGGGCGGCGGCCAGGTCACCCTCGGCCATGCTCATGGCGGCGTCGGCGCTGCGGTCCCAGCGGGCGGAGCCGACGCGGAACATGCCGCTGACATTTTTGGGCGATGCCTCGTACAGCAGACGGAACATCTTGTACACGGCCAGCATCAGGTAGCTGCTGACGCCGACAACAAGCTGCTTGTCCCTGCTCTCCTGCAATTTGTCGTAGAGGATGTCGAGGGAGTTCTCGATGAGCTTTTTGTACATCGTGGGTAGGACGCTGCCGCGGTAGACACTGCCGCCGGTGGCCGAATTGCCCTCGGGCAGCTCCTCCACCGTGATGGTCTGGCCGCTGCGCTCGGCACTGCGGCCCAGCAGGTAGTCGCAGCTGACGTCGTAGTAGTCCGCCACCTGCACGACAAAGGCAAGGCCGCATTCGCGGATGCCCTTCTCGTAATGGGAGAGCTGGGCCTGGCTGATGCCAAGGTCCTGCGCCGCCTGCTTCTGGGTGATGCCGCGCTCCTTGCGCAGCAGCGTAATGATCCGGTTAAATTCGATCCCCATGGTCCGCAATCCTGTTCCGGGGCGCATGACCGGCACGGTGCCGGGCCGCAGTGGTGCCCCTTGCATATTTTCTACACGCTGTATATTATAGCGGGTGGAAAACGCTTTGTAAACCCAAAAAATTGACAGATTTTGTGCCGAAAATGCCGTCACTGCGCCGAACCGACATCCTGCACCTACATTTAGTCATTATACAGCGAGTACAGCTATAAATATTGTGGGCAGAATTTGCCAAAGCGGCGCGGCGGATGCGCGTTGTAACCAAATTGTAATAATTTACGGTTGCGCAGGACACGATTTTAGGGTATGCTGTTAAGGCAATACTGCATAATTCTAAGTGCCGATACGGCGAGCGAGGTGCGGCAGCTGCTAAGCCAAAAGCGCAGGCAATACTTTGTGTATTGGCGAGCATTTTGGCAACGCAGATGCCGTGCCGCAGCCGCCGGAGCGGTGCTTAAGCCGTAAGGCGGGAATTGTGCGGTGTTGCCTTAAGTAGCAATGTTATGGAAAGCGAGATTATAACGTGAAATATTATAAACTGCATCTGATCCGCCACGGCCTGACGGCGGGCAATCTGCAAGGGCTGTACATTGGCAGCGGCAGCGACCTGCCCCTGTGCGACGAGGGCCGCGCCCAGCTGAAAACGTTGAAAAAGGATTTTGACTATCCGGTCGTGCCGCTGGTATTCACCAGCCCGATGAAGCGCGCCACCGAGACGGCGGAGATTTTGTTTCCCGGCGTGCGGCAGATCGAGCTGGACGACCTGCGGGAGATGGCCTTTGGCAAGTTTGAGGGCCGCGCCGTGCAGGAGCTGGTGAAGGACCCGGAGTTTGCCCAGTGGATGGACCCGACGAGCCGCACGGTGCCCGCGGGCGCGGAGGACCGGCAGATGTTCTTCAACCGCACGTCATCGATGCTGATGAAGATGTTTGAGTACATGCTGCGCACCCACACCGAGGAGGCCGCCTGCGTGACCCACGGCGGCGTTATCATGAACATGCTGTCCCAGCACGCCTTGCCCTTCCGCAAGCCGGAGGAGTGGATGACCGACCCGGGCGCGGGCTACAGTGTGCGCCTGGACGCCGAGATGTGGATGCGGGACCATCTGGCCGAGGCGTATGACGTTGTGCCCCACGGGTATCTGGACGGGATGGAGTAATTTACGGGGGATACGGAAGTTTTGTTCCTTCTTTGCAAAGAAGGAACCGAAGAAATTCTAAATAATGGGATATAAAAAGGCACCTGCTCGGGGTTGAGCAGGTGCCTTTTGGTGTATTGGGCGGTAGGGGCCGGGCATGCCCGGCCCGGCTGTGGATGGTGTACGGGTGGTTATGGGAAGGCCGCGGGCCGGGCATGCCCGGCCCCTACAGGGCGGCAATTTTTGCAGCGGGCGGCGCCCTCAACGCCCGGCGGAGGGGTCAAGACCCCTCCCTACAGTACTTGTGGAAAAGCAGGTGCCTTTTGGGTTATTGGGCGGTAGGGGCCGGGCATGCCCGGCCCCTACAGGGCGGCAATTTTTGCAGCGGGCGGCGTCCTCAACGCCCGGCGGAGGGGTCAAGACCCCTCCCTACAGTACTTGTGGAAAAGCAGGTGCCTTTTGGTGTATTGGGCGGTAGGGGCCGGACATGTCCGGCCCGGTTATGGATGGTGTACGGGCGGTTATGGGAAGGCCGCGGGCCGGGCATGCCCGGCCCCTACAGGGCGGTAATTTTTGCAGCGGGCGGCTGTGGGGGATACGGACGTCCATGGGAAGGCCCGTCAAAGCCCCTCAGGCCGTTTGCGGCTGCCGCTCACCTTCATCATTCTGCCGGGGCTTCGGTTGCCTCCGGCTGCGGAGCGTTCGCATCCAGATACGCCTGATTGTCCGCGATGGTCTGGTTCAGCTCGTCGATTTTTGCCTGCGCGGCATCGCGGGCGGCGAGCAGGTCGGCGTTCTCGCTGTCGGCGTCCAGGGCGGCCTGGGCGTCCTGCAATTCAGTCTGTGCCTCGGCCAGGCTGGCGTTGGCCTGGTCAATGGCAGCCTGCGCATCAATGAGCTTCTGCGCGTTCGACAGCGCAGCCTCGGCGGCGGCAGCGGCTTCATCAGTGACGCCGCTTGCCAGCAGGGCGGGCTTTTCGGGCAGGGTCTGCTCGCTGCCGTCGGCGGCGGTCAGGCGCAGGGCCTGGCCGTAGTAGCCGCCCCAGATCGCGATAAAGCTCTTGCCAGGGGCCACGGTCAGCGGCGTGCCGTCGGCGGCGGTCAGGCTGAACGGTCCGGTGGCGTCCTCCTTGCTCCAGGAGATCTGCTCCCACGCGCCGCCGTGCAGGTAGAGGCCGGTGCCGCCGGTCATGTCGTACTGGCGGGTGTAGCCGTCATCCTTGATGCCGCTGGACGCATACAGCACAAACACGTTGGTGAACGCCGCCTGTTGACCGTTGTCGGCGTCGGTCATCGGGCTTCCGTCGGCGTTCAGCTTCTCGTACAGGCCGGTGCCGGTGTTGTAGTTCAGCTGCTCGCTGTCGGATTTCGAGAACGTCACGGTCAGGCTCATGCCGCTGCGGTTCTCGGGGGCAACCTCCTCCCGCGCACCAAAACGGAACAGCGGGGTGTTGCTGCCCTCCAGCGCCGTGCCGTAGCTGGCCGCACCGTTGCGGATCAGCTCACCGGTGGTGTACCAGCAGTTTTCCTCGCGGTAGCCTGCGTCCTGACGGCCCTGGTCAAAGGCAAACGCCGTCTTGCCGACGTGGTAGCCGTCCAGATCCTGATACGCCAGCGTGTTGAGCAGGTTTGCCGCGTAGACGTTCTTGTCAATCGAGACCGGCATCGCATTCAGCGGCAGCGCGGCCTGCAAAAACAGGTCGCGGCCCGGGCCGACCGGCCCCACCTTGCTGATGCGGTCCACGTCGGCAAACAGCGCCATCAGACCCGCGGTGTTGCCCTCGGTCACGCCCTCGATCAGCACATCGGCGGACGCAATGCCCCACTGGGGCTGTGCGCCGTCCAGCGTGCGCAGCATCACGGCCACGGGGCGCTTGCCGGTGTAGTCGGCGTCGTCCAGCCCGGTCAGCGGGTTGGTGCTCAGGCCCACCGCGGGCTCGGGCGTCGACTCGGCAGTGACCTCCGGGGTGGGGGTCGCTGCCTGCTCCGGCGTGGCGGTCACGGTATCCTGCCGGGCGCAGCCGCCCAGCAGCAGGGCAGCCAGCAGCGCCGCAGCGCCGCCCCATGCCTGCAATTTCCTCATATACAATACCTCTCTGTAAACAAACAACGCGGCCCGCCGCCGGGCGAGCCACGTTGTACGGGCAGATTCAATTATTCCGCGGGGGTCTCATCCGCCGGGGCCTCGGTGGTCTCCGCGGGAGTCTCCTCGACGGGGGCCTCCTCAGCGGGCGTTTCCTCCTGCGCCGGGGTCTCCTCGGTCACAGTCTCCTGCGCGGGAGCCTCGGTGGTCTCAGCCTCGCCGCTGCCGGTGGCGGCTGCGGTCAGGTCGTCGGTGGAGGAGCCGAGGGTCTCACCGGCCTTGGCGTCGTCCTCGACATAGCTCTTCTCGTAGGTCTGGGTCGTGGCGGTGGACAGGTTGACGCCGTCCAGCGTGCTGTGGACAAAGTTTTCGGCAAAGTCTACGTCGGTCACGGCCACATAGCTCTTGCCGATGTTGACCTCCAGCGGGGTGTCGCTGCAGGTGCCGTCCTCGTTCAAGTAGTACAGGCGCAGGGCCTCCAGCGGGGTGCCCTTCTGCCAGTAGATCTTCTCGCACTTGCCGCCGTAGCAGTAGTAGCCGACGCCGCCCCATGCGTACTCAACGTACTGCAGGTCCGTTTTCTCGTGGCCGGGGTAGGTGTGGATGTCGGTGTACAGGACGATGACGTTGGGGAAGGTCAGCACCTTGTTGTCGGCGGCCTCGTCCACGGTATCGCGCCACTGGCCGTCGGAGTAGTTCTGCTGCATCTTGTACTGGTTGGTGCTCTCGTCGTAGATGAAGCGGGTCTTGTAGGACTGGCTGTGGACGATCTCGACATACTGGCCGTCAGAGACAACAGGGCCATACTTATCGCTGTAGGCACTGTCCAGGCTGTTGGACAGGTCGCGGGTCGTGCCCAGGCGGTAATCCACAAAGTTAAAGAAGGTGGAGTTGTAGGTGCGGTTCATATCCACGTTCTGGCTGCTGATATAGTTTGCGATGTTGTCGGCGTTGGTGTACATCGTGTGCTCCAGCGCCAGAGAACCGGCGTTGTAGCTCTTGCCGGCCCAGTTGACGCGGCCATAATCGCGGTAGCCGTTGGCACCGTCGTTGTTGTTCAGCTTGCCGTAGTCGTAGTCGATGGCGTACTGCTGCATGACGACGGACTGGCCCTCATGGATATAGAGCGCCTGCCAGGGCAGGATCAGGCGGAAGAACTGGTCGCGGCCCGAGCGGACGGGGCCGACCTCGCCGACGGTCTTATAATCGGTAAAGACAGGCATGAAACGGGTGATGCCGCCCTCGACCTTGATCTCAAACAGGATGTCGGCCTTGGACAGACCGCGCTGGGGGCGGGCCGCCACGATGTTGTTGACCATCACGGCGGTGATGCGCTGGCCCTCGGGGTAGTCAGCACCCTTCGGCTCACCGGTCAGGACGTTGGCCTCATAGGGGGGCAGCTCGGTGGGAGCGGGGGTCGCCTCCACAGTCGCGGGTGTGCTTTCCGCGGTGGGGGTCGAGATGGTATCGCCGCTCTTTTTGCAGGCCGCCAGCAGCACTGTCAGGGAGAGCAGCGCTGCGATCACAAGCAGAACACGTTTCATTCCATTGCTCCTTTTCAGGTTTTCCTGTTGTAGTAAATATACTAATATTGTAGTCGTTTTAAGGGCGTTTGTAAAGGTGGGGGCGGAGATTTTACAAATACAAATTTTTGGTTTCCCCCACGGGGGAAGGCTTCCTTATTTTCGCGTCTGAAGCCAGTACTCCCCCATACTGCTGCCGGGCTTGCCGGTGCATTCGTCGTGCAGGTAGTCGGCAAGGCCCGCGGCGGCGGGGTCCCAGGCAAGAGCCTGGGCTTCGGTTTCAAACTCGACCTCGGCGTACCAGAAAGCCGTGGGCAGGTCGGGGTCCACGCAGTTGACCTCGAGCGTCAGCCCGCCGGGCAGCCGATAGCCGCGGCGCTCCTTGCGGATAAGGGGCTTACCTATTAAATGCTCGAGCTTTGCGAACAGCTCGGCGTCGATTTCGGTCTCGATCTCCTCGCGGCTCAGGGTGCCTGCCCCTTTAAAGCAGAGCACCAGCGCCGTGCGCCCGCCCTGCAGGGCCTCGCGCCGGATGCGCACCGTGGGGCGCACGCTGACGTAGCCCTGATCCATCTGATAGTCCGAGGTCTGGGTCAGCCCCTCCGGCCAGCCCGTGACCATCCATTTGCGTTCGATTTCCATAAGTTTATTATACCTCCCATCCTCCTTGCCTCCCTCTGCGAGGGAGGTGGCCCCGCAGGGCCGGAGGGAGAGAACCTTGCCACAGCCCGAAATATTTCGGATGACCGCAAGGTTCTCTCCCCCACCCGCTGCGGCGGGAGCCCCCTCCCAGAGGGGGCCAAGGGGGGGTCATTTCCTGTCCTTAGTATACCACATTCCGTCTCTTGCGCACAGTTCACAGTATTGCCGTATTTCAACCAAAAAATCGTTGTTTCTTTCGTCAGATTGCCAGTTGCATTTTGTCCGCTTACCCCGTATAATAGAGGCATAACAGCAAGGGCGCTGCGAATGTGTTTTCGCAGCGTCCTTTTTCTGTAAATAGAGGAAATAAAGGAGTAAGAAGTATGGCAGCAACCGTTATGGAACTTTACGGCAGCAAAGTCTTCAACGAGCATGAGATGCGCGAGCGTCTGCCCAGCTCGACCTACAAGAGCCTCAAGGCGACGATTGAGAAGGGCCAGCCGCTGGACCTTGAGGTCGCCAACGTCGTGGCCAGCGTCATGAAGCGCTGGGCCATTGAGCAGGGCGCCACCCACTACACCCACTGGTTCCAGCCTCTGACCGGCATCACCAGTGAGAAGCATGACGGCTTTGTCAGCCCCCAGCCGGACGGCACCGCCATCATGGAGTTTTCCGGCAAGGAACTCATCAAAGGTGAGCCGGACGCCTCCTCCTTCCCCTCCGGCGGCCTGCGCGCCACCGCCGAGGCCCGCGGCTACACCGCCTGGGACCCCACCAGCTACGCTTTCGTGAAGGACGATACGCTGTGCATCCCCACTGCGTTCTGCTCCTACACCGGCGAGGCACTGGACAAAAAGACCCCGCTGCTGCGCTCGATGCAGGCCATCTCCGACCAGGCCTGCAAGGTGCTGAAGCTGTTCGGCAAGGACGTGGACCGCGTCGTGACCACCGTCGGCCCCGAGCAGGAGTACTTCCTGATTAAGAAGGAGGACTACCAGAAGCGCCTGGACCTGGTGCTGTGCGGCCGCACGCTGTTCGGCTCTGCCCCGTCCAAGGGCCAGGAGCTGGAGGAGCACTACTTCGGCACGATCCGCCCCATCGTCTCCGGCTTTATGAAGGAGCTGGACGAGGAGCTGTGGAAGCTGGGCATTCCCGCCAAGACCAAGCACAACGAGGTCGCCCCCTGCCAGCATGAGCTGGCCCCCATCTACGACACCACCAACGTCGCCATCGACCACAACCTGCTGACGATGGAGATGATGAGGAAGATCGCCGACAAGCACGGTCTGGTCTGCCTGCAGCATGAGAAGCCGTTCGAGGGCGTCAACGGCAGCGGCAAGCACAACAACTGGTCCCTCGGCACCAAGCACGAGAACCTGCTGGACCCCGGCGACACCCCGATGGAAAACCTGCAGTTCATGGTGTTCCTGTCCGCAGTCATCGAGGCCGTTGACGATTACGCCGACCTGCTGCGCACCTCCGTCGCCACCCCGGGCAACGATCACCGTCTGGGCGCCAACGAGGCACCCCCGGCCATCATTTCCATCTTCGTCGGTGAGGAGCTGGAGGCCGTTATTGATGCCATCTGCACCGATTCCCCCTATGCCGGCCCCGTCAAGATGAAGATGGACCTGGGCGTTGATGTCCTGCCCAAGTTCAGCAAGGACACCACGGACCGCAACCGTACCTCTCCGTTCGCCTTCACCGGCAACAAGTTTGAGTTCCGTATGCCCGGCTCCGCCGAGAACCTGTCCGACGCGAACACGATCCTGAACGCCGCCGTCGCCAAGAGCCTGAAGGAGTTCGTGGCCGAGACCGCCGGTGCCGCCGACTTTGAGTGCGCGGCTGCCGCCTGGGTCAAAAAGACGCTGAACGAGCACCGCCGCGTGATCTTCAACGGCAACGGCTACAGCGAGGCATGGGAGGTCGAGGCCGAGCGCCGCGGCCTGCCGAACCGCAAGTGCACCCCCGACGCGATGATCGCGCTGAAGGACGAGAAGAACATTGCCCTGATGGAGGAGTTCGGCGTCCTGACCAAGACCGAGATGCTGAGCCGCTACGAGGTCGAGATGGAGCACTACTCCAAGATCCTCAACATCGAGGCCCGCACGATGCTCAAGATCGCCAACAAGCAGCTGATCCCCGCCGCCACCGCCTACATGGGCGAGGTCGCCGGCGCAGCCGCCGCCAAGACCGCCGCTGTGGAGGGCATCTCCACCAAGGCCGAGACGAAGGTCCTGACCGCCCTGAGCAAGTACACCGACGAGATGTCCGACGCCACCGACGCCCTGCAGGCCGCTACCGACAAGGTCAGCGCCATGGACGACGAGGCCGCCAAGGCACACGCCTTCCACGACGAGGTCATCCCCGCGATGGATGCCCTGCGTGCCGCCGCCGACGAGGCCGAGAGCATCGTCGATGAGGATTACTGGCCCCTGCCCTGCTACAGCCGTATGCTGTTCTATACCGAGTGATTTTCTCCCGCGCTTTTTGTAGGGGCGGGTCCCGTATCCGCCCGCAAGAGGCTGCCGGTTGACGGGCGCATATAGAATGCGCCCCTACGGGTTGGGTTGTTTCCCCGCAAGCAACAGCCCGCCCACACCACGCCATTTTCCTTACTGGCCGCGCCCCCGCCCCGCACAGTGAAGACGCAGCCGGGTGTAAGGTTACACCCTTTTACAATCGCCATTCTCCTTTTCCTATTTCTTACACCAGCTCGAAAGGCCCGCCCGCACAGGTGGGCCTTTCGAGTATCTGCGGCTTCCCCCCTTGGGGCTGCGCCCGCAGGCGCGTGTCGAAGCGCAACCGCCGGAGGTGGCTCTTAGCGCGGAGACTGAAGCTGCCGCCCGCAGGCGGCTGATGAGGGGCAGCCTTGCCATACGACCCGTTCACGGTCTGCCGCGGCACACTCGCCCCTCATCCGTCGCTTCGCGCCACCTTCCCCCGCAGGGGAAGGCTTTTACAGGAGGTTCCTATGAAACGCACCGCACAGGACATTCTCAATTTTGTTGAGGACAACGATGTTAAGTTCGCAAAATTGACATTCTGCGATATTTTCGGCAACCAGAAAAACGTTTCGCTTTTTGCCAGTGAGCTGCCCCGCGCCTTTGCCGAGGGTGTCAGCTTCGACGGGTCGTCCATCGCCGGGTTCATGAACGTCGAGGAGAGCGACCTTGTGCTCTGGCCGGACCCGGACACCGCCACCGTGCTGCCGTGGCGCCCCACCGAGGGCCGCGTCATCCGCATGTACTGCGACATCACCCTGCCCAACGGCAAGCCGTTTGAGGGCAACTGCCGCGGCTACCTGCAATCCGTCACCAAGCGTGCCCGCGCCATGGGCCTTGTCTGCAACGTCGGCTGCGAGTGCGAGTTCTACCTGTTCGAGACCGACGAGCACGGCAGCCCGACCCGCATTCCGCTGGACATAGGCGGCTATTTTGACATCCCGCCGCTGGACAAAGGCGAGAACATCCGCCGGGAGATCTGCTTTGCCATTGAGGAAATGGGCCTGCACCCCGAGCACAGCCACCACGAGAGCGGCCACGGCCAGAACGAGGTCTGCTTCCGCTACACGACGGCGCTGAAATCCGCCGACAATCTGAACACCTTCAAGAGCACCGTCAAGGCCATTGCGGCCCGCAACGGTCTGTTTGCCAGCTTCATGCCCAAGCCTTTGGCCAACCAGCCGGGCAGCGGTCTGCATGTCAATGTCTCGCTGCTGCGGGACGGCAAGAACCTGTTTGACGGCGCCTTTACGCCCGACAGCGAGGCCGGACATTTTGTGGCGGGCATCCTGGCCCACGCGCGGGAGCTGACGGCGTTCTGCAACCCTGTGCCCAACTCCTACGCGCGGCTGGGCGCAAACGAGGCCCCGCTGTACGTGAGCTGGAGCCGCCAGAACCGCAGCCAGCTCGTGCGTCTGCCCAGCGCCCACGGCGAGTTCTGCCGCGTTGAGCTGCGCGGGCCCGACCCCGCGGGCAACCCGTATCTGGTCATCGGCCTGATCCTGGCCGCCGGTCTCGACGGCATTGAGCACAGCCTGCCCCTGCCCGAGGCCGTGAACCGCAATCTGTTCCATCCCAGCGCCGCGGCGGGTCTGGACAGCCTGCCCCGCACCCTGCGTGAGGCCATCACCGTGGCCGGGCAGAGCGAGTTTATCAGCCGTGAGCTGCCCGTTGCCCTGATGAACAAGTACTTTGAGTACCAGACCCAGCTCTGCCACGACGCCGAGGGTGCCCCCGACACCGAGAGCTGGGAAAGAGCGCACAGCTTCCTGATCATTTGATTTTACGGGAGTACGTAGGGCGGCCTGCCCTCAGGCCGCCGTGCCCGTGTGCCCGGAGAGAAAACTTTTCCGTGCGGCACACGCCCACGGCGGGGTGGGGGCACCCCGCCCTACGGCCTGTCCGAAAGCTTCATCGTAAATTATCAGGAAGGGAGGGCAGCCTATGGCAAAAGCCCTGATCGTTTCAGCGGGGAATAACGCCAATGAATATCTGGCGCGGCATATCGGAGAGCTGGGCTATACCCGCCCCACGATTGTCGCCAGCGGCGGCGAAGCGCGCCGCCGCATGGATACCAACGACTTTGAGGTCGTCATCATCAACACGCCCCTGCCCGATGAGTTCGGCCACGAGCTGGGCACCGACGCCGTGGAAAAGACCGACGCAGGCGTCATCCTTCTGGCCAAGACCGGCACCGCGGAGCAGATCGCGGATAAGCTGCAGGATTTCGGCGTGCTTGTGCTGGCCAAGCCGTTCACCGGCGCACAGTTCCGGCAGGCCGTGCAGATCGCGGCCAGCAGCTACAAGCGCCTGGCCGTGCTGCGGACCGAGAACGCAAAGCTGCTGGACAAAATCGCCCAGCTGCGGCTGGTGGACCGCGCAAAGTGCTATTTGATTGAGAAAAAAGGCTACACCGAGACCGACGCCCACCGCCTGATCGAAAAGCGCGCCATGGACACCCGCATGAGCCGCGGCGAGGTCGCGCAGGAGATTTTGGAGGAGGAAGAGGAGGAATAACAGCAAAAAAGCGACTGCCCAACCGGACAGCCGCTTTTTGTTTAAATAAAAAATAATAAATAAGAAATAATAAAGGTGGTGTGCCGCCCGCGGCGGCACATTTTAAAAGGCAAGCATTCCCGCTTTCCGTTGCTGTAGGGGGCGGCGTCCCCGACACCCCGTTTTGTTTGCGCCCTCGGGCGCAAACTCCACCTTCTTTATTATTTATTATTTTTTATTTATTATTTGCACATCGCACGCCTTATCTTTTTACAGATACCCATACCTCTTTCTCCCCCTCACAACAAACCCTCCGGTGCATACCAGCGCCATGGCCTCGGCGGCAACTACCGCAAGCCAGATGCCGTCCACGCCGATGATAAGCGGCAGGGTCAGGATGGACACGACCTGGAACAGCAGCGTGCGCAGGAAGGAGATAGCCGCCGACACTGTGCCGTTGTTCAGCGCCGTGAAGAACGCCGAGCCGAAGATGTTGAAGCCTGACAGGATAAAACTGATGCAGTACAGCTTCATGCCGTGGGTCGTCAGCGCCAGCAGCCCCGCATCGTAGCCGACGAAGATTTTGGCCAGCGACTCGGCCAGCAGCTCACTGGAAGTCAGCATCGCCACACCGGCCACCGCAATGATGCCCGCACTTTTGCGCAGCAGGTTTTTCAGTTCGTCCTTATTGTCCGCGCCAAAGTGGTAGCTGACAATGGGCGCTGTGCCCTGAGAATAGCCGATGAACACCGCCGCGAACACAAAGCCCACATACATAAGCACGCCGTAGGCCGCAACGCCGTCCGCGCCGAACAGCTTGAGCAGCTGCATATTGTACAGCGCACCGACCAGCGACATCGAGATATTCGTCATCAGCTCGCTGATGCCGTTGGTGCAGGCTTTGAACAGCTCCCGCAGGCTGAACAGCGGCTTTGTGAAATACAGGCGGCAGCCGGGACGGCGCTTAGCAAAGTAGAAAATGGGCGCCACACCGCCGACCATCTGGCTGATGACCGTTGCCGACGCCGCACCGGCCAGCCCAAGACCCGCCACGCCGACGAGCACGAAGTCCAGCACCATGTTGGTCACGCCCGCCGCCACCGTGAAGAACAGGCCCAGCTTGGGTTTTTCCGCGGCAATAAAGAAGCTCTGGAACAGGTATTGCAGCATGAACGCCGTTTGGAATGTCAGCAAAATGCGGCCATACAGCAGACAGCTGGGCAGCAGCTCGGGCGTTGCGCCCAGCAGCAGCGCCACGGGCCGCAGCAGTGCCAGGCCGATGACGCTGAAAATCGCGCCGATGCCCACAGTCGCAACGGCCAACATACTGAACAGCTGGTTTGCGCGCTTCTCATCGCCCATGCCCAGCGTCATGGCGACCAGCGCACTGCCGCCCGTGCCGATCATAAAGCCGAGGCAGCCCAGCATCTGGATATAGGGGTAAATGAGGTTCAGCGCCGTGAACGCCGTTTTGCCCGCGCAGTTCGAGACAAAAAAGCCGTCCACAATCGTGTAGATCGACGTGAAGATCATCATGATAATGGGCGACGCCGTGAATTTCAGCAGCCGCCCCGTGGTAAAGTGGTCGGACAGTTGGATCTGGTTTGATTTTGACATAAATGCTCCTGTTTTTGCGCGTTTTCAAAGGCTTCCCCCGCGGGGCTGCGCCCGCAGGCGCGTGTCGAAGCGCAACCGCCGGAGGCGGCTCTTAGCGCGGAGACTGAAGCTGTCGCCGAAGGCGACTGATGAGGGCAAAGTTTGCCGTTATATCCCTTTAGCGGGAAATTCCGGCAGGTTCACCCTCATCCGGCCTCGGGCGGGGCCTCGGCCACCTTCCCCCTCAGGGGAAGGCGCTTATCGTTTCAAACTCCCGCTGCAGGCATTCCAGATGCCGCTGCGCCAGACGGTGCATTTCCTCGGCACTTGCAAGGCCAAAGGCGCGGATGGCCTTTTCCTCGGCGGCGATGACCGGCACGACGGTGCGCTCGGCCAGCGCACGGCCCTCGGCGGTCAGGGTCACGATCTTTCCGCTGTGGGCTCCTTTTCCCGGGCAAAGCGCCAGCAGGCCCTTTTTGACCATGGCCGCCACGGCGGAGTTCAGCGTCTGCTTGGGGATGCCCCAGTCCGCCGCAATGCGGTTCTGGGTCAGCGGCTCGCACGACGTCACCAGCGCATACAGCGTCCAGAACGCTGCGTCCGACAGGCCGCACCGCTGCGCCGCCGCGTGGTACAGGGCGTTGCACTCATTGAACTGGCGGTTCGTTTTGTCCAGCAGGGCGCGGGCCTGAGATTCCTTTTCTTCCATTCTCTTTCCTCTTTAAAATCCGATTTCGGATTCCAGTATAGTCCGAAATCGGATTTATGTCAAGTGTCGAATTTTGATGCTGCTTTTTGTGCAGCTTTCACATTGTCTGCACCCGCCGCGGATATTATAATGAAAGAAAAGCAAAGGAGGCTTTCCCCATGTACCAAGCCGCACAAAACCGCTATCAGGTCATCCCCTACCGCCGCTGCGGGGCCAGCGGCCTTATGCTGCCCGCAGTCTCGCTGGGGCTGTGGCATAATTTCGGTGACACCGCCCCGTATGAGAATATGCGCGCGCTCTGCCGCACGGCGTTTGACCACGGCATCACCCACTTTGACCTTGCCAACAACTACGGCCCCGAGCCGGGCGCAGCCGAGCGGAATTTTGGTAAAATTCTGCGGGACGACCTCGGCGTCTACCGCGACGAGCTGATCATCTCCACCAAGGCCGGTTACCTGATGTGGGACGGCCCCTACGGCGACTGGGGCAGCCGCAAGTATCTGCTGGCCAGCCTGGACCGGAGCCTGCAGCGCATGGGGCTGGACTATGTGGACATTTTCTACCACCACCGCATGGACCCCAACACCCCGCTGGAGGAGACGATGGGCGCACTGGCGCAGGCCGTGCGCAGCGGCAAGGCGCTGTACGCCGGTCTGTCCAACTACGACGGCCCGACGCTGGAAAAGGCCGCGGCCATTCTGGACGAGCTGCATGTACCGTTCGTCATCAACCAGAACCGGTATTCGATCTTTGACCGCACGATTGAGCACAACGGGTTAAAGGATACCGCCGCGAAGCTGCACAAGGGCATCATCACCTTCAGCCCGCTGGCGCAGGGGCTTTTGACGGACCGCTATCTGCACGGCATCCCCGCCGACAGCCGCGTCCACACCGACGGGCGGTTCTTGAAGGAGAAGGACATCACGCCGGAGCGCCTTGCGCAGATCAGCGCCCTGAACGACCTTGCCCGGCAGCGCGGTCAGACCCTGGCCGAGATGGCCCTTGCCTGGCTGCTGCACCACGACGAGGTCACAACGGTTCTGATCGGTGCCTCCAAAACGCAGCAGATTCTGGACAACATCAAGGCCGTGGAGCACACGACGTTCACGCCCGACGAGTTGGCCGCAATCGACAGGATCAGCAAATAAATTCTATTTACGCGCAATAAACCGCCGCCCGCCGGGGAAGTTTTCCACGGCGGGCGGCGGTTGTTGTTGAAAGATGGGTTTGCGGGATATACGCCCGCGGTTCGCCGCCCCACATACAAACCGCAAAAGGGGCGGCAGCGATTTCCCGTAGGGGCGGATTCTATATCCGCCCGGGGTGGTTCCCGCAGACGGGCGCTTTCGTCAGGCCGCGGGCCGGGCATGCCCGGCCCCTACAGGGTTGCAATAGTCCCGGGAGGGATGACCTTTTTGCGGGCGATGCGTAGGGCGGCCTGCCCACAGGCCGCCGCGGACGTCTGCCATAGCGGGAAAGTTCGCGGTTCGCCGCCCCACATACAAACCGCAAAAGGGGCGGCAGCGATTTCCCGTAGGGGCGGATTCTATATCCGCCCGGGGTGGTTCCCGCAGACGGGCGCTTTCGTCAGGCCGCGGGCCGGGCATGCCCGGCCCCTACAGGGTTGCAATAGTCCCGGGAGGGATGACCTTTTTGCGGGCGTCTGCCATAACGGGAAAGTTCGCGGTTCGCCGCTGTAGGGGGCGGCGTCCCCGACGCCCCGCGGCGGGGTGAGGGCACCCCGCCCTACATACAAACCGCAAAAGGGGCGGCCTCGGTTTCCCGTGACCGTGATGCCGCGATTTTTTTGCGCGAAGCACAAAAAAATCCCCCACCGTCCGGAGCAGAGAACGATGGGGGCAAAACGCAATAAGCAGACCGCTAAAAAGGCGCAGAGCAAAACGCCAAAACGGAGGCGCAGCCTGTTATTGGCAGGAACCGCACCGGAGAGGCAAACAGCCGGTTGACGGTTCGAGGTTGGTTATGGTTAGTAGACGCTAACCACGCATATACTTTACCATATTGCAGCAGGGATGTCAAGCATTTCCCCAAAATAATTCCCAGCATTTTTGTAGAAATTACTTTGCGGTGCTGCCCTTGGGTGCATCGGGATAATCGCGCACATGCAAAAGCTGCTCCGCGGTTTCGACCTCCTCCGCCGTGGGTACGCGCACGCCGTCCAGCGGGTACGGGATACCAAGGTTCTGCCACTTGAACAGTCCCAGCGTGTGGTAGGGCAGAATTTCTACGCGGCGCACGGTGGGCAGCGTTTTAATAAAGGCATCCAGCTGCCGCAGGCCGTCGGCGTCATCGGTCAGGCCGGGGACCAGCACATGGCGGACCCAGAGGTCCACGCCCCTGGCCGCCACATACTGTGCCATGGCCAGAATGTTTTTGTTGCTGTGGCCGGTCAGTTTTTTGTGTTTCTCGTCGTCAATTTCCTTTAAATCCAAAATGACGAGGTCGGTGTTTTCCAGCAGACGGTCAAAGCGGGCCATCCATTCGGCGTTGTCGGGCGCAAAGGGCTGGGCGCTGGTGTCCAGCGCGGTCTGCACCTTTTTGGCGCGGGCCAGACGGAACACCTCGCTGACAAAGTCCAGCTGCAAAAGCGGTTCGCCGCCGCTGATGGTCAGCCCGCCGTTGCCGCGCCAGTAGTTGCGGTAGCGGTAGGCGGCAGTAAATGCCTCCTGCGGGGTGCTGGCGGTGTCCTTCGTAAACGCCCAGGTCTCGGGGTTATGGCAGTATTGGCAGCGCATGGCGCAGCCCTGCAAAAAGATGATATACCGCACGCCCGGCCCGTCGACCAGGCCGAAGGTTTCAACAGAATGGATGTAGCCTAGAGTTTCGGACATAAGTTTGCCTCCGTTTATTGGGAAAATGAATTGGTAGGGGGCGGCGTCCTCGACGCCCCGTGGCTGCCGCACACGTCCCGGGAGGGATAAATCCCTCCCCTACGCATTTCTTTTGCGGGCGCTTGTAGGGCGGCCAGCCCTCTGGCCACCGCGGAGGGGTCAAGACCCCTCCCTGCAATGCAATTTGAAAAGGGGTGCTGTAAAACGTGAACGGGTAGCTTGCGTAAACCTGCGGGCCGGGCATGCCCGGCCCCTACCGGGTGGTATAACACAGTATACCACAAAAAGGCCCGCAGCCGCGGCTGCGGGCCCTATTCTGCTTACAAAATTACAGGACCTTGTGGCAGGTACGTGCGATAACGTCGAGCTGCTGCTCCTTGGTCAGGTCGATGAACTTGACCGCGTAGCCGGAGACACGGATGGTGAAGTTGGCGTACTCCTCCTTCTCGGGGTGCTCCATGGCGTCCAGCAGCTTTTCCACGCCAAAGACGTTGACGTTCAGGTGGTGGGCACCCTGGTCAAAGTAGCCGTCCATGACCTGCACCAGGTTGGTGACGCGCTCGTCCTCGCTGTGGCCCAGGGCATCGGGGTTGATGGTCTGGGTGTTGGAGATGCCGTCCAGTGCCCAGTGGTAGGGCAGCTTGGCAACGGAGTTCAGGGACGCCAGCAGGCCGTGGGTCTCGGCGCCGTAGCTCGGGTTGCCGCCGGGGGCAAACGGGGTGTACGCCTTGCGGCCATCGGGCATAGCGCCGGTGGCCTTGCCGTAGACGACGTTGGAGGTGATGGTCAGGATCGAGGTGGTGGCCTCGGAGTTGCGGTAGGTGTGGCGGCGCTTGATCTTCTCCAGGAAGCTGCGCAGCAGCTCGACGGCGATGTCATCGGCGCGGTCATCATCGTTGCCGTACTTCGGGAAGTCGCCCTCGATCTCGTAATCGGTGACGAGGCCCTGCTCGTTGCGGATGCACTTGACCTTGGCGTACTTGATGGCGGACAGGGAGTCGACCACATGGCTGAAGCCGGCAATACCGGTAGCGAAGGTGCGGCGGACATCGGTGTCGATCAGGGCCATCTCGGCAGCCTCATAGTAGTACTTGTCGTGCATATACTGGATGAGGTTCAGGATGTTGACATACAGCCCGGCCAGCCAGTCCATCATGACGTCGTACTTGGCCGTGACCTCGCCGTAGTCGAGGTACTCGGCGGTGATGGGGGCGTAAGCGGGGCCGACCTGCTCGCCGAGCTTCTCATCGACGCCGCCGTTGATGGCGTAGAGCAGGCACTTGGCGAGGTTCGCACGTGCGCCGAAGAACTGCATCTCCTTGCCGGTCTGGGTGGCGGAAACGCAGCAGCAGATGGAGTAGTCATCGCCCCAGACAGGCTTCATGACGTCGTCGTTCTCGTACTGGACGCTGGACGTGTCGATGGAGATTTTAGACGCATAGTCCTTGAAGGTCTTGGGCAGGGCGCTGGAATACAGCACCGTCATGTTCGGCTCGGGGGCGGGGCCCATGTTCTCGAGCGTATGCAGGAAGCGGAAGTCGTTCTTGGTGACCATGGAGCGGCCATCCATGCCGATGCCGCCGACCTCGAGGGTCGCCCAGACGGGGTCGCCGCTGAACAGCTGGTTGTAGCTGGGGATGCGGGCGAACTTGACCATACGGAACTTCATGACCATGTGGTCGATCAGCTCCTGGGCCTCGCTCTCGGTCAGGGTGCCGTTGTCCAGATCGCGCTGGATGTAGATGTCCAGGAAGGTGGACACACGGCCAACGGACATGGCAGCGCCGTTCTGGGTCTTGATGGCGGCCAGATAGCCGAAGTACAGCCACTGGACGGCCTCTTTTGCGTTGGCGGCGGGCTGGGAGATGTCGAAGCCGTAGGCAGCAGCCATCTCCTTCATGCCCTTCAGGGCGGAGATCTGCATAGAGATTTCCTCGCGCTGGCGGACGACCTCCTCGGTCATCGTGCCGTCGCCGCAGTTGGCAAAGTCGTTCTGCTTGGCCTTGATGAGGTAGTCGATGCCGTACAGCGCCACGCGGCGGTAGTCGCCGACGATACGGCCGCGGCCATAGGTGTCGGGCAGGCCGGTGACGATGTGGCTGTGGCGGGCCTTCTTCATCTCGGGGGTGTAGGCATCGAACACGGCCTGATTATGGGTGCGGGTGTACTTGGTGAAAATCTCGTGCAGCTTCTCGCTGGGCTGGTAGCCGTAGGTGGTGCAGGCCTGCTCCGCCATCTTGATGCCGCCGTAGGGCATGAAGGCGCGCTTCAGGGGCTTATCGGTCTGCAGGCCGACGACCTTCTCGAGGTCCTTCAGCTCGGGGTCGATGTAGCCGGGGCCGTAGGCGGTCAGGCCGGAGACGACCTCGGTCTCCATGTCCAGCACGCCGCCCTTGGCGCGCTCGGCTTTCTGCAGCTTCTGCAGCGCGCCCCACAGCTTGTTGGTAGCGTCGGTAGGACCAGCGAGGAAGCTCTCGTCGCCGTCGTAGGGGGTGTAGTTCTTCTGGATGAAGTCACGGGTGTTGACTTCCTCTTTCCAAATGCGGCCTTCAAAGCCTTCCCACTGTTTGAAATCTGTCATTGTGCACCTCTTTTAATGTATGGACCGCCGGGCGCATTTCGCCCGGCTTTGAGTATTATACCAGAATTACAGGGCTTTGTGTGTTGTTTGGGCAACAGTTTTTGATTTGTAGGGGCGGATGCGAGCATCCGCCCGCGGCATTTTCTCTCCTCTCTAGCACTTACTTTTTAATGTTAAACGCCCCAAACCCCGGATACTGCGCGGCGCTGCCAAGCTCCTCCTCGATGCGGAGAAGCTGGTTGTACTTGGCGACGCGCTCGCTGCGGCTGGGGGCGCCGGTCTTGATCTGGCAGGTGTTCAGCGCAACGGCCAGGTCGGCAATCGTAGTGTCCTCGGTCTCGCCGGAGCGGTGGGACGCAATGGCGGTGTAACCGGCCTTGTGCGCCATCTTGATGGCCTCCAGCGTCTCGGAAACCGAGCCGATCTGGTTCAGCTTGATGAGGATCGAGTTGCCGCAGCCCAAGCGAATGCCCTTGGACAGGCGCTCGGTGTTCGTGACGAACAGGTCGTCGCCGACCAGCTGGACCTTGCCGCCCAGCTCCTTCGTCATGTGCTGCCAGCCCTCCCAGTCCTCCTCGTCGAGGCCGTCCTCGATGGAGTAGATGGGATACTTCTCGACCAGCTGCTTCCAGTGCTCGACCAGCTCCTCACTGGTAAAGACCTTGCCGCACTTGGGCAGCTTATACTCGCCCTTTTTGCTGCCCTTCCATTCGCTGGAGGCAGCATCCATGGCCAGCACAAAATCCCTGCCGGGCAGGTAGCCGGCCTTCTCGATGGCCTCAAGGATATACTGAATGGCCTCCTCGTCGCTGGCAAGGTCGGGTGCAAAGCCGCCCTCGTCACCGACGGAGGTGGCCAGACCCTTGGATTTCAGCAGCGCCTGCAGGGCGTGGAACACCTCAGTGCACCAGCGCAGACCCTCCTTGAAGCTGGGCGCACCGGCGGGCATGATCATGAACTCCTGCACGTCCACAGTGTTGGCCGCGTGCGCGCCGCCGTTCAGGATGTTCATCATGGGAACGGGCAGCTTGTTGCCGGACACGCCGCCCAGGAAGCGGTACAGGGGCACATCCAGCGAGATGGCCGCCGCGCGGGCCGCTGCGATGGAAACCGCCAGAATGGCGTTTGCACCGAGGTTGGACTTATCCTTGGTGCCGTCGGCCTTCAGCATAGCGGCGTCCACGGCGTAGATGTCGGAGGCATCCATGCCGGCGAGAACCTCGTTGATGGTGGTGTTGATGTTCTCAACAGCCTTGCTGACGCCCTTGCCGCCGAAGCGGCTCTTGTCGCCGTCGCGCAGCTCCAGAGCCTCAAATTCACCGGTGGACGCACCGCTGGGGGCAGCACCGCGGCCAATCGTGCCGTCGGCCAGCCATACCTCTGCCTCGACGGTGGGGTTGCCGCGGGAGTCGATAATCTCGCGGCCAATGACCTTCTCAATTTCCAGATAGCTCATGGTACAAAGTCCTTTCTCTATAAACTGCTTTTTCAGTATGCCCGGAATGGGATAAAGCGATACTTCAAGGTTAGCGCAAGCTAACCAATGACAAGATAGCATAGACTAACCGCTTTTGTCAAGAGGGAGAAATAAACACCCGTTCGGCACAGTGGGCAGCGGAAATGTGGGGCAGCTACAGACGTCGAAACACTCTTGTAGGGGCGAGCATTGCTCGCCCGTGCCCGTTTGCCTTGCAAGAAACTGTCCCGGAAAATGCGTTGCTGCGGTAAGCTGGCGGGCGACCAATGGTCGCCCCTACACACGCAACAAGGCAAAAATACATTTTTTTGACAGTCAGCGGGCGGGATGTATCCCTCCCGAAATGTTTCCGCCGGCGCCCCCCTCCACAGCGTAGTGTGCCCCCCACCTCACTCCTAACTCCTCTCTTGACAAATCCCCCTTCTTGCAGTAAGATAGTTTACGCTAACTGTTAGAGAATGCTAACCTTTGGCGATCCTATCACGGAAAGGAGCCGCGGTCCATGGCAAACCAACCGCAGCAGCCGGACACCGCGCTGCACAACGCAAGCCATCTGATGCAATATCATGACCTGATTGAGAGCATCGTCGCCGCCCTGGACGCGCGCGATGCCTACACAGCCAGTCACTCTGACCGGGTGGCGGACATGGTGCTGGTGCTCGCCGCCGCCCTCGGCCTGGACGAGGACGAGACGACCCGCATCCACATGGCCGCCCACCTGCACGACATCGGCAAGATCGCCGTGCCGGATTCCGTCCTGCGCAAGGCCGGGCCGCTGACCCGGCCCGAATGGGAGGAAATGCGCCGCCATCCCGTGACCGGGTATGAAATCCTGCGCAAAATCGACGATTTTAAAGAAATTGCCATACTGGTGCGCCATCACCATGAGCGGTGGGATGGCCGCGGCTACCCGGACGGGCTGTCGGGGCATGACATCCCGCCGGGGTCGCGCGTCATTGCCGTGGCGGACTCCATTGATGCGATGATGAGCAGCCGCAGCTACCGCCCCGCCATGACCAGTGCTGCCTGCCGCCGCGAGATCGAAAAAAACAGCGGCATCATGTATGACCCCCGCGTGGCCGCCGCCGCGCTGGAACACTGGGACGAGCTGGTCAGCCGCTATGCCGGGGCCGACACGCCCCGCACGCCCTACTTTGACCGTTTGCAGCTGGAGCATACCCGCCAGGCGCACGATTATCTGCTGACCCACCAGGGCAGCCGCATCACCCTGCCCGAGCTGGCCGCAAAATTTCACCTGTCCCAAAGCTCGCTGAAGATCTGCTTCAAGGCGCTGTACGGCGTGCCGGTGGCCAGCTATCTGCGCGGGCTGCGGATGGACACCGCCGCCCGGCTTTTGCAGGAGAGCGACCTGCCCGTGGCCGAGATCGCGCACCGCGTCGGCTATGAGGACCCCAGCCGCTTTGCCGCGGCCTTCCGCCGCCACACAGGCCGCCGCCCCACCGAGCTGCGGCGGGTGGCGTGCCCGACGGCAAGCAGCCACACCGCGTAAGATTTTCTTGGCCCCCTCTGCGAGGGGGCCAAGGAGACTTTTGGCGAAAAAATCCATTCTGCACACCGTATGCCTTTTCAGTCTACCCCAGTCGTGGCTAACCGTTGTAGAATTATGTGTAAACCTTACAGGTTCGCCCGATGGGGCACATTTTATACACCATCGCAAGCATATTACAGTAAAGGGGATTTGAACTATGAATTGGGCAAAGATCGGTCTGTTTGCAGGCGGCGCTCTGTTTGGCTCCGCCGGTATTGAGATTCTGACCAGCAAGGATGCGAAGAAGCTGTATACCCAGTGCACCGCCGCTGTCCTGCGCATGAAGGACCAGGTCATGAAGACCGCCACCACCCTGCAGGAGAACTGCGGCGACATCCTGGCCGACGCCAAGGAGATCAACGAGCAGCGCGCCGCCGAGGATGACGCCGTTCTGGAGGACACCGCCGAGGAGAAGGCTGAGTAAGTTTTCGCTGCTGCAAAAGCCTTCCCCGCGGGCGGGGAAGGTGGCCGAGCAAAGCGAGGTCGGATGAGGTGCGTGTTCGCCGCAGCCACCCGTTCACGGGATACTGCGGAACAGTCCGCCCTCATCAGCCGCCGTTGGCGGCAGCTTCCCCCTCGGGGGAAGCCTTTTTTATTTACCGGGAGAGTAATTATGAAATGGAATATTCTGCATGAGAGCCGCGGGCGCATCCGCCTGCATCTCCGTAAGCCGCGCATGTCGCTGGCCGAGGCGGACCAGCTGCAGGACTATCTGACCAGCCTGCCCGGCGTGCGCACCGCCGCCGTGTATGAGCGCACCTGCGACGTCGTCATCGTCTATACCGAGAGCCGCGCCGGTATCGTCAGGGGCCTGGCAGCCTTCCGCTTTGACACGGAGGCCCTGGCCGAGGTGCCCGCCAACAGCCCCCGCGCCGTCAACCGCGAATATCAGGAAAAGCTCGTCAATATGACGATCTTCCACCTTGCGCGCAAGCTGTTCCTGCCCGCGCCGCTGCGCATGGTCTACACACTGGTGCGCAGCGTGCCCTATATTTTCCGCGGTCTGCGGTGCGTTTTCCGCCGCAAGCTCGAGGTCGAGGTCCTCGACGCGCTGTCCATCGGCGTGTCGATGCTGCGCGGCGATTTCGGCACAGCAGGCTCCGTCATGTTCCTGCTGCGCCTGGGCGAGCTGCTGGAGGAATGGACCCGCAAGAAATCGCTGGGCGACCTGGCCCGCTGCATGTCGCTGAACGTGGACCGCGTCTGGCAGCAGACCGCCGAGGGCGAGGTCCTTGTGCCGATCTCGCAGGTGTGCGCGGGCGACGCCATCGTCGTGCACACCGGCAGCGTCATCCCGCTGGACGGCAGGGTGCTGGACGGCGAGGCCAGCGTCAACCAGGCCTCCCTGACCGGCGAGGCCGAGCCCGTCCGCAAGAGCGAGGGGGCCGTCGTCTACGCGGGCACCGTCGTCGAGGAGGGCCAGATCACCGTGACCGTCGAGCAGCAGGCCGGCAACGGACGCTACGACCAGATCGTCAAGATGATCGAGAACTCCGAGAAGCTGAAATCCGCCAGCGAGACCCGCGCCGCCGCGCTGGCCGACAAGCTGGTCCCGTACAGCCTGCTGGGCACCGCCGTGACCTACGCGCTGACCCGCAACGCGACCCGTGCGATCTCGATCCTGATGGTCGATTTTTCCTGTGCGCTCAAGCTGTCGATGCCGCTGGCCGTGCTGTCCGCCATGCGTGAGTGCAGCAGCTACCATATCAC
Organism: Gemmiger formicilis; assembly: GCF_900167555.1. GTDB lineage: Bacteria > Bacillota > Clostridia > Oscillospirales > Ruminococcaceae > Gemmiger > Gemmiger formicilis. The sequence goes on along the minus strand of NZ_FUYF01000016.1, from coordinate 22,909 downwards.
GGTCAAGGGCGGCAAGTATCTGGAGGCTCTGGCCAACGCCGATACCATCGTCTTTGACAAGACCGGCACGCTGACCCACGCGACGCCCACCGTTGTGCAGGTCGTGCCGTTCGGCACCCGCACCGAGGACGAGGTTTTACAGATTGCGGCCTGTCTGGAGGAGCACTACCCCCACTCGATGGCGAACGCCGTCGTGCAGGCCGCTGCCGCAAAGGGCATCCGCCACGACGAGATGCACAGCGAGGTGCAGTACGTCGTCGCCCACGGCATTGCCAGCCAGATCGGCGGCGAGAAGGCCGTTATCGGCAGCCAGCACTTTGTCTTTGAGGACGAGGGCTGCTATATTCCGACGAACGAGTGCGGCAAATTCGACGCGCTGCCGCCGGAATATTCCCACCTGTATCTGGCCATCGGCGGTGTGCTGGCCGGTGCCATCTGCATCGCCGACCCGCTGCGCGAGGAAGCCTCCGAGGTTTTGAAACAGCTGCGCGGCCTGGGCATCCGCAAGGCCGTCATGATGACCGGCGACAATGACCGCACCGCGTCGGTCATTGCGAAGCAGGTCGGCGTGGACCGCTACTACGCCGAGGTCCTGCCCGAGGACAAGGCCAACTTTGTCGAGCAGGAGAAGGCCGCCGGGCACACCGTCATCATGCTGGGCGACGGCATCAACGACTCCCCCGCCCTGTCCGCCGCCGACGTCGGCATTGCCATCAGCGACGGCGCGGCCATTGCCCGGGAAATCGCCGACGTCACGATTGCCGCCGACAGCCTGCGCGAGCTGGTGATCTTGAAGTCCATTGCCAACGGCCTGCAGAAGCGCACCGAGAGCAACTACCGCTTTATCATGAGCTTCAACAGCACCCTCATCATCCTGGGCGCCATGGGCATCCTGCCCCCGGCCACGTCCGCACTTTTGCATAATGCGTCCACGCTGGGTGTCAGCCTGAAAAGCATGACGAATCTGCTGGATTGAGACAAGGCAGCGGCGTAGGGGCCGGACATGTCCGGCCCGCAGCTTTCCCGCATACGCCCGTCTGCCATACACCGCCGGGCCGGGCATGCCCGGCCCCTACCGCACATTTTCGCTGCCGTCCCCTCGCCGGGGGCGGCTTTTTTCATTTTTACGTCAATTTTACACGTTCACCTCTTGCCAGACGCACAAATATTTTGTATAATAAAATTTGTCTGTACTATTGTTTCAACGTATAAGCGAGGTTTTCAAATGCTGACAAAATACCTGAGTGTGTTCTTGATTTCGATGGTCCCCCTGATCGAGCTGCGCGGCGCGATCCCCGTGGGCGTGGCCATGGGCCTGCCGCTGTGGCAGGTGTACGTCATCGCCATCATCGGCAATATGCTCCCCGTGCCGTTCATCTTCTTCTTTGCCCGCAAGGTGCTGGAGTGGGGTGCGGATAAGCCGGTCATCGGCAAGTTCTTCACCTTCTGCCTCGAAAAAGGCCACAAGGGCGGCGCGAAGCTGAAGGCCACGGCGGGCCGCGGCCTGCCGTGGGCGCTGCTGCTGTTCGTCGGCATTCCGCTGCCCGGCACGGGTGCGTGGACCGGCACGCTGGCCGCCAGCCTTTTGGACATGGACTTTAAGTCCAGCGTCCGCGCCTGCATGGGCGGCGTGCTGCTGGCAGGCTGCATCATGGGCGCGCTGAGTGTGCTGGGCGTATCCGCCTTCGGCGCTGTCGCGGCGTGATGCCCCAAAATTATCGTCCCGGGCTGGATGTGGTTCGGCTGGCCGCGCTGCTGCCCGTGCTGTGCTACCACTATTGCATCGAGGCCGCGCGCCTGGGCTTTGCCGTGCCGACGGCGCTGATTGGCCGCGGCATGGCCGACTGGGTCGAGGTCGGGCTGGCGTGGTTTTTTCTGCTGTCCGGTGCGGCGCTCTGCCTGCAATGGCAGGGACGGTTTGACGCCCGGCGCTACTTTGTGGGCCGCGCCGCCGCGACCTACCCGGCGTTCTGGCTGGGGTTTGGCGCGCTGTTCCTGTACGGCGAGGTCCTGCACGGCAACAACGCCGATATTCCGCGCTGGCGTGTGATTTTTTCAGTGCTGGGGCTGGATGGGTATTTAGCGCCCGTGACGGTCACTTTCTACAAAATCGGCGAGTGGTTTTTGGGCGTTATCCTGATTTTGTATCTCGTGTTCCCGCTGCTGCTCCGGTGCATGGAGACCGCAGCGCACCGCCGGGTGCTGGCGCTCTGCATGGCAGTGCTGGCCGTTGTCTGGCCGCTCGTCTGCCCCGCTCCGTGGGAGGCCGGGCATACGGTACTGGGCCGCCTGCCCGCGTTTGCGCTGGGGGTGTGGTTCGGCACGCTGCTGAAAAAGAACGCGCTGCCGTCCTATCGGCTGTATATCGGGCTGGCGGTCTGCCCGCTTTTGTGGGTGGACGAAGTGCCGCGTCTGGCCGTGCTGTTGGTGCTGGCGTCGGTGCTGTTCTGGGCAGTCTATGCCGCCGGGCAGCACGTACCCGCACCGCTTTGCCCCGCCCTGCGGCGGCTGGCGGGCTGGTGCTACGGCGTGTACCTGGTGCATCATGTCCTGCTGACGCTGGTATTCCTGCCGTTTGTGCAGGGGCACGGCCTGCCGCTGGCCGGGATGTTCCCGGTGTATCTCGCCGCCAGCTTTGTGCCGGCGGCGGTGCTGACGGCGGTAAGCCGCCCGCTTGGCAAGGCCATAAAAAAGCTGGCATAAAAACAAAGGACGCATGACCTTTACGGTTGTGCGTCCTTTTTATGTAGTGGGTGGCGATGGGAAGGTGTGCGGGAGGGATGAATCCCTCCCCTACAAATCAACCGCAAAAAGGTCTACGGCGGTAAGCCGCGGGCCGGGCATGCCCGGCCCCTACGGACTGCTGTTTCCGGCATCGGGGGTTCGGGGGCGCTTGGCGGCGCACAACGAGCGCCGCCAGTTTGCTTCGCAAACACGCTCGTGCGGTTGTTTGCCCCGCAGGGGCAAACATTGCTCGCTCCCCAGTTTCGCTGCGCTCAACTGTGGCCCCGCGCTCGCAACCCCGCAACACCCGAATTTAAAGTGGAGGAAGGGGCGGGGGCGTTAAGAACGAAAAGTAATACTGCTTTCGTTTAGCCCCCGCCTCTTCCGACTTCCGCTTTGGGGTTCTTAGGGGCGTGCAGCCCCTAAGGCGCGGGTTCGCTGCGTCGCAACAGCGAGACTTTTCTTTGCTACTTTCTTTTGGTCACAAAAGAAAGTAGGACCTCCCGGGAGACTGCCGTTAATCTTACTGCCGCGCCTGCAAAGCTGCCAGCAGCGGCGGGATGAGCTGCTTCTTGCGGCTGACGACACCGGGCAGTTTGGCTATGTTCCCCTCCGGCTCGACGTGGAACGCATCGCGGATGATCTCCTCGGCGTTGTGGCCGTAGAACATCAGGTCGGTGCTCTGGGTCTTCATGTCGGTGAACATGTAGAAGATCAGCGGCAGACCCTCGCGGCGGCTCGCCTCGGGCAGGAACGGTTGCACAAGCGCCTCGGCGGCGGCGCGGGACTTGTCGGTCATGTAGGTGGACTGGCCGACGCCGAACTTGACGTCGCCGCGGCTGAACGCCTTGAAGTCCGAGCTGAACACATCCTCCGCCGTGCGGCCCGTCAGGTCGGCACCTGCCTCAAACATCTGCTCGGCGTAGGACTGGATGTCCTCGCCCGCCAGCGCGGCCAACGCCTTGGCGGCGGCTTCGTCCTGCGGGGTGGACGTCGGAGAGCGGAACACCAGCGTATCGGACAGAATGGCCGACAGCAGCAGACCCGCGATCTCGCGGCTGGGCGTCAGGCCCTGCTCGCCGTACATCTGGTACAAAATCGTGGCCGTGCAGCCCACCGGAACATTGCGGAAATAGACCGGGCCGGTGGTCTCCAGACTGCCGATGCGGTGATGGTCGATGATCTCCAGAATGTCCGCCTGCTCCAGACCGTCCACGGCCTGGGTGCGCTCATTGTGGTCAACGAGAATGACCTGCTTGCGGTGCAGGTTCAACAGGTTACGGCGGCTGACGACGCCGCAGTACTTGCCGTTCTCATCCAGGATCGGGAAATAGCGGTGACGCACGCTGGCCATAACCTTTTTGGCGTCCTCAATCGGCGTATTTACGCTGAATTTCAGCAATTCCTTCGTGCGCATAAAGTGGCGCACCGGCGCGGCGGTGGAGATGAGCCGCGCGGCGGCGTAGGTATCGTAGGGGGTCGCCAGCACGGCGCAGCCCTTTTCCTGCGCACGTGCCACGATGGTGCGCGGCACCGCGGAGCCGCAGCAGACAACGATGGCCTGCGCGCCGCAGTCGATGGCGCACATCTGGGTCTCGTACCGGTTGGAGACCAGCACAAGGTCGCCGGGCTTGACCAGCTCCTCCATGATTTCCGGGCTGGTGCCGATGCAGATATTGCCGCTGTCAATGTGGGCGTCGGCGCTGCCGACCACCAGCTCAGCCTCCAGCGTTTCCAGCAGGTTCGTGCAGCGGGTGTTGGCCGCGGCCAGCACTGCCGTGTCGAACAGGTCCATGTTCGCGTCGGCAATGTCCTTGATGGTGATAAGCCCCTGCAGCTCGTTGTCGCTGTCCACGATGCAGAGCGTGTCGATCTCGACGTCGCGCATCAGGTTCCAGGCCGCGCGCAGGCTCATCTCGCCGTCGATGCCCGCCTGCTTGCGGATGTCGATGTCCTTGATCTGCGGGCTGACGTCGGTGCAAAGCCGCGGCGGCTCCACGCCGAAGTGCTGCAGAACGAACCGCGTTTCCCGGTTCACATGTCCGGCGCGGCGGGCCTCATACAGGCCGGTCAGGCTGCCGCGGTTTTTCAGCCAGGCATACGCCAGCGCGGAGCAGATCGAGTCCGTGTCCGGGTTCTGGTGGCCGATGATGTTGATGTGGCGTACCGTGTTGTTTGCCATAGTGGTTCTCCCTCGTATACTTTGTTTCCCTCATCTTCGCGTCCTTGCCTCCCTCTGGGAGGGAGGTGCCCCGAAGGGGCGGAGGGAGAGAACCTTGCCATTGCCCGAAACCTTCTCACCTGGCCAGGCTCTCTCCCCCACCCGCTGCGGCGGGAGCCCCCTCCCAGAGGGGGCCAAGGAGAATGTAAAGCCGTATGGTTTAATTAGTGTAAAATATCACTATAATAATCCATATTATAGCACACATTTTTGCGTTTTGCGATTCTTGACAAATACCACATTATAGCGTATTATAAAATAGTATGTGGATATTGGGGCTTTGCCCCTGCAAATATCAGTATATCGGCATTTTCAATTTGAGAGGGAACGTATATGATTCAGGAAAATCTCCGCAACGTCGCGATCATCGCGCACGTCGACCACGGCAAGACCACCCTGGTCGACCAGATGCTGAAGCAGTCCGGTGCTTTCCGTGCCAACCAGCAGGTGGCCGAGCGCGTCATGGACTCCGGCGACATCGAGCGTGAGCGCGGCATCACGATTCTGGCCAAGAACTGCTCCTGCGAGTACAACGGCGTCAAGATCAACATCGTTGACACCCCGGGCCACGCCGACTTCGGCGGCGAGGTCGAGCGCGTGCTGAAGATGGTCAACGGCGTTCTGCTGCTGGTCGATGCAGCCGAGGGCTGCATGCCCCAGACCCGTTTTGTTCTGCAGAAGGCTCTGCAGCAGAACCTGTCTCTGGTCATCGCCGTCAACAAGATTGACCGTCCCGATGCCCGCATTGCCGAGGTCATCGACGAGATTTTGGAGCTGCTGATGGACCTGGGCGCTACCGACGAGCAGCTGGACAGCCCGATGGTGTTCTGCTCCGGGCGCAACGGCACGGCCAGCTACGACTGGACCGACCCTGCCTCCGGCACGGACCTGAAGCCCCTGTTTGACACTATCCTGAAATATGTGCAGCCGCCGGAGGGCGAGCCCGACGAGCCGCTGCAGATGCTGGTCTCCAGCGTTGACTACAACGACTTCGTGGGCCGCATGGGCGTTGGCCGCGTGCAGAACGGCGTCATCAAGGTCGGCAGCCCGATCCAGGTCTGCGACTGGCACAACCCCGACGTACACATGAGCGGCCGCATCACCAAGCTGTTCGACTTCAAGGCCAATGGCCGTGAGCCGATCGAGAGCGCCCAGGCCGGCGACATCGTCGCATTTGCGGGTCTGCCCGATATTTCCATCGGCAACACGATCTGCGACCCCAGCAAGGTGCAGCCCCTGCCCTTTGTCAAGATCAACGATCCCACGGTGGAAATGACCTTCTCGGTCAACGATTCCCCGTTTGCCGGCAAGGAGGGCAAGTACGTCACCTCCCGCCAGATCCGTGACCGCCTGATGCGCGAGCTGCTGAAGGACGTCGCCCTGAAGGTCGAGGATTCCGCCACGAACGATTCCTTCCGCGTCATGGGCCGCGGCGAAATGCACCTGTCCATCCTGATCGAGACGATGCGCCGCGAAGGCTATGAGCTGCAGGTCAGCCCCCCGCACGTTCTGACCCACGAGGAGAACGGCAAGGTCATGGAGCCCATGGAGCGCGTCGTCGTCGACGTGCCCGAGACCTATCAGGGCAACGTCATGACCGCTCTGGGCGCCCGCAAGGCCATCCTGATGAACATGCAGATGATGAACAGCCGCTCCCGCATCGAGTTCCGTATGCCCAGCCGCGGCCTGTTCGGCTATCGCAGCCAGTTCCTGACCGACACCCACGGTGAGGGCATCATGAACACGATCTTCGACGGCTACGAGGAATGGTGCGGCGACATCCAGACCCGCTCCACCGGCTCCCTCATCAGCTTTGATACCGGCGACGCCGTCACTTACGGCCTGTTCAACGCCCAGCAGCGCGGCACCCTGATCGTCAACGCAGGCGAGAAGGTCTACGCCGGTGAGGTCGTCGGCTACACCCCGACGGGCGAGGACATCACGGTCAACGTCTGCAAGACGAAGCACCTGACCAACACCCGCGCCTCCGGCAGCGACGACGCCCTGCGTCTGGTGCCTGTCTCCAAGTTCAGCCTCGAGGGCTGCCTTGAGTTCCTGGCGCCCGACGAGCTGCTGGAAGTCACCCCCGAGAACCTGCGCATCCGCAAGCGCATTCTGGACCACGACCTGCGCATGAAGGCCGCCAGCAAGAAGAATAAGTAATTTATTCGCATAAAAACGAGCCGTCCCGACGATTGGGGCGGCTCGTTTTGATTTTTGTCGAGTTGTAGGGGCCGGGCATGCCCGGCCTCTACGTGCGGGGGTGTGTGGGACGGTGCGTGCCCGCACGCATGGCCCCCGGAGCGGTCAAGACCGCTCCCTACAAATTGCCCATAACCGGCGGTCCGCATTTTACCGCCTCACTCCGTCCACATCTCCACCGCGGTATACTCCCGGCTTCCCGCCAGATACGCGCCCAAATCGATCAGCGCATACCGGCTGGCGGCCACGCCGCTGCGGTCAATGTACCCGTCCGTCACCAAAATGCGGCCATCGTCGGTCAGGGCTATCGGGAAATTCCTGTTCCCGGTGGCATCGGACCCGGCCTCCTCATAGGGGACCTCGTACCGCGCGCCGTTGTCGATGCTGTAAAGCGTCAGGGTGTCCGTTCCCCGCCACAGCACCACCAGCCTGAGCTGGCCGTCCTGCAAAAGCGGCCAGAAATTGCTGTACTCCCCGCCCTTGGAGTCGGCGCTGCATTCCTCCTGCCAGATGCCCGCGGTGCGGTCATAGCTGACCAGCGTGTTCTTCCGGCTGAGCGCGGACGCATCGTCCGTGCAGGAGACCCCAAAATACAGCTTGTCGCCGCAGTAACCCAGATAGGATTTCAGCTCGTTGTGGTCCTCGGGATAGTACGGCTCATCGAACACCTTTTCAATCGTGTTCGTCGCCGGATCGTAGAGGTCGTACTCCCGCAGCGAGTTTTGCAGCACGGCGTCCCGCATTTCCTCGTTGCCCTCGCCCTCCGGCAGCGGCGTGTCGGACACAATGCGGGTCAGCAGCACCCGGCTGCCGACTGCGCCCAGAACGCCATCCAGCTGCACAAACGGCAGCGACGCAGTGGTCAGCTCCCCGGTCTGCCAGTCCAGCCGCGTGCAGGCCGTGCCCCAAATGTCATACGCCGCGTACTCGTCGTAGAGGTTGGGGTAAAATTTTCTCGGGACGGTCTGCTCCTCGACGCTGCCGTCGGGGCGGATGGCCGTGTGGGCAAACACGGTGCCGCCCTCGGAGTCCCAGAAGTATTCCACCGTGTCCCCGTGCTGCATGATGGCTACCGGGATCTGCCGCGACAGGTCGATGTCACAGAGCTTTGTCTGCACGCCCGCCGCGTAGTCGAGCTTCAGGATCGGCTCGGTCTCAAGCCCCGAGAACGGTATCTCAACCGAGGCGGCGCCTGTGTCCATCACCTCCGGGATGGCCATTTGCAGCGTCCCCACCGGGAACGCCGCCGCGACCTCGCCGGTGGCTGCGGTCTCGGCGGGCGGGGCAGCTTCGGCTGGGGACGATACCTCGGGTGCGGCGGTGCAGGCGGTCAGGGCCAGCGCGGAGGCCAGCAGAAGGACGAGTTTTCTCATGGTTTGTCTCCTTTCCGGTTCCGTTTTCGCCATCATACCACCCGGTTGTGTCCGAGTTGTGACACGGGCGGGGTCTTTTGAAATTTTTTTGCGGCAAATTTTGGACTGCCTGCAGGGGCCGGGCATGCCCGGCCCGCGGGCTTCCCGCAAGCGCCCGTTTACCGGACACAGCCGCCAGTGTGTGCGCCATACAAATACACTTGACTTTATATCAAATTCATAGTATAGTAAATAAGTCGCCCGCATTGCGGCGGGGATTTTGGATGTAAAAGTTATGGGGGTCAGTATGGCGGCATTTACTACGTTTATTGAGCAGTTCAGCGATGTTCTGTGGAACTCGCTGCTGCTGTTTTTGCTGGTCGGCACGGGCGTGTACTTTACCGTGCGGCTGCGCGGCGTGCAGGTGCGCCGCTTTGGTGAGGGCTTCCGCCGTGTGTTCGGCGGCTTTACGCTGCGCGGCAAAAAGGCGGACGCCGAGGGCATGAGCAGCTTTCAGGCGCTGACGACGGCCATTGCGGCGCAGGTCGGCACCGGCAACATCACGGGCTGTGCCACGGCGCTGGTCAGCGGCGGCCCGGGCGCGCTGTTCTGGACCTGGGTGTCGGCGTTTTTCGGCATGGCGACCATTTACGCCGAGGCCGTGCTGGCGCAGCACTACAAGACCACGGTGAACGGCCATGTCACGGGCGGCCCGGCGTACTATATTCGCGCCGCGTTCAAGGGCAAGGTCGGCAAGGTGCTGGCCACGGTGTTCTCGGTGCTCATCATTCTGGCGCTGGGCTTCATGGGCAACATGGTACAGTCCAACTCCATCGGTGATGCGTTCCACAACGCCTTTGGCCTGAACCGGCTGGCGGTGGGCGTCGTGGTGGCGGCCATTGCGGCGTTCATCTTCCTGGGCGGCGTGCAGAGAATTGCCGCTGTAACGGAAAAAGTTGTGCCGATCATGGCGGCATTTTACATTCTGGGCTGCATCGTCATTCTGGTCATCAACGCCAAGGCGCTGCCCGGCGCGCTGGCGCAGGTGTTTGTGCTGGCGTTTGAGCCGCAGGCCATGGCGGGCGGCATCGCAGGCGTGACCGTGCAGCAGTCCATGCGTTTCGGCGTGGCCCGCGGCCTGTTCTCCAACGAGGCGGGCCTTGGCTCGACGCCCCACGCCCACGCGCTGGCCAAGGTCGAGCGCCCGCAGGACCAGGGCGCTGTGGCGATCCTGGGCGTGTTCGTTGACACGTTCGTTGTGCTGACGCTGACCGGCCTGGTGCTGATCACGTCCGGCCTGATCCCGCAGGGCATGACCGGCACGGTGCTGACCCAGGCCGCCTTCAGCCAGGCGTTCGGCGGCTTTGGGCCGATCTTCATCGCGGTGTGCATGTTCTTTTTCGCGTTTTCGACGATCATCGGCTGGTATTTCTTCGGCCAGTCGAACTTCAAGGCGCTGTTCGGCGAGAAACTGCTGCCGGTGTACAGCATCATTGTAGTTGCGTTCATTCTGGTCGGCTCTACCCTGAAGGTCGATCTGGTCTGGGCGCTGGCCGACCTGTTCAACGGCCTGATGGCCGTGCCGAACCTGCTGGCCCTGCTGGCGCTGGCCGGCGTAGTTGTGGCGATTGACCGGAAGTAATTTTTGCGAGACGGGGATTTGTTCCTTTCCTTAGAAGAAAAGGAACTAAAAAAATAACCTGCCTGCGAGAGGTCGCAGGCAGGTTATTTTTGTGTTTGAGGGGGCTGGGCGGTTATGCAAAGGCCCTGTGGCTTGCCGCCCTACGATGCAAAGGATACGGGGTGGTAATGGCAGGGTTGCGGGCCGGGCATGCCCGGCCCCTACAGGGTGGCGTGAATGAGTTGCGGGCGAAGGCCCGTCCCACGGAATGTGGTAAAGTGGGATGTAGGGCGGCCTGCCCCCAGGCCGCCGCGGACGTTTGCGGTAATGAGAAGCCCTGCGGATTGTGTTGTAGGGGGCGGCGTCCCCGACGCCCCGCGGAGGTGCGGGGTTGTGAGCGTGGGCCCACGGTTGAGCGGAGCGAAATCGGGGAGCGAACAATGTTTGCCCCTGCAGGGCAAACAACCGCATGAGCGGGCCAGCTTTGCTGGCTGACGGCGCTCGTTGTGCGCCGTCAAGCGGTCAAGACCCCTCCCTACGATGCAAAGGATAAAAGGGGTGGTAATGGCGAGGCTGCGGGCCGGGCATGCCCGGCCCCTACAGACTGCCGTAAACGGGTCGCGGACGAGAGGGGCGAGGGGGGGCGGCAGCCCGGCCCCTTTTCGCGTGCGGAGGTTGCCCGGGAATGGGCGACCACGCACAGCCCGTCGGAATCCCCCAGTCCGCTAACGCGGCCAGCCCCCTTTGACAAGGGGGCCTCCACCTCACCCCTGCGGGGGTTCGGGGGAACTCCCGACTCAAAAGTGGAGGAAGGGCCGATGGCGTTAAGAACGGACAGTAATACTGCGTCCGTTTAGCCATCGGCCCTTCCGACTTCCTTATTGGGGTTCTTAGGGGCGTGCAGCCCCTAAGGCGGGGTCCGCTGCATTCGCAACAGCGGCAGTTTTCTTTGCAAGCTTTCTTTTGCTGCCAAAAGAAAGCGAGTTTCCGGGGGACTGCCGTTCCCGGTTTAGCCGATAACCTCTCCGTGCCGCACAACCTTCAAAATATCCAGCTTATCATCGACCAGCACGACGTTGCCGTAGCGGCCTGCGTCGAGACTGCCGTAATCGGCATCAATGCCGATGCTGCGGGCGGGGTTCAGGGTCGCGGCGCGGACGGCACTCTCAAGGGGCACGCCCATGTCGAGGACCGCACGCTTCATGCAGTCAAACAGACAGGTCGCGCTGCCCGCAATCGTGCCGGGCTGCTCAGTCAGCGTCGCGCGGGGTCCGCGCACCGTGACGGCCTGGCCGCCCAGACTGTACTGGCCGTCAGGCAGACCGCAGGCCATCATGCTGTCCGCAATCAAAATCACACGATCCGCCCCGAAGGTGTTGAAGGTGAACCGCACCATCGCCGGGTGAATGTGGACGTTGTCGGTGATCAGCTCGACCTCGGCACCGTCCTCCAGCGCGGCAATGATCGGCCCCGGCTCACGGTGGGTGATGCCCGGCATCGCGTTGTACAGGTGGGTCATGTGGGATGCCCCCGCCGCAAACGCGGCCTTGGCCGTGTCGTAATCGGTGCAGGTGTGGGCAATCGAAATGCGCACCTCATCGCGGCATTCCTTGATGAAATCCAGATTGCCCGGCTCCTCGGGGGCGACGTCAACCAATTTGATCAGCCCGCCGCTGCGCGCCTGCAGGCGGCGGAACATGCCCGCGTCGGCGGCCATGACGTACTTCGGGTTCTGCGCGCCAACCTTCTTGGGGCTGATGTACGGCCCCTCCATGTTGATGCCGACCAGATCCGCGCCGCGCTCGTTCTTGTGGGCCGCGGCCACGTCCATGATGCCGTTCAGGATCTCCTCGCTGAACGTCATGGTTGCGGGGCAGATGGCCAGCACGCCCTTGCTCGCCTCAAAATCAGCGATGGCCTGCAGGCCGGCCTCGTCGGCGTCGCAGAAATCGTGGCCGACTGCGCCGTGGAAATGGATGTCCACCAGACCCGGCAGCGCATAGGCACCGCCCGCGTCAATGACATCCTCGCCCTCCTGCGGGGCCGCGCCAAAGACGATGCGGCCATCGCGGATGATGAGGTCCTTTTCCACAAAGCGGCAGCCGTCGCTGTAGACTTTTGCATTTTTGATAATCATTGCAGTGTTCCTCCGCAAATCAGATCTCGCTCAGGGCTTCCTCGTCGCCGACCAGAATGAAGTCGGGGTGCATCTGCAGGATGCTGGCGGGGACCTCCGGCGTGACGGGGCCGAAGAACGCCTTTTTGACGATGTCGGCCTTGCCCTTGCCGTTGGCGACCATCAGGACTTTGCGGGCCTGCATGATCGTCTTGATGCCCATGGTGTAGGCCTGCTTGGGGACCAGATCGGCGTTGCCGTCGAAGAAGCGCTTGTTGGCCTCGATGGTTTCCTCCTTCAGATCAACGCAGTGGGTGCCCAGCTCGAATGCCTCGTTCGGCTCGTTGAAGCCGATGTGGCCGTCGTTGCCGATGCCCAGCAGCTGCAGGTCAACGCCGCCCACATTGTGAATGACCGCGTCATAGCGGGCGCACTCGGCGTCGGCGTCCATGTTGGTGCCGTCCGGCAGGTTGATGGCCTCGGGACGGATGTTGACATGGTCAAACAGGTTGCGGTGCATGAAGCTCCAGTAGCTCTCGGGGTGCTCCTTGGGCAGGCCGCGGTACTCGTCCAGGTTGACCGTCGTGACCTCGGAGAAGTCGATGTCGCCCTTGTTGTACCACTCGACCAGCTGCTTGTAGGTGCCCACGGGCGTACCGCCGGTGGCCAGGCCCAGCACGCAGTTGGGCTTCATGATGACCTGGGCCGAGATGATGTTGGCGGCCTTGCGGGACATGTCGTAGTAATCTTTTGCACGGATGATCTTCATAAGAAAATACCTCCTGATCTTTTCGGGGTGCGTTGCCCCGGTTTTCCTATTCTTCATTATACCACGCCATGGGGCGGGATACCATGACCGGTTTATGTGATTTGTACCAAGATTTTGTGCCGTTTTTGCAGCAAATCACAGAAAAAGCCGCGGACGGGCTGATCGCCCGCCCGCGGCGGAGTTGATAAAGGGAACCAGACCTTTATCCGGTGATGCCTGTTTTTACAGCATCTTCTTCAGCTCGTCGTAGACGAACTGGACCTTGGGTCCGATGACGACCTGGCAAGCGGTCTTGCTGGGGCGGATAACGCCGGCAGCACCGGCAGCCTTGACGGCCTTCTCGTTGACAGCAGTGCTGTCCTTGACCTCAAAGCGCAGACGAGTGGCGCAGTAGTCAACGTTGGCAACGTTGCCCTTGCCGCCGACAGCAGCCAGAACGCCGGAGGCGATAGCGGTGAAGTCGTTGTTGGCGAGGGTGATGTTGGCCTCAGCAGCTTCGGCATCCTCGTCCTCACGGCCGGGGGTCTTCAGGTCGAACTTGACGATAGCGAACTTGAAGACCAGATAGAAGACAACGAAAGCGGCGATGCCCAGAGGGATGATCATCCAGGTCTTAGCATGTGCGGGCAGGCTGGCGGAGAAGATCAGGTCGGTAGCACCGGCGGAGAAGCAGAAGCCTGCGCGGAAGCCGGAGTAGTAGGTGATGATGGTGAAGATGCCGTACAGAGCAGCATAGACAACATACAGGGGGAAGCAGAGGAACATGAAGCCGAACTCGAACGGCTCGGTAACGCCGCAGACGAAGGCGCAGATAGCAGCGGAAACAACCAGACCGATAGCAGCCTTCTTGTTCTTGGCAGTCTGGACCATGGCCAGAGCAGCACCGGCAATACCGAACATCATGCAGGGGAAGAAGCCGGACATGTACATGCCGAGGTCCCAATTGACACCATTCTGACCGGTGACATCGCCAGCCCAGTAGTGGCTCAGGTCGCCCAGACCGATGGTGTCGAACCAGAACACGTTGTTCAGAGCGTGATGCAGGCCGGTGGGGATCAGCAGACGGTTCAGGAAAGCGTAGATGCCGGCGCCGATGCCGCTCATCTTGGCAATGCCGTTGCCGAGGGCAACCAGAGCGCCGAAGATGATGGGCCAGACGAACAGCAGAACAACGGAAACCACGATGGAAACAACGGCGGTCACGATAGCAACGCTGCGCTTGCCGCTGAAGAATGCCAGCCAGTCAGGCAGCTGGGTGTTCTTGAACTTGTTGTAGCAGGCAGCACCGATGATGGCGGCCAGGATGCCGATGAAGGAGTTGCCGGCGATCTTGCTGAAAGCAATGTAATCGACGGTGCCTTCCTCCAGCGTGCGGACAGCGCCGACAACGCCGGGGCTGAGCAGCTGCTGCATCATCAGGAAGCTGACCAGACCGGCCAGACCGGCAGTGCCGTCGTGGTCGTCAGACAGACCCACGGCAGCGCCGATGGCGAACAGCCATGCCATGTTGTCGATCAGGGCGCCGCCGGCCTTGATCAGCAGGAAACCTACGGTGTAAGCAGCACCGGAGGTCGGGCCCTCGGCACCCATAACGGCGGGAGCCAGAGCGTAACCAATGCCCATCAGGATACCACAGACGGGCAGAGCAGCTACGGGAAGCATTAAGGCTTTACCGAGCTTCTGCAGATACTTCATCATAAAAGCATTCCTCCAAAAATTGTGAGTGGGTCTCTCCCAACTCGGCGCCGGGCCGTCTGGTTCCGCAGCCGCGACACTTTGTTAATCTCATATTAACATATTCTTCACAAAAAAGAAAGTGATTTTAGCAAAATTGTCGAAAAGCCGAAAAACCAACGGTTTCTTTGTGCAATATTCAAACACGCCATTGATTTTTGCCCAAATTTCTTTGAAAATTTAACTTTTTTGGAAAGTTATTTTCATAACGGGATGAATCTACACCTCGGCTACGTCCTTCGTCGCCACCACATCCACGCCGGTCCCGGCTGCATCGGGCAGCAGGACCTGACCGATGTGTACGGGGGCGGGCACCACAACGCTTTTCAGCGCGCGGACAACGTCAAAAATTTTCTCCTTCGGGATGTCGCTGCGGGTCTTGCAGCTCACGGCGGGCAGGATGCCGCCGGTCACGCGCACCGTTGTGGTCACAATGCGCGTCGGGGCGGTGACCTCCCTGCGGGCGTAGGCGTCGCCGCGCGGGCAGGTGTTGCCCTGCACGGTGACCACCGCGCCGCCGTCCAGCGTCACAGTCAGCGGGCAGCCCATCGGGCAGCCGATGCAGATCAGTTCACGTTTTTCCATCGTCAGCCCTCCTCCAACGTTACCGTCACGGCGTCGCCCGGGCCGCGCAGGAGCTCGGCCTTCAGCCGCACAGTCTCCATCTCGCCGGGGGCCAGCACGGGCCGCTTGCGGCTGTAGATGCAGTCTGTACCGCGGTACACCGCGATTTTTTTATTTTTGTACACGCCGCCCACGCGGAACCGCAGCGTCACGGTATCCCCCGCGCAGTCGGGGCGGATGGTGGTCGGCACGGTGTAGCGCACGCCGTTTTCGCACCGCACGGGCAGGGTGCGGCCCGCCGCGGCCCCGCCGCCCGCAATGTATGCCGCCGCGTGCTCACCTGCCGCCGCGGCCTCCTCCGACACATAATCCACCAGGTCATGCACATGCAGCACGTTGCCCGCGGCAAAGACGCCGGGCAGGTTCGTTTCCAGGCTCTCATTGACCGCCGGGCCGCCGGTGACGGGGTTCAGCGCCACGCCCGCGGCGCGGCTCAGCTCGTTTTCGGGCAGCAGCCCGCAGGAAAGCAGCAGCGTGTCGCAGTCGTAGTGTTCCTCGGTGCCGGGGACGGGTTTTCCGTTTTCGACCCGCGCCAGCGTGATGCCGGTCACGCGCTCCTTGCCCTGAATGTCCACTACCGTGTGGCTCAATTTCAGCGGAATGCCAAAATCATCGAGGCACTGCACAATATTGCGCTTTAAGCCGCCGGAGTACGGCATCAGCTCCGCCACGCAGAGCACCTTTGCCCCCTCCAGCGTCATGCGGCGTGCCATGATAAGGCCGATGTCGCCGCTGCCCAGAATCACGACCCGCCGCCCGGGCAGGCAGCCCTCCATGTTGACGAGCCGCTGCGCCGTGCCCGCGGTGAAGATGCCCGCGGGCCGGTAGCCCGGAATGTTCAGCGCACCGCGCGGGCGCTCACGGCAGCCCATGGCCAGAATGACCGCCTTGGGGTGCAGCTGAAACAGTCCGTCGGTCTTGTTCATGGCGGTGACGGTCTTGTCCGCCGCCAGATCCAGCACCATCGTGTTGAGCTTGTATTCAATTCCCAATTCGCGTACCTGCGTCACAAACCGTGTCGCGTACTCGGGGCCGGTCAGCTCCTCTTTAAAGGTATGCAGGCCGAAGCCATTGTGGATGCACTGGTTCAGGATGCCGCCCAGCTCACTGTCGCGCTCCAGGATCAGGATGTCCTGCACGCCGCTTTTGCGTGCGGCCACCGCCGCGGCCAGCCCCGCCGGGCCGCCGCCGATAATGACCAGATCAACGTTTTTCATGGCAGACGCCCCCTTTCACAGGCTATCCTTGTTCGTGCCGACGATGATTTTGGACGCACCGCCGGACTTGGTGATTTCGCTCTGCGGCACGCCCAGCTCCCGCGCCAGGATCTCCATGACGCGCGGGCTGCAGAAGCCCGCCTGGCAGCGGCCCATGCCCGCGCGGGTGCGCCGCTTGACGCCGTCCAGACTGCGTGCGCCGGGCGTGCGGCGGATGGCGTCGATGATCTCGCCCTCGGTCACGCTCTCGCACCGGCATATAATCTGCCCGTAGGCCGGGTTTTGTCGGATAAGCTCCGCCCGCGCTGCAAGATCCAGTGCTTTGGGGTCCAGAATGCCCCTGCGCGTCGGGTCAAAATCGGGCTTATTGTGTAAGTGCAGACTGCCGCGCACGATGTCCGCGACCATCGCACCGATGGCCGGGGCGCTGGACAGGCCGGGCGACTCGATGGCCGCGCAGTCCACAAAGCCGGGCGCGATCTCGCCGATGAAGAAGTCGTGCCGCACCTCGTGGGCGCGCAGACCCGCGAAGCTCGTGATGGTCTGGCGCAGCGGAATGTCCTTGACCGCGAGGCCGGATTTTTCCCGCACCTCGTCCAGGCCCGCCGCCGTCGTGGCCGTGGCCTCCTTGTCGTCCACGTCGATGGCCGTCGGCCCGACCAGCAGATTGCCGTGCACCGTGGGCGTTACCAGCACGCCCTTGCCGTATTTGCCCGGCAGCTGGAATACCGTGTGCCGCACATGCTGCCCCGCCGTGTGGTCAAGCAGGAAGTAATCTCCCCGCCGGGCCGTGATGGTCATGGGGTGCGCCGCGTCGGCCATATTGTGCAGCGTGTCGGCGTATACGCCCGCCGCATTGACGATGCAGCGCGTTTCCAGCGTGCCGTGGTCGGTCTCGACGGCCCACCCGGTTCCGCCGCCGTCCAGCGGGTGCAGGCCCGTAACTTTGGTGTCAAACCGAAACTGCACACCGTTTTTGGCGGCGTTCTCCGCCAACGCAAACGTCAGGCCGAACGGGCAGACGATGCCGCCCGTGGGCGCCCACAGTGCGGCGACGGCGGCGTCCGAGATGTTCGGCTCCATTCCCACCAGCTCGTCCCGTTCTATGATGCGCAGCCCCTCCACGCCGTTGGCGATGCCGTTTTCATAGAGCTTTTGCAGCGCGGGGCGGTCCTCGTTGCTCAGGCAGACGACAAGGCTGCCGCACCGGTCGTAGGCAAAATCCAGCTCCTTCGCAAGGGCCGGCATCCGGCGGCTGCCCTCGACGTTGAGCTTGGCCATCAGGCTGCCGTGGGCCGCATCGTACCCGGCGTGGACAATGGCGCTGTTGGCCTTGGACGTGCCGCAGCAGACGTCCTCCTCCTTCTCTACTACAAGAATTTTCGCGTCATACTGCGAAAGCTCCCGCGCACAGGCGCACCCGGACACGCCCGCGCCGATAATGATGATGTCGTACATATTGATACCTCGTGTTGTTGGTTTTCTATTGCGGCGTCTCTTTCTCGGCCCCCTCTGCGAGGGGGCTCCCGCCGCAGCGGGTGAGGGAGAGAACCTTGCGGCGGTCCGAACTATTTCGGGTTACCGCAAAGTTCGACCCCTCCGGCGCTGCGCGCCACCTCCCCTGCCAGGGGAGGCAAGAGGACGCGGCTACGCCCGTCCTATGCGCGCCAAAAACCGCTTACTTTTCCATATAGAGACTGTAGGGGCCGGGCATGCCCGGCCCGCGGCCTTTCCGCAAGCGTAATTTTGCCTTTTGGCAGAGGGCCGGACATGTCCGGCCCCTACCGGGAGGCACGCTTTTAAAAGACCTCTTCCGTAAGTTCTCCCCTCATCCGCCCCTTCGGGCCACCTTCCCCCCAAGGGGAAGGCTTAAGGGACCTTACTCCTCCTTCGCCCAGCCGTAGCTGCACCGCACCGCCTTATTCCAGCCCTTCAGCCGTCTGGTGCGCTCGTCGTCGGGGATGCCCGGCATAAACTCACGGTCCACCGACCAGTTTTGCAGCACGTCCTCGGTGCTGCTCCAATAGCCGACGGCCAGCCCGGCCAGATACGCCGCACCCAGCGCCGTCGTTTCCACGCAGCAGGGGCGCTTGACCGGCAGGTTGCTGATGTCCGCCATCGTCTGCAGTAAGTAATTGTTCGCGCACGCGCCGCCGTCCACCTTGAGCGCCGTCAGGTCAATGCCGGAATCCGCCTGCATGGCGGCCAGCACATCGTTGATCTGGTAGCACAGGCTGTCCAGCGTCGCGCGGATGATGTGGTTCTTGTTCACGCCGCGGGTCAGGCCCACGATGGTGCCGCGGGCGTACTGGTCCCAGTGCGGCGCACCCAGACCGGTGAACGCAGGCACGACGTAGCAGCCGTTCGTGTCCCTGACCTTCTGCGCCATGTACTCGCTGTCGCGGGCGTCCTCCAGCAGGTGCAGCTCGTCCCGCAGCCACTGGATGGCTGCGCCCGCCACAAAAATCGAGCCTTCCAGCGCGTAATTCACTCTTCCGTCCAGTCCCCACGCCACGGTGGTGACCAGCCCGTTTTGGGAGAACACCGGCTTCTCTCCGGTGTTCATCAGCAGAAAGCCGCCCGTGCCGAAGGTGCTTTTGGCCTCGCCCCTGGTAAAGCAGGTCTGGCCGAACAGCGCGGCCTGCTGGTCGCCCGCCGCCCCCGCGATCTTGATCTCGCCGCCGAAGTGCATCGGGTCGGCGTACTCGTAGAACTCGCTGTTGGGCACGGGACGCGGCAGCATACAGCGCGGTATATCGAGAATTTTCAGTATCTCGTCGTCCCAGTCCAGCGTGTGGATGTTGAACATCATCGTCCGGCTGGCGTTGGAGTAGTCGGTCACGTGGATCTTGCCGCAGGTCAGCTTCCAGATGAGCCACGTCTCCACCGTGCCGAACAGCAGGTCGCCGCGCTCGGCACGCGCGCGCACGCCGGGCACGTTGTCCAAGATCCACTTGAGCTTTGTGGCCGAGAAGTAGGCGTCGATGACCAGCCCGGTCTTTTGCCGGATCAGGTCGGTCAGGCCGCGGGCTTTCAGCTCGTCGCAGTACTCGCTTGTGCGGCGGCACTGCCAGACAATGGCGTGGTAGACCGGCTCGCCGGTGTCACGGTCCCAGACGATGGTCGTCTCGCGCTGGTTCGTGATGCCGATGGCGGCGATGTCCTCCGCCGACGCGCCGACCTCGTTCATGGCCGACAGCGCCACGCCGAGCTGGGTCGTCCAGATCTCGTTGGCGTCATGCTCGACCCAGCCTGGCTTGGGGAAATACTGGGTGAACTCCTTTTGCGCGACGCTGCACATCTCGCCCCTGGCGTTAAAAAGGATGCAGCGGTTGGACGTGGTGCCCGCGTCCAGCGCCATGATATATTTTTGCTTTGTCATCGCGGTTTCTCCTTTTACAGCAGAAAATCGATCCGTGTCTTTATTATACAGGATGTTCAGATTTTATGCGCGTGGCAAAACCGCCAAATTTTTCACCCTATTTTTGGCAGGGCTGGCGTTGGTCGGGGCAGGCACGGCATACCGGATGGTGCGGAGATACCCCGTATAAGCTCGTATAAGCTATGAAAAAAACCGAAGCAGTACGCCCATGATTTCCGGGCACGCCGCTTCGGTCTTTTTATGGTTTTGTCTCAGGGGGCTTTTTCCGGCTCTTGGGCAGCTCCTCCGCCGCGGCAATCGCCACAGCGGTCACCTCCACCGCACCGGCCTGCAAAAGTGCCAGCGCACACGCCGATGCCGTCGCACCGGTTGTGATAATGTCATCAATCAGCAGCACCCGCCTGCCGGTCAGGTCTGTGCCGGGGCGGCAGCCAAACGCGCCCCTGGCGTTTTGCAGGCGCTGCTCGCGGGTAAGCTCCTTCTGCGGGCGGCCCCGGCGCTTGATGTACAGCGGTGTCTCCACCGGGACCCCCAGCACCGCGCCCAACCGGCGCGCCAGCAGCAGCGGCAGACCCGGCATACCGGGCAGCGGCTGGCGGGGCGGCACCGGCACAATACAGCTGTACAGCGGCAGCGCGGTCACACCCGCATACTGTGGCATTTTTCCGGGCTGTTTGGCCGGCAGTGCGCCGAACACCAGCACGGCCACACGGTCCGCCAGCTCCCGGGCATACCAAAAGCAGCCGCCCCGCTTGCAGCGCAAAACGGCTGTACGTACAATATCCTCGTAATAATACGCCGCGGCAGCCTCCCGCACGGCGTAAAAATCGTGTTCGCCCTCCGGCAGACGCGCCGGAATGTGCTGTAAGCGCATTTCCTCGGGCACGCAGGCCGGGCAAACCGTGCCCTGCAGTGCGTCCGGCCCCAGCAATGACCCGCAAAACGGACAACGCCGCGGGAAAAGCAGGTCCGGCAGACGGCGCAGCTGCGCAAAATCCGTGCGCACTTAATAGAAGCCGCAGCCGTGCTTGCCGTTCTGCTTGACACGGTACAGCGCCTCGTCAGCATCCTTGAAGATGCTCTCGCCGGGGTTTGCGCGATCCGTATAGCTCAGATTTTGCGACGTTGTCATGGCGGATTTCAGCAGCGTGAAAGCATCGGTGTCGCCGTAATGCTCTGCAAAATACTCTAAAGCGTTCTCGCGGCGGCGGGTCGTATTCAGCTCCTCAAAGTAGTTGTCCATGTACTCCCGCTGACCGGTGGCGGTGTACATCCGCACCTGCTCGATCAGGTAGTCCGACCCGCTTTGCAGCTGCCGGGCCAGTGTCTCGCACTGGATGTAATCGTCCGTGGCGGTCTGCATTTGAGCCAACTCCCCCGTGCCCTGCACCGCGAACGCGACGAGCACCACCGCCAACACCAGCGTGGCGACAATATCAAAGATGCTCACCCGCTGTATCCTAATCTTTTTCAACACCCAGCCCGCTTTCCAACCAGAATTTTTATAATATTTCCGATTATTTTGTATAGTATATATAGATATAGTATACAAAAAGTCAAATCGGATTGCAACTTTATTCGTTTGGCACAATCGACAAATTGGGGGCAGGATTTTTGGCAGTACCTCTTACCACCGCCGTCGTCTGCGTTTTTCAAATCGAATTATAATATCACATTATTCACAAATAACGTCAGTGTGTCAGAGAATCACATTCCTGACCTATTGAATGTGTAGGGGCGACCATTGGTCGCCCGCCAGCTTGACGCAGCAATGCGTTTTCCCGGAAGGTATTTTCCCAGACAAACGGGCACGGGCGAGCAATGCTCGCCCCTACAAGAGTTTTTCGACAGTCTTACATTATTCACAAATAATGTATAAAGAATTTGGCATCCCCCACAATTGACGCAGCATCGTTATGTGCATATACTTTATTTGTACGGTTTTATACTGATGTGGGAGGCGTGCGCTATGGCCCGGTTCTGTGATTCCAACCAAAAAAGGGGGGTTACCCTCGTTGAACTGATCGTTGTCCTGGTCATCCTGGCCGTATTAGCAGCGCTTTTGGTCCCGTCCCTGACCGGCTATATCGACAAAGCCGTTGAAAAGCGCATCATGCTCCAGGCTCGCTCCCTCATGACCGCCGCCCAGGCGACAATTGATGAGGCGTATGCGAAAGGCGAATTGCACGTCGACGACAATGGCTATTTTGAACAGCCCAATGAGGATACAGCCCATAAGCTTGCCAAACAAATCATAGAGTTATCTGAACTGGAAGGCGAACAGTATACCTGGAGGTTTCAACTGGTCGACCCCAGCAACACTGAATT
This sequence comes from Gemmiger formicilis, assembly GCF_900167555.1. GTDB lineage: Bacteria > Bacillota > Clostridia > Oscillospirales > Ruminococcaceae > Gemmiger > Gemmiger formicilis. The sequence goes on along the minus strand of NZ_FUYF01000016.1, from coordinate 619 downwards.
TCCCACCGCCAAAATCGCCATTCTTGAGTTTACCAATGGCAAGCACCGAATTATGTATCGCATCCGCCCATACAAGAAGGAGCCCGCCGGTTGGGGCAGCGTTCAGAAAATTTCAGCGAAGTCAAAATGGGGCCCGCGTACAGATGGCAATCCATTCCTTTCCTCCTCTGACTATAAGCCTGATACATATCATCCATAGTTGGGCAAAGCCTGACTGGTTGGTATTGTACCAACAAACCGCCATTGAGGAATTGGCGAGCCTTTTTTGACAGCTCTCTAAATAATTTTGCTGCTTACTTTTATTGGCAGCTGCATATATGCCACCGTTTCTCTTACAATAAAAGTTCTTGAATTTCTCCTACAAAACAAAAAGAGCCGTTGACTTGGGTTGAAGTCAGCGGCAAAACGAAAGCACTCCACAAAGCGGCAATCATTATGAAAAAAGCCTTACGTTTCCGTAAGGCTTTTTTTGGTGCACCATCGGGGACTCGAACCCAGGACCCACTGATTAAGAGTCAGTTGCTCTACCAACTGAGCTAATGGTGCTTATAAAAGAGAAGCCGGCATCTACCTATTTTCACAGGCCGTTTCCAGCCAACTATCTTCGGCACAAGTGAGC
>NZ_FUYF01000037.1 GCF_900167555.1 Gemmiger formicilis | reverse complement strand
GACTTAATTGCTGCATAGCAGCCATCAGTTTTTCATTTTGCGGCTCCATTCTGCTCCACATATCATACCCGGCGGTTCTAAATTCGGATTGTTCTGCCTCCTTTTTAGTTCGGTTTTCTTTTTCGTTATCTCTCTGCTTTTTCTTTATGTAGGATTGGCGTTTTCGTTTTACTGCCAAAACCACATAAGCAGTAAATTGGTTTTGGCATATATCATCTTTGGATATGCCATCGTTCCTTTTTATCATTTCTGTACTCCCATCATTTTTTCTTCGATGGGAATACTGGTGGTGAACGACAGCGACAAAGAATCTTGTCGAATTGAAAATTGACACGCACAATTTCTTCGGTATATGTCCACCCGTATGGAGGATGTACCGTCAGAGTTCGCATATGGCAGTGGCAATTCCATTTTGCTTTTTGTATGGAATTGCCAGAGCTATTCATTCGACAATCTCATCATGCGGTTCTCCGTATAGAAGAAAAACCTATTAGGTCATAGGCAATGTAGCATAACCGCACTTTGAGAAAAGAGGCTTCAAGGCACTTTTCATTTTTTGAATTTGTTGTGTACCTTCAAATGAAAAAAACAAGGAGAGGCTTCCAAGGAAACCTCTCCTTAACTGGTATTAAGGGCTATGTCAGAATTTTTCCGGCAGAATATTACCCGCCGTTTGACATGCGAATTACGTGAATGTTTTTAGTGATCTTCTTTCGCAGCCGGCTTTTTCATTTCTTCCGGGCGAGTAGGCTGAAACATACCCCACTGCGAATCCGGCGGCCAGCCATAGCGTTCACGATGAACAACTGCCTGTGCCATTTCATGGGCAAGATGCTGTGTAAAGGTTTCTTTTGATGCCATAATTATTACCCCTTTCGTCCTTATATTTAAAATTTTTATCAATAGAATGCATTATTGCATTCCAAAGCCGAGCTTAGAAATCAATAGTGTGACCGCAACAGCCAAAATCGCAGAAGTCACTCTATATGCTATCGGTTCTCTAAAAAATAGCAATAGGCACGCCGAAAGCATAACGATTGCTAATCTTAATTTCACTTCTTTGCGTACTGCAACAAGTTCTTCCGCGTTCAAATGAAGTGCAGCATTATTTGCTGGTGCTAATCTTAAAATTAAGATAGAAGCAGCAGCGAGACAAATTAGATTTGATACAGGATGCAATCTCTTTGCAAACTCTAGTGACACGATCATTGTAAATGTTGAACCTAAAAGGCATCCTGCTGGCGTTTTAGCATGGTATCCGCCTGTCCGCATACGAATGAAGCGGAAGACCAGCAGAAAAAGGAAAGTGCTCCTCCATCCGTCAAAAAATGCACCTACTGGAAGCAGAAGAAGAAATGTAACCATTCCCATTAGGCGGCGCATCAAACCATATTGCAGCCAAGCAATCTGGTCTGGTTCGATATAGTGCTTTTGTAAACAAAAAGCCGCTATCCTTGCCGCCAATGCTTCCATTTACGTCAACTCCTTACGCTGTTCATTTTATCAGCAGAAAATAATTCCCGCCACAAAAATGTCACAAACGCAAAAAATATGACATAAACGCAAAATTTGAAAGATGGAGAAGCACTCAGTACAAAATCTCAGCAATCAGCCGAGTGATCAATTCCGTTTCCTCGGTTGTTGGTTTCGGAGCATTTTTGTGTCCTTGAGATCTTCTTTTCTTGGTTCGAATGTACGCTGTCAAGTCCATAAGCAATTGCACTTGCTCTGGGCTTAATTCCTTAAGCGATAGGACATTACATTTCTCACCGCTTGTCAAATAATCCAACGAAACATTTAGAACGTCTGCCAGTGCAGCTGCCTCCGTCAGTCGCGGAACGGCAAGATCACTTTCGTATTTCCCCAGCACTGAATCTGAAAGTCGCAGGTTCGGATCAAACCCTTTTGCACGTTCACCCACCATCTGCTGCGTAAGATTTTTGTCTTTTCGCAGTTTTAACAGGCGTGGCCCAAAATCATACAACATAAGCGTTTTACCCTCCTTGCACAATATAAATATTTTACAATTCGGCACCGTTTTAATTATGGAATCCGCTTGATTAAATTCCACAAACGTGGTATATAAAAAGAAATCTATTGACAAAACCCGGAGGATTCGTTATTTTGAAAACATACCCCAAACAAAAGATTGGCAGTCGAGCCTATATAGGAGAGAGTATGGTCAAGATTCTTATTTGTGACGATGATCAAACATTCGCACAGTCAATGTTCAAAAGGATCCTATCATTGCCGGCCTATTCCAGCAAATCCATGAAATTGAGCTGCTTAACTGATATTGCTGAAATGAGTGCTGACACTATCGCGCAATATGACATTCTATTTCTCGATATCGACCTCGGTAAAGAAAGCGGGATTGATCTTGCAAGAAAGATGCGCAAGATGAATCCGGAAGCTGTATTGATTTTCGTGACAAATTTCAGCGAATATGCCCCTGAAGGGTATGAAGTGGATGCCTTTCGCTATCTTGCCAAATCCGAGTTGGAAAAGAAGCTGCCTACATATTTTGAAGATGCACTGGCAATGTGCCGCACCCGTCAGCGAAAAGTAGAGATTCTCTGTGAGGGTGAGAGTGTGCCTATCCCGGTCCAATCTCTTGCATGGATAGAAAGTCAGGGACGCGAGCAGTATCTCCATTTGGTAGGCGGATGCCGTGAGCAGCTAATTACCCGATTAACTATGGCACAGCTTGAGGATTTGCTTGTTCCTCATGGGTTTTTACGTATCCACAAAAGTTATCTTGTAAATATGGCGTATTTGCAGTCTTTTCAAAGTACAAGTGCCGTTCTCACAATCGGTCAAACACTTCCTGTGGGGGCTCGTAGTTATCGCGACAATAAGCAAAAATTTGTAAGATGGCAGGCGCAGCAACTATGGTAGTAGTCTGGGGTAATATACTTAGCCTTTGGGGCAATGTTTTTGCGATAGCCGTAGATATTCTTGTATTTGATGCTTTTTTCCCTCACAACGATAATAGAAAAAAGCGTTGGTCATATATTTTACTATTTTGCCTGATTTTTACATCTCTCTCTATCCTCATTGGCACAAAACTCGGATATACATTCAAAATGTTACAAGAGATTGTGCTAATATATGTGTTATGTGTTTTTCTATATCAAAGCCGTTGGGATCGACGCTTCTTTATTGTCGTAACTGTTTATTCTGTTTTATTCTCCTACAGTCACTGGTTTGAGTCCTTTTGCCTATATGCTGGAAATTTGGACTACGAAGAATATATATGGAATGTTCCTCTATACTCCGTGCTATTCTTCGTTCGCGGGTTTATTTCCCTATTTGTTGCACTGATTATTAAAAAATATCATCATCCTCTACACGCAAGGACTCGTGCAAGCGCTTGGGTTCCCCTATCTGCTGTATTTCCTGTTTGCACACTGCTTGTGCTCAGGCAGGTATATACCCACCCGGAAGAACAACGTGTATGGCAGATTTGTTTATTGATTCTCGATCTTGTTGATATTGCTGCATTGATTTTATTGGACTATCTTGAAGAAAACGCGGAAAATCGCGAGAAGCTGATTGCTGCCAACGAACGCGCCCACGTTCAGGACGAAAACATTCAGGCTTTGAGTCAGGCGTATGCAGGGCAAAGAAAAATGACGCACGACTTCCGAGCCAACCTTTCGACTTTATCTGAATTGTTGGAAAGTGAACGTGTTGACGATGCCAAGGAATTCCTTTCCGAGTTGAATGTGCGCCAAAGTGAGCGGATTTTGCTTGTCAACAGCCATAATGCTGCTATTGATGCGGTTCTAAACCAAAAGGGATATATTGGGAAGAAGCAAGGCATTGATATGCGGTTTCGTGTCAATGATCTTTCCGCGCTGAGGCTTCCTCGTGTAGATGTGACTATTGTGCTGGGCAATTTGATTGATAATGCCATGGAAGCTTGTGCAGGCTTGTCCGACCCAAACCGCTGGGTCAGTATTCAGATCCTTTACAGCGAGAATATGCTTTCTATTTTAATTATCAATCCCAGTAATATCGTTCAGATCAATGACGGTCATATTCCTACAACCAAGCAAGATCCCTTGCTTCATGGCTTCGGCATTGGGAACGTCAAAGACATTTTAGAAAAGTACCACGCCGAGTACCTCTTCACTTATGATGATGGGCGCTTTATTTTTAGCGCCGACTGGCCGGATATATCTGAATCACCTGTAAACACATCAATTCTCTCATAATCAATATTGCTTTTTAATCCTCTGTGCAGAACAACTCGCACAGAGGATTTTTGCATTCATGCACATTTTTTTGCGTATACGCAGGTTTAGTGGACTTTTGTAGAAAACTGTGCTATTTTGATGTCAAGATAACGCATAACTTACAACAGTTTCCTCCTCGGTATTAGGCATCGGCGCGCAGATGCTGAAATATTGTCCGAACATCAACCCTATTAAATCCATTAGATTGGAGGCTTATCAAATGTCAACGATGAAGAAACGCATCCCCATGTTCCTGCTCGCTCTTGCTATGATGGTAGCTATGGCACTCCCCACCTTTGCAGCCAGCTATCGTCCCAACGCACAATTTGGCTATCTGCTGAACATCAACGGTTCGACAGGGTCCGCTTACCAGGGGCGTGCATTGAACCTGATGAAAACCGACACGATGGGAAGAGATCAGAATTTCATCATCGGAACTCGCAAGGGCTACACCGGTTACTACATGATGGTTACCGCAAATGTCAATTATGCCGTAAATCGTTCTGATAATGGTGGCCGTGCAATTATTTGGCCTCTTTCTACGGGCTCTGCTGATTCGCGCCTGGCTGACAATAGCGAATCCGTAATTCGTTTGTACACTTCTCGGGAGCTTTTAACCGCCCGTGAGCCTGTTGGCGACTGGAGTACCGTCTATTTCGGTGGCAGCGGCATTTCTGTTTGGGTGCGCGTCCACTAACCTTCCGGCGCAATTTCAGATTCCCCTATGATAGACATTCAAAAGTAAGTTCATACGGGATTTGATTGCTATTAGACCAGCGCAAGTGAAACACTAATGACCTGTCAAAGACATCGTCTCAAAGCACAGTGTTGCACTTGCGTTGGTTTATTTGCATTTTTCAACTTTTGTAAAGAAAGGTTTTAAGGAAACATGAAATTTACTTATAAGTTGTTGTCTTTAGGTTTGGCCATCGCCTGCCTTAGTGGATGCAACGCGGCCAACACTGAAATCGCATCCTCGTCAGCCGCCACTGCCACAGTGGACCCCGCTACTGACTCTACAGAAGTTCCTGCTTCCAACAATGTTTTCACATCCGCAGGAGACGGTTTATATGTTACCACTGACTCCGGAATCTATGAACTGCAAACAGTGTTTCCGGACTCTGCAAACATATTTTATACTGATGCCAATACAAAGGAACGCATTTTTCTATGTGCGAACCCCAATTGTACACATGCAGATGAAAGCTGCCCCAGTTACATAGCTACACCTTCAGCGATGTTTCCGCCCATGCTTTTGCGTGTTGGCGATCAGCTTTTGGTCGTCTTTACTGAAACCACCGACTCCAGTAACCCGCATGGGATGCTGATGAATATGGATGGTTCCAATCGTCGAACCGTATTTGAACTCGCATCCAATCAATATATGCAAGGCGGCTTTTGTACCTCTGGAAATGATCTCTATTTTGATCTTTACGAGATTGATGATAGCGGGAACGTCACATATCAGCTGTGGTATGTGAGCTTCGAGAATGGAACTTCTGAAAAAGTGATGGACTTGGGATCCGATAGCGACCACTATTCTTTGTGCGATGGTGTAAACAATGAACTGTGCTTTAATCATCTTTCTTCCGACGGAATCAGTTATTGCATGTATGATCCGCAAAGCAAAACAATGTCCGATCCGTTTTTTGTTGACAGTAGCTCGAGCGGGAATTCGATGATTCAAGACGGATACCTCTTTGTCCTCGACGAGCAGGCGAACTCTGTCCAAAGAATCCGTTTATCTGATAAAGAGCAAGCAAGTGCTTCTTTTACAGTAAAAGAAGGCTTCGGCGCCCCAAGTATGCGGTATCTATTTGATGGGAATTTAATGATTACCGAAGCACAAACGCTGGCAGCAGATATACCGACCGATGGCTCGTATGATATGTGTTCTTATATTCTGGATTTTGACACACGTAATTGTACAGAATTTACATTGCAAACCCCATACAATAATCGTCCGGTATATGTGTTGACAACCATTGGTGACACTTGTTATGTTGCCACAGATTATAAAACGTATACTCCTACCTCTGTCTCTGAAGACGGTACAGTTTCAAACTTCGATTATGTTGCTAACATATACGCCTTCATTACAAAGCAGGATTATATAAATTCAAATCAAAACGGTTACTTAATGGTTAAAGACGCATTCGAATAATTCTACCTATTGTTAAAACTTCATGGGTAAATTGGGATTGTAATTATGAGCCGTACATTTACACTTGATTCAATTCACAAGACATATATTTCGCAAATTTCCCTGTTTACATTTAAGAAAAATGCACAGCCACAAGTGAAAAAAGCCTTGTCAGGGGTATCAATTACACTAACGCCGGGGCTTTACGGATTGCTTGGGCCAAATGGGGCGGGAAAGTCTACTTTGATTCACATTATCACAGGCACACTTGCTCCTGACTCTGGCGAGGTCCTCTGGTGCGGCAAGCCTGCAATGGGCATCACCTTCCGCCGCATTCTTGGTTATATGCCGCAGCAGCAGGGACTGTACGACAGCTATACTGGGCGGCGCTTTCTTGCCTACATGGCTGCCTTAAAAGAAATTCCTAGAAAAGCCGTTGCAGTCGAGGTTGATCGTGTGGCCGCTGCCGTAAATTTGACTGCTGAGTTGGACAAGCGCCTTTCTGCATATTCCGGCGGCATGAAGCAACGCCTGCTGTTGGCATCCGCCCTGCTTGGAGATCCGAAGCTGTTAATTTTAGACGAACCAACGGCAGGTCTTGACCCAAAGGAGCGCGTCCGTCTGCGTGAATTGCTGGCAGATATGGCGAAAGACCGCATTATTCTTGTGGCAACGCACGTTGTTTCGGATGTAGAAACAGTAGCAACCAAGGTTATTCTTTTGCGCGCCGGCAAGATCGTGGATGCCGCGCCCGTGCCGGAGTTGATTGAAAAATACGCACCCGGCCAAGGTCTTGAGGATGTCTACCTGAATGTGTTCGGTGAGGGGGACGGCAAATGAGCCTGTTTTTTGCTGAACTCCGCAAAATTTGGGGCGGCAGGGTGTTTCCTGTCCTGTTGGCGATACTGGCATCCGCCAATCTCTTGCTGCTGTGGATGGGCACCCGCCCCACCGCCAAACAGCCGCCCGCCTCTGCGTACCGGGTTGTAGGCGCAGAACTGACAGGCAAGACCATGGAGGAAAAAGGCAGCTATCTGCATGACAAATACACCGAGATAGAAAGCCTTGTAAAAATCGGACAGTATTACCGTGAAATGGCATACGGTGGCTATGGCCTTTCCCAGTATCGGCAGGACAATGCCGCTATGTTTGATGCCTATGAGCAGGAATATAATGACAAATCCTACACCCTATTCACAGATGATTTGAACATAGAGTACCGCCTGTTCAGCCAGCTGCAAAGCGAGTATGACACCGTGGCTGCTTACAACGACTTCTTGGAGGGGGTTCAAACCAAGGCCACCCAACTGTCCGGCATCTCCATTTTTCAAAATGACCGTACCGGGTACGATTTAAAAAACATAGAACTGACCGCGCAGGTTTATGCCGGGCTGGCAGATACGCCTATAGACTATTACCCGCAAAAGGGTTTGTACACGGCCATCAGCTATGCATTCACGGATCTTATCCTGTTGGCGGCTATGCTGCTGCTTGCGCTGATTCTTGTACGCCAAGAGCGCGACAGCGGTTTGTTGAGCCTGATTCGCAGCTTGCCCGGTGGACGGTTAAAGACGGCCATTGCAAAGCTGGCGGCATTTGCTGCCAGCTTATTGGTCGTTCTTACGGTGCTGTATGGGGTCAATCTCGCATACTGTTCGGCATCGTTCAGCCTTGGCCCCATGAACCGCACGATTCAAAGCGTTCCGGCTTTGATGCGCTGTACCATGCAAATTACCGTTGGCCAGTATCTTTTTCGGTTTTTACTTGCTAAGTGGGCCGGTGCGTTTGTGATGGGGCTGTGGGTCATGCTGGCTGCCCTTATCGCCAAACGTGCTGCGGCCGGTTGGATTGGCGCGTTGGCGCTGCCCTTGGCAATGTACGGTATTCGTGCTGCAATTCCTGCCACAAGTCATTGGAACGTTGTAAAATATGCGAATATGGTGAGCCTGCTGCAGACCAATGAGCTGCTGGGAAACTATCGGAATCTTTTCTGGTTTGGTAATCCTGTCAGCCTGCCGCTGGTCGAATGGTTGACGGCAGCCGTTTTGGGTGGTGCGCTATTTGCAGCATTCTGTACGGTATTTGCCAAGGCACAGCTGCTGCCGGCTGCCAAGCACAGCTTTGCACTTACGTTTTCCCGCAAAACGCGTGCGACCTCTGTTACCCATGAAGAGGGCAGGAAGTTATTGTTGATGAATGGGGCCGCAGTATTCTTGGCAGCGTTTCTGGCGTTTGGCATCTATCAGGGCGTGACGGCGGAGAGCTACATAGACGCGGACGAAATTTACTATGCCTATTATATGAAGCACATTTCCGGCCCGTGGAGCGAAGAAAGCCGCGACTGGCTGAAAGATCAGCGCAACGAATTTATTCCCATGCTGGAGACCCAGAAGCGCGTCAACAGCGGTGAATTGAGCAGTGATGCGCTGCTGGCCTACAGCTCACTGCAGCAGAAATATTCTGTCTATCAGCGTGTAGTGGAGTCCAACATCAATTACTATCTGAAAGAAAATCCCGGTGCATGGCTTGTCTATGAAACCGGCTATAAAAAGCTGTTCGGATTTACCGGCACCGGCGATGTGCAGGATACACTTCTGGCGGGGCTGTTGTGTGCGCTGTGCTTCAGCGGCTTATTTGCAATGGAACGCAAAGGCGGCATGGATGAGATTCTGGCAACCACATCACTGGGCCGCAAACACACTGTAAAGGCAAAGCTGCGGCAAAGTACCGCTGTGGCAGCGGTTATATCGTTCGGAACCGTTCTGCCCCACCTGTGGCAGGTGCTGCGTGACTATGGCTTGCCCTCTTTGCTGGGACCTGCGATGAGTATTTCCGACTTGCAGGCTGTACCCAAGTTTATAACCCTGTCGGATTTGCTGATTTTCTGGTTAATCTGCCGTTTTGCCGCCTGCCTCTGCATGAGCCGGATCACCTTATGGCTTGGACAGAAATTGGGGAATTTGCTGACTGCGCTCTTTATCAGTGCAGTTGCCTATTGCCTGCCCGCGCTGCTGAGCCTTTCCGGAATGAAAAATGGTATCGAGTGGTTGGGATTCTATCCTCTATTCCATGCTGCAGCGCTCTGGCAAAACCAAGGCTATAACGCCAACGGAGAAAGCTACAACGCAATGTGGATTCCGATTTTTCTGGTATGC
>NZ_FUYF01000088.1 GCF_900167555.1 Gemmiger formicilis | reverse complement strand
CTGTGGGGCGGCAGCCGCCTGCGCACCGATTTCGGCATCAAGAGCGACCTTGAACCGCTGGCCGAAGCGTGGGTGCTGTCCTGCCACCCGGACGGAGCCAGCTACCTGCCGGACGGCACGATGCTGGCGGCGTACATTGCCGCGCACCCCGGCTGCCTTGGCACCGACTGTGACCGATTCGAGCAGTTCCCGATTCTGACAAAATTTATTGATGCCAAGCAGAACCTCTCCGTTCAGGTGCATCCGTCCAACGAGTACGCGCTCAAAAAAGAACACCAGTACGGCAAAACCGAGATGTGGTATGTGCTGGACTGCGTGCCGGGGGCGTATCTGTACTACGGCTTTACGCACGAAATCTCCAAAGAGGAGTTTGCGGAGCGCATCAAAAATAACACCCTGACCGAGGTCCTGAACGCCGTACCGGTGCATAAAGGGGATTGCTTTTTTATCCCGTCCGGCACGCTGCACGCCATCTGCCAGGGCATCGTCATTGCCGAGGTGCAGCAAAACTCCAACGTGACCTACCGCGTCTATGATTACGGGCGTGTGGGTGCGGACGGCAAGCCCCGCGCGCTGCACATTGAAAAAGCACTGGACGTGACCCGCCGCACCCCGCCGCAGAAGCAGGATTTCGGCAGCCACCTTGCCCAGTGCGAGTATTTTACCGTTGACGTCAAAAGCGGGAATTTCAACGGTACAGCGGACGAAAAGTCCTTTGTGTCTCTGCTTATCACCGATGGAATCGGCACATTGACCTGCGGCGGCGAAACCGTCTGTGTCCAAAAAGGCGAGAGTTATTTCCTGCCCGCAGGCAGCGGTGCGTATCGCATAGAAGGTCCCTGTGAAACGCTTGTTACGACTGTCTGAACTTTGAAAGGTAAGGCGTTTACTTCGGCGCTGCACTGCGCCTTTCTGATTTCTGTTTCTGGTTTAGATGCTTCGTCCATCAGGATTTTCTATAGCCTTGTACGCTATTCGGGAAAATCCTGGTGGACTGTTTTTATATAAAACATAATAGCGGTTTCCCTCTTATTTGCATAGAGTGAATCAGAACTGATTCACTTTTTCGAGTCAAGATTTTGGGATGAATCTAAACTGATTCACTCTGGAGCATATGCGAATTTGTATGCGTATCCGCTTTGATTACTCCCGCTTTGAGCGGGAACGTGTTTTGCTAGCATAGCGTTTGGATATCCACAAACGCATTTCCGGGGCGTACCCCAGACCCCCGCGCTGTTCTTGCGTGACGATAGTGACGCAGATGACGCTAATGACGCTGTTTTGGGGATATCCCTATACCATATCCCAGATTCAGCGTCATTAGCGTCATCTGCGTCA
>NZ_FUYF01000007.1 GCF_900167555.1 Gemmiger formicilis | reverse complement strand
GTCGCTTTATCTCCCCATGAACTGTATGAGCGGAAAGTGACCATGCAGGAACTTCACGCAGCGATTACCAGTCTGCCAGACAAACAGGCAAAACGGATTTACGCCCATTTCATTCTCGGCATGACCAAACAGGACATTGCCCGGGCAGAGGGCGTCCATGAAAAAGTGGTTCGTGTCGCAATCGAGCGAGGTCTGCGGCGCTTAGAAAAAATTTTGAAAAATTCTTTGTAAGGCGTACCGATTTAGGCTGGAAAATGAAATGGCTTATGAGAGGCAAAACACTTCGGGTCACAATGGCCCGAGGTTCAGACAAGTTTCATTCGCCCAGCTTGAACGTGAGACAATTCAGAAGCGTGTCACAGACGCCTACTATTCCCGGTGCCTGAAAGGCTTCCACATGAGCGGGCAGGCGCCATACGGTTATCAGTTAGAGCCTACTGTGGTAGAGGGTATCCGCACAAAGAAAATGGTTGCCGACACCGTAGCCGCCGACCATGTACGGCTGATGTTTGAAATGTACGCTGAACCGGAAACCTCCTTGCCTGTACCTTGACAACCGAATACCCAGCATAACAGGTACGTTCCTTTTTCGGCAGGCCCGATGGGCGGTTTGGCAAAACCATAAGTTGCCAAGGAAAAGGCTATAATGATACACCTGCAGCCTCCCGCGTCAGAGGGGGTGACCGAGCCGGAGTTGTAAGCAGTAAGACTCCGGCGGAGTCAGTGAACGGCCATCGCCAGTGGTCTGCCTGTTGTGTTCCCGGTGTCAGGGGTGCGAGCGGCAAATGTGGCACAGTTTCTTAACTATCTACTTTTGCCGTTTAGGGCAAATCGTGGGCAGCAGGACCCCAAGCGCCTGCTGCCCATCATTTTGCTTTAAACGGGATGGAAAAACAGAGGTGTAAAACCTATGCAAACCTATCCGACAGGCTATGTGGAATCCCACCACATAGCCGAACAGATTTTCCGGGAGATTTTACCCCGGCACGGTATGGCGGTGCGCGAGGAACAAATCGCGCTTTGCCATGAAGTTTTAGATACCTTATATAATAAGGAAATTTCCCTGTGCGATGCAGGCGTAGGCACCGGCAAAACGCTGGCTTACCTCGTGGGCTGTATCCTTTGGCAGATGCATCGCCCCGAACGGATGAAACTGCCCATCGTTATCTCCACTTCCAGCGTTGCCTTGCAGGACGCTATCCTTACTGAGTATCTGCCCGACCTGTCCGCTGTTTTGCTGTCCGAGGGCATCATCACCGCACCCATCACAGCCGTTGTCCGCAAGGGCAAAGAGCGTTTTGTCTGCGATGCCCGCCTTGCCGAAAGAGCATCGCTGGTGCAGCCAAGCAGAAAAAGGCAACGGAACAGCTTGCACATTGCAGAAAATATTCTGGACATGGATCATATCCCAGAACTTTCTCGGTATGACCGCTGCCGGATCTGTGTGCCGCAGTCCTGCCCGCGCGATTGCTTTCTGCGCGAGGATTGCCGCTACCAGCAATATTTGCGGGATTCCATGAAACCCGACATCCAAATTTGCAATCACAATTATCTGCTGGCTGACGCATCGCATCGGCAGGAAGATAGACCACTGCTCCTGCGCAGTTATCAGGCGCTGGTAGTGGACGAGGCGCACAAATTACCCGATGCCGCCCGCCAGATGTACACAGAAACCTTATCCCCGCACAACATGGATGAATTGTGCCTTTTATTACAACAGGCGCACTACAAGGATTTTGCCAGACAGATGCGGACGGCGTTCCTTACGCTGTCGTTCTCCTGCACGCAGGGACTTTCCAAGCTGCGAGGAAAAGCGAGCGAACCGTTCGTGCTTACGCCGTTCCGCCGCGCTGCGCTCATCGACTGCATAGCACTGTTGCAAAATGCTGGCGGGTTGCCGGATGTGCCGCGATACCTGCTGAACAGGCTGGGAGAAGCCGAAAGTCTCCTGCGCCTTTTTCTTTTGGAAGTGCCGACGCGCATCTTATACATCGACTACGATGCCGACGGTCAGCCTACATTCTGCGCAGCCAGCAGCCGCGTACCGCAGCTGCTCCGCAGCGCCCTATGGAATACCCGCGAACCAGCAATTCTGACCTCCGGTACATTGACTGCAGCCGGAGATTTCAGCCATACGGAACAACTTTTGGGGCTGGCGGCTTACCGACCTCTGCGTCATTTCCGAGCAGATTCTCCGTTTAACTACAAGAAAAAATGTCTGTTGTACTTTCCGCCGCGCGTAAAAATGCAAATGGACAACCGCAAAATGGCAGAAGAAATCGTTCGGTTGGTTGGTGCCTGTCACGGTCATGCGCTGGTGCTGTTCACAGCGTACCGCCAGATGGCGGAAGTTCGCGCGCTGACGGACGGTCAGTGGACATATCCAACCTATCAGGCGTGGCGCAACGGCGGCAAAATCATCCAGAAGTTCAAGCAATCCGGCAACGGCGTACTGTTTGCGGCTGGTTCCTGCTGGGAGGGCATCGACTTTCCCGGCGACATGGTGTCACTGCTGATTATCGCAAAGCTGCCGTTCCCGATTCCCGACCCGGTCAGCGACTACGAGCGCCGGCAGTACCCAAATCTGCGCGATTATATAAACGCCGAAATCATCCCCGAAATGCAGAAGAAACTGCGACAAGGCTTTGGACGTGCCATTCGCACGGAACAGGATTCCTGTGTGGTAGCCATTCTGGATGAACGCGCGGGCATCGGCGGCAAGTACCATGATGCCGCGCTGGCAGCTTTGCCGACTTGCCCAATCACCGAGAAAATCGAAGATGTGCAGCAATTCATCCGGGAGCAGAAGCGCCCGGATTACTTTTTGTGAAAGAGGGATCTGCAATGTACCTTATGCGAAACCACGATGTCTGGATTTATGTGCGCTGCGCCAACAGCGATCCGCGCATTGCCTTTGACCGGCTGTATGACCTTATCGACGAAGCAGCAGGGCATGGATTCCTTGTACGCGGCACATCTTTTGACCATTGCAGCGGCAACACCTTGAAAGACCGCATCGGTCTGCGATCTATGCTGGACGCAGTAGAGAACGGTCGGATTGAAGCCGTGATGGTACGCGATTTGGAGCAAATCAGCCGCAACAGCTACATACTGGTGGGAGTTATTGAAATTCTGCGTCAGAATGATGTCTACCTTATTACCACCGAATGTGACCTGAACGCCGAACTCATCAACAGCGGTCTGGAACGCTTTGTCTGTGACCGCTTCACGCGGGCTTCGTTCGGTAAGCCACGCTTTGATGTTCGACTCCCGCTTATGGATCAATTCTGAGGTGTGCCCATGAAAGAATACAAAGTTTGGGCATTTGCCCGCAGTGCAGCACCGAACCTGCCGGCACTGGAAGAACAGCTTGCAGAAGTCATGCGCGAAGCCGACCGGCGCGGCTACATCATTGTCAACTCCTGCATGGAGCAGAAGTGTGGCACCGAATTCTGGCGACCTGATTTGTTCGCCATGCTCACCGCTGTTCAGCAGGGGCGCGTCAATGCCGTCATGGTGCAGAGCCTTGACCGACTGAGTCACGACATTGCAACCTTATACCGCATCCTGCGCTTTCTGCAAAATTACGGTGCAGTGCTAATTACGACCGAGACCAATCTACGATATGAACTCTTTCTGACGGGGCTGGACGCACGCTTGCTGCGCCGCCACAACCGAAAGCCAATTTACTATGTGGAGTGTGAAGAACGATGAAAGAACCTGTGCAAATGCCGCTGCAGGCATCCGCCTGCGAAATTGAGAAAATCACCCTGCCGCAGATTGTCAGCATCAAACAGGCCAGCGAGATTATGAACCTGCCGCCGTACTATCTGCGGCGTGTCTGCCGCGAAAACCCGGATTTGGCATTTCAGTCCGGTGTTAAATGGTACATTAACCTTGGCAAGCTGGCGGCCTACTACAACAATAAAACGGAGCAATCTGAATAATGGCATCGGCAAAACTTATGATACCCAAACGCAGCGCCCCCTATTATGTACTGACCGCTAATGTGACTGTACATGGAAAAAGGGTGCGGCGATATGGGCGCTTTGACTTTGACCCCACTGTATTGAAAACCCACCGCCAGCGTGAAAACGCTGCCATTGAAGCCGCACTCGTTTTTGAACGCGCAGAGCAACAGAAAGCCGACGATGAAAAAGATGGCAAAAACACGCCCTTCCGAGATGTAGCAAGAGCATACATTGATTCCAAAAAATCGATGCTTGACCCCTCCGTTCGTCTGGAGGGCGACTACGAGCAGCACAAGAATAAAGCCAACACCACAGCAGGTAAGGAAACCATGCTGCGGCGAATCTGTGAAATCAGCCCGGCATTTGCAGAAATGCCAATTTCAAAAGTAAATAAGCGCGAATGCGAGAAGTTTCTGGAACTGCTGGGGGAGGCCGATGTGCGCAGCGTGAAAGGGTATGCGGTACTGAAACCCAACGCAAAGCAGTATAAGAAACTGTCCTGTCCCCAAATTGCAGCACAATGCTCCATACAGACAAAATCTGTAGAGCGAGTGTTCCGCGGAGAGCGTACCACACTAAAAACAGCACAGGAAATTGCAGCAGCTCTCAAATGTAAGCCCGAAAAGCTGTTTCATATTGAACTGGATCACCGCCCTATTGCACGAAAAACCATCAAGGAGTATGCCATCTTTCTGCGGCTCGTAATGCAATATGCCGAACGCGAGTACGGCATAGACAACGATACCCAAACACTCGCGGTTAAAGGTACGCGCAGCCGCCCGGTAGACTGCCTGCACCCGGAAGAAGTAGAGGCTCTTTTTAGGGTGCTGCCGCGCTGTTCCACACTGGAGCAAGTCATCGTTATGGGGCTGCTGAATACCGGAATGCGGCGCGGTGAGTTAGCCGGGCTGACATGGGAAGATATTGACTTCGACCACTGCACCGTCCATGTGGATAAGTCACTGCTCATAGTGAACAAAGGCTATCACCTAACGACCACGAAAGAGGACAACGTCCGTGACATAGATGTAGCACCCGAATTTATGGAATATCTGAAAACCTACCGTGACCAATGGCTTGCACAAAAGCACCGTATGGGCAGTGCTTGGCAGACCTGCATGGACGGAAAGTGGGAATCGTACCGGGAGTCCCTGCAAAAGCTGCGCGGGAAAAATTTTATCGTTATCAATGATTTCGGCTGGCCCATCAGCCCCGACCACTATGGCAAAATTGTTGACCGCGTGGCCGAGAAAGCGGGCATCCGCAAAATCCACCCGCATATGTTTCGCCACACCTTTGTCAGTATCCTGCTCTCCAACCCGGACATCGGTGTCGCTACGGTGGCGGCCGAGGCGGGCCATGCCCAGCCCAGCACGACACTGGCAATTTATACGCAGGTCTACCACAAGCGGCAGGATTCCATCCGCAGCCAGATGAGCGAGACGCTCTACAAGAGAAAAACTCCCGAAAGATGAAAAGAGACGTGCAAACTTTACGCTTGCACGTCTCTTTTTGGTGGAGCGAAGCAACCTAAATCCGAACCATTGCTCTCTGGGGCATCTTTGGCGGCGATCTCATCGAAAGTGATGGTTTTTGTGCCGTCTTTGTAGTTGAATGTAATCAAAACTTTTTCATCATAGAGATAAACAGCATTCACGAATGTATTGATAAGCGTTTCACGGTGGCTTTTCACATTCGGTTCGAGTTTGCGGAACCGGGTCAGCCAGAATCGAACCTGATTTTCGCTTAACCGTGGCCGAGCGATTTTTTCTTCGGCGATCCGAACCTCAAGTTCTTTCTGCTGGGCTTCCAGCTTTTCCAAACGCGATTTGGTGGAGTTGGTCAGCACACCTGCTTGAATGGCGTTCAGCATATTCTCAATGCCGTTCTCCACCTCGCGCATCTGCTTTTCCAGCAAAGGAAGCTTGGTGTTTTCCTGATCCTGCAACTCCATGACTTCTGCAACGATGGCATCAATCACGGCATCGTCCTGAATCAGCTTCATGGTTTCAGCCACGACCAAATCTTCCAGCCATTCTTTACGGACGATCTTTTTCTTGCAGGTCTTGAAACGCTTCGCGGTGGCGCACTTATAATAATGATGAACGACCTTGTTTCTACCCGTACCGCACTCGCCGAATATCATCGCGCCGCACATTCCGCAGAACAGCTTGGTGGTGAGCAAGTAATCGTCCTCGGCCTTGTGACGGGCAGGAGCGCGGCTGTTCTTCTTGATTTTTTGCTGTACTTCTTCAAACAAGTCCTTGTCCACGATGGCCGGGATGCTGTCGGGCATCACAATGTCCTTGAAGTGGTTTTCTCCGATGTACCGTTTGTTCGTCAGCAGCGTCTGAACACTGTTGTAGGTAAACTTCTGCTTACGGTTGGTGGTCACGCCACTGTCGTTCAGCCAGTTCATCAGTTCCTTCATAGTTGCGCCATCGTTGTACCGCTGAAAGGCTTCTACCACAAAGGGAGCTTTCAGCGGGTCGATTTGAAAGAACTTCTCCTCGTCCACCTTAAAACCAATGGGAATCGTGCCGCCGTTGTACTTGCCCTTCAGAACATTCTCAGTCATGCCACGCACAACTTTTTCAGAAAGCTCTGCCGAGTAGTATTCAGCCATGCCCGTGAGCATACTCTTGACCATGATACCCGCAGGGCTGTCAGAGATAGGCTCCGTGGCAGATACCAGCTTGACATGATTTCGTTCCAACTGGTACTCATAGTGCGCTGAATCATAGCGGTTTCGGGCAAAGCGGTCGAGCTTCCAGACCAACACGATATCAAACAACCGCTTTTCGCTGTCCTTGATCATCTGCTGGAAATCCGGGCGGTTGTCGGTTTTGGCGGAAAGGGCGCGGTCAATGTAGTGCTTGACCACGGCAATGCCGTTCTTTTCGGCATAGGCTGTACATTCCCGAATCTGTCCTTCAATGGATTC
This sequence comes from Gemmiger formicilis, assembly GCF_900167555.1. Taxonomy (GTDB): domain Bacteria; phylum Bacillota; class Clostridia; order Oscillospirales; family Ruminococcaceae; genus Gemmiger; species Gemmiger formicilis. The sequence continues at coordinate 129,063 of NZ_FUYF01000007.1, read as the reverse complement.
CTCACGCTGGTTGTCGCTGGAATAGCGGGCGTAGATCACAGCGGTCATGCAAACACCCCTTTCATTTCATTCTCCGCAGGCGGCGCACAAGGTCGGATGCACTGTACAGCACACGGGCCACCGACACGGTATCCTCGCCCACAATGTAGAACACCGAGTAGTTATTGCCGCAGCCCTTGGGTGCGCTCCGGCTCGCTTTCCACCAGCGCACAGCGTTCCGGCAGGATGTTCAGCGACTGGATGGCTTCTGCAATGCGGTTATACTGCCCCATAGCCGTGTCAGGCTCCAACAGACGGTCAGCAATATAGCTGTAAATCTGCTCCATATCGCTGAGGGCTGCATAGGAAATTTTCACGTCATACTGCTTCATCTGTGCTGTTCCCTGAACTGTGCGAATGCGCTTGCAGCATCCACGGTATCACCGTTCTGAATCTCCTTGATGCCCACTTGCAAGGCTGCATGGAGTTGGTCATCGGTCATGGTATCGGCGTTCAGCGCCGCAGGAGCTTTCGGCAGGGATAGCGAGAAAGGAATGCCGCCAGTCAGGGTGATCTGGCGCAGGTACATATCAATGGCGGTTGCCATCGGGATGCCAAGCTGTTTCAGTACATCCTCGGCTTGCTGCTTGACGGTAGGGTTCACACGAAGATTGAGTGTCATCGTTTTTTCCATGGTTATCACCTCAAGTTTATTGTAACGTATTTTGCGTTGCAAGTAAACAAAGAGTTGTCCTGTGAGAAAATTTCTCCATATTGAACAAATTGTCGATTGCAGGTTTGAGCAAAATATCAAGGAACTCCATCCTATAAAGAAAGACTGTTTCTCATTGACACAATGTAATGTATAAAAGAATATTATTGGATCAAATCCCTTTCTTCGTCATAGTAACATAGTTTGAAATGTACGGGTTTCATAAGTTTCGATTTGAAGATGGTATTTGCATTACTGACACACACCGTGTATAATATCTTTGATTACTTTTAAAGGAGTTGTTGGCAATGTCACCTAAAAAGTTGGATGGTCAAAAATTGATTCAGTTTCTCAATCAAAAATGGGGAAATGAAAAATGCCCATTGTGCGGTCATGGAAACTGGAATGTTGACACCAACATAGTCACCCTTATTAATGCAACTGATGGTGTAATACAGGTTGGCGGAAATTATTTGCCACTAGTGCCTGTTACTTGCATGAATTGTGGAAATACCATTCTGGTCAACGCTGTTGTTAGTAACGCGTTTGTGGATACAGGAAATTCGGAGGGTGGCAATGGCAATCAATCAGAGTCCAAATGAATTATATAAAGCAATTCCTAAAACAACGAAGACAATATCTCCATCGCCAACTATGCATCTTAGCACAACTTACCATACAACGACATTAGCTGAGGATAAAACCATTCTAATGAGTCTAAAAAGACTTATTTGGTTTGGCGCAATTTTATTTGCAGTTGCGATTGGACTTTACGCAAAAGGATGGATTGATTCGACCATTGTTACAGTTGTTCCTTCTGCAATTATCGAATTGGTCTCAGGCGGTTTACTTGCGGTTTATAAACTGGTTTCTGAACGAAGCGAACGTTCTCTATCTAAAATAACAGAAACTGAGCAATATGACCGTATTGTTCAAGAATTGGAGAATTTTCCGATGGAATACAGACAACTCCAGTTTTCAAAGCTCGTCGATTACTACTATGGAACTTCAAAACAATAATCGTTATTGAGGACGAGTTCGGCAACACCCCTGCACAGCGGGCAGAACTGGACTGGCTGCTCTACAATAAGCCATTGGAGTACGCCCAGCTTGTGCTGGGTAGTGAAATTGAGCATTATCTCTCACTCGGCTGTGACCACGGCAGACTGAAAGACTAAATTTTAATTAAAATATCCAAAGTAAACCATGAGCCCTCTACTTGCAGTCGTTGCAAATAGAGGGCTCATGGTTAGTTAGTAGTTCAACCTATTATGGTAACCATCTGAAAATACTGATATTGATATTCGTCTTCTAATACCGCCTGCATTTCTTCCATGTATAACGGGTCTTTCAACAATTTGGGATGAAATGCTCGCTCTCTCCAGAGTCGGACTCCAATTTTGGGAAAAATATATTCCGTTCCCAGTTGCAAGTCCTTTTCGTTGCAAATAACGTTGTCCTTTTTCATTAAGCTATCAATAATACACTCGGCGGTTGTATTAAACATATCCAGCCCGAACAATTTTATTGATGCCACTTTAGACAACTCTCTCTGGATGCCGATTTCAGTAGCTTTTCCGTTCCGATACTGCACCAGAAAGAACGAATCATTATCCATATATCGTCCTGTTATCAAATTAGGGTCATCGGTTTCCGCACAACGTTCCATTTGCATTGCTTCATTAGAAGAATTCGACCATTGTCTCTTCATTTGCAGAAGAGTTTTTTCTAGCTCATCTGGTGCCATACCTAATTTTAATTGTCCAATTCCAATATGTGGTTCAACAATTATCTCTTCCATAATAATTCTCAAAAGCATTTATATTCATTTCATTATTTAGGGCATGAAAATAGGATTACTGTAACCGAATACTGTATATCGTATCAAACTGATATGGGTCAGATAGCAAAACCTTTCCATTGGAAACTACCACAATCTTTTCGCCTTCTTCAATTTGCGATAGTTGAATATTTCCTTTTAAGCATTCCGAAACTCCCTGAATGAGATAGTAATCATTTGTACCGTACAGCTGATTGGAAGCAGTTGCATAGATAGAATTATTGCTTAAATCTACCTTTGTTACAGTAAGTTCCGATTTTGTCCTCCCCCACGGATGCAACAGGAAACCGCCTATAAGAATTGCTAGGGCCAAAGCTATACCAAAGACAGCCAATTCCTTACTTGATTTCGTCATTTTAAGCACCTCTTCATCATAGCTCCATTTGAATTTTCTGAACGTCACATTTTTTCTGAACGATTGCAGTTATAAGAATCACATCAATGGTATCATGATTATTGGCTTCTCTGTTTGAATAACGAATTTTAAGCCTGCTTTATTTCATCTGTCTGCGATTTTTTTAAAATCGTATAGCTGCACATAAATTTCCAGAAAACTTGTAGCACAATCACGATTTTTTCTTTTTATTCAAAGAAACCACCACGGCAGTTCCAGCCGCAGATTGTCCATAGCCTGTTTCTCGGTCTTTTTGGCGCGGCCTTTTGTCAGGTGAAAGTATATCGCCGTGCCGATCAAAGGATGTTCCTCACCATCGGTGAAGCCATAGCGGTACAGCAGGTAAGTCTGCTCCCGTTGGGTCAGCCGTTTCAGGCCATCGTACAGTTCCCGGCGCGATTCTTGCTCTTCCATAATACTCTGCGGCTGCATGGCGTAGGGGTCGGCTATGGCTTCGATACGCCGCAGCTGCTCTTCTCCCGGCAGAACCTCATCCAGCGAAACGCGCTGGTAGCAGACGCCGTCCTTGTCTTCCGTCACCATCCGCTGCTCAAAAGCGGCAAAGGCATCCCGCACCATGTCCATCATGGCGTTGCGGATGGCAGGAGCCGCATAGGTCAGGAACTTCATGCCACAGGCTGCATCAAACTTCGACACAGCTTTCCATAAGCCCAGATTGCCCGCCTGTTTCAAATCGTCCGTGTCAAGGTTCAGGCCGGACTGTGCCAGATTCATGCTGCGGAAAAGGTCATTTGCCACCTTGCCAATAAAGGACTTGTTGTTGTCGATCAGGCTGTCCAGCGCGGCAGCATCGCCTTTCTGCGCCAGCGCACAAAGCCGTTCATTCGTCTGCTTCATGGGCGTTTTCCTGCTCTGCGGTAGACTGCAAGATTCCCAGCAGACCGTTCCGCAGCTGTTCCAGCGCTTCCGGCGTAGCTCCTTCCATGCCCGAAACGCTGTCCAACATTGCATCTGTCAACTGCTCTGCCGTAATCGTTGGGTGCTGCACATCCTGCCCTTTAGTCAATTCGGCGAACATCTTCTCTGCCACTTTCTTGCTCATGGCTTCCTGTTCGGCGTAATGGCTCCCGATACCCTTTTTGATTTCCTTGACCGCCGCCATGAAGTACATTTCAATATCATCAAGGTCGCCTTGGTATACTGGCTTTCTCCGAAGGCTGATGTCCTTTGCGGCTTTGGCTGCTTCCGGGGTCTTGACCTTTGTGCGCAGCAGGGTGCTCAATGTCGTGAGCATGGCATTCTGTGCTGCGATGCCGGATGCAAAAGTATCGTCAAAATACTGCGCTATGCGGTAAGTAAGCTCTGCAAAGCGGGCGTTTTCCAGCAGCAGATTGACCACCTCTGCATTGACACGCCCTGTGTAGAGATTCTTTGCAGCTTCTACGGACAAGCCCAGCTCGGCAATGTCGTAGTTCTTGCGGTCAGGGATGTTGGTTTCTCCCAGCAGGAAATCCGTGGACACTTTGAACAGCCTTGCAATCTTTAGCACCTGCTCATGGGTCAGGGTTCCTTTCGCACCACTAATAAAACGGCTGATGGTGCTCTTGGAGCAGCCGATCTCCTTGGCGAGTTCTAGTTGGCTGATGTTGTGCTCTTTCATCAAGTCCGCAAGACGGACGTTGGATGGTGCGGGCAGATATTCCTGTGCCATGTGGTCGGCCCTCCTTTTTGATCTTTTTCCTCATTATAATACGCTCTGCCGTTTTGTTCAATATACGGTTACCTCTCCGCCCTTGCTGTTGCAGTCCTGCAACCAGTAAGGGCTTTTTTCTTTTTCCGTTGCAGTTCTGCCGCTTTTTTGCTCTTTCCGCAAAATTCCCCGTATATTCAGGCAGGAAACAAAAAACACCAGAGTCCCCACTTTGGGGTCTCTGGTGCAGTACATAACATCTACCTGCCCGGTGGCCGCAGAGTGCGGGGCTTTGTGGACATCGAACCGATTGTCCACTCCTGCCCGTAAAAAGTGCATTTTTTCACGGAAGAAGTTCGTACAACCTGTACGGTCTGTACTTGTACGCACCTGTACGGCGCATTTTAAGAAAATCAAGCGTTTTGTCGTCTGTATTTTGTTCATTTGTACGCCGTAGGAACCGTACAGGTTATTTGAAGTCCGTACGCAATTTTTTCAGATGCGTACGGAGCAATCAAGTTCGCATTGTGCGAACTTGATCGTAGCTCTCCCGCAGGAGACGTTCCCCCTCGGAGAGTCCTCGAAGAGCCCACTACACTTTGCAGCCCATAGGGATGAAAGTGTTATAGTGGGTTATTACACTTCCGGGGAAGTGCATCTCCGTCCCCGTCACCTTCCTCTGAACCCCGAAAGGAGGGATGCCCTTTGGCAAGAAATGATGGTATTGACCGCACCAGTGTCCGAAACCTTGCCGTTTCGGACAAGGCTGTTGGCAACACCCAGCAGCACAACGAGCGCGAAAAGGACAGCTATCGAAACCCCGACATTATCCCCCAGCGCGCCTCATGGAACGTCCACTTCAAAAAGCCAACCGCCAGTTACACTGACCTGTTCGCCCAACTGGAAACCGCTGGTACGATTTCAACGCGCGGCTTGAAGCCGGATGCTACCCACTACTGTGAACTTGTCTTTGATGTCAACTCTGCCTACTTTGACAATCACGGCGGCTATGAGATCGCCAAGCAGTTCTACGCAGATGCCTATAAAGCCGCTGTCCAGATCGTGGGCTGTGAGCAGTATATCCTCTCCGCCGTCATGCACGCTGATGAGATCAACCGTGCCATGACCGAAGCACTAGGCCGCGAAGTTTACCACTACCACCTCCATGTGGTCTATGTACCTGTGGTGGAAAAGCAGATCCTGTGGTCGAAACGCTGCAAAGGCAGGGCATTGGTCGGCACAGTCAAGGAGACCGTCATGCAGGTCAGCCGGAGCAAAAAGTGGGCATCCAAGCCCCTGCTGGACGATGCTGGAGAGCCCGTCCTGCAAAAGAACGGCAAACCAGTCCTGAAGAAGTCGTACAGCATCCTGCAAGATGATTTCTTCAACTATATGCGCAACGCCGGGTACACGGATGTGGAGCGCGGTGAGCGCGGCAGCACCGAAGAACACCTGACCGTCACCCAGTTCAAAGTCCAGCGGGAGCAGGAACGTCTGGACAGCCTGACCGCCCAAGCCGACCAAAAGCCGCAGTCGCTTGCCAAAACCAGTCAGACCCTCTCCAAAAAGGAGAAGGAACTTGCCGCTGTGCAGAAAAAGGTCACGCTCACGAAAGAAGCCTTCATTCATGCGCGCGATCTGGATTATATCGGCAAGCGCACCTTTCTCGGTAACTACTCGCTGACCGAAGAAGAATTTTCCAAGCTGAAAAAGCAAGCCGACCACGGCTATATGATGGACGTGGAGAACTGCCGCCTGAAAGAAGAACTTTCCACCGCCAAGAAGGAAGCTGCTCATTGGGGTCAAAAGTATCACGAGCTCTGGTATGAAGTGAAGCCCTATCTGGACGCGCTCCACCGTGAGCCTGAACTGGTGCGCAGCTTTCTGGAAAAGATTCTCGCCCTCAAGCAGGAGCGCACCATGAATGTGCCGCATAAAAACAGCAGGACGCTCCCGGTAAAGGGAACGCCCTGCATTACATATTCGAAACAGTAAAATTAAATTTTAAAGCTTAACAACCATTGCCGCATTTTTTAACTTATCTGTTATAAGTGCTGTTTTGGCATTTTCTGCGTTGGACAAATCGCCAACTTGATCAGATATTATCTTGCATGCAAATTCGACATATTGATTTAATTTATTAGAATCAGCTAGTATACCTTGAATTTCTTGACAAAAAGTCTCCATTTTGTGGGAGTTCAATTGAGGTTGCTTCTGATCACCAAGGACAAGATATTTCAAAATCATCAAAATATGATATCGATATTTGTTATACTGTTGGTCAATTTGCTTGTTTCTAATAAGAAATTCTATCCGATACAAAGCATAGGCAGAAACGTAGTACGCAATAAATTGATGGTTCGTATTAAAGATTTCTCCGCTATCCTTACTATCTTTTAACAACCGCCCATAGTAACGACTTGCTAACTGTGGCTTGTCTAGGAACATTGAAGAAAATGCCTTTATTTGTGTAGCAACTGTTACAATTCTAACCTTTTCGATTTCCATAACGGAAGTATACTGCTTAGAACGTCGTTCGTAGTATAGGCGTTGTACGCCACTATAAGTTTGATAGTAAGCTTCAAGGCGTTTGTTGAAATCATTTAATGCCAGTAGCTGTTCATCGGTAACCTCGGTTTGCCTATTTGTCGCTTTCACAATTTTATTGACAGTTTCTTCGTCATCTGTCGAAATAATTTTTATCGCAACATAAACCTTGTCCGATATTGTTTCTTTGTTATTATACAGAACATGACTTGTTTGGCAACCATTGACAATCTGATAATCTTCAAGAGAGAATTGATTGCGAACAATATTTTTTAGTTCTTTACAAATAATAGTTATTCCATTGTTTAAAATAACAAATTTGTCGGCCTCTGAACTATTCAGCGTTTCGGCAATTTCTACGTTTACATCATTTTCCCCTTGGAAATCTCTTACATTGTCATATAGAATACTTTTGATAATGCCATCTTCATTACTAACAAGGTTTAAAAATTGACATGCTGGCAATATGCCAAGATATGCTTCTTTTACTTTTTCCATCTCTGGAAGGGTAATTCGCTCTGGAAAATCAATGATTGCTTGGATTTTATCGACCGTATTCTTAAATAATTTTTGTAAATAATTTGCGTCAACTGGTACAAAGCTAATCTCAGAAAATAGATTTTCAGATTTCAAATCGCTCTTTACGCCTTCAATTCTAGAGCAGAGATTTTGATCCTCTGTCCAGTTTCCGGTGGTAACGTAGTATAATAAGCACTTGGGTTTATTTCTTACACGCATCATATTAGATAAAATATGAGAAATGATATTGGATTTTTCTTGAACCTCTGCGTTTTGAACCAACTCGGGTTGTTCTTTTAACAAATCACATACACCAAAACCGAATGTAGCAATATCTCCGCCATTAAACGTAGGAGATGTTTTTGCTTGAATAAAAATAAATTTCAGATCCGTAATTGTATGTGTTTGTTCGGCCAAATCATCAAATTCTTCTTGCGAATGTATTAAGACATTATTGGCAATAATTGCAATTCCATCAATTCCCGCATCACTTCCACCACCTGTAACAATATCCGATATATCAAAATGCTCTGGGTATTCTTTTGAAAGGACGCAGTAACATGCAAACGATTCAAATAATTCTGATTCGTTTTGACCTGTTAATTCTTGCGATGCCGCAAAATTGTTCATATAGCCTTTCGTAATTCGATCCATAGTGCTTCCTCCTTTTTCTGAAAAGGACGTATACCCCTTTGTATAAATTATACTCCTACTAATGAGAGTTATCAACCATTCTTCGAATTCAGCCTCTAATCTTCTAACTCATGGCTCCCGGCTGCATTTTTCAAATATTCCTCCGGATCGCCATTCAAAATCAAATCGGCATAGCCTAGCGGGTCATTGTAGATGAGGTAGTCTAACTCTGACCTCTGCGCCATGGTCACATCCAGTGCATCCTCAACCCCGGTGCAGTCAATGGAAATTTTTCTCCCATCTTGGAGAGTCAACTCCACACACCCGGTATCCATGTTAAACTTGCAGGCTCTTTCATCGTACTTCATAATCGCATCCTCCAATTCTCGTTATCGGCTTACGGTCTATGACAAGGCATCAGAGTTTTGCGCCGTCCACGGGAGCCTTCATTGTTGTTCCCGAAGAAAACGAAAAATCCGAACCCTTCTCCAATCGGAAACAGGTTCGGATTTTTCTTGTTTGGTGGGCCATGCAGGATTCGAACCTACGATAACTCGGTTATGAGCCGAGAGTTCTAACCGCTGAACTAATGGCCCTTATGAAACAACCCAAACAAGCAGTTGCGAACCGCCCGTAGATGGGTTGTAGATGAAAGCAGAAAAATCAACTATGGAAATCGCAAATTTTACGATTTATCGAATTTTTGCAAAGAGAAAAATCCTAACATCCAATGTTTATGAGCCGCCGGCTTTAACCGTTAAGCTAACGGCCCTCACAGATGTATAGAATAGTATAGCAGAAATTTCCCTGTTTGCCAAGAGGTTGCGGGGCGGAATTTTTAAAATCCGAAAAAATAAAAAGCGTCCCGCAAAATCCGCAGGGAGCCTCCCCTTTCCCCTTTTGGTTGGATATGGTATACTGGTAGCAAATCAACGCGAAAGAAGGCGCAGCTTTGACCATCAAGGATATTGCCCGCGAGTCCGGCTATGCCGTGGGCACAGTGTCCCGCGTGCTGAACAACAACCCCCGCGTCAGCGAGGACGCACGCCGAAAAATACTGGCCGTTGTGGCGCAGCACGGCTACCAGCCCAACGCCAATGCCAAACATCTGAAGCAGCAGGTGCCGGAGGGGCTGGCCCTCATTGTAAAGGGCACGCAGAACGCTCTGTTTGCGGACCTGCTGGACAAGCTGCAGCCCTGTCTGGAGGCGCGCGGCTATACGCCGACGGTCTACTACAACAACGGCAGTACCGACGAGCTGGCCTGCGCACAGACCATCTTTGCCGAGCGCCGGCCCTGCGGCCTCTTTTTCATCGGTGCGCACCCGCAATGCTTTACCCCGGCGCTGGCGTCGCTGGGCATCCCCTGCCTGCTGCTGACGAACAACGCCGCCGGGCTGGGCATTGAGAATCTGTCCAGCGTCAGCGTGGATGACCGCGCTGCCGCTGCCGTGATGATCGAGCAGTTATATGCCAAAGGCCACCGTGTCATCGGCATCATCGGCGACAGGCCCGAAACCTCCCGCCCGAGCCAGCAGCGGCTGGACGGCTGTCTGGATGCCCTGCAGCGGCTCGGCGTGCCGTTCGACTTTGACCGGCAGTACCGGCTTGCGGACTTCTCGATGCAGGGCGGCTATGCAGCTGCCGAGCACCTGCTGGCCCACTGCCCCGGCCTTACGGCGATTTTCGCCATGTCGGACCTGATGGCGGTGGGAGCCATCCGGGCCATACAGGACCACGGCCTGCGCGTACCGCAGGACATTGCCGTGGCCGGGTACGACGGCATTGCGCTTGGGCGGTACACCGTGCCGCGGCTGACGACGATCCGGCAGAATACCACCGTCCTTGCCGAGCGCGCCGCCGACATTTTGCTGCGCTGCATAGAGGAAAACGCCCCCGCCCGCCACGAGACCGTGCCCTTTGAGCTGGTCGAGGGCGAGAGCGTATAACAACAGACCCGGAGCCCGTTTGATTGGGCTCCGGGTAATTTTTATGCGTGTTTATGCCTGTGCGCTTTCAGGCGTGGCCATGCCGGTTCGTTCGGCAAGGCGGCGCTCGGTTTCCTCGTTCAGGTATTTCTCGTCGGGATAGGCACCGTCGTGCCGGTCGGCGTACTCGTCGGAAATCTCATTCTGCAGCTGACGGCGGATGTAATCATCCCGGTCTGCTTCGCTGAGGAAGCTGTTATTGTCATAGTGGTAGCTGGCCTGCACGCGCTGGGCCACCTGGGCAGCGGTCAGCCCCGCCGGGTAGGAGGCGACGCAGTCCAGGTAGTAGCTGATGCCGTCGTCGGTGTCCTCATCGGCGTTAAAGTGGTAGCATGTAAAGCCGAGACCGTCGTCTGCGGCCCGCTGCATAACGGCCATACAGTCGGCGGCGAACGTCTCGGCATCGGCGTAGGGGCCCTGCAGCGCGGCGTACAGGATGCAGTCGTCGCCGCTTTGCAGCGTGTAGTCGCCGTCGGCCTCGTGGAAGAAATGAACCTCGACATTCAGGCTGTTCAGCTTGGCTTTCAGTGCCGGGTCGGCGGTCATGGCGTTGTACATCGCGTCCGCTTTCTGCGATTCAATGCGGTTCTGGGCGTAATTGCGGGCCGGGCTCCACTCGCTGATTGCCAGGGGCAGCAGTGCCGCCGTGCCGACGATGCAGAGCGTGAACGCCGTACCCAGCATGGCGAGCCAGTCAAATTTCACCTTCACGTCGGGCCTGGCGCTGTAGACGAGCATCTCGATGCCCAGCGCAATGAGGATGACCGGGGAGAATTTCAGAATTTTCAGCAGGTCGAACTGCGGCACAAACTGATAGACGATCAGCAGGACACCGGCTGCAATCAGCACCAGCGCAAGCGCAATGCTGCCGACGCGGCGGACCTTTTTCGGGGTGGTTTGTTCATCCATGATTTTACCTCATTCTATTTATATTGAGTGGTAGAGGCCGGGCATACCCGGGCCGCGCGTGTATGGCGGGCACAGCTGCGGTGAGTCAGCGGCGGGCGGGACATATCCCGCCCCTACCCTGCGGCAAAAGGCAGACGAGCGGCGTCCGTAAGGCCGCCCCTCATCCGGCGCTGCGGCGCCACCTTCCCCCCAAGGAGGAAGGCAGGGCGTTATTCATGCGGATACGGCGGAAGCTCATCGTCGCGGTTTTTCTTTTCGGGGTGCAGACCCAGCAGCTTGAGGCCTGCGAAAATCAGCAGTGCCGCAATGACAACATTCGGTATGCCGGTGATGATGTCGTAGGCGTAGCCGTCGCCCACAAGATTACACAGCAGCGTATAGAGCCAAGTTGAGATGAATGTCTCATACAGTGCCCAGACGCCGAAGCCGACCAGACCCCAGCCGATCAGTCTGTTGTGCTGGGGGACCAGCTTTTTGATCTCCCCATAATTGCCCAGAACCAGCAGGGAATCCTCCTTCGGCTCACCGGCCGCCATGTGGCGGATGAGGTCATAGGTGTCAAAAAAGCTGTACATCCAGATGACAAGGCAGAGGAACAGCAGCGGTTCAACGACGGTGGCCGCCATCACACAGAGTATCAGTATCATCGCAATCGACAGGCCGCGCTGCATATAGCCGTAGTACATCTGCCCTGCGCCCGGGATACAGGCGAAGATAAATGTCAGAAAGCCGTTCTTTTTCATGGTTTATTCCCCCTTGGCGGTGCTGCCGCCGATGCTTTGTGCTCTGATCTGGTCCAGACCGTTTTCCGCGGTCAGGGTAAAGCTCTTAAAGGTGTCGTCCAGGCTCTTGTAGAAGCCGTTGACGGCGGTGTTGAATTTGGTGCCGAAGCGTTCCTGCCGGGCGGCGGGCTGCTGCGGCAGCAGGGCGGCGGCATTGGGCACACCAAAGGTGCTGACCGCGCCCCACATCACAAAGCCCAGCACCACCGCGGCAGCCGCCGAGACATAGCGGTTTGTCATAATGCGGAAGCTGCGCAGCCGCATAAGGCTCTGCACCTGCGGGATCAGGTCGCGCATCGGCTGCTTCATGCAGTCGGGCGCGGCGTCGATCATGGCCGTGTAGCGCAGCAGACAGTAGTCGCAGAAGCTCAGATGCTCGGCGGCCTCCAGTGCGCCGAGGTCGTCCAGCGTGCCGTCCTTAATGGCGTACAGCCCTTCGTCGGTCAGGTGGCCTTCGGCGTCAAAGAGTTTGTTGTTATCAAAATAAAGGCTCATTCCTTCTGCCTCCTCTCGGTGATCTGCTGGCGAAGCAGCAGCTTTGCGCGCCACAGCTGGCTGTTGACCGTCGCGGGCGGACGGCCCACCAGCTTAGCGATCTCCGCCGTTTCCCTGTGCTCCAGAAAGTACAGCACGGCAATTTTGCCGTAGGGCTCGCGCAGACCGCGCACCAGTGTTTCCAGCTCGGCGGCCCCGGCGCGGTCTGCCACACTCTGGGCCGGGTCGTCGGCGTCACTGCCGCGCGCACCGCGCGGCTCCGGCAGGGCGTCGTCCCCGGGGGCGTCCACCTTGCGCACCCACGCGCTTTTCAAGTGGTCCTTGCATTTGTTGGCCGCCACGCGGACGAGCCACTGCTTGTAGTACTGCGGCTCGCACCGGTCTATAGCCGAAAACGCGGAGAGGAAGGTGTCCTGGGTCAGATCCTCGGCGGTGTGGGGCTCGTGCACAAATTGCAGGCAAACCGTGTAGATGAGCTTTTGGTATTGCTGCATCAGACCGGTAAATTCTTCATTTGTCAGTTCCCACACCTCCTCTCGCTTTGACCTTCTGTATACTAAAACGAATCCCCCGCGAGAGATATTGCAAACGCGGGGGAATTTTTAAAAATTTTCTTCTATGGCTTCCCCCGAGGGGGGAAGCTGTCTGCCGCTTGCGGCAGACTGATGAGGGGAGAGTTCACCGGTATCGCCCTTTCATGGGTAATATCCGGCAGGTTTTCCCTCATCCGTCTGCGGGCGGGGCCGCAGACACCTTCCCCCAAGGGGGAAGGCGCTCACGGGTTGAGCTCCAACAAAACCGGGCAATGGTCGCTCCCCATCACATCCATCAGAATCTCTGCTTTCTCGATCTTATCGGCCAGGCGGCTGCTGACGAGGAAATAGTCGATCCGCCAGCCTGCGTTCCGCTCACGGGCGCGGAAGCGCATGCTCCACCAGCTGTACATGCCGGTGGCGTCGGGGTGCAGGTGGCGGAAGGAATCCGTAAAGCCCGCGGCCAGCAGCTCGCCCAGCTTGCCGCGCTCCTGGTCAGAGAAGCCCGCCGCGCCGCGATTGGGGCCGGGGTTCTTTAAGTCGATGTCCTCATGCGCCACGTTCAAATCGCCGCAGAGGATGACCGGCTTTTCGGCGTCCAGCTTTTGCAGATAGCGGCGCAGGTCGTCCTCCCACTGCATACGGTAGTCAATGCGCGCCAACTCGTTCTGGGAGTTGGGCACGTAGAGATTGACCAGATAAAAATCCGGGTATTCCAGCGTGATGGCGCGGCCCTCGTGGTTGTGGACGTCCTCGTCGAGGCCATAGCGCACCGAGAGCGCAGGCGTTTTGGCCCAGATGGCCGTGCCGGAGTAGCCCTTTTTGTCGGCGCTGTAGATATACTCGGTATAGCCCGCGGGCGCAAAATCCGCCTGTCCGGGCTGCATTTTGGTTTCCTGAATGCAGAAGAAGTCCGCGTCCAGCGCGTTGAACACGTCCTCAAAGCCTTTTTTCAGGCAGGCGCGCAGACCGTTGACGTTCCAGCTGATGAATTTCATGGGGTGGTACTCCTTTATGTATGATTATCCGCGAGTATTTTGTCAGCCACGCAGTAGAGGCCGCACATGTGCGGCCCGGTACTTACCGGCAAATGAGCGCTTATGGGAAAAGCCGCGGGCCGGACATGCCCGGCCCCTACCTCTCGGCAAGGCTTTTCTACGCAGCCTTCTTCACCGCGTTCTTTTTCCAGGCACCGCTGACGAACCGGGCCACAAAGCATATAATGCGGCAGATCCAGTCAACGACCATGGCGTACCAGACGCCGACGGCACCCATGCCCATCTGCACGCAGAGCACCCAGCTCAAGCCCATGCGCCAGACCAGCATCGAGGCCGTGGCAACGACCATCGTGAACCGCACGTCGTTGGCGGCACGCAGGGCGTTGGGCAGCACAAAGCTGGCGGGCCAGAGAAAAATTGACATGCCGTTGTGGATCATGACCAGTGTCCACGCCAGTGCGCGGGTCTCGGGCGTCAGAGTGTACATGCTCAAAATCTGGTTCAGAGACAGCAGCACCACAATATTGACCGCGCCCTGGGCAATATAATCCCACAAAAGCAGCTTTTTTGTATAATAATTTGTCTGTTCAAAGTCCTGCGCACCGATGCAGCGGCCAATGACCGTGATCATTGCCAGGCCCATGGCATTGCCGACAATGCAGCCGATGGCGTCCAGGTTGTTGGCCACCGCGTTGGCCGAGATATGCACCGTGCCAAACAGCGAGATCATCGAGACGACAAGCACGCGGCCCAGCTGGAAAAGGCTGTTCTCAAACGCCGACGGAATGCCGATGTACAGAATGCTTTTGACCGTGCGGCCCTCAAAGCGGGTGACAGATTGCGGCGTGATGCGCAGCTGGTAGTCCTGCCGCGCGGCCAGCACCAGAATGATGCACGCACCGACAGCGCGGGAGATCAGCGTGGGCACGGCAACGCCCGCGACACCCATTTTCAGCACAAACACGCAGAGCGCGTTGCCGCAGAAGTTGATACCGTTGACGATGACCGAGACCTTCATCGACACCGCGCTGTTGCCCGTGGAGCGGAAGATGGCCGCACCCGCGTTGTAAAGCGCCAAAAACGGAAACGACAGCGCCGTGATCGTAAAGTAAGTCAGGCACGCCTGCATGACCTCGTCGGTGATGGTGCCAAAGAAAAGCCGCAGCTGCGCCGTGCGGGTGATGAGGCAGAACGCCGCCACACCGACGCCGAGGATCGCGCTCAGGCCCACGAGCTGGCCTGCGCTTTTGGCGGCATCCTCGGGGCGTTTGGCCCCCAGATGCTGGCTTGTGACGACAGCGCCGCCGGTGGCCAGCGCACCGAACAGCGTGATGATCAGCTGGTTGATCATATCGACGAGCGACACACCGGAAATTGCGGCCTCACCCACTGACGATACCATAACGGTATCCGCCATGCCGACGAGAATTTCCAGCATCTGCTCAATGATGAGCGGCCAGAGCAGCGTCAGTAGCTGGCGGTTGGTAAACAGCCTTTCCTTTTTCATTTTTACAATACATCTCACTTTCCCAGTATCGAGTATAGCACAAAAAAAGCCCCCGCGCAATGCGGGGGACAAAAAGGCTTCCCCCTCGGGGGAAGCTGTCACCGAAGGTGACTGATGCGGGCAGAGCTTGCCATGGTTTCCCGTTTACCGGGCAACGTTGCAAACTCCGCCCTCATCCGGCCCTGCGGGGCCACCTTCCCCCTCGGGGGAAGGCTAAGGCTATTTACTCATACCGCAGCGCTTCGATCGGGTCGAGCTTGGCGGCCTTGTTGGCGGGATAATAGCCGAAGAACACGCCGATGGCCATACTGAAGCCGACGGCGATCAGGATCGCAGCGATGCTGGGCTTGGCGGCATAGCCCACCACATTGCTGAGCACCGTGCCCAGCGCCAGGCCCAGCACAATACCGATGAAGCCGCCGATCAGGCAGAGGATGACGCTCTCGGTGATAAACTGCATACGGATGGCCGACGCAGGCGCACCCAGCGCCTTGCGGGTGCCGATCTCGCGGGTGCGCTCCGTCACGGAGACCATCATGATATTCATAACGCCGATGCCGCCGACGAGCAGCGACAGCGCCGCGATGGCCGAGATGCCGAGCGAAACCGTGCTCATCATGCTGGTCATCGAGTCGAGCAGGCTCGCCAGGCTCGATGCACTGACCGTCCAAGAGTCGTTGCGGGTGTAGTAGCTGGCGAAGAAATCCCCCACCGTGTTGACGAAGTCCGTGACATTGACCGTGCCGCCGTTGGCCACAACGGTGATGCTCTGGTACCCTGCCCCCGCCCCGGCGATGGCCTTGGCAACGTCCAGCGAGATGTAAAAGTCCGTCTGGATGCTGTCGTCGTCGCTGCCGCCGAACATGCTGGAGTAGCTATCCTCCGTGTATTTGTATACGCCCTGTATATAGAACGTGTACAAATCCTGATTGATGGTCAGCGTGACCGCCTTGCCGATGGCGTCCTGCGCACTGCCGCCGATGGCCTGCTCGACGAACTTTTCCGACACGCAGGCGACCTTGCGCCCGGCATCCCTGTCGTCGTCCAGCCAGCGTCCGTACAAAATCTGCGAATCATCGTCCCTGGCTGCCAGTGCCGCATGATTGATGCCGCTGACAGTGGCCGTGATGGTCGTGGTCGGGTCACCGTATTTGGCAGTCGTGCCGCTGCCCACCTGCTGGGTCAGTTCGATGTGATGGACCTGGGTCGGGAAAGCGGCTGTAAAATCGTTTATCATCGCATCGGTGATAAGGTCTGCGTCCGACGGTTTGGAATCCATAAACCGGCGCAGCCGGACGCCCTGGGACGTGCCCGACGTGTCGGAGCTGCTTTTCTGCGTTACCGTGACAGAAATGTTACTGGCACCCATGCCGGACATCGAGTCCATGACCGAGCCGGTCATGCTGTTGCCGACGGTCTCGATGGCAATGACCGCCGCAATGCCGATGATGATGCCCAGCATCGTGAGCAGACTGCGCATTTTATTGCTTCTGACGCTGGTCAGCGCCATGCCGATATTCTCAAAAAGCTGCACGTTCGCCGGTCCCCTTTCGTTCGCCCACGATCAGGCCGTCGCGCAGCGTCAGCACCCGCTGGCATTCCTCGGCCAGCTCGGGGTTGTGCGTGATGAGCACGATGGTCTTGTGGTATTTTTCATGCAGCTCGTGAAAGAGATCCATCACGACGCGGCTCGTCTGGCTGTCCAGTGCGCCAGTAGGCTCGTCGGCCAGGATCAACGCCGGCTCATTGACCATGGCGCGGGCAATCGCGACGCGCTGCTTCTGTCCGCCGGAAAGCTCGTTGGGCTGGTGGCGCATCCGCTCGCCCATGCCGACGCGCTCGAGCCATTCCTTAGCGCGGCGGGTGCGCTCCCCTGCCGGGACGCCCGCATACAGCATCGGCAGTTCGACGTTTTTTAACGCGCTCTGGCGTCCGATCAGGTTATACGTCTGGAACACGAACCCGATTTTGCGGTTGCGGATGGCCGCCAGGTCGTTGTCGTCGGCGTCGTGGATGTTGACGCCGTCCAGCACGTACTCGCCCGCCGTGGGCTTGTCCAGCACGCCGATAATGTTCATCAGCGTGGACTTACCGGAGCCGGACTCGCCCACGATGGCGACGAACTCGCCGGGGTAGACGGTCAGGTCGATACCGTGCAGAATTTCCAGCTCGTTCGGCTGGCCGATGTAGTAGCTCTTGCGGATGCCCTGCATCTGGATCAGGGGCTGCGCGGGGTGCGCGGCCTCCTCCCCTATCAGGCTCCTGGCAATATTCTGCGCAAACTGTTGTGTCTTTTCCGGCATTATTGACCTCCCGGACCGCCGGGGCCGCCGCCGGGACCACCCATGACGACGGTGCCCTCGGGCATATTGCTGCCGTCGCCGACGTAAAGGTCGCCGTTCTCCATCATCTGCACATCGCTGTCGGACGTGCCAGACTCAATGCCCTGGGTCAGGTCCGCCGTGGCGCGGATGACGTCGCCCTCGTTCAGGTCGCTGCCGGTGATCTCCACATAGTAGTCGTTGGTGTCGCCCTCGGTGACGGCGACCTGCTCAAAGGTCATATCGACGCCCTCTCCGCCGGTCTTGCGCAGCACGTAGGTGCTGCCGTCGTCGTTGGTGCCCACGGCGTCGCGCGGGACGGTAAAGACGTTGTCCTTGGTGCTGATGACGATCTCGACCTTGGCGGAAATTCCGACCAGCAGACCGCTGTCCTGCCCGTTGACCGTGACGGTAGCGCCAAAGCTGCCGTTGTCGTTGGCGACAGGGTCGATACGGGTCAGGATACCGGTGACGGTGTCGTCCGTGGCGTCGCTGGTGATGTTGCACTGCAGGCCGGTCTTGAGCCTGCCGACGGAGCTGGCCGGGATCGTAACTTCCACCGTCAGGTTGTCCACATCCTGAATCGTGGCCACCGTGCCGCTGCACACCGCGCCCACCGTGGCGTCCAGCGCGGTAATTGTGCCGTCCATCGTGGCAGTCAGGGTGCAGTTCTCCAGCGCGGTCTGCAGATTGGTCAGGGTGTCGTCCTCGCGCTGGGACTGCGCGAGCTTCGTCTCGGCGTTGTCCACGCTGCGGTACGCGCTTGTCGCGCTGTTCTGATAGGACTGCTGCGCCTGTTCCAACGCCTCGCGGTACTGCTCAATTTTATTGTAGGTCTGGCTGACGGCGTCAAAGCCCTGCAGGCCCAGCTCTGGGATGCTGCACTGGCCCTTGGCGATATTTTCCCGGTTGGTGTAATCCGCGATCTGGCCCTGCAGGCCGTCTGCGCGGGCCGTGTCGCCGTCCTGCTGGGCCTGGGTCAGCTGAATGTTCAGGTTGGCAAGGGTGTTCTCGTACCCGGCGATCTCCTCGGCGTAGCGGGTGTACCAGTCGGTGACGATCTCACGGTTCGTCTTGCCGCTGTTGGCGGCGGACGCCATCGAGGTATAGTAGTCATCAATGCCCAGCGTGTCGTAGTTCTTCTGCGCCTTATCGAGATTTTCCTGCGCCGTAGCCAGGTTTGTCGTCTGATCCTCGACGGCCTGGGTGTAGTTCTTCCGGGCGTCGGTCCGGGTGTCGCTGAGCTGCAGCTGCGCGTTGGCGATCTGCTTTTCCACGTCGGTGGTGTCCAGCGTGGCGATGACATCGCCCTTCCTGACCGTGTCACCGACAGCGACGTTGACTGCCGTGACCTTGTAGGTCTTGACGGAATCCGACGCCGTGACGCTGGCGCTGCTGCCGGCCTTGACCGTGCCGGTCACGCTGACCGTATCGCTCAGGGTCGTTTTGGTCAGCACGGTGGTGCGCACGAACTGATAGCTATCGGCGGCGGCCTTGTCGGTCTTGCCCAGCACGTTCACGAGAACGAGGGCCGCGACCAGCACAATGACCAAAAAGATCGTCAGCTTTTTGTGGCGTTTGACCCAGCCGAGCGGGCCGCGTCGGGTTTGTGTTTTTTCTGCCATACCGGGTTCCCTTCTGTTTTCGGAGATTTTTTGACAAAATTTAGTATATATTGCAAATGTGTTGAATTTTTGAAAGAAGCATGAAAAAAGGCGGCACATCTTAGAAAGATGCGCCGCACGGACTTTTCTATAAGGCTTCCCCCTCGGGGGAAGCTGTCGCCCGCAGGCGACTGATGAGGGCAAAGCTTACGGCCACTTCCCATTCACGGGCAGCAGCCACTAGGCCGCCCCTCATCCGGCCTCGGGCGGGGCCTCGGCCACCTTCCCCCACGGGGGAAGGCAACCTTACCGCTCCTCGCGGAAGTAGGCCAGACCCAGATGAGCCGGGGGCTGGTTCTCCTTCTTCTTGCGCATCGAAACGACAATCAGGACGATGATCGTGACGACGTAGGGCAGCATCTGCACAAGGTCGGTGATGTGGCTGGCCATCGTAATGCCGAGCAGCGACGGCAGGAACTGGTACAGCCAATAGAGCATACCGAACAGGTACGCGCCCCAGATGGCGTTCAGCGGCTTCCAGGTCGTGAAAATGACCAGCGCCACGGCCAGCCAGCCCAGCGCCTCGATCTGGCCGGTGGTCGCCCAGATGCCCTGGTTGTAGTCCAGTACATAGTACAGGCCGCCGATGCCGCAGATACCCGCGCCGATGCAGGTGGACAGGTACTTGTACAGCGTAACGTTGATGCCCGCGGCGTCCGCGGTGGCGGGGTTCTCACCGACGGCGCGCAGATTCAGGCCCGCACGGGTGCGGGTCAGGAACCAGTGCAGCACCACAGCCAGCAGGATGGCCGCATAGACGAGAAAACCGTAGGAGAACACGACCTGCCCGATGTCGCCCAGACCCGACAGCACGGGAATTTTGGCGCTGAACGCCTTGTTGGCGATGGGAGCGGCGGAGTAGCTGGCGCCGTTCAGGATAAACACGCCGAAGAAGTTTGCCACACCCATGCCGAAGGTCGTCAGCGCCAGACCGGTGACGTTCTGGTTGGCGCGCAGGGAGATGGTCAGGAACGCATAGATCAGGCCGCCCGCCATCGAGGCCAGAATGGCGCAGGACAGGGCGATCAGGATGCTGACAAAGCCGTTGGGGTTGGCAGCGCTGTTCTCATAGGCCCAGGCGCTGGCAAAGCCCGCGAAGCCACCCAGGTACATGATGCCCGGCACGCCGAGGTTCAGGTTGCCGGATTTCTCGGTCACGGTCTCGCCCAGCGCACCGTACATAATAATTGTGCCAAACGGGATGGCGCGCATGATCCACGCAATCAGACTGCTGTGCATATCACTTGCCCTCCTTGTGTGCGCCGCGGGGGATGACGCGGTAGTTGATGAAGAACTCACTGCCCAGAATGAAGAACAGGATGATGCCGGTGATGATGTCGGCGGCGTACTCGTTCAGCGAGTACGCAGACGCGATCTCCGACGCACCGCGCTCGAGGAAAACCAGCAGGAACGAGATGAGCGCCATATAGAAGGTGTTGAACTTGGCCAGCCATGCGACAATAATGGCCGTAAAGCCGCGCCCGTTGGCGGACGCCGTGGAGATGGTCTGATCCTTGCCGGCCACGATCAGGAAGCCGCACAGGCCGCAGATCGCGCCGGAGATCAGCATCGTGCGCACCGTGACGCGGCGGACGTTGATGCCCGCATACCGCGCGGTGTTCTCGCTCTCGCCGACAACGCTGATCTCATAGCCCTGCTTGGAAAAGCGCAGATAAGCGTACATGACGAAGGTCAGCACGATGACCACAATGATGTTGATGGTGTAGCGCTGGCCCATAATGACGGGGAACCAGCCGGCCTTGGTCGCCTTGTTCAGCGTGCCGAGGCTCGACGCCTGGCCGCGCATGATGTTGGTCATGCAGGCAACAATGGACGTAGCAACGTAGTTCATCATCAGAGTGAACAGCGTCTCGTTCGTGTTCCAGCGGGACTTGAACCACGCGGGGATGAAGCCCCACAGTGCACCCGCGGCAATGCTGCCCAGCGCCATGGCGGCAAACAGCAGCGGCAGCGGCAGATTGTTGCCCTGATACACCATGATGAGGGCGGCAGTCAGGCCGCCGATCAGGATCTGGCCCTCGCCGCCGCAGTTCCAGAAGCGCATCTTGAAGGCCGGGGCCAGCGCGATGCCGACACAGAGCAGCGTGGACAGGTCGCGCAGCATCCAGCTGAAGCGGGTCATGTTGGCGAAGGTGCCGCTCCACATGACGCCATAGACGGACAGCGGGTTCAGGCCGGTGACGAAAAAGATAAACAGCGCATCGACGACCAGCGCCAGCAGAATGGCGATGGCGCGCACGGCGATCTTCTGGGGCATCGTCGTGCCCTCACGCTTGGCAATGCGCAGCAGCGGCTCGCGGGCCGCAGTGGCAGTCTGACTCATGCCTGCTCCTCCTTTACCAGGTTGGTCATTCGCAGACCGACCTCCTCCTTCGTGGTCTTGCGGCCATCGAGAATGCCGTTGACCTTGCCGCCGCACAGCACAACGATGCGGTCACACAGCTCCAGCAGCACGTCGAGGTCCTCACCGACGTAAATAACCGCCACACCGCGCTTTTTCTGCTCGTTGAGCAGGTGATAGATCGTGTAGGACGTGTTGATGTCCAGACCGCGCACCGCGTAGGCGGTCATTAGGACGATGGGGTCGGCGGCCAGCTCACGGCCCACCAGCACCTTCTGGACGTTGCCGCCCGACAGGCGGGAGACCGGGGTGTTCAGGTCGGGCGTGACGACGCCCAGCTCTTTCTTGATCGTCTCGGCCAGCGCCAGCGGGGCCTTGCGGTCCACGATGGGCGAATGGCCCTTGCCGTAGCTTTTCAGCATCATGTTGTCGGTCATGCCCATCGAGCCGACCAGACCCATGCCCAGACGATCCTCGGGCACAAAGGACAGGTGGATGCCCGCCTCGCGGATGGCCTTGGGGCTTTTGCCGACGAGCTGCACGGGTGCGGCAGCGTCGGGCGCGTAATACTCGATGCTTGCGCCGCTCTCGGCGGGCTGCAAACCGGCAATGGCCTCCAGCAGCTCCTTCTGGCCGTTGCCGGAGATGCCCGCAATGCCGAGGATCTCGCCGCCGTAGACCGGGAAGGACGCATCGTCCAGCACGGTGATGCCCTCGGCGCTGCGGACGGTCAGATGTTCAATGTCCAGCCGCTTGACCGGGTTGACCGGCTCGGGGCGTTCAATGTTCAGTTCGACCTTCTCGCCGACCATCATCTCGGTCAGCTTGGCCTCGTCGGCGTCCTTTGTGGCGATGTCGCCGACATACTCGCCCTTGCGCAGGATGGCGACACGGTCACTGATGGACAGGACCTCGTGCAGCTTGTGGGTGATGATGATGACCGCCTTGCCGTCGGCCTTCATGTTGCGGATGACGCTGAACAGCTTCTCGGTCTCCTGCGGGGTCAGAACTGCCGTAGGCTCGTCGAGGATCAGGATGTCCGCGCCGCGGTACAGCACCTTGACGATCTCCAGCGTCTGCTTCTGGCTGACGCTCATCTCGTAGACCTTCTGGTCGAGGTCAAGGGCGAACTCGTACTTTTCGCAGATGGCGCGGGCCTTGTCGTGGACCTTTTTCAGGTCGAACTTCTCGCCGCTGCCCATCGACAGGGCGATATTCTCCGTCGCGGAGAACACGTCCACGAGCTTGAAGTGCTGGTGGATCATGCCGATGCCCAGGTCCAGCGCGTCGCGGGGGGAGCGGATGGTCGCCGCCTTGTCGCCGACATAGATCTCGCCCTCGTCGGGGAAGTAGATACCGGCGATCATGTTCATCAGGGTCGTCTTGCCGCTGCCGTTTTCGCCCAGCAGGGCCAGAATCTCGCCGCGGCGCACGCCCAGGGAAACATCCTTGTTGGCCACGACGGGGCCAAAGGTCTTGGTGACGTGCTCCAAGCGCACAGCATATTCGTTCTGCGCCATTGTGCAGGCTCCTTTCGGATGGTATTTATAAATTGGGTAGGAACAATTTTGTGATCCGTAGGGGCGGATTCTATATCCGCCCGCGGTACCTGCCGTAAGCTACACGGGCGCATATGGAATGCGCCCCTACGGCCTGATTTGTAACGACAGATATAACCACCAAAAGGGAAGGCTGCGGTTCCACCGCAGTCTTCCCTTTAGATTCAGTCAGAATCAGGCGACGGGGTCAGCGTCCTCGATGATGCCATCGATGCGCAGGGCAAACGTCGGGGCTGCACGCAGCTCACCCTCGTGGAAGTAACCGTCGGAGATGGCCTCTTTGGTCTCGCCCTGATAGACAGCCACAGGAGAACCGGTGCTGAAATCGTAGTAGGTCAGGTCGATGGGGGCGGTGGTGACCTCCGCGCCGTCGACGGTGAACTTGCTGGTGTCAAAGACGTGCAGGCTGCCGTCCTTCAGCGCAGCCTCCACCTCGGCAACCTTCTCGGCGGTGCCGTCGGCAACTTCGGGGCCAAGGTCGGTGATGGCAACAGCGCCATCCTCATAGCCCTTGCACCAATCCTGCGGGATGTTGCCGGCCTGAGCACCCTCGAACAGCTCCTTGTAGTAGACCTTCCAGACGTTCGTCGCGGAGGTCAGGGCAGCGGTGGGGGCGGTGTCGAGCATGTCGATGTTGTAGCCGATGGAGTAGCAGATCTTGCCGGAGTCCTTCAGCTTCTGGGTGGCAGCGGGGGCACCGGTGGAGTCAGCGTGCTGGCCGATGATGACCGCACCGTTGGCGATCAGGGCCTCGGCGGCAGCGCCCTCCTTGTCGATGTCGAACCAGGAGTTCGTGTACATGACCTCCATCTGGACATCGGGGTAAACGCTCTGGACGCCCAGGAAGAAGGCGGTGTAGCCGGAGACGACCTCGGCGTAGTTGTAGGCGCCGACGTAGCCGATCTTGACCTTGCCGTCAGCGGTGAAGCTGTCGGGCTGGGTCTCGGGGGTCAGGGTGCCGGACTCGACCAGCTCCTTGACCTTCATGCCTGCGACGACACCGGAGACATAGCGGCTCTGGTAGACGGCGGTAAAGGCGTTGTAGAAGTTATCGAGGTCGGAGATAGCGGCGAAGTCACCGGTCATGGCCACAAAGTTGATGTCAGGGTACTTCTCGGCTTCCTCCTCCATATAGGTCTGATGGCCGTAGGAGTTGGAGATGATCAGGTTGCAGCCCTGGCCGACAAGGTCCTCGGCTGCGTCGGCGGTGACGCCGCCCTCAGCGATCTTGTACTTCCAGACGATCTGGTCATCGGACATGCCCAGCTCGGCGGCAGCTTCCTTGATGCCGTTGATGTGCGCGGCGCTGTAGCCTTCGGTCTCGTCGCCCAGAATGATAGCACCGACCTTGACGTCGGGGGCCTGGTTGTTGCTGCTGCCCTCTGCAGTAGCGGTGGTACCGGCGGCGCTGCTGGCAGCAGTGTCAGCGGTGGAACCACAGGCGGCCAGGCTGAACACCATAGAGGCGGCCAGCAGAATGCCCATCAGTTTCTTCATGTGTATTGTTCCTCCCTGTTGTGTGTACAGAAAAACGGCAAAAATGCGTCGCTTCCTGCCGGAATCTGCCGGGAATTGACGCATTTTGCTGCCTTGCAAGACCCATTGTAGCCGCTTTACGATCCGTTTGCAATAATTTTTAAATTTTTGTGAAAAGTTCAGCAAAACAGGTAAATGTTTTGCCTGTGCAGACAGTACACTGGGCAGGACGCACAACGAAAAAAAGTAAAAGTCATACTTTATTGTGCAAAAGTATGACTTTTACTTTTGGGTCCGCCCTCCTCACAGGGAGGCTTTTACCTCTTATGGATAAACTTTCTGTCCAGCCCCTGCCTTACGGCGGCGTTGAGCACGACCCAGGTCAGGAACACCTCGATGGGCAGCATCGTCGTGTTCTTTACCAGACCCGAGGTGAAATAGTAAAGGTAGCCCTTGCCGTAGAGCATCGCCTTCCAGACGCTGCCCAGCAGGACGTTGCTGCCGTAGTTTATGATGAGCCGTGTCACAATAATGCGCGGCAGCGTCGGTTTTTGGCGGTACAGCATAACGCCGTAGATCAGTCCCGACAGCATGGCCGTAATGAGGTAGCCGGGGAAATACGGCTCGCCGTAGCCTGCCAGCAGGAAACCCACCGTATCAATGATAGCCCCGGCCATCATGCCAACGACGGGGCCGTAGCACATGCAGCCCAGCGAGACGGCGAGGAAGCTGAAGTAAATTTTCAGGCTCGGCCCCAGCAGGTAGATGGGCAGGCTTTCCAGCACGATGGCCATGGCGCAGACCAGCCCCGAAAAGGCCAGCACCCGCGGGTTGTTCAGCTCACGCCGGGCAGCGCGCCAGTAGTCAGCGGAAAAGACGGACAGCTTTTGTTCGCACATAAAAAATCCTCCTTTGTGCGTTGCCGCACAAGGGAGGAGGCAATTTTTGTCGGATGGGCACAACGCCGCATCCGCCGTTGCACACCATCATGCAGCAGTGGGATGCGAAACCTGCACCGCGGACGTTTCCGTCACTTCGTCCTGCCACAACTCCCCGTTGGTCAGGCACTTCGGGGCCAAGCCCCACGCGCAGGTCTCTACTCTGCGAAAACAATTTTAATTATACATAGATTTTGGGGAAATGCAAGAGAAAGCTTTTTGTAAAGGTCAACGGGTAAAGCCCTTCCGGCCTTGCTTCGCGCGGCCACCTCCCCACTTCGTGAGGAGGCTTTCTCGCGGGCAAAGCCCGCGCAATAAGGCGCCCCACGGAGTGGGGAGCTGGCCGAGTTTACGAGGCCTGAGGGGCTTTGGGCAGCTTTCCCCTTATTGCCCGCTTGCGCCGTAGTTTGCCAGCACGCGGGCGCTGGGATCGTTGACATCGCAGTGAGGCCATGCCTTGTTGGGCATCCAGTAATCGACGATCATCTCGGCCTGACCGGGATAATACTTCTCAAAAATTTCGCGGTACAGCAGGCTTTCTTTGGTAAACGGGCGGGCGTAGGTGTACTTGCCGCACTTCTCGGCAAAGTCGCGGTCCGTGTAGACCGTCTCGGCGTACTCCTTCAGGTCATCCACCATCGAATGGCCGACGGCATCGCTGAAGGCGGCCTTCTCGCGCCAGAGGATGCTCTCGGGCAGCCAGTCGCCCTCAAACGCCTTGCGCAGCAGATACTTGCCCTTGCCGTAGGTGTTCAGCTTTTTGGCCGGGTCGATGCTCATGACGTAACGCACAAAATCCAGATCACCGAACGGCACGCGGGCCTCGAGGCTGTTCACGCTGATGGAGCGGTCCGCGCGCAGCACGTCGTACATATACAGCTCGCGGATGCGCTTCTGGCTCTCGGTCTGGAATGCGGCGGCGGACGGCGCGTAGTCGGTGTACTTGTAGCCGAACAGCTCATCGGAGATCTCGCCGGTCAGCAGCACGCGGATGTCGGTGTGCTCGTGGATGTACTTGCAGACCAGATACATGCCCACCGACGCGCGGATGGTGGTAATATCCCAGGTGCCGAGCATGGCGACGACCTTTTCCAGCGCGTCCAGCACGATGTCGCGGTTGATGATGACTTCGGTGTGATCGGCGTGCAGGTAGTCGGCCACCTGCTTGGCGTATTTCAGGTCAATGGCGTCCTCACTCATGCCGATAGCGAACGTGTGGATCGGCTTGCCCAGCTTCTTGGCCGCAATCGCGCAGACCAGGCTCGAATCAAGACCGCCCGACAGCAGGAAGCCAACCGGCGTGTCGGCGTCAAGGCGCTTGTCCACACCGGCAACCAGCTTTTCGCGGATGTTCGTCAAAATCTCGGGCAGCTCGTCCTGGCTGTAGGCGGGCGTATCGGCAATGTCGCAGTAGCGCACAAACTGACCGTTGCAGTAGTAGCTGCCAATCGGGAACGGATAGATTTTTTTGCACAGGCCCACGAGGTTTTTCGCCTCGGACGCAAAGGCAATGTGCCCCGACTCACTGTAGCCGTAGAACAGCGGGCGGATGCCGATGGGGTCGCGTGCGGCGATCAGCAGCTTTTTGCGGCTGTCGTACAGGATCATGGCGAACTCGGCGTCGAGGTGCCTGAACATGTCAAGGCCGTACTTGTAGTAGAGCGGCAGGATGATCTCGCAGTCGGAGTCGGACTCGAACGTGTAGCCCTCGGCCTCCAGCTCGGCCTTGACGGGGCGGAAGCCGTACAGCTCGCCGTTGCAGGCCACGCAGTCCGCACCGCGGAAAAAGGGCTGCATGCCCTCGGGCGTCAGGCCCATGATGGCCAGACGGCCAAAGCCCAGCAGGCCGAACTCGGTCTCGGCCACGCGCTGGTCGTCCGGGCCGCGGCTGGTGGTACGCAGCAGATATTCGGTGAAAGTTTCCTTGGGCAGATCATGCCCGGCATAACCCATGATGCAGCACATTGTTTGTTTCTCCTTTTCGGTTTACGTCTTACACCCTCCGAATGGTAAACAAAAAAGACAGCCCATTCGCCCTGCATTAGGACGAATCGCTGTCTTGGATCCGCGGTGCCACCTAAATTACCGCAGCCGAAATGACGGCATACGGTCACTTTTTCCGTACACGTTCACCTTTGAAACGCTGCCGCTGTAACGCACGGCCTGCGGCACACCCTACTTTTTGCATTTCAGGCTGCAGCTCGGAGGTGTTCTTTCGCGCCCTGTCCCCGTCCCGGCTTACACCAGACGCCAGGCTCTCTGTGCGGATATGGAGCGGTACTTTTCCTCTTCAACGCTTTTGATGGTTAAAGAATAGCACGGTTGAGGGGTGGTGTCAAGATGGTATTACAAAAAAGTTTGCGTGAACCGCAGAGTGGCAGAGCCCCTCCGGCACCTTGCCCTGCAGCCGGTCAAAAATCCAACACCTTCGTCAACTTGCACAATGTTTTGCCGTTTCGCAATTTTTGCAAAGTTTCGGAATCATTCTTGCAGTTTTTTGCAGCGCAAAATTCCATACCGCGGAACAGATTTCCATATACAGAATTGTGCCGCGCATGACCGTTCCGCACTGCGGAATCGGGAATCTGCGATAGCCGCGCCGCTATTTAGGCAACTGCCGCAATGGTCAAACCTGCTCCGGCATGATACACTGAGGATGACAAAATTCGTTTGCTCCGCGGTACCTCTACCCTCTGCCGGGAGCACCCACCCACAAGCTGCAGGCTCCGCCTGCAAGGAGGAAAACCATGGCAAAAAACGCAATCGTTGGTCAGTCCGGCGGCCCCACCTCGGTCATCAACGCAAGCCTGGCCGGCGTGTATGAGAGCTGCAAGCGCCGCGGCGCAGGCAAGGTCTACGGCATGCTGCACGGCGTAGCCGGTCTGCTGGAGCGCCGCACCTGCGTGCTGGACGACAAGCTGAAAACCGCGCTGGACATTGAGCTTTTGAAGCGCACCCCGTCCAGCTATCTGGGTTCCTGCCGCTATAAGCTGCCCGACTGGCACACCGCCGAGGGCGAGAGAGTCTACATCCGGCTGTTCGAGATCTTGAAGGAGCTGGACATCGGCTACTTCTTCTACATCGGCGGCAATGACTCGATGGACACCATCGGCAAGCTGGCCGACTACGGCGCACACATCGGCAGCGACATCCGCTTTATGGGCGTGCCCAAGACCATCGACAATGACCTGATGGTCACCGACCACACCCCCGGCTACGGCAGTGCGGCCAAGTACATCGGCGTTGTGATGAAGGAGATCATCCGCGATGCGACGGTCTACGGCACGAAGTACGTGACCATCGTCGAGATCATGGGCCGCAATGCGGGCTGGCTGACCGCCGCCGCGGCGCTGGCGAAAGCCGAGGACTGCGAGGGCGTGGACATGATCTGCCTGCCCGAGGTTCCGTTCAATGTGGATCACTTCGTCGAGAAGGTCGAGCGGATGCAGAAGGAGAAGCCGTCCATTGTCATCGCCGTGTCCGAGGGCGTCAAGCTCGAGGATGGCCGCTACGTCTGCGAGCTGGCTGACGATGTCCACGCGGTGGATGCGTTCGGCCACAAGGCTTTGACCGGTACGGCGCGCTTCCTGGCAAACACCGTTGCACGCCGTCTGGACACCAAGACCCGCTGCATCGAGCTTTCGACGCTGCAGCGCTGCGCGGGCCATCTGACGAGCCGCACCGACATCACCGAGGCGTATCAGGTCGGCGGTGCCGCTGCCAAGGCCGCGTTTGAGGGCCACACCGGCGAGATGGTCGCGCTGGACCGCATCTCCAATGCGCCGTACCAGTGCGGCACGAGCCTGCACCCGATCAGCGAGGTCGCAAACCTCGAGAAGAAGGTCCCGCTGGAGTGGGTCAACGCCGACCACACCGCGATGACCGACGAGTTCCTGGCCTACGCCCTGCCCCTCGTTCAGGCCGAGCTGACCCCCATCTACGTCGAGGGGTTGCCGCATCATATTTATCTGCCGGAGGCTTGATGGGGCACGGTGTTCCTTTCTTATAAGAAAGGAACTTTAAAACAACAAAACAAAAGCGCTGCGGTAACAGGAGTCATCTCCCGTTACCGCAGCGTTTTTTAGCCTCCCTTGTCAAAGGGAGGTGGCCGAGCCCCGGCAAGGCCGGAGGGATTCCCGCGGCCTCACGGAGGGCACCCCTTATACGCGGAGGGATTCCTGCACTTCCCTATCAATGACAGTACATACCCCTTCAAAATTCTTCATCACATCGTTGTTGGCAAACCGCAGCACCCGCAAATCATATTTTTGCAGGAACTCCGTGCGCGTCTGGTCGTCAGCAATGCCCTTCTCCTCGTAATGCTGCGACCCATCCAATTCTACCACCAGCTTGGCTGCGGCGCAGTAAAAGTCCACCACATAGCTGCCGATGACCTTTTGCCGCAAAAAGCGGATCGGGTACTCCCGCAGGAAATCGTACCAGAGATGACGTTCCTCCCTGGTCATATCCTTGCGGAGCTTTCGCGCTATCGGGGTCAGCGCTTTGTTGTGCTTGCCATTCATACAGGCAGTTACTCCTCCTGGTTTCTCACCGGGCAAACGGGCTGGAATCCCTCCGCCTCGCTGCCCTCGGCACCTCCCTTTGACAAGGGAGGCTTTTTTTAATAGAACCCAAAGCTTGGCAGGGCATTCAGGGCGTCAGCCCACCAGGCGGGAATGGGCAGGCCGGAGAGCGCCGGATAATAGACCACAAACAGGACGAACGCCACCACGCAGAGACCCGCGGCGATCTTTTTCGCCCAGTCTACGTGCTTCATCCGCGCCAGCACCAGTGCCAGCGCCGCCAGACAGAACATCGAGCTGGGGAAATAATGGTACAGGAAGGTGCAGCGCGTCACCAGCATCCACGGGATGAGCTGCGTGCCGTACAAAATCAGCACGCCCGCGCCCTGGCGGCTGCCGCGCCCGCTGACCTGATGCCACAAAAGCCCGACCAGCGCCGCCAGCCCGACCAGCCAGATGACCGGCCCGGCCATGCCCGCAATGCTGGCCTTCATGCCGTAGGGCAGGTAACCGTTGCGGTAGTACCACACCGGGCGCAGGCCCAGCAGCCAAGTGTACCAGCGGCTCTCAAACGGATGGGTCGCCTTCAGCGTCGCGTGGTAGCTGAACATCGACACCTGGCACTGCCACCAATCGCTGAGGCTGAACGTCGGATCGCGCCACCAGTACGGCAAATAGGACCCAATGTAGAGGCAGAGCGGCAGCAGCACATAAAACAGCACGCCGCCCACCGCCGCGGTGCGGAACTCCGCCCGGAAGCCGGGCCTTTTCTGCTGCCAGCGCGCATAGAGCACGCCCAGATACAGCACGGCCAGCCCGGCCCCGGCGTAGATGCCGGTCCACTTGGCTGCGCAGCCCAGCCCGAACGCAACGCCGCCCAGCGCCATCGGCAGCAGGGCACGGTTCACGCCGTCGGTCAGCACCCGCTGGCAGTACCACACCATACAGTAGGCTCCCAGCAGGATAAAAAACGTACCGTAAATGTCAATCGTTGCCAGACGGCTTTGGGAAAAGCGCATAAAATCCAGCGCCAGCAGCACGCCTGCGGTGGCTGCCGCCCACGGTTTGCGGGTCAGGCGGCGCACAAAGCACCACGCCAGCGGCACCAGCAGCACGCCGAACAGCGTACCCGCGAACCGCCAGCCGAATGCCGTCATGCCGAACAGCGCAATGCCGACCATGATCAGGTCCTTGCCCAGCGGCGGATGGGTCGTCTCGTAGACGGGCATTTTGTGCAGCTGCTCATAGCCGGTGCGGCCATGGTAAATCTCGTCAAAATACATGCTGTTCAGCTGGCTGATCGTGTCGGGCACGGCGGTCTGCTCGTCAAACAGCGCGCCGCCGCCCGTGACCGGCACCAGTCGGCCGTTGGCATCGCGGAACGCCAGCTCAAACAGCTGGGCGTTCTCGACCATGACCGTCAGCTGGGTGCCCGCCGCCAGCTGCACGTCGTTCGCTGTCCAGCTGAAGCAGGTGCCGTAGTTCAGTTCCTTTTCAAAGACCGTGCTGCCGTTGGCATCGGTCACCGTCATGCTGCCGCCGAACGAGATGCCCGGGTAGACCCACAGCGATACCGCGCTGCCGTCCAGCGTCACACTCTCGGAGAGCGCCGTGCCTGTCGCGTCCAGCGGGTCCTGCGGCGCGGTGCGGCTGCCGAGATAGCTAAAGCTCAGCACCGCCGTGGCCGCCGTCAGCGCCAACAGCGCACCCACCTCGCGGCGGGTCCATTTCGGCTGCGGTGCGGGCACGGGCGGGGCAGTTTCCGGCTTTGTCTCGGGCAGGGCCAGCGTGTGGCCATGGCGGGCAATATCCCACACTGCAAAGATCAGCAGCACAAAGCAGACCGTCTCCCCAAGGCCGGTCAGGACGGCCACTGTCGAGCTGGTCGCGCTCGTCAGCCATTCATCGTTGGTGCCGGTCTGCGAGTAGACCGTGGCCAGATTGATGAAGCCGGTCAGCGACAGGCCCACGCCCGCCGCATACAGGCGGATGTCGTTCCAGTGCGCGGCGGCCAGCAGCGTCAGCAGCACACCGGGCACCATGTAGCGCTCGTGCATACAGTGCGCAAGCGTAAAAATGCCGATGCCGTAGTACGCCGCCAACAGCAGCGGTGAGAACCACCCGCCCCGCACGCTGCGCGCCGCAAAATACGCCAGCCCCGCCGTGACCAGCAGAATGTTGAGGCACCCAAGCTGCTGCCAGCTGATGCCAAACAATGCCGGGTCAGCCTGCCCCTTCCAGTTGCCGCCCAGCGCCGCCAGCCAGTTAAAGGCGTTGATCGTCGCGTAGGGGTAGCCGGACATTGTGCCGGTGTATTTGTCGATCAGCTTCGGGATCAACTGCACAACGCCAAAAAAAGGCAGACCTGTCAGCAGCGGCGGCAGCAGTGCCAGCGCCGCGCCGCCAAAGCAGCGGCCAAAGGCGCGCAGGCGGTCCTTTTCCAGCGCAATTGCCGCCAGATAGCACACCGCCAGCACCGGGCCGAACAGCAGCGCCTGCGGCTTGATGGCCAGCGCCAAGCCATACAGCACGGCGGCGGGCAGGTAGCGCCGCTGCTCCAGCAGCACAAAGCAGAGCACAAGCGGCAGCGCAAACGCACCGTCGATCTGCTTCCAGACACCGGTGTCGAACAGCATCAGCGGGTTGAACGCCGTAAACGCCGTCAGCACCAGCGCGGTATGCTCCTTCACGCCCCGGCTGCTGCACTTTGCCGTTCTGTAGACGAGCCACGCCAGCCCGCAGTCACAGAGCGACGGCACGAGCGCCAGCAGAAAATACGTCCACTTGGACTCGTAGGCGATGTGCAGCGCCGCGCGGATGGCCCCCACCAGCCCCAGCACCCAGAGGTAGCCGGGCGGGTAGTCGGCAAAGTAGCCCTCGCTGTAAAAAGCGGCGGGACCCTCGGCGGCCAGCTTGTCGCCCCAGGCCACAAAGCAGCTCATGTCGTAGGGGTAGCCGTCCGTCACAAGGGCCAGCACCAGGCGCAGCAGCAGGGCACCGCCCAACAGCACCCAGAGGCTCTTATTTGATTTTGTTCGTTGCTTCGTCATGTTACACACAAAATCAGGGGCAAGCCCACGCACCCGCGCCCTGCGGCGCAGATGCGCAGGCCGCCCCTGCATCTGTTTTTTTGAAATGATCTTACAGCTTCGCGAGCTTCGGGCCCTGCGCCGTGTCGGTGACACTCCAGCCCATCTCGGTCAGCTGGGCACGGATGGCGTCCGCGCGGCCCCAGTCCTTGGCCTTCTTGGCGGCAGCGCGCTCCTCGACCAGTGCGGTGACCTCTGCGGGGATGCTGTCGGTCTTTTTGCGGTTGTACAGCAGGCCCAGCACGCCGGTCAGCTCATCAAACGTCTTGGCGGCAGTCTCCAGCGTCGCTTTGTCGGAGGCATCGGACAGCGTGTTGATGTCCTTGACCAGATCGAAAATCGCAGCCAGAGCGTCCGGCGTATTCAGGTCGTCGTCCATGGCGGCCTTGAACTTTTTGCGCGCATCCTCGCACTTTTCCACCAGCGCCGTGTCGGTGCCGTGGGCATGCTCGATGGCAAAATCGAGGTTGTCGCGGCAGGTGTACATCCGCTCGAGGCTGTTCTTGCAGCTCTCGATCAGCTCAACGGTGTAATTCAGCGGCATGCGGTAGCCAGCCGTCAGCATAAAGTAGCGGATCGGCTCGTAGCCATACTTGTCGGCGATTTCGCGCACCGTGAAGAAGTTGTTTGCGCTCTTGGACATCTTCTCGTTGTTGATGTTCAGGAAGCCGTTGTGCATCCAGTAGCGGCTGAAGGTGCAGCCGTTGGCGCACTCGCTCTGGGCGATCTCGTTCTCGTGGTGGGGGAAGATCAGGTCCTGACCGCCGGCGTGCAGGTCGATGGTCTTGCCCAGGTGCTTGCGGGCCATGGCGCTGCACTCAATGTGCCAGCCGGGGCGGCCGTGGCCCCAGGGGCTCTCCCAGTAGGGCTCGCCGGGCTTGGCGGCCTTCCAGACTGCGAAATCGGCGGGGTCCTCCTTCAGGTCGTCGTCCATACGGCTGCGCAGCTCACGGTTGCCGCTCTCGAGGTCGTCGAGGTTCAGGTGGCTCAGCTTGCCATAGCCGGGGTCGGACTTGACGCGGAAGTAGACATCCCCGTTGCGGGCCACATAGGCGTGGCCGGAGTCCACGAGGTCCTTGACGATGTGGATGATCTCGCCGATATGCTCGGTAGCGCGGGGGCGCACGGTGGGGGCCTTGACGTTCAGACCGTCGGAATCCCTGATGTACTCGGCCTCAAACTTGCGGGCGACCTCCTGCATCGAGGTGCCCTCCTCCTGGCCCTTTTTGATGAGCTTGTCATCAATATCGGTGATGTTGGAGACATAGTAGACCTTGTTGCCGCAGTATTCCAGATAGCGGCGCAGCGTGTCAAAGACGATCATCGGGCGCGCATTGCCGATGTGGATATAGTTGTAAACCGTCGGGCCGCAGACATAGATGCGGTACTCGCCCTCCTTCTGGGGGACAAACTCCTCTTTCTGGCGGGTCATGGTGTTGAAGATCTGCATAGCTTGCACGTTCCTTCCTCTATATAGGGATGCTTTTATTATAGCCAACGCAAGGCGCGGTTGCAAGGGGGATTCAGCCGTTATTTGCGAATTGCACGGCCAGCTCGTCCCAGACAGCACTGAAATTGTAGGGGAACCGCTCGTTCTCCTCGGCCAGATAGGCGCGGTAGGTGTCGAGCTCTGCCGCCGTCGGTTCTTTAACGCGGCGGTAGGCCGTGATCGTGTAGCCGTTGCCCATGTCGAAGGTGGCTGCCAGCTCAAACGGCGCATACTTTTCCTGGTTTTCCAGGAAGGCCGCGTTCATCTTCTCGGTGTGGTTGTTGGGGTCAAACGGCGTACAGGTCAGCACGACCTGCGCCGTGAGCAGCTCCTTCGGGAAGGCATCATTGCCGGGATTGCAGGCACCGTAGGGCAGAATTTTGCGGATGGACTCATCCGGCAGCGCCGAGATGCGGAACACATCCGGGCTGTAGACTACGCCGTGACAGATCATGTAGGCGGAGTTTTCGCCGGTGCAGTTCTCCCGCAGCCAGGCGTTGACCTCGGCAACCTGCTGTAAATCATTGCGGGGGCTGTCCACGTAAAAGTACAGTCCGCTGTAAAATCCGCTGGGGAAAACCACCGGCAGCAGCTGGCTGCACGCGCCGAAGTTCAGCGCACACAGCACGCCCGCCGATACGGCCAGAATGCGGCGCGGCCACGCCCACGGCAAATCGCTGACGAGCAGCGCACAGAGGAAGCAGCCCAGCAGGTAGAACGGCGCGACGGCCAGCGACTGATGGTCGTCCATGTTCTGCACACGGGTGACGAGCAGCACGGTCAGCACCGCGCCGACGGCGGCAAGAACGGCGAGCGCACGGGCCTTAGCATTATACAGCCCGTATAATATGCCGATCAGCATAATCGCAAACACGAGCCAGCCCAGATAGACACGCTGGTTGGCCAGCTCTGCCAGAAAGCCGCCGGTCTGGTAGGTCGCGTAGCGGTCACTGTAGTCGGCCTTGGCGATGCGCCAGAACATCGGCAGCAGCGGTACGCCGACGCAGACCAGCGAGGCCGCGGCAAACCTGCCGAAGCGCAGGGCGGTCTGAACCTGCCGGGCGCGTGCAGCGCGGGCCAACACCCAAACGCCATACAGCAAAAAGAACGCCACAACGGTAAACATGTAGCTGCGGCGGGTCAGCATGAGCATACCCGTAAAGGCCGCCAGCGACACAAGCCGCGCGGGGGCCGGCTGGCTGAAATCGTACCCGACGCCGAGCGCCAGCAGCATAAACGCGAACGCGACACCGAGCAGGTCCGGCATACCGCGGTAAAGCGCAATGTGCAAAAGCGGCAGCAACAGGACGAATGCCATAGAGAGCGCCGTGAACAGCACCGGGGCCTTTGGCTGCAATTTTCGGCGCAGCACCGTCAGAAGAAGCCATGCACTGTAGTAGACGAGCGACGGGATCAGCAGTGCGCAGAGCAGCGCAAACGTGTTGGCCGTGCGCGGCGTGAACATGAAGAACGGCTCCGCCAGCAGATTGATGACCAGCGGCGCGTAGTCGTTGAACCACGTCTTGTAGATGGTCGAGCCGACACCGGTAAAGACGCCGTCCGCAAAGTTGGATTCCAGCCGCACCTGCAGATTGTAGTAGGTCGCGTTGTCCCACAGGTAGAGACTCTGGCGGCCCACCATGGCGTGCAGATAGAATGCGGCGCTGGCCGCTATGCAGACTGCTAAAATGACGGCATCCGCTTTTGTGCATTTTGCGCCAATCGCCCGCGCCGCGCGGCGGTACAGGCAGAATGTGCCCAGCACCGCCGTGCAGCAGAGCAGCAGCAGCCATACATCCACCGGATTCCGCCCGCTGCCGAGCATATCGACAACTTGCAGCGGCACGGCAAAATGCGCCGCCGTGCTGAACACGAACTTGACGGCAAAAATGCACAGCAGCAACAGGACGGCCCGCTCCAGGCGGGCCATCCTGCGGTAGATGCATTTTAAAAATGTACGGAGATTGAGCTTTGACAAGTTGGGGTCTCCTTATTGGGTCCGTTGCCTTGTAGGGGCCGGACATGTCCGGCCCGGCACCTGATGTAAAATGGCATGTATGGCAAGGCCGCGGGCCGGGCATGCCCGGCCCCTACTGCGCGGCGGCTGTTACTTCGCCTGCATGAACAGCTTGCGGTTCTGCCACAGGTAGATGCCGCCGGAGAGCAGGGTCGCCGCGCCGCAGAGCCAGCAGAGCACAACGGTAACAAAGCTGACAAAGCCAACATCCGTGGGCCCGGCCAGCGCACCGACAAAGTAGTAGAAGATGATGGTCAGCATCTGCAAAACGGTCTTGACCTTGCCCCACATGTTGGCGGCAATGACCGTGCCGGTCTCGGCGGCCAGCATACGCACACCGGCCACTGCGAACTCACGGAACAGGATGACCGCCAGCACGATGGGCGAGCAGACGTGATCGGTGACCATGTAAATGAACGCCGCGGTGGTCAGGCACTTGTCGGCCAGCGGGTCCATGAACTTGCCGAAGTCGGTGACAAGATGATTCTTGCGGGCGAGGTAGCCGTCCAGAAAATCCGTAATGCTGGCAATGGCGAAGATGACGCCCGCAATCAGCATATAAGCCGTATTGAAGTCCGCTGTTCCATAGTGGGAGACGGCGGCAAAAATCATAAAGACGGGCACCAAAACAACGCGCATCATCGTCAGTTTATTGGGCAGATTCATAGCTTAGTCCTCCAGCCTTTCTTCCGCGTAGCCGTACAGGTCGTAGGTGTCGGAATCGGTGATGGTCACCTTATAGAATGCGCCGGTCTCCAGCGGGGTGTCCGCGGGGGTCAGCACGTTGCCGTCAATTTCGGGGCAGTCGGCCTTGGTGCGCAGCAGATACATGCCGGTCTCGTCATCGACACCGTCGCAGATGCACTCATAGGTATGGCCGACCTTCTCGCCCTCGCGCTCGGCGCTGACCTCGGCCTGCAGCTCCATGATGTGATCGGCGCGGCGCTGCTTCGTCTCCTCGTCGATCTGGTTCGGCATTTTTGCGGCCACGGTGTTTTCCTCGGCGGAGTAGGCGAAGCAGCCGAGGCGGTCAAACCTGACGGTCTTGACGAAGTCGCACAGCTCTGCGTACTGCTCCTCGGTCTCACCGGGGAAGCCCGCAATCAGCGTCGTGCGCAGCGTGATGCCGGGGATGGCCGCGCGCAGCCGGGCAATCGCGTCCTCGATCTCCTTGCGTCCGCCGCGGCGGTTCATGGCCTTGAGCACCGCGTCATCACAGTGCTGGATGGGCAGGTCGAGATAGGGCACGACCTTGGTGTTGCGGACCATGGCGGCAATAAATGCATCGCTGATACGTTCGGGATAGGCGTACAGGATACGGATCCAGCGGATGCCGTCGATTTCCTGCAGGCGGTCCAGCAGCTCACAGATGGCGCCGGGTCTGCCCCAGTCCTCGCCGTAGGCGGTGGGGTCCTGCGCGACCAGAATCAGCTCGCGCACACCCTCGCCCGCCAGCCAGCGGGCCTCGGCGACGCAGTCGTTGATTTCACGGCTGCGCAGCGCACCGCGGATCAGCGGAATGGCGCAGTAATAGCAGCCATTGTTGCAGCCCTCGGCAATTTTTAAGTACGCGTAGTGCCGCGGGGTCGAGATAACGCGCGCACCGCCGAGCTGCATATCGCTCTTGGGGCCGTAGCTCTCGGTCTGGCCCGCACCGTCGGCACAGACGCGGCGGACGATGGCGGGCAGCGCGGCGTTGGAGCCAATGCCGACAACGGCATCGACCTCGGGGATTTCCTGAATGATCTGCTGCTTGTAGCGCTCAGCCAGGCAGCCGGTCACAATGACCTTGAGGTCAGGATTTTCCTGCTTGTACTGGCAGGCCATCAGGATATTCTCGATAGCTTCGGTCTTGGCGGACTCGATGAAGCCGCAGGTGTTGATGATGATAATGTCAGCCTCGGCGGGGTCAGCCACGGTAGTGTGGCCGTCCTTGATGAGGGCGTGACAGAATACGTCGGCGTCGACCTGGTTCTTCGGGCAGCCGAGGGAGATAATGGCAATTTTCATTGGGTAGTCCTTTAATATAATATTGTATGGTTTGCGCAGGATTATAGGGGCGGTTCCCCGACACCCCGCAGGGCGGCAGATGTTTGCCGAAAATTGTAGGGCGGCCAGCCCTCTGGCCGCCGCGGTGGGGTCAAGACCCCTCCCTACAATGCGAACCGTCAAGGGGATGCAATCGGCAGGCCGAGGGCCGGGCATGCCCGGCCCCTACAGGGCAGCTGGATTTTATTCGTCGTCGGACAGCACTTCCCGTATCACCGCATGGCTAAACCCGCGGCGGGCGAGGGCGGCGGCGACCTGGTCGCGCTTACCGGCGGCGAGCTTGGCGGCGTACTGCCGCTGCACAAGCGCGCGGGCCGTCTCCAGCTCGGGGCTTTCGCCGTCGTCTGTCTCGGCAAACAGTTCCTCCACCACATCGGCGGCGGTGTCGCGGTCAATGCCCTTGGCCGAAAGATCGTTTAAAATCTCGCGGCGGGACTTGCGCTTGCGCAGCAGCTCCGCGGCGCGGCGGCGGGCAAACGAGACATCGTTTAAAAGCCCCAGCTCCCCCGCCCGCGCCACGGCGTAGGCAGCGCTGTGGGCGTCAAACTTCCGGCAGAGCTTCTGGTACAGCTCCCCTGCCGCGTGGTCGCGCAGGGATAAATAATCCATGGCCTTGTCCAGCGCGCGGCGGGTCTCGCTTTTCTTGCGCAGCTCCTCGATCTGCCAGTCCTCCAGCTCGTCATCCTGGTGCAGGGCGGCAGCGGCGAAGGTGTCCTCATCCAGCGAGAAGGCAAACTCGCCGTCTAAAAACAGCGCCAGACGGCCTTTTTTTGTCTCCTTGATTTGCGTTAAGCGCGGCATGGCTTATTCGTCGACCATAATATCGAGGTCGACCTCGCTGCCCGTCGTCTTGGCGGCGGGAGCGGCAGGGGCTTCAGCGGCTGCCGCGGGCTTGATGACCTCACTCGGGTCCAGCGGCTTGACGGTACCCTTCTTACCGGCGGCCAGCAGGCGGTCAGAGTTCGCGCGGACGATCTTCTCGATTTCGTCGGAGACCTCGGGGTGGTCTTTCAGGAACTGCTTGGCGTTGTCGCGGCCCTGGCCCAGGCGCATCTCGCCGTAGTTGAACCATGCGCCGCTCTTCTGGACGACACCCAGCTTGACGCCAAGGTCAAGAATTTCACCGATCTTCGAGATGCCCTCGCCGAACATAATATCAAACTCGGCCTCACGGAACGGGGGCGCGACCTTGTTTTTCACAATTTTGGCGCGGGTGCGGTTGCCGATGAACGCGCCGGTGGAGTCCTTCAGGCCCTCGATGCGGCGCACGTCGATCCGCACGCTGGAATAGTACTTCAGCGCGCGTCCGCCGGTGGTGACCTCGGGGTTGCCGTAGACAACGCCGACCTTCTCGCGCAGCTGGTTGATGAAGATGCAGACGGTGTTCGTCTTGCCGATGACGCCGGTCAGCTTGCGCAGGGCCTGGCTCATCAGACGGGCCTGCAGGCCAACGTGGCTGTCGCCCATCTCACCCTCGATTTCAGCGCGGGGCACCATAGCCGCAACGGAGTCGACGACAACCGCGTCGATGGCACCGGAACGGACGAGAGCCTCACAAATCTCCATGGCCTGCTCACCGGTGTCGGGCTGGCTGACCAGCAGACTGTCAATGTCAACGCCCAGCGCGGCGGCATAGGTCGGGTCGAGGGCGTGCTCGACGTCGATGAAGGCGACCTCGCCGCCCATCTTCTGGGCCTCTGCCAGAATTTGCAGTGCCAGCGTCGTTTTACCGGAGGATTCGGGGCCGTAGACCTCGACGATACGCCCGCGGGGCACACCGCCGATGCCGAGCGCCAGATCCAGGCCCAGGCTGCCGGTGGGGATCGCGTCGACCTGCATCGTGACGTTCGCGCCCAGTTTCATGACGGCGCCCTTGCCGAACTGCTTTTCAATCTGCGCCAACGCGGTTTCCAGCGCGGCCTTCTTATCGGCGGCGGGGGCTGCCGTTTTGGGTGCGGTATCTTTTTTTGCTGCCATGTTGCGGTTCTCCTTTTATCTGCAAGTATACTTATGATTTGCGTTTGTACCTATTATATACGATTTACGAGTAAATTACAACATTTTGTTGTGTGTTTTGTGTCCCATAAATCGGATTTTCAGCAGCTTTTTTCAGGTTTTTGCAGCAAAACAGCCCGGTCATTGCTGCCGTAGTCTTTACGGCAGCTGCCGTTGACCCAGCCGTTAGCCGCCCCCAGTGCCAGCACGTCGGCGGCCTGGGCACAGCCGATCTCCAGCACCAGCCAGCCGCCCGGGCGCAGTGCGTCCCGGTAATGCGCGGTCAGCAGGCGGTAAAAATCGAGTCCGTCCGCGCCGCCGTCCAGCGCCATGGCAGGCTCTCTGGCCGTCTCCGGCATCAGGTGTGCCATCTCCTCCGCCGTCAGGTAGGGCGGGTTCGAGATAATGAGATCGGCCTCGCCGGAGGGCAGCCTATTATAATAGGTAAAGATGTCGTCCTGCACGGCCTGCACGCCGGTCCCCGCCACATTGGCGGTCAGGTAGGGCCAGGCGTCGGCGCTTTTCTCTACACAGGTCACAGCCGCGCCGGGCAGATGCCTGGCAATGCCCAGGCCCAGGCAACCCGTGCCCGCACAGAGGTCGTAGACCACGGGCGCTTCTGCGTCCTTCAACAGCTCGATGGCCGCCTCGCAGACGACCTCGCTGTCGGCGCGGGGGCAGAGCACGCCACGGCCCACCTTGAGCGTAAAGTCCATAAAATCCCACTCGCCCAGCAGGTATTGCAGCGGCTCACGGGCGGCGCGGCGCTCACCCAGGACCCGAAGGCTCGAAGCCTCGTCGGGGGTGGGGCCGTTGTCCAGGCGCGGGTCACGGCCCGTGACAAATTTGTACAGCTGCACCGCATCAAAGCGGGCATCGGGCACACCGGCCATCATGAGCCGGGCGCAAAGACTTTGATAAGCAGTATTCACCAGCGGGCTTCCTCCTGTTTTTCGGGCAGGACCGGGGTCACAGCGGCAATGGCGACCTCGATCATCGAGTCGTCGGGCTCAAAGGTCGTCAGGCGCTGCATCCACAGGCCGGGCTGTGAGACGATCTTGGACAGCACACTGTCGGAACGGCCCGCCCATTTCAGAATTTCATACGAAATACCGACCAAAAGCGGGAACATGCAAAGCTTGTACACAATACGCATTCCCGTGCTGGTCCACGGCAGCACCGCATACAAAAAGATGCTGATAATGATGACAAGGATCATAAAGCTGGTGCCGCAGCGGGGATGGAAGCGGCTCTGCCTGCGGATGTTCTCAACGGTCAGCGGCAGACCTGCCTCATAACAGGCGATGGTTTTGTGCTCGGCACCGTGGTACTCAAAGACGCGGTGCAGGTCCTTGAACCGCGTGCAGAGAAACATGTACCCGAGGAAGATGGCCATTTTCAGCGCACCTTCGAGGATGACGCGCGGCCAGCGCCCCAGCGGGACAACCTTCATGACGAGGCCGGTCAAAAACGTGGGCAAAAACGTAAACAGGAACAGCGCCAGCACAACACCGACGAAGGCGGCGCAGGTCATGAGCACGTTCTGCACGGCGGGGGTAGCGTGTTCCTCGAACCATTTGTCCAGCTTGGACTCGGCGGGCTCGGCTTCACCCTCCATCGCTATATCGGCGGCGTGCATTAAATACCGGTAGCCCTTGTACAGGTTTTCGGCCATGTTGCAGACGCCGCGCACCAGCGGGACCCTGTTGTACCAGTGGACGGTGACAGTGTCATAGGTCAGGTCGATGGTGCCGTCCGGCTTGCGCACGGCGCAGCAGATCTTCTCCGGCCCGCGCATCATAATGCCCTCCATCAGGGCCTGGCCGCCGACGGAGGTGCGGAATTCTTTGGACATATATGGTTCTCCTTGTCAAATTTTCTGCCTTTCCCCGTGGGGGAAGGTGGCGCCGCAGCGCCGGATGAGGGGAAGCCCGCGCAGTAAACCGCAAAGCAGTTCTGACGCAAACTCTGCCCTCATCAGTCACCTTCGGTGACAGCTTCCCCCACGGGGGAAGCCTTTTTAAATCTTGTCATGCAGATGCTCCTGCCCGGGGTGGTAGACGGGGAGGGTGACGGTGACGGTTGTGCCCTGACCAA
This sequence comes from Gemmiger formicilis, assembly GCF_900167555.1. Lineage (GTDB taxonomy): Bacteria > Bacillota > Clostridia > Oscillospirales > Ruminococcaceae > Gemmiger > Gemmiger formicilis. Next base: position 85,998 of record NZ_FUYF01000007.1, on the reverse strand, counting down.
GGGTGGAGGCGATGTCAAATTTGCCGCCCAGCGTGCCGACGATCTCATCGACGACAGCCAGCCCGATGCCCGAGCCGCGCACCGAGTTTTTCGCCTTGAAAAACTTCTGCTTGACCTTTTCCAAGTCGTCGGGCGCGATGCCGCGGCCCTGGTCGCGGATGGACGCGCTGACCGTGACCGGCGTGCGGCTCAGCGTCAGGAAGATCGTGCCGCCCGGTTCGGAATATTTGATCGCATTATCGAACAGATTCACAAACACCTGCCGCAGCCGCGCGGGGTCGGCCCAGACCGGGTACGGCTCGGGCGGCTCGGAGTAGACGAGCTGCATCCCCTCCTGCCGGATGCGGGCCTCCACGAACAGCGCGGCGTCGGTGGCCTCGGCGACGAAGTCGAGCACCTCGCAGTTCATCTTGATGCCGTTCTGCAGGCGGGAGAAGTCAAGCAGCTCCTCGACCATCGTATAAAGGCGGTCCGTCTCGGTGCCGATGATCGAGAGGCCGCGGCGGTAGTTTTCGTTCGTTGGGTCGTCGATATTGCTGATTGTCTCGACCCATCCCCGGATGGAGGTCAGCGGCGTGCGCAGCTCGTGGCTGACCGATGAGATGAACTCATTTTTCAACCGCTCGGTCTCGGCAAGATCCTCGGCCATCTGGTTGATCGTCTTGCACAGCCGCCCGATCTCGTCGTCATAGCGGGTGTCCGGCAGGCGGACTTTCATGTCACCCTTCGCAATTTTGGTGGCGGTAGCCTCGACTTCACCGAGCGGACGGACGATGGAGCGTACAAAAAACAAGCCGCTCCACACCGTAAAGGCCAGCACCAGCACGCCGAGACCAACGCAGATGGCGACGGTGCGCCACCACTGGCCGTCAATGAGGGTCAGGCTTGTGACCATCCGCAATGCGGCGATGCTGCCCGCCGCGTAGGGCACAAGCATCGTAACGGCCATGACCCTCTCGCCCTGGGGTGTCGTGAAGATAGCCGACCCGATCCCGTTGGCGGACGTCAACGCACGGCCATAGTCGGTGCCGTTTGTCAGGTCGCGGTTCATTGTGCCGCTGCTCGTCGCCAGGATGACGCCCTGTGCGTCCAGCAGCATAAATTCAAACTTGTCCTTCTCGTCGAACTGCTCGACGACGCGCCGCAGGACATTGGCGCGGCTTTCGGCGGTGGTTGCGGTGTCCCCCGCCGTGCCCGTGGCCTGCAGGCGGCCCACGACGGTGGAAAAACGATTTTCCACCGCGCGCTCGACACCGCCGTAGAGATCGTTGTAGCTGTAGTACAGGAACAGTCCCTCCGCCAGCACGAGCACCAGCACCGTGATCAGCAGGCTGCCGCGTATCCAGCGGCGGATAATGCTGGTGGATTGCATGGCGGTGAGCTCCTTTCCTGTGGGATTTTGGTAGGTGGTGAGAGGGCGGGGTGAGAGATGGCGGAAGCGGCGCGGGAGGGATGAATCCCTCCCCTGCGGTTGGTGGAAGGTTTGCGGTGAAGGATGTAGGGGGCGGCGTTCTCGACACCCCGCGGAGGGGTCAAGACCCCTCCCTACGATGCAAAAGATAAATGGGCGGTAATGGCAAGGCGGAGGGCCGGGCATGCCCGGCCCCTACGGACTGCCGTTCCCGGTTTACGCATTCCACCTATACCCATACCCCCAAACCGTGAGGATATGCTGCGGGCTGCTGGGCTCGTCCTCGATCTTCATGCGCAGGCGGCGGATGTTCACGTCAACGATCTTCACATCGCCGAAATAATTTTTGCCCCAGACACCTTCCAGGATTTTTTCACGCACCAGCGCGGTACCCGGATTGCGGAAGAACAGCTCCATAATTTGGAACTCGACCTGCGTCAAGTCGATGGGCTTGCCGGACTTGTACAGAATACGGCTCTTTTCGTCCAGCACAAACGGGCCGCTGACCAGCTGCTCCGGCTCCTCGGCGGGCTTGGCGGCGGTACCGCTGCCGCGGTGGATGCGGCGGGTCAGCGCCTCCAGACGCGCGATCAGCTCCGACACCGAAAACGGCTTCGTAATGTAATCGTCTGCGCCGATGGACAGGCCGCGGATCTTGTCGCTCTCCTGCCCTTTGGCCGACACGATGATAATGCCGATGTCGCTGTCACCGCGGCGGATCGTCTCGCAGAGACTCAAGCCGTCCATGCCCGGCAGCATAATATCCAAAAGTGCCGCGTCGCAGTGTTCCCCGCTGTGCATCAGTTCCAGCGCGCGCTCGGCACTGGGGGCCTCGACGACCTCCCAGCCGGCCATTTTCAGGTTCAGGGCTACCATTTCGCGGATGCTGGCTTCGTCTTCGACTACCAAAACTCGTTTCATAAACCCGATTTCCCTTTCTGTATCAATTTGATCCCAGCAGCACCGTGTTCTGGCTGATGAAATCCAGGCTCAATCCATAATACGACGTTACAACGCGGGCTTGCAGCTGCTGGCTGCCAATGTTTGCAATGCGCAGATAGTTGCCGACGCCGGTGGCCGCGTTGTCCGCGGGGTCAACGACGCGCATCTCGCAGTAGACCGTCGTGCCCTCGGCGTTGCAGATCAGCCAACCCGTGCCGCTCTGGTTGGAGCGGATCAGGATGTTGCCGTGCATCGACTCGGGAAGTTCCATAAAAATGTTATACTCGCTGTCGTAGACGCCAAACTTGCTGTTGCCGCCCGCCATCGAGGTGTAATCCTTCCAGAGCAGAAAGCTCAGCCGCTTGTCCATCGGCGTTTGCAGCGTGCCGCCGTCGTCGATCTCCACAGGGATGTCCACTGTGCCGTTGTCGTCAAGGTCGCGGCTCAGCAGCTCGCGGTGGTAGCGCAGCGTGCTGCGCTGGATGTCGCTCATGCCGCTGGGACGGTAGGGCTGCAAAAAGCCCGTTGCTTCGTCATACAGAATGATGTCCGATACCAGACTGCTTGTGCCGGTCCAGGCATCCATGACCAGGTACATGCCGTCGTCGCTGCCGGTGCCCGCGTGCAGGGCCGCGCAGCTGCTGTAGACGCCCTCGCCCAGGTTCAGCGTCTGGGTCGAGCGGAACTCGCCGTCGTTGGCGGTCAGCAGCTGCAGCGTGACGCCGCCCAGCTCCGTGTCCGGCGGCAGAGCCAGAACCAGGTCCTGCGTGTCGCCCTTGCCGGTGAAGTCCGCGACGATCATGTCGGTATAGCTCTTGCTGATGACCGTAGATAACGTATCACCGTCATATTGATAGACAACCAGATATTGGTCGCCCTGGGGCGAGACATACCCTGCCAGCAGCTGCTGGCTCGACGTGTCTCGGAGATGCGCGGCGGAAAAGCTCTGCACCTCGCTGGTCAGGCCCTCCACCACGCGGCTGACGCGCCAGCTGCTCTCCCCCGTCGGCTCGAGCACGGCCAGCCAGACGTTGGAGCTGGTCGTGTCGGTGGTGTAGAGGACGGCGGCCTCGTCTGTGCCGTCGCCGTCCCAGTCACCGAACGCAAACGGCGAAAGGAAATCGCCGCTGGCGGGATACTTTAAGGTTGCGCTGCCGCCCAGGTAGTTGTTCAGCGCCTTTTGCAGGGCCGCACTCTCGCCGGAGAGCTGCGGCGCGCGCAGCAGGGTCTCGACATCCCCTGCCGCACTGCACCCCGCCAGCAGCACAGGCACAAGGAGCAGCGCCGCGATTTTTTTCAACATGTGGCTTGCTCCTTTCTTGCACAAAATTACTGGTCGTTGTACGGCTTGTCAGAGAAGCCGTCCGCGTTCAGGCGGCTGATTATGCGGTCCAGTGCCGTTCGCCACATGCGTCGCACGGCCTGATTTCTACCAAAGACACGTACCATCGTCGGGCTGACCGCATAATAAAGGCTGATGAAGCAGCGCCCCGCCGTCGTATTTTTCAACACATCATCCCGGTAGCGGCGCAGTGTCCACACCTGCGGGCAATCATACGACCCATACACACAGGTTGCCACGTAGCATCCCTGCTTTTTCTTGCGGGTCTCATTATGCGCTGCCGCATGTTCATCCCAAGTCTGCTGCGGTTCGACCACAGTGCGGGGCTGCGGCTCGACCACAGTGCGGGGCTGTGGCTCGGCAGGCTTTTCGCCGTGATGTGCCACACGCTGCGGCGGATTTTCCAGTGTCTCCGTGATGCGTTTCTGCATGTACTCGCGGTTTACGCCGTAGTTCGTCCACAGCGTGACAATCGGGACACCCGCTTCTGCGCAGATTGCCGCCACCTTCTCGTCCCGCTTGCGGCGCTCGTACTCATGGTGGGTCGGGTCGTTGATCTCCACAGCGATTTTCGGCGCAAAGGCTGCGTCGGTAATCAGGAAATCCACATTGCGGAATAGCTCATTGCGGAAAGGTGTATTGTCAACCCGTTCAATAAACGCAGCCAGATTGATTTGCGGGAACACGTGGTATCCCTGCGGGACAATTTCCTTTAGCGCCTTGAAAAACTGCTGTTCGTTGGCTGTAATCAGGCTTTTGCGGCATTCATACAGGAACTCCGGCGCATTGGGCTGCGGGCAGGGAGCATCAGCGTAATGCCATTGGCCGCATTGCGTACATTTTATAATAAGCCCCTGCTCCTTTTTCTGGTTGCAGGCACGGCAAAGCGGGTAGTGCCCGCTCTCTGCGCCACAGACACAGCATTTCATAGCCGGTTCCTTTCCTTGTAAATTTCGCATCAATACAGAATATAGTATAGCACATTTACGGCAGCGCCGCAATGCCTAACAGCATGAGAAGGCAGCCGACGGCGGCGCCCAAAATGCCCGCGGTGCGGTGGGCGGGGTGCAGGGCACCGGGCAGCAGCTGGGCCAGTGCCACCCAGACCATGACGCCCGCCGCCAGCACAACGGTGCCGTTCAGAAAGCCCGGCGTGAAGAGCCGACGCAGGAACAGCCACGCCAGCACCGCCCCGAGCGGCTCGGCCAGGCCGGAGACGAGCGCGGCCAGCACACCCGCGGTGCGGCGGCGTGTTGCGTAAGCAAACGGCACGGCCACAGCAAGTCCTTCCGGGATATTGTGCAGGGCGATGGCCGCGGCGGTGCGCAGACCGAGCGACGGATCCGCCGTGCCCGCGAAGAAGGTCAGCACGCCCTCCGGGAAATTATGCAGCAGCAGCGCCAGCCCCGTGACAAGTGCCGTGCGCATGGCAGCGGCGCGGGCCGGGTCTTTGCTTTTGCCATAGTGGGCGGCCAGTGCCGCTTCCTCGGGCAGGAGCCGCCCCAGCAGACCCGCGGTCAGCATCCCGAGCGTCAGCAGCGACACAACCGCTCCGCCGCAGGCCAGCGGCGGCAGGTAGCCCCCGTAAAACGCCAGCGCCTCCGGCATCAGGTCGGCCAGCGACGCCGTGAGCATGACCCCGCCCGCAAAGCCCGCGCTGGCCGCCAGCAGACGCTCCGACGGCGGGCAGAGCACAGCCAGCAGCCCGCCCAGGCCGGTGGACAGCCCGGCGAGGGTGGTAAGTACGATGGGTGAATCTTGCATAGGTACGCCCCCTTTTATGGTTTATAAAGGTATGCGGCGCAGGGGGCGGGGTATGACCGGGGCGCGGGGTGTACTTTTGCAGGAGAGTATGATATACTTAACCTAGTTCAATAAATCGGGATTTATTAAGGAGGATATGGATGAAACTGTTTTTATGTTCGCACTTTTCAAGTGTAGGAAGTCTGATAAAGGAAGAAATTGAAAATAAAAAAGTCGCATTTATTCCAACAGCTTCGCTGCGTGAAGGCTACACCGGTTATGTCGGCTCGGCTCGAAAATTATTCAAAAAGTTGGGAGCAATCGTAACTGAAATTGATATTTCAACGGAGGCTTATTCAACGATACAGTCTGTTTTTGAAGATGCGGATGTGATATATTTTACCGGCGGAAATTCTTTTTTCCTTATAGACCAGCTCCGTAAAACGGGAACAGATGAGCTGTTGAAGAAAGAATTGGCAAAGGGAAAACTGATGATTGGTGAATCGGCAGGTGCGATTATATGCGCTCCAAGCATCCAATATATCGAGCAAATGGATGAAAAGCCGGAGGACTACTCACAAGAAGATGATGCAGGGCTTGATTTGATTGATTTCTATGTTCTTCCGCATTATCTTACAGCACCATTTAAGAAAGTTACCGAGAAAATAATGACTGATTTTTCGGATTTGAATCTATCCCCAATTAACAACCGTCAGGGAATTGTAATTGATGGTGAAGGTTCAAAGGTTATTTGCAAAGACTAATTTGAAAATTCCAGTTTGTTGGCGCGGTCATGTTTTTTCCCCCCACACACCCATTTAAAAATAGATGCACACCACAAGGCCATACGCCCCTTGCGGCGGCCAGAGGGCTGGCCGCCCTACACCCTGCCCGGAGGGCAACTGCCAACTGACGGGACGTCGGGGACGCCGCCCCCTACCGCTGCACAAAACAAAATGCGGGAGACTGCTGACGAAAAGCAGTCTCCCGCATTTATTGGTTTAGAATTTCTTCGGTTCCTTCTTTGCAAAGAAGGAACACCGCATCCCCTTAATACCCGCTGCCGGCCTCGCCGGAGGTCAGCAGCTTGACGGCACGGGAGGTGCCGAGGCGGTCTGCGCCGAGATCGAGGAACTTCTCGATGTCCTCGACGGTGGAGATGCCGCCTGCAGCCTTGATCTTGCAGCGACCCGCAACGTGCTTTGCGAACAGCTCAATGTCGTGGAAGGTCGCACCGCCGGTGGAAAAGCCGGTAGATGTCTTGATGAAGTCGGCACCGGCCTCGGGCACGATGTCGCACATCTTGATCTTCTCATCATCGGTCAGCAGGCAGGTCTCGATGATGACCTTCAGCACCTTGTCGCCCACAGCAGCCTTGACGGCGGCAATGTCATTGCGGACATCGTCGTACTGCTTGTTCTTCAGCCAGCCGATGTTGATGACCATATCGACCTCGGACGCGCCGTTCTCGATGGCAGTTTTAGCCTCAAACGCCTTGCTTTTGGTGTCCATAGCGCCGAGGGGGAAACCAACGACACAGCAGACCGGCACGCGGCCCGCCATATACTCGACGGCCTGCTTGACGTAGCAGGTGTTGATGCAGACCGACGCGCAGTGGTTGGCGATGGCCTCATCGCAGAGGGTCCGGATCTGGGGCCAGGTTGCCTCAGGCTTGAGCAGGGTGTGGTCGACCTTGCTCAGCATTTCTTCCTTCGTGTATTTCATCGGAAATTTTCCCCTTTCTCACAATGTTTGCACAGGCGTGCCTGATGCAGGCCCAGGGCAGCGAAAACGATGGAGGTGATGCTGACCGTGGCACCGATGATGCCCAGGATCAGCCCCACCAGACGGAATGCGTGACCGCGAACTTTCTGTTTCATAGGGGATGCCTCCTTTGGGGGACGTAGTTTTTTGTGCACGAGCTGCCTGGCTCCATGGGTCAGCAGCGGGTGCTTGAGCACAAATTTTGCCACTTTAAAAATAAGCATGGTATGCTCCTTCCGGATGATGCGTTACTTCTTTTTAAAGATAAACAATTTGCTGAAAACGTAGTTGGACACGATAACGATGACCTGGCTGAACAGCTTGACGCCCATGGCCCACAGCTTGCCGTTGGCCGCGGCAAACGCGACATGCGGTCCCAGCAGGCTGACGCCCAGCCAGATGATGACCTGATCCATGACCATCGTGGCGATGCGGCAGGAGACAAACTGCCCGAACTCCGCCCAGGCCGCCTTGCCCTTGTTCGCGCTTTTGAACACGAACGTGCGATTTGTCCAATAGGCAAAGAGGATGCAGATGCAGTTGTCCAGAATATTGCCGATGCCCGCGGCAAAGTCTGTACCGAACGCCGCCTGGAAGCCCGCAAAGACGACCAGGTTCAGCAGCGTTGCGACCCCGCCGAAAAACAGGTAGGCCAGACCCTCATAGTATTTTTGGATGATGTCTTTGAGTTTTTGCATGATGTACCCGTTTTACGTTTGTAGTGGCGGGCACTGCCCGCCCGCAGGGCGTCGAGGACGCCGCCCCCTACAGGTTACTTGTACAAAAAGGGACCTGCCTGTTACAACAGGCAGGCCCCATACGGTTGCGCAATGACTAAGAATTATTCAGCGTCCTCGCCGTTCTCGTCGAGGCAGGCCTTCATGGACAGGCTGATGCGCTTGCGGTCAAAGTCAACGGCGGTCAGCTTAACGCGGACCTCGTCACCGACCTTCAGCACGTCGGAGACCTTGTTCACGCGCTCATTGCTGATCTCGCTGATATGAACGAGACCGTCAATGCCCGGCATGATGCGGACGAAAGCGCCGAACTTAGTGATGGAGACAACGGGAGCGGTGAACTCGGTGCCGACGGGAACCTCATTCTCCAGCTTGACCCATGGGTTGTCCTCTTCCTTCTTGTAGCCCAGGGAGACCTTCTGGTTCTCGGGATCGTAGCTCTTGACGTAGACCTCGATCTCGTCGCCGACCTTGACGACCTCGGAGGGATGCTTGATGTTGTTCCAGCTCAGCTCGCTGATGTGGCACAGGCCATCGACACCGCCCACGTCAACGAAAGCGCCGTAAGAGGTCAGGCTCTTGACAACGCCCTTATACTGCTTGCCGACCTCAACATTGGCCCAGAACTCCTCGCGCTTGGCCTTGTTGGCCTCGGCAGTGACCTTGTTGATGGAGCCGACGATCTTGCGGCCTGCGCACTCGGTAATGACCAGCTGAACGTGCTGGCCAACCAGCTTGGTGTAGTCCTCGTCACGGCGCATGGTGGCCTGAGAACGGGGAACAAAGACGCGGACGCCCTTGACGTTGACAACAACGCCGCCCTTGTTGGCCTCCATGACGTCGCCTTCCATAACGGTGCCGTTCTCGGCAGCCTCGGAGACGTCCTTCATGCCCTTCTGGGCCTCAAAACGGACGCGGGACAGGGTGTCAACACCCTCCTGATCGTTGGTCTTGACAACAACCAGATCCAGCTCGTCGCCCTCTTTAACAAGGTCTTCCATCTTGGCGTTGGGGTCATGGCTCATCTCGCGCAGGGGCACAATGCCGGTGTGCTTGGAGCCGTCGACACCGACGATGCACTCCGTCGGGGAAACGCTGATGACCTTGGCTTTTACGATCTTTCCGGTGTAAACATTTGCATTGGCTTCGGTAGCTTTGAGCATCTCCTCGAAGCTCATGTCGTCACGGATCTCTTCACTCATACTGTTAAGTACCTCCTCAATTATAGACGAAGGCGTTGAAGCCCCGGCTGTCACGCCCACACGCGCCGCACCAGCAAGCCATGCAGGGTCGAGTTCATCAGCAGTCTCGACGTTGATGGCCTTGGTATGCCGCGCGGCGACCTGTAACAGCTTTTGGGTATTGGAAGAATGATGACCACCAATGACGACCATGTGATCGCATTTTTGGCTGAGGTCTTCCGCTTCCTGTTGCCTCGCCCACGTTGCATTACATATTGTATCAAAAATTCTGGCTTTTGTACACTCTTTTTTTAAAAAAGCTTTGCAATTTTCCCAACTTTCCACGCGAAATGTCGTTTGCGCGACGACGTAGATGGATTCTTGTTGCAAAAGCGTGGGGAGCAATTTTTGCAGCTCCTCCGGGTTGGCAAAAACCTGCACAGGGCCGCTTGTATGGCCAACAATTCCCTGTACTTCGGGGTGGTCGGCGTCGCCTGCAACAAGCAAAAGCGCACCGTTTTTGTCCGCTTCCATCGCGATTTTATGGATTTTTGCAACAAACGGGCAGGTGGCATCGTGATACGCCAGGCTGCGTGTGCTTATTTTATCATAGACGCTTCTGGGCACGCCATGGCTGCGGATGATGACCTCATACCCGTCGGGCACGGCGTCAATATCCGGGCAGGTCACAGCGCCCTTCGCCTCCAGATCGGCCACGACCTGAGCGTTGTGGATCAATGGGCCGAGGGTCGCAACCTTGCGTCCCTGCGCCAATAAATCATAAGTCAGCTTGACCGCGCGGTCCACACCGAAGCAGAAGCCGGCGGTTTTGGCACGGATGATCTCCATAGATAAGCTCCTTTTGTAAACTCCTTGCCTCCCTCTGCGAGACAGACTCCCCCGAAACGGGGGAGATGGCGCTTGCGCCAGAAGGGGAGCAGTGGCCCCGCAGGGCCGGAGGGAGAGAGCCGTGTCTTTATCCGAAGCTTCGGGCCTCGGCAAAGCTCTCTCCCCCACCGCCTGCGGGCGGAGCCCCCTCCCAGAGGGGGCCAAGGGGAATGTCATTCCGGCAGCTGCGGCTTGTCGTCCGGTGCAGCGGGTTCCTCCGCTGCCGTTTCGGCCAGGCGCACAGCAAAGGCGTTATCGGCCAGCAGCTGCTCCAGCTCGTCGCGCAGGCGGTTCTTCATGCGGCGCAGCTCCGCCATTTTGTGGCTCTGATCCCTGATCTGCAGGTCCGCGGCGGGGATCGGCTCGCCAAAGACGATGCGCAACTTGCAGAAAAGGTGCAGCCTGCCGTCCTTGGTGCCGTAGATGATGCGCACAGGCAGCATGTCCGCACCCGCGGCGGCGGCGATCACAAATGCACCGCTCTTGATCACGCCCAGCTTGCCGGTCTTTGTGCGGGTCCCCTCGGGGAAGATCATGATGCCCGTACCATTTTTGCACTCGTTCGTCAGCTTTTCGACGGTGGTGGTGTCGCCCTTGCCGCGCTCGATGGAAACAGCGCCCATACAGCGCAGGAACCAGCCGGCCAGCGGATTTTTGAACAGCTCCTCCTTGGCCAGAATACGCAGCCGCTTCCAGTCAAATATCGTTATAGCGATCAAGACAGGGTCAAGGTTGGCAATGTGGTTCGGTGCGATGACGTAGGCGCGTCCATCGCGGACGGCCTTCAAATTCTCGCGCCCGATGACCTCGAACCGGAACAGAATGTGGGCCAGCACCCAGATGATGGGCAGCAGAATCCAGTATAAAAGCATCGTCAGCCCCCTTAGATGTGCGCAAGAATCGTGCGCTTGAGCAGGTCAAAGCTCTCCTGCAGGCCGATGCTGCTTGTGTCCACCAGAATTGCGTCGTCGGCCTGTTTGAGCGGAGCCACGGCGCGGTGGCTGTCCTGGTAGTCGCGCTGCCGGATGTCGGCCAGCACGGTGGCAAAGTCCGCGGGCTGACCCTTCTCGGCCAGCTCCTTGGCACGGCGCTGGGCGCGGGCCTCGGCGCTGGCGGTCAGGAAGATCTTGACCGTGGCGTTGGGCAGCACAACCGTGCCGATGTCGCGGCCATCCATCAGGATGTTCTGGCTTTCGGCCAGGCCGCGCTGGGTGTCCAGCAGGAAGCTGCGCACCGCGGGGTGTGCGGCCACGGCGGACGCAGCCATACCGATCTCCTCGGCGCGGATGGCCGTGCTGACGTCCTCGCCGTTTAAATAAATGTGCTGTGCACCGTCGATCAGGCGGATGCCGAGCTTGACCTGCGGCAACAGTGCAGCGACAGCGTCGGCGTCATGCGGGTCAACGCCCGCACGGACGGCGTACAGGCCGATGGAGCGGTACATGGCGCCGGTGTCAACGTAGACATAGCCGAGGTCTTTGGCAAGGGCCTTGGCGAGACTGGATTTACCGGCCCCGGACGGGCCGTCGATTGCGATGGAAATCATAGTTATCATCCCTTATTAAATAATAGATAAAAAATAATAAATAATAAATAAGGTGGATCGCGGCGCGGTGCGCCGCTCGAAAATTTCCGCCACCATGATTTTGTTTTCGACCACAGGGAGAAAATCCACATTCTTTTTTATTTATTATTTATTATTTTTTATTTGGCAATAGCCCGCGCTGCCGCCACGGCGGTTGACCAGGCGATTTGCAGGTTATACCCGCCGGTGCGGGCGTCCACGTCGAGGACCTCCCCGGCAAAATACAGACCCGCACACAGCTTACTGGCCATCGTCTTGGGGTCTACCTCGCGGACATCGACGCCGCCGGCGGTGATGACGGCGTGCTCCTTATCGCCCAGCGCGCTGACCGGCACCTGCCAGTGCTTGCACAGGTCAACGAGCGCCTGCTTCTGCTCCCGCGTGATCTGCGCGGCCTTCGTGGCGGGGTCGATGCCCCACTTTTCGACGGCGACGGGGCGCATCGAGTTGGGCAACAGCTTTGCCAGCGCCCCCTGCGCACTGTGGCTGCCCTGCTCCGCAAAGTCGCGGGTCAGGCGGTCATAGAGCGTTTTTTCATCCAGCGCGGGCTTTAAGTCAAACTCACAGATATAGCGGTGCTTCGTTATATCCTCAATGTAGGTGCTGGCCGACAGGACGAGCGGCCCGGACAGGCCGAAGTGGGTGAACAGCGCCTCGCCCTGCTCGGTAAACAGCGGCTTGCCGTCGCAGAGCAGCGTCAGCGTGACGTTGCGCAGGGCCAGGCCCATCATGCGGCGGCAGGCCGGGTCGGGGCTGACCAGACTGCACAGGCTGGGCTGCGGCGGCATGATCGTGTGGCCCGCCTGCCGCGCCAGCCTGTAGCCGCTGCCGTCGCTGCCGGTGGCCGGATAGCTGATGCCGCCCGTGGCGATCAGCGTGTTTTCTGCCCGCAGCGTCTCGCCGCGGTCCGTCACAGCGCCCTTGCAGACGCCGTCCTCGATGACCAGCTTTTTTGCGCTTCCGCGCACAAATTCCGCATCGCGTGCATAATCGCGCAGCGCGGCCAGCACGTCGGCGGCGCGGTCACTCCGGGGAAATACCCGCCGCCCGCGCTCGGTTTTGAGCGGCACGCCGAGCGACTCGAACAGCTCCATGGCCGCCGACGGCGGGAAAGCGTAAAGGCTCGAATACAAAAACCGCCCGTTATGCCGCACATAGGGCAGAAACTCCCGCACGTCGCTGTCGCTTGTGACGTTGCAGCGTCCCTTTCCGGTGATAAGCAGCTTTTGGCCCGGTCCCTTTGGGTTGTGCTCCAGCACGGTCACGGTCAGCCCGCGGGCACAGGCGGCCCCGGCTGCCATCAGGCCCGCCGCGCCGCCGCCGATGACCAGTAGATCTGTCATGCGTTCTCCCTTCATTTGTCAATTTTTCTCGGTCTGCCGTACAAAAGCAGCCCGGCAAATGCGTACAGGACCAGCAGCGGATGCACCGTTGCCAGGTACATCGTGCTGGTGCCGATGCCGAAGCTGGACACCTCGACAAAGGCGATCATGGCACAGCGCAGCAGCGCAATGCCGAAGATGCCGAACAGCAGCAGCCACGGCACAACGGTCTGTGCCGTGCATTTTTGACGCCGCTGCGGCAAAAGCTCTGCCAGCTGGCACAGCACGGCGCAGAGCACGCCCACCGTAAGCAAAATACTGCAGACCCGCGTCCAGCCCTGCATGACGGCAAAAACCGCCTTTTGGTACGGGCTGTAGTAGGGCGTGTCCTCCCCCGCGTTGGCGGCGCTGTTGAAGCCGCAGTGCAGGTAGCCGGACCAGGCGGCAAAGTCGTCCTCGGTGCCGATGGACCGCAGCGTCTCATAGGGCGCACAGTCCCGCAGGCTCAGCACATGCCAAAAGCCGTTCCAGGTCTCGGCCAACGTCGAAGGGACGTAAGCCGCCGAGATCGGCTGGCTCGTCGCTACGCGCCTGCCGGTGCGGCTGGGCAGTGTGCCCGCGTCGCAGGCGGCGTTGATCTTATCGGCCACAGTCTGCCAGTAGGCATCGGCGGTCTTAGCGTCGGCGTAGATGCCCTCAAACTGCGCGGCGCGGCGGATGGCCCAATAGAAGCTGCCCGCGCGGTAGTCGTCGAGATTTGGGTCGCGGAAATCATTCTGCAGCTGGGCGTCCTCCTCCAGCCAGTAGGCCAGCGGCTCCAATTCCGGCACAGCGTCGTAAATTTTCTCGCGGGCGTCGGCGGGCACGGAGAGGTAGGGCGCGGTGCTGTCGGTGTCCACGCGCATCATCGCGCCCATGGCCGCGGCAAAGGAGCCTTCCGAAAAGTCGGACAGCGCAAACACGCCGTAGTGTGTGTAATTGAGGGTGCAGAAGGTCAGCACGCCGACGCCGAGCATGACATACGGGATGACCTGCGCGGCCAGAGCCTTCCAGCAGCGCTTGCCCGCCAGTACCACGGCCACAATGACGGAGGCCGCCGCGGCGAACGGCAGCAGGAACAGCCCGGCGTCCTCGCGGTCCAGATAGCCGCAGGCCAGACCCGCGCCCGCCGCGGCCAGCCACGGCCAGAGCGGCTTTTCCGGCGTGAACACCGCGCGCAGCGCCATGCCCGCCATGCCCGCAAAGAAGTACAGACACAGCGCCGGAAAGATGTTGTCCCGGTAGACGCGCAGCGTGTAGGCCGCCCAGCTCGACGGCAGAAACGCCAGCGCCGCAAACAGGCCAAGCGTCAGCACGCGGCCCTGTTCGGTGTCTTTTTTGCGCCACAACGTCGAAAACGCAAACGCCGCCAGCAGCGCCGCCCCACACCAGAGCGCCGCGCCGCTGATAAGATACGGCAGGTGCAGCGCGTGCAGCAGTGCCAGCCACACCGGGAAGAACATGGCCTTGGACAGCGTCAGATAATCATACGCGCCCAGCCACTGCCCGGCTGTGATATGGTTGGCCGCGCGGAACATCAGCTCGTCGTCCAGCGGCGAACCGCCCACCCAGATGTACACCTGCTGAAAGCCCGTCAGCGCCAGACGCAGGCAGACCAGCAGGGCGCAGAGCACCCAGAAAGCGCGGCGGGACAGCCGCGGGCGAAAATGCTTCATCGGTAACTTCCTCATGCGTTATTTTTGCAGCTTCTCAATGCTTTCCACAAGATATTTCTGCTGCCTGAACGTCAGATTTAAGAGCAGCGACAGATACTTGACGATGATGGTCAGCACGGCGAACAGCCCCGCAAACCCGACGGTGATGACGAACATCGTCGTCGTCCAGCCCTCTACCGGGTGGCCGGTGGCGAAGATGACGAGGGTATAGATCAGCTCGGCCAGCGCCAGCGCCATCATGCAGAGCGTGACGGTCACGCTGGCCTTGAAGCCGAAGTTCGTGTAGAGCGTCAGGCTGTCCAGCGCCAGATTGAACCGGCCCTTCTGCTTAACGGTCAGCTGGCCGTCAAATTCCAGGTCGACCATCCGTAAGCCGCTGGCCGCGTAGGCCGCCTTGCGGTAGGGCAGGTGCGTGCTGGACGCATGGACGCGGTTGATGGCGCGGCGCGTCACCAGACGGAAGGCGTCGGTGCGCAGGCGGTAGGCGCTCTGGGAATGGGCGTTGAACACCTTATAAAACAGGCTGCTGCCGCCGCGCACGGTGCGCGGGCAGGCCGACACAATGTCGTTGCCGTCCAGCGCCGCCCTGTACGCCTGCATAATGAGCGGCGGCGCGTAGCAGAGCTCGGTGGAGTCGAACTCGTAGACATAGTCACCGATGGCGGCGTCGAGGCCGGCGTTCATGGCGTCCTCGAGCCCGTGGTAGATGCTCATGTGCAAAATCGTCAGCGGGGCGTTCTGCTCCCTGCCCCAGGCGCGCAGCTGTTTGACCGTGTCGTCGGTGCAGGCATCGTCCACGACGACAAGCTCATATTGTTTAAAGTTGGCGTCCAGCTCTGCGGCCACGGTGCGGCAGAACTCCACGGCGCGCGCGCCGTCGTTGTGCAGGTAGACGACTGCCGAAATAAAATTGTTGTCTTTAAGCATCATACATCCAATACCTCGTCCAGGTCGTATACCGTGTTGATCTTGCCGGACAGCACGCTGACGAGCTTCGGCTCGTCGCTCATCACGCGGACCACCGTCGGGCGCGAATCGTCGATCTCGCTGGCCTTTAAGATGGGCTTCATGCTGAACAGGCTGCTGTGGTAGGCAAAGCCGTATTCTTCCTTTAAATATTTGCGGGCCAGCTGGCTCATGTAGGGCCAGGCGCTTTGCGGCCTGGCCGGGCACTCATTGCAGTTGTACAGGCTGCCCGGCTTACACACGCCGCCGCATTCCTGCTGACACGGGAAGGTCGCGACGCTGTCATAGCTCGTCTCGTGCGGGGTGAAGGTCACGCTCGTCAGGCTGTGCAGGCCGGTCTGACCGAAGGGCATCAGGCTGAAAAACGGCCCGTCCATGACCGTGATGCCGGTGTTTTTCAGGCTCTTGTCCACAGTGCACAAAATGATCTCGCATTTTTCGTACTTAATGCCGAACGGCGGCAGGCCGAGCATGGCGTGTACATCGTTGACGCCCGCATAGGTCGCGTTGAGCAGGTAGGGCGCTTCGGCGGTGATGTCCCCTGCCTGCACGCGCCACGCACTGCCGACCTTTTCGATGGCCGTCGGCTTGTGGCTGTACAGCACCTCGACGTTGGGCAGCGCGGCGAGCTGCTCCAGAAACCAGCGTTTGAGTATCTGCGCATCGTAGGTGTATTCTGTCGTCAGGAACGCGCCGTCGCAGAGACCCGGGTTGAAGTAGCGCTCGGGCGCAACGTCGTCACAGCGGATGCCCGCCGCCGCGCAGAACCGGCGGAACTCCGCCGCGTTCGTCCAGGAGAAGTGCGCGCTCGTGGCGTAGATCTGGTCAAACTCGGTGTGCAGGCAGAAGCCGTAATCGCTGCAGAACCGCTCAAAATAGTGGGCGGACTTGATGGCCGTGGAGTAGCTGCGCGGGTAGTGGTAGCCCATGTGGACACGGGCCTGGTTGATGTAGGTCGCGCGCATGAAGGGCGCGGGGTCGCGCTCCAGCACAAGGACGCGCTGGCCCGCCGCACCGCATTTCTGCGCCGCGTACAGGCCGTACAGCCCCGCGCCGAGGATGATTTTATCGTAGGTCATAGAGCGTTTCCCCTTTTTACATTCCTTCGGACGATTGCCGGGTGGATATGGGATCTGCCCCGGCATTGTAGGGGTCGATGCTCATCATCGACCCGGGCACTTTGCGGCTGCCGCCAAGTGCCGCGGGCGAGCACCGCTCGCCCCTACATCTTTGCAAAATAGAACTTACGGATTATACTTCCCGGCCAGCGCATTCAGCAGCACCTTCATCAGATTGCTGTTGCCCTTGAAGCCGCTGATCTTCGTCGGCGTCTTGCCGGTGGCCGGGTAGGCGCGGGTCACGGGGACCTCGCAGGCCTTCAGGCCCAGCTGCGTCGCGCGGATGCTTAAATACGCCAGCAGCTCATACCCGCCAAAGACATCGCGCAGCGGGCGGACATCCGGGTGGGTCAGGTACTCGCGGCTGTAGGCGCGGTAGGCGTTGGTCGTATCGGTGAACCACTGGTGCGCCCCCAGGCTGACGAGCGGCGCGTGGATGAGCCGCACGGCGGCATAGCGCACCGGCGGCGTGTTGATGGCGTGGCCGCCGCGGATAAACCGGCTGCCCTGCACGAAGTCATAGCCCTCCTGCAGTTTTGCGATAAACTCGGGCACGTCCTCGATGGAGTCCTTGTTGTTGCCGTCGATGGTCAGGATGCCTTTATAATTGCGGTCCAGCGCAAAATACATGCCCATGCGCAGCTGGGCGCCCTGCCTGCCGGGGCCGGTTTTCGTCAGCAGCGTGTTGACGTGGTAGAGCGCCAGCGTCTCCCGCTTCATGCTGCCGTCGGTGGAGCCGCCGTCGCAGATGACGATGTCGCAGAGCTGGTCGATGCCCGCCTTCTGGGCGCGGCCCAGCTCGGTCAGGATGCGCGCGCCCTCGTTGATGACGGGGATCAGCAGGCAGTAGTCATGGCGGCGGCCTTCAAACTCCACAGCCGTGTAGTCGGGCACGCCGTTCAAGTTTGTGCGCTCATACTCGATCATGCGAACACCTCCGCAATATAGTCCATCGTGCGGCGGATCGTATCCACGTCGGTGTGGGCCATCTCGACGGAGACGAAGCCGCGGTAGCCGACAGCCCCCAGCAGCAGCGCCAGCTCCTTGTGCTCGGGGCGGCGCTCAATCGGGACAAGCCCCGGCTCACTGATGTGGACATGGCTGACATACTGCATATCATCGATGAAGCTCTGCAAGTGCTCTCCCTGCGCCAGCACGGTGGACAGGTCCAGATTGACCGACAAGCCCGGGTTGTCCAGCCGCTTGACGAGCGCAAAGGCGTCGGCGGTGCCGTTCAGGTAGTTCGTGTACATCGGCGGGTTGGCCTCCAGCGCCAGATGCACGCCGTACCGCGCGGCTAGGTTGCCCGCCTGCATGAAGAACGCCTCGGCGGCGGCATCGTTGGCCCCCAGCGGGCGCATACGGTTCTTCGGGCAGCCGAACACCAGCGACGGGCAGTTCAGGCTGTGGGCAAACTGGAACGCCTGCGCCGTGTAATCCAGCAGGTGCTCGGTGTCGGCAGGGTCAAAGATATTGCCCTTCTGGCCGTACCAGATGCTTTGCAGACTGGGCACCGAGAAACCCCAGCGGTTTTTGAGGTAGCCGCCGAACAGCAGCGCACTCGTCAGGTTTTCATACGGTGCTTCGGAGAAAATGCGGGTCGGGGCCAGCTCCAGGCCGGTGAAGCCCGCCTGCTGCATGGCCGCGTATACGGTTTCGTCATCGTCCTTCTGCCATGCAATGTTCGAGATGGCAAGCTGATAGCTCGGCATGGGTCAATCCCTCCAACTGCGCATAAAGCGCGTAATATCATCCAATTCCTGCTGTTTTGTGCAAAGATAATCGCCGCTGCCGCCCAAAAGCGCCGCGTGGCGGCTGCGCAGGTCGTAGTCAAACGGGGGCTTGGGCAGTTCATTGTGCCAGTCCGCTTTGCCGGTCACAGCGGTGTAGACCTCGGCGGCGGAGACCGGCGGCGTGCAGAGGTGCAGCAGCTTTACATCAGCGGCGCGGGCAGCCTCCATATCCGACCAGAGACGGCCTAAATTATAGAACTGGTAGCGGCTGCGGGCATCGGTGAAGGCCAGGGCGTTGAAGTCGTTGGCTGCAAAAAAGGCGCGCAGCGCTGCCGGGTCGGCGGTGCCGTTCAGCTTGTAAAAGCCGTTGTCCGCCAGCGTGTAGGCTGATTTGACAAGCGGTGATTTTGCCGCCAGCTCGCTGTATTTTTCCGGCCTGAGCATGGCCGGGGTGATGGTGTGCAGGTCAAAGAGGAAATTTTTCCTGATGCCGGCGCCGTACAGTGCGGGCAGGCGCACAATGAGCGCGTCGGGGAAGTCCTCGCGCACCCAGCGCTCCAATTGCAGACGGTTTTTGCCGTAGGCGGGCAGAGCTTCGGTGTCCTGCGCGGGGCTGTCCTCATAGACGCCGCGGCTGTCTGCCAGCACGGCAATGCTGGAAATCAGGACAAGTCTTTTGGGCGCGATTTGGCGGATATTCTCCCGCGCGGCACGCATGACGGCAAGGTCGGCCTCCGGGTCGGCGTTGGCCAGGAACATGGCCGCCGGCACGCCCGCGTAGACGCAGAGGTCCGGGCGCGTGCCGTACTGCGCGGTTATGTCACTGCTGTGGCATTCCGCGGCGAAGGTATGTTTGGCCAGCAGGTTGCCCCCCACAAACCCGGTGGAGCCGACGAGCAAGTCACAGGACATAGCAATTCCCCTTTGCACATTTATACAAGGTACATTATAGCCTATTGCGGGGGAAAAAGCAACGCCCTGTGCGGAATCGCACAGGGCGTTGTAAATGATTGCTATGTAGGGGCCGGGCATGCCCGGCCCGCAACTGTACGGCAAGCCGGCTTTTATGGCAAAGCCCCGGGCCGGACATGTCCGGCCCCTACCGCTCGGTCATTTCAAAAACTCCTCAATAATTTTCAGCCCGACCGCCCCGGATTTTTCCGGGTGGAACTGGCAGCCGAGGACGCTGCCGTGGCTGGCGGCGGCGCAGATCTCGCGCCCCCCGTAGACGGTGTCGGCCAGACGGTCCTCATCGTGGACGGGCTTGGCCTCGTAGCTGTGGATAAAATAGCACTCCTCGCCGGGCTTGAGCGCGGCCAGCGCCGTGCTGGAAAAATCCGTGCGCCCGCCGCCGGGGTAGAGCGGGTCCCAGCTGATGTGCGGCACCTTCTGCGGATGGCCGTCCACGTCCGTGTCGGGGATCTTTACCACACGGCCCGGAATAAGCCCAAGGCCCTTGTGTAGGCCGAACTCCTCCGACTCGTCAAACAGCATCTGCATTCCTAAGCAGATGCCCAGCAGCGGCGTACCGGCGGCGGCCTTCTGGCGAATCGGCTCGATCAGCCCCAGCCGTGCCAGACCGTCCATGCCGTCCTTGAACGCGCCGACGCCCGGCAGCACCAGCTTTTCCGCGGCCAGCACGTCCGCCGGGTCACTGGTCAGCAGCGTTTCGGCCCCAAAGTGGGCAAACGCATGGCGGACGCTCAACAGGTTGGACAGGCCGTAGTCAATCACTGTTACCTTCATACCTGGCGCACCTCCACCCCGCCCGCGCGGATGTCCTCTTTCAGCTCCGTCACGGTTTCTTTTTTGTAATGCAGCACAGCGGCACAGGCCACGGCGTCCGCGCCCGCGTTGGCGGCGTCCACAATATCGTCGCCGCAGCCGACACCGCCGCCGCAGATGACCGGCACGTTCACGGCTTTCGTCACGGCCTCGATCAATTCAAGGTCCATACCCTGCTGTAACCCCTCGTTGTCAACGCTGGTCAGCAGAATTTCGCCCGCGCCCAGCGCCACGCCGCGCTTGGCCCACTCGACGACGTCATAGCCGGAGTGGGCGCGGCCATTGTCGTAGTAGGCTTCCCACTTGCCGGGCCAGGTGCGGCTGCGCTTGGCCTGAATCGACAGCACCATGCACTGGCTGCCAAACGCCTCGGCAACCTCGGTGATAAGCTCGGGGCGCTTGATGGCCGCCGTGTTGATGGCCGCCTTGTCCGCACCCATCGACAGGATGTGGCGCACATCCTCAACGCTGCGCAGCCCGCCGCCCACGCAGACGGGAATATACACATCATCGACTGTTTTGCGCACAATATCACTTAGATTATTGCGGTTGTACAGGCTGGCGACGATGTCGATATAGAGCAGCTCGTCTATCCCGGCCTCATAATATTCTTTGGCAAACGCATTCGGGTCGCCCAGCTTGCGCAGTCCCTCGAGCTGGATCCCCTTGACAAGGTTGGTGTCCTTGACGTCCAATCTTGCGATAAGTCGTATTTTTTTGCTCATAGCTGAACCTTTCTAAAGCCTTCCCCTGTGGGGGAAGGTGGCCGCGCGAAGCAAGGCCGGATGAGGGGCGCGTTTGCCGCGATTGCCCGCAAAAGGGTTGCCGCGGAAAGTCCACCCCTCATCAGTCCGCTTCGCGGACAGCTTCCCCCAATGGGGAAGCCTTTTCGCTCAAATTTCGTGGTGCGTCCCCCTCGGGTCGCCCCACAGTACCTCGCTGTCGCCCTCGTAGGGGGTGTGGCGGAGTTTCCACATATTGTCCTCCCACTTCCAGATGTGGGGGGAGCGGAAGCGGTCCGCCAGGTCCATAAAGTAGTCGCGGTCCATCCTGGGCTGCTCAAACAGCTGGCTGGCCCAGGGGAAGTGCTGGCGGTCCAGCGACAGATATTTGAAGATTTCCTTTTCAAAACGGTCCGGGTACTCGCCGTCAAACTTCTTGCAGAGCGCCTTGCCCTCGTCCAGCGTGATCTCCTCGTTGCGGATCTCCTGCGCGGCGTCGTAGGTCGTGCGGCCGATGCCGTACTTGATGTAGGTCGTGTAGTAGAAGAAGTCGTCGATCTTGTCATCGATGGAGTTGTACTTGGAGTAGGTGCCCTGGGTGCGCTCCGGCGCGGGGCGGAAGCCGCCGTGCTCGACGCTGTAGTAGTACGCGCCCTGCGGATGCCACTTCTCGTAATAGCCCAGATACCGCACCTGAATGTGGTTTTTCTCAAGGTTGGAGGTCTCGGACGGCAGGTAGATGGCCAAATCGGCCTTGTCCACTTTGTAGTCCTCCTCCAGCTGGCGCAGGCTGACACCGCCCAAATAAATGTGGTCGTAGTCGTTGACCGCAAAGAAGTGCTCGTCGCGCAGGGCGGAGTTGTTGTCGGCAATCGGGTTGCCGAACTCGGCCTCGTTCTCGCCGTAGAACACCAGCGGGATGCCGAACTTCGCGGCCATCTTGGGTGCCAGCTGCTTCTGGCCCAGAATGAACGGCTGGAACGGGTGGAACAGGTTCTCCGTCGCAAGGCGGGTCAGCAGGCGATGGGTCATGCCGTTGGGGGTGCACAGGTAGTTGTCAAAGCCCGCGTGGATCCACGCCTGCATGTTCTCCCAGCCCCAGGGCGTGTAGATGTGCGGGGCCCAGGTGACGGTCAGCGGGTGCATACCGTACTTGTATTTCAGCAGGTGCGCGGCGTAGAAGCTGTCCTTGCCGCCGGAGCCGGGCACAAGGCAATCATAGCTGCCGTCGTTCTTGCGGTACTGGTCGCAGAGCTCGCGCAGCTCCTTCTCGCGCAGCGCCCAGTCGATATGGCCGTTGGCCTTGTTGTGGCAGGCATGGCAGGCATCACAGACCCCGTCATCCTGAATGACCATCGTTTTCTTGATGGAGTTGATCGTATGCTCAAACTCATAGCAGGAGTTGGGCTTCTGGTTGCTCATGACGCATTCCTTGCAGAACTGCACGTGCTTGGGCAGACCATAGTAGGCCTCCCGCTGGTCCTCCGGGATATCGGGGGCGTATTTGCTGTAATCAATGTCCACATGGCGGGGAATCTTTTCCATATTCTTTACACTCCAATCGGCTCTGTATCAAAATGAAAAGGCGCCGTCCGATAGCAATGCTATCAGACGGCGCCTTTGCCGTATGCGGGTATTATAGCACAAGGAAAATCATTTTGCAAGGGGTGTTATTCCGCAACCTGCACGCCGTCGATAAATACGGCCCGCACCTCGGTCATGACCTCGAAGGGGCAGCCGTTCGTGATGACGACGTCCGCGTCCTTGCCCACCTCCAGCGAGCCGACGCGGTCGGCCACGCCGATGTGCTCCGCCGGGTTGATGGTGATGGCCTTCAGCGCGTCGAACGGGTCCATGCCGGCCTTGACCGCCATGCCTGCACAGAGCGGCAGATACTGCTGCGGAATGACCGAGTTGTCTGTGATGATGGACACGTGGCAGCCCGCGTTGGCCAGCACGCCGGGGGTTTTCCAGGATTTGTTCTGCAGCTCAAACTTGCTGGCAAACGTCAGGCTCGGGCCGACAGCCATCGGCACGTCCTTTTCTTTTGCCAGCTCGTCCGCAATGAGATGCCCCTCGGTCACGTGCTCCAGCGTCAGGCGCAGGTCGAACTCCCGCGCAATGCGCAGCGCCGTAAAGATGTCGTTGGCCTGGTGGGCGTGGGCCTTTAAGGGGATCTCCCGCGCCAGCACCGGCAGCAGGGCCTCGAGCTTCTGGTTGTAGGCGGGCATTTTGGTCACGTCACCGTTGGCCGCCTGCTTGCGCGCGCCGTAGTCCCGCGCCTGCATCAGTGCACCGCGCAGGAACGCCGCCGTGGACATGCGGGTGGAGTCGCACTTGTCACGGTAGCAGCGCTTGGGATTCTCGCCAAAGGCGCACTTCATGGCGACGGGGTCGCGGACGATCATGTTGTCCACGCGCTCGCCGACGGTTTTCATTGCCAGGAAGGTGCCGCCCAGCACGTTGGCGCTGCCCGGGCCGGTGCAGACGCAGGTCACGCCTGCCTTACGCGCGTCGGCCAGCGAGGGGTCGCGCGGGTTGATGCCGTCGATGGCGCGCAGCTGCGGCGTCCAGATGTCGTTCATCTCGTTATAGTCGCAGCCCTCATACCCGATGCCGTAGCCGTCGAGGCCGATATGGGTGTGCGCGTCCACAAAGCCGGGGAATACATCAAGGCCGTCGGCGTCGAAAACCACGGCGTCCGCCGGGGCGGTCAAATCGGTTCCGATGGCGGCAATTTTGCCGTCGGCCAGCAGAATGTCGGCCTTGCAGGCCTCGCGGTGGACAGCGTCATGGACGAGACCGCCGCGGATAAAGGTAGTCATGGTTATTCCTCCGTTATGCCGTAGGGGCGCATTCTATATGCGCCCGCAGAGTCCGCAGCTGCGGAAGCGTCCACGGGCGGATATGGAATCCGCCCCTACAGTTTATTTTGTGCTTACTTACACGTTAAAATCCAAGCACGTCCTTACCGCGGTGTACGGTCTTACCTTGCCGTCCGCCACGGCGACGTGGGCGGGGTGGGTGGAGTAGCCTTTGAGCGCGGCGGCGTCGGTGAAGGTCGTGTCCAGCATCAGGTCAGCGTTGGCAGAGCTGGGCAGGGCGTCGGTGTAGACGCGGACATCCAGCAGGCCGGGGATTTTACCGGCCAGACCCTCCAGCCCTTCCTTGATGCCGGCCTTGACGGCGGCCTTTTCGGCGTCGGGCATCTCCTTTAATTTCCACAAAATAACATGACGTACCATTACTTGTTTTCCTCCCAGATGGGGTGCTTGAGCTGCCACTCGCCGTACTCGTTCTTCTCGAACAGGTCGCGGTTGTAGAACTTGTCCAGAATGGCCCAGAACTCGGTCTCGGTGTAGCCGCAGAACTCGCAGAAGTCACGCACGCAGAGCGGGTCGAGCTTGCCGTCGCGCTCCTTGATGATGGGGATAGCCTCCTCGCGGGTCATCATGCCGTAGCGGATGTAGCGGGCCGTGTAGTCGGTGGCGGCGGCGTGGCCGAACTTGGGATACTTGAGCCAGCTGTGCACCAGATAGGCGCGGGAGTCGATCTGGTCAAAGTTCTCGGCGTGGTGGGTGCGGTCCCACTCGTGGGTCAGGTCGTGGAAGCCGTGGGCCTTGGCGATCTGGTAGTTCTTGTAGCTGTTCCAGGGCACAAAGTAGCTCATGTAGAACGGGTCGAGCTTGGCGCGCTCCTCGGCGCTGGGGGCCAGCGTCAGAGAGAGGTCTTTCTCGGTCACGCCGTCGCCCAGCAGTTCCTCCATCGGCATACCGACGGCGACACCGTTCTCGATCTGGCCCATGGCGGAGTAGGTCTCCTTATCGGCGTTGCCGCCGTACTCAAAGCTGACGTTCTCGCCGTAGCAGAGCATCGGGGTGTTGAACTTGGCGGCCATGTGCAGCGGGAAGGTGTAGATCAGGCGGTCCACGTACCAGGTCGGCTTGCCGTACTTCTCAAAGAATTTGCGCATCAGCGTCTTTTGCACCTTGATGTTGGGCTTGCAGGAGATGATCGTGCAGCCGAACTCCTCGCTGATGTTCTTGAGGTTGTGGATGCCCGCCTGCGTCATGGGGAAGTTATCCTCGACGCTGAACAGGATGGGGTTCATGTGCATGACCTCTTTCAGCATCCAGACCTGGAAGTGGCTGTCCTTGCCGCCGGAGACGGCGACGGCGCAGTCATAGCCGCCGGGGCCGTTCATGCCGCGGTACTTGTCGCAGTAGGCCTCGAACTCCTTGAAGCGGGCATCCCAGTCCACATTTTTGCGGGCTTCGTAGTGGCGGCAGGCGCTGCACACGCCCTCCGCGTCGAAGGTGATCCCGGGTCGGGTGTCGGGCATCGTACATTTTTTGCAGTAACGCATAAGAACACTCCTTTATTTATATATGTAATGGGGTTGGATTTGTTTAGTCTTCTTGCCTCCCTCTGCGAGGGAGGTGGCCCCGCAGGGCCGGAGGGAGAGAGCCTTGCCATGACCCGAAATATTTCGGGTCGCCGCAAGGTTCTCTCCCCCACCCGCTGCGGCGGGAGCCCCCTCCCAGAGGGGGCCAAGGGGGGTCACTTCGCCGCCGCATGCACGGCGTCCGCGCCGGCGAAGTCATAGATGACGAACCGTCCGTCGTTGTAGACCTCGGTGCATTCGCCGTTCTGCACAAGGCCCGCGCTCTCCGCCGGGCCGTCGGTCTCGGTGTCGATGAGCAGGAACGGGTGCTGCGGGTCGGTGGTCAGGTGGTCCTTGCGCTGCAGCCAGTTGGGGACATAGTCCTCATCCAGCGATTGCAGCGTCCAGACGTCCAATTTTCCGTTCGTCAGCTCCGTCATGGCGTTGCCGTTCCAGAACGTGGCGTAGCCTTCGGTGTAGCCGTTGTCCACCAGCCAGTCGGCGGCGGCGTCCAGCCCCTTGTGGGCGAGATACGGGTTTTCGATCTCCTGCCGGACGGTGTTGACGGCGCAGACCGTGAAGCAGCCTGCCAGCACCACACCCAGCAGCTGCCGCGCGCCGGGCAGGCGGAAGTCCTCGGTCTTCAGCTCCACCGCCATGACCGCAACGGCCACCGGCATGTTCATGAGCCAGAAGTAGAGGTAATACTCGTGGAAGTAGGTGTAGGAGATGCCGCAGACCGCCAGCATGGCGACGAGCAGCAGCACAAGCAGCTGGTCGTTCGTCTCCAGCTTTTTCAGCCGCAGCAGCAGCCGCACGATGCAGAAGAACATCCACCCGCCCAGCAGCAGACCGATGCCCGCCGCAATGCCGCCGAAGTGGAAGATGCCGGAGCCGTTCTGGTAGCCGAACTCATGGAAGAAGTCCATCAGGATGCGGTCCAGCGTGAACCAGTTCTCGTCGCGGTCCCAGACGATGAAGCTGTAGGACTTGAAATCATACAGCCGCGACATGACGCTGTTGCTGATGAAATACCCCGCCGCACCGGCCACCGCCGTGACAAGCGACGCCGCAAACAGCCGCACCTGACGGCGGCAGTGCTGCAGGGCCGTTTTCCAGTCGGACGTGCCGCTGTCGTGCAGTGCAAGCACCAGCAGGATCGCCGCGGCAATGCAGAGCGGCGCGTGGAACACCATAAGCTGCTTGACGCCGTTCATGCCCGCGATGGCCGTGGCGATGCAGGCCGCGAGCCATTGCAGTGCGCAGTGCTTTTTGTCGGCGTCGAGGCTGCGCAGCACCAGCGCCAGCACAAGCATATAAAAGAAGGTATAGACGAGGTAGTACCCGCCGTAGATGGCGTAGACCAGATAGTGCTGGCCGAACGGCCACAGCAGCGTGCCCACCATCCAGAGGCCGGGCCGCCCGAGCCTGGCGCATTTGACAAAGAACAGCATACACGCCGCGTACAGTGCCAGCGTGACGGCCATGCCGAACGCGCGCGCCAGATGCCAGTCATCCGGGAAAAGCAGCAGCCCCAGCCGGTAGAACCATTGCAGGTTGACGACCTTCAATTCCGTGGAGTAGAACCAGTTGTGGCTGATGATGCTGCCCTCTTTGTTGAGCAGGTCGGAGAGGATCATCTCCGACGCGAGGTCGGAATCGACGATCCATTTGCCGGGCACAAGCTGGTACCACAGGTCAAACAGATACGCCGCCGCCATCCAGAGCCACGGCAGCGCCTGCCAGAGCCTGTGCAAAGCCCCGCCCTTTGTTTGTTGTTTCATTCGGTTTCTCCTGATTCAGGTTTCTAGTTATTTAAACTATACCGCATTTAGGCGCAAAGCGCAAGGCATGCAGGGCAAAAAAGCGCCTTGACGCTGTGCGGCATTCATGCTATAGTGAGGTAATGACCCGTTTTTCCGCGGGACTGTGCGGGCTTTTCCAGCAATCGGAGGGCCCGCCGCTTTTATATTTGCTTATCGGATTTGCTTATCGGAGGGCGGCCATGCAGCAGCTACGCAGCGCCATACACAATGCCATTGCCAGATTTTTGAAAAATCAGCCCCCGGCGCGCATCATTGCCGTGGGCTTTGCGCTGCTGATTTTGCTGGGCGCGGCGCTGCTGATGCTGCCGTTTGCCGTACACCCCGGCGCACACGTCGGCCCGCTGGACGCGCTGTTTACCGCAACGAGCGCCGTCTGTGTGACCGGGCTGGTCGTGGTGGACACCGGCGACACGTTCAGCCTGTTCGGGCAGGCTGTCATTGCGATTTTGATACAGATCGGCGGTCTGGGCGTCGCGTCCATCGGCATGGGGCTGGCGCTGGTCGCCGGGCGGCGCATCAGCTTAAAGGGCCGCTCCCTCGTGCGGGAGGCACTGAACGTCGAGAGCCTGGAGGGCATGGTGCGCCTTGTGCGGGCCATCCTGCTGGTGACCCTGATCTGCGAGGTCGCCGGTGCGGTGCTCAGCTTTCCCTCGTTTGCCCGCGATCACATGCCGCTGCAGGCGGTGTGGCTGAGCATTTTCCACTCGATTGCCGCCTTCAACAACGCGGGCTTTGACGCACTGGGCGGCGGGCAGAGCCTGATCCCCTATCGGAACGATCTGCTGCTGAACCTCGTCACCGATGTGCTCGTCATTGTGGGCGGCATCGGCTTCATGGTGATTCTGGACGTGGGGCGCTGCCGCGGGCAGTTCCGCAGAATGACGTTCCACACCAAGGTCGTGCTCTCCACCACAGCGGTGCTGCTGGTGGGCGGCGCGGTGCTTTTGCAGCTGACCGACCACATGGGCTGGCTGGCGGCGCTTTTCCAGAGCATGACGGCCCGCACGGCGGGCTTTTCCAGCGTGGATTTAGGCAGCATGAGCAACGCGGGTCTGCTGGTCATCATGATCTTAATGTTCATCGGCGCATCGCCGGGCTCGACGGGCGGCGGCATCAAGACCACAACGTTTTTTGTGCTGATGCAGCAGGTGCGGTCCATCTTCTCCAAGCGGCGGCTCGGCGGGTTCCACCGGCGTCTGCCGGACGGCTCGCTGTCCAAGGCCGCGACCATCATGCTGATGGGGCTGATGGTCGTGGGCTGCGGCACGTTTGCGCTCTGCGTGCTGGAGCCGCAGCTCGATTTTGGCCGCCTGCTGTTTGAGCAGATCTCGGCCTACAGCACAGCGGGGCTTTCCACCGGCATCACGGCGGAGTTATGCCCTGCCAGTCGGGTGGTTCTGATCCTGACAATGTTCATTGGCCGCGTGGGCGCGGTGACGCTGCTCTCCCTCTGGGTGGAGCGCCCCGAGCCCACCGCCCGCTATACCGAAGAAGCCATTACGATTGGGTAAATGCGAAGCCGCAAGGCAACCACCGTAGGGGCGGATTCCATATCCGCCCGTGCCCGCCTGCCACAGGCACGGCTCCGCGGGCGCATATAGAATGCGCCCCTACATACTCTGCCGCCCGGCGCGGCGCAGAAAGGGTACACATATGTTTGATAAAATGAAAAGTTCCGCCGAAAGCTACGGTGTCATCGGCCTGGGCCGGTTCGGCACGGCGCTGGTCAAGACGCTGGCCGCCGCCGGCAAGGAGGTCATTGCCGTTGACAAGGACGAGGCAAAGGTCAAGGCCGTGCGCGGCTACACCGATTATGCGTTTGTCATCGACGAGCTGAACGAGACCTCTTTGAAGGAGACCGGCATGCAGAACTGCGGCACGGTCACGATCTGCATCGGTGAACAGATCGACATCAGTATCCTGACGACGATGCTCGTCACAAAGCTGGGCGTGCCGCACGTCATCTCCAAGGCCGCCAGTGAGGTGCACGGCGAGGTGCTCAAGCGTCTCGGGGCCGAGGTCGTCTACCCGGAGGCCGACATGGCCGTGCGCATCGGCAAGCGGCTGATCTCGGGCAATCTGCTGGACTACATCGCCCTCGGCGACGGCGTCGAGGTGCGGCGCATCACGGTGGGCGGCAGGATGCTGGGCAAGAGTGTGCGGACGCTGGATCTGCGCAAGGTCTACGGCATCAACATCATCGCCGTCGAGCATGGCCAGCAGACGAACGTGGAGTTCTCCGCCGATTATACCTTTAAAGAGGGGGATACCGTCGCGGTCATCGGCAAGGTCGGGAAGATCGATAAGTTTGAGAGAGAGATGTAATTTCCGGCAGATGCCGGGTTCCGGGTGGCCCCTGCTTTAAATCACTGCCCTGTAGGGGCCGGGCATGCCCGGCCCGCGGCTTTGCTATGCTGCCTGCAACGGGCTTCGCCCGCGCAAAAAAAGGCCCCCTTGTCAAAGGGTGACTCCCCACAGTGTGGGGAGATGTCGCGGAGCGACAGAGGGGCCCGGGCCCGAAGGGCTGGCCGCGTCAGCGGACTGGGGGATTCCGACGGACCTTGCCTGATTGCCCGTTACACCCGCAGACGGCCAGGAATCCCTCCGCCTCGCTTGCGCTCGGCACCTCCCTTTGACAAGGGAGGCTTTCTTCGCGGGGCGTCGGGGACGCCGCCTACATTCCTCGTTAAAAAACTAACCGCACAAATTTTGCGCTTTTCGGCTTGCAAATCTGCCCCTTATGTCGTACAATATAGACTAACAAAATACGGCAAAAACAGGAGGAATTCCAAATGGAACACAGCAATCCGATCCTGATGGGCAACGACAGCCCGCAGAAATTCATCACCATCGGCGAGGTGATGCTGCGTCTGACCCCGCCGAACTATGAGAAGATCCGCATGGCCTCCTCCTTCGAGGCCAGCTACGGCGGCAGCGAGGCCAACATCGCGCTGGCGCTGGCGAACCTCGGCGTGGATTCCACCTTCTTCAGCGTCGTGCCCAACAACTCTCTGGGCAAAAGCGCTGTGCGCTGGCTGCGCTGCAACGACGTACACTGCACGCCGATGATCCTCTCCACCAAAGAGGAGACCCCCAGCCACCGTTTGGGCACCTACTATCTGGAGACCGGCTACGGCATCCGCCCCAGCAAGGTCATTTATGACCGTATGCACAGCGCCCTGACCGAGTACGACCTGACGAAGGTCGATCTGGACGAGCTGTTCGACGGCTTTGACTGGCTGCACCTGTCCGGCATCACCCCGGCACTGAACAAAAATTGTGCGGATTTCATCCTGCGCTGCCTGCGCGTCGCCAAGGAGAAGGGCCTGACCGTCAGCTTTGACGGCAACTTCCGCTCCACGCTCTGGAGCTGGGAGGAGGCCCGCGACTACTGCACCCAGTGCCTGCCCTATGTCGATGTGCTGTTCGGCATTGAGCCGTACCACCTGTGGAAGGACGACGAGGATCATTCCAAAGGCGACTGGAAGGACGGCGTGCCCCTGCAGCCCAGCTATGAGCAGGAGGACGAGATCTTCCAGCATTTCATTGACCGCTACCCGAATTTGAAGTGCATTGCCCGCCATGTGCGCTACGTCCACTCCGGCAGTGAGAACAGCCTGAAGGCATTCATGTGGTATGAGGGGCACACCTTCGAGTCCAAGCTCTACACCTTCAACATTCTGGACCGTGTCGGCGGCGGCGACGCTTTTGCCAGCGGCCTGATCTACGCGATGATGCACGACTACAAGCCGATGGACATGGTCAACTTTGCTGTGGCGTCCAGCGCCATCAAGCACACCATCCACGGCGACGCCAACATTACCGACGACGTCGAAAGCATCCGCAACCTGATGAACATGAATTACGATATTAAGCGGTAATTTGCACTAAACAAAATCTGCCGACCCGATGTTGGGTCGGCAGATTTTGTTTATGGATGCGGAGCCTTCCCCTTCGGGGAAAGGTGTCTGCGGCCCCGCCCGCAGACGGATGAGGGGCGCGTGTGCGGAGATTGCCTGTTTACGGCAGGCAGCGGAAAACTGCGGCGGGGTGAAGGCACCCCGCCCTACATCTGACGATACGGTGCGCTGTAGGGCGGCATGCCCTCATGCCGCCGCGGTCATTGCTCCGCTTTTCCGTTCATCTCCGCGTTGATCCCGGCCCCAATGAACAGAAGATTGATGATTACATACAGCCACAAAATAATCAGAATGACCGCCGTCAGCGAGCCGTAGATATACGACAGACGCCAGAAATGCAGGATGTAAAACGAGAACACACGGGAGAAGACCAGCCACCCCGCCGTTGCAAAGATCGTGCCCGGCAGCTGGCTGCGCGGCGTGCGCCGCCCGCCGGGGACGTAGGTGTAAATCAGCAAAAGCAGCCCGAACAGCAGCGGGACCGAGACGATCCGGCCAATGCTGGCCACCCGCTGCAGCGGGGCCACAATGGCCGCGTAATGGCGAAAAAACGGCAATGTATCGGCAAAGCGCGCAAACAGGGAGTGCATGCCCTGCAGCGCCAGCATAACCAAAAGCAGCAGCTCAAACACGAAGGTGTAGCCAATCGCCAGCAGGCGGTTCAAAAACGTCCGGTGCGAGCCGGGCGTCAGCCTTTGCAGGCCGATCTGCAGTGCGTTCATACCGCCCGACGCCGAGACGATGGTCGTCAGCACAGCCAGCGACGCCACAAACTGTGCAGACTGGCCGCTTAAATTTTGCAAAAGGCCGAGGATGGCAGTCTGTATCTCGGGGATCTGCGGCAGGAAGTCCGCCAGCAGCTCGGCGACGCCTTCTACCGAGAAGCCGAGCACCAGGTTGACAAGCATCAGCACCCACATCAGCAGCGGGAAGGACGCCGTCAGCAGAAACAGCGTGGCGGATCCGGCGTAGACCGTCATGTCCAGCGCCAGATAGCGGCGCAGCACAGCGGCGATGATCTGTACCCAACGGGGCGGTTTTTGTTTCATGGCGGCTCCTTGTGGGGGGATGTGTCTGGCGGCGTGGTTGCGGCAAAGCTCCCGGGTCGATGACGAGCATCGACCCTTACATTATAGTATAAATGCCCCGCGTGCGCAACCTTTGCCCCGGCGCAGAGCATCGCGCCCGGCGCAAAGCGGCCGTCACCCGGCGGGAGCTTGGCGGCCAATAAGGCCATACACAAAAAATTTACAGGCACAGCCGCCCAAAGCGGTTAAAAATATATCAAAAACACTTGCGCATTTTCGGTTTTATGCGTATAATAAGGATAAACCCCTTGGGGCGCGGTGCGCCCCGCCAAAAATGTGAAACATACCGAGAGGAGCTTTTACTATGGGTTTGGGTAAAAAGACCATTGACGATGAGAACTACGCCGGCAAGCGCGTACTGGTTCGCTGCGACTTCAACGTCCCGATGAAGGA
The DNA here is from genome assembly GCF_900167555.1 of Gemmiger formicilis. Lineage (GTDB taxonomy): Bacteria > Bacillota > Clostridia > Oscillospirales > Ruminococcaceae > Gemmiger > Gemmiger formicilis. The sequence continues at coordinate 53,433 of NZ_FUYF01000007.1, read as the reverse complement.
CGGCGTTATCACCAACGATAACCGCATCAACGCCGCACTGCCGACCATCAAGAAGCTGATTGCCGACGGCGCTAAGGTCATCCTGTGCAGCCATCTGGGCAAGCCGAAGAACGGCCCCGAGGCCAAGTTCAGCCTGGCCCCCGTTGCTGTCCGCCTGAGCGAGAAGCTGGGCCAGCCTGTTACCTTTGCGGATGATGACAATGTCGTCGGCGACAACGCCAAGGCTGCTGTTGCCACCATGGGCAACGGCGAGGTCGTTCTGCTGCAGAACACCCGTTTCCGCAAGGAGGAGACCAAGAACGAGCCCGCTTTCAGCGAGGAGCTGGCCAGCCTGGCCGACGCTTACGTTGACGACGCCTTCGGCTCCTGCCACCGCGCTCACTGCTCCACCGCCGGTGTGACCGACTATGTCAAGGATACCGCTGTCGGCTACCTGATGGAGAAGGAGATCAAGTATCTCGGCAACGCCGTGAACGATCCCGAGCGTCCCTTCACCGCTATTCTGGGCGGCGCCAAGGTCGCGGACAAGCTGAACGTCATCTCCAACCTGCTGGAGAAGGTCGACACGCTGATCATCGGCGGCGGCATGGCCTACACCTTCCTGAAGGCCCAGGGCTACGAGATCGGCAAGAGCCTGTGCGACGACAGCAAGCTCGACTACTGCAAGGACATGATGGCCAAGGCCAAGGAGAAGGGCGTTAAGCTGCTGCTGCCCGTCGACGCCGCCTGCATCAAGGACTTCCCCGATCCCATCGACGCTCCCGTCGATACCGTGATCGTCCCCGTCACCGCGATCCCGGCTGACAAGGAGGGCTGCGACATCGGCCCCGAGTCCATGAAGCTGTTTGCTGACGCCGTCAAGGCCAGCAAGACCGTTGTCTGGAACGGCCCCATGGGCGTGTTTGAGAACCCGACCCTGGCTGCCGGCACCCTGGCTGTTGCCAAGGCTATGGCCGAGAGCGACGCTACCACCGTTATCGGCGGCGGCGACTCCGCTGCAGCTGTCCAGCAGATGGGCCTGGGCGACAAGATGACCCACATCTCCACCGGCGGCGGCGCTTCTCTCGAGTACCTCGAGGGCAAGGAGCTGCCCGGCATCGCCGTCATCCAGAAGGCATAATTTGTAAGGATACCCGCAGGAGCGCGGCGGCAGAGCCGCCGCGCTTTTTATGTAAAGGCTTTCCCCTCGAAGGGAAAGCTGTCGCCGCAGGCGACTGGTAAGGGTCGAGTTGCCATATTATCCCGTTGACGGGTCATATCCGCACACCCGCCCCTCATCCGGCGCTTCGCACCACCTTCCCCCGCGGGGGAAGGCTTATTATGGAAGGAGTAATCACCATGGATAAACAGAATCGTAAAGCTATCATCGCCGGCAACTGGAAAATGAACAAGACCGCTACCGAGGCCAAGGCCCTCATCAGCGAGCTGATCCCCGCTGTCAAGGACGCCGGCTGCGAGGTCGTCATCTGCGTTCCCTTCACCGATCTCGTCACCGCTGTCGAGATGACCAAGGGCACCAACATCCACGTCGGCGCCGAGAACGTCCACTTTGAGAAGTCCGGTGCCTTCACCGGCGAGATCAGCGCTGACATGCTGACCGACCTCGGCGTTGAGTACGTCGTCATCGGCCACAGCGAGCGCCGCCAGTACTTTGCCGAGACCAACGAGACTGTCAACAAGCGCACCAAGGCTGCTCTGGCCGGCGGCCTGAAGCCCATCATCTGCGTCGGCGAGAGCCTCGACCAGCGTGAGCAGGGCGTGACCGAGGAGCTGGTCCGTATGCAGGTCAAGATCGCGCTGAACGGCGTGACCGCTGACGAGCTGAAGAACGTCGTCATCGCCTACGAGCCCATCTGGGCCATCGGCACCGGCAAGACCGCTACCGCTGACCAGGCCGAGGAGGTCTGCGCCGCCATCCGCAAGGTCGTCGGCGAGCTGTACGGCGAGGACGCCGCCAAGGCCCTGACCGTCCAGTACGGCGGCAGCATGAACCCGAAGAACGCCGAGGAGCTGCTGAGCAAGCCCGACGTTGACGGCGGCCTGATCGGCGGTGCTTCCCTGAAGGCAGACCAGTTTGCGGTCATCGTTGACGCTGCCACGAAGGGCTAAATCCCCTTTTGTAGGGGCGGCATGTATGCCGCTCCTACAACCCTATTATTAAGGAGTCTACAAATTTATGTCTAAAAAACCTGTTATGCTCTGCATCATGGACGGCTTCGGCTGGACGCCGGACGAGACCTACGGCAACGCCGTGGCCGCCGCGAACAAGCCGAATCTGGACAAGATCTTTGCCAATTACCCCATGACCACCATCCAGGCCAGCGGCATGGCTGTCGGCCTGCCCGACGGCCAGATGGGCAACTCTGAGGTCGGCCACACCAACATGGGCGCGGGCCGTATCGTCTACCAGCAGCTGACCCTCATCACCAAGTCCATCAAGGACGGCGAGATGTTCAAGAACCCCGTGCTGGTCAAGAACATGAAGGCTGCCATCGACGCGGGCAAGGCCATCCACCTGATGGGTCTGGTCGGCACCGGCGGCGTCCACAGCCATGCCGACCACTGGTTCGGCGTGCTGGAGATGGCCAAGCACATGGGTGCGAAGGACGTCTACCTGCACTGCATCATGGATGGCCGTGACACCGACCCGCACAGCGGCAAGGGCTTCCTGGCCGACCTGCAGGCCAAGCTGGACGAGCTGGGCATCGGCAAGATTGCCTCTGTCTCCGGACGTTACTACGCCATGGACCGTGACAACAACTGGGACCGCGAGGAGAAAGCCTACGCCGCGTTCGTCTACGGCGAGGGCAACCACGCCGCCAACGCTGCCGAGGCCATCGAGGCCAGCTATGCCGCCGACGTGACCGACGAGTTCGTCATTCCCGTTGTCACCTGCGAGGGTGGCCGCGTGCAGGACGGCGACACCGTCATCTTCATGAACTTCCGCCCGGATCGTGCCCGTCAGATGACCCGCATCTTCTGCGACGACAACTTTACCGGCTTTGAGCGCCGCGGCGGCCGCAAGCAGGTCCACTATGTCTGCATGGCCGAGTACGACGCCACGATGCCCAACTGCGAGGTCGCGTACCCGCCGGTTGAGCTGAAGAACACGCTGGGCGAGTATCTGGCCGCCCACGGCAAGACCCAGCTGCGCATTGCCGAGACCGAGAAGTACGCCCATGTGACCTTCTTCTTCAACGGCGGTGTTGAGCAGCCCTGCGAGGGCGAGGACCGCAAGGTCATCCCCAGCCCGAAGGTTGCCACCTACGACCTCAAGCCCGAAATGAGCGCCTACGAGGTTGCCGACGAGTGCAAGGCCCGCATTGAGAGCGGCAAGTACGACGTCATCATCCTGAACTTCGCCAACTGCGACATGGTCGGCCACACCGGCGTGTTTGACGCAGCGGTCAAGGCCGTCGAGGCTGTTGACAAATGCGTGGGCGAGGTCACCGACGCGGTGCTGAACGCGGGCGGCGTCGTTTTCCTGACTGCCGACCACGGCAACGCCGAGAAGATGAAGAACCCCGACGGTTCCCCGTTCACGGCCCACACCACCAACGTCGTGCCCTTCGCGGTCATCGGCGCGGGCGACGTGAAGCTGCGCGAGGGCGGCTGCCTGGCGGACATCGCCCCGACGATGCTGCCCTATATCGGTCTGCCCGTCCCCGAGGAAATGACCGGCAAGAGCATTATTGCGGAGTAACAAGCCTTTTCGAGAAAAGGCTTGGCGAAAAGCTTTAAAACTATGACCCTTAAAGCGGCAGGCTTCGGCCTGCCGCTTTCTTTATGCCCCAATCCCTTGCGCTGGGACGCGAAATCGTGTATAATAAGAAATTACTGATGATTATAAAGGGGAGGTGCGGCCATGAGCCTGCAAAGTTTTGGATTTTTCGGCTTTCTGCTGGTCGTGGCCGCCGTCTACCTGCATCTGCCGCAGCGCTGGCAGAGCGCGTTTCTGCTGGCGGCCAGCTGGGTATTTTACGCGCTGGCGATGCCGTCGATGCTGCCGGTCACGATTGCCATTGCCGTGTTCACCTACCTGTGCGGATGCGGCATGACCGCGCGGGAAGGCGCTCACAAAACGGCGTTCCTGCGCATTGGCGTTGTAGGGCTGCTGGCGATCCTGGCGTTCTTTAAGTATAACGGCGCGTTCGCGTCGGACGGCGGCTGGCAGGCCGTCGCCATGCCGCTGGGCATCAGCTTTTACAGCTTTGCGGCGATCTCCTACTTAATTGATGCCGCGCGCGGCGACTGCGAGGTCGAGAAGAATTTCATTGACTGTGCGCTGTTTTTGAACTTTTTTGCCACCGTCACGCAGGGGCCCATCTGCCGCGCCGGGGCGCTGCTTCCCCAGTTTAAAGAGGAGCACCGCTTTGACGCAGCCCGCACGGTGCGCGCGCTGCGGCTGATGGCACTGGGCCTGTTTAAGTTGGTGGCCGTCAGCGACGTGCTGGGGCTGCTGGTGGATGAGGTGTTCCCGAACTACCGCAGCTACGGCGGGCCTATGCTGGTGCTGGCCGCGGTGTTTTACACGTTCCAGCTGTATTTTAACTTCTCCGGCTACTCCGAGGTCGCGCGGGCCGTGGGGCTGCTGCTGGGACTGGAGCTGCCCGAGAACTTCAAGACGCCGTTCTTTGCCACGAATTTTTCGGGCTTCTGGAGCCGGTGGCACATCAGCTTTTCGTCGTGGCTGCAGGATTATCTGTTCATGCCGCTGGCGTGGGCGGATGTCTCCGGGCTGACGGGCGGCAAAACCAGCCGTTTGCCCGCGGAATTTTGCGTGTTCACGGTGTTTTTTGTCTCCGGCTTCTGGCACGGCAACACGCTGCCCTTTGTGGTGTGGGGCCTTTTGCAGGCCAGCTACCGCCTGGGCGAGGAGCTGCTGCACCGCCGTTTGGGCAAGCCGAAAAAGAAAGCACCGGCCCGCGTGCTGTGGGCCAAGCGCGCCGGTGTGTTTGTGCTGTGGTGCGTGAGCATGGTGTTCTTCCGTGTGGGGTCGTCCCCCGCCGCCGCACCGCTGACCGTCGGGGATGCGTTCGCGTATCTGGGCCGCTGCTTTATGGGCTGGGGCCCCGCGCGGTTTGCGTCGGAGCTGTACGCCGCCGCGTCCGGCGGATTTTACGCCAACGCCATCATGGTCGCGGCGTACTACGGCTTTGTGGCGCTGGTGCTGGCGCTGGCGTTTTACCTTGACACCCGCCGGGCGTTTGCGTTTAAAAACAAGCCGTCCGAAATCTGCCTGGCCAATGAAAAGCACCGCTGGGCCGTGTATTATGCCCTTGTCGTCGCCCTGCTGGCAGGCTATATCATGCAGAGCGGCGGGTTTGGGAGCAGCGGATTTGGTATGTACGCGGGGTTCTGACAGCTGCGCTGTAGGGGCGAGGCATGCCTCGCCCGCAGCTTTCCCATCAGATGTCATTTACCGTCAGGTGGCGGGCCGGGCATGCCCGGCCCTTACGTTCTACAAAAATTAGGGAAGGAGGTTTCCGGTCCGTGAAAAACATTCTCAAAAAGCTGGCGCTGCTGGCAATTCCCGTGCTGCTCTGGCTCGCCTTTTTCATTGCGTTTGAGCCGAACAACTATTTCGGGCTGAAGGCCTCCGCAACGTCCAGCCAGCCGGTTGCGCGGGTGCGGGCGTACCAGCAGGAGCCCGGTACAAATTTGATTTTGGGTGACAGCCGTCTGGCCCACTTTGACATGGGCCTTGTGGACAGCCTGTCCGGGCAGTCGTGGCAGAACCTTGCGTTCGGCGGTGCATCGTTAAAAGAGACGCTTGACCTGGCCGACTATCTGCTGGATTCCGGCCACGACACAGACACACTGCTGGTCGAGGTCTCGTTCTACACGCTGAACGCGGGCTACAACACGGACCGCTTCGCCACGCTGGAGGAAACGCTGAACAATCCGCTGGCCTACTGCTTCAACCTCGAGTACAACGTCAACGCGCTGACCGTTGCCATGGACACACTGCGCGGCACGCCCGATACGATTGAATCCGGCGACTGGGTCGAGGCGGATTATCTGGCCGACGATGGCACAGTTTTGCCGCTGCACCGCAAATTATACGACTACACCGCGACCATCACGCCGCGCTGCAAAAGCTGGGCGCTGAATGACGAGCAGTTCAACCGCCTGCACACGCTGGCCCGGCGCTGCCAAAGCGAGGGCGTGCGGCTCATCGTAGTTTTGCCGCCGATGGCCGACAATGTGCGGACCGAGGTCTGCGATGTGTTCGGCATCACCGAGACCATGCAGGGCACGGTGCTGCCGACGCTGGCCGCCTGGGCTGATGAATGCGGCTTTACCCTGCTGGATTACGAGTGGGGCGGCAGCGTTATTACCGACGATGACAAGCAGTTTTTTGACGGATTCCATCTGGATGAGCGATATGGACTGCCGGAGTGGACGCAGGAATTGTTTGGGGATATAGCACGCTGAAAGGCTTCCCCCTCGGGGGAAGGCTTTTTAGGAGGTACACATGGCTTTAGACTTTCTGATTTTGTATGAGCACACCGTCCGCGAGTATGAGAGCGACCTTTTGCTGAAGCTCGAACTCGAGCGGCGCGGCTACACGGCGGAGATCCGCCAGCTGCTGGACCCCAAGCATCTGCGGCTGTTCGGCAAAGACAAGCCCGAGGTGCTCGTCGCCAGCTGCATGTATGACAACGAGGCCATCAACAGCCATGTGTACAACAATATTGGCCGCTGCAACAAAATCGTCAACCTGCACTGGGAGCAGATGCTCTCCGACACGCAGGAGGAGGGCGACTGGTTCAATATGAACGGCAACGCCAAGCGCTGCGTGCAGACCTGCTGGGGCAAGCGCACCGCCGCCCGCCTGCAGGCCCACGGCATGGACGCCAAAAACACGCCCGTGACCGGCGCGGTCATGATGGACTTTCTGCGCCCGGAGTTTGACGGCTACTTTAAGGACAAGGAAACGCTCTGCAGGGAGTTCGGCCTTGACCCGGCCAAGCAGCTGCACCTGTACATTTCCAGCTTCGGCTATGCCAGCATGAACGACGACGAGGTCGCCGAGCTTTCCAAAATGGCGGGCACCGATTTTACGGGCTTTGCCAAAACCAACCGCGTTTCGATGCAGGAAACACTGCGCTGGTTCGATGAATATCTGGGCGCACACCCGGAGGTGGAGCTTGTCTACCGCCGCCATCCCAGCGAGTGGAACAGCCCCGCGCTGGAGGAGCTGGCGAAGAAGCGCCCCAACTTCCACGTGATCTTTGCGGACTCGGTCAAGCAGTGGATCGTCGCGGCTGACTCGATCTCGATCTGGATGAGCACCGCCATTGCTGAGGTCTACATGGCCGGCAAGAGCTGCCACATCCTGCGCCCCGTCCCCATTGAACACGAGTACGATCCGGTCATTTACAAGGACGCCCATTACGTGACGTGCTACGACGAGTTTGCCGCCGCCATGGCCGAGCCGGAGCCGCCGTTCCCGATTGCGAAGGACGTCATCGAGGGCTATTTTGACCCCAGCGAGACGCCCGCCTACAAGCGAATGGCCGACCTGCTGGAGGACGTGTACAAGAACCCCCCGCGGGATGAGCCGATGGGCGACGGCTTTACGCCGCACTTCAACAAGCTGAAATTCTGCGCGCTGGCGGGGATACACTTCCTCTACCGCCGCGGCTGGGAGCCGAAGAAGCTCTTTGCCTTCTGCCCGCCGCTGGCCAATTTTGCCCAGCGCATCTACGGCTACGTGGACAAGGCGCATGTGACGCCGGAGCAGGTCGCGGCGATGGAAGCAAGGATCAAGCCGTTTGTGAAATAACGACCACCGCGTAGGGGCCGGGCATGCCCGGCCCTGCACTGTACGGCAAACGCGCGGCAAAGGCAAGGCTGCGGGCCGGGCATGCCCGGCCCCTACAACGCTATGATGGGACACACATATGTCAGAAAACAAAAAATCCTCCGGTGAATCCTTCGCCGGGAATGTGATGAAATATTCGGTGGCGACCTACCTGGGCTTTGCCATCACGGGGCTGGCGCTCATCGTCAAGGGGCTGCTGCCCGCTGAGGTGCTGGGCGCACCGGTCACCTTCATGACCTACACGGCCACGATCATGAACATCGGCATTCTGGGGCTGGATCAGGCGCTGCTGCGCTTTTACCATGAGCCGCCCGCCGGGGCCGAGCCGCGGCAGCTGTTCGCGGCCTGCACGCGGATTTCGGCGGCGTTTATGATGCTGCTGGGCGTAGCGGGCAGCGTGTTCTTTGCGCAGCCGCTGGCAGCGGCGTTCGGTCTGGGCAGCGCCGGGCCGGGCATTGTGCCGCTGCTGTTCCTCAACGCGGCGCTGTACATGCTGGTGCGCTACTTAAACGTGCTGCTGCGCTTGGAAAACGACCTGCGCGCCTACACGGCGGAGACGCTCTGGATGCAGGGCTGCTACAACCTGTTTTACCTGCTGCCGGGCTTTTTTACATCCAACGTCTTTGTTCTGGCGGTTGCGGCAATTCTAAGTTTTGGTGTTGTGGCGATTGCGTTTGGGTATAAATACCGCGCCGCCGTGTTTGCGCCGCTGCCCGGCGCACAGCTGGGCGGCATCGCGCGCCAGACCGTGCCCTACGGCGTGGCGCTGGCCCCGGCGCAGATTTTGTTCAGCCTGTCCAGCGGCATCTGCCTTTCGTTCGTCGGCAACGCCAGCGGCGAGAACGCCCAGGGCCTGTTTGCCTTCGGCTACAGCCTGGCGCAGCTCGTCACGGCCATTCAGGCGGGCTTTTCCACCTACTGGGGGCCCTACGTCTACAGCCATTACCGCGACGAGCAGGAGCGCATCTGCCGCGTGCATGACGTGCTGAATTTGCTGATCTTCGGCTTCTTCTGCGTGCTGGTCATGTTCGAGGACATCGTCTTTGTCATCTTTCCGGACAAGCGCGGCTGCCTTGCCATTTTCCCGCTGCTGATGCTCGCCGTTGTGTTCAACATTCTGTGCGAGGGCACGGTCTACGGCAACTCGATTGCCCGCAAGCCGTGGCATGACACGATTGGCATCGGGCTGGGGGCGCTGTCCAACTTTGGGCTCTGCGCCCTGCTTGTGCCCGCGTTCGGGCTGACCGGCGCGGCGCTGGCGCTGGCCGCCAGCAACGGCCTTGCGTTTTTGTACCGCAGCATCACGGGGCAGATGTACTACCGCACGGTGGCCAGCTACCCCAAGACGATCTCCGGCTTTCTGCTGGCGTTCGCGGTCACGGCCATCGGCACGCTGCTGTGGCAGCACTTCTTTATAAAATTTGCGCTGGTAGGCGTGATTTTGTTTATCTACTGCACCCTCTACCGCGCACAGCTCGCCAGACTCTGGAGCATGGGCCTTGGCATCCTGCGCGGCATCTTCCATAGAAAGTAAGGCGACAACATGAAGCATTGCGGCACACAAGAGCTGGAAACGGAGCGGCTGGTCCTGCGGCGGCTCTCCATCGACGACAGCGAAATGATGTTCAACAACTGGGCCAGCGACAGGCAGGTGACCCAATACCTGCGCTGGAACGCCCACCGCAGCTGGGGCGAGACCGCCGAGACGCTGAACGAGTGGGAAAAGCACTACGATGACCCGGCCTTTTACCAGTGGGGCATCACCGACAAGCACACCGGGGTGCTGTTTGGCACGATCAGCCTCTTCCCCGCCCCGGCGCTGAAGATGGGCTGGCACCTGAACACCGAACGCCTTGGCCCCGCCTGGGAGGTCGGCTATGCGCTGGGCCGCAAGTGGTGGAATAAAGGCTACGCCACCGAGGCACTCTGTACCGTGCGGGACTACTGGTTTGACACCGTGGGCGCAGACTGGCTGGCCGCCGTCCACGCCAATGAGAACATTGCCAGCAGCGCAGTTTTGCAGAAGGCAGGCTTTGTCTACGACCATGACGTGACGGACCGCAAGTTTGACGGCACGCCGGTCCCCTGCCGCGCCTACCATCTTTTGAAAGAGGAATTATGACCGATAACACGACAGAATTAGACTTTGGCACCACTGCCCAGAAAGCCACCGACGCCGAGAAGCTGCCCGTGGTGCTGCTGGCGCTGGATCAGGGCAGGTACGATATGGCGCGCAGCCTGGACGAGCTGCGGGCGCTGGCCGACGCCAACGGCATGGACGCCGTGGCCGAGGTCGTGCAGAAGCGTGCGACGCCCGAGGCTGCAACGCTGCTGGGTGAGGGCAAGGTCGCCGAGGCGCGGCTTGTCTGCCAGAATGTGAACGCGGCAGCCGCCATCTTTGACGGCGAACTGACCGGCAGCCAGATCCGCAACCTGTCGGCGGCACTGCAAGTCGAGGTGCTGGACCGCACGATGCTGATTTTGGAGATTTTCCGCGCACGCGCCACGACGAACGAGGGCAAGCTGCAGACCGAGCTTGCCACGCTGCGCTATCAGCTGCCGCGTCTGCAGGGGCTGGGCGAAGCCCTGAGCCGCCAGGGCGGCGGCGGCGGGGGCGGCGGGGGTGCCCGCCGCGGCGCCGGTGAGACAAAGCTCGAGCTGGACCGCCGTCATCTGCACCACCGCATTGAGCATCTCGAGGGCCGCTTAAAGGAGCTGGAAAAGCGCCGCAGCGAGACCCGCCGGGCCCGCCAGAAAAACAATGTGCCTGTGGTCGCGCTGGTCGGCTACACGAACGTCGGCAAGTCGAGCCTGCTGAACGCGCTGTGCGGCGAGCAGATTTTTGAAGCCGACATGCTGTTTGCGACGCTGGACCCGACGGCCCGCAAGCTGGTGCTGCCCAGCGGCCTGCAAATCATTCTGGTGGATACCGTCGGCTTTGTCAGCCGCCTGCCGCACCATCTGGTGGAGGCGTTCAAATCCACGCTGGAGGAGGCCGCGTTCGCGGATGTCATCGTCAAGGTGGCCGACGCGGGCGACGCACAGGCCGCCGAACAGCTGGCCGTGACCGATGAGGTGCTGGGCAGCCTCGACTGCACGGACATCCCCCAGCTGGTCGTCTACAACAAGTGCGACACCGCCAACACTGTGGCCTTTGACCCGGATATCCTGCTGACGAGCGCGAAAACCGGCTACGGTCTGTCCGCACTGCTGGCAAAGCTCGACGAGGTGCTGAACCACCGCGTGCGCACGATCGAGATCGTGCTGCCCTATGACAAGCTGGCGCTGGCGGACATTCTCCGCAGCCGCGGCAGCGTCGCCGCGGAGGAATACCGCGAGGATGGCGTGTATTACCGCGGCACAGTCAAAATTGACGATTTGCATCGGTTTGAGGAGTTTTTGGTTTAATTGCCCGTGCGCTTTGCCTTCCCCCTTGGGGGAAGGTGGCCCCGCAGGGCCGGATGAGGGAAAAGCTTGTCGTTGTTGCCTGTAAACAAATCACGGCAGCAAGGTTTCCCCTCATCAGTCAGCGGTCAGGGCCGCTGACAGCTTCCCCCTTGGGGGAAGCCTTTTCTCCCATTGACACCGCCTCTCCGTCCGCCTATAATGAAACCAATTGAATGTCTTATAAAGGGGTAATAACTATGTCTACCGTCCGCACCCGTTTTGCGCCGTCGCCCACGGGCTATATGCACGTCGGCAACCTGCGCACCGCACTGTACACCTATCTGCAGGCCCGCCATAACGGCGGTACCTTCATCCTGCGCATTGAGGACACCGACCAGGGCCGTCTGGTCGAGGGCGCTACCGACATCATCTACGGCACGCTCAAGGCTACCGGCCTGACCTGGGACGAGGGCCCCGACGTGGGCGGTCCCGTCGGCCCCTACGTGCAGAGCCAGCGCATGGGCATGTTCAAGCAGTACGCCGAGCAGCTTGTCAAGGCGGGCAAGGCCTACTACTGCTTCTGCACCGAGGAGCGCCTGAACGAAATGCACGAGGCCCAGCGCGCCGCGGGCGAAATGACCCACTACGACGGCCACTGCCGCCATCTGTCCGCCGAGGAAGTTGCCGCCAAGCTGGCCGCGGGCGAGCCCTATGTCATCCGCCAGAAGATCCCCGAGAGCGGCGTGGCGGGCTTTGACGATGTTGTCTACGGCCATATCGAGGTCGATGTCAGGGAGCTGGACGACCAGATTTTGATCAAGACCGACGGTATGCCGACCTACAACTTTGCGAACGTCGTGGACGACCACCTGATGGGCATTACCCATGTCATCCGCGGCAGCGAGTATCTGTCCTCGACGCCGAAGTACAACCTGCTGTACGATGCGTTCGGCTGGGAGAAGCCCGTCTACATCCACTGCCCGCCCGTCATGAAGGACGCGCAGAACAAGCTGTCGAAGCGCAACGGCGATGCCAGCTATCAGGACCTCGTGGCGAAGGGCTATCTGCCCGCCGCCGTGCTGAACTATCTGCTGCTGCTGGGCTGGGCTCCCGAGGGCGAGCAGGAGATTTTCTCTCTGGATGAGATGATCAAGATCTGGGATCCGTCCCGCATTTCCAAGTCCCCGGCCATCTTTGACCCGCTGAAGCTGCGTGCCATCAACGCTGCCTACATCCGTGCCCTGCCCGCTGAGGAGTTCCGCCGCCTGGCCGACCCGTTCATCGACAGCGCCGTGCACTGCAGCATTGACCGTGACCTGCTCTGCGCCAACCTGCAGCCCCGCTGCGAGGTGTTGGAGGACATCCCGCCGCAGCTCGACTTCTTTGACGCTGTGCTGCCCATTGACGCTGAGATGTACCGCAACAAGAAGCAGAAAACGACCCCCGAGTCCGCGAAGGAGGCCCTGACCGCCCTGCTGCCCGTGCTGGAGGCGCAGACCGATTGGACTCGCGACGCGATCTTTGAGGCGTGCAAGACGCTGGCCGAGAGCATGGAGAAGAAGAACGGCTGGCTGTTGTTCCCGCTGGGCATCGCCCTCTCCGGCAAGTCCCGCACCCCGGGCGGCGGCACCGACCTGGCCGCGATGATGGGGAAAGAGGAGACCGTTAAGCGCGTGAAGGCGGCGCTGGAGAAGCTGTAATTCTATAAAAACAACGGTGCAGCTGCAAAATCGCAGCTGCACCGTATTTTTGTTTTCGCCCCGCGGGGCGAAAACTCCACCATATTTATTATTTATTATTTTTTATCTATTATTTATAGTATCGTTCCCCCGCCGACGACCACGTCGCCGTCATACAGCACCACGGCCTGGCCGCGGGTGATGGCTCGCTGTGGCTCGTCAAAAACGACCTTCACAAGGCCGTTTTCCAGCGGGTAGGCCGTCGCGGGCTGCTCGACCTGGCGGTAGCGGGCCTTGGCCTTGACGCGCATCGGGGCAGTCAGCTCGGGAATCGAAATCCAGTTGAAGTCCCCTGCGATCAGCGTCGTCTTGAACAGCTCGCTCTCGGGGCCGACGGTGACGGTGTTCTTCTCCATATCCTTGCCGCAGACGTAGACCGGCGCACCCAACGCCAGCCCCAGCCCCTTGCGCTGGCCGCAGGTGTAGCGCACCGCGCCGTGGTGGCGGCCCACAACGTTGCCGTTCACGTCCAAAAAGTCGCCGTCCGGGTAATATTTGCCGGTGTAGCGTTCCATAAAGCCGACGTAGTCGCCGTCGGGCACAAAGCAGATGTCTTGGCTGTCGTGCTTGCGCGCGTTGCAGAAGCCCTGCTCCTCGGCGATCTTGCGGATGGACGGTTTGTCCATGCCGCCCAACGGGAACTTCGTGTGCGCCAGCTGGTCCTGGGTCAGAACGTAGAGCACGTAGCTCTGGTCTTTATCGGTGTACAGTGCTTTTTTCAGCAGCCAGCGGCCCGTAGCGGGGTCCTGCTCGATGCGGGCGTAGTGGCCTGTGACCACATAGTCCAGGCCGTGCTCCCGGGCAAAGTCCAGCATTTTGTCAAATTTCATCGTGCGGTTGCAGTCGATGCAGGGGTTTGGCGTGCCGCCCGCCTCGTAGGTCTCGATGAACTTGGCAATGACCTTTTCACGGAATTCCTCGGTGTAGTTCACGACCTCAAACGGGATGTCGAGCTGGAACGCGACCTCGGCGGCGTCCTCGACGTCCTTCGCCGAGCAGCAGGTGTGGAACCCGCTCTGGCCCAGATCCTCATTCTGGTACAGGCGCATGGTCGCGCCCATGCAGCGGCAGCCCGCCTGCTTCATCAGGTAGGCGGCGACGGTGCTGTCCACGCCGCCGCTCATGGCGATCAACGCGCCGGGGATATTTGACATAGGGGCCTCCTTGGTTAAAAAAATATGCAGCACGGTTCTTTCGTGCTGCACATTTTTGCTTTTGAGTTGTAGGGGCGAGGCATGCCTCGCCCGCGGCCTCGCCTTATCAGAGCATTGCCGGAAAAGCTGCGGGCCGGACATGTCCGGCCCCTACGGCCTTCATTACGTATGCAACAGTACCTTTATTATAGCAAAGGTTTCCTGTTATTGCAATCAGTCCGCGAACAGCGGGGTGGACAGATAACGGTCACCGGTGTCGGGCAGCAGGGCCACGATGGTCTTGCCCTTGTTCTCGGGGCGCTTGGCCAGCTGGATGGCGGCCCAGATCGCAGCGCCGGAGGAGATGCCGACCAGCACGCCCTCCTTGTGGCCGACCTGCTTGCCGGTGACAAAGGCGTCCTCGTTGGTGACGGGGATGATCTCGTCGTAGACCTTGGTGTTCAGCACGTCGGGCACAAAGCCGGCACCGATGCCCTGAATCTTGTGCGCGCCCGCAGTGCCCTTGCTCAGCACGGGGGAGGAAGCCGGCTCAACGGCCACGACCTTGACGTTGGGGTTCTGGCTCTTCAGGTACTCGCCGACACCGGTCACAGTGCCGCCCGTACCGACACCGGCCACGAAGATGTCGACCTTGCCGTCGGTGTCCTCCCAGATCTCGGGGCCGGTGGTGCGCTTGTGGGCGTCGGGGTTGGCCGGGTTTACAAACTGGCCGGGCACAAAGCTGTTGGGGATCTCCTTCGCCAGCTCGTCGGCCTTGGCAATGGCGCCCTTCATGCCCTTGGCGCCGTCGGTCAGCACCAGCTCGGCGCCGTAGGCCTTCATCAGCTGGCGGCGCTCGACGCTCATCGTCTCGGGCATGACGATGATGATGCGGTAGCCGCGGGCGGCGGCGACGGACGCCAGACCGATACCGGTGTTGCCGGAGGTCGGCTCGATGATGACGGAGCCGGGCTTCAGCTTGCCGGTGGCCTCGGCGTCGTCGATCATGGCCCTGGCGATACGGTCCTTGACGGAACCGGCGGGGTTGAAATATTCCAGCTTAGCGAGAATTTTTGCCTCAAGGTTCTCGGCGTTTTCAATATGGGTGAGCTCCAGCAGCGGGGTGTGGCCGATCAGCTGGTCTGCGGAAGTATAAATCTTGCTCATGGTAGTTTCCTCCATCGTCATTTCTGTTTATTTGTAAATCGGTCGCGGTTTTACAGCTCATGACGGCGACATCGCGCGTATGGCACAAATCCCTTTCGCATATCAATTCATACCTTTCTTGTAGGTTGATAGGATTGTACAACATATTTTCCCGTTTGTCAATAGGGTAATAGGGAATTTTCCAAAATTATTTTGCAAAAAGGTGTTGCCATCCTATTTACCAACCTGTATAATAGGTTATAAGAACAGTAAGGAGCATACCACTATGATGATTTCAACGAAGGGCCGTTATGCGCTGCGTGTTATGATCGATATTGCCGAGCACCAGCACGACGGCTATATCCCCCTGAAGGAGATCGCCGCACGGCAGGAAATTTCCGAAAAGTATCTGGAGGCCATCGTGAAGGGCCTTGTCAAGGAGCGCTACCTGACCGGTCTGCGCGGCAAGTCCGGCGGCTACCGCCTGACCAAAGCGCCCGAGGAGTACACCGTCGGCAGCATCCTGCGCCTGAGCGAGGGCAGCCTGGCCCCGGTGGCCTGCCTGGAGCAGAACCCCGTGGAGTGCCGCCGCATGGCCGAGTGCCGCACCCTGCCGATGTGGCGCAAGCTGAATACGATGATCAACGACTATTTCGACGGCATCACTCTGGCGGACCTGGTGAACACCAGCCAGCCGGGGAATGATTATGTGATTTAAAATCAAACGCCTTCCCCCTCAGGGGAAGCCTTATAATAAAAAGGAGCTATGCCCGTGGGCATAGCTCTCTTTATTGCTGTCAGACGATCTCGACCTTTTCCATGACAACCGGCGTGCGGGGCTTGTCGTTCCAGTCGGTGGCAACGTTGGCGATCTCATCGACGACCTCAATGCCGTTCACAACATGGCCAAAGGCGGCGTAGCTGCCGTCCAGATGCGGGGCATCCTGGTGCATGATGAAGAACTGGCTGCCGGCGGAGTTCGGGTCCATCGAGCGGGCCATGCTGATGACACCGCGGGTGTGCTTGATGGGGTTGGCAACGCCGTTCTGCAGGAACTCGCCCTTGATGTGCCAGCCGGGGCCGCCCATGCCGGTGCCCTGCGGGTCACCGCCCTGGATCATGAAGCCGGGAATAATGCGGTGGAAGGTCAGGCCGTTGTAAAAGCCGTCCTTGACGAGCTTCTCAAAGTTCTCGCAGGTGATGGGGGCTGCGCTGTGGTCCAGCTCAATGTCGATGGTCTTGCCGTTCTGCATGGTAATGCGAATCATACGGTGTTCTCCTTTTCGGTTTGATTTGTTGTGTCAGGGTCGCTCTCGGGGGTGGCGATGCCCTGCAGATAGCTCATACTGCCGAGCTTTTCGGCAAATTCTGCGGGGGGCAGCCGGTTCATCCAGTACAGCAGCGCCGCCCCCATGAACTGCTCACTGCGAAAAACTGCCTTTGGCAGCAGCGCAAACAAGCCGCCGTCGTGATGCTCGCCGGTAAACGGGTCGGTCCAGTCGTCGGGCAGGCGCTTGTTCAGCTGCCGCGGCGAGACGTGGCCCGTGATGAAGCCGCGCCCGCCGAACAGCGGCTCCAGGAGCCAGAAAAACACCCGCCGCACGCCGTGCTTACTGGGGAACAGCCCGCGCAGCCTGTAGGTGTGCCAGAACGCATCGGCCAGGTACTCCACGGGGATGTCCTCGCCGTAGGTTTCCAGCAGACAGGTGTGTAACAGCGCCGTGATGTCGGCCAGCTCCTCCCCTGTGGGCAGGGGGCTGACATCGTCAACGGGAACCAGCGCAGAGCCGGTGTCCTCGGCGTGGAGCGTCGAGTCGAGCGCGATCTCCAGATAGCCGTGCCCGCCCTTGCCCGCGTAGGGCTGGCCGGGCGCGCACATGGCACAGATGAACGGATGCACAACGGTATCCGCGGCGTAGTGGCTCAAAAAGCCGAGCGTGTACTCGACCTGCGGGCGGGTCTTGACGTTGGCGCAAAGACTGCGCAGGAACGCGCCGGTCTTTTCCTCGTGCATACGGTTGCCGAGGCCAGGCAGGTCATAGCGGCGCTTGGCGCGCTTTTTCCAGATTTCAAAGCAGAAAAAGCTGTCCGGGCCGTTGGCACCCGCCGCAAACGCCGCCGGGCACTGAATTTTGTAGTGGATGGTTTCCGCAGCTTTTCTTGCGGTGCGCACATGGGTATAGCCTTCCGGCATGTAGGGTCCCCTTTCGTATCAGCGTAGGTATAATTGTACTGCGTAACGGGGGAAATGTCAATTTTGCAAAGTGTAAATAATAAATAAAAAATAATAAAGAATAAAGAAGGTTGCGTTTGCGCCTTTGGCGCAAACAAAAACGCAGGGGCGGATTCCATATCCGCCCGCAAGTCGGCTGCCGACTGACGGGCGCATATAGAATGCGCCCCTACGGTAACGCAAACGGACATATTTTTGAGCGGCGCGCAGCGACGCGGTCCACCACATTTATTATTTCTTATTTATTATTTTTTATTTAGCAACCACTGCGTTATAGGTTCAGATCTTCCTCTCGTCATTCGTCATAACTTTCGGCAGCACGCCAAAGTACAGCACGGCACCGACAATGATGATGAGGATGACGGACAAAATGCCGAACGGTCCGGCAGCGGCATTGATGGCATCGACCTGCTCGGCGGTGGCTGTGGCGGCGGTCAGACCCTGGTCGGCCAGCATTTTGTTGGCGGTAAAGGCACTGACAAAGCCGACGAGCGCCGGGCCCATGATGGACGAGAACTTGCCGAAGATGTCAAAGAAGCCGAAGAACTCGCCGCTGCGGGCCTTGTCGGGAATGAGCTTGCCGAACATCGAGCGGGACAGCGCCTGAATGCCGCCCTGGCTGGTGGCGCAGAGCACGGCCAGCATCCAGAACTGCCATAGGCTGTTCATAAAGAACGCAAATACGCAGATAAACATGTAAACGCAGATGCCGACGCCGACCATCGTGCGCGCGCCGAACTTCTCGGCCAGCTTCATGTAGAGCAGGCAGAACGGCAGGCCCAGCACCTGCACCAGCAGCAGCGCCAGCAGCATACCGGCGGAGTCCAGCCCCAGGTTGGTGCCGTAGCTTGTAGAGATGCTGATGATGGTATGCACACCGTCGATGTAGAAAAAGTACGATATAATGTAGATCAGCATCGGCTTATCCGCGCCGATCTCCTTCATGGTCGTGAACACGTTTTTAATGCTGGCCCCCACATCGCCCTTCTTATAGGGCTTGCCGGAGGTCTGCTCACAGTTTTTGAGCAGCGGGACACTGAACACAAGCCACCACACGGCGGTCAGGCCAAAGATGAACCCGAGGCAGGTCAGCATCGGCACGCCGACGGCGTTCATGATGAGGAAGATCAGCAAGGGGATCGTCGAGCCGCCGATGTAGCCGAGGCCGTAGCCCAGCGTCGAGACCGAGTCCATGCGGTCCTCCGTCGTGACGTCGGTCAGGAAAGCGTCGTAGTAGATGCAGGACGCATCAAAGCCGATGGTGCTTGTGATGTAGAGCACCAGCACCATCGCCGCGACCCTGCCCGCTGCTTCCGGCGAGGCGGTGAAGTCCATGAACGGCGTGAGTGAAAGCCCTGCTACCGAGACAACACCGATGAGCATAAATGCCGTGAACAGCTTTTTGCGCATACCGCGGATGTCGCCGAACACGCCCAGGAACGGCGCGCTGAGGGCGACGATGGCCATAGCCAGGCTGGTGGCAAAGCCCCAGGTGGACATGCTGGACACACTGTCGGCGGTGTAGCCCGCAACGGTGTCGAAGAAGATGGGCAGGATGGTCACGACGATGACCGAGTGGGCGCTGTTGGCCCAGTCGTACATCATCCAGCTGATCTCCTGCTTGGTGAATTTTTTCAGGAAGCCCATGGAAGAAAACCTCCGCATTTGTTATTGCACGCATTTTGCGTGCTTGTATAATTATTGTAACATTTTGCTCCGTCAAAAACAACAAGTCCCGCCGACGTTTCGGTCAGCAGGGCGTAAAAGTTTTGTAATATTTTTGTGGCAGATTGACGGTTGAGGTTTCCCCCGCGGGGGAAGGCACACTATATTATCTTGCCCGCAGCTCCCAGAACGCCACGGCCCCTGCCGCGGCCACGTTCAGTGAGTCTACGCCGTGCTGCATGGGGATCATGACGGTGTAGTCACAGTGGGCAATCGTGGTGCGGGCCAGGCCGTCGCCCTCTGTGCCCAGCACGATGGCAAGGCGCGGCTCGGCGCGCAGCGCGGGGTCATCGATGCTGACGGCGCGGCTGTCCAGCGCCATGGCGGCAGTTTTAAAGCCGAGCGCGTGCAGATGGGCCATCCCGGCCTCGGGCCAGTCGGCAGGGCTGTCACCCAGCGTTGCCCACGGCACCTGGAACACCGTGCCCATGCTGACGCGGACGGCACGGCGGCAGAGCGGGTCGCAGCAGGACGGCGAGAGCAGCACCGCGTCCATGCCCAGTGCGGCGGCCCCGCGGAAGATGGCCCCGATGTTGGTGGAATCCACGATGCCCTCCAGCACCGCGACGCGGCGGGCGTCTCTGCACAGCGCCTCGACGCTGCGCGGCTGCGGACGGCGCATGGCGCAGAGCACACCCCGGGTCAGCGCGTAGCCGGTCAGGGCCTGCAGCACGCTGCGGTCCGCGGTGTAGACGGCGGCGTCGGGGCAGCGGGCCAGCACGCCCGCGGCGGGGCCGTCGATCTGGCGGCGTTCCATCAAAAAGGAGAGCGGTTCGCACCCGGCGTCCAGCGCCGTGCCGATGACCTTGGGGCTTTCGGCGATGAAGATACCCTTTTCGGGCTCCAGCTTATTGCGCAGCTGGGCCTCGGTGAGCCTGGTGTAAGGAGCCAGCTCGGGGGCGGATAAATCTGTAATTTCGATGATATTCATGTTTTCATTTTTCCTTGTAGCGGTGTAGGGGCCGGGCATGCCCGGCCCTGCAGTAATACGGCAGGCGCACCATTTGTCTCATATGCGTAGGGCGGGGTGCCCTCACCCCGCCGTGAGCGTCCGCGTGGCCGTACCGTAAACGGGTCACATGGCGTGGTTGGCGGCGGCATGAGGGCATGCCGCCCTACAGTTTTCCCGGCAGCGGGTACTGACCGCAAGCCCGCGGGCCGGGCATGCCCGGCCCCTACAAAGCATACAACACTTCCGTAAAAATTGCAAACAAAACCCGCCGCCCATGGGGCTTGCAACCCACGGGCGGCGGTGTTCTATATAATCCCTGTTTCCTCTAAAAGTCTTTACAAATTACTCGACTGCGTTCAGCGCCTGATCGAGATCGGCGATGATGTCGTCGACGTGCTCGGTGCCGATGGACAGGCGGATCGTGTTGCGGCCGATGCCTACATCGGCAAGCTCCGCATCGGAGAGTTGGCCGTGGGTCGTGGTGGCCGGGTGGATTACAAGGCTCTTGACATCGGCGACATTGGCCAGCAGAGAGAAGATCTGCAGATGATCGATGAACTCGAAGGCCTCCTTCTGGCCGCCCTTAATGTTGAAGGTGAAGATCGATGCGCCGCCGTTGGGGAAGTACTTCTCATACAGGGCGTGGTCGGGGTGATCGGGCAGGCTGGGGTGGTTGACCTTCTCCACCTTGGGGTGGTGGGTCAGGAACTCGACGACCTTTTTGGTGTTTTCATTGTGGCGGTCCAGACGCAGGGAGAGCGTCTCGGTACCCTGCAGCAGCACCCATGCGTTGAACGGGCTGATGCAGCCGCCCAGATCGCGCAGGATCACGGCGCGCACATAGGTCACAAAGGCGGCAGGGCCGGCAGCCTCGGCAAAGCAGACGCCGTGGTAACTGGGGTTCGGCTCCGAGAAGGCGGGGAATTTGCCGCTGGCCTTCCAGTCGAACTTGCCGGAGTCAACGATGATGCCGCCCAGAGAGGTGCCGTGGCCGCCGATGAACTTGGTGGCAGAATGGACAACGATGTCGGCACCATGCTCGATCGGGCGGATCAGGTAGGGCGTGCCGAAGGTGTTGTCGATGACAAGCGGAATGCTGTGCTTGTGGGCGATAGCGGCAATGGCGTCAATGTCGGGGATGTCGGCGTTGGGGTTGCCAAGCGTTTCAATGTAGACAGCGCGGGTGTTGTCCTGAATGGCAGCCTCGACCTCGGCCAGGTCATGGGCGTTGACAAAAGTCGTCTGCACACCGAACGCGGGCAGCGTGTGGGCCAGCAGGTTGGAGGTGCCGCCGTAGATGGTTTTTTGCGCCACAATGTGCCCGCCGTTCTGGGCCAGTGCCTGAAGGGTGTAGTCGATGGCAGCGGCGCCGGAGGCAACGGCCAGCGCGGCAACGCCGCCCTCCAGAGCCGCGATGCGCTTTTCAAAAACATCCTCGGTGGAGTTGGTCAGGCGGCCGTAGATGTTGCCCTCGGCCCTCAGGGCAAAGCGGTCAGCGGCATTCTGGGAATTGGGGAACACATAGGAAGTGGTCTGGTAGATGGGCACCGCACGGGAATCGGTGACGGGATCGGCCTGCTCCTGGCCGACGTGCAGCTGAAGGGTCTCAAAATGCAGTTTACGCTCGCTCATGATAAAATCCTCATTTCTGTTTTTTTGTAAAAGAAAAGCCGGGGGTCGTTTTGGTACAACTCCCGGGCAGAATATGCAGTGCGGCGCTGGTTTTACAGGCAGTGCAAAGCATTGCCCCGCGCCCGGACTGCATTTGCCCGGGAGTTAGGCATTCGGCCACAGCGGAAATTCTGACGCAGCAGATCACCGAAAACGTGAGCCATATACTTTGCACCTCCTTGCTTTTTTGTAATAAACCTATGTGATTTGTAGGTTGCCTGTATGATAACACGGAATTAACCGTATGTCAATAGGAAAATAGGGATTTTTTGCCGCAAATTTGAAGGATGTGCTGCAACAGGCACAGCCAGAGCCCTTCCGGCCATCGCTGACGCTCGGCCACCTCCCCTGAGAGGGGAGGCTTTTTGCGCGGGCGAAGCCCGCGAGAAAAGGCGCCCCGCTGTGCGGGGAGCTGGCCGAGCCTGCGAGGCCTGAGGGGCTTTCCCCGCAGCCGCCCATTCACTATTCATAACTTACAGTTGAAATCTTCCCCGAAATCGGTTATACTATTTTGTAATAAAGTTGAAATATGGGGCATTGTCCCCTTTTTAAAAAGGAGCAAGCAATGGCACACACCGTTATGGTCACCGGCGCAGACGGCTTTATTGGCAGCCACCTGACCGAAGAACTCGTCAAGCGCGGCGAAAAGGTCCGCGCGTTCTGTCTGTACAATTCCTTTGGCTCGCTGGGCTGGATCGACACCCTGCCGCCGGAGATCCGCAGCGAAATCGACATCTTCATGGGCGACGTGCGCGACCCCAACGGCGTGCGCACCGCCATGCGTGGGCAGGAGCGCGTGTTCCATCTGGCCGCGCTCATCGCGATCCCCTTCTCCTACCACAGCCCGGACAGCTACGTGGACACCAACATCAAGGGCACGCTGAACGTGCTGAACGCCGCGCGTGAGCTGGACACCCAGCGCGTGCTCGTCACCTCCACCAGCGAGGTCTACGGCACGGCGCAGTACGTGCCCATCGACGAGAAGCACCCGTTCCAGGGCCAGAGCCCCTACTCCGCCACCAAAATCGGCGCGGACCGCCTGGCCGAGAGCTTCTACCGCAGCTTTGACCTGCCCGTCACCATCGTGCGCCCGTTCAACACCTACGGCCCGCGCCAGAGCGGACGCGCCATTATCCCGACCATCATCACCCAGCTGCTGGCCGGTCAGACCGAGATCAAGCTCGGCAGCCTGACCCCGACCCGCGACTTCAACTATGTCAAGGACACGGCCAACGGCTTTATGACGATTGCCGACTGCGACGCCGCGATTGGCCAGGAGCTGAACATTGCGACGGGCGTTGAGCACTCCATCGGTGATCTGGCCAACGAGCTGATCGCCCAGATCAACCCGAACGCCAAGATCGTCTGCGAGGCCGAGCGTCTGCGCCCCGAAAAGAGCGAGGTCAACCGCCTGCTGGGCGATTCCACCAAGCTGCGTGAGCTGACCGGCTGGGCGCCCCAGTACACCTTTGAGCAGGGCCTGGCTGCGACCATCGAGTTCCTGCGCGGCAACCTGGATCAGTACAAGGTCGGGCAGTATATTCTGTAACATCGCAGATTTTTCATGCACTGTAGGGGCCGGGTACGCCCGGCCCCCGACCTTGCCAAGCCGGATACCTTGCGGCGCGGCGAACAGCCGGGCGAGGCATGCCTCGCCCCTACAGGAATCTGATTTTATGTCAAACGTTTCCAAAAAGAAGTTGTCCCTACCCACCGTGCAGCAGCCCGCCGCCCGGTGGGCTTTCGTGTTGGCGGTCTGCGCCTCGCTGGGCGTTGTCGTCAGCTACTACTGGCGTGTGTTCTACGGGCTGGACGCCCGCGGCGTATCTGCGGCGGGCGTGACCGGCCTTTGCGTGGGGCTGGCCGTGCTGGCCGGTGCGGCGGCGCTGGCGCTGCGGCGGGTCAGGGACTTTGCCAAAAAGGGCGCGGCGTGCATTCTGCTGTGCGGCGTGCTGTTCGCCTTTGCCAACCCGCCGATGCAGACCCCCGACGAGACCGACCATTATCTTCGCACCTACGCTATATCCATGGGCCGGTTCGATTTTGATGCCCAGCGCGGCTACCCCGAGGACGTGGACGAGCTTGTTGCGGCGTTCCCCGGCGCGTGGGTCAACGCGCACACCTCGGCAGGGCTGGGCACCGACCCCGACACCCACGCCGAACAGCCGTTCAACTCCGCCGGGTACGCGCTGAAGCAGTACGGCAAGGATGGCCGGGTGGAGAGCATCCGGGACAGTTTTGAACAGTATCTTACCTATTTTTATAGGGACTCTGTGCCGCAGCACGTGACCGAGCCGGTCAGCTTTCTGATTTTGCCGTTTTTGCCCGGTGCGCTGGGCATGGCACTGGCGCGGCTGTTTGGGCTTGGCGCACTGGGCTGCCTGTACGGCGGGCGGCTCGTGAACCTGCTGGCCTACACGGCGCTGTGCTATGCAGCGCTGCGCAGTGCGCACAAATGCAGACCTGCGTTTTTGTGCATTATGCTTATGCCGATGTCGCTCTACATGGGTGCGTCGCTGAGCTACGACACGACGCTTTTGGGCTGCTATTACCTCATGCTGGCCCTGCTGACGCGGGACGAATGGAACGATAAGACGGCGCTTTTTTATACGCTGGCCTGCGTGTTTGCCAACGGCACCAAGCCGTATATCAATCTGCTGTGGGTCGTGCTGCCGCTGATTTTACGGAAATCCGAGTGGAAGGTGCGTTTCAGCCGCGCCGTGTACGCCGTACTGACCGCTGCGGGCGCACTGGCGCTGACCCTCGGTGTGGAGCAGTACGGCACGCTTTTGCGCCACAACTACGGCGCGATTGCCCGCCAGGGCGGCACCACCGTGAACGGCGGTGCGCAGCTGCTGTTTGTTTTGAAAAATCCGCTGCGTTACATCGCGGTTTTGCTGGGCACACTGTATGAGAACGACGGGTTCCTCGGCCAACTGGGGCTGTTCGGCTGGAAGGATATGCCGATCGCGTTTATCAGCATCACCGCACCGCCGGTGCTGCTGGCGGCGGCGATGCTCTGCACCGCGCAGACCGACACGCTGGGCCGACGCCGCATGGGCTGGTTGGGCGTGTTCGGCCTGGTCTACGCCGTGGGCGCGATGACCGCCATGTACATCACCTACACGCCGGTGGGCATGGTGCGCATCGTTGGCTTGCAGACGCGGTATTTCCTGCCGGTCTGGCTGCTGCTGGTGCTGGCCGCGGCGGCTGTGCTGCGGCGGGTGCTGGCCCCGCGGCTGACCGCGGCCAAGGGCGAGGCGCTGGCGGTAACGCTGTGCGGCTGGTATGCGTTTGCCGGGGCCGTGCTTTTGTTCCAGCATTACTTTGTGGGACCGGTGTATACGATTTATAAGTGACGATTTGCAAATAAAAAATAATAAATAAGAAATAATAAATGCGGTGGATCGCGTCGCTGGCGCTCCGCTTAAAACAGCCGTAGGGGCGGATTCCATATCCGCCCGGGATGTATACGGCGGCGCAGGCTTTGCGGGCGCATATAGAATGCGCCCCTACGTTTTTGTTTGCGCCCCAAAGGCGCAAACTCCACCTTCTTTATTATTTATTATTTTTTATTTATTATTTGAAGAAAGGAGGCCCCTTCATGCTGCATCTACTCTACGCCCTTGCGCTTTTGCTTTTGCTGTCCGGCGCTTGTGCGATTCTGGCGGAGCGGTTTACCCTCTCCCCCGCCTTGCTGCCGCTGCCGGTATTGAGCGGCGCGGTGGTCGTGCTGTATCTCTGCGGGGTCGCGGGTTTCCTGCGCGTTGGCGCTGTGGCTGTACTGCTGGCGCTGGCCGCCGTGTGGGTCGTCGGGCTTGTGCAATACCGTCCCGCCGGGGTGGCCGCTGCCTGGAAAAGAGCGGCCTCCGCCCCCGGTTTCACGCTGTTTTTAGGCGGTGCTGCGTTTATCTGGCTGCTGTTCTGTGTACAGCAGCCGATGTTTACCCAGTGGGATGAGTTCACGGCGTGGGGCCTGGCCCCCAAGATGGTCGTGGAGCGCGGCGCATTCTATGTGGCCGACCCGGTCAACCTGAAGGCGTCCTTCACCTACCCGGCAACGAGTCTGATCACATTTTTGTTCCAACCCTTCGGCCCTTGGGCCGAGTGGGCCTGTCTGGCCGCCATTGACACGCTGGCGCTGGCCTGTCTGGCCGCTGCGTCCGCCCTGCCGCGGGAGCGCTGGGCGGGCGGCGTGCTCGTGTTTGCGGCGGGGTTCCTGCTGCCGTTTTTCTTCTCGGCCACGCCCACGGGCAGCTACGCAGCGCAGTACGTCAACGCCATGGCCGACCTGCCGCTGGCGATGCTGTTCGGCGGCACGCTCTGCCTGTATTTCGCGGTGGGACGCCGCAAAATTGCCTACTGGCTTGTTGCGCTGCCGCTGGCCGTGCTGACGCTGACCAAGGACATCTGCTTTGCCTACGGGCTGATCGCGGCATTCCTGATTGGGCTGGATCTGTGGCTGGCCGCGGACGAGCCCTGCAGAAAGGCGTTCCCCAAGGCTCTGCTCCGGGCGGGCGCACTGGCTGTTATCGTGCTGGCGGCGTTTTCAAGCTGGGGCCGCTACACGGCGGCTGTCACCCCCACGGCGGACACCGCCGCGAGCGTCGGCAGTGAGGGCCTGAGCTACGGCGCGGTATTGGTCGGCGGCGTAAAGCAGCTGCTGGGCATGGGCCGCACCGAAAAGTTCGCGCAGATCATGGCCGCCATGGGCAGCGCGTTCTTTATGCGGCGCATCTGCCTTTTGGGCGGCGGCATCATGGCTGTGGCTGCCATTACGATGGTCGCCGCCGCGGCATGGCTGGCCGCCGACAAGGGCGCACCGCGCCGCCGCGTGCTGGCCGCGCATCTGGGGTTTGCGTTCTGCTTTGCGGCGCTGTATCTGTTCCATCTGATTCTGTACAACTACAACTTCTCCGACCTGGAGGGACTGGCGCTCAAGGACTATGACCGCTATCTGGCCCCCTACTATCAGGCGTGGATGCTGGCGATGCTCTGCCTGCTGGCGCGCGGCGCGCGGGAGCGGCTGGCGCAGCTGGCGACGGGCGGCGCGGCGGCGGTGATTTTTGCCGTATTCTGCTGGCGCGGTGTGCCCGCGGCGGGCTTCTGGTCCGGTGCCGACAGCCTGTACACGCTGCGCGCCGACGTGCAGAACCGCGCCGACACGATGAACACCGTGCTGGGCTGGCCGGACCGCGTGCTGGTCATCAGCCAGGGCGACGACGCCACGCGATGGTATTATTATCGGTACGAGCTGACCGCACAGGTCGTGAACGGCTTTGGCGGCTTCTATGGCCGTCTGGGCGAGACGCAGGACCGCTGGGACAGCGATTTTATGAATCTGGTCGAGAGCGAAAACTGGACGCTCTACGACTACAAGGCCGTCTGCGTGCCGGACACGCTGGTCGCCTACATGGCCGAGAAGGACTGCGATTATATCCTGATCGACCGCGCGGACGACTATCTGCAGCGGGAATTCAGCCCCCTGTTTGAGGGCGGGCTGACCAACGACATGCCCGCAACGCTCTATTATTTTGAGGGCGCGGACGCGGCAGTGCCGTTCACGCTGGCAGCTGTGGCAGAAAGCGGGGTGGAGTAAATGCGTAAACCGCTTTTGAAGGCGCGGCAGCTGCTTTTGCTGGCGTATCTGCTGGCGGCGGTGCTCTGGGTGGTGCGGTGTCTCGTCGGCTGCGGCGTCATGCTGAACTACAAGCTGCAGGGCAAAATGCCCCAGACGCACGTGGACGCCGCCGAGCTGGTGACCGAGAGCTTTGCGCCCTATTCATCCAACGAATGGTGGACGCCGCCGGACGATGACCCCGCGTGGTATCTTTCCACCGACAGCGACCCGCATATTTACTGGCAGGGCCAGGGGTATATCGAGACCGTCGTGCTGGACGCGGTGCATCGGCTGCCCCCGGGCGGCGTGGCGCTGTACTATGTAAAGCCCGGCCAGACCGACTACACCGAGGCGCAGAAGGTCTACGCCAAAGTCACGGCCCCCGGCGTGTACACGTTTGATTTGGGCGGGCAGTGGGTCACGGGGCTGCGCATCGACCCCGACAGCGTGGGCGGCGTACCGACGCTGTTTACCGGCATTGAGCTGAATCCCCCGCGCCCATGGTACACCCGCTTTGTCCCGACGGCAGGCTGGTGGCTGGTGCTGGCGTTTGTGCCGGCCGTGGCGGCAGCGATGGCGAGCGCGGTTTGTTCCTTCTTTATAAAGAAGGAACCGTAGGGGAGGGATTTATCCCTCCCGGGGTGTGTGCGCTGGCGGAGACCTCCCCGGAGGGGTCAAGACCCCTCCCTACGAACTAACGTTTACGGGTGCCCTGTAGGGAGCGGTCTTGACCGCTCCGTGCCCGTGTGCGGCAATGGAAAACTTCACGGGAGGGATGAATCCCTCCCCTACTATTTTCCCGTAAAGGAGCTGATCCTATGGAACTACTCTGCGTACTGGCGGCGATGGCGGCGCTGTTCTGCGGCTGCGCGGTGCTGACGCTGAAATGCCGCATCCCGGCATCCGTCGCACCACTGACGGCATTGTCCGCCATCGTCGCGGTGCTGACACTGGCCGCAATGGCGGGCGTTCTCTACCCCGCCGCGTGGCTGCTGTATCTTCTCTGTCTGGCGGGCGGCGTCTGGGTCGCGGCGTCCTGCAGGGGCAGCACCGGCGCGGCGCAGCGCCTTTTCACCCCGGGCAGCGTGCTTTTCTGGGGCATGGCGCTGGCGTTCACGGTCTACTTTTTTGTGCGGCAGCCTATGGCGACGGACTTTGACGAGCTGAGCCTGTGGGCAACGGCGGTCAAGATCACGAAGGTCAACGACAGCCTGTACGCCACCGCCGAGCTGGGCACGCCCTGGGCCGCGACCCAGAACCCCGGCCTGCCGCTGCTGGCGTATTTCTTCCAGTTTTTCGGCGATTATGCAGATTGGAAAATTTACGTCGGTTATGACATTTTGTATTTTTCCGTGTTTGCCGCCGTTGTGGGGGCTGTCCCGCGGGAAAAATGGCGCGTGGCCGTGCCGATGGCCGCCGTGCTGTGGTGCGTGCCCTTCTTCTTCACGAACTACAACCACACGATCTACCTGACGACCACCTACATGACCAGCTACGGCGACGTGCCTGCGGGGCTTGTGTTCGGCGGCGCGGTGGCCGCGTGGCTGGCGCTGCGCCAAAATTCAGCCCCCAAGTGGGCCGTGCTGCCGATTCTGGCGCTGTCTGCCAACATCAAGGCCAATACGTTTGTATTGGCGCTTGTGGCGGCGGGGCTGGTGGCTGTGGACGAGTGGCTGTTTGCCGACGACGGCGATTTCAAGGCCGGTCTGCTCCCCCGCACCGGGTTCAGCCTTGCCTGCTTTGCCGCGCCGATGGCAATTTACTATCTGTGGAATGTGCGCTATGTCGGCTGGCTCGTCAGCCGCAGCGCCAGTGATTCCGGCGTCGGCGAGACGAGCGCCCCGCTGTCCGCCGTCGTGGTCAACGGCATTAAAATTCTGCTGGGGCAGCCGGTGGAGGGCTTTTACGCCGAGCGTGAGGCACAGTTCCGCACTGCGATGGCCGACATGGGCCACCAGTTCTGGACGAGTGACGGCAAGCTGAGCATGATCGGGCAGGGCCGCAATGTGGTCGCGCTGATTGCCATCGTGTTTGCCGTGGCGATCCTGGCTGCGGCGTCGCGGCGGCTCAAGGCACGCATCGCGGTCATCGGTGCGCTGTCCGGCGTCTGCTTTTTGGGCTACAACCTCATGCTGGCGCTGAGCTACGGCTTTATCTTTGTGCCGTTCCAAGCTGAACAGCTGGTTGACTATAACCGCTACATTTACAGCTACTACATCGGCTGGTTCATTCTGGCGCTGGGGTGTCTGTCGGTAGCGCTGCTGCCGCAGATCACGGTCAAGTGTGAGGCCGACGGGCCGACAGCGGTTTTTGCTGCGACCCGCCGCCAGCCGCGCCTTGCGTTTGAGCTGTTTGTGCTGGTGCTGGCCTGCGGGATGCTGTTCCGCCAGGGCCAGCTGATTCTGCCGCAGCTGAGCGTGCTGGGCTTTGCGGACAGCGAGTTCACGGACCGCCGCGCCGAGCGCGCCGAGGCCGAGCTGGTGTGCAGCTACCTCGCCCCCGATGACCGCGTGTTCTACGTCGGGCAGGGCGACAACGGCGAGGGCTGGTTCAGCGCCGTGTTTGACTTCTACCCGATTCTGGTGGACTATTCCGGCACGGTGACCACGGACCCCGACACCGGCGAGACGAAGATGATCGGCGGCGGCGGTGAGCTGGGTCTGCCGGAGCTGCAGCCCGCCGAGGGTGTGAAAAACACCTACTACCACGCCTTTACGGCGCAGGAGTTGGACGACATCGTGCGCGGCAACGGCTGCACGGTGCTGTACATCCAGACGCTGGACGATATTTTTGTGCAGAGCTACGCCGATTTGTTTACCGACAAGCTGGCGGCGGCGCAGAGCGGCGAGACGCTGCTCTACCGCGTGACCGATGCGGGCTTTGCCCCGATGCCGATGGAGGTGAGCGCGCAGTGAAGGCTTTGAAAAACTGGTTCTCCCGCCGCGGCGCGCTGCCGCTGACGGCGTATCTGCTGGCGCTGGCCGTCTGGCTGGTGCTGGGCGCGGTGCACTTTGGCAGTGACGCCGCCGCCCGGGCACAGGGCCGTCTGGCCGAGGAGACGATGGCCGTGACCGACTGGCAGCTGGTGGGCCTTGTGCAGGGCGCGGACGGCACGCTGACGACACAGGACGGCGACCCGCAGATGATTTTGGAGGACGTGGGCAGCCGCGTGGTGCGCACGATTTCTTACACCGTCGAATTTGACGGTGAGGCGCGTGAAATGTGCCTGTACTACACGACAAAGGTCGGCGAGGATTACTCCGCGGACCGCCGGGTGTTCCCGCAGAGTCTGGGAAGCGGGCAGTACGTCTACACGCTGCCGCGCACGAGTCTGGCCGCGCTGCGGCTGGACCCCTGCAGCCCCGAGGAAAACAAGGCCGTGACGCTGACAATGAGCGACATCACGCTGAACGCCGCCGACACCCTGCCCGCCGTATGGCAGTATTTTGTGCCGACGTGGTATCAGGCGTTTTGTCTGGTGCTCTACCCCGCGCTGGTCGCCGCAGCGGTGAGCATGGTTGGGGCCGTGGCTGCCAAGAGAAAGAGAAAATAATTTTTGGGTCAGGCGGATGCTTCACGCAGGTGGAGCACCCGCCTTTTTATGTCGCGGCCCGCGGCCTTGCTCGGCTGCCCTTGAACGGTGTGCCTGCCGCAAGGCTGCGGGCCGGGCATGCCCGGCCCCTACGTTCTACGCGGGGGAGCGATTTACCTCTCCCCGGGGTGTTTTCCGGTGCCACCGGCGGGCACGGAGCGGTCAAGACCGCTCCCTACAAACCACCCGCTATCGCTGCATCGCGGGGGAGGCTTTTTCTTTTTGGCACATTTTTTCATCTTTTTTGCGCTTTTGGAATATTTTTCGATTGTTTTGCACAAATTGGTTGCTTTTGCGGTTCCTATTATACTATAATGATAAAGCATTGGAGAATGTACATTTTTACCGCGCGTTTGCTCCGCTTGTAATTATAGGTGAAGTCATGAGTGATAAAGAGAAAATCCTGATTGCGGACGACTCCGCGATGAACCGCGCCATCCTGACGGAGATGCTGGGTGACGGTTATGAGATTCTGGAGGCGGAAAACGGCAGACAGGCTGTGGCCATTTTGCAGTCCGCGACGGACATCGACCTGCTTTTGCTCGATATTATGATGCCCGAGATGGACGGCTTTGAAGTGCTGGCCATGATGAACAAATACCACTGGATCGACGAGGTCCCCGTCATCATGATTTCGGCGGAGAATGCGTCCAGCTACGTCGAGCGTGCCTATGATCTGGGCGCTACCGACTATATCAGCCGCCCGTTTGACATGGCCGTCGTGCGCCGCCGCGTCATCAATACCCTGATGCTTTACGCCAAACAGAAGCGGCTGGTCCGCCTTGTGGCCGAGCAGGTCTATGAAAAAGAGAAAAGCAACTCCACGATGATCAACATACTGAGCCATATTGTGGAGTTCCGCAACGGGGAGAGCGGTATGCACGTGCTGCATATCCAGACAGCCACCGATATTCTGCTGCACACGCTTGTGCAGAAAACCGACAAATACCACCTGACCGCCGCGGATATTTCGCTCATCAGCACCGCTTCGGCGCTGCATGACATCGGCAAGATCAACATTCCCGAATCCATCCTGAACAAGCCCGGCAGGCTGACGAAGGAAGAATTCGAGGTCATGAAAACCCACACCACAATTGGTTCGGAGATTCTGGAAAAGCTGCCGTTCCAGCAGGAGTCCGACCTTGTCAAGACGGCCTACGCTATATGCCGCTGGCATCATGAGCGCTGGGACGGGCGCGGCTACCCGGACGGGCTTAAAGGTGAGCAGATCCCCATCGCCGCGCAGGTCGTGTCTTTGGCCGATGTATACGACGCATTGACAAGCGAGCGCTGCTACAAAAAAGCGTTCGACCACGACACCGCGGTGAAGATGATCCTGAACGGGGAGTGCGGGCAGTTCAACCCGCTGCTGCTGGAATGCCTGACCGAGTGCGGCGCGCAGCTGCATGCCGAGCTGAGCATTGCTTCGGACACCGGCAACCAGCTGCACCGCCTGGCAGATGCACAGCATATTTCCGATGCCCTCCTGCGGGAGAGCGCACTGCCCGGGCAGAATCATATAGTGCAGTCGCTGTCCCGCATGCAGCAGAAGGGTCGGTTCTTTAACCAGAGCGTCCGCTGCATACAGTTTGACTATGACAGTGCCACCGGTCATCTTTCCTTCTCGGCGTGGGCGGCGGAGCACATGGGCGTGCCCAAGGATCTGCACCTGCCCGATGAAGTCGAGGAAACCGGGTTTGCCCCTGCGGATATTGCGCGCATCCAGAAGGCGCTGCGCGCCACCAGCCCGGAACACCCTTACACTGAGCTTTCGATGCTGCTGCCCGTTGACGGCGAGCTTCGCTGGCATCACGTGCGCCTGTGCTCCCTGTGGAGCGATGACAGCGTACCCACGTATATCGGCGCTGCCGGGCAGGCCGACCCTGCAGAGCAGTTTTTTGACTACCATCATGACCTCTACCATGATGTCCTGACCAACGCCTATAACCGCCGCTTCTTTGAGAAGCAGCTGCGGAAGCTCATGGAAGTGGATGCCATAGCCATGCTGGACCTTGACCAGTTCAAGCAGATCAACGACGTCTACGGCCATCATGCCGGCGACGACGCGCTGCGCATTCTGGTGAGTGCGGTAACGGCCTGCGTGCGCAGCCGCAACGATGCACTGGTGCGGTACGGCGGCGACGAGTTTTTGCTGATTTTCCCGCATATCCCGGAGCATATCTTTATAAAGCGGCTTGAGCAGATCCGCGCGACGGTACAGGCGCTGCACATGATCGAATACCCCGACCTGCATCTGACGGTCAGCATCGGCGGTGTGTACGGTGCCTGCACCCTTGACCCCGGCATCCGTCAGGCGGACAAGCTGCTGTATCAGGCCAAGGAGTGCCGGAACAAATGTATCACCGCAGCATTTTCCGCAGAAGAAGCAGAAAAACCAAAGCCAAATCAGGAATCCGATAAATTGTAAGAAAGAAGAAGGTCCCCTATGACATTGCAGGAATTTTATGACCGCATCGGCGGCGATTACAAGGCAACCATCAGCCGACTGCCCAGCGAGGCACTCATCAAAAAGTTTGTGCTGAAATACCCCGGCGACCCCAGCTTCAACCAGCTGAAGGACGCGCTGGCCGCCCAGGACTGGGAGCTGGCCTTCCGCGCCAGCCACACGCTGAAGGGCGTGGCCCAGAACCTTGGCATGGACCGCCTGTATAAGACCGCCGCCACGCTCTGCGACGCAGTCCGCGGCCCGAAGCCGCTGGAGGATGCCAGCCTCTGGCCGCCGGTGGTGGCCGCGCATGAGGAAGTGCTGGCCGCGATCCGGGAGCTGTAAAAACATCCGAGATGATGCCCGCGGCGGACGACACCGAAGCTGCCCGGGCCATGCCTGCAAAATATACGTGCGGCGCCGCGGGCCCTGCATCCCTGCCCGGCTGCCGCGCTAAAAAGACCGGAGCTGTTTTCGATGAATAAGAAGGAGAATCCCGGCGCAAGCAGACGCGGGGCAGCCATGCTGCTGTTGTTCAGCCTGGCTGTCAGCGTTCTGCTTGGCTTTGCCATGCCCGTGCACGCCGCGGACGATGGCCGGGCCACCTTGCGCACCCTGCGCGTCGGCTTCTACCCCTACACCGGCTACATGGCCACCGCTGCAGACGGCAGCCGCAGCGGCTACGCCTATGAGCTGCTGCAGGACATTGCCCAGCATGAGAACGTAACCTTTGCATACTCCTGCCTGGACGGCAACACCCAGCAGGCCATGCAGCAGCTGGCTGCCGGGCAGATCGACCTGATCCCGGTGCTGCGAAGGACTGCGGAGCGCGACGAGCAGTTTGCCTTTTCCGCCGAGCCCATCGGCACGGTGGCGACGATGCTGACCGTCAAAGCCGGCAACCGCAGCATTGTGGCCGGCGACTACGACACCTTCGACGGCATAACTGTCGGCATGAGCCGCAGCGGCAATGGCCGCAATGAGAGCTTTCGAGCCTACGCCGAGGAGCACGGTTTCCGCTACACTCCGGTGTACTATGACACCGACGAGGAGCTGTCCAGTGCATTGCGCAACGGGGAGATCACCGCCGCAGCCTCCAACCGGCTGCGCGAGACGAAGAACGAATGGATCATTGACACCTTCGACGAGCAAAGCATTTACATAGCCATGCGCAAGGATGACACCGTCACCCAGCAGCTGGTCAACGATGCCATCAGCAAAATCAACCGCAACGACCCCAGCTGGCGCACGACCCTGTTCAACAAATACTACACCGGCAGCCATACCAGCAGCAAAATTTACCTGACCGACGCCGAGGAAAACTATGTCATCGCCTGCAACGATGCAGACACGGTGTTCACGGTGCTTGTCAACCCGGACCGCTACCCTTACTCCTACATGACGCCGGACGGCATGCCCACCGGCATCATGGTGGATATTTTCCAAAAGGCAGCAGGCCGGGCGCGGCTGCGCTACAAATTCCTGAAGCCCGCGGACCGCAGCGAGTACAAGGCCATGCTGGCGGACGGGCAGGCGGATTTTGTCATTGACCTGACCGACGACATGTCCCAGGCGGAGAACTACGGCTACAAGCTGACCGACAGCTATCTGTCGGCGGAGTTTTCCTGGGTGCTGCTGCGCCGCCATAACGGCGGGCTGAACAATGTCGCTGTCGCATACGATTTTTCCCCCTCCGCGCTGGAAATGCCCGGCCTGAGCGACACGGCTCATATAGAATACCTGGATTCCTTTGATGACTGCCTGGCTGCCGTGCACGCCGGGACCGTCGATGCCTACTATACCTACACCTACCAGGCCGAGCGCACGGTCTTTGACGACACGCGCAACGAGCTGCGCTCGATGCTGAGCGGCGAGCAGCGCAATTTCTGCATCGGCGTCCGGCAGGACTACGATGTGCTGCTGCGCACTGTGCTGAACAAGAGCATCGACAGCCTGACCCGCGCCGAGATCAGCACCATCACCAACACCTACGTCAACCTGGGGCAGCAGCCGTTCTCTCTGACG
Organism: Gemmiger formicilis; assembly: GCF_900167555.1. Lineage (GTDB taxonomy): Bacteria > Bacillota > Clostridia > Oscillospirales > Ruminococcaceae > Gemmiger > Gemmiger formicilis. The sequence goes on along the minus strand of NZ_FUYF01000007.1, from coordinate 17,933 downwards.
CGGCTGGCCTATCAGTATCCGGCCATTATCGTGCTGACCTGCCTGTGCGTTCTGGTTACCGCGGTCTGCATCGCTCTGGTCATCCGCGCCCAACGGTTCCGCGCCGAGACCGAAAAAGCCCTGCGCAAGGCCGAGGAGGCCAGCGTCGCCAAGACGGAGTTCCTGTCCAACATGTCCCACGACATCCGCACGCCCATCAACGGCATTATGGGTATGCTGGACATTGCCGAGGACAACTTTGACAACAAGGCCCGCGTGCGGGACTGCATGACCAAGATGCGCGGTGCGGCGTCCCACCTGCTCTCCCTCATCAACGACGTGCTGGACATGACCAAAATCGAATCCGGCAATATGCAGATGCTGGACACGTCGTTTGATCTGCGGGCGCTGCTGGATTCCTGCTGCTCCATCGTGGAGGGCCAGATCGTGGACCGGCACATGACCTTCACAAAGCAGATCGGCCCGTTCTGGCACCCGTACCTGATCGGCAGTGAGCTGCATATCCGGCAGGTGCTTATCAACATTCTTTCCAACGCCGTCAAGTACACGCCCGACGGCGGCGAGATCAACTTCCGCGCCAAGGAAACGCTGTTTGAAGAAGGTCTTGTCCACCTGCGGATGGAGATCAAGGACAACGGCATCGGTATGAGCGAGGAATTCCTGCAGCATATTTTTGAGCCGTTCACGCAGGAGCAGCGCTCGAGCCGCACCCACTACAAGGGCACGGGTCTGGGCATGGCCATCACAAAGAAGCTCGTTGACCAGATGCACGGCTCGCTCGATGTCGAGAGTGAGCCCGGCAAGGGTTCGACCTTCATTGTGCGGCTGTCGCTGCCCTTGGGCACACCGCCCAAGGCCGAGCCGTCCGTGGTCGTGCGGCATGCCGCATCGGCAGCCGCGTCCGGCAGCAGTTGGGGCGATGCCTCCGCCGCGGGGGCAGAGACTGCCGCGCCTGCCCCAGCGGCAGCGGAAACGGTGCTGCCGCTGGCAGGGCTGCACCTGCTGCTGGCCGAGGATAACGAGCTGAACAGCGAGATCGCCACGACCCTGCTGGAGGAGCAGGGGGCCAAAATCACCGCCGTTGAGAACGGCAGACTGGCGCTGGAGGCCATCCAGAACGCAGCGCCGCGCACCTATGACGTGATTCTGATGGACGTCATGATGCCCGAGATGAACGGACTGGAGGCTACCCGGTGCATCCGGGCATTTGAGGGCAAGGGGCCCGGCGAGGGCACACCCATCATCGCCATGACGGCCAATGTCTTTGCCGACGACGTGAAGGCCTGCCTGGACGCGGGCATGAACAGCCACGTGGGCAAGCCGCTGGACATGAAGGTGCTGATCGGCGAGATCCTGAAGTACACGGACGCTCGCTGAAGAATCCAAAGTAAAACCCACTTTTTGCAAATTTAATAAAGAAAATATGCCCGCCATATTGCAAAAGCTGTTTTTTCCGATGTATAATGGAAAGGATAATTTTTTGGGATATGGCGGGCGCTGTTGTTTGGCATCCGCCGACATGGAGGGTGAATTATGGCAACGAAGTATATTTTTGTGACCGGCGGCGTTGTGTCGGGCCTGGGCAAGGGCATCACAGCGGCCAGCCTGGGACGTCTGCTCAAGACCCGCGGACTGAAGGTGGCCAGCCAGAAGCTGGACCCCTACATCAACGTTGACCCGGGCACGATGAGCCCGCTGCAGCACGGCGAGGTGTTCGTGACCGACGACGGCACCGAGACAGACCTCGACCTCGGCCATTATGAGCGCTTCATCGACGAAAATCTGAACAAATACTCGAACCTGACCACCGGCAAGGTCTACTGGAACGTCCTGAACAAGGAGCGTCAGGGCGCTTATCTGGGCCAGACCGTGCAGATCATCCCCCACATCACCAACGAGATCAAGAGCTACATCTATAATCTGGCCAAGAGCACCGAGGCGGACGTCGTCATCACCGAGATCGGCGGCACCACCGGCGACATTGAGAGCCAGCCCTTCCTGGAGGCCATCCGTCAGGTCGGTCTGGAGCAGGGCCCCGAGAACTGCTGCTATATCCATGTCGTACTGGTGCCCTACATCTCCGGCTCCGACGAATACAAGTCCAAGCCCGCGCAGCACTCCTGCAAGGAACTGCAGGGCATGGGCATTGCGCCGAACATCATCGTCCTGCGCGCCGACGGCCCTGTAGGCAACGACATCAAGCGCAAGATCAGCATGTTCTGCAACGTGCGCCCCGACTGCGTCATTGAAAACCTGACGATGCCGAGCCTGTATGAGTGCCCGCTGATGCTGGAATCCGCCGGTCTGACGAACGTCGTGGCCCGCCAGCTGCACCTGCAGACCCCGCCGAGCGATCTGACCGAGTGGAAGGCGCTCATCAGCCGCATTGCGACCCGCAGCAAGACCTGCACGATTGCGCTGGTTGGCAAGTATGTCAAGCTGCACGACGCTTATTTGAGCGTCATGGAGAGCCTGTACCACGCGGGCTTTGAGAACGAGAGCAAGGTCGAGATCAAGTGGGTCGACAGTGAGCATCTCGTCGACCAGGACTGCTGCGCCGACGAGCTGGGCGACGTGGACGGCATCATTGTGCCGGGCGGCTTTGGCGACCGCGGCATCGAGGGTATGATCCAGGCTGCGCAGTACGCGCGTGAGAACCACGTGCCCTATTTCGGCATCTGCCTGGGCATGCAGATCATGGTCATGGAGTACGCCCGCAACGTACTGGGCTACGCCGACGCCAACTCCAGCGAATTTACGCCCGAGGGCCAGCACAACGTCATTGACCTGATGCCGGACCAGCAGGGCGTTGAGACGAAGGGCGGCACGATGCGTCTGGGCAAGTACCCCTGCGTCATCACACCGGGCACGAAGATGGCCGACTGCTACGGCACGACGGAGATCGACGAGCGCCACCGCCACCGCTATGAGTTCAACAACGAGTTCCGCGCCGAGTTCGAGGAGAAGGGTCTGGTCATCGCCGGTACCAGCCCGGACGGACGCCTTGTGGAGGCTGTGGAGATCCCGGGCCGCGATTTCCATCTGGGCGCGCAGTTCCACCCCGAGTTCAAGAGCCGCCCGAACCGTGCGCACCCCCTGTTCAAGGGCTTCATCGCCGCCGCGCTGAAGTTCCAGAGTGAGCACACCCCGACCGACCATCCCGCGGTACTGGGAGAGTAAAATACAGTATAAGCCGAGGAGCTCGTCCTTTAGTGACGGGCTCCTTTTTGCTGCCCCTACCGCTCCGCCATTTGTTTGTTTACAACTCTTTCACATCTGTAACGCATTATTCCCGCGCGGCTATTCGTATTAGTATACAGAAGGCGGCAGGGACAAAATCTCCACAATATCCTGTCGAAAACACAGCTGCGAATTGTGCGGATTGTCGCTTGTTTTGTGCGCCGCGTGCGGCGTATAATAGTACATCATCGAAAGGGTGTAAATGTATGCGTAACTGGTGTTCGCGCCATCCGGTCTGGTTCATGGCGCTCTATACTTTGTTTTACTTATCGTTTTTTGCGCTGCTGGAGCGCACGATCCAGACACCGGATCTGTGGGTACACTGCCGGCTGGACGATTTGATTCCGTTCTGCAAATATGCCATTGTACCGTATATTTTGTGGTTTCCGTGGATCCCGTTTACGCTGTTTTATCTGCTGTATAAGGCCCCGCGGGAGGATTTCTGGCGGCTGTGCATTCCGCTGTTCACCGGCATGACGATGACGCTTCTGTTCTATGCCATTGTGCCTAACGGTCTTGCCCTGCGCCCGAAGTACGTGCCGGGCACCGACATTTTTGCGCAGCTTGTGCGGATGATCTACCGCAGCGACACGCCGATGAACGTCTGCCCGTCCATCCATGTGTTCAACTCGGTCACGCTGATGCTGGCGTACTACCGCAGTGCAATCTTTGATGCCCCACGCCGCCGCTGGATGCGCCCCGCCGCCATGGTGCTGTGTGTGTCGATCTCGCTGTCCACGATACTGCTCAAGCAGCACAGTGTCATTGACGTGGTGTTTGGCCTGCTGCTGGCGCTGGTGCTGGATCATGCCGCCACCGTTTTGCAGAGAAGCCCGGTGCAGCGCCGCGTACCGGAGAGGCTGTAATAAAGAGTACGTAGGTTCTTTCTTTGCAAAGAAAGAACCAAAGAAATTCCAAATGCCCAAATAAAAAACGTCCTGTCTGCGCAATGTTGCAGGCAGGACGTTTTTAGTTACAGCGCATATACAAGGATGCCGACCAAAATCATCGCCAGTGCGGCGAGCTTTTTGGGGTTCATCTTCTCGTGGAAGATCGTAACACCAAAAATCGTGACGTAAATATAGCCTGTTGCTTCCAGTACAGGCCCGACGTTGAGCGGAACGCCCTTGTAGGCCAGCATCGTTAAGAGCGTGCAGCCCACAAAAAGGGCATAGCCTAAAATCACCCGCCAGTCGGTGTACTCCGCCAAGACCGACTTGTGCTCCCGCAGTGCGGCCTTCTTCAAAAGCACCTGCGAGACCGCGGAGAGGAACGTGCTGCACAGATACAGCAGCACATAGGGCAGCTGTGCCTGACTCATTTGCCGCCCTCCCCCTCATTGTCGGCCCGTACAAAAAGCACGATGCCGCATATAATGATGACCGCACCGATGACCTGGCGCGGCGTGACGGCCTCACCGAAAACGGCCAGACCCAGCAGAATGCCCCACACCACGGTGACGGCCTTGTTCGCGTAGGCCGTCGTCAGCGGCAGATGCTTGATGACCTGCTGCCAGCCCACCGCATAGGTAACAAGCGCCAGCAGCATCAGGCCGTACAGCACGATAAACGCCGCACTCAAAAACGGCTGCTGCGCGGCCAGCTTGCTGCACACGCTGCTGCCCGCATAGATGCCCAGGATCACATGCAGCAGCAGGAACCATTTTGCCTGCTTCATGCGTCGTTCTCCTCATGCCGGATGACCTCGCGCTCGACGTACTGGGGCGCGGCGTTGGCACACATGTAGATGCGGCCGACGTACTCGCCCATAATGCCCAGTACGACCAGGATCATGCCGCCGAGCAGCAGCAGCAGCGCCGTGGTGGACGCCCACCCGATGGGGGCCGCCGCGCGGGTAAAGTGGTCGATGATGATATAGATAAAGTAGAGAAAGCCCGCCATGGCAAACAGCGTGCCGATGTAGGTCGCAATGCGCAGCGGCTTGACGGAAAACGACGTAAAGCCGTTCATCCAGAGATTCAGCAGCTTGCTCAGCGTGTAGCCGCTGCGGCCCTCCTCACGGGCGCGGTGGTGCACCGGCACGTTGCAGATGCGCTTGGTGGAGCGCAGCACCAACCCGATGACGTAGGGGTAGCAGTGCTCATAGCGCAGCATCTCGTCCACAATGAAGCGGCGCGCCGCAAAGTAGCTGTTGACGACGAGCTCCGGCGGCTTGCCCAGCATGATCTCGGTCATTTTGCTGTTGACCCAGCTGCCCAGGTTGCGCCAGCCGGCCTGACGCTTCGTGTCATAGCTGGCGTAGACGACGTCATAGCCCTCGTCAATTTTTGCCAGCAGCTTGCCGACCTCATCCGCCGGGGTCTGGCCGTCGTCGTCGAGGCAGACGACGATGTCGCCGCTGCACTTGTGAAAGCCCGCCATCAGCGCCGCATGCTGGCCGAAGTTTTTCGCCAGATCGACGCCCACGACATGGCTGTCCGCCGCCACAAGGCTGCGGATCGTGCCGAAGGTATCATCCGGCGAGCAGTCGTTCACCAGAATGACCTCGTAGTCATACTGCGGCAGGGTCTGCATGGTGGCGGCGATCTCTGCCACCACGCCCCCCACGGTGTGCTGGGAGCGGTAGCACGGGATCACGTAAGATATTTTCTGCATAGCTGTGTACTTCCTTCTGCGCTCACGGGCGCTTATAGATCACCAGATCCTCGGTGGAGACGACCTGCTGCCAGTTCTCGGCCAGCAGACGGGCGGCAACGCGGGTGTCGTGGCCGCACATCACGTAGCGGGAGGAAATCGGGTTTTCCTCGTCCCAGAGGTAGCTGTTTTTATCAAATTCAATGCCCATACCCGCGGGCACGGCGTAGAGATAGCCGTGGAACACCCCGTCGTCATAGGCGTAGGCCAGCGTGTGGTCCCAGGGGTCGGCCCCGGCATCCTGCACGCTGGCGATCAGGGCGGCCTCGACGGTCTGCATCTGGGCGGCCATTTCGGCGTTTTTCTCGGGCAGGCTGCCGCGCTGGAAGTTCATCGGCAGCAGCAGGACGACGAGCACCGGCAGCCAGACGGCAGCGGGCGCGGCGTCCTCGACAACGACGGCCCCCAGCAGCAGGATGGCCAGCAGCATCATGTGGCGCGGGTCGATGTTGTACATGAACAGCAGCACCAGCGCAATGACCGCGCTGCAAAACAGCGCACAGCCCTTGAGCACCAGCGGGCGGCCTTTGTGCTTATCCCAGACAAGGCAGACCACCGCGACGAGCACAACGGCCAAAAACGTCACACAGCCGCCGCCGATGTAGGTCGTCTCACCGTGGAGTGTGGGCAGAATATCGTCCCGCCAGGCCGCGTGCAGCAGGGCCGCGGCGCGGGCGCACTCATAGCGGACCGCCGCCACGGGATGGAGCTGCAATAACAGACGGATGCCGTCAAAGTCCATGCCGCCGTCGCTGAAATAGGGCGCAGCGAGCTTGGCCATGGCGAACAGCGAAACCGCGAACCCGCCCGCCGCCGTGCCCAAACAGGCCGCGCGGCGGCGCTTATTCTGCCAGACCGCCGTAAACGGGAACACCCAGAACAGCAGCGCGTAGGGGCGGAAGATCGTTTCCACCGCGCAGGCCGCGGCACAGGCAATCAGCCAGCCAGTCTTGCCGCTGCGGTGCAGGGCCGCCGCCGTGCCGACGATGAGGAGCGCCAGCATGTAGTGCATGGCCTCCGACGCGCCGCTGACGCAGGAGCGAAGCGGCAGCATGATGCTGAACAGTGCGCCGCACAGCGCGATGCACTGCCAGTAATTCAGCCGCGCGCAGCGGGCAAACACCGCGATGCCCACGGCAATCAGCAGTAAATTGCACCACAGCACGACGTTTACGCTGGCACCGAACAGCAGACCCGGCAGCGCGTAGGCCCAAATCAGCAGCGGGCCCCAGGTACCGTAGCGGCCAATATCCGCGGTGGATTCCTGATAGCCGAAATACCCCTGCGGCCCGCCGTGGGTCAGCACACTGACGACCTGGCGGTTATAGAGCGCCTCGTCGTTGTTCATCGTGGTGGGCAGCCAGACCTCATTCAGCGGCGTGCGGTAGCACAAAAAGTAAAAGCCCGCAAGGAACACGACTGCCCCCAACGCGCAGAGCAGCGCATTGGGGGTCTTTTGCAGGCAGGTTCGGATTTTCTGCATCGGTTTTTTCACGTCAGTTCTCCGCCAGCTTGGCCATAAAGACGACGTCGCGGTAGGCTCCGTCCAGCAGCTCCATATCGCGGAAAACACCTTCCTGCACAAAGCCGGCCTTTTCATAGCTGCGGCGCGCGGCGGCATTTTCGGCCAGCACGCGCAGGCTGATGCGGTGCAGGTGCAGCGTATCAACGCCGAATTGTGTGAACAGGCGGGCTGTCTCGGTGCCAATGCCCTTACCGCGGGCGCTTTCCTCACCGATGAAGATGCCGTACTCGGCGCTGCGGTTGTGGTTGTCAATATCGCGGTAATAGACCGACCCAACGGGCTTGCCGTCGGCGTTGTCGAGGATGATATACTGCACGACCTGGCCGGTGGCGACCTTCGTCGCCAGCCAGCTGCGGTGCATCTCCGGCGTGAAGGTCTGGCGGAAAATGAAGTTCTGCACGACAGACGGCGTGTTGCGCCACTTGACGATAAGGTCCGTGTCGGCGTCGGTGATGGGGCGCAGCGTGACCGCTGTGCCGGTCAGGACGGGGAGAGTGGGTGTGTTCATGGAGGATTCTCCTTGCTCTTTTTACCTTGCTTGTAGGGGCGGGCATTGCCCGCCCGTGCCCGTTTGCCACGGGAAGGGCCATCCCGAAAGGACGCTGCTACGTCAGGCTGGCGGGCGAACAATGTTCGCCCCTACAGTCTCTACAACGCAAAATCGGCGTTTGGGGCAGACGGCCCGGGCGGATATGGAATCCGCCCCTACGGTGCGGGGGGCGATGCTTGCATCGACCCACAGCTATAGGACGGACGCCTGTGGGAAGGCCGCGGGCCGGGCATGCCCGGCCCCTACATTGTGCCGTGCTCGTACAGCACGCCCCTGTCGCTCTCGTACAGCACCGTCCAGCCGTCGGCTTGTAAGCGGGCGGCGGTGGGGGTGTCGGCGGCGGTCAGGACGTAGCGGGAATGAATCTCATGGGCCGGGTCGGTCAGGTAGGCGGCCTCGTCAAACTGGATGCCCATGCCGTCCGGCACGCCGTAGAGCAAACCACAGTGCACGGGGTCGCCAAAAGCGTAGGCCACGGTGCTGTCCCAGGGGTCGGCGCTCGTCACAGCGGACCGGCTCTCGGTCAGCGCGGCCTCGATTTGCTGCACCGCGGCGTCCCATTCGGCGCTGTAGCGCGGCATGGTGAAGCCGTCTGCCAGATTCAGCACGCCGAGCGCGGCCAGCACCAGCGCGGCGGCTGCCGTGCCCGCGGCGGGGCGGGCGTCCTCCACAAGGAGCGCCGCCAGCAGCAGCACATCCAGTACAACCGTATGGCGGGAGCCCTCAACGGGGCGGTACATCAGCAGCAGCGCCAGAAAAACGATGACCGCAGTCACGGCAGCGCAGCCCTTCCAGAACACGGGCCGCCCGGCGCGGGCATCCACAATCAGGCAGACCAGCGTCACGCCCAGCAGCAGGAAAAACAGCAGGTACTGTCCCCCGCTGCGGTTTGCCAGCTGGTCGGCCAGCATTTCGGCCACGGTGCGCAGGGCGTCCAGCAGCTTGTGTGCCATGTCCCTGACGGCGGAGACCACCTGCCCGCGGGCCAGCTCCTGCAGCGGGCTTACATCGACATTGGTAAAGAAGTAGGGCGCGTAGAATTTGGACATCAGCACGAGCGTGCCGCCCAAGGAAACCGTCCCGCCCGCCACGCAGACAGCGATGCGGCGGCGGTCCTGCCGGCACAGCGCCAGCGGGAACAGCCAGAGCACGGCCTCATAGGGGCGCACGAGCGTGGCAACCGCGCACAGCGCACACAGCCCCGCCCACGCGGCGCGGCTTTTGTCCCGCCGCGCCAGAATGCCGCAGCCCAGCACCGCCAGCATGAGCGCATAATGCAGCGGCTCCTGCATGGCGGAGAACACATAGCGGATCGGCGCGTTCATGGCGGCCAGCGCCGCGGCAAAGGCCAGCTGGCGCTTCCAGCCAAGCCGTGCGGCCCGGGCGAAAAACGTCCAGCCCAGCACGACGAACAGCAGGTTGCACCACAAAAAGGCATTCTGCCCGCGCAAAAGCAGCCCCGGCAACGCATAGACCAGAAAAACCGCCGGCCCCCACGCGGCGTAGGTGCCGACGGCGGCGTGCGACTCATTGAAGCCGAAGTACCCCTGCGGCGCGCCGTACTGCACGGCGGCGGCCAGCTGCTTGCTGTAGATGACCTCGTCGCTCCAGGAGCTGACCGGCAGGAAGATCTCCGTCACCGGCACCCTGTAGACGACCAGCTCATACGCCAGCAGGAACACCAGCGCGGCGGCAGCGGTGCAGAGTGTGTGCGCCCAGCCTGGCAGGGCCTTACTGCGCATAAAATTCCAGGACCTTGGCAATGACCTTATTGCGGTCTGCCTCAGTCAGGCCGTAGTACATCGGCAGGCGGACGAGGCGCTCGCTCTCGGCGGTGGTGTAGACGTCCGCGCCGTCAAAGCGGCCAAACTTCTGGCCCGCCGGGGCGGAGTGCAGCGGGATATAATGGAACACGGCCAGAATATCGTTTGCCTTCAGGTAGCGGATCAGCGCGGTGCGCTCCTCCAGATCCCTGCATTTCAGGTAGAACATGTGGGCGTTGTGCACGCAGTCCGCCGGGATGGTGGGCAGCTCGACCCTGCCCGCGTCGGCCAGCGGCCGGAAGGCATCGTGGTAGGCGTTCCAGGTCGCCATGCGGTTGTCGTTGATCTCGTCGGCATGGAGCAGCTGCGCCCACAGATAGGCGGCGTTCAGCTCACTGGGCAGGTAGCTGTCGCCAAAATCGACCCATGTGTATTTGTCCACCTGACCGCGGAAGAACTTGGCGCGGTTCGTGCCCTTCTCGCGCAGGATCTCCGCGCGCTCATTGTACGCGGGATTGTTGATGACGAGTGCGCCGCCCTCGCCCATCGAGTAGTTCTTTGTCTCGTGGAAGGAGTAGCAGCCGAAATCACCGATGGTGCCCAGTGCCTTGCCCTTGTAGCTGCTCATAACGCCCTGCGCCGCGTCCTCGACGACCTTGAGGTCATGGCGGCGGGCAATGTCCATGATGGTGTCCATCTCACAGGCGACACCGGCGTAGTGCATGGCGATGATGACCCGCGTCTTATCGGTGATGGCCTGCTCGATCTTCGTCTCGTCGATGTTCATCGTATCAGGGCGGATGTCCACAAAGACGAGCTTCGCCCCGGCCAGCACAGCGGCGGTGGCGGTGCTGGAGAAGGTGAAGCTGGGCAGAATGACCTCGTCACCGGGGTGAATATCGCACAGCAGCATGGCCATGTCCAGCGCCGTAGTGCCGCTGGTGGTCAGCAGGACCTTCTGGGCGTGGAAGCGCTCCTCCAACCAGGCGTTGCACTGCTTGGTAAAGGCGCCGTCGCCGCAGATTTTATGAGAGTCGATGGCCTGCTTGACGTAGTCGAGCTCGTCGCCCACGCAGGGCGGTACGTTAAAAGGGATCATAGTAAAAGCCTTCCTTCCGGCTGGATTTTTATAATTATATTTAGTATAACACAGTTTGCGGTATTTGTCACTTTATCGCGGAACGGATTTGCGCAAAATTGCCCTATTTTTTTATGCGCGCGTCGTTGTAGGCGCGGATCATAATGGCCGCAAACCAGAGCATGACGACGCTGAACACCACAAAGCTGACGGCGGCGACGGAGGTCAGCGACGGTATAAAGTGCGTGACGGTGTAGACGGCCAGCGGCACGGCGGCAATGTACGGCATTTTGCTTTGCTGCCGCCCTGCCAGCCGCACCAGCACGAGTGCCGCGCCCCAGAACAGCCACAGGTCTACCGCGCGCAGCGCCGGAGCCAGCCGTGCCCACGCCCCGCCGGTCTGGCTGCCGCAGAGGATCAGCTCCAGCACAAGCCCCGCCGCGCCGAACACGGTAGGCAGCCTGGTTTTGGAGGCCAGCAGCAGATAGCCCACAAGGGCCAGCACGGTGAGCGAGACCTCCTGTATGGCGGCATTTTCCGGCACGGCCAGCAGGGCGCGCCCCGCCGCCGCCACACCGACGAGCAGATAAGCCAGAGCGGTTTTATTGCGTTTGTCCATAGTGATAATACTCCTGATCGTAATGCACCGGTAGGGGCCGGGCATGCCCGGCCCGCGGCCTTCCCGCAGACGTCCGCCCGCCATACAGCTGCGGGCCGCATATATGCGGCCCCTACCGTATTTCAATTTAATTTTTATTATACCTCTTTTATAACCCCCTTGCAAGCGCTGGCGCGGCGGCGTATAATGAGGATGTTTATACAAGAAAATGTGCGTTTTTTGTATAAAACTACATCAATAAGCGAGGTTTTGGGATATGGAGTTTTCTCGTCGTCTGGACCTGTTCGGGCCGGAGATTTTCGCGGCGCTCAACGACAAAAAGGTCGCGTTGGAGGCCGAGGGCCGTCATCTTTACAATTTAAGCGTCGGAACGCCGGATTTTGCACCGGCGGACTACCTGAAGCAGGCGCTCATCGACGCCGCGCAGGACAACGAAAACTGGAAGTACAGCCTGCGCGACCTGCCCGAGATGCTGGAGGCTGTCTGTGGCTACTACAAGCGCCGCTTTAACGTGGACACCATCACCCCCGACGAGGTCATGAGCTTCTCCGGCAGCCAGGACGGCATCGGCCATCTGGGCCTGGCGCTCTGCAACGACGGCGATCTGGTGCTGCTGCCCGACCCCTGCTACCCCGTCTTTATGACCGGCTCCAAGCTGGGCGGTGCCGAGCCGTGGTACTACAAGCTGACGAAGGAGAACCACTTCCTGCCCGACGTCACCTCCATCCCGGAGGACGTGGCCCGCAGGGCCAAGCTCATGCTGGTCAGCCTGCCCGCCAACCCCGTGGGCAGCATCGGCACGCCGGAGCTCTACGCCGAAATCGTCGATTTCTGCCGTAAATACGACATTCTGCTGGTACATGACAACGCCTACAGCGATATTATCTTTGACGGTGCCCACGGCGGCAGCATCTTCAACACGCCGGGCGCCGAGGAATGCGCTGTGGAGTTCTTCTCTTTGAGCAAGAGCTTCAACGTCACGGGCGCGCGCATCAGCTTTTTGGTGGGGCGGCGCGATGTCATCGCCGCCTGCAAAAAGCTGCGCACTCAGATTGATTTCGGTATGTTCCTGCCCATTCAGAAGGTCGCCATCGCTGCCCTGACCGGCCCGCTGGACGGCGTGCAGCGCCAGTGCGGCGAGTACCAGCGCCGCCGCGACGCCCTGTGCGGCGGTCTGCGCGGCATCGGTTGGAATGTGCCCGACAGCCACGGCAGCATGTTTGTCTGGGCCCCGGTGCCCGCCGGGTACAAGACGAGCATGGAATTCTGCCTGGCCCTGATCGACAAGGCCGGCGTCATCTGCACCCCCGGCTCGAGCTTTGGCCCGAGCGGCGAGGGCTACGTCCGTTTTGCCCTGACGATGCCCGTTGAAAAGATCGGCAAGGCCGTACAGGCGATCAAAAACAGCGGCATCCTGGGGTAATTTGCCCGCTTTTTAAGGCGGCTGGGGGCGCTGTGTTTGCCCGCCGCGTGTCGAAAAACCTCCCTCTGTGAGGGAGGTGCCCCGTAGGGGCGGAGGGAGAGAGCCTTGCCATTGCCCGAAATATTTCGGGCAATGGCACAGTTCTCTCCCACACCGCCTGCGGGCGGAGCCCCCTCGCAGAGGGGGCCAAGGGATGAGCACACCTTTTTCGACAGTCCGGGGCAAACTGCGTTCGCCCCGGCAGAGCCATCCTTCCTAATAAAGAACACCGCCGATCCGGGTCACGGGTCGGCGGTGCTTTTTTGAACAAATCATTGATTACTGTGCGTTTTCACGCAGGGCGGCACGCATTTCCTTCTGGATGGCAGGGGTCGTTTCCACCTTCTGCATCAGGGCCGCGATCAGCTCGGGAAGCTGCTTCGCGGGCAGCTGCTCTGCAATGACCGAGGCCAAGTACTCAGCGTGGGACATGGCAGGCTCAAACGTGCGGGCATAGGTCTTACCACTGCGCACGAAGCCAACCTCCCGCAGAACACCCTTCTCCATCAGGCTGTTCAGCATCGAAAAAATCGAGCGTTCCTTCCATTTACGGTCAACACAGGTTTTCACGACTTCCGTCTGTGCCATCGCGTGATCCGCCTGCCAAAAAATTTCCATGATCTGTTGTTCGCTTTTTGTCAGATGCACGTTGGTATACCTCGCTTTAAAAAATGTCTACACTCCTATAGTATCCGCTTGTCAGCAAAATGTCAATGAGTTTCCGAAAATTTTTTCAAGTTTTTCTGGTTATTTCATAACAGTTTACAAATCTGGCACATTTGGCGGGCAGCTTCGTACATTTCCCGATTTATGTCATAGATTCGACAGTTTACAAAAGTGTGGCATATATGTGGCACGTTTTGCCGCATCACGCCACACTTTTGCCGCAAATGGTATTTCGTGTACCCCCCCCCCCATCATTTTTTAGTTGATTTCATCCTCTTTGCGCCGTTCCTGTCATTCCGCCGGCCACCGGCCGCGCAGGTACTCGAGTGCGCGCTTTTCCAGCCGCGAAACATAACTGCGGCTGATGTGCAGCGCCTGCGCCGTCTGCTGCTGGGTCTTGGGCGCACCGTCAAATCCATACCGCTGCCGCATAATAGCGCGTTCCCGGGCGGGCAGAGCGTCCACCAGCGCACGCAGCCGGGCGGCGTCGGCGCGGCTCTCGCAGCCGGCCTCCATGTTGACTTCATCGGGCAGGGTGTCCGCCAGCGTCAGCTGCCCGTCCGCCTCGAGCGGCTCCTGCAGCGACAGCGTCACCCCCGTCCGCCGCCCCCGCCGCAGGTCCATGCGGAGCTCATTCGCTATCCTCCCCCCAACGCGCTTTTGCGGAGCTGAGGGGCTGCGTTTTTCCCAAGGAGTCATCCTCCTCGTCCTCGTAATCCACATCGGCAAACGCCTCCAAATCATCCGTGTCGTCCTCATCATCGCTGCCGCCGCTTACCGTCGGAAGGTCCGGGTACTCGATTTCTTCGTCTGGCACCCCAAACAGCACCACATGGGCGTTCGTGCCATCCCAAAACACCTTGCGGACAAGAGTACGAATTGCTGCGCGTTTTTCCTCCACGGTCATGGTATCAATATTAGATTTGAACATCGTCAGCAGCTGCCGGAACACATCAAACTCAATGTCACTAAGGTGGTACTGCTCTGTCAGACTCTCCAACTCCTGAATCCGGGAATCAATGTTCCGACACTCCTGACTCAGCTTCTCGATTCGCTTGATGACAAGCCCTTTCGCTGTGCTGTCATCCACAGCCGCGAGAGAGTCCACCAGCGCCTCTACCTTCTTCTCGGCCTCGGACTTATCGCGGCGGGCAGCTGCAAGGCGGTCCTCATAGTCGGTGCGGTTGCCTGTGTAGAATTTTCGGCTTTGCTCCAGCTGTGCGATGAACGTGCCCTGATTGTCCTCCATCACTTTGATTTGCTCGATGATTGCCAAGTCCAGCGTATTGCCGTTGGCGTTCCGCTCATTACACAGCTTATGCTTGCTGCGGTCCTTCATTTTGCAGACGTAGGTGTAAATTCGTTTTCCGTCCGCCGTCTTGCGCTTGCTCAGCTTCGGATACATTCGACTGCCGCAGCGGCAGAACAGAAGTCCCGTCAGCAGCGCTTCATTGCCGCGCGGTTTGCGGTAGGCTTTCGACTTATTGCGGTACAAAGATTCCTGTATCCGTATCCACTCCCTGCCGGGAATAATACCGGGATGCTCCCCCACCGATACGATCCATTCTTCCGGCGACAGATACCTTGTGGCACGTCCTTTCTCCTGATCGGTTCGATTGTAGACCATCAGTCCATGTACACCGTCAAAGGCCGCTTTGTCCGAGAAGAGGTCTGCATCCTTATTTACAAGGTAGTTATACACTTCATCGTCGGCTATAACATACACAGGGTTTTGCAAAATCGACTTGATGGAGAAGCGCGTGTGGTATTTGCCGTTTTTCGTCTTGATGCCGCGCTTCATCAGCTCCGCTTCCGTGTACGTCAGTGAATCCGATTCTTGAAAAATCTTGTAGATCAGCCGAATCGTATCTGCTTCTTCCGGGACCAGCTTCAGCTTGCAGGCCTTTTTCGATTTACCGTCCACCGTTATGTGCTTGACGCTCTCCGATGCGTACCCCGTCGGGGTCGTTCCGCCCAGCCAGCGGCCGGTCTTTGCCAGTTCGTGCATATTGTCGCGGATGCGCTCAGCAATCGTCTCGCGTTCCAGCTGCGAGAAAACCGAGGCAATGTACATCATGGCGCGACCCATCGGCGTGCCGGTGTCAAACTGTTCCCGGATGGAAACAAAGGCAATGTCCAACCGACTTAATTCTTCAATCAAGGTGGAAAAATCGCTGACATTACGGCTGATACGGTCAAGGCGGTACACGACGATTGCCTTGAATTTGTGCTCATGGGCTGCCTTCATCATCCGCTTGAAGTCCGGGCGGTTCAGGTTGCCGCCGGAAAAGCCTTCGTCTTCATAGACGACCATCGACTCCGCATAGGCATCCCCATAGTGAGTGCGGATATATTCCCGGCTCAGTTCGACTTGGTTGCCGATGCTCTCACCCTTGCCGGTAAACTTTGACTTTCGGGAATACACAGCAATACAGTCTTTATTTTTTGCCATTGTCAGCCCTCCTTACGATAGCGTATCCTTGTCACACAAGGGTGCGCAGGTATTCTTCCACATTTTGATATTGAATGCCCTCTACCACTTGGCTTTTCCCACGGTAGAGGACGAATTTCCCTGTGATGGGGCCATAGCGGTGCTCTGTCTGGGCGCATTTTTTCTCGTCCACCAGATGACGATACTGCTGTGGCTGCTCTGTCGCCCGGATGTCATAGAGCGATTAAACTCTCTGCTGTTGCAAGAACTCCAGCTGCCTTGCCGTACAATGTTATGTAGAACGGCGTAGACAATGTTTCATATTCTTCCTGCGTCTCGATTTTAGCACCAATCGCTTTCTCTATTGCAGCCCTTTCCAACACCAGAATGTAGCAGTGCTTGAGCTAATTTAAGATTTCCAGCGAGGCATAATCGGCATCACCACTTACAAAAGCATGCGCATCAGCATACTGCATTTTTGTGCGGCTAGCTACTACGATAGTACTATTCGGATACTGTTCCTGGTACGATGCGATATCCAGAATAAAATTCATCTGGCAAGTGATTGACGGTAATTCGTTATAGCCATCCAAAAGAAGAAGCGTATTATTGCATTCGTCTTCCTCTAAAACGCCGGATTTTTCCCTGCGTTGGTCACCTGATTCATCACCCCATACCGGCCGCCGAGCCGTACAGGTTATACCCCAGCAGCCCATCAAGCGAAAAATTGTTGTTGCGCACCTTGATATACGCCTTGCAGATGCGGCGGTTCGCGGCCAGCGCCATGGCGTGCTCGGCCACTGCCTCGGGGCTGTAGCCCGGCACCCGCAGCACCGTGATGCCGTACCGCTGCGCCGCCGACAGGTCCACATGATTGACCCGGCGCAGCGCAGCAGCAGGCAGCGGATGCCCGCCTGCTATACCGCCCATATCCCTATGCCTGTATGACAAAAAAGTACCCCCGCACGGCTTGCACCGTGCGGGGGTATTGTTGTGTTGAATCACATGGGGCTTGGTGGATGCTAACGCGCCCAACCAGGAGCGGCAGCATTGGGTACCGCTACCCTATGGGGAAACCACACAATTAGTCTTTCTTGCGCAGAACGAGGCCGTAAACGCCGTAGCCCATCAGCAGGGCAACAACTGCCAGGCTGCCGCCGATCAGCGGAGCAGCATTGGTAGCACCGGTCTTAGGCAGAACCTTGGTGGTGTTAGCCGGGGCAGCGGCAGCCTTGACGACCTGCTTCTGGCTGGCAGAAGTGTTGGTCGTGTTGCTGGAAGAGGAAGCGCTGGAGGAAGAGGTGCCATTGTCGCTCTTAACATCCTGGAAGACGGGGGTCAGGGTAACCCAGGCATTGCCTTCGTTATCCCAGTTGCCGTTCAGCAGAGCCTTCAGGGTGTCGAACTTGACATGCTCGCCCTTGACAAAGTTAGTGGTCTTGCCACCGTTCTTGTACTGCCAGCCGATCAGCTTCTTGCCAGCGGGAACCTTGCCGTCGTACAGGTTGTCGGTCAGGATGGTGAACTCGTCCTTAGCGGTGAAGTTGTTCTGCGGAGCAGCAACATCTTCCTGAGCGCCGTCCTTATCCTCGACATACTTGATGGTGATGTTCTTCAGCTCGACGTCGGTCTTCAGGTCGGCGTAGAAGTTCAGGTAAGCAACACCGTCCTTATCGACGTTCTTGCCAGCCAGTTCCTTCAGGGACTCGAAGGTGACCTTCTCGCCAGCGGCATACTTAGCACCGTTCTGGAACAGAGTCCAGCCAGTCAGCTTCTCGCCGTCAGCCAGATTGATGACGCCAGCAGCATCGGGCAGGACATACCACTCGGAAGCAGCAGTCAGCTCACCGGTAGCGAAAACAGAGGTAGCGCCGTCAGCCTTGGTGAAGATCATCTTGATCTTGGTCAGGGAGACTTCAGGCTTCTTGACCTCGCGAACCTTAAC
>NZ_FUYF01000012.1 GCF_900167555.1 Gemmiger formicilis | reverse complement strand
AAAAAGCCGCTTACCTCAAACGAGATAAGCGGCTTTTGGCAGGGGTAGAAGGATTCGAACCCTCGGCACGCGGTTTTGGAGACCGCTGCTCTACCAACTGAGCTATGCCCCTATACTAATGATGCCCACAATGCGTATCTTGCACTGTGGGCATCAGCGCTGGAGCTGCTAAGCAGATTTGAACTGCTGACCTCATCCTTACCAAGGATGCGCTCTACCAACTGAGCTATAGCAGCGTATGGCGACCCGAATCAGGCTCGAACTGACGACCTCTAGCGTGACAGGCTAGCGTTCTAACCAACTGAACTACCGGGCCATACCCAGCCTGCGCGGCGTTGTGTGACGTGCACCTCACGACCAGCGCAGGAACTATTATAAGGGATGCCGACAGAAAAGTCAAGGGATTTTTGCAGATTTTTTTATTATTTTTGCAGCTGCTTTGTAGGGGCGGATGCTCGCATCTGCCCGCGGGTCGATGCAAGCATCGTCCCCGGCAAAAGTACAATCACTGCTTCTGCATCCGAATCAGGCTGTACGCCATCAGCGGCGTCTCGCAGGGGATGGTGTACTGCATCATCGGGTGCGGGGTGGCGTCCACGCGCTCGCCGTCGGCGTTCTCGATCCACGCAGGCGTCAGCTTGACGACGCTGCCGTCGGGCTGCAAAATTTCGATGCTGTCCCCCACCGCGAACTTGCCGCGCTGAGTGCAGTGGGCAACGCCGTTCTCCCAGCTGTCCACCGTGCCGATGAAATCCCAGTCGCGCACATAGGTGTGGCTGGGGGTCTGCTGGGCCTGCTCCTTGCCGAAGTAGAATCCCGGCGAGTAATGGCGGTGGCTCGTGCGGTTCAGCTCCTCAATGACGTCGTCGGGCAGCTCAAAGCTATCGTTGTACGGGTTCGCCAGGAAGGCATCCAGCGCGCGGCGGTAGGCGCTGACGACAGATGCAACGTAATAGAACGTCTTGGCGCGGCCCTCGATCTTCAGCGAGTCAACGCCCGCTTTACAAATCAAATCTATAAACGGCGCAGTGCACAGGTCATTGGCGTTCAGGATGTAGCTGCCGTTGTCCTCGCTCTCGCCGATCTCCATGTACTGACCGGGGCGGTGCTCCTCCACCAGGCTGTACTTCCAGCGGCAGGGCTGGGCACACTCGCCGCGGTTGCCGCTGCGGCCCGCCATGTAGCTGGACAGCAGGCACCGCCCGGACACGCTCATGCACATGGCGCCGTGGACGAACGCCTCCAGCTCCAGATCCTGCGGGCAGTTGTCGCGGATCTGCGCGATCTCGGTCAGGGGCAGTTCGCGGGCCAGCACAACGCGCTTGGCTCCCAGCTCGTAGCAGACCTTCGCGGCCTCATAGTTCGTGATGCCTGCCTGGGTCGAGACATGACGCTCGACCTGCGGGGCGTACTTTTTGGCCAGCGCCAGCACACCCAAGTCGGCAATGATGAACGCATCCACGCCCGCCTCGGCGGCGTCCTGAATGTACCGGGGCAGCTTGGAAAGTTCCTCGTTCGTGGGCAGGGTGTTCAGCGTCAGATAGACCTTTTTGCCGCGGGCATGGGCAAAGATACAGCCCTCGTGCAGTTCGCCCACGGTCAGGTTGACGGGTGCGGCGCGCATGCCAAATTCCGGCAGGGCGCAGTAGACGGCATCCGCGCCGTACATGACGGCGTATTTCAGCGTTTCCAGGCTGCCCGCGGGGGCCAGCAGTTCCGGCTGTTGCAGCATAGTGATTTCCTCCGTTTTGCGTAAAAAGCGCCCGGTAGGAAGCGGGCGCTTGGGGATTTGATGTGTGGTGTGCCGTGGGTCCGTGCTGTAGGGGCCGGGCATGCCCGGCCCGCGTGTTTGCCAAAGCACAGCATTCCACGGGAAGTTGCGGGCCGCACATGTGCGGCCCCTACAGGGCAGCTTGCGCGCTTACGACGCCCACCCGGCCTTGACGCAGTTCTGGTAGTGCTCGTCGGCGGTCTTGGCGTAGAAGTACTGCCCTGCCACATCGGTGCCGGGATGGCCCGTGACAAAGAAGTAGTACCCCTCGTTGATATACTCCTCATCGGGGTTCAGCGCGGCCTCCATGGCGGCGTAGCCCGGGCAGGAGATGGGGCCTGCGGGCAGACCGCTGATGGCGTAGGTGTCGTACAGGGCCAGCACGTCATCGGGGATCGCGCCCTGCTCCGGCCAGCCGAAGTACTCCGCCGTCGGGGAGTTCCACAGATAGTTGTTCTCGCTGTCCTGCATGATATAGCTGCTGGCGTTGGATTCCAGCTTGTGCTCGGCCCACTGCGGGTCGCTGGATTCCAGGCGGTTGTGGAAGCAGGCACTGACCCTGGCGTCCTCGCTCTCCAAACCGGCCTCCTCCTGAATGAAGCTGGCCAGCTTGACCACGTCGTCCAGGCTCGTGCCCTTGGCGGCGACCGTGTCGGCCAGAGCGGCGGTCTTGGACGCAAACTCGCCGTAGAGGGCATCCACATAGTAGGCGACGCTCTCGTCCTTATAGAGATTGTAGGTGTCCGGGAAAAGGTAGCCCTCGCACTTCATCAGGCGGTCATTGTCGGGGATGGCGTTCCAGAAATCGTACTTGCTCCAATCCGTGCCGTCGCTGCCGTTGGCGCAGGACAGGAAGGTGTCCACGTCGTCCACAAGGCCCGCGTCCACGAAAATCTGCGCCACACCGACGGCTGTCGTGCCCTCGGGAATCGTGACGTTCACCGTTGCACGGCGGGTCACGACGGACAGCGCCTTGATGATGTCGTTGTAGGCCATGCCGGACTGGACTTCAAAGTCGCCGTACTGGATCTCACCGGCCTTGCCGCTGTACTTGACGTACTGCTTGAACAGCCAGTCATACTCGATGACACCGGCGTCCTTGAGCTGGGTCGCAATGCCGGCGACGGACGAGCCCTCGGGCACGGTGATGGTCTGGGTCGGGCCCAGCGTTTTCTGGCCGTCCAGCTCGGCGTAGAACTGGCTGACCTTGTAGCCGCCAAAGCCGACCAGCGCCAGAATGATGAGCACGATCAGGCAGCCAAACGGGAAACGGCGGCGGGGCTGCTCGTTCTCCTCGTCGTCCTCGACCTCCTCCACCGGCTGGCGGCGGGGCTTCTTGGCGGGCTTTTCCTTTTTGGGCTTCGGCGGCTTTGCAGCCTTCGGGGGTTCCTTCTGGTTTTCCTTCGGGATTTCCTGCTCGGGCAGTTCAAAGCCGTTTACCTCGGTCTGCGCCTTGAGCGGTGCATGACTCTGCACCGGCTGAGCCGCAGGCTGCTCCGGATTTGTGCGATTGATCCTCATGGGAGACTCCTAACTTTTTACGGCGCACAAGGGCACCGGGATTCCTTGATTTTAGCCGCCGAGTTTATTACCTCCCTCGGCGAGGGAGGTGGCCGCAGGCCGGAGGGAGCGAACCTTGCCACAGCCCGAAATATTTCGGACTACATCAGGCTCTCTCCCCCACCGCCTGCGGGCGGAGCCCCCTCCCAGAGGGGGCCAGGATTACAGCAGCATCCTGAAATACGCATCGGTCACGGAGAAGGGGCGGCCTAAAAAGGCGATCATTCCGTAGCCGCAGCGGCGGCCTGAGCCGAGGTAAAGTGTCTGGTTCTCGGCCAGTAGGATGCGGGCGTTGGCCGCACCGGTCTTTTCCCGCGCGGCCTGCAAAAGCTGGTCGGCGCAGTGGTCGTTGTCGGCCTGTAATTCCAGAAATTGCAGCGTGTCGCCCTTGGTAAAGTACAGCCCGTAGCCGCGCCGGGTGGACACCACGGTCAGCCCGCGGCGGTAGAGCTGGGTCATGGTTTCGTTCATGGCCTCCTCGGGCAGGCTGATGCAGCCGGGCTGGTAGATGTGCCGCCGTTCCAGCAGCTTGTGGACGGTCAGACTGTCAAACGCCGCCTGGGCGAACAGGTCGCGGCGGATGGGCGTCTGTATGACCCGCAGCGGCAGCTGGCTTTTGAAGCCCAGCGTTTTCAGGTCCTCGGCGCGCCGGGCGTCGTCGGGCGTCGTGACGGCAAAGTCAAACCCGCTGGCCCCGTAGGCACGCAGGCAGCCCTCCATGATTTTGGGCAGCAGGCGGTCCATCGGCACGCCCTGCATCCCGGCTGCGCCGCACAGCCAGACGCCGCGGTGCTGGCCGTACTTGACCGGCACCGCCGCCAGCATGGCCGCGGGCTGGCCGCTTTTTTCCAGCACCAGAATATTTTCCAGCCCGGCGACGTTTTGCAGCCAGCCCGCCGCATCGACGGGGTTTGCTTTGGCAGCCCCGCAGCGCAGCGCCGTCAGCGCGGGCAGATCATCAGCGGTAGCCTTACGCAGCATGGGCATCACCTCTTTTTGTAAAGTAAACTATTTTTATCGCGCGGTAGGCGCAGGGGTCGGCGTCCCAGACGCCCTCGGAGACTGAATGGCGGCGGGAACAGACGGAGCGGTCAAGACCGCTCCCTACAAGCTGCCCGTTCACGTCATTTCGTAGGGAGGGGTCTTGACCCCTCCGGGCGTGTGCGGCGTGAACAGTCTGGTGTGCTGCCACGTAGGGGCGGATTCCATATCCGCCCGTGCCGTTCGTGTCACCACGAACCCCCGCGGGAGGGCTTTTCCCCTCCCCTGCGCACGTCCCAAAAGCATACCTGTTTATTTTACAGTATTCCCGCCAATTCTGCAAGGATTTCTGCGTTAATATCCTCCACGGAGCGCATGGATTTTGCGCCGTTTGCGTCGGCGGTGGTGCATTCAATGCGGTGCCAGCCCAGCGTGCGGGCGCAGTACTCGGCGGCGGCGCGGCTGCGGGCCAGATACTCGGTGTCCTTCTCCTGGATATCCTTCTTGCTCTCGTCGCCGTGGTATCGCTCGGTGATGAGTCGCTGGGACACCTCGGGGTCAACCGCTAAATAAATCACCGCGTCGGGCGCGGGGATGCCGAACTTCTTGTACTCAAAGTCGAACAGCCAATTCAGAAAACCGTCCCAGTGCATCGGCGGCAGCTTCGAGCACTGGTGTACGGCGTTGGACGTCGTGTACCGGTCCGACAGCACCAGCCCGCCCTCACGGTAAAACTCGCCCCAATCGGTCTTGTAGCTGGCAAAGCGGTCCACGGCGTAAAAGCTCGACGCCGCGTAGGCGTTCACGTCGTCGGGCTTGTCGCCGAACGCGCCGGATAGGTACATTTTGACGAGCGCCGAGGACTCGCTGTCATAATCAGGGAAGGTGATCTGCCGCAGGTCTCTCCCCTGTTCTTTTAAACGCTGAGCCGTCAGTTTTGTTTGGGTGCCTTTTCCGGAGCCGTCCAGCCCCTCAAAAATGATAAGCTGTCCCATTTATACTGCCTCCTCCTTGAGTTTGGCGTATTTTGCGCGTACCTCCGTTTGTTTGCCGCAGCACATGCGCCCCTCCGGGCAGGGGCCGACGAGGCACCGCGGGCCGGCGCTCGCAAAGATGTGTGGGGCCAGCGGAAGCACCAGTCGCAGCATCTCGTCCGCGACGGCGCGAATCTCCCACTGGGCGCGGTTGCAGCAGCGCAGGTTGAAGAAATTCTGCAAGCTGCGGCAGTTCATCGTCATGACCATCTTCGTCTCGCAGGCGTTGGGCAGCACAAAGCGGGCGTCCTCGTTGGCCTGCTTGGACGCCTTGGCGCGGGCGGCCTTTTCATCGAGACCATTCGCCACAAACCGCGCTGTGTGGGCATTTTCGAGCGTCTGCACCAACTCAAGATACTTCTTCGCGTCGTCGTTCATCGACGCAATGAACTGGGCTCTGGCCTCGGGGATGGCCTCGATCTCCGGCGGGATGACGTAGCGGAAATCCTCCAGCCGCACGTAGCGCTGGCTCTGCACGCTGAAGCTGCCGATGCGGTGGCGCGTCACCTGCGCCAGGAACGTGCGGGACACGCCCTCGATGCCGAACGTAAAGCTGGCGTGCTCAATCGGGCTGGCGTGACCGACGTCGTTCAGCCGCTGCAAAAACGCCTCGGTCTTTTCGGGCGTCAGGCCGTCCAGCAGCGTCTCAATGTGCGCATCGGAGTAGCAGAGCTTTGCCGCTGCAGCGATGGTTTTTTCCGGGTCATTTGTATGGGCAATGAGTTGTACCAGCATATCATTCCTCCACTTTTTTCAGCGGCGCATAGTTTGCCATCGTCTTTTTGACGCCGACGCGGTCAAACTGAATCTCGACAATGCAGTCCCCCGCAATCGGCGTGGCCTTCAGCACCTTGCCGCGGCCAAACACGCGGTGCTCTACAATGTCCCCCGCCGCGTAGCTGGCGGCAGCCGCCTTCTTCTGAGGGGCAGCGGACGGCGCACCGGCCAGCGTGGATGTGCCCGCGCCCGCGGGAGCCGTGTTGCCCGCGCTGCGGCTGCGTCCGTAGCCCGAGCCAAAGCCCGTACTCTGCACTTGATGGCGTCCGCCGTAGGAGTTGGGGCTTTCGTGGCCGCCGCTGGCAAAGCCGCTGCTGTAGCCGCCGCCAAACCCACCGCGGGGGTGCGCGTTGTACTCGCTGTTCAGGTAGCCGCGGGACGCACCGGAGTACCCGCTGCGCCCACCCGGGACGTTGGTGCTGTAGCTGCCGTACCCCGCACCGAAGCCGCCACCGTAGCCGGTCAACTCGGGGCTCTGGGTCTCGTCCAGCAGACCGGGGTCGATTTCACTCAGGAAGGCAGACGGCGGGTTGCGGCGCGTCTGGCCGAAGATCATCCGCGTGCGGGAGGTGGACAGGTACAGTTCCTTCTTGGCGCGGGTGATGGCCACGTAGCAGAGGCGGCGCTCCTCCTCCATGTCCTCCTCATTATACTTGGCCATCTCGCCGGGGAAGATACCATCCTCCATACCTACGACAAAAACATACGGGAATTCCAGGCCCTTCGCCGAGTGGATCGTCATCATCGTGACGCTGTCGGCGTCGTTATCATAGCTGTCCAAATCGGAAATCAGCGCGACCTCCTCCAAAAAGCCCGACAGCGTCGCGTCCTCGCCGTTCTGGTCGGCGTAAGTCTTGATACTGCTGACCAGCTGGCCCAGGTTCTCGCGGCGGGTCTCGCCCTCCTCCTTCATGGCTTTGAGCATTGCCTCGTAGCCGGACTTGGCGATGACGTCACCCACAAACTGGTCCAGCGGCTCACTTACCGACAGATCGCACAGCTCGCGGTACATCTCATAGAAGCGCTCGAGCGCCGCGGCGGCGCGCTGCAATTCCGGGTAGTCCCGCACATGGGCGATGATTTCCATCATCGGCACGCCCTTGGAGGCTGCCAGCTCACCGATCTTTTCAATCGTCGTCATACCGATTTTACGCGCAGGCTCGTTGATAATGCGGCGCAGGCGCACGTCGTCCCGCGGGTTTACGATGATGGCCAGATAGCTGTTGATGTCCTTGACCTCCTTGCGGTCAAAGAAGCGCTGGCCGCCCACAATGCGGTACGGGATGCCTGCGCGGGCAAAGTAGGTCTCAATCGGGTTAGACTGAGCGTTCATGCGGTAGAGCACGGCGTGGTCCTTCAGGCTCGCGCCCTCTCTCAAATGCTCGCCGATGACGTCCGCAATGTGGCTGGCCTCGTCCTGCTCGTTCGTCGCGGTGTAGTGGTGGACCTTCTCGCCGTCGCCGTGGTCGGTCCACAGGGTCTTGCCCTTGCGGCCCATGTTGTTCTTGATGACACTGTTGGCGGCGTTCAGAATATTGGCGGTGGAGCGATAGTTTTGTTCCAGACGGATCGTTTTTGCCCCGGTGAAAACCTTCTCAAAGTTTAGGATATTTTCAATCGTAGCACCGCGAAATTTGTAGATAGACTGGTCATCGTCGCCAACGACGCAGACGTTGTTGGTGCCGCCCGCCAGCAGCCGCACCAGATGGAACTGCGCAATGCTCGTGTCCTGGTACTCGTCCACGACGACATAGCGAAAGCGGTTCTGGTAGTATTCCCGCGCTTCCGCGTCGTTTTGCAGCAGTTTGACGGTGTGGAAAATCAGGTCGTCAAAGTCCATGGCGCCCGCGGCCTTTAAGCGGCCCGCGTAGGCCGTGTAGATTTTGGAGACGAGCTGCGCCTTCGTATTGGCGAACGGCTCCCCCGCCACATCCTCGGCGGACAGGAGCTTATCTTTAAAGGAAGAAATCTGCCCGATGGCCGACTTGACGGGCAGGAATTTGTCGTCGATCATCAGGTCTTTGTAGATCTGCTTGATGACGCGCTGCTGGTCGTCAGAGTCGTAGATCGTGAAGCTCTTGGGGAAGCCGATGCGCTCGGCGTCGCGGCGCAGCATCCGCACGCAGGCGGAGTGGAAGGTTGACGCGTTGACGTCGCCGCCCAGCGTGTCGCCCAGCATGGCACGCAGACGCTCCTTGAGTTCGCCCGCGGCCTTGTTCGTAAAGGTGATGGCCAGCACGTTCCAGGGACGCGCGGGGCGCACGGCCAGATAGGCGGTCTCCCGCGGCAGGTCGCGGCCCGCGGCAACGGCATTGCGCAGGTCGTTGAGGTCGGCCTCGGTCACGGGCCGCGGCAGTTCGGTGCTGCCGTGGGCGGAGCCGAAGCGGATGATATTGGCAATGCGGTTGACCAGCACGGTGGTCTTGCCGGAGCCCGCGCCCGCCAGAATCAGCAGCGGGCCCTCGGTGGCAAAGACTGCCTGCCGCTGCACGGGGTTGAGCCGCGCAAACCGGCTCTCAATATATTGGTCGCGCAGCGCGAGATATTCCTTGGTGATGTCAGCCATGGAGTTCACCTTTCGTTTTGATTTTATTTAAAAAAATGCGCAGTAGGGGCCGGATATGACCAGCCCGCGGGTGTCCCGGTATCGGGCGTTTGCGGGGAAGTACAGGGCCGGGCGTGCCCAGCCCCTACGTGCGCAGCGTATGGTTCACGCCCGCTCCCGTCGGCATAAGCCTCCCGGGTCGGCCACGCAGTCAACGGTTCCTCACTCCCCCGTAAACGGGTCGTGACTATGGTTCAACCGCCGGTTCCACACCTTCGGCGTGGCATCCCGGAACCCAGCGCTCAGATACTTGCCCTCGCTCAGGCTGATGGCCGTGCCGCGGGCCACGCAGTTCAGCGGGTCGGGGGCGATGGCCACATCAGTGTGCAGCTCGCCCGCGATATACCCGGCCAGCCCGCGCAGCAGCGAGCCGCCGCCCGTCAGCAGAATGCCGGTGCCGGACACATCCGCCGCCAGCTCGGGCGGGGTGCTTTCCAGCACGTTGCGGGCTGCGTTGGCAATACGGGCGGCCAGCTCCTGCACGGGTTCGTATAGGTCGCGGGTATAGATGATGCGCCGCGCGGGCAGGTTCGTCTCCCACGAGTGGCCGCGCACCTCCATAACGCCCTCAAACTCGCTCCTGGTGCAGCAGGCGACCTGCTTTTTCAGTTGCTCGGCGGTCAGCGGGCCGATGGCGATCTGGTATTTTTCCTGCACGTACTGGGCAATGCAGCTGTCAAAGGCGTTGCCCGCCACAGGCAGGCTGGCGGCCTTGACCCGCCCGCCCATGCTAATGACCGCAATGTCGGTGGAGCCGCCGCCGATGTCCACGACCATGCAGCCGTGGGGCTGGCGGATCTGCAAGCCCGCGCCCAGCGCCGCTGCCACAGGCTCGTCCACAAGGTAGACCTGCCTGGCGCCCGCCGCCATGACGGACTCCACAACGGCGTCCGCCTCGATGCCGGTGATGGCCGCAGGCACACAGACCGCAATGCGCGGCTTGAAGATGCGCGAGCGGCAGACCTGATTGACAAACCGGACGATCAGCTCGTTCGTCATGCGGTGGTCCTGGATGATGCCGTCCCGCAGCGGGCGCACCAAGTCAATGTGCGCGGGTGCGCGGCCCACCATTTTTAATGCCTCGTCCCCCACCGCAAGGATGGAGTTCGTCCGCGTGTCCACCGCGCCGATGGTCGGCTGGCGGAACACAACGCCCTGCTCCTCGGTGGCAATGATAATGGAGGTCGTGCCCAGGTCAATTCCGATGTCGTATTGTTTCATGGATAGTTCTCCATTGGTAAAATATCGTCGTTCTATCGCCAGTATGCACCGCTGTAGGGGCCGGGCATGCCCGGCCCGGTAGTGTCCCATTGGCGGGCGTTTGCGGGCAGGTGCAGGGCCGGACATGTCCGGCCCCTACGGCTGCGCTTTCCCGTCAACCCCAGCCCCCTGCGGAGCGGTCAAGACCGCTCCCTACAGGCCGGGATGAACGGGCGGTTCGTAGGGAGGGGTCTTGACCCCTCCGTGCCCGTTCACGTCGCCGAGAGCTGTTCCTGCTTTTCCTCTGTCGGTGTCGCCGCGTCCTTCAGCAAATACCGCAGCCCGCTGTACCGCATATTCTGCCGCACATTCTCGACCATGGTCTGCTCGGTGCGGGCGGTGCCGGTCAGAACGCAGAGCTTTCGCGCGCGGGTCACGCCGGTGTACAAAAGGTTGCGGTAGCACAGCCGGGCGGGCACGTCCGCCACGGGCAGGATCACCGCGGGGAACTCCGAGCCCTGGCTCTTGTGGACGGTCACGGCGTAGGCGGGCTCCAGCTCGTTCAGCTGGTCGGCGGTGTAGGTGTACTTTTTGTCATCCATCTGGACCGTCACGCTGCGCGCGTCCACGTCCACCGCCGTGATGATGCCCAAATCGCCGTTGTACGCGCCGACACCGGCCTCGGCCCCGGCACGCTCAAACGTGATGTCGTAGTCATTCTTGATCTGCATGACTTTATCACCCAGACGTAATATTTTGGCACTCTCCGCCGTGCCGATCTGCCCCTTGCCCTTGGCGGGCGGGTTCAGAATATCCTGCAGCCGTCTGTTCAGCTCAACGCTGCCGGTGGGGCCGACCTTCGTCGGGCAAAGCACCTGAATGTCCCGCACGGGGTCAAAGCCGTAGGCTTTCGGCAGCCGCGTGCTGACAAGGTCGCAGACCAGCTTCTGGCAGGCAAGGCCGTTGGACTCGATCAGAAAGAAATCGTCCTTCGGCCCGCCCTTCTGCGGCATCTGCCCATCCACAATGCGGTGGGCGTTCTGGACAATCAGGCTGCGCTGCGCCTGGCGGAAAATATCGGTAAGACGTACCGTCGGCACAACGCCCGCCTTTAAAATCTCGCCCAGAATGTTGCCCGGCCCGACGCTGGGCAGCTGGTCGGCGTCGCCCACCATAATGATGCGGCAGTGGTACCGCGCCGCAGCCAGCAGCGCCTGAAACAGCTTGACGTCCACCATACTCATCTCGTCGAGGATGATGACGTCATATTTTAAAAGGTTCTTTTCGTTGTGGATGAACCGCACGCTGCCGCTGCTGTAGTCCACCTCAAGCAAGCGGTGAATCGTCGATGCAGCGTGGTTTGTCAGCTCACTCAGCCGCTTGGCGGCGCGGCCCGTGGGGGCACACAGAGCCACGCGGTCATACAGTGCCTCGTACAGGCTCAGAATCGCGTTGACGGTGGTCGTCTTGCCGGTGCCGGGGCCGCCGGTCAGCACCATGACCCGGCTGGACAGCGCCAGGCGTATGGCCTGCCGCTGCAGCGGCGCGTACGCAAAGCCCTGCGCCATTTCCAGCACACGGATGTCCGCATCCAGCGTCGGCGGGGCCTCGGTGGGGAACGTCGAAAGCTGGCCGAGCCGCGCGGCAATGTCCTCCTCGGCGGAGAGCAGGTCGGGTAGGTAGATGTACTCGACGCCGTCAAACGTGCGGGTGCGCAGCTCCTCGGAGGAGAGCAGCTCGTCGAGCGCGGCTTCCAGGTCTCCCAGCGGCAGGCGGAGAAATTTCGACGTAGATTCAAGCAATTTATCTCGCGGCAGGCAGGTGTGACCGTTGCCCGCGTTGTGCCGCAGCGCGTAGAGCAGCCCCGCCGCCACCCGCAGGCGGCAGCCTGTCTCAAATTGCAGCGCCGCCGCGATGGTGTCCACCTGACCGAACTTTAATTGCAGCGGTTCGCCGCAGAGCAGATACGGGTTCTGAGTCAGCGCCTCGACGGTGTGCGGCCCAAGCGCGCGGTAGCAGGTCACGGCCTGCTGGGCGGTCATGCCGTACCGGGCAAACCAGGCCACGACCTCCCGCACGCCGTACATGCGGCGGAACTCGTTGGAGATGACAGCCGCCTTCTGCTCGGTGATACCCTTGAGTTCGCAGAGCCGTTGCGGGGTCTCGGCGATGATCGTCAGCGTATCATCGCCGAATTTTGCCACGATCTTCTTAGCGGTGGACGGCCCGATGTAGGGCAGCACGCCGCTGGACAGGTAGCTTAAAATGGCGGTGCGGTCCTCGGGCAGGCGCGCTTCGATGGTCTCGGCGCGGAACTGCTCGCCGTAGCTGGGGTGGTTGACCATGTGGCCGTAGACGGTCACGCTCATGCCGTTGTCCACCCCGCCGACGTTGCCGGCGACGACCACATCGGTGCCGCCCGCGTCCACCTCGAACACCGCGTAGCCGGAGTCGGCGTTCTCGTAGATGACGTGCTCGACGGTGCCTTCCAGCTTCATAAGCTGTTGTTCCTGCTGTTCCATAGCCGCCCCCCTTCCCGCAAAATCGCCGCACTTTCACAGATAAGGATATTATACCGCATTGCGCGGCATTTGGCAAATTTATTTGTGTGTGGGAGGAGATGCACGACCCGGGATGCCTTCCGCCGCCGCCAACATCCCGGAGCGGTCAAGACCGCTCCCTACGGGCCGGGGTGAACGGGCGGTCCGTAGGGCGGGGTCTTGACCCCGCCGTGGCCGTTCCCGCCGCCGTGGGCCTGAACCATACACCGCACCCACAAACAAAAATCCCCCGCGCATACGCTGCACAGGGGACCGGAAAATTCCTGATGATTTACTCCGCCACGGCGGCCTTCAGGGCGTCCACGCGGTCGGTGTTCTCCCACTTCACGCCCAGGTCCTCGCGGCCCATGTGGCCGTAGGCGGCCAGCTGGCGGTAGATGGGCTTGCGAAGGTCAAGGTCGCGGATGATAGCGGCGGGCGTCAGGTCAAAGACCTTCTCGACAGCCTGCACGATCTTCTCGTCGGCAACGGTGCCGGTGCCGAAGGTGTCCACCATGATGGAAACGGGCTTTGCCACGCCGATGGCATAGGCCAGCTCGACCTCGCACTTGGTAGCCAGGCCCGCGGCAACGACGTTTTTGGCGACCCAGCGGGCGGCATACGCGGCGGAACGGTCCACCTTGCTGGGGTCCTTGCCGCTGAACGCACCGCCGCCGTGGCGGGCATAGCCGCCGTAGGTGTCCACGATGATCTTGCGGCCCGTCAGGCCGGAGTCGCCCTGCGGGCCGCCCACAACAAAGCGGCCCGTGGGGTTGATGTAGTACTTCGTATTCTCGTCCAGCAGCTCGGCGGGAATGACCTTCTCAATGACCTCGCGGCGGATGTCCTCATGCAGCTGCTCCTGGCTGATGTCGGGGCTGTGCTGGCTGGAAATGACCACCGCGTCGATGCGCACGGGCTTGCCGTCGTCGTACTCCACGGTGACCTGGCTCTTGCCGTCCGGGCGCAGGTAATCCAGCGTGCCGTTCTTGCGCACCTCGGTCAGGCGCTTGGCCAGCTTGTGGGCCAGGCTGATGGGCAGCGGCATCAGCTCGGGCGTCTCGTTGCAGGCGTAGCCGAACATCATGCCCTGGTCGCCCGCACCGGCCACGTCGTCGTTGGTGCCCAGCGCAATGTCGGGGCTCTGGCCGTCGATGTTGGTGATGACGCCGCAGGTGTCGCAGTCAAAGCCGTACTTGGCGCGGTCATAGCCGATGGAGCGGATGACCTCGCGCGCCGTGCCGGGGATGTCCACGTAGCAGCTGGTCGTGATCTCGCCCATGATGTGGACGAGGCCGGTGGAGCAGGTCGTCTCGCAGGCAACGCGGGCACCGGGGTCCTGCGCCAGGATGGCGTCAAGGATGGCGTCGGAGATCTGGTCGCAGATTTTGTCGGGATGCCCCTCGGTGACGGATTCGGACGTGAAAAGAACTTTGGACATTGGGAAAAGCCTCCTAATAAATATTCGGCAGAAACGCAACCGTGGAAACAAAAAGCGCGCAGCCGGAAAGACTGCGCGCGGTAACGCTTATCTTTCGGTTTCCCGCAGGACTTGGCACCTTGCGCATACACGCAGGTTGTCGGGCTTCATCGGGCCTGTTCCCTCAGCCGCTCTTGATAAGTTGCTATTCTGTTGTTGTGAAGTTAGTGTACCACAGGTTTTTGGCAAAGTCAACGATATTTCGTTGTGCAGTTCAGACGGTTTGCACAAAAGTGGGGCAGATGCGGCAGCGTGTGTGGTTTTGGAGGAGAGCCTTCCCCATCGGGGGAAGGTGGCCGAGGCCCCGCCCGAGGCCGGATGAGGGCAAAGTTCTCCTTGCCGCCCATAGACGAGTGGTTGCGTCAACCCGGCCCTCATCAGTCACCTTCGGTGACAGCTTCCCCCTGCGCGGGGGAAGCCTTTCTCACTTTCTCCCGTGCAGCACGCCGGACAGCGGCTTGTAAATCAGGAAGCAGAGCGCCGCGTCCAGCAGACCTTTAAACAAGGTAAACGGGAAGTTGAAGGTGATCAGGCAGGTCAGCAGGCCGTCCACGCTGGGGTTGATGGCCTGATACATGCCGATGATAGCCTCGAGCGGCAGATGATACAAAACCACATAGGCCGGGTAGACGATGAAGTAGTTGTACGGCACGGACACAACGGCCATGGCCAGTGCGCCCAGCCCTGCGCCGATGAGTGCGCTGCGGCGGGTCTTGCTGCGCTTGTACACAAAGCCGGCGACGCCCACAAACAACGCCCCCATGACGAAATTGAACAGTTCACCCACCGCAGCAGTGCTGGTGCTGGGCAGCTTGATGAGGTTTTTGATCAGGCACACGGCGATGCCGGACACCGGCCCGTAAGCGTAGGCGGCCAGCAGCGCGGGCAGCTCGGACACGTCCAGCTTGACGAAGGACGGCATGATGGGGATCGGAAACTCCATGTACATAAGTACGGCAGCGACAGCGCCGAGCATGGCGGTGCCGGTGAGCTTGCGGATGTTGGTAGTCTTGTTTTGCATGAGAAGATGCCTCCCGTAAAAATTTGTGAAAGTCAGCTCACGAACCCGGGAGGCTCTGCCCTGCCCTTGCGAAAACAAAACGCCCTGCCGCAAAATATACGACAGGGCGCAAAAAAAGCAAAGCAAACAGCTTTCCGTTTCTTTCATCCGGACTTTAACCGTCGGCCCCGGAATCACACCGGGTCAGCAGCCGCATTTGCAGCTGGTCGCGGGCTTGCGGGCCATGCCGCTCACCGCCGGTGGGGAATCACACCCCGCCCTGAAACAGACTTTCCAGGAAATATTATAGCATAGATTTTACAAAATGCAAGGGGGTGTGGTATAATTAAGGAAATTCTAGCCCACCAACGACAGCCCACTGCGGAGCGGTCAAGACCGCTCCCTACAAAGCAACGTAAACGGGTGGTTCGTAGGGAGGGGTCTTGACCCCTCCGGTCCACTGAGGAGCACCGTAGGGGCCGGACATGTCCGTCCCTGCACCTACCCGTAAACGCACGCTAACGGGACCACCCTTATTTCATTCCAACTGAGGTACCCACCATGGAAGAACTCACCCACGATTTTCTCTCGTTTCTGCCCGCGGCGCTGCTGGCGCTGGCGGCTGCCGGTGCACCCGAGGTGTACAAGCTCGCCGCCCGGCGTT
Organism: Gemmiger formicilis; assembly: GCF_900167555.1. GTDB lineage: Bacteria > Bacillota > Clostridia > Oscillospirales > Ruminococcaceae > Gemmiger > Gemmiger formicilis. The sequence goes on along the minus strand of NZ_FUYF01000012.1, from coordinate 82,991 downwards.
TTCTGGGCCGCGCAAAAAGTCACACGGCATCGTGGCTTTACATTCTGCTGGACAGTTTCCTTACGCCGGTGGCGGGCCTTTTTCGGGTACTGCTGGGCGCAGCTGCCGTCAAGTCGCTGCCGTTTGAGCTGGTGCGCGACGCCGTCTTTTTGCAATACCTGAATCTGGCTGCCGACCTGCTGGTCATCTTCTATATCGCGCTCGGCTGCTGGCGTGCGGCCCCGGTCACCCGGCTTTTGCTGCGCAGCGCCCAGAACCATCTGGATTTAGAAACAAATCAGACGATGGGACACTTTTTTGAGAACATCTTTCATGCGCTGGTTGGCCTGTTTGCGGGTATCGCCATGCTGGACCGCCTCGGCGTGCCGGTCTCCGGCCTGCTGACCGGCGCGGGTGTTGCCGGACTGGCGGTCTCTCTGGCCGCGCAGTCCACACTGAACAACCTGATTGCGGGCATCACGCTAGTGTTGGAGCGACCCTTCGGCATCGGGGATTACATCGTGCTGGGCAACTGCGAGGGCACCGTTGAGGACATTTCCTTCCGCTCCACCCGCATCCGCAGCCCGGATAATGTCGCTATCACAATAGAAAATTCCAAAATCACAGCGGAGTACATCCAAAACTATGACCGCCGCCAGAGCCGCCTGTGGAAGTTTACGATTGGTCTGACCTACGACACCCCGCGCGAAAAAATCGAACAGCTGACCGCCGATCTGACCGCCATGCTGCAAGCCCAGCCCGACGTGCAGCCCGACGGCGTAACGATTGCGCTGGATAAATTCAACGATTACAGCATTGATCTGGCGTGCCGGGTGTACATCACCAAAGTCAATCTGCAGGATTTTATGCAGGTAAAAAACACGCTGAATCTGCAAATTTTGGATTTGATGCAGGAGGAAGGCTGCGAGTTTGCCTTCCCGACGACGACGGTGGATTTGCCGGAGAGGAAGTGAGGCTGTGGGCGGAAACGACCGCAAAGGCTTCCCCATCGGGGGAAGCTGTCGCCGCAGGCGACTGATGAAGGCTGAGTTCCCGTGACTGCCCGTATCTGGGAAATCGCGCGGACTTTCCCCTCATCCGACCTCAGGCGGGGCCTCGGCCACCTTCCCCCAAAGGAGAAGGCATTTAACGCACAAAAAATCCCCGCTCGGCCAACCCGGGCGGGGCATTTTCATTTCACGTCGCTTCTCTCGCTGACGACCAGAATCTTATCCTCGCCGGTCTGCGTCGTCACCGTGAACTCAAAATTGTACGCGGTGTCCAACTCGTAGGAGACGTACCCGTCCCCTTCTGTCAGGATGTAATCCAGCTTGATCTGCGGCTTGACGCGGTCATAATCGACGTACACGTCGCCGATGTCCTCCAGATACACAAGGTCAATATCCTGCGCTGCAGCGCCGTAAAACGTTACAACGGGCTGACCGTCGGCCTTGACAGCGGGCAAAACCGACACATTGTGCACGTACAGCTCCTCCCTCGTTGCGGCGTAGTAGACGTCCGCGTCGGAGAGCGGCGCCGCGTTGGCAAGCTCCATATGTACGCCGCTGGCGGGCAGGTCGCGCTGCCAGACCGGCGTCAGGTCGGGCGCGGCGGCGCAGCCGGGCAGCAACATTGCCAGCGCAAGCGCCGCAAAACAGCGATACTTCATTGAAAAGTTCCTCTCATTGATAAGGGTCGTAGGGCGCGGCGGGCGGGTCCTCCCCCACCTCCAGCGTGCGCGGGCAGAGGCCGGTCTCGGCCTCAATAAAACCCATCACCATGCCCATGTGGCGGTATAAATGCCGATACTGCGACAAAATCAGCGTAAACCGCGTCCACTCGCAGTTGTCGGGCCGCTGCAGCAGATCCTCGTCGTGGAGCGAGGTCAGATAGATGGACAGCTTGGCCTTGATTGTATAAAAATAGTCATCTATCGCCGGTCTGTCAAGACGCACTGCCGGGTAAATGTGCAGTTCCTGCAAGTGCGGCGTGTGGATGGGCGGCTCGACAAAGTCGGTGTCCCGCGGGTTGATGAACCACTGGTCCAGCTCATGCAGGGTGTGGTAGACGTGCTGCCACAGCGGTGCGCCGCCGTAGCAGCGGTCCCACAGCGCGTCGGGGATACAGTCCAGCAGGTTTTGCAGCTCCCACAGTGCGCGGACGGTCATCTCGGCAATGACCGCGTGGTAGGATGTTTCCCGCATGGCACATGCCCCCTTTCAGGGTCAGTATGCCCGCAGAAAGCACGTTTATTCGTTGTAATTTTCCGTCTCGCGGATGGTTTTGCGGGTCGTCAGCAGCTGCATGAACGGGTCGAGCAGTGCGCGTTCCTCCTGCGAGGGCGTGCGGCTGCGGGCCTGCATCAGCAGCCAGGCCAGCTCGCCGCTGACGGGGCGGCCATAGACCAGCGCGTTGTAGCCGTCCTTGCAGACGGCCAGCTTAGCCGACGTGATGTCCAGCGTTGTCGCGCCCGCGTAGTGGCGCAGCACATTTTGCAGCGCTGCCGGGCTGCCGAACACCGACTTGACCAGCTGCACATACGCGGCGATGTACCGCGGCGGCATGCTGTCCGCGGCGCGCAGCTCAATGCGGGATTTGAGACGTGCATCGTAAAAGAAATTGGACAAAATCTGCGCGGTTTCATGACGACTGACGTGCCCGGCGTAAAGCTCCGGCGCAATCTTTCCGCCCGCAGCCCTGACGCGGCCCAGCCGCAGCGCAGTGATTTGGGGCTTGGTCAGCACGTTCTCCGCATAGCGGGCGTAACCGAAATCCGCGTCCATCAGATGTGGCGTGACGCCGCAGCGGTCACGGTCCACATCCTGCCAGAGCCGCGTGCGGATGCAATAGCTGCTGTTCCGGCTGGCCTGATAGACCGGGGCGTTGTCGCTGAGCAGCGCAAAGAACGGCGTCAGCAGGCTGGCCGCGCGCATTTTGCGGACAAAATCAGTCTCATCCTGATAGTCAATGGACACCTGCGTCGCCGCCGTGGCGCGCATCATCTGCACGCTGCAGGCCCCCTTTTCCCGCAGGTAGGTGTCCATGGCCTCGTCCCGGGTGCGTGGCACCAGAGGCAGGTCCTCGGCATGGCAGGTCGGGTGGCAGCCCGCCGTCCAGGCGCGCAGCCCGTGGGCAGCCAGCGCCAGCCCCAGCTGCAAATAGAAGCGGTTGTACAGATCCATGATGTCCTGCACGTCGCGCAGCGGGGCCAGGCTGATGCGCAGCTGGCACGCGGGCCCCAGCGTGGCCGCCAGCGCCGGGCCGCTGTAGCCGAAATATTCGCCGTCGGTGATGATTGGCGCGTCTGTCTGCTGCTGCAAATCGCGCAGCGCAGCCTGCACATCGGCAAAGGCCGGGGGCTGGCCGTCGGACCGGGTGAGGAAGTGCTCGACCTCCAATTGCAGCGTCAGCTTGCCGTCCGGCTCACAGTCCGCCGCAAAGTAGCCCGCCAGCGTTTTGATTTGTTCGTCCAATTTTGGCATAGCGTGTGGTGGTTCTCCCCTGTTGTGATTCTGGCACTATTATACCGCGATTTTGGGGCGGGCGCAATGCTGTTTTGACGCCGACCTGCGGCTGCGGCACGGTACCTAGGCGGATATGGAATCCGCCCCTACGGTGTCGGGGCAGGGCCGACTTTACATATCCCGCGCCGCCGGGAAGCCGTACGCGCTGTCCGCGGCCTCCACGGCCCGGACGATGGCTTTGGCCATGACCCGTGCGCCGATCACGCCGACGGCGTCGAGGTCAGCGGGCACGTCGCCCAGCGAGACCGCGTAGATGCTGTCGCCGTCCATCGAGGTGTGCACCGGGCGGATGGCGCGGGCGTAGCCGTCGTGCGCCATGCCCGCGGCCTTGCACAACCGCGCCTTGTCGAGCTTTGCATTGGTGAAAAGGATGCCAAGTGTCGTGTTGCCGACAAATTTTTCCTGCGGCGCGTCGAGCTGCTGCATCAGCACCCGCTCGGAATCCAAAAACGTTTTGCCGTCGTCAGCCCGCAGCCCGGCGACCTTGCGGCCCGTCTCAAAATCGTAGACGTCGCCCACCGCGTTGACCGCGACGAGCGCGCCGACCTTTAGGTCGCCCACCTGCACGGCGTAGCTGCCGATGCCGGACTTCATGCAGTGCTCCATGCCCAGCAGCTTGCCGACAGTCGCACCGGTACCCGCGCCGTGGTTGCCGTCGCGGTAGTTGCCGGTTTCGGCGTTGACGCAGGCCGCGTAGGCCATAGCTGCATCGGGCCGGGTGCGGGCGTCGGCCACGGTCAAATCGAACAGGTCGGACTGGCAGACGAGGGGCACTTTCGTCACACCTACGTCAAAGCCGATGCCGCGTTCCTCGAGATACCGCATGACGCCGCCTGCGGCATCCAGTCCGAAGGCGCTGCCGCCCGCCAGCACAATGGCGTGGATGACCTGCGCCGCTGCCAGCGGCTTGAGCAATTCGCTCTCTCGCGAGGCCGGCCCGCCGCCGCGCACATCCAGCCCCGCCGGGGCGCCGTCCTTGCCCAGCAGCACCACCGTGCAGCCGGTGCCCGCCGCCGTGTTTTCCGCCTGGCCGATTTGGAGGTTGTCAAAGGATGTAATGGGGATTTCTTTCATGGGAGTGTCCTTTCCGCGAATGCCGCTTCACCGTATTATAGACCATTGTACACCACCCGCGCCTCCCGCGCAACAAAAAATCCCGCCAGGCGTCAGGCCAAGGCGGGATGGCAGGGTTAGGGGTTATTCAAACTCAATCGTTGCCGGCGGTTTCGTGGTGTAGTCGAACATGACGCGGTTGATGTTCTTGACCTCGTTCACGATGCGGTTGGCGGCGGTGGTGATGGTCTCCGTCGGCAGGATCGTGACCTCGGCGGTCATGAAATCCGTCGTGGTGACGGCGCGCAGAGCGATGGCGTAGTCGTAGGTGCGCTCGTCGCCCATAACGCCGACACTGCGCATGTTGGTCAGCGCGGCAAAGTACTGGCTCGGGCGCTGGGCCATGGGCAGCTTGTCGATCTCCTCACGCCAGATGGCGTCGGCATCCTGCACAATGGCGACCTTCTCGGGGGTCACATCGCCGATGATGCGGATGGCCAGGCCCGGGCCGGGGAACGGCTGGCGGGCGACAAGGTACTCCGGCAGGCCCAGCTCACGGCCAGCCTGACGGACTTCGTCCTTGAACAGGTCGCGCAGCGGCTCGACGATTTCCTTAAAGTCAACGTAGTCGGGCAGACCGCCGACGTTGTGGTGGCTCTTGATCGTGGCAGATTCGCCGCCGAGGCCGGACTCGACCACATCGGGGTAAATCGTGCCCTGTGCCAAAAAGTCCACAGCACCGATCTTTTTAGCCTCATCCTCAAAGACGCGGATGAACTCCTCGCCGATGATCTTGCGCTTGCGCTCGGGGGCGTCCTGACCGGCCAGCTTCTTGTAGAAGCGGTCACGGGCATCGACGCAGACAAAGTTGATGTCGAACTGGCCGCCCTCGCCAAAGACCTCGCAAACCTGCTCGCGCTCATTCTTGCGCAGCAGACCGTGGTCCACGAACACGCAGGTCAGCTGCTTGCCGATGGCCTTGGCCAGCATGGCCGCGCAGACGCTGGAATCCACGCCGCCAGACAGGGCGCAGAGTACCTTGCCGTCGCCGATCTTTTCGCGCAAGGCCTTGACGGAGTTTTCCACGAAGGAGTCCATCTTCCAGTCACCGGCGCAGCGGCAGACATTATAGACGAAGTTACGCAGAATTTTCGTGCCGTTCTCGGTGTGCAGGACCTCAGGGTGGAACTGCACGGCGTAGAGGCCGCGTGCCTTATCCTGCGCGGCAGCCACCGGACAGTTGGGCGTGTGGGCCACGATCTCAAAGCCGGGGGCGGCCTGCTCGATGTAGTCGTTATGGCTCATCCAGCAGACATTCTGCGCGGGCAGAGTGTCAAACAGCGGGCTGTCGGTGTTCAAGTCGACCAGCGTCTTGCCGTACTCGCGCTCGGGTGCCTTGCAGACCTTGCCGCCCAGCATGTGCATCATCAGCTGGCTGCCGTAGCAGATGCCGAGGATGGGCACGCCCCAGTTATAAATTTCGGGGTCGATCGTGGGCGAATCCGGCAGGTAGGCGCTGTTGGGGCCGCCGGTGAAGATGATGCCCTTGGGGTTTTTGGCCTTGATTTTAGCAAGGTCGGTGCGGTACGAATAAATCTCGCAATATACGTTGCATTCGCGGACGCGGCGGGCGATCAGCTGATTATACTGGCCGCCGAAATCCAGAACGATGACAGTTTCCTGCTGCATGAGGAGACTCCCTTCTCTATTTATAGTCCTTTTGGGTTATTATAGCACGTTTTGGCGGGTTTGAACAGATGGGGAGGGAAAATAAATTATTTTTGCATTTGTGTGGCGTACAGCGTGACGCAGGGGTGCCTTGTATATGTGCCCGGGCCGTGTGCGGCTGCATTAGGTTCGCGGGCGGATAGGGAATCCGCCCCTACGGTGGCGTCGGGAGGCTTGCGGTGGCGGGAACGGGCACGGCGGCATGAGGGCATGCCGCCCTACGTCCCCGCATAAATGATACACGTAGGGCGGGGTGCCCCACCCCGCCGCAAGTTCACACCAGCTCCACCTTATACTTTGTCAGCCAATAGTTCAGCTGCAAAAACCACGCGATAGTCTGGGGCGTGGTCATCAGCTGACCGTACCACGGGATGGGGTTATCCGCGCCGGAGGCCAGCAGCGTTTCCAGTGCGTCCGCCCGAATGATGCGCAGAAGCGGCGCGGCGGGGTCGTTCAGGACGGTGCGCAGCTCCGCCGAGACGGCAGCCAGGTAGCTGGGGTTCCACGTTTTGGGGTACGGGCTTTTGCGCCGCCACAGAACCTCGTCGGGCAGCACGCCGCGCATGGCCTCGCGCAGGAGGCCCTTTTCCTGCCCGTGATAGTCCTTGAACTCCCATGGGACCGAGTAGAGATACTCCGCAATGCGGTAATCGCAGAACGGCACGCGGACCTCGAGGCCGCTGTACATGCTCATGCGGTCCTTGCGGTCCAGCAGCGTCTGCATGAACCATTTGAAATTCAGGTTCATCATCTGGCGCATCCGCTGTTCTGCGGCGGGCAGGCCAGGGCGGACGGAGGTCTGTGCCAGCGTGGCGCGATAGCGTTCATCCACGAACGCCGCCGGGTCGATGCCGCCCAGCACACCGGGCTTGATGAACGACGCGCGGTAAGCCGTGGACTGCGCCCATGGGAAGCCGTACCGCTCGCGCACCGTGGGGTCGCGATACCACGGGTAGCCACCGAAAATTTCGTCCGCGCACTCCCCCGACAGCGCCACCGTGGCGTGGGGCTTGATATGCCGGCAGAACACGAGCAGCGACGCATCCACGTCCGCCATGCCGGGCAGGTCGCGGGCGTCCACCGCGGCGTACAGCGCGGGCACAAGCTCCGGCGTGTCCAGCGTGACCCAGTGGTGCCTGGCATGGAGAAAGTCGTTCATTTTGCGGATGTAGGGTGCATCCGCGCCGGGCTGAAATTTTGTTGCGTGGAAGTACTTTTTGTTATCACGGTAGCCCACCGAGAACGTTTGCAGCTGGTTGCCCTGCGCCGTAAAATGCGCGTCGGCAATGGCCGAGATCAGGCTGGAATCCAGCCCGCCGGACAAAAACGTTGCCACGGGCACGTCGGACACGAGCTGCCGCTCGATAGCATCGGTGACGAGGTCGCGCACCCTGCGGGCCGTGGCGGCGAAGTCGTCGGGGTGGTCGTGGTCCTCGAGCCGCCAGTAGGTGTGCAGGGTCAGGCGGGCGGTTTGGGTCTCATAGACAGCGTACTGGCCGGGCAGCAGCTCCCGCACATTTTGAAATACGCCGCAGCCCGGCGTGCGCCCGGGTCCAAGCAGCAGCACCTCGGCCAGGCCGTTGGCATCGACGCGGGACGGCACAGCCGGGTGCGCCAGCAGGGTCTTCAGCTCACTGCCAAATATCAGCGAGTTCTCCGCCTGCGTGTAGAACAGCGGCTTGACGCCGCAGCGGTCCCGCGCCAAAAACAGCGTACCTGCGTTCTGCTGCCAGACCGCAAACGCAAAAATACCGTTGCACCTGGGCACGCAGTTTGCGCCCCACTCGGCAAAAGCGTGGAGCAGTACCTCGGTGTCGGAGTGCCCGTTGAAGCTGTGCCCGCGGGCGGCCAGTGCGGCGCGCAGCTCGGGCGTGTTGTAGAGCTCGCCGTTATAAACCAGCACGTAGGTTTCACCCTGCCAGTCCAGCTGCATGGGCTGCAGGCCGTTTTCGAGATCCACAACCGCCAGCCGCGCGTGGATGAGCGCCGCTGCGCCGCAGATGTACATACCGCGCTGGTCCGGCCCGCGCCGCGCCAGCGTTTGCTGCATGGCGCAGTAGGCCGCGTACCGTCGCTGGATGGTCCGGGGGTCGCGCCCGACCTGCCCCGCAATTCCGCACATAAAAACGCCCCCTTTGCATGATTCACAAATGAATATGCAGGTGGGGGCGGGGGTATGATTTTTGGGTTTCGGGAAAGGGTGGGCGGGTAAAGCCCTTCCGGCCTCGCGGGCTCGGCCACCTCCCCTGTGAGGGGAGGCTTTTGCGCGGGCGAAGCCCGCGATAAAAGGCTCCCCACGCAGTGGGGAGCTGGACGAGCGACAGCGAGACCTGAGGGGCTTTGGCTGTTTGCGGTCTGTTTCTTACTTTCCCGCAATCGCGTCTGCGATGTGACCGGCGACGGCATCCTTGCTCTGGAGGGGCAGCTCGGTGACGCCCTGGGCGGTGATGATGGTCACAACGTTCGTGTCCACGCCGAAGCCTGCGCCGGGCACCTTCAGGTTGTTGGCCACGATCATATCCATGTTCTTCTTGTGCAGCTTGGCCGTGCTGTTTTCAATCAAGTCGCGGGTCTCCATCGAGAAGCCGCAGACAAACAGCTTTTCCGGCTTATGCGCACCGACCCAGGCTAAAATATCGTCGGTGCGTTCCAGAGCAATATTCATCTCGCCGTCGTGCTTTTTGACCTTGTCCGCGGCGACAGTGGCTGGGCGGTAGTCGGCCACGGCGGCGGCCATGACGAGGGCGTCAGCGTCCATGGCGTTTGCCTTGACGGCCTCAAACAGGTCGGCGGCGGTGGTGAACGGAACGGTCTTTACAAACGGCACGGGCGGCAGCGTGCAGCCGGTGGACGCCAGCAGCGTGACGTCTGCGCCGCGCAGCATACAGGCGCGGGCCACGGCGTAGCCCATCTTGCCGGTGGAGTGGTTCGTCAGGTAGCGCACGGGGTCCATCGGCTCCTGCGTGGCACCGGCAGAGACGACGACCTTTTTGCCTTTAAGGTCTTTCGCGCAGGCCAGCTCCCGCAGGACGTAGTCAACCAGCATACCCTCATCGGGCAGACGGCCCGAGCCGACGTCGCCGCAGGCCAGCATACCGGAGCCGGACGGGATGACCGTGAAGCCGTAGTGCTCCAGCGTTTTGAGGTTATCCTGGGTGATGGGGTTTTCGAGCATGTGGGTGTTCATGGCGGGCGCGACCAGCTTGGGGCAGGTCGCGGCCAGCGTGACGGTGGTCAGCATGTCGTCGGCCTGACCGTGGGCCAGCTTGGCGATGACGTTGGCCGTGGCCGGGGCGATGAGCATCAAATCTGCCGCGTTGGCAAGGCTGATATGGGCCACATCGTACTGGAAGTTGCGGTCAAACGTATCGACCTGGCAGCGGCGGCGGGTCAGCGTCTCAAACACCAGCGGCGAGATAAACTCGGTGGCGTTTTTCGTCATAAGAACGTGTACATCCGCGCCCAGCTTGACGAGTGCATGCGCCACGTTGGGCATTTTGTAGGCGGCAATGCCCCCGGTGATGCCGAGGACAACGGTTTTATTTTTTAACAGCATTTGTAAGGTCACACCCCTGCTAAACAAATAATAAATAAGAAATAAAAAATAATAAATGATGTGGAGTTTTTGCCTTTGGCAAAAACGAAATTGCTCTGCGTGTATTATAGCAGATTGACGCCCCGTATGCAAATGCGTATAATATTTTTGAGCGGTGCGCAGCGCCGCGATCCACCATATTTGTTATTTATTATTTTTTATTTCTTATTTTATAAAAGGATAGATTATGGTTTTAGCAGTTGACATCGGCAACTCCAACATCTGCATTGGCGGGCTGGACGGGGCGGACCACCGCACCATTGCGTTCACGACCCGCATGGTCACCCGCCCCCGCTGCACCGAGGACGAGTACGCCGCCGAGATGAAATTTCTGCTGCAGCGCCTGCCTGTGGACCCCACCGCCTGTGAGGGCGTTATTGTGTGCAGCGTCGTGCCACGCCTGACCGGCGTGCTGGCCGCCGCCTGCAAGCGGCTGACCGGGCGCGAGGCGCTGATTGTGAATTACACGCTGGACACCGGACTGACCTTCGCCGTGGACGAGCCCGCCAAGGTGGGCCGGGACCGCATCGCTGATGCCGCTGCGGCAGCGGAGCACTATCCCCTGCCCTGCATGACCGTGGATCTGGGCACGGCGACAACATACAACGTTATATCGGACAAAAAGGTGTTTTTGGGCGGGTTCATCGTGCCCGGCGTGCAGACGAGCCTGCGGGCCATCAGCGCGGGCACGGCGCAGCTGCCGCCCATCGCGCCCGAGCCGCCGGAGCATCTGATTGGCGCGAACACCGTCGCCGCGCTGAACAACGGGGCCATGTTCGGCACCGCCGCCATGCTGGACGGGTTAGCGGACCGCGTTGAGGCCGAGCTGGGCCAGCCGCTGACCGTGGTCGCCACCGGCGGGTTAGCGCCGTACATTATGCCCTGCTGCAAGCGGAAGATCATCTATGACGCTGATTTGCTGTTCAAGGGGCTGGCACTGATCTGGGAGAGGAACGGGAAATGAATCGACTGTATAAAGTTTTAAAGACCGCCGTCTGGTGTGTGATCGGCGTGTTTTTGGGCGTGACGGGCTACACCTGCTGGGACTATCACGCCCATCCCGGGCTGTATGCGCTGCAATCCGCACCGTGGTATACGAGCATCCAGATTCACGCCGTGTTTACCGCGGTGGTGGTCGGCGTGCTGCTGGCTGGGATGTGGTTTTTGAAGCGGCGGATGAAGTAGCCTGCTGTTTGTGGGCGGTTTGCGACGGCGGAAGGTGCCCGGGCGGCATGTATGCCGCCCCTACGACTATCGAGAACGGGCGTATGCGTTCCGCGGAGCGTCGCGGACGCCAACCCCTGCGACGTAGGGGCGGATTCCATATCCGCCCGGGGTGTTTGCGGCGGCGGAAGATGGATGCGGAGCGGTCAAGACCGCTCCCTACGGGGCTTCTTGGAGCGGCTGCCTGTTGATTCTGCCGGTTTGTAGGGGCGAACATTGTTCGCCCCTACGAGGCACTTTTTTGGCAACCTGCGGGCGCACACTGTGCGCCCCTACACAGCACTTTTTGGTAACCTCCGGGCCGGGCATGCCCGGCCCCTACCGCACGATGATATTAAAAAAGCACAAAAAGCCGCAGCTATGCGTTTTCTGCACAGCTGCGGCTTTATTTACACTCTTTTATGCGCTCACATATCCGGCGTCACGGGCACGGCACCGTAGTTGCGGATGTTCAGGACGTGGCAGCTGCCTTCGCCGAAGCAGCCGTCGATGGCGGCCTTGTAGGCGTCCAGCAGGTCAACGGGCACAAACGCCTGAATGGTGCCGGCAAAGCCGCCGCCCTGCAGACGCCACGCGCCGCGGCCATTCAGCACGCGCTGGCTCAAGGCCAGGGCCACAGGCACGCCCTGCTCCTTCGGGTTCTTGATGCTGTAGGCGTTCTGGTTGAACTCAAAGCTGGAGTGACCGCCCTCGATAATCAGGCGCAGGAACGTTTCAAAATCGTCCTCGCGCACGGCGTCGCAGAGCTGGGCGGCGCGGCGGCAGTCGTTGTAGAAGTGCATCGCACGCACGACGGCGCGGTCCCCCACGGCCTTGCGCAGCTTGGGCAGAGCCTTGTAGAACTCGTCTTCATCGACCTCGCGCAGGACCTTTTTGCCGAACTGCTCGGCCACACTCTCCATCTCACGGCGGATGGCGGCATAGTCGTCGGTCAGGTCGGCGTGGCTGCCCTTCGTATCGCTGATGCACATGACAAAGCCGTGCTTTGCCAGATCAATGGCGGTCTGGCCGACCACCGGGTGGGCCGGGTCCTTGAAGTCGATGGTGATAACGCCGCCGACGGCGCAGGCGGTCTGGTCCATCAGACCGCAGGGCTTGCCAAAGAAGACGTTCTCGGCATACTGGCCGATCTGGGCGATCTTGACCTGGTTGAACTTCTCCATGTCATTGTTGTTGTACTCGCCGCGCAGGATGGCACCGATGCAGACCTCAAAGGCTGCGGAGCTGGACAGACCGGAGCCGCGCAGCACGTTGCTGGTGGTGTAGCAATCAAAGCCGCCCACCTTGCCGCCTGCATCCACAATGCCTTTGGCGACGCCGCGGATCAGGGACGCGGAATGCTCGGCCTCGCGCGGCTGCGGGACGAGGTTGGTGACATCGACATCGTCAATTTTGTCAAAGCCCAGGGACTTGACGCGGATGACATTTTCCTCATTCGGGGAGACGACGGCCACCATATCCAGGTTGACAGAGCCTGCCAGCACCACGCCGTTGTTGTGGTCGGTGTGGTTGCCGCCGATCTCGGTGCGGCCCGGGGCGGAATAGAGGCGCACCGTGCGGTCGGTGCCGTATTTCTTTTCAAATTCGTCAATCAGGTCGGTATAGCGCTTGCGCTGCTCCTGCACGGCGTCTGCACCGTACAGCTTGGCAAAGGCGGCGTCGTATTCGCCCTGTGCGATCTGCTGTTTGAGTTCAATGGTATTTGCCATGATTCCACTCACCTTTCCTGTCGGGCGGCTCTTTTCGTAGATATGCACAAATTGAGCCTTATGTTTTTAGGCAGACAGCCAAAGGAGCGGCTCTCTGCGGGTTTCTTGTTTTCAGTATAGCAAATCCTGCAAAAAAAGCAAACATTTTTTCCGCCTCTTTTATGGACTTTTGATGAATAGCTTGGTATAATGAAAATATCACACGAGCGAGGTGCCGCCATGACCATCAATGAGATGAAGCAATCCTACAAGCAGAGCTACACCGACAACGTCGAGCTCTCGATTTTTAACTGCGGGCATGAATACTGCCAGCCGGGCCATACCTGGGGTCCCGGCGTGCGCGACCACTACCTGATCCATCTGGTGGTGGCGGGCAAGGGTGTGTATCAGGTCAACGGGGCCTCGCACACGCTGCAGGAGGGCGATCTGTTCTTGGCCAAGCCGAACCAGCTCATCACCTACGCCGCCGACGAGACCGACCCGTGGGAGTACTACTGGGTCGGCTTCAACGGCGCATGTGCCAACAAGCTGGTGCAGCAGACGCCGTTCTCCGACGCGCACCCCGTACACCACTGCAAGGACCCGCAGACCGTGCGGGAGGCGCTGTACAACATCTACCTGTCCCGCGGGCCGGAGCCGCAGTGCGAGGCCCTGATGACGGGCTATCTGTATATCTTTATGGCGCACCTGATGAAGGAGGCCCGCGAGGCGATGCCTAACGTGGGCTCGTCCAGCAGCCAGTACGTGCTGGCCGCCATCAAGTATATCCAGTTCAACTACTCGCATGATATTTCGGTGGACGATATTGCCAAGGCCGTCGGCGTCAGCCGCAGCCACCTGTACCGCGTGTTCATGTCGAACGTCGGGCAGAGCCCCATTGACTACCTGACAAGCTACCGCATCAGCGAGGCGTGCAGCCTGCTGAAGAATTCCAGCCTGTCGATTGCGGAAATTGCCGTATCTGTGGGCTTTTTTGACCAGTTCTATTTTTCCCGCGTGTTCAAAAAGGTCAAGGGCGTGCCGCCAAGCAAGTACCTGGCCACGCTGGAGAAGGAGGGCCCTGCCGCACCGCAGGCCATCAACCCGTAACATTTCCCGCACTATTTATAAGGAGCAGACATGCCTTTTACGAAAAATCAGATCATTACTCTGGAGATCGAAGCGCTCTCCAATGACGGAAACGGCGTGGCCCACAAGGACGGTCAGGCCGTTTTTGTGCCGCTGACCGCCCCCGGCGACGTGGCCGAGGTGCGCATTGTCAAGCCGATGAAAACCTATGCCTTTGGCCGCGTGGAGAAGCTGCTGACCGCCGGGCCGGGCCGCATCAAACAGGACTGCCCTGTGGCCGGACCCTGCGGTGGCTGCGGGCTGCGGCATATCAGTTATGAGGCCGAGTGCGCCGCCAAGACCCAGTTTGTACGGGACGCCTTTGCGCGGCTGGGCAAGCTGGACGTACCGGTGCTGGACGTGCTGGGCGCACCCGACACGGACCGCTACCGCAACAAGGTCCAGCTGCCCGTAGGCACCGACGAGAACGGGCATATTGTGACCGGCTTTTTTGCCGGGCGCAGCCACCGCATTGTGGCCTGCACCGACTGCAAGCTGCAGCCCGCGTGGATGAACGAATTGGCTGCCCGCGCCTGTGCGCTGCTGGAGGAGAACGGCATCACCGCCTACAACGAGGAGACCCACACAGGCCGCGTGCGCCATTTGTACATGCGTCAGGGCTGGCACAGCGGGCAGCGGCTTTTGTGCTTTGTGGTGAACGGCAACGGCCTGCCGAACGAGGCGGAAATTTGCGCCACACTGCAAAAAGAGTTTGCTTTAACGACAATTTTGGTCAACCGCAACAGTGAGCGGACGAACGTTATTTTGGGCCGCAGGACCCGCACTGTGCTGGGCCCCGGCGTCATTGAAGACACGCTGGCCGGTGTGCCGTTGCGGATGGGTGTGCATGAATTTTACCAGGTCAACACCCCCGCCGCCGAGGTGCTCTACGCCAAGGCGCGGGAGTACGCCGGGCTGAAGCCGGACGATTTTTTGCTGGACCTGTACTGCGGCATGGGCACGATCGGGCTTTCGATGCTGGCGGACTGCAAGCGCTTAGTCGGCGTTGAGGTCGTGCCGCAGGCTGTCGAGGGCGCGAAGGAGACCGCCGCGCGGCTGGGACTGGACGCGGACAGAGCGGACTTCCGCTGTCAGGATGCCGGTGCAGCCGCGGCCCAGCTCGCCGCCGAGGGTGCGCGTCCCGACGTGATCGTCGTAGACCCGCCCCGCAAGGGCTGCGACGAGGCGGCCCTGACCGCCATCGCCGAGATGGCCCCGCGGACCGTGGTCATGGTCAGCTGCAACGCCGCAACAGCGGCAAGGGATGCCAAGTGGCTGACCGAGCACGGGTATAAAGCCGTGGAGGTCCAGCCGGTGGATCTGTTCCCGAGGACGAAGCACGTGGAGTGTGTCGTGAAACTAGTCTGGGAATGAGACAGCACCTAGGGGTTTTGTTTTCACCTTGTCGGCCACCTCGTACCGAGGAAGTATGAGTGGTTGGAGAGGATTTGAATAATAAGGAGTTTCCTACATGAACCAGGAAATCAGCAGGCGCATATCCTTTCTGGGGTTTGTGATGACCTGCGGCATCGTTCTCTATCACTGCGGCCCTTCCCCGGCTGTTCCGTCCGTTGGGTTGGACCAGGTATGTTTTGATGCCATATCAAACTTCTTCACAAATACCGCGACACTTGCCATGTCCTATTTTTTTGCAGTGACTGGCTATTTGCTGTTTCTGAATTTATCGCTGCGCGGCTGGGCCGGTAAGGTCAAGCGCCGCACTTTTTCGCTGTTGGTTCCCTATCTGGCGTGGCAGTGTTTGACTTTTGCGGTCAATCTGCTGCACCATGAGGCCATGACCAAACGCGAATTTCTGAAAACGACCTTTCTTCTTGACCAATGGCCGCCGGATGGCGCACTGTGGTATCTCTATGCGGTCTTTCTGCTGGCATTGCTTGCCCCTGTTGTTCTGCTTATTTACGAACGTGCAGGTCGTTGTCTTGGCTTTTGCCTTACGTTCGCGGCAATTTTGTTTTTCTACTGGCTGCAATCCGCAGATTTTGTCTCGGCTTTCTGCCAATATAGCTATGTCAATAATATTTTGCGCTATATGCCGTCCTATCTTTTGGGCGCTTACTTCGGATTTTATTGCGCACAGGCATCGGAGATAGATAATCTACGCTTTCTGTTGGCTGCGCTTTTGGCTGCATTTGCTGCCGACGCCGTGTTTTCTGGCTTTTTCTCGCTCATAACGCTGCAAGTACTTCCGCTGTTCGCGCTGTTCTTATTGCCTATGCCGGAGTCCCTGTGTGACAGAAAAGTCTATCACTTGTCGTTCCTTGTGTACGCTCTGCATCAGCCATTGCTCAAGCACCTCTTGCATCCGATCCGCGATTTGATGTACGTGGTATACCAGGCTTCGCCTGCCACACTCATCAATGGACTGGGACGTGTGTTGTATCTGCTTGCTATTTTGTGCCTGGCCTGGTCGCTGCATACCATGCTTTCTCGGTTCTGCCCGAAAGCACTGGATGTGCTGACCGGCGGACGGAAGTAGTATTTGTTCAAACTCTATTCCCCGCTTGTTCACGATTTGCCCATATTTGTGTGCCATAATAGTACGATGAAAACAATGCGGCTTTGCCGCAAAAAGGTGGTTTTTACATGAAAGGCTGGTTTCAGCGGTTTATGGCGGGCCGATATGGGTTCGACCAGTTCGGCGGTTTCCTGTGTATTTCGTCGCTTATCCTTATTGTCATCGGCGCGTGGGTGTCGCCGGTGCTGTACTGGCTGGGGCTGGTGGCCATCGTCTACAGCTATTTCCGCATTTTGAGCCGCAACACCCGCAAGCGGTACAGTGAAAACCTCAAATATCTCTCCTACCAGAACCGCGTTACCACGTGGTTTGGCAAGCAGCAGGTGCGGTTCAAGCAGCGCAAGGACTATCACTATTACCGCTGCCCCCAGTGCGGCCAGCAGCTGCGCGTGCCCCGCGGGCGTGGCAAGATCAGCATCACCTGCCCGAAGTGCGGCCATCAGTTCATCAAAAAGAGTTGACGCGCGATGTTCGGATATGTTACGCTTTACCGTAAAGGTCTGGCAGACGCCGAGATGGACCGCTACCAGGCTTACTACTGCGGGCTGTGCCGGACGCTGGGCCGCCGCTACGGACGCACCGGACAGTTGGCATTAAGCTATGACATGGCGTTTGTCGCCATTCTGCTGACAGCACTGTATGACACGCCCACAGCCTTTTCCGAGGGCCGCTGTGTGCCCCACCCACTGAAAAAACGCCCCCGCGCGGACAACGAGCTGCTGGACTACGCCGCCGACATGACCGCCGCGCTGGCGTACTACAACTTTCTCGATGACTGGCAGGACGATCACCGCCGCGCCAGTCTGACGCAGGCGCAAAAGCTGGAGCCAAGCCTGCCCGCCCTGCGGGAGCGCTGGCCGCGCCAGCTGCAGACCATGGCCGCACAGCTGGACAGGCTGAATACGCTGGAAAGCGCCGGCAGCCACAATTTGGACGCGCTGTGCAACGCCTTTGGCGCACTGCTGGGCGAGGTGTTCGCCTGCCGCGACGACATCTGGGCCCCGGCGCTGCGCGGCATGGGCAATGGGCTGGGGGCGTTCATCTACCTGATGGACGCCTACGACGATCTGGAAAAGGACAGCCGCCGCGGGCAGTTCAACGCCCTGCGGCAGTTGGCGGACGAGCTGCCGCCCGCCGCCTATGAGCAGCGCTGCCACGAGCTTTTGACCCAGCAGATGGGCCGCTGCGCACAGCAGTTTGAGATGCTGCCGATTTTAAAGGACACCCCGGAGGGGAAGCTATTGTACAACACGATCTATTCCGGCGTGTGGAGCAAATACGCGCTGGTACGCAAGCACAGGGAGGCAAAGCGCCATGACTGATCCATACAGTGTATTGGGCATCACCCCCAGTGCCGACGACGAAACGATTAAAAAAGCCTACCGCAAAAAATGCAAGGAGTACCACCCCGACCTGCACCCCGATGACCCGTCGGCGGAGGAGCACTTTAAAGAGGTGCAGGCCGCTTACAGCGAGATCATGCGCATCAAGCAGGGCGGCGGGGCGTCTTACAGTGCTGGCGGGCAGCGCTATGGCAGCAGCCAGAGCGGCTACAGCCAACAGTATCAGGACCCGTTCAGCGGGGCCGGGTTTGGCTTTGGACCGTTCGGGTTTGGGTATTACAGCACAAGCGGCTCGTCCGGGCGGCAGAGCTACGGCAGCGCTGCCGGTGACCCAGAGCTGCGTGCCGCGGCAAACTACATCCGCAGCGGCTTCTATGAGGAGGCCATGAACACGCTGAACGGCATCCCCACTGCCAACCGCACGGCCCAGTGGCACTACTACGCCGCGCTGGCCAATCAGGGGCTTGGCAACAACATCCGCGCGCAGGAGGAGGCCCGGACAGCGGTCTCGATGGAGCCGAACAACTACGCTTATCAAAACCTGCTGGATCAGCTGCAAAGCCCGGGCCGCAGCTACACAAGCTACCAGCAGCCCTACGCCCAGCCCAGCGGCAGCCCGGGGTCTTTCTGTCTGTCGTTCTGGATGTATTTATTGGTGTGCAATATTTTGAGCTGGTGCTGCTGCGGCGGCAGAGGCGGATTCTTTATCTGCTGATTTACACGTAGGGGCCGGGCATGCCCGGCCCGCGGCTTTCCCGCAGTTGGGCGGTTATCTTCAGGCTGCGGGCCGCATATATGCGGCCCCTACAAAGCAATATAGGAAAAGCGCTGTGACTGTTTGAAAAGGTCACAGCGCTTTTGTTGTTGTTTTGTAGGGGAGGGATTTTTCTCTCCCGGGGCGTTGGCGGCGGTGGGAAGGTGCACGGGAGACATGAATGTCTCCCCCTACAAACCGTCCGTTTACCCGCATCCGACAATTTACGGGAAATTTTGTAGGGAGGGGTCTTGACCCCTCCAGGGCGTTGGTTTCTGCCGCAGAGCTGCACGGAGCGGTCAAGACCGCTCCCTACAAAGCTGTTTTTTACAGCATCCTGTCCAAAAGCGGCATTAAAATTTCTATGTTTTGACAAAACTGCGGGTAGAAGTCGTCGCCGAGCTCGTAGTCGTAGTAGAGGGCACGCTCCATACGCCTGACAGCGGCGGAGAAACGGGGGTTATCCGTGCCGCCCGCGGCCTGTAACCGGTGGGAAAGCTGCGTGCAGACGATGGCCCAGCGGGCATCCACCCCCGCGCGGTCCAGCACGGCGGAATCCTGCAGATAGTCCTGCAGCGTCCGTGCCTCCCCTGCCCGCGCACCGCAAAGCGGCGTCTGTACGTAATATTCCGTCTGCGCTGTCACCGTGTCGATGCTCTGCCCCAGCGGGTAGAGCGCACAGGCCAGCGGGCGCGCGGCGTGGATGGTGCAGGCGCTGCCCTCAAAAAAGCGGCAGTTGCCGGTTTTGGGGTCCGGCGTCAGGCGCAGGGCGGGCAGGCAGCTTTCAGGCGCAAGGTAGCTTTTGCAGAACGCCGCCGCCACGATACGGGGCGGCAAGCTAAGCCGCCGCGCAATGCGGTAGAGGTCATACCCCGACAGCACCAGATCGCGCCTCTGGCGGCAGCAGTCGCCGCAGCCCGCACAGGCAAAGTCAAAGCGGTCCCCTGCCGCCAGCCGCGGGCAGTCGTCCCAGTGTTCGCCGCAGCGGCCCGGCTCAACGGCTGGCATCACATCTGCACCTCACCGGCGTAGGGCTGGCCGTGGGCGTAGGCGTCCAGCGCCTCAAACGGGCTCTGCACCATGCTGGCGACATTGACGTCGGTGTAAAACGCCGTGTGCGGGCTGACAATGACATTGGGATAGCTGCGCAACAGGTTCAGTTCGCGGTTCGGGATGGCCTGCCCCATGCGGTTGTAATAGTAAATACCGGTCTCATCCTCAATGACGTCGAGGCCCGCGCCGCCGATCTTACCGCTTTCCAGCCCGGCGATCAGCGTGTCGGGGTCAATGAGCGTGCCCCGCGCCGTGTTGACGAGCAGCACGCCGTCCTTCATTTTTGCAAGGGCGCCGGCGTTGATGAGGTGGTGGTTTTCCGCCGTGGCGTTCGTGTGCAGCGTGATAATGTCACTTTGCGCGTAAAGCTCGTCCAGCGTGACGTAGTCGGCGTACTGCCTGACCGCGTCGTTCGGGTAGAGGTCGTAGGCCAAAATCTTGCAGCCGAAGCCGCTCAGGTGGCGGATGACCGTCTGGCCGATCTTGCCCGTACCGATGACGCCCACCGTGCAGCCGGAAATATCGCGGCCCATCTTGCCGGGCAGCGAGTAGTCCTGCACATTGGCGCGCAGCATGATTTCGTTCATGCGGCGGGTACACATCAGCATGAGCATGATCGTATAGTTGGCCACGCCGTCCGGCGGGTAGTGGCTGTGGCTGATGCGCAGACCCAGCTTTTTGGCGGTGTCCAGCGGGATATGATCATAGCCGATGCTGCGGCAAGGCAGATATTTGACGCCCATTTCAGCCCATGTCTGCAAATATTCAGGGCGTATCTCGCAGGGGTTCGTGCTGACGGCGTCGCAGCCCTCGGCCAGATGCAGGTTATCCGGGCGCGGCACGTCGGGCGTGCCGGTGTAGTCGATGCCGTAGCGGGCTTTGTAGGGCTCGCAGTATTGCTGCTCATCAAAGGGGCGCAGCGCGTAAAACATGATTTTCATGCTTTGTCATCTCCTGTTACAGGTGAAAATCAAAGGTTTCGGCCAGCCAGTCCGTGCAGAGGGCCACCCAGGCGCTGTTATGCTTGTTGGGGGTGTTGACCTCCCGCGTGCAGGTACTTGTGCCGTGGCCGTCGTGGGCGAAAAGATGCAGCTCCAGCGGGACCTTATGGGCTGTCAGCGCACCGGCAAGCATCAAAGAGTTCTGCACGGGGACGGACGGGTCCTCCACCGTATGCCAGACGAAGAAGGGCGGCAGACCGTCGCGGACCTGGTTTTCCAGGCTCATTGTGGCGCGCAGGTCGGCGTCATCGCCGCAGAGGTTGACAAGGGAGCCGTCGTGGCGGTATTTCCCCGCCGTGATGACCGGATAGCCCAGCACAACGGCATCGGGGCGGGCCTCGGTGCCGTGGATGCCAAGGGCGGTCTGCACAGGCTCGGCGTCCCACAGGATGGCCGTGGACGCCGCCAGATGGCCGCCCGCCGAGAAGCCGCAGATGGCGATTTTCGCCGGGTCGATGCCGAACTGCTCTGCATTGCGGCGGATATGCAGGATCGCCCCGGCAGCATCGATCAGCGGCTGCCAACGCAGCGCGGGCACGGTCTCGTCACTTCGGCAGGTGTAATAGAGGGTAAAAACGTTGTAGCCAGCCTGCAGGAACTGCATGGCAACGGGGTCGGCCTCGCGTTTGCTGCACCAGGCGTAGCCGCCGCCCGGCAGGATGAGAATGGCCGGACGGGTGTTGAAGGCAGGCATCTCGACGGTCCTATCGCGCAGATACCCGATGAGCTGTGCGCCGCCGGGGAGAGTGTGGGTGTATATTAGCATGATGGATTCTTCTTTCTATGGTATTTCTATGGTAAGGGATCGTTTTTTGTCGGCAGGGCGTAGGGGCCGCCTATATGCGGCCCGCAGCTGTACGCAGGCAGACATTCACGGGCAAGCCCGCGGGCCGGGCATGCCCGGCCCCTACCGCGCTGTTTAACAGAATACCTTATACATTGTTAGCATACCGCAAATTCCCACGTTTGAAAAGCCCTGAATTTAAATTTTTTGTTAAAATGCTGTGCAAGGGTTGCACTTTATTAAAAAGAGTGCTAAACTAGCTTTAGCAGTTGAAATAAACGAGTGCTAATTTCATTTGTATAAAGTGAGGTTTTCTACCATGGCTATGCATCAGTTTAAGGCCGAGAGCAAAAAGCTGCTTGACCTGATGATCAATTCTATCTATACAAACCGAGAGATCTTCCTGCGTGAGCTGATCTCCAACGCATCGGACGCCTGCGACAAGCGCTACTTCAAGAGCCTGACCGACACGTCCATCGGCATCACGAAGGATGACCTGAAAATCCACATCCAGCCCGACAAGGACAGCCGCACGCTGACCATCACCGATAACGGCATCGGCATGACGAAGGAGGAGCTGGAGAAGAACCTCGGCACGATTGCCAGGTCCGGCTCCCTTGACTTCAAGACCGAGAACCAGAGCGATAACATCGACATCATCGGTCAGTTCGGCGTCGGCTTCTATTCCGCGTTCATGGTGGCCAAAAAGGTCACCGTCATCTCCCGCGCACAGGGCGCTGACACGGCCTGGAAGTGGGAGTCCACCGGCGTCGAGGGCTACACCCTGACCGAGGCTGACAAGGAGGACGTCGGCACCGAGATCATTCTGGTGCTGAAGGACGACACCGATACCGACAAGTACAGCGAGTACCTTGAGGATTACGAGCTTGCAAACCTCGTTAAGAAGTACAGCGACTACATCCGCTTCCCCATCACGATGTACCGTGAGAAATCCCGCCAGAAGCCGAAGCCGGAGGACGCGGGCGACGACTACAAGCCCGAGTACGAGACCTACACCGAGCTGGAAACGCTGAACAGCATGGTGCCCATCTGGAAGCGCCCGAAGAACGAGGTCAAGGACGAGGACTACAACGAGTTCTACAAGAACAAGTTTATGGACTACACCGACCCGCTGCGCGTCATCACCAGCCGCACCGAGGGTACGGCGACCTACACCGCGCTGCTGTTCATCCCCGGCTCGACCCCGTACGACTACTACACCAAGGAGTACGAGAAGGGTCTGGCGCTGTATGCCTCCGGCGTTATGATCATGGAGAAGTGTGCCGACCTGCTGCCGGATTATTTCAGCTTTGTGAAGGGTGTTGTGGACAGCGAGGATCTGAGTCTGAACATCAGCCGTGAGACGCTGCAGAAGGACAACCAGCTCAAGCTGATGCGCAATTCTCTGGAAAAGAAGATCAAGAACGAACTGCACGCGATGCTCATCAATGACCGCGAGAAGTATGAGACCTTCTGGAAGAACTTTGGCCGCCAGATCAAGTTCGGCATCTACGGCGACTACGGCATGCACAAGGATCTGCTGGGCGACCTGCTGATGTTCTACTCCGCCAAGGAGAAAAAGCTCGTCACGCTGGACGAGTACGTCGAGAAGATGCCCGAGGGTCAGAAGTGCATCTACTTTGCCGCCGGTGACGACACGGACCGTCTGGGCAAGCTGCCCAACGCCCAGCTGGTGTTGAGCAAGGGCTACGACCTGCTGCTCTGCACCGAGGATGTGGATGAGTTCTGCCTGCAGATGATGCGCGACTACAAGGAGAAGGAGTTTAAGAACATCAACTCCGGTGACCTGGGTCTGGAGACCGAGGACGAGAAGAAGGCCGCCGAGGCTGCCGAGACCGAGAACAAGGACCTGTTTGAGGAAATCAAGAAGGACCTGAACGGCAAGGTCAAAGAGGTCAAGGTCAATCCGACCCTGCAGGAGCACCCCGTCACCCTGTCTGCCGAGGGCGGTATCTCGATGGAGATGGAGAAGGTACTGCGCCGCATGCCCAACGCAGAGGGCGTCGAGAGCACGAAGGTGCTGGAGCTGAACCCGAACCACACGGTCTTTGCCGCCCTGAAGGCTGCCCACGCCGCGGGCGACACCGACAAGGTCGCCAAGTACGCCGAGTTGCTCTATGACCAAGCCCTGCTGATCGCCGGTCTGCCCATTGAGGACCCCGTTGCCTATGCACAGCTGGTGTGTGGGCTGATGCAGTAAAATCAGAATAACAGCCGCCCGCCCAGGTACGATGCCTGAGCGGGCGGCTGTTTTTTGATGGGGTAGCAGGGGCGGGCATGCCCGGCCTACCGGCTTCCGGCTGGCTGGTGCTTGTTGGAAGTTTTGTAGGGGGAGGCATTCATGCCTCTCCCCTACGCGGAAATATCTTTATGTATCCGACTTTTCCAGCTGCTTCAGCGTTTTGCCATCCTGTGTTTTCCATTCCACATAGCCGCTTGTGCTGGCTGCGCACACAAAGCTGGACGCACCGGAGGGTGTATTGAACAGCACATCCTCCTGCAAAACGCCGTTTTCATCAATCGCATTTTTATATTGCTCGCGCTTCTTTAAGACAAATTCCGGACAGCTTTTGGTTGGCTTCATCGAGAGCACGCTCCCCCTCTTCACCACAAAGCCGTCACTTGTGCGAATGGCTGTTGCCTGAACGCCGTTTTTCACACAGAGCAGTACCGGCCCTTCCGTCCCCACTGTATCCGTGCTTGTCGGCTCCACCAGCGGCACAAATACCTTATGCCCCAAAATACCTACTACAATTTTGGCGTAGTCAATGAAGTCCTCCAGCTCACTCTGCTTTTCCTCGGAAGGGTTCCCCTGCGCAGGGTCAACGCCATTCTTTACAGCATAGCGCTTTGCTTCCACGGCCAACTGATAGAAGCGGTGCTCAAGGTAGCTGATTTCCGTGGGGCCAAGGGAATCGTTAGAGGTGGTGATGGCAATAGCCTCTGTCCAGTAGTCCTTTTCCGGGCTGCCGTTGTGCTCCTGCAAGCGTTTGAGAATGCCTTCCCCATTTTTTCGGACGCTGGCCTGCCCAACATAGACAACGGATTGATCATGCTCCTCATCTTTGCCGAAAAGGAAGTACACACCTGTCTGCTTCAGTTCCTTCCGGTCCCTGCACAGGTCCAGCGCCGTGCGGGGAATTTTAAAGGCAAGGCCTGTCCAGTTTGCCAGCGTGCATTTTACGCGGCCGTTGACGCTCCCATCCATCAAGTACAGGTTCAGGCTTTTTCCTCGCGGCATAGCAGTTCTCTCCTATCTGTCATTTGATTCTAGTATAGAAGAATTTTTCTGCAAAAGCAATAAGGATTTTTGTTTTGCGCGGCTATGTATCCCGTACACGGGCGGCTATAGGAATGGTGAGGGCCGGGCATGCCCGGCCCCTACCGCTCTATATGATATAAAAATGCGCCCCTGCGGAATCTGTTTTCTGCAGGGGCGCAATTTTCGTTTTTTACACAAACGGATTATAAAACCGCCCAAACCTGATCGTCACGGTCAGGCTGATGAGCAGCAGCACGACGCCGACTGCCAGCGCGATAAAATCGCGGCGGGCAAAGGGGCGGCGTGTGTACCAGGTGCGCTTGTCATGCTTGCCGAAGCCGCGCAGCTCCATGGCGTTGGAGATCGTGTCGATGCGGTTCAAGCTCGTCAGAATCAGCGGCAGCAGGATGCTGACCGAGTTCTTCAGGCGCTTGAAGAACGGCTCGCTGCGGCCCAGCTCGACGCCGCGGGCCTGCTGTGCCTGGCTGATGCTGTGGTAATCGCGCTGAATATCCGGAATGTACCGCAGCGCAATGGCGACGGAATAGCCGACCTTGTATGAGATGCCGATGCTGTTCAGACTGGCGGCGAACTCACTGGGGTTCGTGGCCGAGATGAACAGAATGGCCACCGGCAGCGCGACAAAATATTTCAGCGAGATGTTGAACATATAGAACAGCTGCTCGGCGGTCAGGTCGTACCGCCAGAGCAAGTGGCAAAGCACCGTGCGGGTGCCGTAGAGCGCCGTGCCCTGGTTCGGGTCGAACAGGAAGATGAACAGGTCGTTCAGCGCGAGGAACACCAGCATAAAGACCAGCATGAAACGAACCTCGCGCAGCTTGATGTGGCTGAGCCTGAACACCGCAAGGCTGACGGCCATCAGCCCCAGCAGCACCCAGGTGTTGTAGGTGATCATGCTGGCGAAGGTAAACAGCAGAAAGAACGCCAGCTTTGTCGTGCCGGTCAGGTCGTGTACCACGCTTTTGCGCGGTATATAGTTCAAAACGGTATTAGCAGCCATCGGCGCGCACCTCCCTGTCTGCCGCGATAAAGCGCTCCACAAATTTCTCGGCGGGCGTGATGCCGCAGCGGTTGGCCAGCGTGTAAAGGCTCGTCTCCTTCAAGGCCGCCTGCTCGATCAGCGCCGGGTCACAGAGGATGGCCGCCGCGCTGCGGTCCGCAATGAGCCGCCCGTCGCAAAAGGCCAGCGCCCGCGGCGTGTATTCCAGCATCAGGTGCATGTCGTGGGTGATCATGACCACGGTCACACCCTTGGCGTTCAGCCCGCGCAGGAACTCCATAATGTCGGTGTAATGTCGGAAATCCTGGCCCGCCGTCGGCTCGTCCAGAATGATAAGCTCGGGGTCCTGCACCAGCACGCTGGCGATGGTCACGCGCTTTTTCTGGCCGAAGCTCAGCGCCGAGATGGGCCAGTTGCGGAATGGGTACAAACCGCAGACCTTCAGCGTGTCCTCGACCCTGGCGCGAATCTCAGCATCGGTCAGGCCGCTGCCCTGCAGGCCCAGCGCGACCTCGTCAAAGATCATCGTCTTGGAGATCATCTGGTTCGGGTTCTGCATGACATAGCCGATATGCCTGGCGCGGCGGCGGATGTTTTCATCTTTCAGGTCTTTTCCGTCAAAGAAAATTTCACCGCTGTCGGGCGTCTCAAAGCCGCAGATCAGCTTGGAGAGCGTTGACTTGCCCGCGCCGTTGCGGCCCACGATGCTGACCATCTCCCCTTTTCCAATCGTGAAGCTCACGTCAGACAGGGTGTGCTGGTCCTTGCTGTAGCCGAAGGACAGACCCTTGACCTCCAGTAGCGGGGTCGGGGCAGGCTTGGTCGCGGGCAGCGGCTCGGCGCGGAACCAGGCGCGCAGCTTCTCGGTATCGGCATCATCCAGCACGACAGAGTCAACGTGGGCGGGGTGCTTGGCGGGCGTGATGTCAATGCCCGCATACCGCATGGCCGTGACGTAAAGCGGCTCACGGATGCCGTTTTCTGCCAGCAGTGCGCCGGACAGCAGCTCGTCGGGGCGCAGGTCGGCCAGGATGCGGCCCTCGTTGACCAGCACAATGCGATCCACGCTGCGCCAGAGCACGTCCTCAAGGCGGTGCTCAATGATGAGGACCGTCGTGTCGGTCTTTTGCTGGATCGTGTCGATCAGCTCAATGGCCTGCTTGCCCGTGGCCGGGTCAAGGTTTGCCAGCGGCTCATCGAACAGTAAAATCTTCACCTCGTCGACCATGACGCCCGCGAGGCTGACACGCTGCTTCTGGCCGCCGGAAAGCTCGTGCGGAGCGTAGTCGAGGTGGTTCTCGATTCCGACCAACTCGGCGGCGCGGCGGGTGATCTCGTGCATTTCGTCCTGCGGGGTGCAGCTGTTTTCCAGCGCAAAGGCGATGTCCTCCCCCACCGTCAAGCCGATGAACTGGCCGTCCGGGTCCTGCAGCACCGTGCCGACGTGGCCCGCCAGCTCAAAAATACTGCTGTGGGGCGCGTCCACGCCGTCCACAGTCAGCGTGCCCGTGCACTCGCCGGGGTAGGAGAACGGGTTCAGGCCGTTGATGCAGGCCGCCAGCGTGGACTTGCCGCTGCCGGACGGCCCGGCGATCAGCACGCGCTCCCCGGGGTAGATGTCCAGATTGATGTCATGCAGCGTGGGCTGCTTCTGGGCGCGATATTGGAAGGAAAAATTTTTGAAGGATATGATCGGGGTTCTCGTTTCAGCCATACGGCACCTCGCAGGGGAAATTGTGGTGGAACAGCAAAATGCCTTCCCGCGTTTGTGGGAAGGCATACGGGTTTAACAGCGGATCACTCTTTGTCCAGAGAACCCTTCTTGGCGATGGTCTTGGTGTAGGCCAGAATCAGCAGGCCGCCGACGACGACAGCCGTGATGATGTTGGACACAGCGGCAAACGCGCCCTGTGCAAAGACCTTTTTGGCGGGCTCGGCGTAGATCAGGATGTCCAGCACAGGCGCAACGACGATCCAGGCAATGGCATGGGCCGCGACATTGGCAATGGCGAAGGTGGCAACCTTACGCTTGTTGAAGTCGCCCTCCTGCACATTCAGCTTCTTGGCAAACAGGCCGACGACCACGCCGGTGAAGGCGGAGGCGATGACCCAGCTCCACCACGGGATGCCGCCCCAGGACAGGTCGATGAGGGCATGGCCGATGAAGCCGATCAGGGCGCCGGCCACAGGGCCGTACATGGCGGCCAGCAGACCGAGCACCGCGTACTGCAGGCTGATGTTGGTGTTGGGCACCGGGCTGGGGATAGCGACAAAGCGCCCCAGAACAAAGAACAGGGCTGCGCCGATGCCGACGGCAACGAAGGTTTTACTGTTCGAGTTTTTCATGATTCCGCACTCCTTTTATTACTATACCGCAAATCGTTCTTCCGCTTTCGCAAAAGAACAGTTTAAGTATACTGTTATAAAAGTGCCGCTGTCAATGGGCAAAAGTCGAGGTATGCACTATTTTGGTGAGATTTCGGCACAAAAAAACCACCCCGAAGGGTGGTCAAAAGTGGAGCGGCCGACGAGGCTCGAACTCGCTACCTCCACCTTGGCAAGGTGGCGCTCTACCAGATGAGCTACGGCCGCATAAAATGGTGCCTCCGATCGGAATCGAACCAATGACACGGGGATTTTCAGTCCCCTGCTCTACCGACTGAGCTACAGAGGCAAACAACAGGTATGATTATACACGAAGGAGGGACATCTGTCAAGCGCGTTTTTACAATTTTCTGCCGGATTTTGCCTGAATTTCAAAAAAATAAAGCAGCTGCTGCCGTGCCCCGGGTCATCGGGGCGCGGCGCAGCTGCATAAACAGCATGGCAAACGCGGTCAATCGCGGCGGAAGATGTCGCGCGTGTAGACCTTTTCCTTTACGTCGTCCAGGCATTTGTCATAGCGGTTTGCCAGAATGGCCTGCGACTGTGCCTTGAACCTGTCCAAGTCGTTGACGACAACACTGCCAAAGAAGGTCTCGCCATCCTTCAGCGTCGGCTCATAGATGATGACCGTCGCCCCCTTGGCCTTGATGCGCTTCATGACACCCTGAATCGAGCTCTGGCGGAAGTTATCGCTGTTGCTCTTCATCGTCAGGCGGTAGACGCCGATGGTCACGGGCTTTTCCCTGCCGGCATCATACTCATTCTCGTCGGCGTAGCCGTAGTACCCGGCCAGCTTCAGCACACGATCCGCGATAAAGTCCTTGCGGGTGCGGTTGCTGTCAACAATGGCCTCGATCAGCTTTTCGGGCACATCGGCATAGTTGGCCAGCAGCTGCTTGGTATCCTTGGGCAGGCAGTAGCCGCCGTAGCCGAAGCTGGGATTATTGTAGTGGCTGCCGATACGCGGGTCAAGGCAGACACCGTCGATGATCTGCTGGGTATTCAGACCCTTGCTCTCGGCGTAGGTGTCCAGCTCATTGAAGTACGCCACGCGCAGCGCCAGATAGGTGTTGGCAAACAGCTTGACAGCCTCGGCCTCAGTGAAGCCCATGAACAGCGTGTCGATGTTCTCCTTGATAGCTCCCTCCTGCAGCAGTGCCGCAAAGGTGTGCGCGGCCTCCACCAGGCGCGGGTCGTTCAGGTCAGTGCCGACAATGATGCGGCTCGGGTAAAGGTTGTCGTAGAGCGCCTTAGACTCGCGCAGGAACTCGGGGCTGAAGATGATGTTGCTGCTGCCGAATTTTTCGCGCACCGACACCGTGTAGCCCACGGGAATCGTCGACTTGATGACCATGACGGCGTTGGGGTTGTACTGCATGACAAGCTGAATGACCGCCTCGACAGCCGAGGTGTCAAAGTGCTGGGTGCGGCTGTCGTAGTTTGTAGGCGCGGCGATGACGACAAAGTCAGCGCCGCTGTACGCCTGTGCCGGGTCAAGCGTGGCGGTCAGTTTCAGTTCCTTTTCGGCCAGGTATTTTTCAATGTATTCGTCCCGGATCGGAGATTTGCGCCGGTTGATGAGATCGACCTTGGCCGGGATCACGTCAATCGCGCAGACCTCGTGGTGCTGCGCCAGCAGCGTTGCAATGGAAAGTCCCACATAGCCCGTTCCCGCAACCGCAATTTTAAGCATTTTGTCCATAGCCGATTCCTTCTCCGTGTTATTTTGGCGGCACCGGCGGACGCAGTGTGCATCCTGCGGTGCTTTTGTTTTGGTATTGCCTTATAATAAATGTATTATAACACGAAGTTGGGAGTGTGGCAACCGGGCGGCTGGCAGTTTACGCATGCCGCTTTTTGTCCAGACGAATTTTATCGCTTATCATGGCAATAAATTCACTGTTCGTCGGCTTGCCGCGCAGGTTGTGGATCGTATAGCCAAAGTAGCTGTTCAGCGTGTCCACGTCGCCGCGGTCCCAGGCGACCTCGATGGCGTGGCGGATCGCGCGCTCGACGCGGCTGGCCGTGGTCATGTTGCGCTTGGCGATTTCGGGATAAAGCCGCTTGGTCACGGCGTTGATGTACCCGTGGTCGGAGATCGTCAGCAGAATGGCGTCGCGCAGGAACTGGTAACCCTTGATGTGCGCGGGTACGCCGATCTGGTGCAGAATTTCCGTCACGGTCAGCTCATCGCTGTCCTGCGAGACGACCTGCGGGCGCATCGTGTTGCCCGCCGCCTTCAGCACACGGCTGACGAGGACCGACTCGTCAAACGGCTTGACGAAGAAGAACGAGAACCCGCTGTCAAGAAGTTCCTGCTCCATCTCCTCGCTCTGGAATGCCCCCGTGACGAAGAACGTCGTGTGGGTGCTGCTGGTGTTCTGGGCCTCGTAGCGCTGCTTGACCGTGATCGCGTCCAGGTCCGGCATGAACGCATCCAGCAGAACGGCCTGCGGATGAACGGCCAGAAGGGTTTCCAGGGCCTTGGTGCCGTTTTTCTCACAGACGGTCACGGCAATGCCTTTGGCTTCCAGCGCACGGCGGCACACAGCGGACACCTGCGTGTCCGTGTCGGTCATTACAAATTTGATCTTTTCCATCGTCACATATCCTCCATACATTTTGAGCTGCGCGTACCCCGCGCGTAAACTTCGCTCGGTTTCTGTTTACATTGGGAATTCTACCATATTTTCCCACATTTATCAATAGATTTCCCGCTGTTTATTGTTATTTCCCGAAATTTTCGTTCGACAATTTTTTCTATAATTCGTCAGTCATCGGCAAAATAGTACACGTATCAACATCATTTTATTCTTTTCGTGGTTTTTGTTGTCGGTCAGCAGTCCCGCTTTTTCGTCCGATGCGTCCCACTTTCGGCGCTCATTTGCTGCTGGCGACAGCATCCGCTTTTTCCAGCATGGTTGTTGCAAAGATTGCGTAGCCCCTGCTCGGATCGTTCACCAGCACATGTGTAAGCACTGCCGCCAGACGGCCATTCTGCACGATGGGCGAACCGCTCATGCCCTGCACTACGCCGCCGGTGGCGTCAAGCAGGCGCTTGTCCGTCACGCGGATCAGCAGATTTCGGTTCGGGTCGCTGCCGGTCATCGTCACACGCTCGACCTGAATCGTATAGGGCTGCGCCGTCGTGCCCAGCACAGTGGTCCACAGCTCGGCCTCGCCGGGCGTGACCTCCTGCAAATTTGCCACGGGCAGTGCCGGGGCGGTGCAGCTGCCGGTGTAGCTGCCGTAGACCCCGGCGGCATCGTTGGCCAACACGGTTCCGGCTGGCGCGGCGGCGAACTCCCCGCGCAGCTCGCCCGGGCTGCCCGCTGCGCCGCGGATGCAGCCGGTAATCGTCACCGGGACGATTTCCCCGGAGAGCAGCGTCAGATCCGCACCTGTGTCGGCATCGCTGATGGAATGCCCCAGCCCCGCGAATGTGCCGCGCTGCGGGTCCACAAAGCTCATGGTGCCGATGCCCGCGCCCGAGTCCCGCACCCAGACGCCCGCCTTGTAGTGACCGCTTTCGTCCGCCGTCGGGGTCAGCGTCGCCGTGTGCCGGGCACCGCTGCGCCGGTACACCACGGTCAGGGGTGCGCCGCCCGCCGCCTGAATGGCCGCGGTCAGGTCCTCGTTGCTGCGTACCGGCCTGCCGTTGGCGGAGACGATCAAATCGCCCAGCCGCAGCCCGGCTGCCTTGGCGGGGTTCTCGCTGCCCAGCACCGTGTAGCGATCCGAGAACGCCACGACAAGCGCCCCGTCGGAGAACATCTTGACGCCGAACGGTGTCCCGCAGACCTGCACGGTGCGCCGCTCGGTGCTGACGGCACGCACGGTCTTGACCGGCAGCGTGCCGAACAGCGTCAGCGTGACGTTGGCGCTTGTGTCAGGCGTCGTGCTGTCCGCGGCCACACTCCCCTGCCGCTTTTTTACGGTCAGGTAGGGCATCGAGGCAATTTCCAGCTCCGCCGCCGGGCCGTCGGTGTAAAGTGTATCCGGCAGAGCCGCCGCCAGGCCCGCCAGTACCACGGCCGCCAGCAGGGCCGCTGCCGCCAGGACAGCCGCCGCATGCCGTAAAAATTTGTGTCGGTGCATATTCATCCCTCGCTTTGGGATTAGAATGTGCAGGCAGTCCGCGGATTATGTCACAAAAAGCCCCCTGCATCGCGGGGATGCAGGGGGCTTGGGTCAGGCGGTTTCTTCTTCCTTGCTGCCGTGCAGCAGGTCGGCCACCGGGCTGATGGCCATATAGGCGTTTGCGTCGACACCCTTGACCAGCGTCTTGAGCTTGACGGTCTGGAAGCGGTTGACCACAACGTACAGCACCGTCTTGGGCGTGTCCGAGTAGAAGCCGTGAGCGTCTATGATGGTCAGACCCGTGCCGAATTCCTCCGACACGGCGCGGGCGATCTCGTCCGGGTGGGTCGTGATGATCATGGCAGCCTTGGCGCTGTCAAGGCCGTCCACGATGAAGTCTACGGTCTTGGAGCCCGCCGCGTAGGTGACGATGGAGTAGAGCGGCAGTATCCAGCTGCCCATGACGATGCCGCAGATCATGTACAGCAGCACGTTGTAAATCAGCACAAATGTACCGACGGACAGCCCGAGCGGCTTTGCAAAGATGACGGCGACGACCTCAATGCCGTCCATCGCGCCGCCGTAGCGGATGGCCAGGCCGCTGCCAACGCCCGAGATGATGCCGCCGAACAGCGCACACAAAAACAAATCCGTGCCCGCCAGCGGCGAGGCAATGCTGACGTCGATGGGCAGCACATCGGTGATGAGCCAGGCCGCCACCGAGTAGACGCAGACCGTAAAGATGGCGTAAATCGAGAACACCGCCCCCTGCCGCTTGAAGCCGAACAGCAGCAGCGGGATGTTGAGCAGGATCAGGAAGAAGGACAGCGAAAGATAGTCCGGCGTCAGCTGGGAGAGCAGGATGGATGTGCCGGAGATGCCGCTGTCGTACAGCTGTACCGGCGCAATAAACAGCGTTACACCGATAGCATTGATGATGCCTGCGATCAGCAGCATCAAAAAATGGAAGGGCGAGAGCTTGGCTAGGATGTTCTTTTTCAAGGTCTACCTCCGTGGTCACAGGCTGGCAGGCGGTTTGCCTATAGTATACCGTACAGCAGGGGCACACGTCCATAGATAAAACGTAAATTGTGCGCAAGCCTTCCTATGGCAACACCGCATAATTCCCGCCTTACGGCTTAAGCACCGCTCCGGCAGCTGCGGCACGGCATCTGCGTTGCCAAAATGCTCGATAATACACAAAGTATTATCTGCGCTTTTGGCTTAGCAGCTGCCGCACCTCGCTCGCCGTATCGGCACTTAGAATTATGCGGTATTGCCCTATATTAAAACGGATGCCCGTGTCAATACGGTTTTGCCATTGACAAACCGCACAAAAAAACGTATACTAATTTTGTTATGCGGCTATGGCGGAATTGGCAGACGCGCTGGTTTTAGGGTCCAGTGTCCACGACGTGCAGGTTCAAGTCCTGTTAGCCGCACCATGACGAATGTTCTTACAGCATTTAGCTGTCAAAGAACATTCGTCATTTTTTATTTGCTAAATAGCGACATCACAGGGGGCGTAGTTCACAACTACGCCTTTTCTTGTATTCACCGACACATCGGGTGTCGGTAAAGGAAGTGCGCTTGGAATCTCGATGGTGCCCACGCAGTTGTAGTGAATGCGGAGCCGCTGCTCCCATACACCGTTGACCTTTTCTGCATTGAACACTTCGATTTTTTCCACCAGTTCGTTCAGCATCCGGGGTGTCAGCTTTTTCGCTCTGGTGTACTTGCGAACCAGACGGATGAACATATCCGTTGTCATGGTGCGGCTGCTCTGCTTTTCGATTTCGGAGCGGAGCTGTTTGATTTTCTCGGTCAGCTCCTTTTGCTCGTCCTCATATCTCCGGGACATTCTGGAAAAG
The DNA here is from genome assembly GCF_900167555.1 of Gemmiger formicilis. GTDB lineage: Bacteria > Bacillota > Clostridia > Oscillospirales > Ruminococcaceae > Gemmiger > Gemmiger formicilis. The sequence goes on along the minus strand of NZ_FUYF01000012.1, from coordinate 48,961 downwards.
CGTTCATCAGAGATTTTGCCGGAAACGTTGTCCTCATAGATGCGCTCAAAGAGGCCGTCCAGTTCTTCATCACGGGCAAGGAGTGCTTTCAACTCTTTCTCTTTCAGCTTGCGGTCGGCTTCGTCTGCCTGCTGGGAGTGCCCGATAACAGCCTTCAAAAAGTCGTCCTCATAGAGGCTGGCAAACTTGGTCAGCCGCTGAATCTCGCCCAGCACCACTTCTTCCAGAAAATCCACACGGATGTAATGGGTGGATTGGCAGGTGCCACGGTTGCCCTTGTAGTTGGAGCAGTTGAAATACTTGATTTCCGGGTTGCCCTGATTGAAGTGGAAGTGCAGATTGCAGCCGCAGTCTGCGCAGACAAGTAAGCCAGAGAACATATTGTGTTCTCCGTTGCTGGTACGGCGTTTGCGCATTTTTCCGCGTTTCTGCTGTACCTGCTCAAACACGGCACGTTCAATAATGGGTTCGTGAACATCTTGGAACACCACCCAATTTTCCGGGTCGTTATGAATCCGCTTCTTGTTCTTGTAGGACTTGGAGTAGGTTTTGAAGTTCAGAACATCACCACAATACTCCTGCTGGTACAGAAGATGGGTAATCGTGGAGCCATTCCACTTGGTGGCGGGGCGCGTCTTGGTCTTTCCGGGACGGCCGATGCCTTTCTGAATCCAGTAGGCCTGCGGCGTCAGGATGCCTTCCTTTTCAAACTGGGTGGCAATCTGTTCCGTGCCAAAGCCCTCCAACGTCATATCAAAAATGCGCCGGACAACTTGTGCAGCTTCTTCATCAATGACCCAATGCTTGGGATTGTTCGGGTCCTTGATATATCCATAGGGAGGAAGCCCCATCGGTTCGCCGGAGTTGCCTTTGATTTTATTACTGATACGGCGTTTCTTGCTGATGTCGCGGGCATACCACTCATTGAACAGGTTTCGGATGGGTGCCAGTTCATTTTCTCCCTCGGCCGTGTCGATGTTGTCCGAAACGGCAACAAGTCGGATGTCATGGTCCGGGAAAAATTCTTCTGTCAGCCGCCCGACCTCGATATAGTTTCGGCCCAGACGGGAAAGGTCTTTGACGAACACAGCGGAGGCTTTCCCTTGTTCAAGTTGCTGCATCATTTCAACGAAACCGGGACGGTTCATGGTCACGCCGGAAATGCCATCATCCAGAAAGTGAACCAGATTGGTATAGCCTTTTTCCTTTGCAACTTTGGTGAGCAGTTTCTTTTGGTTGCCGATGCTGTAACTCTCGCCCTCCAAATTATCATCACGGGAAAGACGCTCATAGAGAAAAGCGGTTGCTTCACGGGATTTCTTGTTACTCGACTGTTTCATACTCGCTCCTTTCTTGGGACAGTCGAATAGCAAATTCACTTGTACACCTATATTATAACACAATCCGCTTTCTCTGTCCGCTGCCTCCCGAAAGGTCATTATAATTTTTCGCTTTCGGATTTCATCAGCCGGAGAAGAACTTCTCCTAAGGTCTGGGAACTTTCTTCTTTGAACACCGGCTCAACGATAAAGGAGCGATTGCCAATACGATAAGTCGAATCCAGAGTAAGCATCTCTGGATTTTTTGTTTTTTCCGGGTTTGTCTTTTTCGCTTGCATCGTAAAAATCCCCTTTCTTAAAAATCAAAAAATGAGCCAACGGATGGCTGCTGGCAGCAACCCACGGGAATCTCACCCCTGCATTCCTCATGCAGCCCTACTCATTGCCTGCGACGCTCTGAACGCTCGGACTTTGACGGTAAGGGAGTATCAGCCTGCCTGTATGTCATGGCCCGCAAGCAGCCGCGCTTGCATTGCGGCGTGGTGGTGATCGCTCCACTTTTCAGAGAAAAGCATCGTGGCGCACCCGCCGTCCGGCTCGATACAGACAGCAACGTATCCGTTTGCCCTATGATGCACCGCCATTGTCCTGCGGGCATATTTTTCAAGGTGCTGTCCCGAAACGTGGAAAGGGTCAGCCCGTTTCGGCTTTGGTTACAATAGAAGAAATCAGTTTGATTTCCAGATGGCGTTTCATGTACTCGTCTATGCACACATGAGGCTGACCGTGCTTGTCATAGAGAATGCCTGTACAGAGCTTGTTGATATAACCTCTGTAATGTCGCAAAACCTGTTCAACTGCATCGGTGTCCCCAGCGCAGGCAGAGCGAATCACCGAGAGCGGTAAAAACTCTCTGCTCGTGTGTTCATAGGAGTTCATTTACGCCTAACCTCCCTCCGGCAAGTGCGCCTTTAGCTTTTTTTGCAGCTCGTTCAGCGTTTTTGTCCGGTGGCGCTGTACAGCACTCCGGGACAGTCCCATGAGGTCGCCAATCTCGCCATCGCCCAGTTCCAGAACGCAAAACAGAATCAGAATGCTCTGTTCTTGCTTTGGCAGAGCGGCAAACGCATTGGCAACAAGTTCATTGTCGATGTGCAGATCACAGCCGTAGGATGAAAATACAAATTCTTCACTTGGATAATGGTCTACACTCGTGAGCTGCCCCAGTTCTTCCAACGAAAGAACGCTGAATGACTTTTCACGGTCAAGCAGACGTTTCTTATTTCGGTGATAGTTCCGGGCCTCATTTCGCAGCACCGCTTTGCAGAACGCATCGAATCGGTACTGTTCGCCATCGTTGCGAGGGATAGCTTCCATCTTCTCACCCCCTTTCCGTGGGGATGTCGGGTGGATTTTTCCCTTTCCGCTAATATGACACCTGAAACACCCGATTCTGCCCGCTTTTTTGAAAATTTCCAAAAATATTTTTGAAACAGGCAGCTTTTCAGGCGGCAATAGAAAAGCCCAGCAGACCGAAAACGGTCAACCGGGCATAATGGCAGCACGAAACGCGCAGTACCTACATCGTATAGTACATAGTAAAAGCCCTGCTGACCCTGTGCGGGAGCAAGGCTTTTTTTGACAGTTCAAAGCTAGGCGTTCGATAGAATATCAGGCGCATGGCGGCATCCTCCTAGTGGCCGCCATACGGACGATGAAACGCTTTGATAAGCAAAAAGAACCGGCGGCCTTGATTTTCTCAAAAGCCGCCGGTCAAAAATGGACGCACGGATATGCCTGCTACACGACGACTTTTTTTCTTTTGCCGTCGTGCGGCAGGTTGTTCTATATGTGTATTTTACAGGTTCAATCTTACTTTGAAGTGAAATCCATCTTACTCATTTGTAAGGGTAAAGAAGCTGGCCTGCTACAAATGTGGCAGACCAGCCATTATGATGATTATTGTTGGGATTTAATGGTGTCTACGATTGCCATATCATGTAAACGTTTTGCGGGGCTTCGTACCGCAAGAAAAGAAGTAAATAACACAATACCAATTATCAATGCAAGCGGAAAGATAGGAATACTCCATGCTGTACCCCAGAAATTCGTTATGAGACTTGCAAAAACAACCCAGTGCATAGGAAGTCCAATGATACAGCCCAAAATTATACCGCTTACTGCGTATGTCATTGCTTCTGCAACAATCATTTTTATGAGTTGCTGATTACTCATGCCGATTGCCCGCATTGTCCCATATTGTTTCGTTTTTGCGATAACGCCCATGTTAATTGTATTCATAATGTGAAAAATGGTTATCGCAACAATGATCGAGAGAAAACCATATACAAGTACAGCGAAAGCAGAATACAGGTTTCTTTGTTGTTGAACTTGTGAAAGCTGCTCTGTAAATACCACCCCACCATCGGTAAAAATATTTTCAATATCTTTCACATCTTCAATAGAAGCTCCATTTTGAAACTGGACGTCAATAATTGTATATCCTGTTTGCCCTGTTAATGCAACAAAGGTCTTTTCAGAGCAGAAAATGGTTTCCGTTCCCTCCTCGCGTGCCAACGGACTGTCAGACAGAATACCGGCTACCGTCACCGCTTGTTCCTTGCCGTTGATGGATAAAGTTATCACATCTCCAACTCGAACATCCGTATTTTCAGTATTCACAACCAAAACCTGATTTTCTTCTTGTTCTACAACACTTATTGAACCTGCTGTCAAATAATCGGCAGACCACTTAAATTGATTTGCCTCATACGAAATAACATTTGCTTTGTGGTTACTTCCGTCAATGTTTACAGGTACATCATAGGCAAACATACGCCCATACGCCCGCTTAACATTTTCATTCTGCTTGATATTTTCTAACAAAACGCTGTCAATGGAACAAGTATTTGTTTCGCTAACGATTGATAGTTCTGGTGTCCATTCAGATGGCATAAAAGCATTTTGCATAAAATTTACAAGCGTGCTGAATGTAAGAAATAATACAATGCAAATTGCAAATGCACCTGTCATTAGGACATAGTTCTTCTTATTTGATTTGGCATGATGGACGCCCATAGCGGTTTCAATCTTAAAAAAGCTCGTATTTGCAGCCTTACGAAACATAGTTGTTTGTTGTGCATTGCCTGAAACAGCCTCTAACGGGGAAGATTTTGCTGCCTTTTTTGCAGGAGTACGGGCCGCTAATAGCACTGTCAGAAGTCCTAACAATACGCTTACTGCAATACTGATCCAACTAATTCCCCATGTTGGCATATACGCAAACCATTGCGGGCTGATTTTACGCATAGCAGCAGATGTTACCCAAACCACAACAATAGATAATGCTACACCTGCTGGAATGGCTGTCTTGCACCAGTATAATCCCTCAAGCCGAACAAAATTCATAATTTGTTTTTTAGTAGCCCCCAAACACCGAAGCATACCAAAAAACTCTGTACGTTGTGTGACATTACTGTTCAAGGTACTTGAAATCATTAAAATACACGTCAGCATAACAATGATTGAAAGGATAAGCGCGATTGAATAAATCTGGTTTACACCTGTTTTTCCTGCTAACTGCCCCTCAATATTCAGCAGGTTCATATTTGCTTCAATTTGCCCGTCGGATAAGGAATATTGCGATTTTATCTTTTCGATTGTACTTGACATATCGCAATGCTGTGAAAGCTGAATAATATATTTTTCAGAAGCAGGGCTATTAGAAGCAGATATAAAAGTGGTAAATCCCTCTTGTGCTAATATTACACTTTGTTCGCTTCCGACGATCAGTCTTGCTTTTTCAGGATTATCAAAAAAACCAACAATAGAAAAACTCACAGTGCTTCCGTCAGGACAGGTCAAATCAATTACGCTTCCTAAGTCAAGATCATTGCTTTCTTTCAATACAGAAGACACCGCAATTTCATTGGCTGCATTGGGATATTTCCCCTCTGCTAATGAAGCCAAATAAATTTCACCAAAAACATCTTCGTCCAACCCGCTAATTGCGATAGGTTGTCCGCTGATAGAATATCCTGCGTCGGCGGAAATTGTACTATGCCAGCCAGAAACTTCTACTTCGGGCCGAGCCGCAATAAGATCAGAGGTTTTGGTATCAATGGAAGTAATCTGATAATGCCAGTCTCCATTTTCTTGCATCACTTTTTGGGTAATGCCCTGCAAGTACATATCTGCAAGCCCAAACATAACAGCCACCAAAAAGACGGCAAGAATGATACAGATGCGGGACATCTTGCTTTGCTTCCGATGTACTTTTTCATATTGAGGAACCAGATCAAGATAGCTTTTCACCGTAACGCCACCCCCAAATCTTTCAGAACCCCATCTGACATACGGAAAACACGATCAGCCGCCCCAGCTTGATTTTCATTATGGGTAATCATTAAAATCGTCTGCTGGTATTTCTGCGACATGGATTGCAGGAGAGCAATCACCTCCTGACTGTTTTTGCTGTCAAGGTTTCCTGTCGGTTCATCGGCCATAATCAGAGCCGGGTGGGTAACCAGTGCCCGGCCAATCGCGACTCGTTGCTGCTGACCACCTGAAAGCTGGCTGGGCAAGTGATTTCTGCGCTCGGTCAGCCCCAGCACTTGCAGCAGTTCGTTTACAAATTTCTGATCTGGCTTCTTATAGTCCAACAGAAGCGGGAAAGTGATGTTCTGCTCTACATTCAGTTCAGGAATAAGGTTGAAGGACTGAAAGATAAAGCCAATATGCTGCCGACGAAATACAGTCAGTTTCTTTTCAGGCATAGAAAAAATATCTTTTCCATCAATCAAAACTTTTCCCGCCGTGGGGTTATCCAAAGCCCCCACAACATTCAGCAGCGTACTTTTGCCGGAGCCGGACTCACCGACAATCGCAACAAATTCTCCTTTGTGAACAGAAAATGTCACATCGCGCAGAGCTTGAACGGCAGCTTCCCCTTTGCCATAGGTTTTGCATAAGTTTTGTACTTCAAGAATGTTCATATTTCATGCCTCCTTATGCAGCCTAGCATAGCTTCCTTGGCTTACTTCCGTATGACCGCTGCCTTACTCCTTTGTAAGATTGAAAAAATTGAGTGTGAAAGTGGTTCCTGCGCCGAGCGTGCTGTTTACAGAAATGGTTCCTCCGTGCGCCTCAACAATGGACTTTGCCAACGGCAGCCCCAATCCTACTCCATGGACATCCGATGAAAAGCGGCTGCGGTAAAACCGTTTGAAAATATTATAGAGGTCCTCTTGATGAATGCCGATTCCATCATCCGAGATAACAATTTGCGTCATGAGCGGCGATCGTGCCCACTGCACGGAAATGTGACCACCCGGCCGTGTATGTTCCAGCGCATTTTTAATGATATTTCCGAAGGCTTCCGACATCCATAGCGCATCACAAGCAAGTGTGACATCGCTTCCGCCGGATAGAACGATTTCTTTATGGTCTTGTTCGGCCCATGTTTCAAAGCGTTCCATCACATCCTGCATAAGAACGGAAAGGTTTTCCTCGTTTTTCTCCATCTGGATAATGCCGGCATCCAGCCGTGCCAGTTTCAGCAGAGTATAGATAACATCTTCCATCCGCTTGATTTCCCGTTGCGATTTTTCGGAAAAACTCTGCACAGTTTCAGAATCTTCTTTATGGCTGATAATGATTTCGTGGTACATTTTTAATGCGGCCAGCGGTGTTTTGATTTGATGGGACACATCCGAAATGATGGATTGTAAGAACTCTTTCGTCTGTTTTTGACTTTCTGCATGAGCCGAGAGAATAGCCGCCATTTCATTTACGCTGTGGAACAAACTGTACCAATCACCAGCCTGTGCGCACTCAATTCGGGACATTGTATTTCCGTCCAAAAATTCTCGGATTTTGCCCTCGGCTTCACGGATTGCTTTATGCTGGCGGTTCAGATAAAGAAATAGCGCAAAATAAATTGTACCAAACGAGAACAGCAACAGCAAAAACAGACACCACATGGTTTGATTGCGATAGTTCTGAACCATGGGCAAAAGCTGCATCGAAGTTGCGCTGCTGTACCCAATGGAAGCTAAAGCATTTTTTCCACGCGCAATATCACTTTCGTTGGGCTGTGCTGTGAATGCCGAAATCAGCAATTTTTCCGTATGATTCAGCTGATAGCCGGAAACGCCATAGTCATGGAGCAACAATTCCTGCTGAAAGCCTTTTGCTAAGAAAAAAGAAATTCCGGTCGCCAATAAAAATGAAATTACACAGATTGTGGTAATGGCCAGCAGCAGAATCTTTGTTTCTTTTCCGAACTTTCCCATATTTTCCTCACACAACGACCCACTTATAACCAATTCCGCGTTCCGTCAATAGGAACTTGGGCTGATTGGGGGTGTCCTCAATTTTGTTCCGCAGCCTGCGGATATAGACGGACAAGGTGTTATCATCCACAAAGTTTCCATTCCCGTCCCACATTCTATCAAGAATAAGTTCACGGGACAAAAGGTGGTTTGGATTTTGCAGGAACAGGCACAGTAATTTATACTCGACCAATGGCAGGTCAAGCGATTTTCCATTTTTCCAGACGCGCCGTTCTGCTGTGTCAATGCGTATTCCGTTTGCTTCCAAAACAGCGGCTACCTTGGAGAATTGCAGAGAACGGCGGAGGATGGCTTTGATTCGAGAAAGCAATTCGTTTAACTTAAACGGCTTTGTGATATAGTCATCCGCGCCTATATCAAGCCCTCTTACAATGCTGATTTCCTGATCGGATGCCGTCAGAAATATAATAGGAATGGTTGAAATGGCACGCACTTCCTTGCAGACATCAAACCCGGTTCCATCTGGAAGTGTAACATCCAGCAATAATAAATCGTAAGTGTCTTGCTTGAATCGTGCCAAAGCCTCACTTGCCGTTCGGGCATTATCCACAAAATACCCGCTGTTTTCCAGCGTGTACTTCAAACCATCAATCAGGCTTAAATCATCTTCAACGTAAAGTATCTTCTGCATTTTTCAATTCCTTTCCCTGTTTCGTCCGGCCATCCACCGGCTTATCAGCATTTTTTGGCACCAGCCAAACGCTGGCCATTTTTACCGCACCGGGAATGCGTCCAGCTGAACACAGGTAGTTGACTTGCCGAGGTGTTACGTTCCACTTTTCGGCGGTCTCTTTCAAGGTCATGTAATCCATAGCACACCTCCAAGTTCTATTATATTTCGCTTGCTCGAAGAATACAATGCACAAAGTATGAACAATAAAGTTTAGCATATATGCAGTTTGCATCATTTCGCCAATCGTCCATGAACTATAAAATGTATATGGGTGATGCAGAATGGCAAAAATTGAGGACTGTCCCGGCTTTGAAACGTTCGGAGCGGATGTCAAGGCAGCACGAAAGGCAAAACAGCTTTCCCGCAGTGCGCTGGCCGACATGATACATTGTGACAGCCGGTATCTTGCGAACATCGAAAACGAAGGCACGTTGCCCAGCTTGCCGGTGGTGATTCAGCTGATAAAAATATGTGGTCTGCCGGTGGAACGGTACTTCAACCCGGAACTTATGCGGGAAGAAAGTGCAGAGCGTCAGCGGGTCAGCCACAAGCTGCAGCTTTGCCCGGAAGAATACTTGCCCATCGTAGAAGGTGCCATTGACGGTGCCTTACGAATCCATGAACAGGAAAAAGAGCCCGTGTGTGTCTGATTGTCATGCACGGTCATTGAGAGGATGCAAAAGCATCCTCTTATTTTTTTTTTTTTTTGCATTTTGCGGGCAAAACGGGGGTGTTGCGGTGTCATAGTAGTGGGGAAAGGTAACGTAGCAAGCATAGGGAGTGTAGCCACTCCCGGCAAAAATGCTTGCTGGGGAGTACCCCAGACCCCCAAGAAACGAGGTGAAACTATGACGAATCGAACCCGAAAAATTGTTCTGCGTGTTCCCGTGACGCCGGAGGAACAGGAACTTATCCGGCAGAAGATGGCTCTGCTGAACACACGGAATTTTTCTGCCTACGCCCGGAAGATGCTGATAGATGGTTATGTTGTCCACATCGACACCACCGACATCCGGGCGCAAACCGCCGAACTGCAAAAGATTGGTGTCAACGTCAATCAGATCGCGCGGCGGCTGAACAGCATGGGGCCGCTGTACACACAAGACGTTGCGGACATCAAGGGAGCATTGGCGCAGATATGGCAGTTACAAAGATACATCCTATCAAGTCAACGCTGAAAAAGGCATTGGACTACATCGAGAATCCGGCCAAGACGGACGAAAAAATGCTGGTGTCCTCCTTTGCCTGCTCCTACGAAACCGCCGACATCGAATTTGAACTGCTGTTGTCACAGGCCATGCAGAAAGGCAACAATCTGGCCCATCACCTGATACAGTCTTTTGCGCCGGGAGAAACCACGCCGGAGCAGGCCCACGAGATCGGCCGGCAGCTTGCAGATGAAGTCCTGCAAGGCAAATACCCGTATGTGCTGACCACACACATTGACAAAGGGCACGTCCACAACCACATCATCTTTTGCGCCGTGGACATGGTGAACCAACGAAAGTATGTTTCCAATCGCCAGAGCTATGCCTACATCCGGCGCACCAGCGACCGTCTGTGCAAGGAACACGGCCTGTCTGTGTTGGTCCCCGGTCAAGACCGGGGTAAAAGCTATACCGAGTGGGACGCACACCGCAAGGGCATGAGCTGGAAGGCAAAACTGAAAGCCGCCATAGATGCAGCCATCCCGCAGGCCAAGGATTTTGACGATTTTCTGCGGCTCCTGCAGGAGCAAAGCTATGAGGTCAAAAGGGGCAAGTATGTGTCGTTCCGTGCGCCCGGACAGGAACGGTTCACCCGCTGCAAAACGCTGGGCGAAGCCTACACCGAGGAAGCCATCACCGAGCGCATCAAAGGGCGGTTCGTGGAGCGGAAGCCCAAAGAAAACCGCAAAATTTCGCTGCGGATTGATTTGGAGAACAGCATTAAGGCCCAGCAGTCCGCAGGGTATGAGAAGTGGGCAAAACTCCACAATCTGAAACAGGCTGCCCGGACGCTGAACTTTCTGACGGAGCATGAAATTGATAGTTACCCGGATTTGGAAAGCCGGGTGGCCGAGATCACCGCCGCCAGCACCGAAGCTGTCGCCGCGCTGAAAGCAGCCGAACGCCGACTTGCAGAAATGGCTGTGCTGATAAAGGATGTCACCACCTGTAAGGAACTGCGTCCACTGGTGCAGGAATACCAGCGGGCCGCTGACAAAAAGCAATTCCGGCGCAGGCACGAGGGCACCCTGATTCTCTATGAAGCTGCGGCCAAGGCCCTGAAAGAGCAGGGCTTTCAAAAGCGGCCCGACCTCTACGCCCTGAAAGCCGAGTATAAGCAACTAACCGAGCAGAAAAAGCAACTGCAACAGCAGTACGCCGAAATCAAACGCCAGATGCAGGAGTATGGCATCATAAAGCAGAATGTGGACGGCATTCTGCGGATAGCACCGGGAAAGGAGCAGATGCAGGAACGGTAAATCTGCACAAAATATTGTTCGGATTTTTGAATTCCAAACGCTTAGACCGGGTGGCGTTTCCGCCCGAAATCATGTAAAATAGACTTAGACAACGAAAGCGAGGAACCCTCTATGGCAGAAGTGAACGATAACAGCTCTATCCAGCTTTTTGAAGATCAGAAAATCCGCACTGCATGGGATGCAGAAAAGGAAGAATGGTATTTTGCCATCGTTGATGTGATTGCTGTTCTGACTGACAGCGCAGACCCACAGAACTATTGGCGCGTTCTAAAAAAGCGTCTTAAAGACGAAGGAAATGAAACCATTACAAATTGTAATGGTTTGAAAATGACCGCTCCTGACGGCAAAAAGCGCAAAACGGATGTTGCTAACACCGAACAGCTCCTGCGCATCATCCAGTCAATCCCATCTCCGAAAGCTGAACCGTTTAAGGCATGGCTGGCAATGGTAGGCAAAGAACGCATCGAGGAAACAATCGACCCGGAGCAGGCCATTGACCGTGCGCTTGATACCTATTTGAAGAAAGGCTACTCCGAAGAATGGATTCACCAGCGGCTTTTGGCAATCCGTATCCGAAACGAACTGACGGATGAATGGAAGAAGCGCGGAGTACAAAAGGGCAAGGAGTATGCTATCCTGACCGATGAAATCTCCCGCGCATGGTCTGGCATGACCACAGGGCAGTACAAGCGGCTGAAAGGTCTGACGAAAGAAAATCTCCGGGACAATATGACCGATTTGGAACTTGTGCTGACCATGCTGGCGGAAGCCTCCACCACGGATATTTCCAAAACTGCAAAGCCACAGACCTTTGAAGAAAACAAGCAGGTTGCCAAACGCGGCGGCAAGGTGGCCGGCATTGCGCGGCAGGCTCTTGAAGCGGAAACAGGCAAGCCTGTTATCACAGAAAAGAATGCGTTTGACTTCCAGCAGCTTGTGACCGACATTGTAGAAGATGCCGCCGAACTGCCGGAAAATCCCACCGAGAAAAAAGATAAAGACTGATACATGAAAAATAGCCGGACACAGCAACCCCAAGGCCACCGTGTCCGGCTATTTCTGTGTTGACAACGACACATTACTTTGATTAAAAATAATGCGTCATTGTCAAGCTGACGGTATTATTCACCCGTAAAATCAAACCTCTGTCCGTCAAAGTCAGCGTCAGTCATACGCTCCAACTTTGCAATGGTACCGTTTGCCAGCCGCCGCATTTCCGTGTTCATACCCGGTAGAGCGGCCAGCATCCGCGCCATCGTCCGGCGGCGGTCAGAGGTGTGGTACATACAGATCAAATTTTCTTCTTCAACGCTGAAATTCATGGTCAGACCTCCATTTCGTATTGTTTGCTGCGGGCCGCTGCCTTTTTCGGGCTGACGGCCTGTTTGGTTTCGGAAAGCTGCTTGCGGACGGAAGCACGGGGCTTGCGGATGCCCCTGTCCCGGTTCTCCTTTTTGTCAACCAGTGCGTAGATGCCGAAACGGTCTTTTACGCTGGACAGATGTAAAGATTTATACGGCAGCATGGCAAGCAGCTGGTCCGTGTCCCGGCTGGATGCCAGCTTGGTGAAGTAGGGCGATACCTCTACCATGAAATGATTCTTGTCCGGGCTGTTGGGAGCAGCCAGACGCTTCATATCGGCTACGATACGCTGCGCCTCGGCCTCGATCAGCCCAGTGTGCAGTGCCGCAAGATGTTCTTTGAAATCACCGGGCCGTGCCGGTTCTCGACTGCGCTGCTCTTGCCGGATGGCCGTTTGCAGAAGTTCCGGGTCACGGGGCTGCATTTCATACCGCACGAACTCTCCGAAATATTTGTCCGGGCGACTGTCGAAATGCTCTTTGGGGCCAATCTCCCGCATCCCGCTTTCGTAGATCAGGCGATTGGCACCCACGGGCAGAGCGGCATCCCGGATATGCTGGAAGTGCTGCTGATAGTCCAGTTCATACAGATGGCCTTGCACGGTTCCGTTGGCCGCACCGGTCAACTCCACCGCATAGGCAAGAATCCTGTCATGGGTCTGTTCGCCGCAGAACTTCCATGTGTTGTAGGCTTGGGTATCTTTGAGCAACGCATCCCGTTCCCGGAAGCAGAATGTTCCAGAGGGCCGGGACAGCCACAACAGCAGCTTATCTTCCGGCTGGTCGCTGCGGGCGGCCTCCCGCAGCATCTTGATGTCATAGGCAAAATCGCTCTGATAGTATGCGGTGTTCTGGTGCATAATGGCTTCCAGCGCAGCGATCACATCCATATTTTCAAATTTTTGCACGGCTTATACCTCCAATTCCTTTGTCTTTTCCCGTGGCTGCGTTTGCTTGCTCTGCTCCTTTTTTGCGGCATCCAGCTGTGCCCGGATGGACGGCTTTTTCGGTTTTGCGGCGCGGGACTTCTTGGTTTTCGGTGCCTTTTCCTCGGCCTTGACTGCGGCGGCAAGGTCCGTCAGAGAAATTTGTTCCCCGGCTTTTGCTTTTGCCTCCAATTCGCCCAGAGAGGGCGCATTGTTCAACACACCATCAATCATATTTTCGTTTTGTTCGGTGGAAAGTTCTGCGGTGCGCAGCGGATTTTCCCGCAAAAATTCCGGCACCTGCTGGAAGCCCACACTGTCGCAGTAGTGGGCGGTATCCTGCCCATTCTGGTGCAGCACCACCACATCCGAAACAGACAGTGAGTGTCCCTTGAAATCTGCCGGATAGTCCACATTGAATGTGCGGTAGATGTCCTCCAACGTGGTGCCAGCAGTCAGCGGCGCGGCGTATACTTCCGTATAGTTGGCCTTGTCCACGGTCAAACCGGCAGTCTGCAGGCGGTCGTAGGGCTCAAAATGATAATCACGGGTGGAATCCTCATTGCGCAGCTGGTAGATGGAAAAGCTGTCCTGCTGCGGTGCTTCAAAGCCTGCCGCTGCGTATTCCTCTACGGTCATTCCGGCTGCAGCCGCTTCCTGCGCGATCTCGGCCTGCACCTGTGCCTTGTAATTCTGCAAGCTCTGGTCAAAGTCAGCCAGCTTGGGCGGTTCCGGCAAGTTGTACTGGCCTTGGTTGAGCAGTGGGCGGCAGTCCTGCACATAGGTCACAACAGCGTTGTAATAGGCAGCCTGTTCCGGCGAAATGTTCTGTCCCTCCCGCAAAGCGGCGGTGGCTGCCTGCTCCATGGCCGAAAGATTGCAATGTTGTTTGAGGTACGGGATAAACTCGGTCAGCACCATTTCCCGCTCTGCCTTGTCTTGTTCCCACGCTTCCGGGCCTTTGTTGTGTAGAACAAAATTTTTCCAGTTCTCGTCCTTGGCGTAGTATTCGTGGTAGTTCTGGATATGCTGAACCAAAGAACCCTCTCCGTCACCAAAATCCTGCCGTCCCTCGTAGTTGTCGGGCTGGCCGTTCAGGGTAAAATCAATACGGAATGCGGTCTTGTCGTACCAGCCGCCCGTGTAGCCGTCCTTTTCCCTGTCCGTGTGCTGGGCGGTGTCCAGTTCTTCAAAGACGCGGTTTGCCACAGACAGCGGCATGATTTCGCCGTCCTGCAGCTTGTCGCTTTCACTCCACAAAATCGTAACCGTGGGCTCTGCGGTGGGGTCTGGAATTTTAATGGGTGCGGGAATTTCGTTGGCCTTTTCGGCGGCCTCTTGGAATGCCGCTAGCTTATCGCCCAACAGGACTTCTGACACCGCGGCTGTCTGCCCCAACAGATTAAGCGCTTCCTGCCCGGCATCCGGCAGGGTCAGACCGGGCGCGTCCAGCTGGCCTCCGTCCAAAGTCTTGTTATCCGGGCCGTACAGGGTGTAGTCATAGCCGGAATCGCAGGTCTGGATGAACAGGGTGTTGCCACTGTCCAGCACAAATGCAGTCTCCTGTGCAGCAGAAAGATTCGCTTCCCGTTGCTGGCGCAGTTCTGCCAGATGTTCGTCCAGCGCAGAGATCAGCTCATGGGCCGCACTACGAATAATTTCCAGAGAGGCTTTTAGTTCGGCCAGTTCCCGACCCGAACTCCACCCGGCCACATAGCCAAAGGAATACTCGGACGTGTCCAGCCCGTAGTGCTGGCAGACGGCATAGGCCACACTTTCGGCCTGCACCTCGCGGGTGCGGCTGTCCGGGCAGTTGGTCTGTTCCGGGTCGTTGGGGTCGATGGCGTGCAACTTAGCATGGGCAATCTCATGGATGGCTGTCTTGATGGTTTGCAGCTGGCTCATGCCCTCTTGGATGGCAATGCGGTTGTCGAGCAGATGAAAATAGCCGTGCGCCCCGCCCTCGATGTCCTCAAACCCGATGGGCACCGGGGATGCCTGCTCCAATGCCTTGAAAAAATCTTGGTAGTCCTGCACGCTGCCGGACAGTTCATCCACTGCGATAGATGGCAGCGGTTCGCCCTCGGTCTGGCTGACATCGAACACGGACACCACCTTGAAGGCCGGAATCTGCACCGTCTTTTCTTCCGTCAGCGGCTTTCCGTCCTTGCCCAGAATCGGCTTGCCCTGTTCGTCCAGCTTTTCCATCTTCTGCTTGACCTTGTAAGGCGCAGGAGCAAGGATTTTAATGCCCTTTTCGCCCTTTTTTACGGTGCGGTGGAATGTGCCTTTCCACTTGTTGAAGCCTGCCACCAGCTGCCCGCCCTGCATGGCGATCAGCAAGGTGTTATTGAAGCTGTAATTGTGGAATTTTGCCATCGTGGTGAGGTAGGCTTTATAGCGGTCACTGTCGAATAATTCTTGAATCCCTGTTTCCAGCCGGTCCGTTATCTCTTTCATCCGCTCTGCACTGTCCTTGCCGTTCAGGATGATGGGGAGAACTTTTTGCCGTTGCGGTCCACTCTGGATGGGCGGCGGGATGTTGACCGCATCCCGCAGGATTTCCGGCGCAGGAAAGGACAGCACCCGGTATTCTTCTGGTACAGGCTGGCCCTCGTGTACTTTCTGCCACTCGTCCCCGCTTTTGACAAGGTAGCCGTACTGGGTGAACACGCCCTGCTCCTGCTGGGCCACATAGCGGCCAAACTGCGCCGTGTCGATGCCGCCTTTCCATTCCTCCGGCATATCCACCATGCCGGAGCGGTTCAAGTAGTAGTCGCCCAGCTGGGCAGGCCCGTGTATCTCCGGCAGATGCACATAATAGTCCACGTTTTCGGGAAAGTCGGTGATTTTCCCAATGCTGGAAAGCTCACTCTGCGGGGCTTGCAGGGCGGCGTTCAGCTCTGCGCGTTCCCCGGCAGAGAGTGTTTCCAGCCGTGCCGCCAGAAAGTTCAATTCATCCACACTGGATGCCAGCACCATGTTGTAAGGAATCGCAAAACGCTTTTCTTCCTCGGCAAAGTAGCCGGAAACAAAAAGGCCCTGCGGATTATCAGACGAAATGCCGATTTGCCGCAGGGCTGCTTGTACCTGTTCGGTTGTGGTGGGCAGGTCCAGCCAGACGCCATCCCTGCCTTGCTGCTGCCGATTTTGCAGCTGGATGGAAAACAATTCGCTCATTCGGTCACACTCCTTTTTTGCTATCCTACGGATAGAGAGAGCCGGTTATGGCAAAATGAATGCTTCACCTTACCATAACCGGCCCTCGTATTTTTCCTTACTCTTTACGCTCTACCCGGTAATTGACGTACTTGCCTCCCGTATCTTCCAGAAGCACCGTTGCATCATAAGTTTTGCCTGTTTTCTCGGAGTAGAGGCCCTTGACTTTTGCCTTGCCGTTTTTGAGCAGAGCGGCGGCAATCTTCGGGGTGAACACCTTTTTCCGCTGCTCAAAGAAGCGGTCATTCTTCCACATCACGAACTGACAGCCACGGTTCCCGCAGTAGAAGTTCTTTTTACCCTCATAGACATTTTCTCCGCACCGGGGACACTTGCCGATGATGAGCCGTTCTGACTGGAACAGGTTTTGCTTGTCTGCGCTGATGCAGGAATAGGTCTTGACCAGCTGGCGCACCTGCGCCTCGATTTCGGCCATGAACTCGTCCGGGTCTGCGCTGCCCTTGGCGATCTCGGTCAGGCGATTTTCCCATTCGGCAGTCAGGGTGGGAGAGGTCAGGCTTTCCGGCAGAACGACCGCCAGATTGATGCCATCCTTGGTGGGGACAAGCTGCTTGCCCTTGCGCTGCACAAAGCCCACTTGCACCAGTTTTTCCAGAATTGCGGCGCGGGTGGCGGGTGTACCCAGTCCTTTGCGTTCCGCATGGCCCAGACCACCCTCTCTTGCTCCTGCGAAGCAATTCACCTTGTCCTCCGGTATATCTTCGGCCCCGGCCCGCTCCATTGTTGATAGGAGCGTATCTTCGGTGTAGGCTTTCGGCGGGGACGTGAAGTGTTCCGATACGGTAGAAGTTACGCGGAAACTCTGCCCCTCGGCCAGTTCCGGCAGGGTGTTCAGGCTTTCCACTTCTTCTTCGCCGTCTGCTTTCATGGTGGAGCGGAACCGTTGGTCGATCTCTTTCCAGCCGGGGACAAGCACGGTCTTTCCCTTGGCGGTGAACTCATTTCCTGCACTGGAAAATACCGCAGTCACGGTTTCGTACTCATGGGGCGCGGCTATCGCGCAGAGCAGTTTGGAGCAGACAAGGTTCATCAGCTTGCATTCACTCTCGGCAAGACCAGTGAAACCCTGCTTTACAAATTCGGACGTGGGGATGATGGCGTGGTGGTCCGACACCTTTTTGCTGTTCAGCACCCGGCCCACATTCGGGGCAAGTGCAAGCCCTTGAGCAAAGGGCAGCAGCCCCAGTAGGTCAGACACAAGATGTTGTACCGTTTGGCCCATGTCCTCGGTCAGATATTGGCTGTCCGTGCGGGGATAGGTCAGCAGTTTCTTTTCGTAAAGCTGCTGGGCATAGTCAAGGGTCTGCTTTGCCGTGAAGCCGAACAGGCGGTTTGCCTCCCGCTGCAAGGTAGTCAGGTCATAAAGTTTGGGCGGCTGTTCCGCCTTTTTCTCTCGCCGAATGGACGTGCAGACTGCATTTGCACCTGTGCATTTTTCTTTGAGAGAATTTGCGGTTTCTGCATCCGCAATGCGTCCGCTGTCCGCTTTCAGGCTGCCGGACTGGATACCGACCGTATAATACTTTTCTTTCTGGAAGCGCAGAATTTTTGCATCCCGGTCCACCAGTATTTTCAGTGTCGGGGTCTGCACCCGGCCCACCGTCAGGGTTTTGTGATACAGCACCGAAAACAGCCGCGTTGCATTGATGCCCACCAGCCAATCCGCCTTTGCGCGGCAGAGGGCCGACTGGTATAGCGCGTCGTAGTCCGAATCCGGGCGCAGGTTTGCAAAGCCCTCCCGGATGGCGGCATCCTCCATGCTGGAAATCCAGAGCCGCTTCACAGGTTTTGTGCAACCGGCTATTTGGTAGACGAAACGGAAAATCAGTTCTCCCTCCCGGCCTGCATCGGTCGCGGCGGTCACACTGTCCACATCCGGGTGGTTGAGCAGAGAGCGCACAATTTCAAACTGCTGTTTCTTTTCGTCCGGCACGATGAACTTCCACGGCTGGGGCAGGATGGGCAAATCTTCATACTTCCACTTGCAGTATTTTTCATCGTACTGGCCCGCCTCGGCAAAGGACACCAGATGCCCGATGCACCAGCTGACCAGATACCCGCCGCCCTGCCAATAGCCGTTTTGCTTTTCAGTGGCCCCGATCACGGCGGCGATGCTGCGGGCTACACTGGGCTTTTCGGCAATTACCAGCTGAAAGCTCATGTTTCGTCCTCCTGTCCGTCCTCTGAATGAATTTCGATTTCAGCCGGTTCCTCGTCTGCATCTTCGTCCTCGCCAAAATCGTATTCGTCCAGATCATCGTGCCCGGTGGTATCGGCCTTGGGCTTGCGGAACTTGAAATAATAGAGTGCCGCGCCACCGCCAGCCAAAGCCAGCACCAGCAGGATCATCAGACTGCCCATGTTGGACTTGGGCTTTTCCTGCGGCGTTTCGGTGTCGGTTTTCACCGCTTCCGGGGCCGTGCAGTTGCGCAGGCTCTTTTCACACAAGGGGCAGTTTTCATTGACATCCCCGACATCACACTTCACGGTGCAGGTGCAGACTTCGGTTTCCTGCGGTTCTTCATCCAGCAGAGCCAGCAAGTCGGCATCATCCACTTGGTTCAGGAAGTGGACAGAGGTTTCTTTGTCCTCGTTGGCGCGGTCAATCAGGATGTAAAAATAATTCCCGGCCTTGGTGGTCACGGTGATAAGCTGCTTGTCGCCGTAAAAATCATCCACCAGTGTTGCGTTGCCTTTGGGCGTGATGGACACGCCCTCCGGCTCCATGCCGCCCGTAGTGGGTTCTTCTTCGATAATCTCCGGCAGAGGTTCCGGGGCAGGGTCAGAGCCGCTTGCAAAAGCGGGCATGGAAAAGGAGCAGAGGCAGAGCAGGATAGCCAGCAGCCCAGCTGCAAAACGGCGGTTCCAATCAGGTTTCATCAGCGGCATCCTCCTGTTTGTGGTACGGTGTGGCGGTGGGTGCAGCATTCAGCGCACCGCTGCGCAGGAAGGCCGCAAACTCGTCCGGTGTCATATTCATGCTGCGCACCAGCTGAATGATTTGAAGATTTTCCTGCTCAGTCTTTGCAGCTTCCAGTTCTTTCAACTGCTGCTGGTATTCGGAGATTTTTTCTTTGAGCCGTTCAATATCGCGCTCAATGCGGGAAAGTCTTTTTGCCATACAAAATCCTTTCTGGCGTCACGGTAAACGCCCATAGCTGTAAAAATGTTCCTGCCAATATTTTGAGTTGAGGTTTGTGTAAGAGATAGGGTCGCCGCAGTGCAGCATGATGGAATTGCCCACATAGATGCCGCAATGGCTCACGCCGGGGGTATCGTAGGTTCCCTTGAAAAACACAAGGTCGCCCGGTTTGACCTGCGCCGTCGAAACAGGAGTACAGAGGTTGTAAAGGCCCTGTGCGGTCTGGCGGCCCACGTTCCAGCCGGAGTGATTCAGAACCCACGAAATGTAGCCGCTGCAATCAAAGCTGGTGCTGGGCGAACTGCCGCCCCACACATACGGATAGCCGATGTACTTCGTGGCTTCCTCCATCATGGCGGCGAACTTATCATCCTTTAACGCTTCCGGGGGAATATCGTAGTAGGTGGGCTGCTTGATGGTGGACGCATTGGGGTATTGCGCTTTGCCAAACAAATCCGGCCGGTTGCCCAGCGTGCGCATATAGAGCGAATAGGCACTAAGCTGTTCCTCGGTCAGCACTTCCACGGGCAGATGGGATAAATCCTTGTTCTTCAGTTTGACGGTGCAGATGTAGTATTCATACGGTTCTTGGTAGGTGATAACTTGCGGCACACCATACGGGCCAATAATAACCATCATTTTTGTACGGTAACGTATCTGCATGGTCACGGTCTCGGTCAGGATGTACTGCTTTTCAAAGAGCATTTCAAGTTCGCCCTGCACCTCGGCCAATGTAAAAACGCCATCATGGAGCGCGGACAAAATCGAGATCAGCACATAGGGGTCATGCTCGATTTCGTCCAGATAAAAATGGTATTCATCGTAGTTGTGGGTGGCCTCGTAGGTGTCGAGATACCGTTGCAGTTTTTGTTCCAGCTTGGCGTAGGCTTTTTCGGCACCCAGCATATCCTTGTCCTTGGAAAAATAAGAGGATGCCGTCACGCCGGTTCCAGCGGTGCCCGCCATCACGGTGCAGGACTGCAAACCCGTTATCAACAGCAGGGCCAGCAGACCGAACACCGCCACGATCAGAATGGTTTTCCAGTTCCGGGCCGCAAATTCGGCTACCCGTTCGCCGCCCTCGGCTGCCAGCTTTGTTACCCGGAAACCGTTCTCTGCGGTGGCGGCTGCACCCTGCGCGGCGGCTTGGCCGGCCTGCCGTGCAGCTTTGGCATACTGCTGTTTGATACGCCGTTTCTGCCACATCCGGGAAATGGGGTTGCTGGCCGCCTGTGCAATTTGCGGATTGTCCCGCAAGGATTTCTGGTAAAAGTATTCTGCATTGGCAGACATGAGCTGACGCTCTGCCTTTTCCACGGCCTTGTAGGGTTTCATCTTGTGGTGCCGGATGCCGCTGCGGATGGCCTTGGCGGTCTGATGCTCCACCAGTTCTTCACCCTTGTGGCCACCCTCCACACCCACATTTTCGTGTTCGACTTCATGGATTTTTCCGTGAGCGAACAGCAACGCTTCTGATAGCGGGCGGCTGGCCGGGTTTGGTTTCAGACCGGGCGGACCTTTGTCCTGCTTCTCAAAACGCAAGGTGAATTTTGCCTTGCCGCTGGCGGCATCGTAGACTTTTTCTTTGACCGGGACACGCTTTTTCGGCAGAGCGGCGCGGGCCGCATCCAGCTTGTCGGCTTTTGCTTCCGCTTTGTGGATATACGGCTGTAATTCCGGGTCTGCCCGTTCTTCCTCGGTCAATTCCAGACGGGCAGCGGAACCGTGCAGACCATCTTCACTTTCAGCGGTGGCTGCGGTTTCTGCCGCCTTTTTCGCTTTCTTTTTATTTTTATGCCCGCCCTTGATGTCCTCGGCCCGTTCTAAGATTTTTTCAGCCTTGCCCTCGGCATCCGTGGAGTAGTCCTGTTCCGCCTCCCGACTGGAAACATTCTCTACAGTGGCGTCCGCTTGATTTTCTACCACCAGACCGTCACGGGTCATGGTCTGGGTGACTTTGGCTTTTGCCTGCAATTCTTTCAAGGTTCTTCACCTCCCATCGGACAGCGGCCCGTTTCAATGTCCGCAATGTATTTGAGAATCGGGAACACCTGCGGCGGCGAAACCGCATTGCCCAGCGTTTTCATCCGCTTGCTGCAGTTCGGCACATCTTCGGTCAGGCGCGGGATGTCGGCGGGTTCTTCGGCCCAAAGGGAATGTCCGTCCATTTGCGCGGGAAACCCATCAGCCACTCTACCCAGTCCGGGTTGAGGTAGGGCTTTTCCAGCGTGGTAGGTGTCATGCGGTAGACCACATGGGAAAGCCGCGCCGTCCACGCCTTGCCATCCTTGTTCATCTTGCGGTAACTGCCGTTCGCAGAGATTTGGATGTCCAACCCCTTGCCCACATCCCCGGTGTCGCTGGCAAGGGGTGTGGGAAGCAGCGGAGCCGATGATGAATACCCGTTTCCGTTCGTGCCACGCGCCAACGGCAGCAGCAGGTAATACGAAAACCCGAACATCGTAACCTGCCTGCTCCAAGTCAATGAGCGTTTTGTCGAGCCCCATACGGAGGAAGCCAGCAACATTTTCTCCAAGCACCCAACGGGGCTGCAATTCCCGGATGACCCGCAGCATTTCGGGCCACAGGTAGCGTTCATCGTGGAAGCCGCGCTGCCGCCCTGCGGTGGAGAACGGCTGGCACGGGAAGCCACCTGAAATGAGGGTGACGGTGCGAAGTCCTGTTTTTTCAAAGAAAGCCTCCTTTGTTACAGTGGTGATGTCCTGAAAACGGGGCACTTCCGGCCAGTGGCTTGCCAGCACAGCGGCGGGAAATGCCGCCCACTCGCATTGACAGACAGAGGTAAACCCCGCTGCTTCCGCGGCAAGGTCGATGCCGCCGATGCCGGAAAACAAGCTGAAATGTGTTAAGCTCATAGCTCCACCACCTCGCTGAGCCGGGTGGTCATGATCTTATAGAGCTGTGTGTTTTTCGGGATGGGGTTGGAAAACGGAAGCACCACGTTTTCAAAAATCAGCAGTCCTTCGCCCGGTTCCGAATTGTCGATGTACTTCTGCTGGTCTGCGGAGAGGTTCAGCCGTTCCGAAAGGATTTTGCGGTCGCCGGATGCCTGATTCAGCAGCGTGATGAAGTCGCTGTTTTCCAGAATGTTCTCAATCTCCGGGGAAGAAAGAAGGTCCTTCACATTTTGGGTGGCACCTGTGGGCACGCCGCCCCATTTGCGGAAGCGCTTCCAAATCTCGGCACTGTACGCGGCGGTCTGTTCCTCTTTCAGCAAAAGGTGGAACTCGTCTGCAAAATACCATGTGGCCCGGCCTTGGCTGCGGTTCTGGGTGACGCGGCCCCATATCTGGTCTTGGATAATGAGCATCCCCAATTTTTTTAACTGTTTTCCTAACTCTTTGATGTCAAAGGCCACAAGCCGGTTGTGGATGTCCACATTCGTTTTGTGGTTAAACACGTTCAGCGAGCCGGACACATACAGGTCCAATGCCTGCGCTACCCGGTCCGCTTCCGGCAAGTGTTGGTCGAGCAGGGCTTGGTGCAAATCGGAGAGGATGGGAATATTCTCCGGGCAGGGGCTCGCCAGATAGGGGCGGTAGATGGCTTTCACGGCACGGTCTATCACGGTGCGCTCAATCGCTTCCAGACCTGTTTTACCGCCCATGACCAGCTCACAGAACGACAGCACAAAATCCGATTTCAGGGCAAGCGGACTATCATCCTCGGAGTAGTTGAGGTTGATGTCCAGAGGATTCACATAGTCCTTGCTGGTGGGCGAAAGTTTGATGACCTGCCCATGCAGCCGCTTGACCAGCGGGTAATACTCGGCCTCTGGGTCTGAAATAAAAATATCGTCAGCAGTCGTTAAAAACACACTGACGATTTCGGACTTGCAGCTCATGGATTTGCCGCTGCCGGGCGTGCCCAGCTTCAAGCCGTTGGGACACCGGGCCTGCTTGCGGTCCAGCATGATCATGTTGTGGGATTTTGCGTTGATGCCGTAGTACATGGCCGCGCCGCTCTGGAAAAGCTCCTGCGTGACAAAGGGCACAAACACCGCCACGTTGGAGGTGGTAAGGCTGCGCTGAATCCTTATCTGGTTGATGCCCAGCGGCAGACTGGACACAAGGCCCTGCTCCTGCTGGTAGTCCAGCCGGATAAGGGAGCAGTTGTACTTTTGGGCTACACCTGCGGCTTGGAACACATCGTTGCCCAGTTTTTGCTTGGTGTCGGCCACATTCAGCACTAAAAAAGTCAGCATGAAAAGCCGTTCGTTCCGGGTCTGCAATTTGTTCAGCAGCTTTTTGGCATCCTCGCCGTAGGTGGCAAGGTCGCTGGGGAGGATGTCCATGTCGTACCCAGAACGGACAGCCTTTTTCTGCTCCTGAATCTTCATGGCATCAAGGTCTGTTATCTTCCGCTTGATGGTTTTGATGGCCTCGGTCTGGTCAATGGCCTGCACATGGAGATTGACGAGAATGCCGCTTTCCGTTTTGAGAAAGTCGGCCAGCATTTCGTCCGAAAGTTCCGGCGCAAGGATTTGTAAAAAGCTCACCGCTCCATATTTTCCGCCCAGCCCAAAGGTCTTGGCCGTGCCGAAGCAGAGGGAGGACGGTGCCACAAAGTCCTTGGTGGAGAGGCCGGAGGGTGCCAGCCAGTCCCAGTCAAAACGGAACGGTTCGCCGTCCGGGTGGAAGATGCCGTGCAGAACCTCCAAACGCTCCTGTCCGTCCATGACGTGCGCCACGCAGCCCATGGTCTTGAAATAGCCCAGCAGGTCAAGACCAATGCGGGTCAGCCGCGCCCGTGCGGTTTTTAGATTGTCTGCCTCGATGGTGAAGGTCAGGTACTTGGTTTTGACAATGCCGTTGTTTCCGCTGGCAAGCTGCTTTTGCAGGATGGCGGTGTACTCGGCGCGGATGTCGTCAAAATCATCCCCCTGCGGTGCGATCTCAAAACTTTTTGCGTACTGCACCGGGTCAACCTTGCGATTGAGAAACGAAAGCTGCACATGGATGGAGGCATCCACATAGTTGTACAGGTCGCACAGGTGTTCAAAGATGGCGGTCCTCGTTTCCGGCTGGGCCAGCTGATAGCTGATGTCCTCAAAGGCAATGCACTTGGAGAACGTGCGTCGGTCAATGCGGCACACACCGTCCGGGTAGATGGCCTCATACGGGATGGTGGCCTGTGCCGTGCGGGGCTTGCCGTCACCCTTGTACTTGCGGAGAACGGCATCAATTTCTTTTTTCTGGGCGCGGGTGAGCTTTTTGGGCTTTTCGGTTTCGCGGGGTATCGTTTTTCTGGACAATGGCCTTTACCTCCTGTTCCATTTGGTATTGCCGCACAAGGGCGGCGTAAGCATTGTTGGTCTGATAGGGCCTTTCCTTGGGACGAATAAAGCAGCACTGAATCATTTGCTGAATCACCACTTCAAGGGGCTGGCCGTGCCGCTCAAACAGAGCGAACAGCAGCCCCGGCAACATGGCAAAAATCATCAGCAGGGCCGCCGCGCTGTTGGAAAGATAGTCCCGGGTCAAAAAATAAAGCGGCCCGCCCGTGAGGAGCGCGCCGCCGAAGCAGACCAGCTGCCGCTTGGTCAGCCCGAATAAGACTTTGGATTTTACATGGGTCAAATCTTTGGGAACGGTCACATACGCCATACGTTTTTCCTTTCTCGGCCTTAGTGGGCACCAAACACCGACTTGCTGATGCTGCCGGTCTTGAACAGACAGAAACAGAGTAGCACGGTGTAGCCCATGCAGCCCCAGATGGCCCCGGCAATGTCCGCTGCACCTGAAATGTTGCGTATCAGCACCGCATAGATGCCCACGACAATCATAATCAGGAACGCTTGGAAGCCTAACGCCAAAAGCGATTTCAAATAGTTCTGCCCGGTGCTGCGCCACTCGCTGCTGCCCATGGTCGCCAGCGGGATAGGCGCCAGTGCGGTCACAACGTAAATCTCAATCATGCGGCCGTAGGTCACAAGGAAGATGCAGATGGACAGGATGTTCATGGTCAGGCCCACTACAAGGGTCTGGAACCATAGGCTGAGCAGACTGCCGATGGTCATGCTTTCCAGTTGAAATTCCAGTCCGGGTATCAGGCGGTCAAAGTGGATGGATGTTTCGCCGATGATCACGCCGGAGCTTTGGTTGACAACGCTCTGGGTGGCATCGAACACACCCATAACGATATTCCATGTGTTGCTGACAATGAGGATGGCAAAGGCAGACTTGAAAATCCAGCGGAAGAACATAGAGGTGTCGAAGTCGTGCATATTGTTCTTTTCGGTAATCATCTGGATAAGTTCATGGCACATCACAAGGGCAAGGATGGCCGCTGCAATGGGCAGCACTACCGTTTCGGAAAGACTACGCAGCATATTGAAAATGCCGCTGTTCCACGCCTGCGGGGTAGAGCCGACATCCGAAGCGATTTCGCCCACCTTGGCGTTCACGTTATCGAACAGGCCGGAGAGGTTGCCCGTGATGCCATCTATCAAAATGCCCTTTATCCATTTCTCGATGATCTCACTAATCAAGAAAAGATACCTCCTTTCCCGCGCCCTCCCATGTGAGAGGGAGAGCGCGGAGTAGGATTTTAAGTGTTAGTTGTTCGGAAAATTGTGGGCAGCGATGCAGGACTTAGCCCAGCAGCCCGGACAGCAGCGGGACAAGGGTCACGCCGATCAGGGCAACGCCGCCGCCCGCGACCAGCTGTTTTATCCCCAATTAGGTGTAAAACTCTGCTCGATGGCGGGCGGCGGCGTACAAAAAATCTATATGGTGTTTTTAAGAGAACCGTCCCGGCGGGACAGGTCAGGCAGTGACCTGTTCCACCTCCGGGATGGGTTTGAGATTAAAATGAATTTCGATAGAAATGTGTCTTGTTTTATCTTCGTCAATGCGTTCATGCACGACGATTTCTTTGATTAAGCGGTTAAGGGTGGCTGCGTCCAGCTCTGTGATGTTGGCATATTCCTGAATGGCTTCCACCCATTGTTTTGCGTCATTGGCAAGCTGGACTTCATCAGACAGCCGCTTTCTGCCCTCGGACACTTTTGCTTTAAGCTCCGTCTGCTCGGTCTGTGTCTTTTCCAGCATGGTGTTGAAATTCTGCTCACTGATACGCCCTGCAATCATATCCTCATAAAGCCGCATGACCATTTTGTCCAGAACCTCAATCCGTTCCTCGTCCCTTGTAAGGGAGCGTTCCATTGCTTCCCGCTGTTCCCGCTGCTCTGCTTCACAGGTATTGGTCAGGCGGTCGGCAACCGCTTCCCCGTCCATCAGGGCAGCTCTGGCACATTCCCGGATTTTCCGCAGCACATGGCTGTAAAGGGTGTCATAGTCAATCCGGTGCTGGGTGCAGTGGTTCTTTCCAAAGGCGTTGTAGGTCTTGCAGGAATAAATCCGCTGGGGATGTTTTGCGTTTGTGTAGCGTACCGTCAGCGACTTCCCACACTCGCCGCATTTTAACAATCCGGCAAACAGGCTGATTTCATCGGTCTGCCCCGGACGCTGGCGGGATTTCAGCTTGTTCTGCACAATGTCAAAGCTCATGCGGTCAATCAGCGGTTCATGCTGTCCCTCCACCACAATCCAGTCCTCCGGCTTCTTTTCCCCAATTGTGCCGATTTTGAAACGGTAGTCTTTTTTCTGGGAAGCAATCGCACCGGTGTAGACGGGATTCATCAAAAGGTCTTTGATAACGGAGAAGTCCCACATATACCGCCCGTTTTCCGGGTCTTTCTTTTCCCATTTGGTTCGGGTGTTGCGAAGCCCCCGTTCCCGGTTCCACCATGTGGGGCAGGGGATTTTTTCTTCCTCCAGCCGTCTGCGGATATAGTTCGGACCATGACCGTTCAGGGCATATCCGAAAATCAGCCGCACAATCGGGGCGGTTTCCTCGTCAATGAGCAGATGGTTTTTGTCCTCCGGGTCTTTCCGATACCCAAACGGGGCAAGACACCCGGTAAACTGTCCTTTCTGCGCTTTCAGAAGATAAGAGGAATGGACTTTCTTGGAAATATCCTTGCTGTACATCTCATTCAGGATATTCTTGAACGGGGCGATGTCGTTGTTATCCCGCAGGGTGTCGATACCGTCATTCATGGCAATATAGCGGACACCGTTTCTTGGGAAAAAGTCCTCAATCAAATGCCCGGTTTGCAGATAGTTACGCCCCAGTCGGCTGAGGTCTTTCGTGATGACAAGGTTGATTTGCCTGCGCTCAATGGCTCTCAACATTCTCTGTAAATCAGGACGCTCCATATTAAGACCTGTGAAGCCATCGTCCTGATAGACTGCCACAACCTCCCATCCCTGCTTTTCGCAGTATTTTTCCAGCATATCACGCTGGTTTGCGATACTGGCACTTTCGCCTTGCAGGTCATCGTCCTTTGACAGCCTGCAATAGACCGCCGCACGATAGCCCCCGGCAAGTGCTGAACCGATTGTTCTGTATTCCATTTCGTTCATCATAGCCATTTACCCACACAATCCAGACGGTATCTGGCTCTGTTGAACCTCATCTTCATTATACTTCAAATCTTTCTTTTTAGCAAGATATTCTTTTGTATTTGTTTTGCCGTATTTCTGGGAAATCAGGCTGACGAACACATCGGTGGCGTCCAGTTCCCCGTCAAATACGGTTGTCACTTCAATCTTGGTCTTATTTTTCGCCATAGGCAGTTATCCTCCATACATGAAAATAGCCAGACAGAGAACGGTCGGCAACGAAGTCCGGCAACGGGCTTCAAAAGACCTTGCAAACAATCTCAATCTGGCGTTGATTACTATTTATACTTTTCTTTTATTTTTCTGTTGTTTTGGTTGTCAGAGAGGGAAAAAGCCCGGAAATAAGGGATTTTCCCCGGCAACCGGCTCGGCAACGGGATAGCAACGAAGTCGGCAACGGGCTGTCATTTTCAGAATGGAAGCTCCATCTGCTCTGTGACCTCCACAAAACCGTCCATAGATTTTTCGGGCGGGTTGTCGGTGTCCGTTGCCGGGATTTCACGCTCCCAGCCCTTTTGTCTGCCGTATTCCGCAAACATCCTCGGATTGGAAAAGTAGTTCCACCCGGTAATGCACTGGTTCATAATCTCGTTGATTTCCCGGATTTCCCATTGCTTCGGCTCATCAAAGGTGTGGTTTAAGGCTTCCTTGTAGAGCTGCTTGGAGCAGACCGTTTCCCCGGTGTACTTATCAAGGTAAGCCTGTATCATCCCGGCTTTGGTGTCCTCCGGCATAAAATCCCGCTGGTGTTCTTTGAGATACCGCTGCATGGCTGGGCTGAATGACAGCTTGAACATGCCGCTTCGGTAAATCTCCATTGCTTCCGCCCACATCTGGCTGATATAGGCTCTGGAAGCGGCTTCGTCCTCCAAAATGTGAACCTCGGCTTGCTCCGGGTACACCATGACCGGGATAAATCGGCGGTTGCCGGAACGGTCAAGGGGGAGAAAGTCAAGGGCGTTGGAAGTGCCGCCGAACACGCATTGACGGGGGCGGTCTGCCGGGTGAGTTTCATAGGGAATTTTGTAAACCTCTTTCTGGCGGCTTAGAAAGGACTTGATTTCCTCAATGCTCTTGGCATTGGCGGTTGCCATCATTTCCGACATTTCAATTATCCAGTGACCTTGCAGCTTGCGGTACACATTGTCATCGTCCAGCTTCCGCAAATCATCGGAGAACCACTCGTCCCGGACTGCCAGCAGACGGAAGAAAGTGGACTTGCCAGCCCCCTGACCGCCGACCAGACAGAGCATGATTTCAAACTTGCCCCCCGGCTGAAAGGCTCGTGAGATTGCACCCAGCAGGAACAGCTTCAACGCTTCATAGGTGTAATCGTCTGCGTCAGCCCCCAGAAAGTGCCGCAGACAGAAACGGATTCGTTCTGTACCGTCCCACACAAGGGCACTTAAATAGTCCCGGATGGGGTGGTACTTGTTTTCATTCGCCACAATCCCGATGGCGTTATCAATCTTTTTCTCATTGGTAAGCCCGTAGGTTTCTTCCAGATAGAGAAGCAGATACTTCATGTCCGTATCGTTCAGGGCGGTGCTTTCCCTGTGGAAGCCGATGGGCTTTATGATGTCCTTGCGGTCGGTCAGGATGTTGTATGCGATAGCCCCGGAAAGCAGCGGGTCACGCTGGAATACGGTCAAGCAGTTCCGGATGCTCTGACGGACGCCGCCTTTCTCGGTGGTTTCCAGCCCCGCCTTGATTTCCTCAATGCTCTGGGGCGGCTGCATGGCGTTCATGGTGTTTTTTAGTTCTTGCTGCGTCTGCGGCTGCAAGCTCTGCCATTCGCTGTTCAAGCTGTATCACATCCTTTCCGTAGTCCGTAATCAAAGCCGCTTTTTCCTCCGTTTCCCCAAACAGAAGCACATCCAGCAGATATTCCACATGGGCTTGCTTCTGTAAGGCTTCCACAAACCGGGGATGAAAGGCTTCCTCCGGGGAGTGCGGGGCATAGTCCGTTCTCCATGCCATTAGCAAATGGAGATAGTCGGCAAGGATACGGAAGCAGCGGTTCTTTGCTTCCTGAAACTGTTCCTCCGGGGATTTCTGCCGAGGCTTGGGCTTTTTTGCCTTTCCCGGCGGCTTCCAGTCCTCATAGGAAAGCCCGAAGTCATTTGCCAGTTGTGTGGCGGCTTCTTTCTTTCCCAGCCCATACAGGGCGGCGGCAAAATCAATCACATCCCCATCCGCACCGCAGCCGAAGCAGTGGTAACGCCGATCCAGCTTCATGCTTGGGGTTTTATCGTGATGGAACGGGCAGCAAGCCATCCCGTTCCGACCTACATGGATTCCATAATGCTCCGCAGCCTGTCTTGTTGTGACGGACTGCTTCACAGCTTCAAATACATTCAAATCTATCCCTCCTTGAAAATAAGAAAAGCACCTGACATTCTCTGCTTGAAAATGGCAAGTGCCTGTTAAAGTTCCATATCCTGTTGTCTGTGTTTCGTCTGCGTCGGGGCGGTTCTTTGTGCTTTTTTCTCGTCTGCCTTATCCTGCAAGACTTCCTTGATAGGCTGCTTCCTGGGCGGCTCTTTGCTTTCCTCTGTGCCGGGTGTGGCTTTCCGTACCCAGTAGCGGATGTCCCGCAGCTTCTTCAAATCCTCCTGTACCTCGGTCAGCGGTATTTTCAGCTCTGCGATTTCGCTAAGAAGCGTTTCCTGCTCCTGTTGCAGCTCATTTTTCGTTTTATCCTTATCGTCCGGGTGCTTGGCAAGATAGGCGGCGGCTTTCGCATATCGGGCAACCTCCGGGTGTTCCTGTTTGAATTTCTCCTTTGTTTTCTTAAAAAATATCTTCTGGTACTTCTCATAGACAGCCTTACATTCCTTGCAGTCTGTCCGGCTGGCAAGAATCCCGTCAATCACTTTGCTCCGGGCTTCCTTTGGCTTCATCTGATTGCGGTAATCTGCGGCTGATTTCCCGGAAGATTCCAGAAACGCTTCTAAGTCCTCCACAGTGGAAAGCCCCTTTTGCCGGAGATAGGACAGGGCTTCGCTGACTGCCTTTAAGTCCTGTGAAGTTCCCCGGTTCTGTCCAGCCCTTGTCCAGTCCTTCCGTTCTTCCTTTCGTATCTCCATATACTTCATCAGCAGATTGGGAAGAAGTGTCGCTTCCTCCGCCGCCTTTTGTGCAAGCAGCTCCTTCCGTTTTTCTCCCAGCTCGGTAATCCAGCCTTTGAGGTTTTGGATAAGCTGCCGGATGGACTTCATCAGGCGGTTGGCGGCTCTGATTTCCCGGTTCAGGTTGCCGATATTCGTCTGGATACCTCGCTTTTCCATCTGCCGGACAGCAGCCCCCTCATGGACAGTAGGGATAATATCAAACCCCTGTCTGGCATAGGAACGCAAGTCCACACGCTCCGGGCGGTCATTGGCTTCCAGATAGCGGTTCTGGATGACCTCCCATTCATGCCGCCAGATTTCACAATACTTCTGGTCGTTCCAGTCCACCGTATCCTCCTTGTGGCTTTTCCACCTGCCGGATGGCAGCTTTATCCGTTCCCCATTCTCGTCAAGGTCATAAACCTTGCGGCTCTTGGGAAGCCATTTCCCATGTTCGTCCATTGCCCGCATAGTGAGCAGGACATGGGCGTGGGGATTATGTCCCGGCGGATAGGGGTCGTGGATGGCAAAGTCAACAATCATGCCTTTGGAAACAAACTGCTGTTCACAAAACTCCCGGACAAGGACAGCGTACTGGTCGGGCGGTATCTCTCTGGGGATGGTAAGCACCCACCGCCTTGCAAGCTGGGAATTCCATTGCTTCTCCACCGCTTCGGCGGCGTTCCATAAAGTATTGCGGTCTGCATACGACCGTGGGGCATTTGCCGGAAGCAAGATTTCATTGTGGACGATACCACGCTTTTCCGGGTAGTGCTTCACTTCCTGATCGTATCCACAGAACAGCTTTTCGCCGCTCTGGTAGGCAGCGGCGGCAACCGCAGACTGCTGTTGGCTTCGCTGCACAATCGAGATTTCGTTGTGTGGACAGGGCATTTCGTGTCCCTCCTTTCGGTAATTGGTGGATGGGGTGGCGTTTTACCACCTCATTTGGGGCAGAAAAAAAGCAGGAGACCTTTTCAGATTTCCTGCTCGGTGGTGCCGCCGGTGGGCGGCTGGTATTCAGTTTTGAAAGTTCGGGTCAGGGTGGCCCGATGATGAAATAAAATATCTGCATGAAGATTATTCAACTTCTTTTAGTAATTCTTCAACAGAAATACCGTAAAGTTTTGCAAGTGCAAAAAGATTTGATGTGGAAGGGTCGGATGTTCCATTTTCCCATTTTGAAACAGCCTGCCTGCTAACACCAATCGTTTCAGCAACAAATTCCTGCGTCATTTTGCACTGTGTTCTGTGTACTTTGAGTGCTTCACCCAACGATTTCCTCACTACGGATTTTTCCTGCCGTACATCTTTTGAATGGATATATTTGAGTAATGCACGAACAATAAGGGTAAGCAAACCAACAAAGATACATAAGAAAATTATTCCAACGATTATCATAAATACGGTTACTTTCATTTGACCACCTCCTAATGTTGCTGTTGGCTTCATTTCTCTGTACGGATATATTTAAGCAATGCACGAATAACAAGGATAAGCAAGCCGACAAAGATACATGAGAAAACTATTCCGACTACAATTATAATGATGTTTACTAACATTTGGATGACCTCCTTTCTTTGTTGGCTTTATTCTATCTGAATTACCGTGTTGCTACCACCAACTATCAAGCAATTATCAGTTGCATATCGGTTGCACAATGATAGCGTTCTGTTTTTTGACCTTATTATACTAAATTACCGTAGATAAGGATAGCTCGACTGATAAAACTTGCTGGACGGGAACAGCTTGCAGCGCAAGGTGTTTCCGGGCGGCAAGTCCACAAAAGGGTAGCTGGCGACAGCCAGCGCAGGGGAAGCGTAGCGTCCCCTGTTTGATTTGGAGCAGACCATGACTGCGGAAAATCACAGCCCTCCGGCGAGGAGCCTTCGGAGAACGCAATGCACCAACCTTTGGGTGGTGTATAATTGCGCCCTTAGTAAACTAAGGGGTTTCCGGCTTCTCCCGTTCCAACAGTTTTTTCAATAGTTCCTGCGTGTCCTGCCTGTGAAAAATGAGTTTCAACAACAGCATGACATCATCATCTGTCAGGCGTTCCGGCTCTTGCAGAAAACTTTCCAGCATACCGCCACGAGTACAGAGCCGGTGTGTCCGTTCTTTTCGGGTAAGCTGCTTCAACTGGTGCTGCAATGCCTTTTCATCATTGATGGCTTTCCGCAGTTTCTTTTCGCTTTTCTCCAGCTCCCGGTTGAGCTTTTCCAGCTTTGAGGTATCAGGCAAGGGCAGCGTCCTCCTTTCCCGGTATCAGAACATAAATCCTGTTTGGTTCTCCAACGCTCTGACGCACCCGCATGATAAGTCCTGCAGTTTCCAGTTCATTCAGAGAACGCTTGACCGTCATGGAGCTGCGGGACAGGACTGCGGCAATGGCTGTGACAGGGAAGCAGACAAACAGGATTCCGTTCTCGTCCTCCTGTCCTTTGGAGAGCATAGCGTCCAGCATCCGGCAGTACATGAGCTTTGCTGTGCTGCTGACTGGAAATCCTGTCAACGCTCTGGGAAATGGCATACAGGGCGGCAAGGGTGTGTCTATCGTCATAAATTCAAAATTCATTTTGTGTGTTCCTCCTTTTTCTTTGCTCGTTTGGATAAATAAAGAGGGCAGTCAACCACAACTGCCCGGAAGCTCTGCCTGCACCCATGCTGGCATTTCCGGCATAATTCGTTGTAAGTGACACGCCCCCGGTCATTGAGGTAAAAGGAAAGCTCATACTTCCTCTTTTTGCTCATTCTCGGCATATTGCGCTTCCTCCCGTTTTAGTGTATGGTTTCGGGGCGATTTTCGGTAAAATTACAGCCATAGAGCCGCTTAAAATCTCCCGAAGTATCAGCGATAGGGTAGACTGTCCCCCTATCAGATTGTTGTGTTTCGGTATCATTTCGGTGTCAGTTCGCCAGTTCTCCCCGGTGTCGTTCCTCCCCTGAATCTCACAGCGGCGTATCGCTCCCTTTGGTACGCTCGTTTTGGTCAGGGTTCCTCCATATCCCTGCCAAAATTCATGGCGCTACATCGCCGGGGAAGCATATCCCACACAGGCTGGTCATTCGATTGGAATAATCCATCGATGAACTACCTGTATCATAGAACATTTTTGTGCCCTGTGCCGTATGTCCACAAAGTAGGAATTAAGGGTAAAAATCAGAAATTTCCACGATTACGGAAAGTGTGATATAATCCAGATAAGCGGCAGCAATGAAACCGTTGGAAAGGAGCGTGTGCCCATGAAAGGAGCAACAAGCATACAGGAACGCCTTTGGGAACTCCGCAAGGACAAAGGCTTAAATCTGGAAGAACTATCAAAACTAACGGGTATTTCTAAATCAGCCCTTGGCAGTTATGAAAAAGAAGATTTTAAGGAAATCAATCATGGCAACCTTATCACGCTGGCAGACTTCTATGGGGTTTCCGTCGATTATCTGCTGTGCCGGACAGAGAACAGGGAGCAGATCAACACGCCACTGACGGAGCTGCATTTGAACGATGAAATGGTTGCACTTCTGAAAAGCGGTCGGATCAACAACCGTCTGCTCTGCGAACTTGCCACCCATAAGGACTTTATCAAGTTTCTTGCGGACATTGAGATTTATGTGGATGGGATTGCCACCATGCAGATTCAAAACCTCAACACCCTTGTCGATACTGTCCGACATGAAATCATAGAACGGTATCGCCCTGGCGAAGATGACCCACATTTGAAAGTGCTGCAAGCCGCCCATATCAGTGATGATGAATATTTCAGCCACATGGTTCTGGATGACCTAAACCTGATTATCCGGGATATTCGGGAAACCCATAAAAAGGATAGTGAGAGTGCGCCCCAGACCACTGTTGCCAATGAACTGAAAGAAAATCTGGAAGCGGTCGAAAATTTCAAGGGCAGCCGTTTGGAAAAACTGGCAGTGCTTTACTGCAAGCAGCTCGGTATCAACTATAAAAATCTGTCAGATGAAGAATTTCGCTGGCTTATTCGGATTCTCCAAAAATCAAAGAAAACGGGAACGCCTATCAACCAGAGGAAAAAACGGTAAAGGAAAACCGCTGTTGCATGGTTTGTTGGATTCCATGTAGCAGCGGTTTGTGCTGTGGTTATTACTTCATTCGTTTTCTTAATATTCGGCGATAATTTGTTTCTCCCTTTGGTGCGTCCTGTATAATTTCCAACACACCATCTTCAAGCATTTTATCAATGCGATTGGAAATCCATACATCACTAATTCCAAGTTGATATTTTCCTAAAACATTACCTATGACAATAGCCATTTTGAATTGCTCTGGCTGTTCCGCAATTTCACGAAGAATGAAACTATCATATATATCTTCTGAAACGCTTTGCAATTTACCATTTAACATTGCACGCAAAGGTGCATTTTCATTTTGAAGTTGATTCCATTTCATAGCACAAGCTGAAAGAAATACAGGATTAGCTTTCTCTTGTAGAGTTATATAGTTTCCCCATTCGCCAGGAGAGACCTCGCCCCATGCTATTTTGGATGTCATAGTATTTTCTTTTCCATATTCCCATGTAGGTAACTTAACCAAATAAATTGTTGTCTGGCAGTTTAAGGGTTGAAGTTGTTTCATAAGCCAATACATACCACAAAGCTCATCTGGATTATAGCTATACCAAATGCGAATTTCTTCCCCAGCTACATATCGTTCAATCACTGAGGTCAATGTAGTTTTAATTTTCTGTATTTTTTCTTCAACCTGATAATCTAAATCCTCTACAAAGCAGACAGACAGCATTTTCTTGAAAACATTTTTCCGCTGTTCGCCAATTCCATTATCAGAAATATCTCCCACACTAAGAGCCATATCAAAACAATAAACATCACAGCTCTTGCCTCCCAATGGAATAGCATTCTCCCAAGCAATGCGTTCTTGTTCCTGTGCTTGAAGCTGTGCTTTTTTCATTTCATCTGAAGATGGAACACTCCCGTCTTCATGCCTCATAAATATTGAAACAGCACTTCCTCTATACTTTCCCTTGCCGTAAGTTTGGGCAATTTTCAAACTTCCACAGGCACTTTCACCAAATACAATTTCAATCATCTTATATACCTCCGATTTAATTGCTCCCGTTATGAATAAATCATCTCATGCAAAACAATTTCTTCTGCCCGGTTATGAATGTTATTGCAACGCTGCACCCATTCCATTTGGTGGGTACGCTTCAATTCCTCGGTTACGCCCTCGGCAGTTTTCATCTGCTCCATGATGGTGTCTAACCGTTCCTGTGCCTGTTCGTTCAGGTCTGCAAGATATGTCCACAATTCCCCGGTCAGTATCAATGTATTCAATCTGGCTGGGTGGACTTCCCTTAAATATTCCCGGTGCATCCGTCCGTACTTTCCGATAGGGCGGTGTTCCTCCGGCAGTTTCAAGTCCGGGATGTAATAATCTCCGACAAGGATATAATCAATTCCGTTTTCCGTTATTCTTGGTTTCAATTCGCTCATGTTCCTTACCTCCTGTGGAAGCAGGCTCGTCTGGTACTAACTCAATCACATCGGTAATCTCACAATTCAGCGTTTCGCAGATACGGGCTAATGTATCCATGCTGATGTGCTTTCCCTCTTTGCTCATGTTGGCAATCATATTTGTTGTCATACCAGCGGCAAGCCTTAAATCCTCTTTTCTCATATCACGCTCTAACAGTGTGTGCCAGAGTGGCTTATAGCTGATGTGCATATTGTTTTCCTGCCTTTCTATCTATACCACCGGGGCGGCTGCCCCGGCAGGAACTTTTCTCTTATTATAGCACCAATCTTGTGAAATCACAATTTATTCTTGTAGCCTGCCGCTGATACCGTCTGGATTGTGCTTTTCCTTTCGTTTTTTGTTCCAACTAATTAGCCATGAACTGCTTCACGCCCTGGCTCTTTGCTAATGTGCGATAAAGAAGTAATAGAAGTGTAAAAAATTTTGCCGTTCCTATCCGGCACTTAGGGCTGTGTCGGATAGGTCAGGCGTTAGGCTTCCGGCAAGTCTATCTTGCCGACAAAGCTGTAATAAATCTCAATGTCCTGCCTGCGGGTGCCGTTCTCGTCATAGCTGCACTCATGCACG
This sequence comes from Gemmiger formicilis, assembly GCF_900167555.1. Lineage (GTDB taxonomy): Bacteria > Bacillota > Clostridia > Oscillospirales > Ruminococcaceae > Gemmiger > Gemmiger formicilis. Next base: position 11,826 of record NZ_FUYF01000012.1, on the reverse strand, counting down.
ACGATTTTCTCAATCATTTCCCGCAAGAGGGTGGGGGTCAATTCTTCAAAAGCAAGGTGCTTTCTCACAATCCCCATGAATTTCTCGGCGTTGACGGTGGCGGCCTGCGACTTGGAAAGTTCCTCCTGCAAAGCGGCAGCCCGGTCTTTCAGTTCCCGCTGCTCCTGCTCATAGTCCGCCGACAGCTCCATGAAACGCTCGTCGCTGATTTTGCCGCTTACATTGTCCTCATACAGCCGCTTGATAATGCGGTTCACTTCGGCAATGCGTGTCTGGGCCTGTTCAAGCTGCTTCGTGGCTGCGGCGGTCTTTCTCTTGCCGCCGATTTCGTTCTGCTGGATGAGCAGCTTTACAAAGCGGCTCTCATGCCTGGCGGCGTATTCCGTCACTTGCCGGAGATTGGAAAGCACGCCCGCCGTCAAAAGGTCGGTGCGGATAAAGTGTGCCGTACAGTCACGGGTACGCTTCTTGTAGCTGCCGCAGATATAACAGTCCTGCTTGCGGTTCTTGTTCTGATACCGCTGCTGATACAGCACATGGCCGCAGTCGGCGCAGAACAGCATACCAGAGAACAGCCCCACTTCATCATAGCGGTTCGGGCGTTTTCGCTGCTTGCGTAACTCCTGCACACGCTCCCATGTTTCCGTGTCGATAATCGGCTCATGGTGATTTGGGAAGATAGCCTGCTTCTCGATGGGGTTCTCAACGCTGTGCTTGACCTTGTAAGAGGGCTTCTCCGTCTTGAAGTTTACCAGACAGCCAGTGTACTCCCGGTTTTCCAGCAGATGGACGACGGTGTTTGTCGCCCACTTGCACTCATAGCCGGGGTGGTAGCGTCGGGTGCTGCCCGTCCTGCGGTATTCCAGCGTCCCCGGCGTGGGGATTTGCTGCTCCGTCAGCATACGGGCAATCTTGGTCGGGCCATTTCCCGCAAGGCAAAGCTGGTAAATCTGCCGGACAACCGGGGCGGCTTCCTCGTCAACGATATAGTTCTCGTCCTTGTCCATGAGATAGCCATAGACTGGCTTGCTGGTTACAGGCTTGCCGCTCATGCCTTTTGCTTTCTTTACTGCCTTGATTTTCTTGCTCGTATCTCTCACCAGCCATTCGTTAAATAAGTTCCGCAGAGGGGTAAAATCATTGTCCATGCCGCCGTTTGCGCTGTCCACGTTGTCATTGACAGCGATAAAACGCACGCCCTTTTGAGGGAACAGCATTTCCGTGTAAAATCCCACCTGCAAGTAATTACGCCCCAGCCTGCTCATGTCCTTGACTATGACGGTGCCGACTTTCCCGGCTTCAATGTCTGCAAGCATGGCTTGAAATCCGGGCCGCTGGAAGTTCGCACCTGAGTAGCCGTCGTCGGTGTACCAGCGCAGATTGGTAAAGCCGTTCTGCTTGGCGTAGGCTTCCAAAATCCGTTTCTGGTTGGAAATGGAATTGCTCTCGCCTTGCAATTCGTCCTCATGGGACAATCTCGGATAAAGGGCGGTAATGAGGTTTTGGGTGGCTTGTCTTAACATAAAATCCTCCGTTTCCGACAGCCAGCCCCACTATTCCGTGGTTTCATTGTACCACGGAACAGGGGCGGCTGTACAGCGGTAAAAGTGATAAATCTGCTTCTTTACAGCTTGTCAAATCGCCTTTTTTTGTGTAGCAGCGGCTTCCGCTTCCAGTACCCTCGCCATCTTGTCGGCGGCGGTGCTGGTGGTGTCTTTCTTGAAAAAGCCGGACACGACAAGAACGGTATTCCCCATGCGGATTTCCGTCACGCAGTCGGGGCGGCGGGTGGTACGGTGGTCGTGCTGCTTGATATTCTCCATAGGCAATACTCCTTTCATTCAGCCAGCAGTTTCTTCATGGTTTCCATTTTCCGCTTTGCGGTTTCCTGCCGGAAGTTGACGCCAGTAAAGCGTATCGGGACGCACATGGACAGCAGTCGGTCATAAATCCGGGAATGGGCCGTGTCTGTCGGCTTTTTCAACTCGTCCAGCGGGCGGTTGGTGGTGGCGATCAGCGGCTTGTTGCTGCGGTATCGGGTATCAATCACATGGAATACCTGTTCCAGTCCATAGTCGGTGCCACGCTCCATGCCGAAGTCGTCAATGATAAGCAGCGGATAGCGGCAAAGGCGGGAAATATACTCATTCCGGCCTGTAAAGCCGGGAGAGAGGTCGCCCAGGATAACGGCGAAGTTCGTCATATATACGGGGACTTCTTTCTCCATGAGGGCGTTTGCGATACAGCCCGCAAGGTAGCTTTTCCCGTTGCCGACGTTCCCCCAGAACAGGCAGCCGATGTTTTCGGCCTGCATTTCTTCCCAATGCTCCGCATACCGCCGGGCAATCCCGGTCTGCGGGTTTCTGCCGTTGTCGTTCTCGAATGTCCATTGCTGCATGGCTGAGTCGGCAAAAGCCCTCTGTTTCAGATTTTCCACGGCTTCCACATGGCGGCGGTGTTCCTCGGCGGCCTGCCGCTGCTCACGGGCGGCTCTCTGGCAGTCGCACTCTGCCGGGTGGCGGTCACGGCCAAACAGCTCCTTACCCTCCGGGAAGTAGGCTTCTTTCGGCGTATGGCACTTTCCGCAGTAAAGCAGTCCGTCCTCGCCGATATAGTCCTCCATCTCCGGGGCGGCGGTTGTCATGTTCTCCAAAATATCTTTGATTTCACTTGTCATAAGCTTTCTCCCTCCATACAGGTATAGTCGGGGATGCCCTGTTTTACGGCTCCCTTTTTGTCATTGGCCGCCCATCTGTGCAAGGCGGCGGCATAATTCTGGTAGGCTTTCCCGCTGGCGGCAAGGTAATGGCTCATTTCCTCAATCAGCCGTTCCAGCCTGTCCGGGTATTCTGCCTGTAACTCGTCATATTCGTCCTTTGACAGAAAAATATTCTCATATCGGCCATAAGCTGTGGGCGGCTCCCCACTCGCTCTCATTGTTTGGTTCTCTATTAAGTTGTTTATATTAGTTTTGTTAGGGGTCGGTTTTCCGACCATCATAGGGTCGGTTTTCCGACCGTCATAAGGTCGCTTTTCCGACTGTATGAGGGTCGCTTTTCCGGCCATCAGTTGGTCGGAAAACCGTACCACTGGGACAGGCGGCACTTTCACATAAAGCCGATTGGGTGCGGAGAAGCCCCGCCGTTCCCGTTCTAAAAGCCCGGCTGCGTCCAGTTCTTTCAAGGCTCCCTTGATGGCGGTACAACCCTTGTCCAGCATTTCCGCTATCTCCGCAACGGGGTAGACAATGAATATCCTGCCCTCGCCGTCCTGCCAGCCGTTCTTCTGTGACAGGGTGGAGCGGTCTAATAAAAGCGCATACAGCAGCTTGGCGGTCTGTGAAATCTCCATTTTCAGCAGGAAACGGGGGTATGGAAGATAGGCGGGCAGCGTGGTGTCTGCCCTGATATAATCAGCGATAGTATCACCTCCCTCTGTGTTGTGTCGTTTTTGGGCTTTGTCACGCATTAGGACGGCATTTCCGGGGGGAAAGGATAAATGTATCGCATACCCTTTGACACCCACGAAAAAAGCCTTGATTTATGCGGGTTTGAAAGGCTCTAAAGCGTGACATTTCTGCCTTTGTTTCCGCTTTCTCTCGGCGGCTTTGCGTTTCTTCATGCACCCGGCGCAGCCGGGGCAGTATTTCCCCCGGTTGGATTTGGGGACAAAGGCCGCCCCGCAGACCGCGCAGCGTTTCCGGCTCCCCCGGTACAAGAGGGCTGCGGCCAGCTCCCCGTCAAGGGGCAGGACAGCCACACGGAACCAGCGGCACATGAGGGAATAGGAAATGCTCTGGACGCACACGCAAGGCTCCCCGTCGTCTAACAGCAGGCAGTTCCCCTCGTCGTAGTTACAGCACTCATGCACAAGGCGGCGGGCTGCCTGGTGCTGGCGGTAGTCCATGCGGGACGGCTTATCGTTCATGGCTCTGCTCCTTTCTGCGGTGCGGCTCTTCCCGGCGCAAAATCTGGTCGATGTTCCGCTTGACGGTCTGCAACTCCCTGAACCGCTGCTTCTGTTCGTGATAGGTGTTGTACAGGCCGTCTTTCTCGGAGATAAGCTGCTCGATCTCGGCCTGCAACGCTTTTCGGCCGGGCAGCTTGGTAAGCCCCTGTGCCTTGAAATACCGGGCGGCGGCTTCGGCTATGATAAAATCGCTCTCGTTTGCCTGGCGGTATGCGGCGCGGGCTTTCTCGGATTTCTGCGCTTTCAGCCCCTCGCGGATGGGCTTGGTCTTGGCATAGGCAAGTACCTGTTGCCGCAACTCCCTTTTCCCTTGCAGCTTCGTTTCCAGTGCTTTCAGTTCGCCGCTGGTCTGGCGCATTTCCTGATAGGCGGTAGCAACGGCGGCTTCAAGCTGTTCCGGGGAAGAAAAGCCGTACTGTTGGTAGATGGTCAGGGTCTTGGCGGCCTGTTTCAGATTGTGTATCTTCGCCCATCGTTCATAGCCTTTGCCCTTGCCCTCGGCCATCTTCTGCTCAATGTCCACAAGCCGCTGCACACTGTCCTGTCTGGGGTCGATTTTCCCTGTCTTTTCGCCCTGTAAGCGGCCTTTCCCGGCGTGTAGGTATTCGGGTATGGCTGCGGTCTGTTCGGCGGCTCTGGCGGCTTGGTGCTGCGGGGTGTAGCGAACCGTTACGCCCCTCTGGGCGTTCTGCTCCAAAACGGCAAGGACGGCGGTGCGGTCAAAGTCGCCGCCCAGCTTCCGGGCGGTGATAGGCTTCGTCCTGTCTGGCGTGAGGTAGGACAGCCGCCCCCGGCTCTCCTTGACGGTCACACCCTCCCGCAACAGCAGAGAGGAAAACTCGTCAAAGCTGGCAGCGGTGGCAAGGGCTTTCCGTAGGGTCTGCCGCAGCTTCTCCTTGTTCGTTTCAAACTTGGTCTGCCGGGGCGTGATACCGCCTGCAATCATGGGGGCGTTCTGCTTGTCCAGTGCGGCCTGTCCCTTTTTCTGCGCCCAATATTCCCGGTCTGTGACACGGTTCTTGCTGCCGTTCAAGAGGTCGATTTGGTAAAGTCCTTCCCGGTGGCACATCTCCATGACCTCGGACTTGAAGTAGCGTAGGGCTGCGTCGGTGCAGCGGTGCTTGCACCCGGCTTTCGTGTCCGCTGGCCTGTCCATGTAGGGCAGGAACGGCACTTCCTCTATCCGCAGGCTGTTAATGACGATATGCACATGGATGTTGCCGCTGTGGTTATGCCCGTCCGGGTGGGTGCAGACAAGGGCCTGATGGCCGGGGAAATGCTCTTTACAGAATTGCTCCCCCAACGCCTGCGCCCGGTCTACGGTCAGGCCGTTGTCCGGCCCGTCCCGTGGGTCAAAGCTGATGATATAGTGGTGGCTTTTCACATCCTCCCGCCGCTGATTTTTCTCATAGCGGAGATTGGAGCGCATACACGCAACGGCAAAATCCTCGCCGCCGCAGTTCAGCGTGGACAAGCGATAATCCTCACGGGGGATAAGCCTGCCGTTTTCATCAAGGACGGGCTTCATAGTAAATTCGTCATGCTCAAAGAGCAGGTATTGTTCGGCGGCTCCGTAGTCGGCGTTCTTAGAGCCTAAATGCTTGAGTGTTGCCAACGGCGTCACCTACTTTCTTTAGGACTTCATACTTGAGGGCGGCAAGGTCGGCGGCCGCTTCCCGCAATTCCTTTGCCATAGCCGGGTAGGGGCTATGCCACTCGTTGAGGGTGCGGGCAATCTGGTTGAGATTGCCGCCAATCCTGCCGTACTCGGCTGTGAGCTTCCCGACAGCGGAGAGCAGCTCGTCATTGACTGACGACACATGGAGTACGGGGCGTATGGTAGTGCGCCGGATGGCCTGCCGGAGAAATTCGGACTGACTGATACCATAGGGCGCAAGCCGTTCTGTGAAGTCGGCGTATTCTTCATCGGTCAGCCGGGTTTTCACAACATGGCTGCGGTGGGGGGTGTTGTATCGCTTCGGCATGGGCTGTAAACCTCCTTTCACTTATCACAAAAAATGGGCTGGTCTGTTAGCTATTTTCGGGGCATTTCCTGTCTGCCGGACAGAAATATTTTTGCGGCGTAAGCCGCATAGCAGGGTTTGGGGAAGGCACTCCCCAACAAGTTTCCCGCGAGGGGCAAAACCGCAGAATTGCGGATTTTGGCACCGTGGTAGAAACTTGCTCTAAGTAAGCCGTAGATTTCCCCTTGCACTTACTACTCGTATAGCTGCCGCCTGTTTTGGCCGGATTTCTGCAAAAATCTTACGGCGTGGGGCGATTTTTACCCGCAGTTCTTTCTTTCCGCTAAAGATACATTTCAAAGGCCGCCAGCTACCCGCTTGCCGGGAATTTTCTCAAATTTTCCTTTGCCTTAGAAATACAGAAAATGCAGATTTGGCTACCGCCGCAGAAAATTTTTTGTTTCCGGCTTCACCTACCTACTACGGATGACTTTGCGATTTTGCCAAACGGATAAAGAAAAAAGCAGCAAATCTTTTTCAGACTTACTGCTTTCGCTGGCCGCCGATGGGCGGTGGATATTCAGTTTTGAAAGTTCAGGTCAGGTTGGCCCGATGATGGATAGCACAATAAATTCCTGTTTTCCCTTTAAGGCATTGTGCATTTTTTCTATTTCTCTTGATGATTATTTTTTTCATAATCAATCAATGTACCTATAACAATTCCAATCAACATTCCGATACCTGCACAAATAGAAATAGCAAAAAGATTTTGCAAAAACGCCCATGCCAACACACCTATGCAACCACCGACAATAAATCCTGTTAATAAGCCAATAGTTAAGTATTTATTACTTTTCATATTGCTATATCTCCCCTAAAAGTATATTTGTCGTTGGTTCTATTATACTATGACCTGCTTCCTTTAGGAATAGATGAATTGTAAACTGGCTGGAGTGAAACCGCTAATGACAGCCAGTGTTTGTTCTTTGTTTATCGGTCAAAGCGAAATTTGAACAGGGCGGCAATGAGCTGTTGCTTTATATGTTCCTCAACTTCGGCGTTGACTTTCCCGTGTACTTTGGAACAGTAGCGGATATATCCGGCATAGTGGGAAAGAATGGTGTCGATTGCGTCCGGGTCGCCCTCATGGGCTTTGACGATTGTTTCATAGGGGAGAAGTTTACTCATAGTCATTTCCCTCCATGAGCCGCCTTAACCGCTGCAAGGCAAGCCGGATATGCCGCCCCGCTGTGCTGCGTGTCCGGCCAATATGTACGCCGATCACTCGCTGCGGCTGGCGCAGGAAATAGTAACGAAAAATTTCTTCCTGCGTCTGCTCCGGCAAAAGGGCAAGGGCGGCGGCAAGCTCCGCATGATACAGAACGGCGGTCTGGCCGCAGGCGGTAAAAAGATATTCTTCAAGCTACTCCGGCTCGGCAAGCTGGACAAACTTTTCACTCATCAGATAATCAAGGGAAACTTCCCGTTCCCACCTCCGGCGCAGCTTCAAGATTTTATCTATGGCTGCGTGACGAATGACTACCTTGCAAAAGGCATTGAATGTGTACTGGATATGCACCTTGTAGGCTTCATCTTCGGTCATGGAAATTCCCCCTCTCTGAATAATAGTGCGGGGCGGCAGTACTCCTTGCTGTCGCCCCTTGATTGCCTACCAGCAAAGACGGGCGGGGCTGTCAACGACGGCGCGAAGCGGCGTTCATTTTATCGTTGACTGGCTCGGCTGGGTTTGCTATTTACCCGACAAACTTGAATTTATTTTAAGCTATCACGTTTTACCTTCTTAAGCCTTACTATCATTACCATAGGAATTTCTTTGTTGGTTTTGAAACATTCTTCATAAAATCCATCAATGACAAATCCAGCTCTAAAACAAAGGTTAAAAATATCTTGTATGGAACGATGATAATAAATCTGCTCTTTCGGTTGCCCTTCAATCGCTATATCATAGTAACTGTGCGGTGTCATATATTTTTCAGTCAACGTGACAAAACAAGGGTGTTGCGTTGCAAAGACAAAAATTCCGCTTTCCTGCAACAGTTCATAAACAGCCATAAGAAGTGGTTCAATGTCCGTAATATCCATAATTGCCATATTAGAAACTGCTTTCGTAAAGGCTCGATTTCTTTTTAATTCTAATATACTTTTTCTATCGGTCGCATCCGCCACACAAAATTCAATTTGTTTTGCATATTGTGATTGCCGTCTTTTAGCCAATTCTATCATTTTTTTGCTGTAATCAAAAGCGACAACCGAAGCACCTCTTTGTGCAAGATACGAAGAATAATTTCCATTGCCACACGCAATATCCAAAATGTAATCCGCAGGATTAGGAGATAGAAGTTCCGTTACTTTGGGGCGCACTACCTCTCTGTGAAATTCATTAGATTCGTCACCCATTGCATTATCCCAAAATTGTGCGTTCTCCTCCCAGATTTTTTTACTTTCCTCTGTTCCCATGTTCTCTCCCACTCCCAAAATTTGCTTTTTTGCTTCCATTAAATCTTCCTTACTATATTCCATTGTTACCCTCCATAACTTCTGATTGTTGTCGTCTTGACTATTATGTATCTTTTCTTTCCAAAATGGTATAGGCTTTTATTTTTGTAATGCTGCAAAACTTTTCTTCTGTAAGGTATTCAAAGGATATTTCCCTTTGCCGCCGCTTGCATTAAGCCGCCGCTATTGGAAAGCCAAAAGCAGCGGCTTTTTTTACTCGGTATTACCGAAAAGTATAGAAAGCAGGATATGTCATCATTTGTCATTTCTTCTCAATGTAATAACTGCATGGCATATCAAGCCAAATACAAGAGAAAAACAGCCACCGCCAAATAGTGATGCTCCCCACCCTGCACCTGACATTGTCATAAAACCGCCAACAAAGAAAATACCAATGCCAAGAAATATACCAACACCATAAAAAAGTCCAATTGCCATATCGTACTTATTAAATTGTCGTTTCTCCTTTTTTTCATATGTTTCCATCTTTGTTATTACCTCCTTCGCAAAATCGTCCATGTTGACTCCAAAAAGAAAGCAAATTTTTTTCAACATATTTAAATCGGGTTCATTAACATCTCTCTCCCAATTCGATAGTGCCTGCCGGGTAACATTCAATTCCCCGGCTAGTTCTTCCTGTGTCATTCCCAATTGTGTTCGCAGATGACGTATTTGCTTTCCTGTTGTAATATTCGTCTGTTCCTGGTTCAAAATAGTTTCTCCTCTCTGATACTGATTTTATCAATGATATTTCGCAATAGCCAGCAATGAACGCTTGCATTGCGCAAGACGTTACATTATCTTCTGAAACATATAGCGCACCTTGTCCAGGCGGCTGTTTGGACGGCGGGGCTGGATGACTGGCTTGCCGACAGCGGCCTGATACCCTTTCAGTTCTGTAAGGCATACGCTCTGCCCGTTGGTGTAAAAGGCCAGATCAGTACGGTATGCCTGTATACAGCGGGCGGGAATCTCGCCAGTAAAGACAACTTCATCCTTTTTTACCTGGACCGTTTCGATGGTGGCACAGTATTTCGGTGCATCATGATAAGCCCTGGAAAGATATTCCCGGGGCGCATAGAGGGTGAAGGAGAGATAAGGTTCCAGCAGTTGCGTCCCTGATTCCTTCAATGCCTGTTCCAATACAATCGGGGCCAATGAGCGGAAGTCCGCCGGCGTGCTGACCGGACTGTAATAAAGCCCGTATTCAAAGCAAATCTTACAGTCCGTTACGTTCCAGCCGAACAAGCCCTGCTCCAGCCCGTAACGGATACCATCCCTGACAGCGTTTTGAAAACTCTGGTTCAAGTATCCCAGCGAAACCCGGCTCTCGTATTGTACACCGGAGCCAAGCGGGAGTGGTGTAACAGACAGTCCGATGGATGCCCAAAACGGGTTGGGCGGCACCTCGATATGGATGGTGTGGCTGGCTGCTTTGAGCGGCCGCTCCATATAAATGACGGTGGGTTCCTTTACCACTGTTTCAAGCTTGTATTTTTCCGACAGCAAAGCGGAAACAACCTCCAACTGCACCCGGCCCAAAAAAGAAAGAATGATCTCATGGGTGATGGAATCCACCTCGCAGCGCAAAAGCGGGTCAGTATCCGCAAGTTGCGTAAGAGCGTCCAGCAGCCGTTCTCTTTGCGCTGCCGTTTTCGGCGCAATCGACGTCCGCAGCATGGGGAGGGGGTCCTCACGCCACCTTTTACGAGGGAGCCGGGTTGGGTCCCCTAATACATCGTTTAACCTCACGCTGTCGCTGGGAAGGATAACAATTTCACCCGGATAAGCGGTGTCTGTCCGAACAATTTCCCCTTTGGATGGAATACGCATCTCTGTGATTTTCAGCTTTTCTCTCCCGGCCAGGGCCACCGTATCCCGCAGGCGCAGCGTTCCGCTGTATAGCCGTAGATAGACACGCCGCTGGCCGCAATCTGTATACTCCACCTTGAAAACGCTGCCGCATAGGGCGGCGCTCCCCTGTTCCCCAATCGGTTGGAACAGCCCTGTCACCGCATCCATCAACGGTTGAATGCCAAGGCCCTTTTTGGCGCTGCCATAATAGACCGGGAACAGGGAGGCGTCTTGAACCCGCCGCTGTTCCTCCCGCACAAGTTTTTCCCGGCTGATTGGTTCTCCTGCGATATACTTTTCCAATAATTTATCGTTATTTTCGATGACCGCATCCCATGCTTCTATGTCGGTATTTTCCTCCAGGACTATTTCCGGGGACAGCGACACCGTCTGCTTGATGATAATATCGGCGGAGAGCTTATCCCGAACAGACTGAACCACGCTCTGCAAATCAACGCCAGCCTGGTCGATCTTGTTGATAAAGATAACGGTGGGAATGTTCATTTTCCGCAGGGCATGGAACAGAATACGGGTCTGGGCCTGCACGCCATCTTTAGCGGAGATCACCAAGATGGCCCCATCTAAAACAGCCAAAGAGCGGTACACCTCCGCCAAAAAATCCATGTGGCCGGGCGTATCCACAATGTTGACTTTACATCTGTGCCACTGGAAGGAAGTGACTGCCGCTTGAATGGTAATCCCACGCTGCCGCTCCAAAAACATGGTGTCCGTCCTCGTTGTCCCTTTTTCGACGCTCCCCGGTTCTGAAATGGCTCCGCTGGCATATAGCAGGCTCTCCGTCAAGGTCGTCTTTCCAGCGTCTACATGGGCAAGAATTCCAATATTGATTATTTTCATGTGATTGTCCTCCCTTTACTGCCCCGAAGGGCATAAAAATCCCCAGCAGTAAAATACTTTTACCACTGGGGATGATAATTTGCGGACATACACATATACAGCATACACCTGTTTGTGAGTGCTGTTTTTGGGGATATGTCAAAATTGATAAGGCAAAAGTATTCTTAAATTGGGTACAAAAAACTAAGCCCCTACAAAAGGGACTATCATAATCCTTTGTTCCCACTATTTGATTATAGTTTTATTTAAGAATACCTTGCCGCATATTTTTTACTCCTTTTCTGGAATTGAATTATTATATCACATCAGTTTTAGGAAAACAAGTATCTAAAAGAAATTTTTCTTCCCCTTATATGTAACAATCATACCGGCTTCCTAACGTTCAGAATGGTTTCTACTGTCTGCTGCGGTGTTTGGTTGGAATTGTCCAGCCAAAAGCCGATCCGTGGTGTTGTCTGCATTTTACTAAATACAAATTCAATGTATACAGAAAGAAATATATAAGGAGTGGGAGGGATTCCGCCGTAGTCGGCATTGTAGGAAAATCCAAAAGTTTAGATTTTCTCAAAATGCTTATCTTTTGGTCTTTGGTTCGGAATAGTGTAGTGCTGGCGGTCTATCTATTGTTTTCGGTTGCTTGCTTCTTTACCGTACATGAGCATTG
>NZ_FUYF01000044.1 GCF_900167555.1 Gemmiger formicilis | reverse complement strand
CTTCCCTCTTTGCTGGGACCTGCGATGAGTATCTCCGACTTGCAGGCTGTACCCAAGTTTATAACCCTGTCGGATTTGCTGATTTTCTGGTTAATCTGTCGTTTCGCGGCCTGCCTCTGCATGAGCCGGATTACCTTATGGCTGGGACAGAAATTGGGGAATTTGCTGACTGCGCTCTTTATCAGCGCAGTTGCCTATTGCCTGCCCGCGCTGCTGAGCCTTTCCGGAATGAAAAATGGTATCGAGTGGTTGGGTTTCTATCCTCTATTTCATGCTGCGGCTCTTTGGCAAAACCAAGGCTATAACGCCAACGGAGAAAGCTACAACGCAATGTGGATTCCGATTTTTCTGGTATGCGCAGCATTCTTTCTCGCATGGGCAATCGGACAGGCTCTTATGGATGACTATGATATGATAGGGGTTCCGGATGAGGTACTATAAAAATCTTTCTATAGATGAATCTAACCGTACCGTTAAAAAAGAGGGCCAGTCGATTCACCTGACTGCCATGGAGTATCAGCTGTTTGTCACATTGCTCGACCATTCCGGGCGTGTCTGCTCCCGAAATCTTCTGCTGTCATCCGCTTGGCATATCACAACTCCGATTCAGACACGGACGGTCGATGTACATATCGCGAAATTACGGAAGAAGCTGGACTTGGGGCAAAATGATTTAAAAACCGTAACGAGGCAGGGGTATGCACTCTCGGGGTGAAAGGCCGCGAATGACAGATTGACAACGAAAAATCTCTCCAATCGTATTTATACATTCTAACTCGTGAGCGAACAATTGACTTCCTTCGAAAATGGGAGCGCCGCCGAGGTGCTCTGTCTGATTATGAAAATTACTCCGCCATCTTCGACAATCTTAAAGATCCGGAGGAAATCGCATTAACAAATCTACAGTTAGACAAAGCGGTCAGCATTCTTTCTGATATGCCTTTAATTTACCGCCGAACATTGGTTCTGAGAGTAAAAGGGTACTCTATTCGTGAAATTGCGAAAATTACAAATTCAAGTGAATCAAACGTTAAAACCCGCATACACCGAGCACGCGCCATCTTACTCAAATCGTTCGACACTTAATAAAAAATATTTTTGAAACTGGTTTACATTTACAGATGATTTTTCTCTTTCCCCTTTCAGGAGGGGAAGAAGAAAATGAAATCATCTCTTTATTCTTGTATTCAAGCTATCCAAGACGGCGACAAAGAGCAGGCGCTTGCTTTCTGGAGAAGTTTTCTCCCTTGCTCAAGAAGTATGCATACTTCCTGCAAACGGAAGATGCACTGCAAGAGCTTCAGTGCTTTCTGTTGGCTTTCATTAAAAATTTACATCTCAATAAGTTGACTTCAAGCACTGATGGTGCTATCATCAGCTATATCAATAAGACGATATATCATCATTATATCGCACTTTCGAAGGGCAACCGGCACAAAATTCCAACGGTGTCCATCGAGGACAAGTCAGGCTTCGATTCGTTGCAGTTTGATTCTAACTTTGGTGAGTCTGATACATACTCAAATCTCTTGCTGATGGATCTTCAACGTGCGTTGACAGCTGACGAATACCATGTCATCTATGATCACTTTTTCCGTCAATATAGCATTCAGGAGATTGCTGCAAGAGACAAGAAATCTCGGCAAGCCATAAACAAATGCAAAAAGACTGCATTAGAGAAATTACGTCATTATTGGGGAATCAAGCAATAATCATCACGTATACTGTTACCGCTTTTCAATTTTCCGGGCTGTTTCGCAGAAAAATTCAAAGGAGGTATCTGTTATGAAGCATCCGATTACTAAAATTATTCTTCCGATTACCTTAAGTACTTTGCTTTTAACAGGCTGTCAATCGCCTTCCACATCGGGTTCATCGCCCAGCTTGTCTCAGCCTTCTACCGTAATCCCCTCTGCTACGGTCTCTCCTGTGCCAGATGAGCCTGCTTCGTCAACGCCTATGGTAGAAAATCCACAGGATACGGCATCCGAGGCAGAACCGTCCGAGGATATTATGCAAAAGGAAATAGATACGTCCGATTGGATGCCCGCTGATCCTTTCGACATTGACTTGGCAGAGATTGAAGACTTTCTGAATGATAGTAAGTTGTTGGGTATTTTAAGTGGGCGTAATACAAAAGTTATTTTGTCTGAATCCGATGAGTCCAGGCAGTATTTAAGGTGGGCTGTATCCCTCTGCTTAACACAGGCCGCTTCCGACAAAGGGCTTCCTTTGCAAACCAACGAAGATGGTGTGCCTTATTTTCCAATTTCCGATTTTGAAGAAGCCGCATATGAACTGTTTGGAATCCAATACGACTTTTCTTCTTTGGCTGAATCTGCATCTGACCGCGCCCCAGACGGGATGCTTTGTGTGACATGGGGCTATGAAAATTCATTGGCTGGAACCACTATCCAAGAGAACACCTTATTAAAGGGAAATGGAGAATATTCTGCTATCCTAGAAAATCAATTTTATAATCCGGGAGAGGATTCCACAGTTTATCTTGAGCAAATTGTATTCTCCCAAAATAATTCTTATCGGTTTTCACCTATTCGTATTTCGCAAGTTAAAAGTATACAGTAAAAGCAGGTACAGCAACCAAATACCCACAAGGGATTTTTGCTGTCCCTGCCAATAAAGCTTTAGTAAGTAATTTTATATGTTACATATCAATCAAGACCTATCAACATGATAAAACGGCAATGCATTGATGGGGTCTACCACCGGCAAAAGACTAATTGAAGTCCAGCCTTTCACACCGGGAGCCATTCGAGCATCGTTACCTACAAATAGGCCGAAATGCAGGTGCGGACCGGTAGACTTTCCCGTGTTTCCAATCGTACCGATGCGATCGCCTTTCTTCACCTGCTGGCCGGGAGTTAAAGTTGGAGCCGAAAGCAAATGCATATAAAGGGTACGCGCATATTGGCCCGACATATTCGTGGTAGGATTGCTATGATTAATAGCAATGCAGTTGCCCATAGTCCACATATTAGTACCGGAGTCCGGATGATTTGCATCTTGAACAAAAGAAACTACGCCATCCGCAAATGCATAGACACCATGGTCTGCATGCTTATCGCGGATATCAATTCCCAGATGCTGTCGTTCAGTGTCGGTTGCCTTGAGTCGGAAATCATCAGAAAGTTTCTTACAGTACGTGGGATATACATATTTGCCATAGGGGCCGAGGCCACCGCCTGTACCAGTGTTGCCACCCGCATTGGTTTTCTCGATTAGCTGCCATACCTGATTTGCACCGGTATTGCGCGCGGCCCACTTGACATTTGCGCCGCTTGCAGTACTTTCTGCCGTCAGGTACAGGTTATTATCCGCATCATTGCGGTAGCACTGGATTAGATAGAGGTTTCGGCTTGCATCAATCGTCTTAAAATTAATTTTAGAATCATTCTTATTGTCGCTCCAAGTATGGATATCACAGTTACCATAGTTAGAAGACCCCAGCCAGATATTCAAAGCGTAATCATAATTGATTGCGCTTTTGATTCGGGCAAAGCCGTTGTCGATATCGACTCGCCAAAGCTGGTCAAGAACATCCTGCTTGCTCCACACAATCACATTTCGATTCTGAGAAACCTGCGTATTGCCATAAACGCTTAAAGCAATACCGGTATTGTTTTGGGGGACAATCCAATAGATTTTGCCATTTTCATAGCCCATAGGTATACTTCCTTTCATTTTTGTTTTTTCACCTCGTCAGGTGCTTTTGTGAACGTTCACTAAGTAAAGAGAATATAATGCATCTTTTGTAAACCGATATTTTAGAAATATCAAGATTGCTATTTAGTATTTAAGGGGGTAAGATTATGAATTTTCAAAAAGCAGCATCTGTTCTTTTAAGTGCGTTAAGCGTCTGCTTCTTATCGAGTTGTGATATTTCATTAGAAGAGCCTGCTCCTTCTAGCAAGTCCCAAGACGGTTCAGTTCTTTCCAATAGCCACGAGGAAAGTACATTCACTACAGATTCAAGCATCTCTAAATCGGAAAGTTCTGCTCCATCAAGTCCTGTAGCAACAGACACCCCAGAACAATCCCCTATAGATACCACAAAGGAATATTCGGATCTTTCCTTTTTAACAACTGACCAACAAGAATTGTATCGGGTTGCTTATGATGCTAAAGATGGATTGTACGGTATGGGAGATAACCTTATGTATCTATGGGGCTATCGACCTGTTTTGGACGATAACGAAGCTGTCGTTTACATAGACGAAGACTATGTTTTATACGATGCTAATTTTTATGAATTTTCAAATCATATCCACCAAATTTTCACAGATAGTTTTCTTGCTAACTCCGACTATTCTGTAAAGTTCATTGATTACGATGGAGATGTTGCGGTCAACTACAGCCTCAAAAAAGATATGGTGTATGGTACAACCATTCAAGTTAATGAAGCCTTTCCCGACACGTATCGCTTGGTTTGCAGTTCAGAAAACAGCATTGATTTCACATTGATTTCCCACTATGATCGAAATGGATGGAATGGCCCAAATGATTCAATTGATGTTTACACTATCGAATATCCAATACGCATGATTAAATTGTCTGATGGTTGGCGTATTGATGAATTTCATACCACCATGTTCGGGTGACAAAATCAAGGGAGACTAGTCTCCCAGTCTCCCTCGATTCTTGTAGTTCTTCCTTTACATGAAGTTTGCCGTTATTGCAGCGCTTTTGACGTCAATGTTTAGATGGTGCTTTGCGGATTTTGGTAATTCCCAAAGATGTACCGTAGCAACTAAGATTCATGCCCGCTGCCAAAGATTTTCTCGTACCGTCTGCCGGATCAATAATGATGATATCTTCAAAACTGGAGCCGCTCGTATAATCAAATGCGAGCATCCAATGCCCCTTCCCACCGGGGCAATAGCAAATTGGCGGGATACCTGTATCAATGATAGATTTAATATATGCCACCGTTTCTGCATCCGTCGGGCGTTTTGCCACCTCCGTATCCAAAATAAAGCTCCAACCATTTTTCGTCAGCCATGTGTAACCTTTGTTGGAATTCCAGAGTTTGATGTTCCCATCGCTTGTGGTAACGTATCCATCAAAAGAGGTCACCGTATAATTTTCTCTGTCCCGATACGCCGCAGCCATAATGCCCGCCGTAACAGCACACCCATTGCCTTGGAACCAAGGTACCGGATGATTTTTCTGGCTCAGCCATACAGGGATAACAATTTTCCCGCTAGTGCTACCACCGCCGCTAGTCTGCGTAGTGCAAAGCTGCCATACCTGATTATCTGCACCAGATGCACTTTCCCACGTCAGAGAAGCACCGTTCGAATTGGATGCCGGAGTCAGGTACAGGTTGTGGTTGATCATCTTGATGCGGTACAGGTTGTTGGCTGCATCGACAGTCAGCAGATCAATCAGCGCATCTCTTTCGTTACCAGAAACCCGAAAGAAATCGCACACGCTGCTAGCCCCGCGGCCATAGATGTTCAGACCATACGCATTGTTGAGGTCAGAAAGCAGTTGGCAACCACCGCTAACCTGATGGATTTTAAGGCGTTGATCTGCTGCACCAGTTGCCGCATACAGCGTAGCTTTCTGGTGATCTGCAATGCTACCATTGCCATAGCGATTCAGCCAGAAACTGCTGTTGCCGCGATACGGACGGAAATAGTAAGAGTGCTCAAAAGTGTAAGCCATTATTTTTTCACTCCTTCATTGAATTTTGTTCTTGCACCTCGTCAGGTGCTTTTGTGAACGTTCATTAAGTAAAGAGAATGGGAACAGATTTTTGTAAACTAATATTAAAAAATCAACGCAAAATCTGTGATGTTACCGACCTTTTTCAGAATGCTATGCTTTCCCCTTCATACGCGCCTCCGAAGCTGTTCAAAGAATTTTCTATGTATTTTATATGAGGAATAAATACAAAGTGTGTCGTGCTACTGCTTTTTTAACTTGATGATAATAGGATTTCTTGCCTAAAAGGAGGGTTTACTTATGAAAAGACCAAAAGCACTCGCAATGATTTCAATTACATTAACTGCTTTTGTGATTTCTGGATGTGGTATCACCATAGCACAATCTTCTTCCAACTCGAGCGATTCTGAAAGTAGAGCACCTGCTTCAAACAGCCCCAAACAGAATGCTTCTGATTTGCCATCTACACCTCAAATTATTTCGACGCCTGAGTCTTCTGTTTTAAACAAAGCACTTAGTAATACATCGGAATCTTTTTGGCTCTTAGCCAATCATGAGCAGTATTTGACAGGCGTAGTAACTGATTGCCATTTTGAAACGTATCCGCAAAAATCATATATCTGTTTTACTTCAAACGGACAAGAATATCGGATAGAAGGTAGCTTAGGCCAAGGGGGTGAAGGTCTTTTACAATTTCATAATCAAGGCTCCTATTCTGGAAAAGATTCTGAGGAATGTCATTCCGGCTGGTATATAGTCGCCTATTTTGAAGATGATTTAACTACAGGGCAAACCACGATTACGCAGCCTAAAGACATTTTTCTTTCAGCTTCCGAGGATGTTTACAATCAAATTCCAAAAGTGGATTATTCATTATCTGTGTTGCATAAAAATTTTGATGATATCGATGACAAAAGAGTTTTTATCCCATCTGAAGCAATGCAGCGAGTTTCCGACTATGCTGGATTAAATGGTATGCAAAAGCAAAGCCTCTCCGCAGGCGTTTACATATATACCAATGGGCTGCACACATTATCTTTCCAAGGCCTTCATTATAACGATTATTACCATTTGGACCGGGAAACCGCCGCTAAGATATATTCAGATGACCCGACTTTATCTGTAAAGTATCGTGATACATCATTTCCTGGTGATGGTATTACATCACAACCATTTATCGAATATGAAATCATTGACAAGCATGGAGACAATACCGACTTTTACTATGTCACTATTAGTGGGGAAGTCTCTCCGCTTCAAACGCTTTACGATATGGACGATGGCGTTTTAATCAAAAAATAAGAAACGGGAACTGCCCGATGCAGTTCCCGTTCCCGTTATTCGCCAGCCATGTATCCGTACGGACGAATCGTAGTTAAAGGATTACACTGTGCCAGTTTCAGACGATATACGCCACCGAAACTTACAGCCGGTTCCAGCGTAATAACGGTATCCTTGTCCGCAGCGGAGTTCAGGTGCCAAACGATACAATTGGTATTTTCGGTGTTGTAATTCAGGGCATACCAACCGCCACCGCGCTGAAGAACAATTCGCAC
>NZ_FUYF01000046.1 GCF_900167555.1 Gemmiger formicilis | reverse complement strand
GGGGCAAAAACCCTGCCACATTACTCAAAATAAAACAGGCAAGCCGCAGATTAAAACGGCTTGCCTGTAGAATGACGATGCTGACGGTGATGACGATGTTTTTGATATACCCCTTTACCCTATCCCACGAACACCGTCATCATCGTCATCACCGTCACGCTTATAGTGAAATGACGCTTACAGTTTACTACTGCTCGAAACAAAAATAGTGATATTACGAGAAATACAAAATCAGAATGACGCAGATGACGCTAATGACGCTGAATCTGGGATATGGTATAGGGATATCCCCAAAACAGCGTCATCTGCGTCACTATCGTCATACAAGAGCAGCGAGGGGGTCTGGGGAACACCCCAGAAATGCGTTTGTGGATATCCAAACGCTATGCTAGCAAAACACGTTCTCGCCCAAAGCGGGGGCAATCAAGTCGGATACACATACAAATTCACATATACTCCAGAGTGAATCAGTTTAGATTCATCCAAAAATCTTGACTCAAAAAAGTGAATCAACTCTGATTCACTTTGATATAATCTGCTTAGTGGAGGAAAGAAGTGACGAATAAAAACATATGTAAAAAATATATTGTCAATGCAATACTGTTCTGAATCACACACAGGGGTAGTATTTTGCTCTATGTAACCGGCTGTCTGGAAGAAGCCGGTATAATCCTCGTCCGCACAGCCTTTGATGAAGATGTGACAGAAACGTTCATCATCTTTATCGACGATATAAATTCTTTCTACGATAGTCTGGATCAATGTGACCAGAACCTCCAGCTACGCATCTTTTGCATACTCTGCAAAAGATGCGTAGCCTTTCTTTTGTCATTTCCAAGTCACGGATGGCAATCATATTGTTTTTTCTTCCTTCATCTAGTTTGGAGAGCTGC
The DNA here is from genome assembly GCF_900167555.1 of Gemmiger formicilis. Classification (GTDB taxonomy): domain Bacteria; phylum Bacillota; class Clostridia; order Oscillospirales; family Ruminococcaceae; genus Gemmiger; species Gemmiger formicilis. Next base: position 5,949 of record NZ_FUYF01000046.1, on the reverse strand, counting down.
TGCTCCGTTTCCCTCAGTTCTTCAGCCAGATTTTGCAAATCCTCTTGAATAAATCGTTTGACACTAAATAATCAGGGACAACTTCTCCCATGTTTTCATTTTTTCGTTATGGAAAATTGAACTTCTATGCAAATTGCGCAGAAGTCAGTAAGTAAAGCTCTATAGAGGAAGCCATCTATCGCCTGAAAAATATGGCACTGCTGGATTACATTACAGAATGTTATAAAAGCAAAAAAGAAAACCAATAAAACTGGTTATTCTTTTACTCAGGTAGAAATGAGCAACCAACAACGACAACCAGGCGTTCAAACAAGTTCATGTTTCCTACGGTTAAACCTAATGCAACACCGCACAATTCCCGCCTGACGGCTTGAGCATCCCTCAGGCGGATCTCCGCGCCAAGAGCCGCCGCAAGCGGCGGTTGCGCTCCGAAGCGCCTCGCTGCGGCTCGGTGTGCGGCACGGCATCTGCGTTGCCATAATACGATCTCCGTGCAGGATGCTGTAGAAACCCTCACAGAGGAATGCCGCGACAAGCCGAAAGAAATCTCCGACACCATGCAGCACGACCGCCAAGACATTACCGCCAACGATGTATATTACATTCGTTGACGGGGATGTCTTAGCGGTCTCTTCTTCTTATGCGTCCGGGGACGAATACAGTTCCCCGGTGGTCTCACCGGAAAAAGAGCAGGTGAGTACGCTGCGAGAAATAATGTGGGCAATGAACGAGGTTGATTTACACTACACGCACCGAAACGCTATCCCGTGTAGAGTTCAAGGGGGGCAACTTCTGGTTTGGCTGCACCGTCACGACGATGATGATTCCCTCTCAGATCATGGTTGTGCCACAGTACATCATCATGAAAAAGTCAGTCTGTCCAATACTCTGGTTTCCATGACGCTACCCTGGGTTTTCGGCTATGCGTTCTTCATTTTCTTGATTGTGCAGTATATGCGCGGCATTCCCCGCGATCTTGACGAGGTCGCTATGCTGGATGGGTGTTCCAAAATTGGTGTGCTGTTCAAAATCTTAATACCCATTGTACGGAGTAAACCGCTTTTATGTCACCTGCAACCGCATGACAACAAAGCATAAACTCCGAACAAATTTGAGCCTTAAAGCGTTTGCTATGGAAATACACCACGAGAGCTTGCTACTTGCAAGAGCAACTGACTCTTAATCAGTGGGCCCAGGGTTCGAGCCCCTAGAGATGCACCACAACAACAAAATCCGAACTTTTCCCAATAGGGGAAGGGTTCGGATTTTTTGTATTCTTTGGAAAGCAGAACGAATCCACTGCTTCCTTCGAAAAGCGTCCCGGACCGTATCATCAGAAAGCACGACAGACCACGGTAAGAGTGACGTAAGGCAGAAGGGACAAGAGTATGAAGTACGATGCAAGGGCCTGTCAGCTTAACATGGACACCGGTGCCGACAGGATTCGGTCTGACAAAGGGGGGCGTTTTTATATGTCGGAAAAATCGAAAGGCGTACAGCGCAGAATAAGACCCATTTTTATAGTGCAAGATGCTTTGCACGATAGTCCCGCGGGCTGATGCCATATACATTTTTGAACGCACGGGAAAAGTGAAGCTGATTGGGATAGCTGACCATGGTGCTGATGGTGCTGATGGGCAGGCGGCTTTCGGTCAGCAGCTGTGCCGCCCGTGCCATGCGGTAGTGCAGCAGGAACCCCTGCGGGCTTTCGCCCATGGTATCCCGAAACACCTTACTGAAATAGCTGCGGTTCAGTCCGCAGAAGGCGGAGATATCCTCGATGGAGATATCCTCGCTGTAATGCTGCTCTATGAAGGACAAAGCCTCCTTCATATAAAAGTCCCGCAGGCGGCGGGGGCTTTGTGCCTGATGGGAGGCAGAGGACTGCACAAGCTGATCCAGAAACAGAAAGCCGTAGCCGATCTGACGCATGGGGCTGTCCTGACTGTGATTTACAAGAAAGAGCATCTGCTCCTGCAGCAGCCGCCCGGCTTTGGCGCTTGCAGACGAGTACACAGGGTTCTGTCCGTTGATGCCTGCAAGGTTCAGGGCTTCGTGGGCGCGCAGACCGTCAAACTCGATCCAAGTGTATTCCCACGGATTCTGTTCATCGGCACGGTAGGTGGTGACCTCACCGGGAACAATCAGAAACCCATGTCCGCCCTCGATGGCGTATTCCTGCCCGTTTGCAAGCAGCAGCCCTTTGCCGGAGATGACATAGTGGAACAGATAGTGGTTGCGGGCATAGGGACCATAGGAGTGCAGAGGCTCTGTCCGTTCCCAGCCATATTGGTATAAGTTGAGATCGACGAATCGCTCATCCTGAAACACATGGAACTTTAATTTTGTTTCCGTTGACACGTTTCTTTTTGTACGTTCTTGCATACAAGACGCCTCCCGTCCGTTTTTTCTTATTATATACCAAAATGCGTGATGACTTCAACACAATTCGTAGTATTCCTTCAAATTGAGATATAACAAGTAGCATTTTTGCATTTACGAAGCCGCTGGCAAATGGTATAATAATCGTGCAACAAGAGAAAAGAAACTGTGCAATGTGACAATGCACAAAATTTTCTCACTACTTTTGTAAGAGCTGACAAAAGTAGGAAAAATCGCCCCGGCCGGTGCAGCACCATACGAAGCCCACACTTCGGAATCATGACTTTGGAGGAGAAAAAAATGAAAATCTCTCGCAGACATTTCGTAAAGGCAGCCGCAGCAATGAGTGCCGTACTTATGCTGGCAGGCTGCAGCGGTAACAGCGGCAGCAGTTCTTCCGGCGGCAAGACGGAACTGACCTTCCAGATTTGGGACGTTGCGCAGAAGGAAGGCATGGAGGCCATGTGTGCGGCCTACACCCAGCAGCACCCGGATGTCAGCATTGAGGTGCAGGTCACCAGCTGGAACGAATACTGGACCAAGCTGGAGGCTGCAGCCACCAGCAACCAGATGCCGGATATTTTCTGGATGCACACCAACGAGCTGCTGAAGTATGCCGACAACGGGATTCTGGCAGATTGCTCCGACATCGTGGAGAAGGACAAGTTCTCGGAGATTTCGCTGTCCAACGCCATGGGCTCCAACGGCACCCTGTATGCAGTCCCCAAGGACAAGGACACGGTTGGTCTGGTGTATAACAAAGAAATGTTCGATGCTGCCGGTGTTGCTTACCCGGACGAGAACTGGACCTGGGACGATCTGGTCAGCGCATCTGAAAAGATTCACGCTGCCACCGGCAAGTACGGCTATATGGCATACGCCGACGACCAGCTTGGCTACTGGAACTTTGTGTATCAGGCCGGCGGCTACATCCTGAACGAGGACAAGACCCAGGCGGGCTTTACCCAGCCTGCCACCGAAAAGGCAATGAAGTTCTACATCGGTCTCCAGCAGAACGACTGGTGCCCGGACCAGACCTACTTTGCCGAGACCGCTCCCGGCACCGCCTTCTTCTCCGAGAAGGGCGCAATGTTCCTGGAAGGCGACTGGAACATCCTTGCCGAGCTGCAGAACTACCCCGAAATGGTGGGCAAGTGGGATGTGGCTGTTCTGCCCAAGTGCCCCGACCCGGAAAGCGGCGACGGCCGTGCGACCATCTCCAACGGTCTGTGCTACGCCACTGCTGCCAACAACAAGAATCTGGATACCGTGAAGGATGTCCTAAAATTCTTCGGTAGCGAGGAGGGTCAGCGCATTCAGGGCGAAAGCGGTGCGGCCATCCCTGCCTATGAAGGGTTGGAGGAAACCTGGGCAGGCTGCTTTGCAGAGTATCCTATCAATATCCAGTGCTTCATTGATATGTTTGAGTACAGCGTCCAGAGCGTCAACAACGCCTCTCGCCCGGAGTGGAAGAGCAAGGTCAACGATGAGCTGCTGAAAATCTACGCAGGTACCGAGGATATTGAAACCGGCCTGCAGAATATGCAGGACATCGTGGATCAGGCCAGCGCGGGCTGAAAATGCAGCTTGGGAGGAACCAAATGAAAAGCACATCAAAACTGGGTCGGGATGGATCTTTCTGGGGGCTGGTCATGGTAGCTCCCACCATCATCGGTCTGATGCTTCTGAATATTATCCCCTTCTTCCAGACCATCTACATGAGCTTTTCCAAGACGAAAGCCTTTGGAGCTTATCAGTTCTGCGGTCTGGAAAACTACCTTGAAATGTTCCGCAATGTGGAATTCTGGAAGGCAAACTGGAACTCCCTCTACTTCTGCATCCTCACTGTGCCGGTGGGCGTTTTTCTGGCGCTGATCGTGGCGGTGCTGCTGAACGCAAACATCAAGGGAAAGACCGCCTTCCGTGCCATCTTCTTCCTGCCCATGGTGGTGGCTCCTGCTGCGGTAGCGATGGTCTGGAAGTGGATCTTCAATGCGGAGTACGGCATTCTGAATCAGGTTCTTGGCACGAACATCCGCTGGCTGACCAACCCCGGAATCGTTCTGGTCACCTGTGCCATCGTTTCCATCTGGAGCTCCATCGGCTACGATGCCGTGCTGCTGCTGTCCGGCATCCAGAACATTTCCCGGTCCCTGTACGAGGCTGCCGAGCTGGATGGTGCATCCAAGATCCGCCAGTTCTTCAGCATTACGCTGCCCATGGTGTCGCCCACCCTGTTTGTGGTGCTCATCATGCGCCTGATGGCCTCCCTGAAGGTCTACGACCTGATTTACATGATGGTGGAGCAGACGAACCCTGCGCTGACCAGCGCACAGAGCCTGATGTATCTGTTCTACCGCGAGAGCTTTGTTGCCGGCAATAAGGGCTACGCATCGGCCATTGTGGTGTGGACCGTGCTGCTGATTGGTCTGGTCACGATGGTGCAGTTCATCGGTCAGAAGAAGTGGGTCAATTACGAGGTGTAAACTATGAATGCCAGTCTGAATACCAGAAAGAATGTCGCAACGTTCTTTACCTATTTGGTCTTGATCCTCGGCAGCATCAGCATGATCTTTCCCTTTGTATGGATGGTGCTTACCAGCTTCAAGACGCAGGCCGAGTCTATGGCGATTCCGCCGCAGATCCTGCCCTCCCAATGGAATCTGGACAGCTTTGTCAAGGCATTGCAGAGTCTGCCCTTTACCAAGCTCTACATCAATACGGGTCTGCTGATCCTGTTCCGTGTGATCTTTGCGGTGGTGTTCAGCTCCATGGCGGGCTATGCCTTTGCCAAGCTGGAATTTCCCTGCAAAAAGCTGCTGTTCAGTCTGGTGCTGATGCAGATGATGCTGCCGAGCCAGATTTTCATTATTCCGCAGTACCAGATGCTGGCTAAGATGGGTGCCACCAACTCCATCTTCGCACTGGTGTTCCCCGGTCTGGTCAGCGCCTTCGGCACCTTCTTTTTGCGGCAGGCGTATCTGGGCATCCCCAACGAGATTGCAGAGGCATCGTATCTGGACGGCTGCAACAAGTGGCAGACCTTCGTCAAGGTCATGCTGCCGCTGACCGGCCCCAGCATGGCGGCACTGGCCATCTTTACGGCGGTGTTCGCTTATGCCGACCTGATGTGGCCGCTGATCTGCAACACCGATCTGAACATGATGACCCTGTCTGCCGGCCTTTCCACCCTGAACGGTCAGTACACCACCAACTTCCCGGTGCTGATGGCAGGCAGCCTGCTGGCCATGATCCCCATGGTAATTTTGTACCTAATCTTCCAAAAGCAGTTTATTCAGGGCATTGCCATGACCGGCGGTAAATAAGCCATTCACATTTTTCTTCATCACAGCCGACAGGCGGGTATCCGTTCCGACACGACAGCCTGTCTGTCGGCATTTTTGTTAAAGCAACACCGCACAATTCCCGCCTAACGGCTCAAGCACCGCTGCGGCGGCTGCGGCACGGCATCTGCGTTGCCAAAATGCTCGATAAGACATCCAGTATTATCTGCGCTTTTGGCTTAGCAGCTGCCGCACCTCGCTCGCCGTATCGGCACTTAGAATT
>NZ_FUYF01000006.1 GCF_900167555.1 Gemmiger formicilis | reverse complement strand
AGTTCAATCTTCTCGATTTCAGCATCCAGAGTCGCACCGCTCTCCAGAATGTAGCTAACATAGACGGGCTTGGTGGCAGGAGCAGGCTTCGCAGTCTTTTCAAAGCCTGCATACTCGCAGTTAGCTTTTGCCAAATCATTAAAGTCAATGGGAGCTTTGCTATTCAGATCGCTGACACCATCGTTGCTGAGATTAGTTTTCCAGTAGAAGCCATCAGGCAGCTCCGGAGCTTCCTCATTAGACGATGCAGTAATGTCAACGTTCTTAACTACCTGACCATTCTCATCAGTAAACGTGACATGAATGGTTTCTACTGCTGCAAACGCTGCAAACGGCACGCACATGACAACCATGAACACAGCCGTCAGCAGAGCAAGCAGACGAGTTTTAAAAGTCGTTTTCTGCATGTTATTTCTCCTATTCATTAAGTATTTATCTAAAGCGTTTTGCAGGCAGGTGCCCCAAGCGCACCGGCTTACTGGCGCAGTAGATACGGACATATATCCAACACTCCCACTTGGGATGAGAGCGGTGAATCAGAGGTTATTATTTCCTTTTTCAAAGGAAATACAAAAGCCCTAGGGCTTTTCGCCAAAATTTTTGACCTTATTTGCCGGCAGGCCAGCGGGCGGGAAGGAGCGGATCGCTGTTGATGTGTACCTCATCCGCCGCAGTGGTCTCACCGTCCCGCAAGGGGCGTGCCAGAATGACCATACGCGCATCATCCATCTGGTAGGTGCAGGTGCTTAAAGTCAGCAGACGCTCGGTGGGGTAGGCATAGTCACCGGTGGTATAAAACGCGCGCTTGGCCACCTCGTCCAAAAATGTCTGCTCGGTGGCATCATCCAGATTGATATACTGGTTGAAGTAGAACACATCACCGTCACTCTCGCGCGAGGTTACGGCATAAACCGCTACGATTTTGTAAATCTCACTTTTATATAAGGTATCCAACTGCAGGTAAGGGTGTGCTGTGTAGTAATCAGCATCGCGGTACTTTTGCAGATTGGAGAAGCGGTCGGTATTATTTACACCCATGTTATGCCCGTAGATGATAAGGTGACGACCGTTTTGCATGTCGCACTCAAAATCTGCAAAGGGCATGCCGCGCTTATCATCGGCGCGATCCAGATCATGGTATAAGTAAAAGTAATTATCTGTCGTTTGCAGGATCGGCAGGTCAATGTCCACACCCGGTATTTCGATCCAACCCGCAAAATCCGGGTTGCGGGCGATAAGATCCGCATATTTAGTCCGCTGAGCAGCTTCCTCAGCGGCCGGGTCAGGGGTGGCCTCGGGCTCTTCTATAGTGGGCGCAGCCGTTTCTACCGGCTTAATGGCTTCCATCTCTTTTTTCTGCTTATAGGAAGGGAGCCAGAGGATCAGCCCGCCGACCAGCCCTGCAAAGGCCGCGCCGGAGATAACCCCCGCCAAAAGTGCTTTGGTGCGTTGTTTCATAAACTCAGATCCACAAAATAAGCGTTTCCGTTACTGCCATCTGCCAGCATTTCCTGATAAGCAACAACAAAATCATTGGTGTCCTGCGGTAAATTTACCAGCATCCAGCCGGAAAGGCTCTCGCCCGGCTGCAAGGTTGTCGCATCAGGCATCATAACATCGTCCACAGCATCCAATGCTACGCCAAAGTCATCCTTGCCCCATTGGATTTGAAAATCGTCTTTAAAAATATCGTAGGTCTCATTGCTGGTATTTGTTACAGTCATCATAAAAATGACAAGTTTTTGACCATCGGGAGTTGTAATGCTGTTATATCCATCCACCACACGGGGGGTATCACAGGTAAAATCGAATAATGCCGTCTGTACCGTCTCACTGGCTTTTGCCCGAATAGAAGCATCCGATCCGCCGCAGCCAGCCAGCAGCAGCGCCGCCACCAAAGTTAATACACAAAGGACTGTTTTGTACAAATTAAATGTCGTTTTACTCAAAACCGTTATATCTCCAAAAGTAATTCTATTCCATCGCATATTTTCTACGATGTCTTTTATAAGGATACCACAAATCCAAAAAAATTTCAAGAGTTACACACATTTTGTCCGCCGCTAAAATGCACAATTATTGTCCAAATTTTGCGGCAAATTGTGATCACCTCGTTTTAATAGTGTAATTTAGTGCGTTGTACCACAATTTATAGCGTTCTGTAAAAGTTTGGCAGGCAACAAATATTCCCGTAATTTCTTGCATCAGAGCGAGCGATGTAAAAAGGCATAGTAGACATCCTCTCTCTCATAAATTTTGAGTGCAGAGGGAGGTGTGTGGTATCGCTAGAAAAAGTGCTCCAATCCATGTAATTGTTTACTATCCTAAAACAGAAGCCGGTCAGCGTGAACTCGCAAACCGGGTTGCCGGTATCCACGCCGATATTGTCAACCACCGTCTTCAAGATTTGAATTGTTCTTCCGAGCAGAAGATTCAACTGCTGGATGCCATCATAAAAACTGCCAAAGAAAAGGCAGGTGAACAGCCCTGATTGGGGTTGTTCACCTGCCCTTTTCTTTTATCCTACCCTTAAAACATCTCTCCAAGCTTTTTCGGCTTATGAGCTTCGTATTATTTTCCCAAGAACGAACGCAGGTATCCGATGTTCCTATTTTTCTTGCAAAGCGCGTTGGGGTGAGGATAGCATTCTCAATACATCTGCTCGCATAGCTGGCAAAGCGCTTGCCCTTGGCGGGGTCGAAGGTATCCACCGCCTTGATAAGCCCGATCGTGCCGATGGAGATCATATCGTCCTGTGCGCTGTTCCCGGCATAGTATTTTTTGCAGATATGCGCGACGAGCCGCAGATTGTGGCGGATCAGCGTATCCCGCGCCTGTGCGGCGGCTGCCCCACCCCTTTGCAGATCGGCAAAGGCCGCGCGCTCCCTGTCCGGCGGGAGCGGACGCGGGAAGGACCCGCTTTCGAGATGCAGCGCCAGATACAGAATATGCCCTGCCGCCGCCTGCAAAAACAAACCAAAAATGCCCAGCATACACACCACCTCGCGGAAGTGTATGCCGGGCATGGAAATTCTATTCTGTCTTTTGGGTGGCGAACGCCGGGTTGGCGGCGCGGGTCTCCTTGCCGCAGACGGTTTGGAGCTGTGCAAAGGCGCGGCGCACGTCGGCGGGGACGTCCACATGGGCAATGAAGCCTTTTTCTTTACAGCGCAAACTGCACCGCGCAGAAGGCGGCGTAGATTGCCAGAAGCAAGATGCCCTGGGCGCGGTGCAGCTTGCCCTTGACGAGGGCGGGGACCGTCAGGATCAGCATGACGACCAGCATGACCGGCAGATCCAGCACAAGGCTGGAATTGATGCCGAACAGCGTGGCGCTCTGCGGGATGGTGAAGGGTGCCAGTGTGATCGACACGCCGCTGACCAGCACAAGGTTAAAGACATTCGCACCGACGATGTTGCCCAGCGACAGGTCGCTGTGGCCCTTGGCCAGCGAGGTGACGGCCGTGACCAGCTCGGGCAGCGAGGTGCCGAGCGCGACAAACGTCAGAGCGATGACGCTCTCGGGCACGCCGAGGGCCTGCGCGATCAGGGTGCCGTTGTCCACGAGCAGGTTTGCGCCGACGGCGATCAGCACCGCGCCCAGCACAAGCAGGATCAGCGTCTTGGCGAGGGGCATTTCCTCCTCCTCGGACGCCTCTTGCTCACCGGCGGGGGTGTTTTTCATCTGCAGCACGTTGGCGGCCATATACGCCACAAACATTGCCAGCATGATGATGCCCATGACGCGGGTGAATCTGCCGAAAACATAGGCCGCAATGCAGTAGATGGCCGCCGCCGCGAAGAAGAAGGCGACGGGGGTTTTCAGCGTTTTGGGGTCTACCCTGCCGGGGCGCACCGCAATCGTGATGGCCGCGATCAGTGCCGCATTGCAGATGACCGAGCCGATGGCGTTGCCGTAGGCGATCTCGCCATGGCCGGACAGCGCGGACATCGTGGAGACCATGACCTCCGGCAGCGTCGTGCCGATGGAGACCACCGTCGCGCCGATGAGCAGCTCCGGCAGGTGGAAGCGGCGGGCCAGTGCGGATGCGCCGTCAACAAACCAGTCGCCGCCCTTGATCAGGAACAACAGACCGACAATAAAAAGCAGCACAGGGATGAGCATATTGATTCCTCCGTTAAAAATGCACGTTATGTGTCGGAAATTATATTATACCACGGCAGTCCGGGTGCCGTCAAACGGGGCGGGGTTTAAAATGTAAAAATGCAGCCTTTCGCGCGCATGGCTTTCCCCCGGAGGGGGAAGCTGTCAGTGGCCCCGACCACTGACTGATGAGGGTCGACCTTGCAGATGCTGCCCGTTTACAGGCTGCTGCCGTGCACACGCCCCTCATCCGGCCCTGCGGGCCACCTTCCCCCGCGGGGGAAGGCAAAAAGCCCCCAATTCTTGCACACTTTCCCGCATTGTGTCCTGCCAACACAAACACAAAACCCCGCAGGGGATACCTGCGGGGCTTTGTGCATAGAGGGGTGGGAAAGTATATAAAGGTCAGTGAATGTCTTGATTGATTACGAATATTATTATAGCAAGTTTTCTTAAAATGTCAAATGTCAGACTTGCATTTTGGTTTTCAAAAGATTATAATAAAGTCATTCCTACTTAATTTTATTTAGCAAGCGCACAAAAAAGCATACTTTTCCAATTTTGTTAAAGATAACAGTGATTGTATACTTCACTTTATTTTTTTGTGCGCATTACACAAAACAATGACAAGGAGTCAATCCATGGACGATTTGGACCACAAAATCCTACAACTGCTGGCGGAAAATGCGCGTATGCCCGTTAAGGACATCGCCCAGCGGGTCAGCCTGACCAGTCCCGCCGTATCCAGCCGCATCCACCGCCTGGAGCAGGAGGGCGTCATCGGCGGGTACACTGTCGTGCTGCGCCACCCCGACGCGCCCGCCCGGGTCGAGGCGCTGATCTCGGTACTGGTGGACGCAGCGACCCGCGCGAGCTTTCTGACCATGATCGAGCAGGAGCCGCAGGTCTTGCAGTGCTTCCGCGTGACAGGCAGCTACAACTTTATAATTAAGGTAAGCTGCACCGACATTGACGCGCTGGAGCACCTGCTGACCAAGATGCAGAAGATGGGCTCCACCAACACCCAGATCATCCTGAACACCCAGCTGGACCGCGGTCTGGCATTCGACGAATAAGCGAGGTTTTTATGGCACATTTTTGCAAAAACTGCGGTCTGCTGACTGCCCCGCACGACGAGCGGTGCCCCAAGTGCGGCGCACCGCTGCCGCATATCCCGATGGGCGAGGCTCTGTTGGAGTCCATGCGTCAGTCCCCGGAGGGTACCGTTGAGACCGGCGAGCCGCTGTATGAGCAGGACCTGGAGGAGGACCGCATCGACGCCATGAGCCAGGGCGCGACGACGGCGGCCATGCTACTGTTCGCCATCCCCATCGCCGGGTTTGTGCTGGCGGTGGTGTGGAGCTTTGGCGGCACGCAGGACCCGGCCCGCAGGCGGCTGGCCCGGGCGTACCTGATCCGTGCGCTGGTCGTGGCGGGGCTGGTCATCCTGTTTGTGGCTGTGGCCGCGATGGTGTTTACCGCCGCGCTGCACAGCCAGCTGGCCTACTACTATTACCGTTGAGGAGGCGCCATGAAAGCATCTGTCATCATCCCGAACCTGAACGGCGCGGGCTGGCTGCGGGATTCCATCGAGTCCGTCTGGGCGCAGACCGAGCAGGATTTTGAGCTGATCGTCATTGACAACGGCTCCACCGACGAGAGCCTGGACATCGCCCGCAGCTACTGCGGGCGGGACCGCTACACTTTAATTGAGAACGCCGGGAACACCGGCTTTTCCCATGCGGTGAACCAGGGCATTGCGATTGCCAAAGGCGAGTACATGGCGCTGTTCAACAACGACGCCTTTGCGGAGCCGGATTGGCTGGCGGAGCTGATCAAAACCGCCGACGCCGACCCGAAAATTTTTGCGGTCAGCAGCCTGATGCTGCGCTACTATGAGCCGGAGCTGGCCGACGACGCGGGCGACTACGTGACGATCCTGGGCTTTGCCTGCAAGCGCGGCGACGGCTTAAAGGCCAGCCGCTATACAAAGCCCTGCCGTGTGTTCAGCGCGTGCGGCGGCGCGGCGCTCTACCGCAAGTCGATTCTGGACGAGATCGGCGTGTTTGATGAGCTGTTTTTCGCGTATTACGAGGACGTCGATTTGAGCTGGCGTGCGAACAATTTCGGCTACAGGAACGTCTACTGCCCCACGGCCCGCTGCCGCCACATCTGCGGCGCGACCACCGGCGCGGTGCGCTACAACCCGTTTAAGAGCATCCAGAGCGGGCGCAACAGCATTCTGCTGCCCTACAAGAACCAGCCGATTTTGATGTTGGTTTTGAATTTTATCCCGATGCTGCTGGGGTATCTGCTCAAAGTGCTTATGTTCCGGCTGCGCGGCTTCGGCGGGGATTACGCGAAGGGCTTCCGCGAGGCGTGGACGGCGCTGCCGAAGATAAACAAACCGAAATTCAAGTGGCGGAACCTACCCAATTATGTCTGGGTGGAATGCAGTCTGATCGCCGGGCTGTTCAAGTACATTGTGTACCGCGTGCAGCGGGCGTTGAAGATCACGTGATGGGGGGCGTGCTGCTGTGCGGGGCGTCGGGGACGCCGCCCCCTACGGTGGTGACTGCGGGCTTTCATTTTGCTGCGCTGTAGGGGCCGGGCATGCCCGGCCCGGTGCTTTCCCGGGAGGCTGGCGTTAACGGGCAACGGCAAGAAGCCCCTCCGGCCATCGCTGCGCTCGGCCACCTCCCCTGTGAGGGGAGGCTTTTCTCGGGCCGAGCCTGCGAGGCCTGAGGGGCTTTGGCACCTTTCCGCAGGCTCCCTTTTCTCTTACTTTCTTCGAGAAGAAAGTAAGCAAAGAAGCTTTCAATATCTCAACCAAAAAGCACCTGCTGGCCGGTCACACGCATACCGGTCAGCAGGTGCTTTTATTTTACTTGTTTAGAATTTCTTTGGTTCTTTCTTTGCAAAGAAAGAACATCTCTCGTTTAATCCTCATCCGCAAAGTTGCCCAATGCCTTTGCCTGCTCGATGACCTTGTTCTCGAGCATCTGCGGCAGGGTCTCATACCGGACGAACTCGAACGTGAAGTAGCCGCGGCCCTGGGTCAGCTGGCGCAGGAAGGTGGTGAAGTCCTGCATCTCGGCCACGGGGACCTCGGCCTCGACGACCTGCAGGCCGTCGTCATCGGGGTTCATGCCCAGCACGCGGCCGCGGCGCTTCGTGACCTCGCCCATAATATCGCCGGTGTTGTCGGCGGGGACGTGGGCTTTCAATGCGCCGATGGGCTCAAGCAGGACGGGGCCGGCCTCGGGGATAGCGGCCTTATACGCGAGCTTGGCGGCCATAATGAACGCCATTTCGCTGGAATCAACAGGGTGGTAGCTGCCGTCCAGCAGCGTGGCCTTCATGCCGACCATCGGGTAACCGGCCAGCACACCGTGCTCGGCGGCCTGACGGACGCCCTTCTCGACTGCCGGGAAGAAGTTCTTCGGCACGCTGCCGCCGAACACGTTCTCGGCAAACTCGATGCCCTCGCCCTCGATGGGCTCGAACTGGATCCAGACATCGCCGAACTGGCCGTGGCCGCCGGTCTGCTTCTTGTGGCGGCCCTGCGCCTTGCAGCTCTTGCGGATGGACTCACGGTACGGCACGCGCGGATTCTCGAGCGTGATCTCGACACCGAACTTATTCTTCAGCTTGGCCAGCGCGACCTCCAGATGCTGGGTGCCCAGACCGCTGATGATCTGCTGCTTCGTCTCGGGGTCGACCACGAACCGGATGGCGGGGTCCTCCTCGATCAGGCGGGCCAGCGCACTGCCGACCTTACCCTCGTCGCCCTTCTTGGCGACCTTGACGGCCATACGGTAGCTGCTGATGGGGTACACAGGTGCGGGCAGCGCCACAACGCGGGCGGGGTCACACAGGGTATCGCCGGTCTTGGCGGTGGCCAGCTTGGCAACTGCGCCGATGTCACCAGCGGCGATTTCGGGCGTGTCGGTCTGCTTTTTGCCGCAGACGGTCAGCGTCTTGCCCAGGCGCTCCGGCTGGCCGGTGCGGGCGTTGACGGCGTTACTCGTCGCGGTCAGCCTGCCGGACAGCACCTTAATAAAGCTCAACTTGCCGACAAACGGGTCGGCCACAGTCTTAAAGACGTAGGCGCACAGCGGGGCGGCGGGGTCAGCGGTGATCTCCACCGGTTCGCCGCCAGACTCGCCCACGGCGGACGCGGTGTCCGCGCCGGGCAGCAGCACGTTCATGTTGTAGAGCAGCATATCCAGCGCCTGCGCGTTGACCGCAGAGCCGCAGAACACGGGCGTGATCTGGCCGCTGCGCACGCCGGAGGCCATGCCCTGGACGATCTCCTCTGTGGTGAAAGCCTCACCCTCGAAGAACTTCTCCATCAAAGCCTCGTCGGTCTCGGCGATGGCCTCGCTCATGGCCTGGATCAGGCCCTCAAAGCGGTGGCCGATGTCGGGCAGGTCGATCTGGACCTGCTTGCCGCCTTCGTATTTGAAGGCCTTCTGGCTGAACAGGTTGATGTAGGCGACGGTGCCGTCGTCCAGACGGACGGGCACGACGCAGGGGCAGACACTGGGGCCGAACTTGATCTTCATCTGCTCCAGGATCTTAAAGTAGTCGGCGTTTTCCAAATCAGCCTTGGTGACAAAGATCATCCGCGCCTTGTTGTTTTTCAGCGCCAGCTGGTACGCCTTCTCGGCGCCGACGGTCACGCCGGAACGCCCGGACACACAGATCAGCACGCTCTCGGCGGCCATGATGCCCTCGGCAGCGCCGGTCTCAAAATCAAACAGACCCGGTGCGTCGATCAGGTTGTACTTGATGCCCTCGTACTCGACGGGGACAACGCTCGAGTTGAGCGATGCCTTGCGGCGGATCTCCTCGGGGTCAAAGTCGCTGGCGGTGGTGCCGTCCTCGACACGGCCCATACGCTCGGATGCGCCGCTCATGTACAGCAGTGCCTCGGTCAGCGTCGTTTTGCCGCAGCCGGCGTGGCCGGCCACCAGAATGTTGCGGATGTCTTTGCTTGCGTAGCCCATGGATCGTCAAACCTCTTTTCGCGCCGGGGCTGCTTCCGGCAGCCCTGCGGCGTAGAATTTCATTGCGGCGCAGTGATTTTTGAACACTCCCGCCTGTTTGATACTACTTTACCACATTGTTGTGGAAATTTAAACAGTTTTTTCGGATTTTTTGTAAAAATTTTTAGGCAAAAGATTGTGGAAAGTGTAAAAAATCGTTCCTCGACATACAGCGAGTGTAGGGGCGAGCATTGCTCGCCCGCCAACTTGGCGCAGCATCGTCTTTTCGGGGAAATTTATCACAGGGCAAACGGGCACGGGCGGGCAATGCCCGCCCCTACCAATCGTTTCTTTGCCGGTCCGTGCAGCAAAAAAGCCGCACAGCTTTCACTGTACGGCTTAACGGCTCACTTATTTTTCCTTCTTCGCCGTCTTTTTGCGGCGGCGGACGCGCCCGCTGTCGGCCTTGGCCTCGGGAACATAGAGGCTATAGCTCAACAGGTAGCGCCCATGGGCAGGGATGCGGTAGAACGCGGCCTTGATGCGCTCCAGCGGGCCGGTGCCGCTCTCGGCGGTGCTACCGCTCAGCATAACAACATACTGCATATCGGTGTAGCGGGCGGCCACATCGCACTGGCGCAGATTCGTGTGGATCAGATCGCCCAGCTGCTCCACCATCAGAGCGGTCTCGGCAGCATCGGTGTTCTGGCTGGGAGCCACGGTCAGGATCGCCAGGAATACCTGCAGACCGTAGCGGACCTGCACGCCGCGCTGTACGCGGTAAATTTCCTTGAACGTCTCAAAGTCGCAGATACAGGCCCCCGTGTCCTCGGTATCCGGCAGAGCAGAGATCAGCTTGGAGACCTCGCTCTCCATATTGCGGTCTGCCTGGCGCATCTGGCGGTAGGCAGAGCCTGCGCGGCCCGGCTCAATGGCATGATGCAGGCAGCCCATGGCGCTGCCGCGGCGTGCCAGATCCTCCGCCTCCTCGTGGCGGCCCAGCGTCTCCAGCGCGACGATCTTTTCCAGATAAAGGCGCTCCTCGTAGGGGTCCAGCTCCAGCGCGCGGGTACACAGCGTAACGATGCGGGTGCTCTCGCCCCATTTTTTGCAGAGCTCCAGCAGGTTTAAAATGGCTGTGCGGTACTGCCCGTGCAGACGCACGCTGACGCTTTCGACCCACGGCTCGGACGCAGACTGCGGCAGCAGGCGCCCGTCATACAGGTTGACGATCTGTTCATAAATGCGGCTGCGCTTCTCGGCGTCGCCCTCCTTGCGGGCCAGCTCCGACAGGTCGTTGACCTCAAACACATCCACGCTGCAGTCCAGATGGGGGTTCCACTGGTAGTAGCCGCGGCTGGTCACGATGCAGTCCTTCATCTCATCCAGACCCTCCGCGTCGATCATAAGGCGGAAGCGATGCAAGATGGCGCGCAGGGCCATGTCCGGGTTGGTGGACCGCTCCCCTGCCCACAGGGTATCGGTCAGTACCTTGTGGGAGACGCGCTCCCCGCGCCGCAAAACGAGATACTGCACCAGCGCCGTTGCCTTGCGGGACTGCGCCAGCTGTGCCAGCACGGGCTTGCCGTTCACGCGGATCTCAAAGCCGCCCAGCATTTTGATTTCAATTGTTGCCATCCTAGTCATCCTCTCTGCTCTGATGCCCATGACGTTCCTGCATTTTGTCCGGCACACAGGTATTCATGTTTTAAAGTATAACAAGTCCATTTGAATTTGTCCAGTACATCCGCCGGGATTGTAATAAACTTTTCAAAAATCGTCCCGGAGGGCACCGCTCACGACTCCGACGATGCCTTGCCGTCCCAGGTGCCGGGTCCATACAGGATGACCGGCTCACCGGGCAACTGCACAATGGCTTTTTGGGTGCACAGCGGCACGATCTGGTTGTTGGCGTCCCGCTTGGCCACAGTCAGCACCACCGTCATAGCCGTAATGCGCGGGGTCTTGGTTTCGTCGCCGTCCTGCGTCCAGCTGCGGGCGTAGAAATGCAGTTCGCTGATGAACAGCCCCATATAGGCATCCCGGGGATAGGCCGTTGTGTAGCCGTAGGCAACGTAGGGCCGTGTGACCGTCTCCGTACCGTCCTCGGCCTTGTCCTTTTTTGTGTGCTGCGGGTTGCCGTAGTGCCCGGCGTCATTCAGTTCATCGCGGTAAAACCGCATGTGCAGGTAGCCGTTCAGCGCATTGGCCTGTTCCGGTGTCAGCAGCGCTGTGCCGTCTGTCTTTGTCAGCGGCGGCACACAGTCCTTGTCGATCAGCTCAATGTGGTTGGGGTAGACGCTGAATTCTAATGCCGTGCCCTTGCTGTAGTCGTTACCCTTGGACGCAAAAACCTTATCCAGATTGTCCGATTCCGTTGCGCCGTCGGTGAAGCGGATATAGCCGTTCGCCTCGAGCACCTCGCCGCGGATCGTCTCAATGAGCGCGTCGGCCAGGTTCTGGGCGCGCGTCTGCTGCTGGATGTCCATGTACGCCTGCGCGCTGGGCTGTATCAGC
Organism: Gemmiger formicilis; assembly: GCF_900167555.1. Taxonomy (GTDB): domain Bacteria; phylum Bacillota; class Clostridia; order Oscillospirales; family Ruminococcaceae; genus Gemmiger; species Gemmiger formicilis. The sequence goes on along the minus strand of NZ_FUYF01000006.1, from coordinate 174,066 downwards.
GTGACCGCCGCCAGCGTAAAGAGCGACAGCAGCACCATGCAGACGATCAGCTCCACCAGCGTTGTGCCGTTCTGGTTTTTCAAACGCTGCTTCATGGGTTGGTCGTCCCTTCTGCCGTGCTCTTGCTGTAGCGGTAAAACTTGTGCTGTTCCGTCGTTTTTTGGCCGTTTTCCGTAACTTCCGCGCTTGTCTCCACGCTGTCCAGCTCGACGCCGTTCACCGTAAATTCATTGTAATCGCCAAAGGAGAACTCCAGCCTATCCCGCTCCTTCACCCAGTTGGGGGCCGCGTTATTGGCCGGGTACAGCCCGGCGCAGAAGGCATAGGCTGTCTCCCGCAGCGACTCGGCCTTTTGGGACATGGCGCGGGCGTACCGCAGCGAAACGACGAACATCGACGTAAAAATCATCAGCAGCAGGAACGACACAAGCACTTCCACAATGGTCTCGCCGCGCTGACTTTGTAAAGTATGTTTCATAGCGGGTCACTCCTGTGTTGTGCCGGTGCTCTGTTTGGCACCGCGGGTGTAGGTGATGGAATCGGGCTGCTGGCTGGTGTCGCAGTGGAACGTCAGGCGGTTGCTGTTGATATTATCGTCTTTGATTTCCAATTTCTCTTGACCGGCGGCAACAAATGTCAGGGCATCCTCACGGTAATACTCCGTTGTTCCGCCATTTACCGTGTAGTACACCTTGCTTGTTGACTTGTCGCTGCTGCTGTACTTTACCGTGCGGTCATAGGTCCGCGTGAAGGCAAAGCTCTCGCCGTTTTTCGTGACTGTCACTGTAATATCCAGCTGTAAATCGACGATTGCCATGCCCTTGCGGTCTTCGCCCTCCAGTGTGTCGAGCAGGTTGCGCAGGTCTGTGGCATTGGTGCTGTTCACCGTCTGGTTCAGCTTGTCGGCACCGTCGCCCGGGCGGCGGCGCAGTGTTACCGTGATGGCCTCGGCCCCGCCATCAGGCTGGCTGCCTTTCGGTTTCCAGGCGAACTCCTTGGGCTGGGATTCCAAATCATAGATGTCCTTGCCGTAGCTTTGGGAGAACATGAACTGCTCATTGACGAACTTGGCAAAGCTGCTGTCCTTCTTGTTCAGCTCCGCTTCCAGCACGTCGGAAAAGCTGGTTGCCAGCTGGTAGGCTTCCTGTTCCAGCAGCTGGCGGTTGGCATTGGCCGTCAGTACGGAGGCCGCATAGACCAGCGCTGCCGACAGCGCCACAAACAGCGCGCCGATGCAGAGGACCAGTATCATCGAAAGTCCCTGCTCCCCGCGCAGAATGCTGCGTGCCCTGCGGTGCATAATGCCACCTTCTTTCCTGAAATAAAATTACGATGCGTTGCTTGTTTTCGTTCGTTCCGGGGGCACGGTTTCCGCCGCGTCCGTCTCATCCGGGGCAGCGGCGGTCTCCGGGGTCGCCATGGGCAGTGCCGCACGGGCCCGCATCAGGACCGGGGGCACGCTTGCGGGGGCGCTTTCCGCCGCCATGCTTTCTGCAGTCTCGGCGGGCGCGACGCTCTCCGCGGAGTCCATGCTCTGGGCATCCTCCGTCGCATCGGCGGTGTTCGTCTCGTTGACGGGGACCTTGACCGTGCCGGACTCGACGGTCCTACCCTTGTCATCCGAGTGCGCCAGCGTCTGCAGCGTCACACTTGCGGTGAACTTTTGCAGTTCGAGCGAGTCGTCCTGCACCTTTTCCTGCAGCTCGGGCAGGGTGATGCGGTAAACAGGCTCGGCGCCGTCCTCCTGCACCAGCTCCAGCATGGGAACCGTCTGTGCCTTGTAGTACAGCGTACCGCCGTCCTTTTCCACCGTGCCGGTGACGTTATAGGGTTGCGATTTCCAGTCGGTCAGGTTGTTATCTTTGTCGTAGACAGGCTCAACGCTCAGGTCGTACCAGGTGCGGGTCTTGTTGGTCTCCGCGTCCACAACGGTGGTCTGCTTGTCAAGCGCCGTCGTTTTGCCGTCATAGGTCGTCTTGGTAACGGTTTTGATTTCACCGCGCGGGTGAATCGTGCCGTCTGCGTCCTTCACGTCCCTGTCGTAGGTCGTCACCGTAATGATGTAGGGCGTTTTGTCCTTGTCCAGCGGCGTGACGGTAAAGGTATATCTGTTGGTCAGGTTGCGCACCGTGCCGTCGGCCTGGGTGTACTTGTTCACCGCGGTCCACTCCACCGTAAAGTGGCGCAGCTCCAGCGAGGCCTTACCGCGCTCGACGGTAAACTCGGGGTCGTTGTACAGGTTGACTTCCTGCTTGTAAACGGCATTGCCAAGTGCGCGTTCCGGTTCGTCCACGGGGGCGTCCAGCGTGATGGCCGGCAGCTGTGCCTTTGCGGCATCCTGCAGGATGTAGAACCAGTTCGACGCTGTCCTGCCGTCGGTGGGCATAACACGCACCGCGGGCAGCAGGTATTGTTTTGCATGGTCGGGCGTCAGCGTAAAGCCGTTGCCGTCGGGCACAAAGGTATAGCTGGCGGTTTTGTCGTTGACGCTGGCGCTCCCGCCCACCGTGCGGCTGTCCTTCGGGATGACCAGCTCGGCGTCGCCGTTGGCCAGCATCGTGTTCAGGGCGTTGGTCAGCGCCTGCTGGGCCTCATACTTGGCTTGTCCGGTGGACTTTTCCTGCCAAGTCCTGGCCAAACCGGCAATTGTATTGTAATTGTTCTCGTTGCTGAAGATATAGCCGGTAAAGTAGACATTGCCCTGTGCGGCTGCGTCCAGCGTCATGTTGAGCTTGAGGTCGTTCAGGAACGTCTCCTGATTCGGGCTGTCGGGCGCAAAGCTGCTGGCCGTAGCCTTGGGCGCATCGGCGCGGCTGACGATGGTCTCGGACTGGCTCAACGCGCCGTCCGGGCCGTCAAAGCAATTGCTACCAGCCTTGCGGCGGGCAATGACGCGGAAGCTCAATGCCTCGCCCTGATACTGCTCCAGATCCAGCGTCAGGCTGCCGACGTTGCCCGTGGTGGGCAGCGTCAGCACAGTATTGCCGCCGTCATCGACGACGCACAGTTCATAGTGGTCAATGCGCTCGTCGTCGGACGGCGACCAGCTGACCGTGTAGAGCAGGGCATCCGCGTTGTCGGTCTCGCCGTTGACGCGGGTGATGGAGCTCGGCGCGCTGATGCCGGGCAGGCGCTGCTTAACGCTGTAATCCGCCACAGCGGACGCGCCGATTTCATCGGTGTCGGCTGCCGCCACACGGGTGACCTCGAGCCGGACCTTGTTATAGCGCCAGCTGTCGCTGCCGTTGGCCAGCATGGTATCCACGTTGACAGGCAGGGTAAAGCTGTTGCCATTTTGTTTCGGCGTCAGGGTGACGCCGCCCTTCAGCGCAATTTGCTCCTGACCGGTCACATTGCCGTCCTTGTCCGTCAACAGGCCGTAGAGCTTGATCTGGTAGGCGGGGGCTGCGTCAGTGGCCTGCATGTCGTCCTGTGTCCATTTGAACGTGTAGGTCAGCTGATTCTTGTCATCCACTACGCCGTCCTCAATGGTTTCCGCCAGCGTCGGGGCTTTCAGGACATTCAGGTTCAGCTGCTTGAAGATGATCTGCGGGGTCGTCTGCGTGGCCTGTTCTGCCCACCCACTCTTATCACGGCTCACGTCGGAGAAGCAGAGCGGTGTCAGATGGGCATAGGTATAGCTGTGCTCGCCCGTGCGGACGATCTCATAGCCGTTCTTCCACCAGATTTCTTTGTCGGTGTCGTTTGCATGGCTGGCGATGGCTGCGGACACTTCGTCCGCCGTGGCATCCCAGCGATACTTCATATCGCCCTTGCCGCTGGTGACGGGCACCGCGACAACGAGGAAGTCGGTGTAGTTCGTCATGGCATCCGACGGCAGGCTGTTCAGGTTGAAGGTAACGGGAGACTCTGTCACAATGCTTTCCCGCGCGGCCAGCGTGATGTACTGGCCGTTCAAAGATACGCCGTTGACTTCGTCATTACCCAGATATTTTGCCAGCAGCATGACACGGTAGGTCGGGCTGCCGTGCTCGCTGCTGTCGCTCTTGACCTTCGGGGTAAAGCTGAACTTCACGGTTGCTTCAAAGCTTTCCGCTGTCTGGCCGGTGTAGGTCACATAGTCCGTGTCGCCGTCCTTTTTCAGCGTGCCCAGCGGCAGACCGTCCTCGTCCTTGCCGTTATCGCCGTTGTGGTCACGCCACTGGGACGGGAGATAGGTCTCTGACTTGTACTGGGCCGAGCGCAGATACTTTGTACTGCTGCTGTTGTCCGGGGTTGCCAACGCCGTAAGCGTCAAAGTGCGTTCCAAATTTTGGGTCAGGCGGATGTACTGCTTGCCATTCCGTCTGCTGAAATAATAAGGATGCTTTCCATCGGTCAGCTTAACGGTCCATGCCTCGTCTGTCGGGTATTCGGTGTAGTTTTTCAGCACCGCGACAACCTCATACTTGAATTCTCTCGATTTTTCATCCGGCGTCTGGCACTGACCCCAGTCAAAGCCGCCGCCCGTTCGCTTTACCAGCCGGAACTCAATCTCAGGTGTCGGCAGGGCGTGCATAAAGGTCTGCACGCCGCTGGTGTTGAAGTTGTCATCCTGATTCGGGTCGTTGTTGGTGTTGTAGGGCGTTACACGCACGACGAAGTTACCCGTCCACGCTTTATCAGCCACAAAGGTATAGCTGCGCTGGTAGACGTCCGCTTTCAGATAGGGAACTGCATCCGATGCGACAACACCCTTAGCGTCGCAGGGCAGAATTTCAACACGGTAGTAAGCGGCGGGGCTGGCATTCTTGTCGCTGTCGCTCGGCTCGGCCCACGTCACTTCATAACGGCCATAGACGTTGTTGTCCGCATCCTGCACCTGGCTGGCCTTGACGTCGATTTTTCCCGGCTTGGCTGGCTTGGTGCTGTCCAGCACGTACTTATAGTAGTTCTGGATGACCTCGTCGGTGATGTCGGTAATATCAACGTCCGATTTCGTACTGTTCGCGGCTTCGCCGAATTGCAGCATCACAGTCGCTCTCTGGTTGCCGGGATTGGTATCATTGCCCGCGCCGGTATCATCGAAAATGTAGGCTTTGTTACCGTCGGTCTTGATATAGGCAGAGTTTGCTGCGGCATCCGAATCCGTAGAAGTAATGCCTCGCATCCACTTCAGACTGTACGCTGCGCCGTTCCAATCCTTTGCCAAAGCGGGCAGGAACGCAATATAAGGATAGGTTGTTTTATCAGTGACGTTATAGCCTATGTACAGACGGTGTGCTTTTACTTTTTCCGAGGACGGATTCCAATATGTCTCCTTGTAGGCCTTGTCACTTCCTTGCTCATCCGCTTTCTTCCAGTTACCTGTTGTACTGTTCGGTTTTTCTGCGGTCAGTCTACGCTCATCCTTTTTATAGAAGCTCTTGCCTTCACCGCCGGAATTTTCAATATAATAGTTGCCGTGGCCGGTGACATTCTCGTAACTCTGGCGCAAATAGGCAATAGGATACCAACCTGTACCAACCGTGGCAAAGCAGTTTGTGACATTGGTTGCTTCTTTCGACCCAGAGCCATTGCCGCGGCTGCCGACAATGCCGACTCTCCTGTCATACACTCCGCCACACGTAAAGTCTGTATTAAGGTTTCGGCAGCGGTCAATATTTACCGTAACATTATCAATGTTCCCCTTGTCGTACGGGCCGATCCATGCCAGAATGCCGACTGCCTGCGACACTGCCTTGATTGCACCGCTATTGACGCAGTCGATGATGTTCAGCGTCATAATATCGGTGCGCTGCTTCATCTCGATTTTACCGATAATGCCCGCGCAGTCATTTGCGCCTTTTGATTTATACCAAATCTGACCGTAGTTGCGGCAGGAAAGCACATTTATAGTACCGCCGGAAATAGGCTGGTCAATAAAGCCGACAACACCGCCGACTGCACCGTAACCCGGGTTTCCGTCGTTCGTGTTTGTTGTCATTTTGCCAAAATTAAAGCATTTCTGCACGGTTCCGCCGTAGTCCAGCCAATAGGCGATCACGCCGCCCACATTGGACGAGCGGCTGTTGAACACACTGCCGCAGTTGACTACCTTGCTGACAGACCACCGGTCATCGCTGCGGTTCTGCTGCTGGCCAATGACACCGCCCACATGGACAACAACACGATTTTCCCTCTTGTAAATGTTGTCATTGTCTGTATCGTCCTTGTTCTTAGACCCATTAAACACGCGCGTAAACCGGCGCACAGCGGCACAGTTTACCACAGTGTCCAGCACGCTTTTGTCTGTGACGTTGGATTCGTTCTGGCCGACAATACCGCCGACGGTGGATGCCGTTGTCGCATTGTCAGAATAGACAAACCACTGGCCGGTGGCGGAAGTGCCAATTGTACCGTGGAGAGAGTTAAAGCCTGCCAGACCACCCAGATAACCGTCGGCACGGACGGTTTCGCTGTTGTTGCTGCCGCGCAGGGCGACAAGCAGATCATTGGCGGCAAGGCCGCTTTGGCTGTAGACATTCCCATAGCCGCAGCCTTCTTTGGACACAGTGTCAACACCCATGAGATTTGCGTAGGTCTTGCCTGTGGTCAGCTCTGCCGCCATGCTGTTGATGTCGGCATTGGCATCTGCCGCACCCAGCCAATTTTTAACCTGTGCAACAAGGGCGAGTTTTGTTGTGTCGTCGCTGACCAGCGCTTTTTTGCTGCCGCTGCCCGTGATAGTGCCGTTGTTGGAGCCCGCGACGCCGCCCACAAAGCCGTAACGCGCCGTGATGATGCTGCCCGCGCCGTTGCTGCGCTCGGTGGCGACATAGCTGTTGGCGATTTCGTCATTGTTGCGGCCCGCAATGCCGCCCACATGGCTGGCACTGGCGAGCTTTTCGTCTGCGGTCTGGGTCGTGGTGATGTTGCTGATACCGCTGACCTGCAGTTTGATGTATTTGACCTCACAGCCGGTGATTGTGCTGTTGTTCAGACCGGCAATGCCGCCCACCGTGCTGCCGGTGCTGCGTGCACCGGCGGAGACAAGGCCGTCCTGGTCTGCCTCGCCGCCCATCGTGCCGGAATAGGTACACTGCTTCAGGGTACCGTCGTTCTGGCCTGCGACGCCGCCCAAATTTTTATATTTATCAAGATTTTGTGTAAGGTCCAGCAGAACGTTGGTGCTGCTGACCGTGCCGTCCTTCGTGGTGCGGCCCACCGCGCCGCCCAGCGTGACGGTGTTGGTGCCCGCGCGCAGGCCGTTGTTCAGCGCCAGCGCGCCGTTTTCGACCTGACAGCCGGTGACGGTGCCCTCGTTCATGCCCGCAAGGCCGCCGATGGTGACCGCCGGGGTGCTGAACTGCACGTTGGCGTTTGCCGCCAGCTTCACATTGCGGATGGTCGCGTCCTTGCCGTTGTACGCCGCAACAGCGCCGATGCTCTCCGATGTACCGGTGATCGTGCAGTTGCTTACGCTGCTGTTGTTTTCCAGCCCGCTGCCTTGGCCGATGATGCCGAAGTTCGTAGCCGTGACGCCGCCCGCCGTGCCGTTGGCCGCGGTGACGGCGGCGCTGACCTGCACATTCTCAATCAGTGCGTCTTTATTATTATTGCCCGCGATGCCGCCCGCCTCGCCGTTGGTGGCGTAGACCTGATTCTGGGCATGGCTGCAATAGCTGATCGTGCCGCCCGCGGCGTTCTCGCCCGCAATACCGCCCGCATATTTTGTGCTGGCGCGCACCGAGGCATGGTTTTCCACACGGGTGATTTCGGCACGGTTCGTACCGGCCACGCCGCCCGCGTAGTTAGCGGCAGTGACGCTGCCACTGACCGCGCCGGTGGCGTTTTCAGCGCCGTAAATACTGCCCTTATCCGTATTGATACCGGCCACGCCGCCCGCATAGCCGGTGGCGGTGACACTGCTTTGCAGCTGGTCGGACAGCGAGATATTGCCGACGTTGGCACCGGCCACGCCGCCCGCGTACTGGTTGGCCTCCACCGTGCCAGTGCTGTTGTTCTCTGTGCAGATGATGAGGCCCTTGCGGGTGCTTGCCGCAGCGTCACCGCCCAGGTTGACGCCCGCAATGCCGCCGACATAGCTGTCACCGCGCACGGCGCAGTCCTGCGCCGGGTAGGCAGACTGAATACGACCGCCGTTGACGCCCGCAACGCCGCCCAGATAGGTATAGCCGGTTTCACGGTTGCCGAGGGACGCCTCCATGCGGCCGCCGGTGATCGTGCCCTCGTTCCAGCCCGCAAAGCCGCCCGCGGCGCACTTGTGAGCCACTGTGCCGTAGTTTGTGCAGTCTTCCAGCTTCGTGTTGGGTGTGGCATAGCCGATGATACCGCCCGCCAGCGCGCCGCGCGCGGTGCCAAAGTCATAGCGGCCATCGGCCAGCGCGTTCAGCGATACGCCGTCTTTAAACGCGCCGTTGGACGGGTTCAGGCCGCCGACGGACAGGGCGTTCTGCGTTGCGCCGTTGGCTGCATTTTGAATCGTCAGCTTCGTTTCAGCTTCGTTTGCGCCGACGATGCCGCCGACGTAGATGTCAGCCTGCAGGTTGAGCATGTTCTGGAAACCGGTCAGGATGATTGTGCCGTCCGCCGTTTTCACGTCGGTGCTGTTGCTGTCGGTCAGCACGCCGGTGCTCTCGTCAATCGTCGGCAGCAGCGCCTCCAGCGTGACGTTTGCGGGCTTGGGCGCCAGCAGACGGTTGTAGCCGATGATGCCGCCCGCGACGGCGTCGGCCTCGACGCGGCCCGAGGCCACATTTGTTATAAACGCGCCGCCGTCCGCCACGGTGAAGCCGCCCACCGGCAGGTTGGCGCCGATGACGCCGCCGACAAGCTGCTGACCTGCCACGCGGCTGACCTTCACAGTGGCGGAGGGCAGTTCCGGCGCGCAGTTCAGGCCGATCATGCCGCCGACAGCCTTGCCCGCCGCCACGATCTGGCCGCTGATGGTCAGGTTCTGGCCGGAGGTGTTGGAGATTTTCGCATTTACATCGTTATAACCGGCCACGCCGCCCACGTAGTTGTTGCCGTACAGGATGGCACCCAGCGTCGGGGCGCCGCTCTTATCCCACGTCACAACGCCGTTTTTGCCGTTGTAGCCCGCGATGCCGCCGACGTAGTCGGCGTAGTCGCCCGCGGAGCTGCTCAGCTTCTTTAACAGGTTGATGCGGCGGGTGTCGGTGGCGTTGTCGCCGGACATACGGTTGGCGCAGTTCTGCACGGTGGCTGTGGCTTTCGGGTCTTGACTGCCGCCCCAGTCGGCATCATTGACGCCGACGATGCCGCCGACGTAGGCCGCGTTCTTTCCAAAGGCCGCGACCAGACCCGTATTGGTCATGCCGCTGATTTGGCTGTTGCTGCCGTTGACCGACACGATGCCGCCGACGTAGCGGCTGCCAAAGACGTCACTGCTGTTCGTATCGTTCTGTTGTACGCCGCTGCCGGTAAAGCCACCGGCCAGACCGCCCACAAACCGGCTGCCGAGCACGTAGCCCTTGCCGGTCTTGCAGCCGTTCAGCACAATTTCCTTGCCGTAGCCGACAAGGCCGCCGACGAAATCACCCTTGAGGGGGCTGGCGTCGGTCAATGTGCCGGTTTCGTCGAAGCCCGCCTCGACCTGCTCCTTGAGCTGGGTCTCGGTCAGGTCGCTGCGGGTCACGCTTTCGCAGCCTTGCAGGGTCACGCCCCTGTCGTAGCCCGCAATGCCGCCGAAGAACTGCCCCAGCACCAGGCTGCGCGCATCGCCCGCGGTATCGCCCTTATAGTTGGCGCCCGCGCTGACCGTGCCGTTGTTCCTCAGGCCCGTCAGCACCGGCGGCGTGCCGGTATTTGCGCCTGTCGTAAACAGGTTGCCGACGATGCCGCCCGTAAAGCCGTTGCCGGTGACAAGGCCGTTGTTGACGATGTTCGTATTGCCGTTCGTTGTCATCTGGGCGGCGTCCACCGTGCCGAACACGCCGCCCACGCCGACGCTGCGCCAGAGAGAGTTCTTGTCACCCGGCTCGGCTGCCGCGGCAGCGTAGCGGGCCTTCTCGGCCTGCTGGTCTGCCGCTGTGGTCTTTGTAACGGATTGCGTGCCCTTGTCCACAAGCAGACCCGCCACCGTCACGTCCGACGCGACGGTCAGATTCTGCATGACGGAATCCGTTGTTTTGGGTATGGCAACGCCGACGAGACCGCCAATGCCGCGCGGCTCGTCTGTATAATAGGTATAGCTTTTATTATTTACGGTCTTGTGTTCTGCTGTTCGCTCTGTCGCGGTGGTGGAGTCGCCAAACGCCAGCGCCGCGGCCACCAGCGCACTCGTCGAGGAGTTCGTGCCGCGGGTCAGGGCGCAGTTTTCCAGCGTGCCGGTGTTGACGCCGCAGAGTGCGCCGACAGCACGCACATCGCGCCAGTTCTCGTCGTCCTCCTCCAGCGCCGTGACGAATTTGGTTGCGGTCAGCTTGAGCTGGTTTGCCTCCGGCAGCGCACCGGCGGCGACGGTCTCGGTCTTGACGTTGACCTGAATGTCCGGGTCGCGCAGTGTGATGTAAGAAATTTTGCCCTTGTTCTCGCCGATAAGGCCGACATAGTGGTCGGCCAGCACGTCCTTCTCTGCCTTGCCGGTTTTTGCAACGGACTTGCTGCTCAATTGCAGATTGAGGATGGGCACACGGGTCGTTTGGGTTGTAAGGACCGTTGTTTTGCTCGTAAGTTCGATTTTTTCGCCCAGCTCCGGGATCGTCGGCCAGGCGACCGGGTCATTGAGGGACGGCACCTTGGCCGCCGGGTACTTCTCACCCGCGGCGCAGTAGACCGTGACGCCACCGCCCGTCCAGTTCAGGCCGGTGCTGTTGCTGGCCTGGGGGGTCAGCGTGTAGGTGCCCTTGTTGGTGATGTCCCAGTCGGCAGACCAGCGCAGGTTGTACAGATGGCGGAAATATTTCAGGTCGGCCTCTTTCGCCGTGCCGCCCTTGGCCAGCAGGGTGTTTTCCTCGTTCGTCGTTTCCTCTTTGCTGGCTGTGTAGGTGTCGCTGTAGTTTTCCCGCGGCTCGGCGCGCATGGCAATGTAGATGTCCTTCGGGTCGTTCAGCAGGCGGGTGATGCTGTACAGGCTCGTGGCGGCAACGTCAGCGCTGTTCTCACACGCGCGCAGCAGCGCGGCGTCCGCCATGGCGTCCAGCGTCAGCACAAAGCTGCCCTTGTTGTAGCTTAGCGGGAAGTAGAGTTTCTTCTCCTCGGTGCCGGTCTGCTGGCCCGCGGCGTCGTATTGGTAGATAACAACAGGCATCTCTGTGATGACCTGCTTGTTATCATCCGCCGCGCCCGCGGTGTCGCGCTTGATCGTGATGGTAAACAGCGGTTTATCCTTGTTTTTGTCGTAGGCCGTGGCCGTGTAGGAGGTGTCCAGATCGCCGAGGCTGGAGTTGCCGCTCCAGCTCAGGGTCAGCGTCTCGCCGTTCGTCAGGCGGGGATTCTTGACCTTCAGCTTCGTCTGCACCAGCTGCACAACGTTGACGCGGTCCTCGGCAGAGTAGTAGCCGACAAGGGTGTCATTGCGGCGGTGGTCATAGCTGCGGTCATAAATATTCGTAGCACCGTCCTGATTGAAGCGGAGCTTATCGGATTTGGTATCGTAAAAGACCGAGTAGACCTGCCCGCTCTGCACGTCGATCTCGACGCAGATCGAGGCATTCAGCAGCGAGGCGTCGTAGATGTAATCGCCCAGCAGCTCCTTGACCAGCGCGTTATGGTTGCCCGCGGCAGCGCCCGTGCGGTCATAGTAGAGCGCAGCCACGTTCTGGTTCAGTTCGGTCTTGGTGCGGCTCACAAGGGTTTTGCCGTCCGCGTCGGTCACGGTGACGTCGTTCTGGAAGTGGTCGCCCGTGCTGCCCTCCTCCATGACCTGCCGTCGGAACGCATCCAGCTCCCCCGCCGTCTCCATCCGGGTCAGGGAGATCTGCGCCGTCTGGAACAGCGTGCGGGCGTTGGCCTCGTTCTTTTCAAACCGGGCCAGCCGCGTGTAGGCGATCAGCCCGCCGCCGACCAGCGCCGCCAGAATGGCCGTGATAGCCAGAACGACCATCAGCTCCACCAGCGTAAAGCCTTTCTTTTTGTTTTTTATATTTTTATTGTACTGCACCATAGATGCTCCCGTCGTTTCTCCGGTGAAAGGTTACAATTAGACACAATACCAGATTATATATATTGTCATTATACTCGGAATGTGACGTTTTCGCAAGAAACTCCGCGAGATTTCAGCAAATTTATACCAAATATAGTAGGTCAGCGGCAAGTTGTGCACGATTCCGCCATAATTTCCGTTAGCTTTGAACAAGAAAACAGAGTTTTTTTTCGCGAAATTTCTTGCAAATACAGGCCCGGCACGGTATACTAAATAGCGTGTTATTATATGGTAGAGGATGTGTAACAATGCTGGCAGCACGACTGGGCGCATGGCTGCGCCATACCGGGGAACGCTGGGCCAAAGCTGCGTTTGCGGAAAAGCTCGCCGTACTGCTGGCGCTGGGCGCTGTCCTGTATACTATTGTGACCGGCGCGGCGGAGCTGCGCTATCAGGCCCGTGCGCGGGAGGCCCTGGCTCAGGTCAAGGCTGCGCGGCTGGCGGCCAGTGCCGTGTCTGCCCAGTGCTACTCCGCCGGGCAGACGTTCGCCGACCAGACAAGCGCGGACGGCTTTGCGGACGGCATCGCCGAGGAAATCCGCACGCTGGGCTCACTGCCCGGCACAGTGACGCTTTTGCAGATCGACCCGAACGGCTACACCGTGCAGCGGCTCTTGTATCAGGAGAACGGCATGTACGCCATCTATGATGCCGACGACGGTTACCGCGTTTTCCGCGCGGAGGACCGGCTGCAATACGGCGCGGGGGTGGGCCATGCTGCTGCTTGAGCTTCTGCTGGGACTCATTCGTTTTCTGCTGGGCGCGGCGCTGTTCAGCTTTATGAACGTCGTCGCGTGGCGGCTGCCGCGGGGCATGGACCCGCTGAAGGGCCGCAGCGTATGCCCGCAGTGCGGCCACACGCTGGGTGCGCCGGACTTAGTGCCTGTGTTCAGCTGGTTATTCTTGCGCGGGCGATGCCGCCACTGCGGTGCGCACATTCCGGCGCGGTACCTGCTGGTGGAGCTTCTGGGCGGCGTGCTGGCGCTGGGCTGCACTTGGCGGTACGGCGCTGCCTACGCCCTGCCGGGCGGGCTGTTCGGCATGAGCTGGGCCGCGCTGCTGGCGCTGGCGGTCTGCGGGATCTTGCTGAGCGTTTCACTCATTGATGCCGAGACGCAGACCATCCCGGACCGGCTGAATCTGGCGCTGGCGGTCTGCGGCGCGGTGAGCGTGCTGCTCTCCCCTGCCGACTGGCTGCCGCACGTCATCGGTGCGCTCTGCGTCAGTGTGCCGATGTTTCTGCTCTGCCTTGTCATCGACGGCGCGTTCGGCGGCGGCGACATCAAGCTGATGGCAGCCACCGGGCTGTTCCTGGGCTGGCAGAATACGCTGCTGGCGATGTTTTTCAGCATTGTTTTTGGCGGTATGTACGGCATATACCTGCTGGCCGCCAAAAAGGCAGGGAAGAAGGACCACTTCGCCTTCGGCCCGTTTCTGTGTGCGGGCATTGTGATCGCGATGCTGTTTGGCGGGCCCGTTTTGGAATGGTACTGCGCGTTTTTGTGATACTCCTTGCCTCCCTCTGCGAGACAGGCTCCCCCGGTACGGGGGAGGTGGCGCTTGCGCCAGAGGGGGCCAAGGGAATCAGCCTTTCATCTATTTCTTTCGGAGGAATCTCCCTCATGCCACGTTTTCGTTATACTGCCACCAATGAGAAGGGCAAGACCGTCCGCGGACTGCTTGAGGCCCCCAGCGAGGAGGCGCTCTACGCCAAGCTGCGCAATGACGGCCTGTACATGACCGACGCGCAGGAGGCCCAGAAGGCCCTCGCGACGTTCCGCCCGCTGAAAACCGCCGTGCTGGCGGATTTCTGCCGCAACCTGGGCACCCTGCTGACTGCCGGTGTGCCGCTGGTGCGTGCGTTCCGCATCATGGCGGACGAGCGCACCATCGACGCTCGCCAGAAGGCCCTGTACGAGGCCATCCTGAGCGAGCTGCGCAAGGGCGTGCCGCTGTCCGATGCGATGGAGTCCTGCGCACCCGCGTTCCCCACCCTGCTGCTGGCCATGGTCCGCAGCGCCGAGGGCACCGGCAGCATCGACCACGCCTGCGCCCGCATGGCGACCTACTATGAGCGCGAGCACAAGATGAACCAGCAGGTCGGCAACAGCATGATGTACCCCATTATCCTGTCCGTGCTGATCGTCGGCGTTATTGCGATTTTGATGACCTTTGTTCTGCCGCAGTTCAAACCGATGTTTGACCAGATGGAGACCCTGCCGTTCCTGACCCAGCTGCTGTTTGACGTCAGCGACTTTGTCGGTGCCAACTGGCCGGTGCTGCTCGTCGTGGCGGCGCTCATCGTCTTTGGCGGCAAGCTCCTGCTGGCGCAGCCGAAGGTCCGCCGCCAGTGGGACCGCTTCATCCTGCACGCGCCGGTGGTCGGCGTGCTGAACCGCAAGATCTGCACGGCGCGCTTTGCCAGCACGCTGTCCAACCTGTACGGCAGCGGCGTGCCCATCATCACGACACTGGCCGCGGCACGCGACGCCATCGGCAACCGCTGGATCGAGAGCCAGTTCGGTGACGCGCTGGACAGCATCCGCGCAGGCCACAGCCTGTCGGAGGCGATTGCGGGCATCGACGGTTTTGAAGTGAAGCTCTCCTCCTCCGTCGCTGTCGGCGAGGAGACCGGCAAGCTGGACAGCCTGCTGGCGACCATCAGCGAGACGCTCGACTATGAGGCCGAGATGGCGACCAAGCGCCTTGTCACGCTGCTGGAGCCCGTTATGATCGTTGTTATGGGTCTCGTGGTCGGCGGCGTCGTGGCCGCGGTCATCGTGCCCATCTACCAGTCCTACGGCACCATCGGCGCGTCGAGCGGTGCGATTTAAATTCTATTCCGGGAGGCCCACCATGGCACTTCTTACCTCTTTATATCTGTGCAGCCGCACGGTGTATGCCGCCGTCGGCACGCCCACGGGCAGCGGGGTGCGCGTTGTCTCCGCCGCCCAGACCGAGCTGCCCGAGGGCTGCCTGATCAACGGCGTCATCACAAACGAGGCGGACCTGACCGCCGCGCTCAAAGAGTTTTTCACCGCCAACAAGCTGCCGATGAACCGCGTGGCGCTGATTGCAGGCGGCAGCCAGTTCATGCACCGCATCCTGACGCTGCCCGCCATGAGCGAGAAAAAGCGGATGGCCGTGCTCTCCCATGAGCTTGCCAGCGGCGGCGCCGAGGTCAAGGCTCCGCTGGACGACTACATGCTGCTCTCCCGCGATGCCAGGACCCGCGTGGATACCGTGCTGGCCACCCGCGTGGAGCAGAGCGTCATTGCCGGGTACGACGCGCTGGCCAAGGCCGTCGGCTTCAAGCTGTACAGCATCGACTTAGGGCTGGCCGCTCCGATCAAGGCCGTGCGCACGATCCCCGATTTGCAGCAAAAAACCTTCGTGCTGCTGCAATTTGACGATGACACGATCTCTGCCTGCCTGTTTGTGCAGGGGCAGTACACCTACTCGACCCGCAGCCGCCTGTTCAACCCGCGCGGCTCGGCGGAGTCCGGCACCGAGATCGCGCAGAAGCTCTCGGGCCTGATCCAGTTCCACACGACCAGCAAGAGCGAGCACCGCATTGAGACGGTCTGCTTTGCCGGTTCCACGGCGGACGACCTTGCGGTCTGCCGCCCGGGCTGTGAGGCGCTGGGCCTGCAGGTGGACCGCTTCCCGGATTCACCCACCGTCAAGCTGCCGTCCGGCACCGCGCTGGCCGATGTGCTCTACGCGGCGGGCAACCTGATCGCACGCTGATTTTTACCTGCAAATACTTGCCCCGGGGGCTTATCATTATGGCTATGAAACAGAACAACTTTTATCTGCGCTGGCAGAAGGCCGCCGGTGCGGCCAAGTCGGAGTCCCGCAGCCAGGGCCTGCGGACGCTGGTGCCCGGCCTTGCTGTCGTGGCTGTCTCCATGCTGGGCTGGGGTGTGCTGACGCTGCACACCTCGATGCTGAAAAGCCAGCGGGAGGACATCCTGAACTGGTGCAGCGACAATACCGAGCCATACCGCGCCGCAACGCAGGATTCCGAGTCTGCGGCGCAGTTCCGCTCGCTGACCGACTATTCCGACGGGATGACCGAGCTGCTGAACAGCTATCCCGACGTGACCAGCAGTCTGCTGCACCGGGTCGAGGCTGCCGGCGGGTCCGGCATCACGATCCAGTTTACCGACTACAACGCATCGACGGGCGAGCTGCTCTTTAACGCGAACTCCTCCCAGGTCATCGACATTCCGGCCTACATCCGTTCCCTGCAGAACTGCGGGGTGTTTTCCACCGTCAGCTACACCGGCTACAAGGCCGATGACGACGGCTATTCCATCGATCTGCGCTGTGTGCTGGCAGCGCCGCAGCAGTAAAGGAGGGCGCTATGGAAATTGCACCAATGACAAAGCGCGATAAAATTCTGCTGTACGTCGTTCTGATGCTGGCGTTCGTTGTGCTTTTTGTCCGGTTCCTGCTGATTCCGGGCCTTGAGAACCACCAGCAGGCCGACGCCGATCTGCGCGAGGCGCAGGACGCCCAGACCTCCATGCAGGATGCGATCATGCTGGCCGGCACCTACGCCGCCGAGAAAAACAACAACTGGGGCGAACTGCAGACCGCCAACGCCAGCTACTACAGCCTGCTGAGCAGTGACGAGCTGGACACGCTGGTGACAAGCCTGGAGCTGAACCACAATTTACAGCCCGACTCGCTGACCATCGGCGAGCCCGTGACCCAGAGCCTTACCTATTATACCGCCAGTGAGAACGCCGGACAGAGCGCTGCCCCCAGCGCAGCCGCGTCCGTCTTTGCCGGTGACGACGACAGTGACGACGACAGCATCACCGCCGACACCGCCGACACGACGGCCCAGGGCAACGCCATTTTGCAGCAGATCTTAGCCTCCGACCTCATCTTGGACTATGACCAGCCGGGCTATTACCGCAGCGTGGCGATCAGCTTCTGCTGCACGGGCGAGGACAGTGATTTTCTTTCGATGCTGGACGACATGGCCGCGAACTACCCGTCCGTACAGCTTGTATCCTTCTCCATCGATACCCGCAGCTTCGCCGACACCGACGGCAGCGCCGTGACGGCCACGGCGTTCAATGTATCCCTGAACGTGATCCTCTGTGACAAAGGAGGCGTACAGCCGTGAAAAACATCCGCCTCGGCGACGTTCTGATCGAGTTCGGCTATATCACGCCCGACCAGCTGAACACCGCCCTTGCCTACCAGAAAGAGCACCGCGACCTGCGCGTCGGCCAGGCTTTGCAGGAGCTTGGCTACGTCAATGAGCGCCAGGTCCTGGAGGCACTGGCCCAGCGCCTCCAGCTTAAAATGATCGACATCGAGCACACCAACGTCGATGTGACCGCCGTTGAGAAGGTCCCGCAGGAGCTTGCGCAGAAGTACGATATGCTGCCGATTGCGCAAAGTCCGCGCGCGCTGACGATTGCCGCCAACGACCCGCTGAACTACTACGCCCTTGAGGACATCCGCCAGCTGACCGGCCTCGAACCGGAGATCGTGCTGGCCGAGCTGGAGCCGCTGCGCCGCGCCATCCGCTACTATTACGCCGAGGTCAGCGCCCGCAAGGCGGCCCGCACCGCCAACGACAGCGACATGGCCGCCGCCCAGACCGAGGATCTGGCCATCGACATGACTGCCGAGGGCGGCGACCTCGACGCGCCCATCATCCGTCTGCTGAACAGCCTCGTACAGCGTGCCGTCACGACGACGGCGTCGGATATTCACATCGAGCCGTTCGAGGGCGAGACGAAGGTCCGTATGCGCATCGACGGCGTCATTATTGACTATGTGACGCTGCAGCGTGCTTTGCACCAGCCGCTGATCGCGCGTATCAAAATCATGTCGAACCTTGACATTGCCGAGCACCGCATCCCGCAGGACGGCCACTTCCGCGCGCGCCTCGAGACCGGCCCCGACGTCAACGTCCGTGTTTCGATCCTGCCGACGGTCTTTGGCGAGAAGGCCGTTCTGCGTATTCTGTCCAGCAACACTTACATCAAAAATGCCGGCCATTTCGGCATGAACGACGAGACCTACAAGCGCTTTCTGCCGCTGCTGAACCGCCCGAACGGCATCGTCTACCTGACTGGACCGACAGGCTCCGGCAAAACGACGACGCTGTACATGGTCCTGCAGACGATTGCCGAGCGGCAGGTCAACGTCTCGACGATCGAGGACCCCGTGGAGCGCAACCTGGCCCGCATCAACCAGACGCAGGTCAACAACATTGCCGGCCTGACGTTTGAGAGCGGTCTGCGCGCCCTGCTGCGCCAGGACCCCGACGTCATCATGGTCGGCGAGACGCGCGACGCCGAGACAGCGTCCATCTCGGTGCGTGCGGCCATCACGGGCCACATGGTTTTCTCAACGCTGCACACAAACGACGCACTGTCGTCCATTGTCCGTTTGGAGGATATGGGTGTCGAGCGGTACATGATCGCAAACTCCGTCGCGGGCCTCGTGGCTCAGCGTCTGATGCGCCGCGTCTGCCCACACTGCGCCAAGCAGATGCCGGTCACGGCGGAGGAGCGCACCTATTTAGGGCCTGACATCCCGTTTGTGCGCCGCGGCACGGGCTGTACCCAGTGCAACGGCACGGGCTACCGCGGGCGTATCGCCATCCACGAGCTGGTCATCATCAACCGTGAGCTGCGCGAACTGATTTCTGCCGGGGCAACGCAGGCGCAGCTGACCGAGGCCGCCCGCCGCAGCCAGGGCATGACGAGCCTGCGCGAGGCCGCCCTGCAGCTCGTCCGCGAGGGCGAAACCACCCCCGAGGAGCTGCTGAAGATCACGTTCTATGAGGAGTGACGGGAGGAGTAACTGCCATGCAGATCCATGAACTCACCGCGCTGGCGCGGAACAGCAAGGCCAGCGATATTCATATCTCCGAGGGGCTGCCGCTGATGTTCCGTATCGACGGGCATCTGGCGGAGGCACCGGTCCAGCTTTCGGCGGCAGAGACGCGCTCACTGATTTTGAGCCTGATGGACGAGGCCCACCGCGAGGCCATCACATCGGAGCGCATCGACGCAGACTTTGCGCTTGTCGCGCCCGACGGTACCCGCAGCCGTGTGAACGTCTTTTACCAGCAGGGCAGGGCCGCGGCCACACTGCGCCTGCTGAACGACTCCATCCCGACCTTGGAGGAGCTGGCCATGCCGCCCGTTCTGACAAAGCTGGCCGACGAGCCGCGCGGCCTGATCCTGGTCACCGGCCCCACGGGCAGCGGCAAATCCACCACGCTGGCCGCCATGATCGACCACATCAATAAGACGCGCAGCGACCACATCATCACGATTGAGGACCCCATTGAGTACGTCTATCAGGGCCGCTGCTCGCTGATCCACCAGCGCGAGGTCGGCGCCGATGTGCGCAGCTTTGCTTCGGCGCTGCGCAGCGCCCTGCGTGAGGACCCCGACGTCATCCTCGTCGGCGAGATGCGCGACTATGAGACGATTTCCGCTGCCGTCACGGCTGCCGAGACCGGACATCTTGTCATGAGCACGCTGCACACCATCGGCGCGGCGCAGACGATCGACCGTATCATCGACGTCTGCCCTGCCGGTGCGCAGAATCAGATCCGCGGCCAGCTGGCCGCCGTGCTGCGCGGCGTCATCACCCAGCAGCTGCTGCCGCTGGCCGTCGGCAAGGGCCGCTGCGCCGCCACGGAGATTCTGGTGGGCACCGACGCCGTCGCAAACCTGATCCGCGAGGGCAAGTGCTACCAGATCCCGAGCATCCTGCAATCCGGCGCGGCCCTTGGTATGCACAGCCTGAACGCCGACCTGGCCCGCCTTGTCAGCACAGGCCGCATCACCCGCGAGGCCGCCGAGCGCTGCGCCACGAACAGGAGCGACCTGAAAAATTACCTGTAAGCAAAATAAAAAAGGGGTATCTGCCGTTCATGCGACAGATACCCTTCTTTTTTACCGACTCGCAGGTTCACGTTGTCAGCCTTCCCCCTTTTGGGGGAAGGTGCCCGAGGCCCCGCCCGAGGGCGGATGAGGGGCAGCCCTGCGGTGGTTACCCGTTCGCGCTCTGCTTTTCGCAAGCTCATCCCTCATCCGGCCCTGCGGGGCCACCTTCCCCCACTTGGGGGAAGGCAAAGCTGCCGCCCATTCACGGGCAAAGCCCCTCCGACCATCGCTGCCGCGCACCTCACTTTTCTGCCCCCTCCTTCCCCTGCGCCAGGATTCTTACCAGCCACCCGGGCACGGGTGCGCCCATGGCGGCGGCGTTCTCGGCAATGGAACCGAGCTCGGTAAAAATGTACCACACCAGCACCACCGGCAGCACCACGCCGTTCACCTCAAGGCCCAGCCCGGGCAGGTTGGCAACGGCCACCGCCAGCACGGCGTCGGTCAGGGCGCACACCAGCACAACGACCACCATCCCGGCCTTGTGCCAGATGCCGGCCCGGGCGGCGGCGCTCGACCACGCGCCCCTGCTGGCCGCGGCGGCGCTGCCGCTGACCCAGTCCAGCGCCATGCAGGCGGCCCACGCCACAACAAGCCAGCCCAGCCAGCCGAACGCTGCCGTAAACGCCCCGCACACCGCCGCCACAACGGCCTTGCCGCTGACAAACAGATTTCGTTTCTCCATTAAGCATCCCTCCATTCGCTTCTGTACAGTCCGGCATCCACCAGCCCGCGGGCCCGGCAGACTTCCAAAACCGCGTCCGCATCGCCCTGGGTGACCGGCCCCACCGTGATGACCTGCATCCGTCCCGCCGCGCCGTACACGCCGACAGCGTTCTCGCACCCCGCATACACCGTCGGGTCCAGCCCGACGCCGCCCGCTGCGGCGCGCACCTCCAGGTGGCAGTGCCTGTACGGCGGGTCGGCCAGCGCCGCATTGCCGGTATTGCCCATGACAGCCAGCGCGTCCCCGCTCGCCACGCGCTGTCCGGCCTTGACCAGAAGCGACGCACAGTGAGCAAAATACAAAAAGTTCACGGCGTCGGGCGTCTGCCCGCGGTCCAGCTGAACACAGACATAATAGCCCCACTCCCAGGTCTTGTCGCGCCTGTCCGTGACGATGCGCGCCCGGGTCACGCGGCCCGTGATGCGCCTGCCTTTATAGTAGGGCATCCGGATCGTCGCGTCGTCCGGGCCCACCACATCAAGCCCGCCGTGCCAGACCTTACCCCCGCCGCGGGTCCAGCCCCAGCGGGCGTAGGGGAAGCGCACCTCGGTGTGGCCCGCAAAAATTCCTGTCTGCTGCATCCTCAGCCTCCTCTGCGCAGGGTGTAGATGACCTTCATCGTCTTGTCGGCGGTCTTTTCCACCGACTTCGGCAGGTCGTTGATCGTCGCCAGATAGTTTGCCCGCAGCACACGCTCGGTACGGATGCGGCTGTCGCCGTAGTAGCGGCGCAGCGGCGTCAGCGGCTCGCCCAGCACCGGCGCTGTTGTGGAAAAGCCCGACGTCGTGTTGTCGTAACCCGCCGCCTCGCAGGAGAACAGCTCGTTCTTCCCAGTGTTCAGCACCACGGCGCGGGTGCGGTAGTAGCAGTACAGCCGCCCGTCGTGGGCGTCGGACAGGTACGCCATGTCGTCGCCGTGCATCGTCACGGCCTGCACATCGGTGGGGTCAGCCAGCGGAAAGCGATAGATCTGCTCAGCCTGGTCCTGGACCATGTAAAGGCTGCCGCCGTAGACCGTGCCGTTCAGCGGCGTGCCGCGGTTCTCACTGATGAAGGACTGCAGATCAACGCCGGTGTTGTTCGGCACGGTGTAGTCCTTTGCCACCAGCGTTTTTCTGTCGTACTCACGTATTTTTACAACGCCCCTTGCGTCAATGTAGTCAACCTCCGGCGCAGACACCAGATAGATTTTATCCGCCTCCGCGTCAAAGCAGATGCGGCAGTAGTCCTCCCCGGCGGAGGAATCCACCTGCAAAAAGTCCGCCACATTCAGCGTGTCGGTGCTCCGCAGGCTGTCCCACAGGCCGGTAGGGTCGCGGCGGAACAGGTCAAGCGTTTTCAGCCCCAACGCGTGATGCCGCAGCTCCAGCACGCCCTCGTCGGCGTTCAGATACCCGGCCACAGCCTCGTCCGCCTCGGGGTCGGCGTAGAGCAGCACGCCCTTCTCGTCGGTAGGGTAGGTCGTTTTGGCCAAAAGGCCCGTCAGCAGCTGGTCACCGCCCAACGCCCCGCCAAAGCCGAGCCGGTCCGCGTTGCAGGCAGCCGCGTCCGGCGCGTCAATCATCTCGGAGTAGTACGCACCCATCGGGTGGGTCAGGCAGACCGAGCCGATGACGCCGTTGGCCTGGCTCGTCGCGAACTCATAGACGTAGGTCACGACGCCGCTCCACGGGTCGATCTTCGTCTCGGTCAGGTTGGCGCTGCCGCGCACCGTGTTTTTGGTCGCGTTGACCTGCCCGGCCATCGCCGTGCCCACAACGCCCGCGCCCGCCGGGGCAAACAACGTGGCCGGGTCGCTGCCCAGCGGCGTGTCGTACAGCAGCAGGCCGCCGTAAAACATCGTCACCAGATCCTTCGGGGCATTCGTGTACCCCTGGTCGCCGCGCCACAGCAGCATGGCCTTGTTCAGGCTGCCGCCGTAGCCGTTAAAAATATTCGACACTGCGTTGGTGATAAGATTATCGCTCTCCACCACCTCCACCGCGCCGGTGTGCACATCGGTCAGTTCAATGCGCGTATGACCGTGCAGGGTCATTGCATCCGCTCCCTTCGTTTTATACATTGATGCTGCGTGCTTTTATTGCAATCGGCAGCAGCGTCTCCTCACATTCCAACGTGCCGTCCCACGGCGTTTCGCTTGCCATGCCCTGCCCGGTCACGGTGGCCTTGATGCCGTAGGGCGCGATCTTCACCGTGCCGCCCGCGCAGACCAGCCGCACCGACAGCCGCGTGACCGTCCCGGCCTCCACCGACGCAAACGGGTAGAACAGCGCCAGCGTGTGTGCGCCCGTCTCCAGCCGCTGC
Organism: Gemmiger formicilis; assembly: GCF_900167555.1. Taxonomy (GTDB): domain Bacteria; phylum Bacillota; class Clostridia; order Oscillospirales; family Ruminococcaceae; genus Gemmiger; species Gemmiger formicilis. Next base: position 150,989 of record NZ_FUYF01000006.1, on the reverse strand, counting down.
TGCGGCGCAAAATTTTCCACCGGCACGTCGTTTATATAGTACCGCACGGTCAGCGTCAGTACCTTGCCGGTGTCGGGCGCTGCGTCCAGCAGCAGCTGCGCCAGGAACATAGCGCTCGTCTCCTCCACCGCCGTGAAGGCAATTGCCACGGCGGGCGTCTCCACAGTCTGCACCGCCAGCTCCGCCGGGTTCGTGAAGCTGTAATACACGATCCGCTTGCTCTCGGCGCTGTTCTGTAAGCGGCGCAGCGCTTTTTCCGTCGCGCCGTCCGTTGTGCCGCCTAAGTAAGGGTTGCGGCCCACGCCCTTTAAGGTCTGCCGCCCGCGGTAGCGCCAGACGAAATGCGTCACGAGCATCTCGGGCGCAGTGCCGTCCTCCATCGGCAGCGCCACGCGGTCCCCCGGCTCAAACGCCGGGTCGCCGGGCATCGTTACGGTGGCCGGGACGTAGTCCAGCCTTTGCAGCGCCGCAAACAGGTTGTCGGTGATCTGCTGCCGTGTGGCGGGCAGACCCTTTTCGGCCAGCGTCATGTTGGAAATGCGCATCGTCAGGCCGGTATCCTGGCTGCGGCCCGCGGCAAAGCTGCCGTCGTCGGTCTCGATACTCAGCGCCGCGTAGTGGCAGGCAAAGTCCGAGACCGCCGCCTCGCTGCGCGCCGCCGCGGTCAGCGCGGCACAGGGCTTTTCGGCAAAGGTGCGCAGCACCAGCCGCCCCGCGCGGTCCGCCGCCGCAAAGCCGCCCACCAGCTGTGCCACGGCGGCGGCGCACTCCCGCCAGGTAGCCAGGCCGTCCGCGCCGCTCAGCTGGCAGACGAGGGCAGCGTTCGGGTTCAGCGCGCCGATCTCGGCCTCGGTCTGGCCCAGCGTCAGCCCGCAGGCCGCCGCGATCTGCCCCAGCAGCGCATAGGCCGTGCCCTGCATCGTCGTACCATCGTATTTTTGCTGCAAGGCTAGAATGTTGTCATAGGCCTTGATGCTCACATACAGCGCGCGCCGCTCGGCCTCGGCCACCGTGTAAACGCCAAGCGGCACGGTCTCCCACCGCCCGCCGGGTAGCTGCAGGCCGTAGTGCAGCACGAGCTTTGCGCCGTAAAACGCATGGCGGCTCAGGTCGGTGCGCAGGTTGAGCGCCGCCTGGCCGAGGTAGGCGCAGCCAAAGGCCAGCTCCTCCCCCGTGACGCACTGGTTGTCCAGCGTCAGCGACCCGCTCATGAGGTCTGCTGCGTCCAGATTCAGCACCGTGCCGTTTGTCAGCGTCAGCGTGCCCGTCACCCGGTCGGTCCGCGTCCGTGCGCGGATCGCGGTTTTGTAGGCATCCGATACGGAATAAATTGTCACTCACCTCGTTTCCACATCCAAGTAGGGGCGGGGCATGCCCCGCACGCAGCCATCCCATAGACGGCCTGTTGCGGTAAGGCCGCGGGCCGGACATGTCCGGCCCCTACCACCTGCATAATTTTGCATTAAAACTCGATCAGATTCACCGCCACCTCCCACACGGCCTGCCCGTCGCGGGCGGCCTTCAGGTCGGCGGTGCGGTCCCCGGCGTACATCTTCGCCGTGCGCACGCCGCCAAAAAAATACTGCACGGTCATGCTGTCCGGGGCTGTGGCGTTCAGCACCTTGGCGCAGTCCGCCGTCGAGAGCGCCGCCCAGCCGACGCTGATCTTTGCCACGCCGCCGCGCACCCGCTCCCGCACAAGAACGCCGTCCTCGGTGCGGCCCGTGCCGCTGCTGTCCAGATCGGAGAGTTGCACCTTGTACGCACTCGGCGCAGGCAGCGCCGTGCCGTCAATGTTCAGAATTTCCACGCTTCACCTCCCGCCGCTGCGCAGGGCGCGGCGATTCTGGCTGTTGGCGATGACGCTGTCCAGCAGCTCCTCGCCGATGTAAATGTTGATGGGCTGGCCGTCCGCGCTGCCCTGCCAGCCGGCCAGCGTCTCCGCCATGGCCTGCTTGATGGTCGCCAGCGGCGCTTCCACGTTCGTGCCGGTCGTCTGGTCACCGAGCATCGCCAAAAACTGCCGGTTCGGCGGGATGACCGCCCCCTGAGCCAGCGCCGGGACCGGCACCGACGCCGCGTAGCCCAGCCCAGGCAGCGCACTTTGGCTGCTGACCAGCTTGCCCGCGCCGCCCAGCACACTGCCCGCCATGCTTTTGGCTTGTCCGATGGCCGACAGCAGCCCGTTGATGGCCGCCGCAATGGCCGCGACCATGCTGCGCACAACGCCCAGCACCGTGGAGACCGCCGTCTGCACAATGGAGACGATGCGCCCCCACACGGTAGAGACCGTCGCGGCCATCGCAGCCCAGGCAGCGTCCCACTCGCCCCGCAGCACGGCGGTCAAAAAGTCAGCCATACCGCGCAGCACCGCCAGCGCAATCGTGATGCCGTCCGCAATGATGCCCACCGCACCGGTCACCGCCGTGCCCAGCGCCGCAAACACCTGCACGGCCACAGGGGCCAGCGCCGTGATGAGCCACTGCACAAACGGGGCCAGCACGGTGTTCCACAGCGTCAGCAGCAGCGTCGTCACCGCGCCGAGGCACGCCGTCAGCTCGTTCCAGAGCGGCTGCAGGTGCGCGGTCCAGAGCGCACCCAGCAGGTCAAACAGCTGCACCAGCACAGGCTGCAGCACCTCGCTCCACAGCGCCGAAACGATGCCGACGACGTTCTGCCACCCCTGCGCAAGGCCGTCCAGAATCGGCTGGCCATAGGCGGCCCACGCCTGCTCCATGCCCGCCCAAAGCCCCTGCCAGACCGTGCCCAGCAGCGCCAGCGCGGGCTGGACCACCGTAGAGAGCGCCGCGCAGAGCTGCTCCCATACGCCGGCTGCCGCCGCGGAAAGTCCCTGCCAAACCGTCTGCCACGCTGCGGCGAACGGCGCAAAAAATTCCTGCAGGTACGCCCAGAAATCCGCCCACGCACCGCGCAGGCTCTCCAGCACGCTCTGCCAGACTGCCGTCAGGCCGCTCAGGTCGCTGCCCGCTGTACCGCTGCGGCGTGCCGCGGTGGATCTTGCGGCCTTCTCGGCCTTCGCCGCGGCCTCGGCGGCCTTTTTTTGCTTTTCCGGCGCCGCCGTTTTGTCCTCCGCCGGGGCGGACAGGCGGTTGATCTCGTCAAATTTTGCCAGACTGCGGGCCGATTTCACGCTCTGTGCCGCCGCAGCCCGCAGCGACACGCGCAGCTCGTCCACAACGTTGCGCGCCTGCTGCCCGGCGTCGCCCACGCTCCCCAGCGCCGCAGAAATTTTATCCAGCGCCGTGCGCAGGGACGCCGAGGGCTGCTTCAGTGTTGACAGCTCGTCAAAGGTTATCTCCTGCATTTCTCATCCCCCCAGCAATTCCAGCAGCCGCCTTTTCTCCGCCTGTTCCTCGGCGCTCTCCACGCCCCGCAGCTCCACCACGGCGCGGTGGGTGCGGTAATAGTCCAGCTCCCAGTTTTCCAGCCGCTTGCCGCGGCGCAGCTTATCACGGATGGCCACCACCGTCGCAAAGCTCCCCTCGCCGATGGCATCGAACCACGCCAGAAAGCTCCACCAGTGCAGGTAGGGCAGCGTGCGCACATCCTGCCCCGCGGCCTTGCTGATGCCCGCGGCGATCAGCGGTGCGTCCTGCTGCCAGTCCATCAGCGCGGGGCCGGGGCGGGGCTGCTCGCGGCGGCCCGCCGCCAAAAACTCGGTCAAAAACTGCGTGGCATCGGGCCAAAGCGGCTGCGGCAGCGCGGCAAACTCCGGGTAGAACAGCCGCATGGCCACGTACCAGCGCTCGCTCTGGTCCAGCGCCGGGTCTGCCTGGCCGTTCAGCCAGCGCAGCAGCTCCAGCACGTCGCGGTAATCGCTGCGGATGGCATACCGCACGCCGCCCAGCTCCGCCTGCATCGGCAGTCCCCACGCCCCGGTCATACTGCGCCCCGCTCGGCGCGGGCGGCATCGGCCCGGGCTGCGGCGGCATCGGCGGCAGCGGTCAGGCGGCGCTCGGCGCCCTCACGCAGGATCGGCGTCAGCGCCTCCAACAGGTTCTGCACCACACGCTTGCCGTTGGCCCCGACACCCGCCAGGTTCACCCCGCCCAGGATCGCGTCAAAGTCGTTCTCCGCGCCAAAGATGCCGGTCAGCAGCTTCTTGATCTTGCCGTCGTACTCGTTCAGCAGGGCCAGCCCCGCCGCGGCGCGCTGCTGCTCGTCGCCGTCCAGCGCCGCCAGCGCCTTTGTCAGCGCGGCGTCGCAGCTGTCAAGCTCTGCCCCCGCCGCAAAAAAGCGGTGGTAGAGGTTCGGGTCTGCCGGGTTAAATCGCAGCACCCCGCGCCCGTTGACGCGGAATTCCTCCACGCCGGTGTCAATGTTCAGCTCCATCGTACTCTCCTTTCTTCAAAGCCTTCCCCCCTCGGGGGAAGGTGGCGCCGCAGCGCCGGATGAGGGGCAGCCTTCCGGCAGCCGCTCTTTTGCCTGTCACGCCTGCGTAAACTTCTTGGTTGCCGGGTCAAACGTGCCCTTCGTCTTGACGCCGGTGTAATGCACGTTGAACGGGATCTGGTAGCCGGTGGTGTCACCGCCGTAGCTGACGACCTCGATGTAGCATTCCTCGCGCACTGCGGGGTACGCCCCCGCCGTATCCTTGTCCCAGAGCTTGACCTCGACGATGTCGGTTTTCAGGTCATCCAGCACCAGATCGCCGTCGATGATGGCCTGCAGACGCTCAAACAGCGGGTCGCCCGGCTCGGCGTAGTAGGGGCTGACCTCGCCCTGTTTCTGGTAGCCGTTGATCGTAACCGTCGTCTCACCGACGATATTCGACTTTTTTTCCACGTTCGCGGTCAGCTCGGGGGAGTATTCCTCCAGATCGCTGCCCAGGCGGGTGTAGCTGGCGTCGCCGCTGCCAAAGGCGGCGTTCAGGTAGTGGGCCATGTACTTGCGTTCAATTTTCATGTGGTTTCCTCCGTATAAACTTGTGTGTATTCCGCTTGTAAACGCACGGTGTAGACCGCCGTGCCGCCCGCGTCGGCGCGCTCCATGCGGCCCTGCTCGGCGCGCAGGACCTCGCGCCCCGCGTTGCCCAGCACCGGCCCGCGGCCTGCGGCGCTCTCCGCTGCCGCCCAGGTCTGCAGATCCAGCAGCCGCGCGGCGTTGTCGGCATCGGTGCGCGGCAGGCAGAGCCGCAGCGTGAACTCCGCCCGGCAGCGCTGTGTCACGCGGCCCAGCAGGTTTTCCCGCCGGTCCAGCACCGTGATGCCCCGGCACCACAGCCCCGCCGTGTATGGCGCGGGGCCAACGTCCCCCACCGTCAAAGAAAGCCCCTGCAGGGCAGGGGCCCGGGCCAGAAAGGCCGTCATTTTTGTAAGCATGGTTTGCCTCCTTCTCTAAAGCCTTCCCCGAGGGGCTGCGCTCGCAAGCGCGCCCCTCATCAGCCGCCTGCGGGCGGCAGCTTCTCCCCCGGGGGAGAAGCCAAAAAAATTCTCACCTCGTCAGGCTCCTCACGCCCGTTCCGCTTCCGTTCCACCAGGCACCGGCCTCGACATGGTGCGGTTTACCGCGCAGCCGCATCGGCAGCACGTACTGCACCAGCGCCGCACCCTCCACCGCCGCAGGCACAAAGCCCGGCCAGTCGGCCCAGGTCAGCGCCGGGCCCTCGCCGGGGAACAGCCTGTCCCCCGGTGCCAGCGTATAGTCTGCGCCGTACCGGGCCGTCGTCTCCGGGATGACCACCAGCAGCGCCGTGCCCCGGCGTGTGCCGCCTGCGTCGGGCAGCTCCCGGCGGCCCTGCTGCCAGCAGACGCCCCGCAGTACGGTGCGCACCACGGTCTGCGCCGCCGCGTCGGCGTGGTAGAGCGTCACGGTATCGCGGTACAGCTTATTCATGGGGCAGCCACCGCCCGATCCGCAGATAGTAGCCCGCCTCGTGGCGGAAATGCGCCGCCCGGTCTGCCAACGTGCGGGAGCACAGCTCGGGCGGCGCGGTGTAGGTCTCGCTCACGCTGCCGACGCTCACCTTCGCAATGCCCCGGGCTTCGTCCTCCTGCGCGAACTCGTACATTGCGTCGGCCACAGCGCAGAGCGCCATGCTCTCGGCCAGCTCCGGGTCCAGCCCCTGGCGCGGTGCCACGGCGTACATCTCCCGCATACGGCGCAGCTCGTCCCCGGCGCGTCTGATGAAGCGGGGGAACTCCTTCTCCGGGATGTCCTCGCCCAGGTAATCCTCTACGTAAAAGGTATAATCCGGCACGCGCACGCCCCCTTACGCCTTGAACTTTGCCAGCACGACCTTAGCCTCATTGGACAGCACAGCGACATAAAATTCGTCCGCCGTGATTTCGGTGGTGCGGGTCTTGGGCTTGCGCTCAGTTTCAATGTTGACCTCGCGCTTGCGGTAGATGGTCAGCGCCGGGATCTCGTCGTCGGCCTCGGGGTCGGCCTCCAGCTTGACGATGGGGCAGGCGTAGACGCCTTCGGCCAGCGGGACCTTCTTGCTGGGCACAAGGCGGCAGCCCGCGATCATGCCGATCTCGCCGGTCAGGCTGACGCCGGGCGTGTACTTGTCGGCGCTCAGGAAATCGGGGTTCTTGCGCAGCTGGGTGACCTGCTTCGGGTGGATGAACAGCACCTTGTCGGAGCAGCCCATCTCCTCCTCAAACAGGTCAACAGCATCGACGATGGCGTTGTAGCTGATCTGGGCCTGGCTGCCGTCGTAGATCAGGCTTGCGGTCTGCAAAGCGTCCATGCAGTCATTGTCGACCTTGGCGGCAATGGCCTGCGCCAGCTGGGTATTGGCCTCGCCCACCGGGTTGCCGTAGCCGGACAGCACGGCCTCGTCGGTCAGGCCGATGCCCTTCATGGCCTTTTTGATGGTGGCCTTGCGGGTGGAGGTCGTCATCTTCTCAATGGCGACCTCGCCGCCCTCGGCCACGTCGGAGGCGTCGCCGATGTAGGTGTAGGCGGGCACGGTGATGGTATCGCCGGGCACGCCCTGCAGCGTATCGTCAATTTTGGCAAACGGTGCCACGCGCAGCTTCTTCGGGATGCGCGCGGACACCATATCTCCCATAACCTCAGGGTCGATCAGTTCGGACAGCTTCGTGATGAAATCAGACATATAGTTTCTCCTTTTTTGTGTTTTTACTTTTGTACGGTAGGGGCCGGGCATGCCCGGCCCGCCGGCTTTTTGTTGGTCGCCCCTTTATCAGTTTGCTTTGCGGGGAGGGGTCTTGACCCCGCCGCGGCGGCCAGAGGGCTGGCCGCCCTACAAACTCCCGTGTACGTAATTTGCAGGGGAGGGTTTTCCCCCTCCCGCGGGGCGTCGAGGACGCCGCCCCCTACAAGCCTCCCTTGTCAAAGGGAGGTGCCGAGCGTAAGCGAGGCGGAGGGATTCCTCCCGCCGCCCCTCACTTCCTCAACTCTTTATAAACCTCCGGGTTCTCCTTCTTCAGCGCCAGTCTCTCCCGGTATCCCATCCGCGCAAAGGCGTCGCGGTCCAGCGCTACCGGCACGCTGCCGGTCCCCGCGGCATAGGGCGCGGGGGTCTGCATCGGCTTGTTCTGCTCGTTCTCCATTGTATTTCACCTCACTTTCTGCAGCATCGTAGGGCGGGGTGACCTCACCCCGCCACACTGCATGGCAGGCTCATTGCGCCCGCCCTGCATCGCCCATAAACCGGCGGCGAATCTCAGCCAGCTCCGCCTCGGTCTCATGCGGCAAATCAAAATACCACGCCAGCGCCAGCTCGGGGCGCAGAAGCCCCGCGTCCACCAGCTCACGCTGCTCGGCCCAGATACGCGCACGGTCATACAAAACACCGTCGCCCCAGTCGATAGCCGGGGCTGCGGTCTGCGGCAGACCGTCCAGCCCGTACACCGCGCCCAGCGCACTGCACAGCGCCATGGCCTGCTGCACCGTATCCGTCCACGCGCTCTGCAGGTCGCGGATCGTCAGGTCGTAGTCCACCGACGTTGCGGCGATCTCCGTCGCCGTGCGCGGCTCGGCGGGGGTCTCGACCTCGCTCAGAATGCCGCGGCGCAGGCCCAGCAGGCTCTCACACCCGCGCAGAAGATCCTGCTTGCGGGCCAGATAGCTGCCCTCCCGCAATGTCGGGCTGTAGACCGTCACGCCGACATTGGCCGGGTCGTCCGGCAGACCGACAAACAGATCGTCCTGCAGCGCACGGCGGCCCTGGGCATCGGGGCGCAGCAGGTCTTCCGAGGCAAAAACGCGGGACGCACCGTTCGCAAATTCGGCGTTCAGCTGCTCCTCGCAGCGGGCCAGTGCGTGCAGCAGCCCCGCCGCCGGGGCGTAGATGCTGACCGCGTCGGGGCTGCCGTCCACACAGTTCATCAGCGGCGTTTTCAGCACGGCCAGCCCGACGCCCTGCACCCCCGGCAGCACAAGCTGCGGGACCAGCTCCGCACAGGCGGGCAGCGTGGCCAGCGGCACACAGCGGCCCAATGTCTGGCCGTTCAGCTCAAACAGCCGCGTTTCGATGGTCAGGCCGTCCGCGCCCGCGGTGCGGCGCTCCAAAAGGGCGTACTGCCGCCCATCGACGCTGTGCCGCTCCATCGTGCCGACGGCCAGAAGGCTGCCGTGGGCGTCGCGGGCCAGCGGCACGTAGCAGTCGCGCCGGATGGCCGCAAAGTCGAACGCCCCGTCCCGCGGCACCGGTTTCAGCAGACACTCTCCGCCCACCAGCGCGTACTGCATCGCGGTCTTGGCCGCCGCGTTCAGCGCCGACAGGCTGCGGCGCAGCGGGTCCGGTGCCTCGGGCGGCAGGCGGGTCTCGTACTCGGCAAAGACCGTGCGGCAGAGCTTGCCGACGATCAGCGCCGCCACACGGGGCGCGGCATCCTCGCCCGCGCGCGGCACGCCGTAGTACAGATCAAACCATTCCCGCACCGCCGCCCGCATTTTGACAGATGTAACGTCACTTTTTCCAAATGCCTGTTCCAAATAGGATTGCAAATCATCCTCTCCTTTCTTCATTGCCACGCGGTAGGGGCCGGGCATGCCCGGCCCGCGGCCTTCCCGCAGACTTCCGTTTTCGCCAGGCTGCGGGCCGCACATGTGCGGCCCCTACATGCGCAGCACATTTTAGCTTCCTCTCCTTCTCCACACCCCCTCCACCGCGTACCGCACCGCGTCAATGTGGTGGTTGTTCACGTCTGGGTAGCCCGGCAGCACCTCGCCCGTCCGCGGGTCGCGCTCGTACTCGTACTCACTGAACTCCGCCGCCGTGGCCGGGCAGCGCACCGGGTCAATGATGATCGCCGCCAGCCCCTGCAGCCACTTCATGCTCTCGCGCACGCTGCCGGGGCCCTTCTGGGCTGCGCGGCAGGGCAGCCCGGCGGCGCGGTAGTCGGCGCAGGATTTCGGCTCGGCGGCATCCGCCGTCAGCGGGCCGTCCATGCCTGCGCCACGCGCCAGCAAAAGCTCTGCCGTCTCGCGGTTCGGCGTGCGGCTGCGCGTCAGCTCGTCAAAAATCACCAGCACCCGCCGCGCCGCATCGTAGGCCGCGGCGTTGTAGGCCCAGGGGTCGGGGTACCAGCCCCAGTCCACGCCGTAGTAGACGCGGTCATACCGTTCCAGCTCGTCGTCCGGCACGGCCCGCAGCTGCAAATTGGCAAACACCGCCGCGCCGCTGCCCACGACCTCGCCGCCGTACTCATGGCGGAACGCCGCCGGGTTCATCCGCTGCAAGTGCTCGGCGTCGGCCCAGAACCGCTCGCCCAGCATGGCCCGCGGCAGATCGCGGTAGGTCGAATGGTGCACCAGCTTGCCGGGGCGGGTCTCCAGCGCGTAGCGGTTGGCCCAGCTGCGGGCCATGGCCGGCGGGTTGAAGCTCTTTAACGTCAGCGTCCAGCTGCCGCCGCGCAGCACGGTCTGCTCGACGTTGCGCACCTCCTCGGGGCCGTCGAACTGGTCAAGCTCCTCAAACCAACAAATGCCCACAGCGCCGAACGGCAGCTTTAAGCTCTTGAGCTTGCCCGGGTCGTCCGTCCCGAAGAATAAGATCTTCTGCCCGGTGGGCAGATAGGTGCACTCCATCGGGCTGACCGTGCAGCGGAAATACCCCGCGCACCCCAGCTCCCCGATGGCCCATACGATCTGGTTGTACACGCTGTTGCGCAGCGTGCCGCCGACCTTGCGCAGCACCACAGCGTGGCAGTCCGGGTGGCGCAGCAGCTGCCAGACCAGCTCCATCGAAAGATAGCTCGACTTACCGGACCCGCGCCCGCCCTTGGCCACGACCTCGGTCACCTCGCCGCGCCGTATCGCCTGATGCACGGGCCAGAACACGCCGGGTATCTTCTCCTTCAGCCGCACTTCCACCTTGGCGCCTCTCTCCTCTCTCCTATCTCCTCTCTCCTAACTTTCACTGTCCACAATGACCACCCCCTCTGTTTTCGCCCCGTCGCCCAGGCCCAGATGCTTGTACAGCATTTCCAGCGCGCGCAGCTTGTCGGCCACCTTGACCGGCAGACCGCCCTCCTCGCCGGGGACGGCAAAGGCGATCTCGGCCAGCTCGTCCAGCACATGGTCCGCGTCGATCTCACACAACGGCATCCCTCCTTTTCCCGAATGGGTATAAAAAAACCCGCGGGAGGAATCACTTCCTCTCACGAGTTTCGATGGTATCATATTACCACTGTTGGTTGTGAAATACAATGAAATTTTGCGAAATCTTCGGGAAATTTACTGAAATCTTTTTTACGCCCGCTTCGGCACGGCCATCCCCTCCACAGCCGTCCGGTGCAGTTGGTACGCCCGGCGCTGAACTACCCCCATCGCCTCCGCGATTTCCGAAAAATTCTGCCCCATCACATAGCGGCGGCGCAGCACCTCCTGCCCCGGCCTATCCCGCACCGTCATGATGCCGCACATAATTTCCGCGCGCGTTTCCATGCAGCTTTCCAGCTGCTGCTCCAGCCTTTTCTGCGCTTCTTCGATACGTTCTACGGCCCGCGGCAGCCTGTCCGCGTTAGGGCCGCTGCGCCCGGGCATGCCGCTCATGCAGGCCGTCACCCGCTCGGCGTCGCTGCGCAGCACCTCGATTTCTTCTTCCAGCATGTGCTGGCAGCTGACAGACGCCTGATAGCGACCCAGCCACTCCACTTTTTCCTTATAGTCCATCGCTGTCCTCCTTATATGTTGCCGCTCCTGTCAGGTATTGTTGGTTACTCTCATCTTAATGCAACAACATATAGTTGTCAATATATTTTTGCAAATTCCCGTCTGGCAATCCCAAAAACCGGACTTCCGCTTCTCTTTCCGCTTTCCCGCTTGACACCCGCCGCCCATCCATGCTACGATGACGATACTAAAGGCAATACCGCATAATTCCCGCCTTACGGCTTAAGCACCGCTCCGGCGGCTGCGGCACGGCATCTGCGTTGCCAAAATGCTCGATAATACACAAAGTATTATCTGCGCTTTTGGCTTAGCAGCTGCCGCACCTCGCTCGCCGTATCGGCACTTAGAATTATGCGGTATTGCCTATAAAGAAAAGGAGTGTTCCGCCATGAAGCATCCAAAGGGCATCTGGCTCCGCAGGGGTCTGCTCCCCTATTACCTCACGGGTCATCGGCTTGCGCTGGCTCTCCTGCTCAGAGATAAGCCCAGCACCGCCGCGCAGCTTGCGGCGGCGCTCACCGAAAAAGGCTATCGCACCGACCCGCAGACGCTCGAAAAATCGCTGGCCCGCCTGACGCGGCTCGGCATCGTCTCGGTCTCCGACAACGTCTACCGCTGCACCTGCGAGAAGCTCGACGCCGCCCGCTATTCGGAGTCCCAGCTCCTCGACCTGGTCGGCATGACCCAGAGCACCGTAAACGGCACTGCCTTTTACACCACCACCCCGCCCCCAAGCGTCAGCTCCCGCGGTCCCAGCGGCTCCTGACCTTTTTATAAGGAAGGGGTCCCTTCATGAAACATCTTTCCCGCCTTGCCGCCTGCCTTCTGGTGCTGACCGCGCAGGGTGCCGCTGCAGGTTCCGCGCGTCTCACCTTGAGCACCTCCACCTTTGACCTCACCCGGCGGGACAGCCCTGCCGCCTGCAAAACCGGCCTACCCAATGACTCCGGTATGCTGGCCGCCCGGAAAAGCCCCTTCTGCCTGGGCCTGCCCTGCGCCTACCGCACCGTAGCCGAGGAATACGTCCCCGGCCAATGCGGCTACCGCTATGATGCGGTAGGCGGTTTGAGCTGGGGCATTCCCTACTGCGTCGGCGTCATGGCGCTGGGCTGGCAGGTCGCGCCTGCCCTGACAAACGAGGAAATGCTGCAAACCCTGCTGGACACCGCCGCCCCTAACGCCGACGGTCTCCGCATCATCGACCCGGTACATTTTATAGAAACGCTGGAGCGCGAATACGCCTCCTGAAACCACAAAGCCCGCCCCGGTCTGACCCGGGACGGGCTTTGCGTATTGCTCAGAATGTCAAAAAACTCTTGTAGGGGCGAGCATTGCTCGCCCGCCTGTTTCCGGGGCGTTTGCGTCAGCGGTCCACTTTCCCGGAGGGGTCAAGACCCCTCCCTACGGTCTGCCATACACGGGTACCTTGTAGGGAGCGGTCTTGACCGCTCCGTGCCCGTTTGCGTCAGCGGATGCTCCCCGTGTCGTCGGGGACTCCCCCCGCCTTCAGCACAACGGTGCCACCAGCCGCAGCACCGCGCTGTACAGCGTGCCAAAAAATTCGGTCCGGCAGTCCGCCAGCGTCACTGCGGCACTTTCCTTTTCGATCTCCGCCAGATCGCGCCGCACATCGTCCAGCACCGCGCCGCCGTAGAGCAGCACGCTGTTCTCAAAATGCAGGTACAGGCTGCGGTAATCCAGATTCACCGTGCCCACCGCGGCAATGCGGTCATCCACCAGCCAGGTCTTGGCGTGCAGAAAGCCCGGCGTGTAGCTGTAAATTTTAACGCCTGCCCGCAGCAAATGCGGGAAATAGCTCCGCGTCAGCTGGTAGATCGTCGGCTTGTCCGGCACGCCGGGCGTGTAGATGCGCACATCGACGCCGCGCTTGGCTGCCAGCCGCAGGCAGGACAGCAGGTCGTTGTCCAGAATCAGGTACGGCGTGCAGATGTACAGCCGCTTCTGCGCCTGGTTGATAAGTTCCAGATACACGTTCTTCGCCACGGCCTCGCGGTCCACCGGGGTGTCGGCAAAGGGCTGCACCAGACAGTCCGTTTCCACCGGCACGGCGGCGGGCAGGTCGCAGCCCGCGTCCAGGTCCTCGTCGGGGTATTTTGCCTTCCAGAACGTCAAAAAGATGTTTGCCAGGCTCGCTGCGCCGGGGCCATCCAGCCGGACGCCGCTGTCCTTCCAGTAGCCGAACCGCACGATTTTATTGATATACTCGTCCGCCAGATTCACACCGCCCGTAAAGGCGATCTGCCCGTCGATGACCATGATCTTGCGGTGGTCGCGGTTGTTCATGACCAGGTTCAGCATCGGCACGCAGCGGTTGAAGCTGAACGCCCGGATGCCGTCGGCCCGCATCATCTCGGCGTAGTTGTGGGGCAGCAGGCTCAGGCAGCCCGCGTCGTCGTAGATGACCCGCACGTCCAGCCCTGCCGCGGCCTTCCGGCGCAAAATCTCGTGGATCTTCCCCCACATCTCGCCCATGCCGATGATAAAGCTCTCCACATAAATGCTGTGCTGTGCCCCCTGCAATGCGGGCAGCATATCGGCAAACATGCTCTGCCCGTCCGGGTAATATTTCGCCGCTGTGCCGCCGCAGACCGGCATCGGGCCGTAGTCGTGCAGGTAGCGGGCCGTCAGCGCGGCGCGGGGGTCCTGCCGCTGCAAGGCCGCCGCGGCGTCTGGGTCGTCCTTCCGCGCCGGGGCCATTGCGTCCTCGGCGCGCTCCAGCCGGTGGCGCAAGCCCAGCGCCGGGCGCTTGTTGCCCCACAGCAGGTACAAAATGCCGCCCTGCACCGGCATAACGGAAAACAGGATCATCCAGCTGATCTTAAACTCCGGCACCGTGGAATCCTGCCGGATCAGCGCCAGGCACATGATAATGCTCATGGCCACGCCCACGCCGCCGAACCATTTGGCGTAGTCCGCCAGCCAGTAGAACAGCGCAAACAGCCAGAACGCCTGCAGCAGAAGAAGCACGCCGGTCACAACAATGCGGCTGAACACCAGGTTCAGCACCCGGCGCAGCATCAGACGCCAGTTCCGTTTTTTCATACAAACCTCGTATACAAATGCAAAAAGCCGCACGTCATCCCCCAAAGGACGGCGTGCGGCAGACTTCCTTTTTACAATTACAGGCGGTCAATGGCGGCCATGCAGTCGTCCATGGACAGGAAGGTCACGGCGCAGTTGGAGCCGATAAACCACCGTTCATCCCCATTGCAGACGATTTTGCGGATAAGCTTGCCGTGGTACTCAGTCTGGATGTAGATCCCGTTGGGCACTCTCTTTCCCTCCCATATCTTGTAGTGTGGGCCGGGCGGCTGCCTCATATCATGGGCTTTCCGCACCGCGGCTGTACTTAAATTATGCCACAAATGCCGGCTTTGTGCAAGGTGCTTTTTGCTGTAGTTTATGTACGAATCGCCCCATTTTTTGGCACTACGCACAAAGGATGCATAGCAGCGGGCTTTTTGGCGTGCCGATTTTACCGCGAAAGCACCAAAACAGCCTTTTTTCACGAAATTTGTAAAAAAATGTTGCGGGATTCCGCGAAACGTGTATAATATAAGGTAGTATATTGTGTAGCAGTATCCATATATACTGCCCGATTTTACCATAAGTGACCGGAGGAGCTTAGCTATGACAAAACTGGAAACGCTGCAGTTAAAACTGACTGCGACCCGCGTGCGCATGGGTGTGATCGAAGCCACCCACGGTGCCGGGTGCGGTCATCCGGGCGGCAGCCTGTCCGCGGCGGACGTTCTGACCTATCTGTATTTCCGCGAGATGCGCATTGACCCTGAACAGCCGCAGGACCCCAACCGCGACCGTTTTGTACTTAGCAAGGGCCACTGCGCCCCCGGCCTGTATGCCACGCTGGCGGAGCGCGGCTTCTTCCCGGTGGCCGACCTGCCCACGCTGCGCCACTCCAACAGCTACCTGCAGGGCCACCCCAACATGAACACCGTCCCCGGTGTTGACATGAGCACCGGTTCCCTGGGCCAGGGCGTTTCTGCCGCCTGCGGCATGGCGCTGGGTGCCAAAAAGCTGGGCAGCGACATCAACGTCTACACCCTGCTGGGCGACGGTGAGATCGAAGAGGGCGAATGCTGGGAGGCGTTCATGTTCGCCAACCACTACAAGCTCGATAACCTGTGCATCATGATCGATGTCAACGGCCTGCAGATCGACGGCGCGACCCGCGACGTTATGAACTCCGAGCCGCTGGACCACAAGATGGATGCTTTCGGCTTCAACACCATCGTCTGCAACGGCAACTCCTTTGCCGACCTGGAGCAGGCGTTCAAGATGTTCGACCTGTCCCACGGCAGCGGCAAGCCCACCTGCTTCCTGCTGCGCACGACCAAGGGTCTGGGCGTCAGCTACATGGAAAACGCCGTCGATTGGCACGGCAAGGCCCCCAACGACGAAGAATACGCCCAGGCTATGACCGAGCTGCGCGCCGCCCACGCCACGCTGGAAAAGGAGATCGAGTTCAACAATGGCTGATATTAAAAAAATTGCTACCCGTGTCAGCTACGGCAACACGCTGGTAGAGCTGGCCCAGCAGGGCGCTGACAATCTGGTGGTTTTTGACGCCGACCTGGCCGCTGCCACCAAAACCGAGATCTTCCGCAAGGAGTACCCGGATCGTCACTTTGACTGCGGCATTGCCGAGCAGAACATGGTCGGCGTCGCCGCCGGTATGGCCACGATGGGCTATGTCCCCTTCGTGTCCAGCTTTGCCATGTTCGTTGCGGGCCGCGGCTTTGAGCAGATCCGCAACTCCATCGGCTACCCGCACCTGAACGTCAAGATCGCTGCCACCCACGCGGGGCTCTCCGTCGGTGAGGACGGCGCGTCCCACCAGTGCTGCGAGGACATTGCCCTCATGCGCTCGATCCCCGGCATGGTGGTCTTGAGCCCGGCTGACGATGTGGAGGCCCGCGCCGCCGTCATCGCCGCCTACAACTATCAGGGTCCCGTCTACCTGCGCTTCTCCCGTCTGGCCACGCCCGTTTTCCACGATCCCGAGACCTACGAGTTCCAGATCGGCAAGGGCGAGAAGCTGACCGACGGCTATGACATTGCCGTCATCTCCACCGGCCTGATGACCAACGAGGCACTGCGCGCCGCCGTGCTGGCCAAGCGCCAGGGCATGAACGTCCGTGTCATCAACATGCCGACCATCAAGCCCATCGACGAGGAGATCATCCTGACCGCTGCCCGCGAGTGCGGCCGCATCATCACCGTCGAGGAGCACAGCATCATCGGCGGCCTGGGCGAGGCCGTCTGCTCCGTCGTCAGCGAGAAGCTGCCCGTCCCCGTGCGCCGCATCGGCGTCATGGATCAGTTCGGTCACTCCGGCCCCGCCAATGAGGTCCTGCGTGACTACGGCTTGACCGCTGACAACATCGTCAACGTCATCCGTGACATCGTCCGCCCGGACGCGAAGGCCTGATTTTCCATCACAAGTACAACAGCCCCGAAAGGCAACTGCCTTCCGGGGCTGTTTTTGTAGGGGCGAACATTGTTCGCCCGTCAACCTTGCCGCGCCGTGCACTTTCCGGGTCGATGCGAGCATCGACCCCTACACCGTAGGGGCGGATTCCATATCCGCCCGGGAGCCTTGCGGCCGGCTGCATATTCTGCGTGCGAATAAGGTTTCCCCTGCATCACAACTCTTAAAACTGCTCCACCCTGAATACCCTTGCCCCGCTGGCCTTGGCCGCGGTCAGACCGATGCCCGAGTCCTCAAAGATCATTGTATCGGCGGGCGTAACGCGGAAATGCTCCATCGCCCGGCAATACCCCTCCGGGTCGGGCTTCTGCTTTTCCACGTCCTCTCCGGTCACGATCAAGCCGAACCATTCCCGCACCCCGAAATGCTCCAGCACCTCGGTGGCGTTCTGTTTGCTGCCGGTGGTCACGCAGGCCAGGTCATGCCCGGCGGCGCGCATCGTTTTCAAAATTTCCATCAGTGCCGTGTTCGGGCGCACCGCATCGAGAAAGTCACTGTACAGCGCCTTTTTCCTGTCATGCACGCGCTCCACATCGGCGGCGCTCGGCGCGCCGCCCATCAGCGGCGGCAGGAACCGTGTGTAATGTCCGCCGTTGCAGCGCTCGGCGTAATATTCATCGGTCACGGTAAAGCCCAGCTCCTCCAGCGCCGCGCGGTAGGATGCCGCGTTGGCCGGCACTGTGTCCAGCAGGGTCCCGTCCAGATCCACGCAAATCAGCATAGTGTCTCCTTTTTATGCTCCGAAAAATCCGCCACATCGTTGGCGACCATGACCAGCCCGGCGTAGAACATCGCCGCGCGCTTGCGGTCCTTGTTCAGCTTGTAGGGCATCAGCCGCAGCCAGTGGATGACCTCGTGCATCAGAATGCTCTCGACCTGCTCCCGCGGGTAGCGGGCGCTCAGATCCTCCATCACGGCGGCCAACAGCGCGTCATAGGCCGCACTGCGCGTCAGCTGGAAGTCGATACGGTTGTCCTGCACGGCCACGCGCGGCGTTTTCATCATAAATTCGTAGCTGCCGTGCAGGCTTTGCAGCAGCTTGCCGTAATCCAGGAACGGACTTTCGTGCAGATTGCCGGTATTCGGGTCGATCAGATACCAGCTGTCGTTGTCGGTGCGGCAGATGATGTTCTCAATCGTCAGGTCGCCGTGGATCGTGCCCACAGGGTCCTTCGCAAACAGGTTGCGCAGCCGGTCATGGTCAAACATCCAGTCCAGCGCGGGCAGGTTCTTGTACTCCACGCCGTTGATGCGCAGCGTGTCATAGCTCATCAGCTCGCGCAGCATCCGGTCCTCATGCAGCTTTTTCAGGTTGCCGTCAACCTTCGTCGCGATGTACTTTTCGATTTTTTCCGCGTCCGCCGGGACCGCCGTCGGCTTGTAGAGCTTATCCTCCAGCGTCGCCAGCACCGCACGCAGGATGGCGCGGCTCTTTTCCACGGGGTTCGAGTGCAGGTAGCGGAACATCCCCACGGCCTGCGGGTTGTAGACCATGTCGTACCAGCAGCAGCCGTCGGCCTCCTCGCTGCGCAGAATATCGCACAGCGGCAGGCGGTCTTGCTGGGCACGCAGCCAGTCGAGCTGCTCGGCCAGCTTTGCGCCATCCTTGCCAAAGGCATATTTGCGGTAGAACGTCGATTGCGTGTCCATGCAGAGCATCGTCGTGGCGTTCGACCCGGCGGAGTAGTCCTCCAAAATCGTAATGCCGCGGTTCATCTGCAAAAACCGCTTGACGTAGTCCTTGTTTTCCAGACCGAAATACCGGCTCAGGAACACCGCGCGGTCATGCTCGTCGGCCTGCGGCAGCAGGTTCAGGTAGCTTTCCCCGGCGGGGGCGGCCTGCGTAGCCTGGTTCATCGCGCCGCGCACGCCCTCGGGCAGCAGCGTGGCCGCCCACATGGCCAGCAGCGGCAGCACAAACCATGCCAGCAGCAGCCAGCGGGCCGCGGGGGCCGCCGTGCCCAGCGCACCGCCGGGCAGCAGCGCGGCAAAGTCCGCGGCGTTGCGCCCGAACAGCAGCCCGAACACATCCACCAGCTGCATCGGCTCCCCGGCCACGGTCAGCGCCGCCGCCAGCGCAGTGTAGGAGCCCAGATACGCCGCCCACATCAGCAGTGTATTGACGACCAGCCGCCCGATTCTCACGCGGCCCAGATCCTTGAAGGTATTGATGAGGCTCCAGAAGAACATCATGCCGTCCAGCTTCAGCGTGTCATTGAACAGCCCGCAGAACGCAAGGCAGATTTTCTTCAAAAAATCCCGCAGCGCCACGACCAGCACCAATCCCAGCACCAGCAGCAGCGAGAACACAAGGTAATACCGCGCCGCGCCGTCCACCGGCGCACCGCCCAGCCCCAGCAGCCGGAACGCAATAAACCCGAACGCCACAAACCAGACGTCGAGGAACCGATCCATGATGACCGTCGCCAGCGCAAAGCCGATGCCGCTCTTCATCCTGCGGCCCGTGTAGACCGCGCGGAAGGCATCGCCCAGATGGAACGGCAGCACAAAGTTCAGCGCATAGCCGCCGGCCATGCCGCGCAGCATCTGCCCGCGGGGCGGGCGCTCATAAATGCGGATGAACTGCTCCCACCGCAGCAGGCGGAACGCATGGCCCACCAGCACCAGCAGCAGGGCCAGCAGCAAAAAAAGTGCAAGCATCAGCCCGTGATCCTTTCCGATTTCAATTTCCGTTTCAGCACTGCGTACAGCACCGCAGCCGCCGCCACCGCATACCCGGCGATAAACGGCGTCAGATAGTACATAAAGTAGGTGTCCGGCGCGGTCAAAAACACAAGCGGGATGCGTGCAAAAAACGTGCCTGCGGCAAAAAACAGAATCCAGCGCCGCTGCACCAGCAGCACCGCCAGTGCCAGGCCCAGCAGCACGAACGGCGGCAGCATCCACCACGTCAGGTCGATCAGCCCGCCCGCAAAGTCGGTGCTGGACGCCATATCCACAATAAACGCCCGGCGCAGCTCCTTGTTCAACGGCTGCACGGCGGCGCTGTCCTGCAAAAAGCTCTTTTGGTCGTCCTGCGTCGGCTCGCTCTCATACAGCAAAAATGCCGATGCAAACGCGATCTTCTGGTTGGACTGGCCGTTCTGGCGCTGGCGCAGCGTGTTGTAGAACACACCCGCACGCTCCCGCAGCATGCTCTTGGGATACTTGAGGGCCAGCTTTATAATGGCCTTCTGGCAGGCCGACCAGTCCTCCGCCGAGCCGCCGCGCCCGGCGATCATCCCCCCGCGCAGTTCATTGCCGTGGGTCTCGGGGTTGGCGCGGCAGAATTCCACATCAAACACGCGGTCAATGTCGGCCAGCGCCTCGGCGTCCTCCACGGGGTCGGCGTCCTGTACCAGCGCCGCCGTCTGATAGCACAGTGCGATCATCTTGTACTGCCACGCCTCGCCCATCAGCGCGCTGCTGTAGCGGGAGCAGACGAAATACCCCACCAGCACCAGCGCCGTCACCGCGCCCACCGCCAGCGGGCGCAGCAGCCTGCGGGTGCAGAGCAGCGCCAGCAGCACCGGGATGGCGGCCAGATAGTAGACGCACTCGCTGCGCCACGACGCAGCCAGCGTGCCCAGAATCACGATAGCGGCCAGCTCCTTTTTGTTCAGCTTCGTGCCGCGCAGGTACATGGCCACCAGCATGAACACCAAAAACAGCTCGGTCCACGTTGACCAGGTCGTGCGGAAGGGCTGCTGGGTGTGCATCAGCACGGGCGGCAGCAAAAACGGCAGGTAGACCAGCGCAAACCACGCCGGGCGCACCGGACGGGTCAGCCGCTTTTCGGCCAGGTCCTGCGCCGTGGCCGCAAAGCAGCCCACAATGCCGCTGATAAGCAGGTTCTGCACCAGCACGACGCCGCCGGGCATCGGCACAAACATCAGTGACAGAATGAACGCGCCGCTGGTCAGAAAGTGCTGCCATGAGTTGGGCTGCAGCGTCCGCGCCAGATACAGCACGGCCAGGTCATCATTGCCCCAGATGCCGGGCCAGACGATGAGCAGGATGACCAGATTCACCGCCAGATACGGCAGCGTCCAGGCCACCCACCGCCGGGCAAATTTGTCCCCGGCGCGCAGCTTCTGCACCAGCGTCACCGCGCCGTGCACCAGCCCGAACGCCAGCACCAGAAACAGCGCCTTGTAGACAAAAAACGCCGGTGTGCGCCAGTCATAGCGGAAGAACAGCCTGTCCGTTCCCAGCGTCAGGGCGCACCACAGCACCGCAGCCGCCAGCTCTGCCGCCGTTCGCTTTTTTGCAGGTGTTTTCATTCTTACTCCTTCAGGTCAGCGCGTCAAAACCGGCCTTATTGGCGGGTGCCTCCGCCGCGCGGTACTCGTCCGGTGTGCCGAACGGCAGATGTAAATCACACGCAAAGCCCGCAATTCTTGCGCCCTGCGCGGCCAGCACATTGTAAATGCCGGAGACAAAAAATTCCTTGTACTCGCAGTTTTTCAGGTATTCGGCGCAGGCGTCGGCGTAGGTTTTCTTATCCTTGAAATAGTACGCGCCGCAGATGGCATCATGGCTGACGACCTGCTTTTCCACCGTATGGCAGACATTGCCGTCCGCGCCGTACTGCAGATAGCTGTACGCGGGGGAATCGCTCTCAAACGTCAGCAGTGCGCCCTCCGGGCCGTTTGCAAAGCCGCCCTTAGCGCAGAACTCGTTAAACGCCCTGCAAACAAACAGATGGTCGCAGTCGTTGAACAAAATCGGCTCACCGTCTGGCAGGCCCTCGCAGCCCTTCAGCGCCGTGACGGCCGCGCCCTCGGTCACCTCGGGCAGCGCCACAATGCGGGCCGCGGGCCAGTACGCCTTGATTTTTTCGTCGATGGCAAAGTCGCGGATATGCTCCTCGAGCACCACAAACGTGAGGTCCGCGCAGTCCACAAACTTTTCCACGCTGCGCGCCGCCCAGTAAAAGAACGGCTTTCCGTTAATTTCGATCAGCGGTTTCGGGCAGACAAAGCCGTTTTTAAAAAACCGGCTGCCCCTGCCGGCCATGGGTAAGATTAAGTGCAGCTTATTCATGTAAGCACCTGCTTTTTCAAATAATAAAGAATAAATAAGAAATAATAAATATGGTGGACCGCGTCGCTGGCGCTCCGCTCAAAAAAGCTCACGCCGCTGCAAACATCCCGGGCGGATATGGAATCCGTCCCTACGCTTTGTTTTTGCCCTGCGGGGCAAAAACTCCACCTTCTTTATTATTTATTATTTCTTATTTTTTATTTGCTTTCCAGTCCCGCCAGCATCCGCGTCTCGGCCTCAATGACTCTGCCCAGCCCCGTCTCAATATCGACCTGCGGCTGCCAGCCGTAGACCTCGCGGGCGTGGGTGTTGTCGCACTGGCTGAACTTGTTGACCTCGTGGTCCAGGATCTCCGGTTTGATGCCGTAGGCCCCGCCGTACAGCTCGGGGTACTTGGCCCAGTAATGGCTGCTCGGGCAGTATTTGGCCTCAATATTTTTGCCCATCAGGCGGTTGGCAATGGCATACAGCTCGCGCACGGAATAGCTCTGGTTGCTGGACACGTTCACCGCATCAAAGCCCTTCTGCGGGTGTTCGACGACGCGCAGCGCCAGCGCGATCAGGTCGTCCACATAGATGTAATCGCGGCGCTGGTTGCCGTCGGAGTGGAACTCCGGCGTGCGGTCATAGTACAGCTCGCGGATCATGTAGCCGACGAACGGCGGCTGCTTGCGCAGGCAGTCGATGTGCGGGCCGTAGACGTTGGCAAAGCGCAGGCAGGTCACAGTCATGCCGTAGGTGTCGGCAAAGCTCTGGGCAAAGCGCTCACCGCAGTATTTCGTGTTCGGGTAAATGAGCGTCGGCGGGTTGAACTTACCCTCCACCGTCGGGAACTCGGTCTCGTTCTCGTACATGGCGTTGGTGGATGCCTGCACGAGCTGTTTGATGCCGGTGCGGCGGCCCGCCTCCAGCAGGTTGACCAGGCCCAGGGTGTTGACCTCAATGGCCTGCACGGGGTCGCTCTGGCAGTCCGGCAGCGGCGCAATGCCCGCAATGTTATACACAACATCGAACTTTTCCGCCTCGAACAGAGCCAGCATCCCGGCCTTGTCGCGGATGTCCATTCTGCGCACCTCTGCGCCAAAATCATGGTCGTCAAACTTCAGGTTGTCCGGATTGCCGTAGGAGAAGTTGTCAATGCCGACGACCTCGTCCCCGCGCTTCCACAGCGTATGCCACAGCTGGCCGCCGATAAACCCGGCAGCGCCCGTCACCAGAATCTTCATACCAAAGCCCTCCTTACAGGTTGGAAGCTACGACCTCGTAGCTGTAATCCTCAATGATTTTCTCGCGCCATTCGCGCTCCACAAAGGCCCGCGGCCCGGCCAGATACTTGCCGCAGAGCTTGAGCAGGCTGATGCCAAAGCTCGTCAGCTTGTTGTTGCTGACCTGATCCTCCTCCCGCCAGCTGATGGGGAAGAACAGCACCCGCTGCTTCATCTGGCAGAGCGCCAGGATCATGCAGTCGTTAAAATACAGCGTATCCGGGAACTTTTTGTAGTACTCGTTTTTCAGCGGTTCTACGGCATACAGGTTCAGCCCGCTGCCCAGATCGGTGATTTTTTTGCGGGCCACTAAGCTAAAGAGCCAGTTGAAGCCGTAGTTGCCCCAGGTGCGCAGCGCACTGTAGCCGCCGGTCTTGCTGCCCTTCATAAAGCGGGAGCCAAGGCAGCAGTCGTATTTTTTGTAGGTACCGTCGTTCAGAATCGGCAGCAGGTCCGCAATAGCGCCCTGGTCGTCGCCGTGCAGCACGACCAGATGCTCGTACCCGTGGGCCGCCGCGTAGCCGAACGCGACCTTGTGGCTGCCGCCCAGACCGTAGTTCTGGTCATTGCGCAGCAGGCGGACCGGCGCGTCGGGGTGGCGGGCCATCCAGTCCTGCACGGCGGCCTCGGTGCCGTCGGCAGAGCGGTTGTTTACGACGATGCACTCCCCCACCCACGGGGCAATGCGCTGATCCAACAGCTGCGAAAGCACCCGCGTGACCTGCTTTTCGCAGTTATAAGCAGGGATAAAAACCAGCAGTTTTTCCATGGAAAGCTCCTTTTCTGCACACAGTTCTACATAATAAAGATTATACAACACCGCGCCGCCAATCGCAAGAAAAAAAGCCCCCTCTTGGGAAAAGAGGGGACGATATTTTGAATAGATGCACAATGGGAAGGTGCCGGAGCCCCTCAGGCCTTGCTGCGCGCGGCCAGCTCCCCACTGCGTGGGGCGCCTTGTTTCGGACGGCTTTGCCGTCCGCGAAAGCCTCCCCTCACAGGGGAGGTGGCCGAGCCTGCGAGGCCGGAGGGGCTCTGCCCGTTTCCCGCCGCGCTCAGCTTAAAAACCTGACCCTCTGTGTATCCAAATTCCGATACAGCACATACCCCGCTGGGCACGCCGCGTCCGCCTTTTCCAGCGCGCTCGTATCCACCGGCACGCCGTCCGTTGCCAGCACCCAGTCCGCCGCGTCCAAATCGGTATATGCCCTGCCCGGGTACTCCGGCCCGACGGCCTCGGCGGTCAGGTCCAGCACGCCGTCTGCCAGCGCACCGCTCTGCAAAAGCGTCTCATACTCGACGATATAGACATCCCGCGCGACATACGTTTCTATGAGCTGGCTGTCCCGCTGGCGCACGCCGTAGGGGATAAACAAAACTCTGCCGTCCAGCTCCGCCAGCGCGTCGTTCAGCGCCGACGCCTGCTGTGCGGTCCCGGCGGGGACCTCATACGTCCAACGGTTGATGCGCCACTCGCCCGCGTAGCACAGCACGCAGAGCACCAGCGCCGCACCGGCCAGCACGCGGCGGCCCCTGCGGCGCACCAGCAGCACGCCCAGCACGGCCACGCCAACAGCAATCACTGCACGCCACACCGCCAGCCACGCCCCCTGCCCCAGCACGGGCAGGCGGTCCGTGCGGTCCGCCACGAAGTCAAACCACTGCAAAAGGGTGTTGTCGCCCGCGCCCGCGCCGATGGCCCGGCAGACGGCCACGAACAGCACGCCCCAGGCTATCGTCAAAGCCGCCAAGATCCGGCGGCGCGTTTTGGTCAGCTTTTCATCCAGCGTGTCCAGCGTCACCGCCAGCAGCGGGATCAGCAGCGGCTCCAGATACCGCGTATGCTGCCGCGGCGACAGCGAGCCTAAATCCTCGCGCACCGTGATGGACCACGCAATGACCGCCACGGCGATGCCAAGGGAGAGCAGCAAAAAGAGCGGCAGCTGGGTGCGGCGGGCATCGCTGCCCCTGCGCGGGCGGTGCAGCCCGCAGAGCGGCAGCAGCACCGGGAACACCCAGAACGCCAGCACGGCAAACAGCGCGTCGCACACCAGCGCAAACGGCAGAAAGCGCCACTGCGCCGCCGTCAGCCAGCCGGTCTGGTTGTAGGAGTTGCCCAGCCCGCGGAACAGCGTCGCCTTGGCCAGCAGAAAGCAGACCAGAAAGCTGCCCAGCAGCGCGGCATTGCAGGCCAGCTCCGCCCGCCACGACGCCTTGTCATGCCACCAGACCCACGCGCGCACAAGCACCCAGGCGATCAGATAATAGAGCGCGACCTCCTTGTTCAGATACAACAGGTAGCAGAACGCCCCCGCCGCCGCGCACCAGCCCACGCGGGCCTTCGGCTCTGCCAGCATCGCCCGCAGGAAAAAATACACCTGCCACAGCGACAGCGGCAGAAACACCGTCTCGCTCATAAACGTACTCGCAGCGGACATCGTGGGCATCACTGCCGTAACGCCGACGAGAAACGCCGTGCGGTGGCGGTTCATGTCCATGGCCCGTGCCAGCGCATAGGCCGGGAACACCGCGCTTGCCATATATACGGCGTTCAGCCAGCCGATGGCCGTGATCTGCGCGGCGGTGGTTTTCAGCAGCAGCGCCGGCAGGATGCAGAGCGGGTATAGAATCTTCTGGTAGTCGCTGGGCATATTGCGCACCCGCAGCCCGCGCCCCTGCAAAAGGCTGCGCGCCACATCCAGATACCGCAGCTCGTCGCTGTAGACGGCCAGCTCCCGCGGGTAGCTGCTCAGCATCCCGTACACAACGGCGCACACCGCAAACAGCATCACGACCCACAGCCAGCCGTTTCTTTTTTTAGAAAGCATACACGCCCCCTTTTCTCTAAAAAGCCTTCCCCCGCGGGGGAAGGCCGAGCTGTCGATAAACTTAATGGGAATATTGCAAACTTTCGGTAGATTTGTAGGGAACGGTCTTGACCGTTCCGTGCTGCCTTGCCAAAAGCACGACACGACGGGAAAACCGCGCGCCATTCGGCGCGATTTTATGCGCTGCGCGCGGCCAGATGTGCGGATGGGTCAAGACCCATCCCTACAAATCTTCCGGTAACAGGCTTTTTCTACAAGCTAAGCTTCCCCCTCGGGGGGGGGAAGCCTTTTTCCCTCACTTCAGCTCAATATAATACACCGGGCACCGTTCCCCGTCGGTCACAAGCTCGATTTTTTCCACGTCCAGCGTATCCTCGGCCAGGGCACGCAGCACGGCGGCGTCGTAATTGTAGCCGTACAGCAAAAATCCGTCGTGCAGGTCCCGGCTCTCCACCGCCGCGCGCAGGCTGGCAGCATCGTCCTCGCCGCTTGCCTGGTCAACGGCCTCGCGCTTGGCGAACTCCTCCAAGAACAGGTCGGGCGCGACCTCATACCCCGCCTTGTTCAGCACAACGGCGGGCAGCCTCTCGGTGTCGGCCAGCGCAGCCTTGCGCGGGGCGGCGTCCTCATACAGGTAGGCGTTGGGGTCGGTCCGGTGCGCCGCAAGGATCGGCACCAGTGCCAGCAGCAGCAGGGTCTCGTGCTGCGGGGCCAGCCTGGCCAGCACCACAGCCACAGCCAGCACCACAGCGGCGTAGATCACCACATAGTAGCGGTCCGCCTCAAACGGCGCGGCCTTATCGATCAGCGCCACGTACCCCGCCGACGCCAGCAGCAGCCCGGCGGCAAACAGGCCATTGCCGCGCAGACGGCAGCCGCGCCGCCACAGCACCACCGCCGCGGCAGCCACAACCACAGCCCACAGCCAAAGCCCGCCGAACTGGGCCGCCAGCAGCTGCACCACCGTGCCGATGCTCCTGCCCCACTCCGCCAGCGCGGACAGGTCAAAGACGCTCGCAAATGCCTCTTTTCCGCGGGAGCCGGAGAAGATATGGGCCTTCATCGTGGGGAAGGCCGCATACGCCGCAGCCAGCGCGGCAAACTCGGCGATCACATAGCCGCCCGCCGTCTTGAACCGCCGCGTAGCCAGCAGCCAGACGCCGAACAGCCCGCAGACGAAAAAGCAGAACACCAAAAAGAAATACTGCGTCAGCGCCCCGGCCATTGTGACCGCAAACAGACCCGGCCAGACCGCCCGCGGCGGCTTTTGCCCCGCCTGCAGCGCCTGCCACAAAACCACATGGCAGTACAAAAGCACGATGCCCTCCAGCATCATCAGGCTGTACATCCGGGTGAACACCGCCATGCCCTGCACGCCGACGCAGAGCAGCCAGCAGGCCGCCGCCGTCCACGCGGGCCAGAACCGCCCGATCAGCCGCTTCGCCGTGCAGTACAGCACCGCCGCGCCCGCCAGGATGCAGACAAAGTTCGGCAGCAGCCCCACCCACGGCAGACCCAGCTGCGGGAACAGCGACTCCGCCGTATAGATCAGGCAATAGTAGAGCGGCGGGTGGACATCGATCTTCTGGTTGTTCCACGGGATGGTATAGTCAAACGGGCGGCCCGGCGTCAGGACCGCGCTGTAAAAGCTGCCGTCGTGCCAGCTGTCCATATAGCCGTCCTCCAGCGCGTAGAACCCGCCGGGATAGTTTGCCAGCTCATAGGTGTACAGCTCGTCCACATGGTAGCCCTGCTTGTGCGCCGCGTAGTAGAGCATCAGCGCCAGCCCCACGGCCAGCAGCGCCGCCACCGCCAGCATGCGCTTGGTTTTTGTGTTTTTCATGATTCCTGCTTTCCGTATCTGCCTGACCGTAGGGGCGCATTCTATATGCGCCCGCGCACCTCGCGCCGCCGCAAACCTCCCGGGCGGATATGGAATCCGCCCCTACGGGAATGCGCGCCCGTTCGTTTACACACCTGCATACCAAAAAGGCCTGCCTCAAAAGGCAGGCCCTTCGTTTGTTTTACTCCTGTGCGTTTTCTTCCTTGTCACGCACAAAACGCCACAGCTCACCGATGGTGAAATCCTCGCTCAGCTCACTCTCGTCGATCTCCTCGCCGATTGCCTCGCCGATTGCCTCGCCCAGTGCCCACGCCAGCTCGATCATATCCTCATGGTCGGCGCCCAGGTCAGCCAGCGCTGTGCCGCGGCTCAAATCGCCCGTGTCGCAGCTGAACTGCTCTGCCAGCAGATCCTGCAATTCTTCAAAGGTCATTCCGTTTTCCCCCTCTCACTGGGAAGTTTTGTGTTCTTATCATACAAGCCCACAGCGGTTCCGTCAAGGGGCAAACCAGCAACAACCGCACAAATTTATTGCGCCTGATTTGTGGAATCTGCCGAAGGCCCCGCCGGTAACTGCGGCTGTGCGTTCAAAATGCGCATAAACTCCTCGCCGGAGATCGTCTCTTTTTCATACAGATACTGGGCAATTTCGTCCAGCTTGCGCTTGTTGTCGGCCAACAGCTGGTAGGCCTTCTTGTGCTCGGCCTGTACGATCTCCACGACCTTGGCATCGACCTGAGCCGCCGTCTGCTCGCTGCAGGCCAGGCTCGCGTCGCCGCCCAGGTAGGCGTTGTTCACAGTCTCCAGCGCGACCATATCGAAATCCTCGGTCATGCCGTAGCGGGTGACCAGTGCGCGGGCCAGCTTGGTGGCCTGCTCAATATCGTTCGACGCGCCCGTCGTGATGGAGTGGAAGATCAGCTCCTCCGCCGCGCGTCCTCCGGTCAGCGTCGCGATCTTGTTCAGGATCTCCTCTTTCGTCATCAGCGTGTGGTCGCCGTCCTCCACCTGCATGGTGAAGCCCAGCGCACCGGACGTGCGCGGCACAATGGTAATTTTCTGCACGGGGGCGCTGTTCGTCTGCAAGGCCGCCACCAGCGCGTGGCCGACCTCATGGTAGGAGACGATGCACTTTTCCTTATTGTTGAGGATCTTGTTCTTCTTCTGCGCACCGGCCAGGATCGTGTCCACGGCCTCCTGCAGGTCGAACTGGGTCACGGCCTTGCGGTGATGGCGCACAGCGCAGAGCGCGGCCTCGTTCACGATGTTAGCCAGCTCGGCGCCGGACGCACCGGGCGTCATGCGGGCCACAACACCAAAGTCACAGTCGGGGCCGAGCTTGACTTTCTTAGCGTGCAGGCGCAGGATGCTCTCGCGGCCCTTCAGATCGGGCAGCTCGACGGGCACACGGCGGTCAAAACGGCCCGGGCGGGTCAGCGCAGGGTCCAGGGATTCCGGGCGGTTCGTCGCCGCCAGGATGACGACGCCCTTTGTGGCGTCAAAGCCGTCCATCTCGGTCAGCAGCTGGTTCAGCGTCTGCTCACGCTCGTCGTTGCCGCCAAGGTTGGAGCCGCCGTCACGCTTCTTGCCGATCGTATCGATCTCATCAATAAAGACGATGCAGGGCGCTTTTTCACCTGCCTGCTTGAACAGGTCGCGCACCTTGGACGCGCCCATGCCGACGAACATCTCCACAAACTCACTGCCGGCGATGGAGAAGAACGGCACACCGGCCTCACCGGCCACGGCGCGGGCCAGCAGCGTTTTGCCGGTGCCCGGAGGGCCGACGAGCAGCACGCCCTTGGGCATCTTCGCGCCGATCTCCTCATACTTTTTGGGGTTGTTCAGGAAGTCTACAATTTCCTGCAGGCTCTCCTTGGCCTCGTCCTCGCCCGCTACATCGTTGAATTTGATGCCGGTCTCATCGTCCACTACGTACTGCTTCGCGCCGGATTTGCCGCCGAACAGCATGGCGTTGCCGCCGGCACCGCCCATCTCCTGCATCTTTTTGGACGCCCAGCGGTTGACGAACCAGAACAGGATGATCATCGGCAGGAACGAGATCAGCAGGTTCAGCAGCGAATCCCAGATCGTGGGCGACTGATAAACCGTGCCGAACTCCACCCCCGCATCCTCCAGCCGGGTGACGAGGTTGTTGTCCTGCGCAATGGCGTTGGTTTTGTAGGAATTGTCGTTCTTGTCCACAAAGTAGATCTGCTGATCTTCGATCTGGACGGTGGCCAGCTCCTTGCTCTCCAGCATTTGCAGGAAGGTGCTGTAGTTCACGCTTTTCACGCTCGCCTGCATCAAAGCCGGGAACAGGAAAACATTGCTTAAAATAACGATGGCCAGAATGATCGCATAGCCGATCCAAAGCTTCTTTTTGGGGTCCTTCGGCGGCTGTGTCGTCTCTTTCATAGGGAATGCCTCCTCCTTATCTTTTGTAACTATTATAGCATGCTCCCAAAAAATGAACAACGTGTGAAGCAACTTTGAACGAACCGCAAAAAATCCCGCCGCGGCGGGCTTCTGCGGGCTTTCTCCACATTTTGCACAGGTTTTCGACATCTTTCCACTGTGGAAATGTGGAAAACCATGTTGAAACTGTGGAAAACCCCGTGCAAACCCACAAAATAGCACGATAGACAGGGTTTGTTGAAATGTGGAAAACCGGCGGCTAAGCCTCCCCTTTCAGGGGAGGTGGCCGAGCGCAGCAATGGCCGGAAGGGTCCAGCCCGTTCGCCCCAGTCACCAACTTTTCCGTCTATTTTTAAACAAATGTCAAAATTCCGTCCAAATTTTCCCGCATTTTGTAACAACTCGGAAACATTTGTCGTTATAATAGATAGTACACCCTTTCAAAAAACATCCTGCCGGAAGGAGGCCCCGCTATGAATCCCATCATAAACCGCAAACAGGATATTCTGTATAAAGACCTTGCCGTTGACCTTACCGCCCACCGCGTATCCCGCGCCGGGCATGAGCTGCTGCTGACCCCGCGGGAGTTCGCCCTGCTGGCCGTGCTCGTGACCCACTGCGACACAGCTTTAAGTCGCAGCCAGCTGCTCGAGGCTGCCTGGGGCTACGCCTTTATCGGCGAGAGCCGCACCGTGGACGTACATATCAACCGCCTGCGCCGCAAGCTCGGCCTGCAAAACGACATCCAGACCGTCTACAAGGTCGGCTACCGCCTGAACAGCGCCAACTGAAACCGCAAAGCGCCCTGCACTTTTTTACCGTGCAGGGCGCTTTTCTTCCTTTTCAAAAAGTATCATATTCCCCGCCCGGCGTGTAGATCGTCCCATCGGGGCCGATGACCACATTGCTCAGCGTGTCCAGGCCGCCGTAGACGTCCGGGTCCAGCGTGACACACAGAGCGAAATCGACCTCGTCCGGGGCATAGCGCACGACCCGCAGCACACCGGAGGTATGCTTATATTCCAGCCCGTCCTCCGTGGTAGTCTGCTCCCAGCTGCCGTCCAGCGTTGTGTCCAGCTGGGTCAAAAACGCCTGCACCTGCTCCTCCGGTGTACTCTCTGCCGTGGGCAGTCGGTTGTCAAGGACGCCGACCTGCAAAAACGCGCCGTTGCCGGGCAGATACATCAGCTCGATGCTCGTCTCATCGTCGATACTGTACATCTCGCCGCTTTCCGTCACCTTGTAGGCGTTCACCGTGTACATCCGGAAGCTCACAGTCTGGATATTGCCCGTGTAGCTGCACCCGTAGCACTGGACCTGCACGCTGCCGTTTTCCGGCTGCACCGGCCCGGTGTGGGCCTCGCCCTCGGCCACGCGGTCCAGCAGGTAGTCAAGCTGCTCCCGGCTGAGAAGGCCCCGCGTGGCGGCCTGCTTCAGCTTGCCGCGCAGTACGGTAAAGACATTGTCGGACCAATAGCTGTCCGCCCGATTGATGCCGCCCTGCACGCCGTAACGGTAGAGCGCCCCGGCCACGGGGTCCAGGCGTATCTCGTCGCTCATCACGCCGGGCAGGGCGGGCCGCGGCTGGGCCGCACGGCAGCGCACCGTCTGCCCGTACACGGCCAGCGGCGGCAGTGCCAGCAGAGCCAGGCTTACCGCGGCAATTTTTAAAAATTTATTGTTGCTGCGCTGCTTCTTCATGCTCTGCCTCCTTCTGCAATAAAATCGTCACTGTCGTGCCCTCGCCCACACGGCTTGCAAAGGTCATCTGCGTGCCGAATGCCTCTGCAATTTGTGCGCAGAGCGCCAGCCCCACGCCGCTGCCGCCGTTGGCCCGGGCGCGGGCCTTGTCCACGCGGTAGAACGGCTCGGTCAGGTGGGGCAGCGCCTCCGCCGGGATACCGCAGCCCGTGTCCTGCACGGTCAGCCGCCAGCATTCGCCCGCGTCGGTGCAGCGCAGGTGGACCGCGCCGTCCTGCGGCCCGGCGTGCCATGCATTCAGCGCCAGATTGCGCACAAGGTCCGCCAGCAGCACCCGGTCCGCCAGCACAACGGCCTCCGCGGGCGCGTCGCAGTCCAGCACCACATCCGGCAGACTACGCACGGCATCGGCAAAGGCCGCGGCCACCCGCACGGGGCGCAGCACCACGCCGTCCGCCTGCAAGCCGTTCAGCGCCAAAAGCTGCTGGCTCAAGCTCTCCAGCCGTGCGGACTCATGGTAGAGGGCCTCCGCCGCCGTGCGCCGTCGTTCCGCATCCAGCGTGCCGCCGCGCAGCAGGTCGGCGTAGCCGATCAGGCTGGTCAGCGGCGTTTTCAGCTCGTGGGTCAGGTCGGCCACAAAGCGGCTCTGGCGGGCGTTCAGCTCCTGTAGACGCTCATAGTGGTACGCCGCGACCAGCGCCGCCAGCGTGATGACCGCCTGCACGGCCAGCCAGCTGTACAAAAGCCGGTTCCGCGCGGCGAACGCCTCGGACGCATCCGCCGCCGTGACGACGGCCACGGGATAGGAGTAGGGCGTGTTCAGCACCCCGCCCAGCAGCAGCGTCTCCCCGCGCAGCAGGATGCCGTCCGTGGCCGCGGCGGCCTGCTGCACATCGGCGGCGGCCACGCTCTCCGGCAGGGCGCTGTAGGCGACGTCGCCCTCCCGCATCAGCGCAAACGCGGCAGTGCTGCTGCCCAGGATCAGCCACTGGCCGCGGGTGTACGCCTGCCCTACCCGGGCGCAGACCGAGTCGGCCCCGCTGCTCAGATAGCCCGCGCCGCTCCGGGTATCGTACTCGGCGGCAAAGGCGTCCTCCAGCCCACAGACATTGCGCTGGTGCTGCAAAACCGCCTGTTCCTCCAGCGCGTCCAGCCGTTCCCGGAACGTCCTGCACGCCAGCCCGCCGCCCGCCAGCGCCATTGCCAGCGAGAGTGCAAGGACAGCCGTGTACATGGATGTACGCTTCATAAAGTCACCTCCTGCGGTTTCCCGGTTGTATGATCCATTTTGATTTACCGCCATGTAGGGGCCGGACATGTCCGGCCCGGCAGCCTTCCGCCATGACCCATTCACGGTCTGCCGTCTTGCAGCCCGCGGGCCGGGCATACCCGGCCCCTACCGTTCGGCCAATAATTTATACCCCACCTTCGGCACGGTCACGATCTTATCCGCCCAGTCCAGCTTTTTGCGCAGCCGGTGGATGTGCAGATCCAGCGCCCGCGGGTTTGGCTCGGCGTCGGGGCCCCAGACCCGCTCATACAAAATATCACGGTAGAGCGCCTGTCCCCGCGCCCGCACCAGAACCAACAGCAGCGTAAACTCCCGCGGGGTCAGCTCCACCGCGCACCCGTTTTGGGTCACAGTGCGGTTGTCCGGGTCTATCTCGGCATCGAACACCCGCAGCGTCGCCGCCCGCCGCCCGGTGTGGCGCAGAAGTCCCTCGACCCGGGCCAGCAGCTCCGCCGGGGCAAACGGCTTGACGATGTAGTCATACGCGCCCAGCTTCAGCCCGCGCACACGGTCCGCCACGGCGTTTTTCGCCGTCAGAAAGATGACCGGCGTGCCGGTGGGCGCAATGTAGTCCATCAGTGCAAAGCCGTCCACGCCCGGCAGCATGACGTCCAGCAGCACCAGATCAAACTGCTGCTTTTCCAGCAGGTCGGCGGCCCGCTCGCCGTCGCAGGCCAGCACAAGCGGCTGTCCCAGCGGCTCCAGCGTCATCTCAATGAGCCTGGCAATATGCGGCTCATCATCCACGATCAAAATCGGAAGCATCGCGTTTTCCCCCTTTCGTTGAGGCCAGTATAGCACGGCAGGGTTTCTGAAAGTTTTCCGCTGCACAAAAAGTAGGGGCCGGGCATGCCCGGCCCGCAGCTTTCCCATCAGCTCCATCTCATGGGTAAGCTGCAGGCGAGGCACGCCTCGCCCCTACCCTTCGTTTTATTCTCCCAAAAACTCCCGTATCTCCTTCTCCACGGCCCTGACTTCCTCCTCAAACGCCCGGGCGCTCACGCGCAGCGCGCCGTGCCCCATGACGATGATCTGCTCCGCGCCGTCGCTGCTGACAACGCGGGTGCGGTGCTCCTTCGCCAGCTCGTGGGTCGCGCGCTCAATGTACATATCCGCCGTCTCGGCCTCGCGGGTGTAGACAACATACAGGTTATGGTACTGCTCCACCTCCCGCGCACCGCCGCGCACCTTGTAGGCGTCAAAGACCAGGATCGGCACACAGCGGCGGTAGCCCGCGTAGTTGCACAGAATATCCATCAGTCTGCGCCGCGCGGCGTCCAGATTGCCGTCGGCCAGTTTCCTTAAATCGTCCCACGCAAAAATGACGTTGTAGCCGTCCACCAGCAGGTAGTCCGGCCCGGCGGGCACAGGCTTTGCGGGCACGGACGCCGCCGCGGGGGCTGTGTGCAGGGCCGCGCGGGCCGCCTTTTTCGCGTCACCCGTCTCGCCGCGGCGTTTGATTTTTCCGTAGGTGCGCTCAAAAATTGCCAGCAGCTCCTTATCCTGCTCCAGTGTGCCGCGGTAGGCGTCGGCACGGCGGCGGCGCGCGTTGGCGTCGTCCTCAGCATCGGCTTCTTCTTTCACCGTCTCGCCGTTCAGCCGCCGGTCCAGCCCGGTGGACAGATGTGCCCGGGCGGGCACCTCGTCCCATTTGACCAGATACCCGGCCCCGTGGGCGCAGAACACCGAATCCGCCGGGTTTTCCACATCCGCGTCGGGGGCATACCCCGCGGCGGAGACGATCTCGTCGGCGTTATGGCAGGCATCGTACCCGGCAGGCAGCACGGCCCAGCGGCCCAGCCCGTGGGTGTAGGCCGCGACCTCCCGCGCATAGCCCCGCGCCGTCGCCACAGGCAGACGGCCCGTCAGCCGCACCGTGCCGCCTGACGTCTCCGGTGCCTCAAAGCTGCCGCACATCCTCTGCACATCGGCCATGGCGCGGCCCAGCGCGTCGGCGGGCAGCTCCAACGTAAAATCATACCACGGCTCCAACAGCTGCACGCCGTCCTTCGCCTCGGCCATCCGCAGACCCTGCCGCACGGCGCGGTAGGTCGCCTGGCGGAAGTCCCCGCCTTCGGTATGCTTCTGGTGGGCACGGCCCGCCGCCAGCGTGATCTTCACATCGGTCAGCGGCGCACCGATCAGCACGCCCGGGTGGGTGCGCTCGGCCAGATGCGTTAAGATCAGCCGTTGCCAGTTTTCGGCCAGCGTGTCGGGCGGGCAGTCCGCCGCCAGCTGCACACCGCTGCCCCGCGCCCCCGGCTCCAGCAGCAGATGTACCTCGGCATAGTGGCGCAGCGGCTCATAGTGGCCGATGCCCTCCACCGCCCTTGTCAGCGTCTCTTTATACAAAATGCCGCCCTCGCTGAACGCCACGGTCAGCCCGAACCGCTCCTGCAAGATCGTCTGCAAAATTTCCAGCTGCACCTCGCCCATCAGCTGGACGTGTACCTCGCCCAGGTCATCCCGCCAGTTGACGTGCAGCTGCGGGTCCTCGCCCTCCAGCGTTTGCAGCGCCTTTAATAAGGTATGGGGGTCGGCGTCACAGTCCACGCGGTAGTTGAGCACCGGCTCCAAAAGCGGCGTCTCGGCGTCGGATTCTGCGCCAAGCCCCTGCCCTGGCCGCGTACTGACCGGCCCCGCTGCGGCCACGACCATGCCGGGCAGTGCCTCGCTGACCAGCCGGAATTTGCCGCCGTTGTACAGCCGCAGCGCGTCGGCCTTCTCGCCGCCGGGCAGCACATCTTTTACATGCAGCACGCCGCCCGTGACCTTCAGCCAGGTCAGCCGCGTGCCCGCATCCTCACTGATTTTGAACACACGCGCGCCGAATTCCGGCCACCGGGGCGGGGTGCGGGTCAGCGTCTGCAGGCCGCGCAGCAGCCCGTCCAGCCCGTCCAGCCGCAGCGCCGCGCCGAAAAACACCGGGAACACCTGCCGCCGCGCAATAGCGGTCTGTATCGTTTCCGCCGCTGCTGCGCCGGTCTCAAGCACCTCGTTCATCAGCGGCTCGCTGCACAGAGCCAGCGCCTCCGGGTCGGGCGCGGCGGAAAAATCCACGCACCCGTCCCCGAACCGCCCGCGCAGCTCCCGCAGGCGCACGGCGGCGTCCGCGCCGGGCAGGTCCATCTTGTTGACAAATACAAACGTAGGTACGCGGTAACGTGCCAGCAGCTTCCACAATGTCTCGGTGTGGGCCTGCACGCCGTCGGTGCCGGAGACGACCAGCACCGCGTAATCCAACACCTGCAAGGCGCGCTCGGCCTCGGCGGAAAAGTCCACGTGGCCGGGCGTATCCAGCAGCGTCAGCTCGGTCTCGTCGGCGCCGTCCGCGGCGGGCAGCGTCAGCACGGCCTGCTTGGCAAAGATCGTGATGCCCCGCGCCCGCTCCTGGCTGTCGGTGTCAAGAAAGGCGTCCCTGTGGTCCACGCGCCCCAGCTTGCGCAGCACCCCCGCGCGGTAAAGCAGCCCTTCGGCCAATGTAGTTTTGCCGCTGTCCACATGTGCCAGCAGCCCGACGACCAGACGTTTCATACCCGTTCCCCTTAGCTTTCAAAAATCATGCCCCTATTGTACAATTTTTCTTGTCATTTGGCAAACGCTGTGCTATACTTATCCCAAATTCACCGAGGAAGGAGAGCACCCCCTTATGCGTTGGCAGTTTGGTGTTGTGTTCCAGAAAAAAGGAAACCCTTGACGTACTGACGCTATAAGTGTGCCCTTTTTTACCTCGGTAACGCTGTAAGTGTGCAGTTTTTGCGCCCTGTGGCTTTGCCGCGGGGCGCTTTTGTTATGCAAAAAATCGGGCACGTTTTCGTATACTATCACGAAAGGGTGTTCCCCCATGAATTTACAAAAACAGCTTCGCTGCGTGTATCTGCACGCATTTACCTCTACCCTGCGCTTCACCGACGCCGTCTGGGTCGCGCTGCTGGCGGCCCGCGGCTTCTCGCTGGCACAAATTGGCCTGGCCGAGGGTGTTTTCCACGGTGTCAGCCTGCTGTGTGAGGTTCCCAGCGGCATGGCCGCCGATTTGCTGGGGCGGCGGCGCACGCTGATCTTCGGCGGTGCGCTGGGCGTTGTCTCCGCCGCCGCCATGGCGTTTGCGCCCAGTCTCGCGTTCATCTGCGCGGGCATGGGGCTGAAAGCGCTGGGCTACAACCTGCTCTCCGGCACCACGGAAGCCCTGACCTACGACAGCCTGAAAACCGCCGGACGGGAGCGCGACTACATTAAAGTTGACGCCAAAGCGTCCATCTTCATGAAGCTAGCCTCCGCCCTCGGCGCACTGGCCAGCCTGCTGGCCGGGGTGCTGACCTCGGCGGGCTACTACCTTGCGGACGCCGCGGTCAGCGCCGTCTCCGCCTTGGCCGCGGCCAACCTGACCGAACCTGTCGTCACTGACGAACAGGCCGCCCGCGAGAAGCACATCTTACAAGAATTGCCCGCCCGGCTGCGTGTGCACATTTTGGACAGTCTCGACTGCCTGTGCAGCAGCACGCCGGCGCGGCGCATTATCATGGCCGACGCGGTCATCTCGCTGCCATCCTACCTGACCTCGATGTTCGTCCAGCAGCGGCTGACCCAGCAGGGCTGAGCCATGGAATGGCTGTTCCTGCCGGGTCTGCTGGCCGGGGCCGCGGGCATGGCGGGCGCATCGCTGGGCCGCCGCCTGCACCCCAAACGGCTGCGCGCGCTCTATTTCGGCTGTGCGCTGCTCGTCGGCACAGGCACGCTTCTGGCGGGCGCGGCCCCGGCGCTGCTCTGCGCCGCCGGGCCGGTACTCGTACAGGGGGCACTCTCCGTCTGGTTCCTGCACAGTATGCAGCGGCTCAACGACGCGATTCCCAGTGACCGCCGCGCAACGCTCATCAGCGTGGACAGCATGGCCTACAGTCTGCTGATGATCCCCGCCAGCCCGCTTGTGGGCCTTGTGGGCGACCT
This sequence comes from Gemmiger formicilis, assembly GCF_900167555.1. Classification (GTDB taxonomy): domain Bacteria; phylum Bacillota; class Clostridia; order Oscillospirales; family Ruminococcaceae; genus Gemmiger; species Gemmiger formicilis. The sequence continues at coordinate 113,008 of NZ_FUYF01000006.1, read as the reverse complement.
GACCGGCCAGGCGGGCGCAGGGCTCTGTGTACTGTGCGCACTTGTCGTCGTCAGCGGCCTTGCGGCAGCGGGCAAAACGCGCTATAATGGGCGCGGAGCATGATTACCCGATTTTTGTAGGGGCCGATGCTCGCATCGGCTCGCAACACAGGAGGCAAAATCCAGATGACATATAAAGAAGTTTTACAGGCTGCCCAGGGTCAGATGGGCCCCTGCCGCGCCTGCCCGGTCTGCAACGGCCGCGCCTGCGGCGGCACGATCCCCGGCCCCGGTGCCAAGGGCAGCGGCACGGTGGCCGTCCGCAACTTTGACGCCTGGCGCAATGTACGGCTGAACATGGATACCATCCATGAAAATTTTGAGCCGGACACCTCCCTGACGCTGTTTGGCCGTAGCTTCAAATATCCGTTCTTTGCCGGGCCTGTCGGCGCCATGACGCTGCACTACGGCGACAAGTACAACGATCTGGACTACAACAATATCCTTGTCCCCGCCTGCGCGGCGGCCGGCATTGCTGCCTTCACCGGCGACGGCACGAACCACAAGGTCATGGAGGGCGCGGCTGCTGCCATCACGGCCTGCGGCGGCGCGGGCATCCCCACCGTCAAGCCGTGGGACAACGCCACGGTGGCCCGGAAAATAGCGCTGGCGCGCAGCTCCGGCTGCTTTGCCATGGCCATGGACATCGACGCGGCGGGCCTGCCGTTTTTACAGCACCTTGACCCGCCCGCGGGCAGCAAGACCGTGGAGCAGTTAAAAGAAATCGCCCTGGCCGCGGGCGTGCCGTTTATCTTAAAGGGCATCATGACCGTCAAAGGCGCGGAAAAGGCCATCGAGGCCGGTGCCGCGGGCATTGTTGTCTCGAACCACGGCGGGCGCGTGCTGGACGACTGCCCCGCCACGCAGGAGGTGCTGGCCGACATCGTCGCCGCCGTGGATGGCCGCGCCAAAATTCTGGTGGACGGCGGCATCCGCACCGGCAGCGACGTCTTCAAGGCGCTGGCCCTCGGCGCAGACGCCGTGCTGATCGCGCGGCCCTTCGTCACCGCCGTCTACGGTGCCGGTGCCGACGGCGTCGCCGCCTACACAGCCCAGCTCGGCAATGAGCTGGCCGACACGATGCGCCTGTGCGGTGCGCCCACGCTGGACGCCATCACCCGCGATATGGTACGGGTCATCAAGTAAAAAACGCAATAAAAAATACCATGTTTCCCGGTTGCAAAAACCGTCGAAACATGGTATTCTTTTTATGCCGCTTTATGCGGCGGGCACTGCACATACGGCAGGCGGTTGGTCTCTACCCTCCGAAAGGAGGTGAGATCATGCGTTTTACATTCACGTTTTATGTTGGTCGCAAGACTATTACATTGAGCATCGTTGTAAAAAGCAAGAACCGCCACTCTGCCAAGTGACGGTTCTTAGGTTCTTACCTATCAACCCAATTTGAAAGAGACCAACCGCTTGTCGCAGTGCCTTTTTCTATACTTATTATAACGCTGTGCTGTCCCTTTGTCAAGCCGCAGCCTGCCGCCTCTCCCCTGCATAAATATTCTTTTTTCTGCAAAAATCCCCCAAACCTCTTGCATAACCCGCGGTTTTGCATTACTATTAAAGCATACCGCCGCTTTAAACCGGCAGTGTGAGGGATCTGTGCAAAGTATAGGAGGAAGTATCATGAAAAAATTCATCAGCACCGTTCTGGCACTCGGCATGGCCGCGAGCCTGGCCGCCTGCGGCGGCAGCGCATCCACGGCAGCTTCTACGGAAAGCACCGCAGCTTCCGCCGCTGAAGCCACTGCCGACAGCGACCTTGCCTACATCAAAAACAAGGGCAAAATGACCATCGGCTACACCGTCTATGAGCCGATGAACTACACTGACGCCGACGGCAATTTCACCGGCTTTGACACCGAGCTTGCCACTGCCGTCTGTGAAAAGCTGGGCGTGGAGCCCGACTTTGTTGAGATCAACTGGGACACCAAAATTGTCGAGCTGGACGCCAAGAGCATCGACTGCATCTGGAACGGCATGACCCTGACCGATGACATCATGGCCAACACCGCCTGCACGAAGGCCTATGCCAAGAACGCGCAGGTCGTCGTCATGAAGGCCGATGCCGATTACAGCTCCACCGCCGACCTTGTCGGCAAGACCATCGTGGCCGAGGCCGGTTCCGCCGGTGAGAGCGCCATCAGCGAGGACGAGAGCCTCTCCCAGGCCGACTACGTCAGCAAGTCCGTCCAGACTGACTGCCTGATGGAGGTCGCCGCCGGTACGGCTGACGCCGCCGTGCTGGATCTGACGCTGGCCACCGCCATGATCGGCGAGGGCACCGACTACGCAAACCTCGCCATCAAGGACGAGCTGAACGCCGAGGAGTACGGCGTCGCCTTCCGCAAGGGCAGCGATGCCGCCGACGCCGTGAACGCCGCCTTTGACGAGCTGAAGGCCGACGACACGATGCAGGCCCTGGCCGACAAGTACAGCCTGACGCTGGCCGACTGATGGGCGAGGCAGCAGTCATCTGGGGCCGCCTGACCGAGGCGTTCTGGCTCAACTGCCAGCTGTTCGGTCTGACTCTATTGTTCGCACTGCCGCTGGGGCTGGTGGTGTCGTTCGGCTCCATGAGCAGGCTTGCCCCGCTGCGCGGCGTCGTCAAAACGTTTGTCTGGGTCATCCGCGGCACGCCGCTGATGCTGCAGATCCTGGTCATCTACTTAGGGCCCGGCCTGCTGGGCTTCACCAGCCCGTGGCCGTCCGGCGGCAGCGGGCGTCTGGTCGCCGCCGTCGTGGCGTTCGCCATCAACTACGCCTGCTATTTCTCGGAAATTTACCGCGGCGGCATCGAGGCTGTGCCCAGGGGCCAGACCGAGGCCGGGCAGGTGCTGGGCATGACAAAGACCCAGATTTTCTTCCGCGTCACGCTCCTGCAGGTCATCAAGCGCATCCTGCCGCCCATGGGCAATGAGATCATCACGCTGGTCAAGGATACCTCGCTGGCGAACGTCATCGCCAACAAGGACATCATTATGATGGCGAAAGAGTACAGCGCCAAGGGCCTGATCTGGCCGCTGTTCTCCACGGCGGTGTTCTTCCTCGTGTTCGTCGGTGCGCTGACGCTGCTGTTCGGCTGGCTGGAAAAGCGGCTGGACTATTTCAAGTAAGGGGGCGCGGCTATGGCATTGTTGGAAGTAAACGGCATCGGCAAGAGCTTTGGTGCCACAAAGGTGCTGCGCGACATCTCGTTTGATCTGGCCGAGGGCGAGGCTCTCGCCATCATCGGCTCGTCCGGCTCCGGCAAAACAACGCTGCTGCGCTGTCTGAACTTTCTGGAGACTGCCGACACGGGCAGCATTACGGTAGCGGGTGAAACGCTGTGGAGCGCCGCCGACACCAAAACGCAGAGCGAAGAAGCCATCCGCAAAAAGCGGCTGCACTTCGGCCTTGTGTTCCAGAGCTTCAACCTGTTTCCCCAGTACACGGCGCTGCAGAACGTCATGCTGGCGGGCCAGCTCCTGGCGAAGGAGCGCCCCGACTACAAGCAGAACCGGCGGCAGATTCTGGCCGACATTGAAACGCAGGCAAAGGCCCTGCTGGCGCAGATGGGGCTTTCTGACCGGGAGAACCACTACCCGCACCAGCTTTCCGGCGGGCAGCAACAGCGCGTGGCGATTGCCCGCGCACTGGCGCTGCACCCGGACATCCTCTGCTTTGATGAGCCGACCTCAGCCCTTGACCCCGAGCTGACCGGCGAGGTGCTGCGCGTCCTGCGCGAGCTGGCCGAGCACAAGACGACGATGATCATCGTCACGCACGAGATGAAGTTTGCCCGCGACGCTGCGGACCGCATCCTCTTCATGGACGGCGGTGTCGTCGTCGAGCAGGGCGACGCCAAGGAACTCATCGACCACCCCAAAGAGGAACGCACCCGGCAGTTTTTGGCAAGCTACGGGAAATAACCGAAACCGGCAGACCGTTCGATTCAACGGTCTGCCGGTTATCTTTTTCTGTAGGGAGGGGTCTTGACCCCTCCGCGGCGCTTTGTGATCGGCACTCACGGCCCGGAACGGTCAAGACCGTTCCCTACAAATCCGCGTTTTCTATTTGCGATTTCCCCTCACGGAGCCTCCGTCGGGGCGCATTCTATATGCGCCCGCGCCGTTCGCGGTGGCGGAAGCATCCCCGGGCGGATATGGAATCCGCCCCCACAAATTAAAAATCAACGATTGGAATGCCAGCCTTTTTATCCTCACGCACCGCAATGCACTCGATCTCGACGAGCGCTCCCTTCGGCAGCGCGGCGATCTGCACGCAGCTGCGCGCGGGGAAGCCGCCGTGGAAGTAGGTGCCGTAAATTTCATTCACGGTGCCGAAATCCCCCAGATCCTGCACAAATACTGTCGTCTTGACGACATTGTCCAGCGTCAGACCGGCCTCCTGCAGCACAGCCTGCAGATTCTTGAGCGCCTGGTGCGTCTGGGCCTGCACGCCCTCGGCCAATGCACCGGTGGCGGGGTCCAGGCCGAGCTGGCCGCTGCAATAGACGGTGTCACCGGTGTCAACAGCCTGGGCATAGGGGCCCAGGGCGGCGGGTGCGTTCGTGGTAGCAATACGCTTCATAATACTAAACACTCCTCTATATTATTTTTCAGGCTCGTCGGTCTCGGGCGGCCATACAAAGCCGCGCCGGGCCAGACAATCCTGCAAAAACTCCGTTGCCTGCTTCGTGTAGGCGTCGTTGTCGTGGTAGTAGCTCACGGCGTGCTCTGCGCCGTGTACCGTCAAAAATTTCTTGCCCTTCGCGCGGCAGGCTTCATAGTTGCGCTTCCCCATATCATAGGGTACAAAGCCGTCCGCGTCGCCGTGGACAAACAAAATCGGCACCTTGCTCTGCGCTGCGGCGGCCTCGCAGTCGGCGTCCTCGGGGTCAAAGTGGCCGAACAGGATCGCGCCCAGCCGTCCAACCGCATAGGTCAGCTCCAGCGGCATACCGGGCAGATACTCCGGCAGGCACTTGCGGGTGATTTCCCGCGGGCTGGTGTAGCCGCAGTCTGCCACAATGCCGCAGACGTTGTCCGGCAGGTTCAGCCCGGCGGCCAGCAGCACGGTGGCCGCCCCCATCGAGACGCCCATCAAAAAGATCGGCACCTCGGGGCCGAAGCGGCTCCGCGCCCAGACCGTCCAGTCGCGGGCGTCGTAGCGCTCCTTCACGCCCATCGTGATTGTATGGCCGCCGCTGTAGCCGTGGGCGCGCTGGTCGGGCAGCAGCACATTGTAGCCCAGCGCCGTACACAGCGTATAGCCGCCCAGGCCGTCCCGCTCCGCATAGCCGCGGTAGCCGTGGAAGATGATTGCCAGCGGCGCACCGTCGGCGTGGTGGTAGTAGCGTGCGGCCAGCGGCGTACCGTCCTGCGCCGTGATGTGCACGGCCTTGAACATATCCCGCGCCAGCGCGTCGGCGTCGGGGCCCATGGCCTTGCGGTAGCACTCCCGCGTGGGCATATCCGCCGGGGAGGGCACCTTCGTCGTCGGCTTCTGGTAAAAGGCAACGCGGTAGACGGCATACGCCGCGCCCAGCACCGCCGTGCCCGCCGCGGCCCCTGCCGCCAAAAGAGGATGCTTTTTCATAACGGTCACCTCGTTTTCACTTTCCCAGATTATAACAAATTTCCCGGCATATCGCAACGTTGTACCAAAAAAGTTTACACTTGCCAGCGCAGCACTTTCGCGGTATAGTAAAAGCATTCAATAAATGGAGGCCGCCCCCATGAGCGAACTGACCCAGACCCTGAAGATATTCGTCACCCGCTACCCCGGCACAATGGCCGAGCTGGCCCGCAAAGCGTCGATCGACCGCTCCACGCTGTACAAAATTGTAAGCGGTCAGCGCACCCCGCGGGAGTTCCAGCTGGAGCACCTGGCCGACGCGCTGGAATTGAGCGAGGAACAGAAATCCGCCCTGCTGCTGCAATACAAGCAGCGTGGCCGCGGCCCCGATCCCAGGCTGCGCGCCGAGCTGCACCACCTGCTGGAGGTCTCTTTCCGGGTGGAGGATTTCACCCACCGCGAGGGCCTTATCTCCAACGAAGCCGCCGGCCAGCTGCACTGCAGCGAGCAGTACATAGAGGGCAGCCGCGCAGTCGCCGCCGCCGTGGCATCGCTGGTGGCCAACCACATTCTGTCCGGCGATACCCGCCCGCTGCTCCTCTCGCCGTTCACAAACCCCACGCTGGACCATGTGCTGGTAGAACGCTTTTCGGCAGCGGACGGCGCACCCGTCGCACTGTCCCAGCTGCTGGTTTATGCCGAGAACCGCGACATTCCCCGGGAATGGGTGTCCGGCGTGTCCGTCCTGACCCGCACACTGCCGTTCCTTTTCCTGCCCAAGCTGAATTACGAGGCCCGCGTCGTGCGCCACGTCATGACCGAGCCCAGCCCCGGCACGCTGATGCCTGTCTATCTGCTGCTGCCCAAGGCCGCCGTCATGATGGACATCCAGGGCCAGAAGGCCTACATCATCATGGACCGCCAGGCCGTCGAAAATCTGCGCCTTGCGTTCAGCCGCAAATATCTCAACGCCGCATCGGTGCTGAAGCTCGCCACCGATGCCCACGACTTTTCGGAATCCATAGCGCTGTACAACGACCTCTTTTCGGAAAAGCGCCGCTGCTCCATGATCCGCTACCAGCCGCCGTTCGCCCTGTTTGCCGACGAGAAAATGGCCCTGCAGCTTGTCCGGCCCGGCGCCGCGCTGCAGTCCCTGCCCGCCCTGCTCGAACACCTGCAGATGTGGAGCGCCCAGGCCCCGGACCTCTATTTCTGTGAGGAAGGTCTTTTGCAGTTTGTACGCACCGGGAAAATGTTCGACATTCCGCCGGATCTGTGCGATGCGCCGGACATTCCCACCCGCCGGGAGCTGCTCCTGCGGCTGCGCCGCGCTGCGGAGTCTGACCGCCGCACCCTGCGCATCGTGGACTCTGCCCGGCTGGCGCCGACTCCGTCGATGAGCGTCAATGTTTTTCAGGGCCGCGGCGTTGTGTTCTGCCAGGCTATCCGGGAGCCGGACGGGCAGTACTGCCGCGAGTATCTGATGCAGGACCCCAACCTGACCGAAGCCCTGCTGGCCTACCTCGATGACGGCCACGCCTCTGATTGGCTGCGCAGCCAAAAATATACGCTCGACTTTATTGATTATTGTCTGCGTCTGCTGTAAAATAGAAGCAGTATCGGCCCTGCCTGTACGGCGGGGCCCTTTCTGCAAAGGAGAAAAGCAATGGCACATACCGAGACCATGCTGGAAAGCAAAGAAATCTTCAATGGCCGCGTCATCCGCGTGACCGTGGACAAGGTACAGCTTGAGGACGGCACGACCTCGACGCGGGAGATCGTCCACCACCACGGCGGCGCCTGCATCCTGCCTGTGGACGCCGACGGCAGCGTGACGATGGTACGTCAGTTCCGCTACGCCTTCGGCGAGGAGATCTGGGAGCTGCCCGCCGGTAAGCTCGAAGCGGACGAGGACCCGTTTGAGGCCGCCAAGCGCGAGCTGAGCGAGGAGTGCGGCCTGACCGCCGACAATTTTATCGACCTCGGCGTCGTCTATGCCACCGTCGGCTACGACAGCGAGAAAATCTATCTGTGGGCCGCCACCGGCCTGCACAGCACAGCGCAGCACCTCGACGCGGGCGAGTTCCTTGATGTCGTCAAAATGCCGTTCGACGAGGCCCTCGGCCTTGTGATGGACGGCACGATCAAGGACAGCAAGACCCAGGTCGCACTGCTGAAATACGCGCAGCTGCGCGCAAAAGTCTGAATGGGCGTTGAAATTCTCGACAACGGCACCCGCGTGCTGACCGCGCCGGGCGCGACGTTCGGCACCGACGCGCTGCTGCTGGCCCGCTTCGCGCAGCCCCGCAGAAACGAGCGTGCGCTCGACCTGTGCAGCGGGTGCGGCATCGTCTCACTCGTTTGGCACGACGCCGGGCACCGCGGCCCCTGCACCGCGCTGGAGATCGACCCCGCCGCGTCCGCCCTCTGCGCCGCGGCCCTGGCCGAAAACGCCGACGCCGCGCACATCGCGCCGGTCTGCGGCGACCTGCGGCAGCTCTGCACCGCCGGGCCGGAGCAGGGGCAGTACGATTTTGCCGCCTGCAACCCGCCGTACTTCACAGCCGGTCCCCGCAGCCCGGACCCGCGCCGGGCCGAGGCCCGCCACACCGGCAGCTGCACCACCGCCGACGCCGTGGACTGCGCGCGCCGCGCCCTGCGGGACGGCGGGCGGTTTCTGCTCTGCCAGCGCCCGGAGCAGTTGGCGGAAATTCTGGCTGCCTTACGCGCCGCGCGCCTTGAGCCGAAGCGTCTGGCTTTTGTCAAGAACCGCCCCGACGCCGCGCCCTGGCTTTTCCTCGTCGAAGCCCAGAAGGGCCGCAAAACCGGCCTGCGCGTCGAGCCGGACATTCTGATTCAAAGCGGTGCCGCCCTCTACGGGCCCACTACTTTGTAGGGGCGGGCATCGCCCGCCCGTGCTCGTTTGCGGCAGCGGCAAACACCCCGGGCGGATATGGAATCCGCCCCTACGGCGCAGGGGTCGCTGCTTGCATCGACCCGAAAGGCCGCCGCGCCCCCTTTTCCCCCAACATCATTCCATAAGGAGCTATTGTATCATGGGACTTTTCACGCGCAATTTTGATAAACCCGGCCCGGGCGTATCGCCCGACGCCCCCCGTAAAAAGGGCGCTGCCCGCTTTTTTGAGATTTTGGGCCGCGACTTCTCCACCATCTGGCTGGCCGGCATACTGGCGATGCTCGGCGGTCTGCCGTTTGCCGCCGGTGTCTGGTTCGCCGTCGAGACCCACTCTTTGGTCCCGCTCGTCATCGCGGGCGTGCTGGGCGGCATGATCGCCGCGCCGCAGATCGTCGGCCTGAACGACACGATCCTGCGCACGCTGCGCGACGAGCCCGGCTACTGGTGGGAGACCTACCGCCGCACCTGGAAGCGCAACCTGAAGGAATCCCTGCTGCCCGGCGCTGTCTGCGGCTTGCTGCTGGCCATGGAACTTTTCTCACTCTGCCACATCAACATTGCCGGCGGGCAGGTGGCCGTGATCGCCGTGCTGGTCGCCATCATCCTGCTGGCCGGCATTGCCCAGTACCTCTACGTGCAGGTCGCGCTGCTTGACCTGTCCTTCGCCGGACTGTTGAAGAACTCCCTCATGCTGTTCCTGGGCTACCTGCCCCGCAGCGGCCTGGGCCTGCTGTGGCAGCTGCTGTACTGGGGCGCTGTGGCGCTGTTCTGGCCGATTTCCAGCTTTGTGCTGATTTTAACCAGCCTGTGGCTGCCCTGCCTGCTGAGCCTGATGGCCATTTACCCCGCACTGGAAAAGAGCTTTGACATCGAGAAAAAAATCAAGGCCATCCGTGAGGCCCAGCTCCACGGTGACGACGACCAGTAATTTTACCGCGAGGGACGCACTGCGTTCCTCTTTTTTTGTTGCGAAAGCGCCGCAAAAAGGGTATAATGTCATAATAGGTTTATTGTCTGCAAGAGGAGGCGGCTGCGTGAAAATTCTGCTGATACACTGTCATTACCGGCTGCCCGGCGGCGAGGACGCCGTCTTTGCCGCGGAGCGCGCCCTGCTGGAGCAGCACGGCCACACCGTCGTCGTCTATGAGCGCAGCAATGAGGAGGCCGCCCACGGCGCGGCTAAGGCGCTGCTGCCTTTTCGCGCCGTCTGGAACCGCCGGGCCGCCCGCGACGTGCGGAATATCATGGAACAGCAGCACATCGACGCCGTCCACATCCACAACACGCTGCTGCTCCTCAGCCCTGCTGTTGTGCGCGCCGCCAAAAAATGCGGCGTGCCGGTGGTGCTGACGCTCCACAACTTCCGCCTGTTCTGCCCGAACGGCATCTTACTGCGGGACGGCCGGGTCTGTGAGGACTGCCCGCACCACGGCCTGCACTGCGCACTGCGGCACCGCTGCTACCGCGGCAGCCGGGCGCAGACGCTCGTCGTCGTGGCCGCCTACTGGCTGCATCGGGTGCTGGGCACATGGCGCGGCATCACCATCACCACCCCCACCGAGTTTGACCGGGAAAAGCTGCTGGAATTCAATAAGATCCATCCCACCTTTGACGAAAACCGCCTTGTCGTCAAGCCGAATCCCGTGACTGTGCCCTCCGGCCCCGTCACCCCTTGGGAGGAGCGCAAGCGTCAGTTCGTCTTTGCGGGCCGCTTGGAGGAACTAAAGGGGCTGCGCACCGTCATTGAGGCATGGCGCATTCTGGGCAAGGACGCACCGCTGCTGCTTGTGGCCGGGGACGGTCCGCTGGCCGACTGGGCCAAAGCGCAGAATCTGCCCAAGGTGCAATTCGTCGGCCAGCTTCCGCGGGACGCGCTGCACCGCCTGATGGCCGAGAGCCGCGCCGTCGTCGCCGCCAGTCTCTGCTATGAGAGCTTTGCCCTTGTCCCGGCGGAGGCCCACGCGCTGGGCACGCCGGTGCTGGCCAGCGGCATCGGCAATGTCGGGGCGTCGGTGCGGCCCGGGTTTGACGGGCTGTGCTTTGCCCCCGGCGACCCCGCCGCGCTGGCCGGGGCTGTCCGCGCCATGAGCGCCATGCAGTTTGACTGCACGGCCATTGCCAACGCCACCCGCCGCCGCTTCAGCGCCGAGGAAAACTACAAGACCCTGCTAAAACTATACGGCCGCCGCGCCGCCGAGGAAGTATCATGAACCAGTTTTACCGCGCCCTGCACATGCCGCCCAAGCGGCTGCTGCGCAAAGTCATGGGCGAAAAAGAAATCTACACCATCGCCGTGCGCCCCCGCCCCACTGCCGAGGGCACCGAGCCGCTGCCCGCTCTGGAAGGCGGCCCCTACACCCTGCTGCCCCGGCGGGAGGGCTGGTGGTTTGCCGACCCGCTGCTCTACCACCGGCGCGGCAAGCGCTGGCTGTTCGCCGAGGCGATGGACCTCTCCACCGGCAAGGGCCGCCTCGAGGTCTGCGAGCTGCACGACGACGGCACCGCCGACGACTGGCGCGTCGCGCTGGAAGAAGATTTCCACCTGTCGTTCCCGATGGTCTTTGACTGGAACGGTGAGGTCTGGATGATCCCCGAGACCGGCAGCGACCACAGCCTGCGGCTCTACCGCTGCAAGACCTTTCCCACCCAATGGGAGCTGGTGCAGCGCTTTCCCACGGACGAGGAGCTCTGCGACACGATTTTGCTGGACCGCCGCGCCGAGGCCCTGACCCTGCTTTGCAGCGAGACCCGCCCCGACAACCAGCTCTATGTGCGCTACCGCCGCTACACGCTGCGCCACGCCGTACAGGAGACCGCCGCCGTCCCGCTGCCTGCCGAGGACACCCTGCCCGCCGCGCCCGGCCCGTTTGAGCTGCTGCCCGATGAAGCCTACAATCTGCAGCACCGCGACTTTGACCTTGTCAGCCGCAACGCCGGGCCGTTTTTCCTGCTGGGTGAGCAGATCATCCACCCCACCCAGGTCAGCACCACCGTGGACTACGGGGTCTATCTGCAGTTTCTCGCCCGCCGCGGCAGCTCGGAGGTGCCTCTCTGCGCCGCCACGCCGCAGAACGTCGAGATCACCGGCCTTGCCCCCGCGGACATCATCGGCATCCACACCTACTGCCGCGATGACGTTTTAGAGATCATCGACGCAAGGTATCTGACAAGGCTGCCGAAGATTGAGACAGCCGTCGAAACCGTTTCCGAAGCAAAGCCGTAAAAAATCGTGCTCTGTAGGGGCGAACATGGTTCGCCCGCCAACCTGACGCCGCATCGATTTTCCGGGAAGGCTGCGCGCATAGCAAACGGCCACGGGCGAACCATGTTCGCCCCTACGGTCTCTATACCCCAAAAGAGGTAATCATCCATTCATGAAAACCATCGTCATTCCGCAATTTTACCGCGGGCCGTCGGGCCAGAAGGGCCTGTATAACCGGCAGGAGGTCGGCCTGGCCCGCGCCTTTGCCGCGCTGGGCTGCCGCGCCGTCGTGCTCTACCCGGAGCCGGGCGCTAAAGCCCCCCGGATCGAGACCCCGGAGCCAAACGTAAAAATCTGCTATATGCCCGCCGTCGCCTTCGGCGTGCAGGCATTCTATAAAAGCTGGCAGATTCTGCTTGACGAGCATGCCGACGCCGTCCATGTCATGGGCGACAACTCCCTCGGCGTGCCGGGGCTGTACCGCTTCTGCCAAAAGCACGGCATCCTGTTTTACAGCCAGCTCGGTGCGCTGAAAAGCACCTCCAACCACGCCGCCGTGCGCAGGGTCATGGATCTGCTGCTGCGCCGCAATCTGGCGGTATACCGCAAAACGCCCACCTACGCCAAAACCCCCGCCGTCGCCGCCGAGCTGGAAAGCCTCGGCGTGCCCTGCGCGGGGCTGATGCCCGTCGGGCTGGACACCGCCATCATCCCGTCCATCCCCAACAACCGCACCGAGATCCGCCGTGCGCTCAAAATCGACGAGCACGCGCGGGTGTTCATCTTTGTGGGCCGCCTTGACCCCTACAAGCAGCCGCTCGACCTTGTGCCGCTTTTGCAGGCCGCGCCGGACTGGTACGCCATCATCATTGGCCGGGGCTCACTGGGCGATGAGCTGACCCGCCGCCTGACCGACGCGGGCTTACTGGACCGCTGCCGCCTGATCCCGCAGCTGCCCAACGAGCAGGTGCACGTTTATTATCATGCCTGCGACGCTTTTGTGAACCTGAACCCGAATGAGATTTTCGGCATGAGCCTGCTGGAGGCCATGTACGCGGGCTGCCCGCCGGTGGCGCGCCACGCCCCCGGCCCCAACCTTATCATTGAGAACGGCATCAGCGGCCTGCTGTGCGGCACCGTGCCCGAGCTGGCCGCAGCGCTGGACAAAACCACCGCCGCCATGGGCCACGCCGCCCAGAGCCGCGTGAACGAAAACTTTCTGTGGCAGAACAGTGCCGAGCTGGCCCTGACCCTGCTGCCCAAAAAGGGAAAAGCCAATGGATAACGACAATCCTCTTTTGCAGAAGGCCGCCGACCTCTACCGCGGTCTGCGCTTTACAATGAAATACCGCGGCGTGGACATCCTGCCCGCGGCTGCCGGCAACGACCTAGTGCGCGACCTGCTCGAGAGCGGTCAGCCGTTCCTGTTTGGCCGCTGCGGTGCCACCGAGATGCGCACCGTGGCCGACTGGCTGCAAAACGGCGGGCACAATTTCACGGACCGCACGCGGGCGGACATTCGGAATCTGTCGGGCGTCTTTCCCACCGACGATGCCACGCTGGACAAATTCTGCCGTCACTACGTCAAGACTGCGCAGAGCGCCGAGCTGCTCGCCCTCTGGAACGTCGGGGCCGAGCGGGAGGTGATCCGCGGCTGTGACGCGACCCGCTTTACCGAGCTGCGCGCCTTGGAGCCCTACTACCACGCCCGCCCGTGGAGCGCCGCCCTCGCGGGCAAACGGGTGCTCGTCGTGCATCCGTTCCGCCGCACGATTTTAGCCCAGTATGAAAAGCGCACCCAGCTGTTTCCCGGCAAAGACGTGCTGCCGGAGCTTGCCTGCCTGACGGTCATTCAGGCCGTACAGGGTCTGGGCGGGCAGGATACCGGCTACGCCGACTGGTTTGACGCCCTGACCGAGATGGAGCGCCGGATGGACGCCGTCGACTACGACGTCGCCATCGTCGGCGCAGGGGCCTACAGCCTGCCGCTGGCCGCCCACGCCCGCGACACCGGCCACGCCGCCATACAAATGAGCGGTGCCACGCAGCTTTTGTTTGGCATCAAGGGCAAGCGCTGGGACGACCACCCTGTCATTTCCAAGCTCTACAACCCCGCCTGGGTCCGTCCCGACGAGACCGAGGGCATCAGCAATAAAGAAAAGGTCGAGGGCGGGAGCTACTGGTAATTTTTCAGATAATAGATAAGAGATAACAGATAATAAAAAATGTACACCGTTAGACGGCGCGTCCTAAAAAGCCTGCCCGTAGGGGCCGGACATGTCCGGCCCTCAACCTTCCCCGCATATCGCTTTATCCTTATACTCCCCTGTGGTTAAAATTGCGGCGCGCGGCGCCGCTCCACTTCTATTATCTTTTATCTCTTATCTTTTATTTTTTCCGGAGACCACCATGAAAATCTTAATGATCAGCAACCACCTCGGCGTGCAGAGCGGCGTACAACGGTATGTCCAGAACCTGCTCCTGCACCTCGATACCACCAAATACCGCGTCACCCTTTTCGTCGGTCAGTGCCCGCCGGACCAGGCCAGCACGGCCCCTGCGCTCGAGGCGCACGGCGTCGAGATCCTCGCCGTGCCGGACAACAAAAAGGACCGCATCCGCGCCCTGGCCGCCCACCTGCGCACCCATAAGGACTACGACATCATCCACTACCACACGGCCAGCAAGATCGGTGCCCCGGTCTGCGGCATGATGCGCGTACTCTGCCCCCGGGCTAAAATCGTGGTGCATAGCCACATCGTCTACCCGCCCATGACGCTGACCTGGCGCGCCGCCCATCTGGTGTACCAGCTGTTCGCGGACTACTTCCTCGGCTGCGGCGTCGCGGCGGGGCGGTTCGTGTTCGGTGACCATATCGACGCTAAGCCGAACTTTTCCGTAGCCTGCAACGCCGTGGATGCCGGGCGCTTTCACCCGGATGCCGCCGCCCGCGCCGCGACCCGCGCCGCCTGGGGCATTACCGACACGGACCGGCTGGCCGGGTTCGTCGGGCGGCTGAACCACCAGAAAAATCCGCTTTTCCTGATGGAGGTCTTTGCCGCGATGGCCGCGCAGGACCCGCATTGGAAGCTGCTGCTCGTCGGCACCGGCGAGATGGAGCCTGAAATGCGCGCCGCCGCGGCCCGCCGCGGCCTGACAGACCGCGTCATCTTTGCGGGCGTGCAGAGCGATGTGCCCGCCTTCATGAACGCCTTTGACCTGTTTCTGCTGCCCAGCAACTTTGAGGGCAGCCCCGTCACCCTGGTGGAGGCGCAGGGCTGCGGCGTGCCGTGCCTGGCGTCCACCAACGTGCCCGACGACGGCTCGGTGACCGACCTTGTGCATTTTCTGCCGCTGGCCGCGCCGCTGACCGACTGGGCCGCCAAGGCCGAGGCCATCGCCGCCCACGGCGACCACGACGACCACTGGGCCGCGCTCTCCGCCGCCGGGTACGAGCTGAAAACCGCTGCCCGCCGCATGGAGCAGCTGTACGACAAACTGGGAGGACACGCATGATCTACGCCGAACTGGCCGGGGGCCTCGGCAACCAGATGTTCATCTACGCCTTCGCGCGGGCACTGGGTCTGCGCTGCGGCGAGCCCGTCACCCTGCTGGACCGGCAGGACTGGCGCGACGGTGCCCCGGCGCACACGGTCTGCGCGCTGGATGCACTGAACATCTCGCCGGATGTCAAAATCATTGCCGACGCGGGCTTTGCCAAGGCACACCTGCCGTGCCGGAACGCCGCCAAGGCGCTGATGATCAAGTACGAGCAGCGCCGCGGCCTGATGGCCCGCGACTGGCACAGCTTTGAGGCTGCCGCTGCCCCGCTGCTGAACGCCGTCGGCCTGCACTTTGCCACCGACGGCTACACCCCCGTCCGCCGCGGCCACGCCCGCGATTTCCTCGCGTGGGGGTACTTCCAGAGTGAGCGTTACTTTGCGGATTTTGCCCCTATTATAAAGGAAGAGCTGCGTGCAAAAGCCGCCCCCGCCGGGCCCTATGCGGCGCAGATCACCGCCGCCGCGTACCCCGTCTGCGTCCATCTGCGCCGCGGCGACTACCAGAAGCCCGAGAACGCGATCTTACAGGTCTGCACGCCGGACTACTACGCCCGCGCTGTCGCAGCGGTCAGGGACGAACACCCCGACGCCGCGCTGTTTGTCTTTTCCGACGACATCGACTGGGCACGGGAGCATCTGGACACCGCGGGTCTGCCCGCCGTGTTCCTGCCCCGCGGCGAGGCCGTCGCCGACCTGGCCTTCATGCAGCTCTGCCGCGGCTTTGTCCTGAGCAACTCCACCTACAGCTGGTGGGCGCAGTACCTCGCCCCCGCCCCCGATAAACAAACCTGGGCGCCGGATAAGTGGTATGCGCACACAAAGAAAACGGCCTTGTATCAGGACGGATGGCAGCTTATAAAGGCTTCCCCCAAGGGGCTGCGCCCGCAGGCGCGTGTCGAAGCGTAACCGCCGTAGGCGGCTCTTGACGCGGAGACTGAAGCTGTCGCCGCAGGCGACTGATGAGGGCAAACCTCGCCATCATCACCCGCTGACAGCTTGCAGCGCACACTCTCCCCTCATCCGGCCCTTCGGGCCACCTCCCCCTCGGGGGAAGGCTTTATAGCAAGGAGACACTTATGCCTCTCTTTTCCATCATCATCCCCGTCTACAACGTGCAAAACTACCTGTCCGCCTGCGTCAAAAGCGTGGTCGAGCAGCCCGGTCCGCGCGACTGGGAGTGCATCCTTGTGGACGACGGCTCCACCGACCAAAGCGGCGCGATGTGCGACGCCCTCGCCGCCGAGCTGCCCGGCCTGCAGGTCATTCACCGGGAAAACGGCGGCCTTGCCGCGGCGCGCAACACCGGCCTCAAGGCCGCCACCGGCGACTGGCTGCTGTTTCTCGACAGTGACGACGCCATGGCCCCCGGCCTGCTGGCGCAGCTGCGCGGTGCGCTGGCCGCCCACCCGGACTGCGACTGGTTCATCGGCAAGCATCTCGAATGGCAGCCCGACGGCACGCTGACCCCGCACGACGGTCTGCATCTGGTGCCCGGCCCGTTTGCCAGCAGCGACTACGCCGCGCGGCTGAAGGCCCTGTACACCGCCGGGCACTGGTCGGTCTGGAAATACTGCATCCGGCGGTCCTTTTTGGAGCAGGCCCGCGTCCGCTTCCTGCCGGACTGCGTCTGGGCCGAGGACTGGCCCTTTGACCTTGAGCTGCTGCTGCACTGCGACAGGCTCTACTTTCTGGACACGGTTTTCACCCACTACCGCGTCGGACGGCAGGGCAGTCTTTTGACAGATGCCAAAAATCTGCCCAAACGCTTTCGGGGCCTTGCCGCCGCACAGCGCCGCCTGGCCAGGCTCTCCGCCAACGGCACGGCGGACGCCGCGGCCTACGCCGCCATGCAGGATGCCGCTGCAGACGTTTTCTGGCCGCAGGCCCGCACGGCAGCGGTCAGGGACGCCGCCATCCGCAAGGCCTGCCTGCCCTATATCGAGCAGCTGCGCCCGCTCTACCCCCACGGCACCGAGGTCCGCACCCGCCGCGACTGGCGGCTGTTCCAGTGGATGATGCAGACCTTCGGGCCGCGGTTCACGCTTTGGGCGGCAAGCCTTCAACGCAAATAAAAAATAATAAATAATAAATAATAAATCATGTACGCCGCCCGCGGCGGCGTGATTTAAATTGCGTGTGTACCTCCGCTGTAGGGGGCGGCGTCCCCGACGCCCCGCGCCCCGCCTATATATACCATTTTCCCTTCGTTTGCCCGCAATTTTTAAACGCGGCACGCGGTGCCGCACCACATTTATTATTTATTATTTTTTATTTATTATTTAAAAACGGAGATTTAACCTTGCGTACCAAACGTACCTTACTGAATATGGCCTACGCTCTCGGGTCCAGTCTGCTGCTTCTGCTGCTGGGCCTCGTCACGCGGCGTCTGCTCGTCGATAACTTCGGCCCGCAGATCACCACGGCATCGCAGGTCGTCAGCCAGCTTTTCAACTTTTTCTCCATCGCCGAGTTCGGCGTTGGCAGCGTCATAAGTTATCGTCTCTACGAGCAAATCGCCGCCAAAAATGAGGAAAAGATCAGCAAGTACATGTCGATGTACAAGTGGGCCTACCGCGTCGTCGGCCTGGTCATTGCGGGGCTGGCGCTCATCGGCGCGGCGGCCCTGCGGTGGATCATGCCCGACGTGCCCGCCGCCACGGCATACACAGTCTACGGCCTGAACGTCGTTTCAACGCTGTGCAGTTATTTTCTGATAACTCGCCGCCTGATGTACACCTGCACCCAGCAGGGCTACCGCTGCACCCAGATCGACTTCTGCTGCAACGTGCTGACGAGCCTTGCCAAAATTGCCGTGTCGCTGTGGTTCCCCAACTACGTGCTCTATTTCAGCGTGACGATCTTCTTCAACGTCACGGCCAACCTGCTGATTGCCCGCCGCTTCAGGAAGGATTTTCCCTACGTACACGACGTTAAGGTCACGGTCAACGACTTTAAAGACCTCGGCATTTTCCACGATCTGCGGTACTTTCTGGTGCACCGCCTGTCCAACACCATCTACGGCTCGTCCGACACCATCGTGACCTCCCGCCTGGGCGGCTCGACCCAGACGACGTTTTTAGGCAACTACAACACGATCTCGACCTCCGCCACAGACCTCGGCAACAAGGTCATGGACAGCTTCGCCGCGGCCATCGGCAGCATCGTCTACGACAAGTCCGCCGCCGCCAACGACCACGACAAGCAGGTGTTCTGGGGCATGGACCTGTTCAGCTACCTGTTTGCCAGCTTCGTAGCTACAGCGTATTTCTGCCTGTTCCAGCCGTTCATGGCGTCCTGGATGGGCGAAAAATGGCTGCTGCCGCTGGGCTTCGTGCTCGTGTTCTGCTTAAATGAGTACGTCGGCTGGAACCACCGGATGCTCGGCAGTTACCGCGCCGTCCTCGGCCATTTTGAGGACGACCAGTGGTTCATGGTCGCGTCGGCCACGGTCAATCTGGCGCTCAGCTTTATCCTGTTCCCGCTGTTCGACATCACCGGCGCACTGATCGCCACCGTCGTCGCCCACTGCATCATGTGGGCCGGGCGTATCCGGGTCGTGTTCCGCCAGTACATGCGCGGCGGGCTCGGGCATTATCTCGGCGTGCAGGCTCTGCATCTGGTCACGCTGGCTGTCTGCATGGGCGGCAGCTACGCGCTCTGCGCCCGGATGCCCGGCGGCTGGCTCGGCCTTGTGCCGCGGATTCTCGTCGTCCTCGTCGTGCCCAACGCCCTGAACCTCGCCGTCTACGGCTGGGGCAAAGACGCCGCCTACCTGCGCCAGTACGCGGGCAAGGTGGCCAAGAAGCTGCTGAAAAAGTGACTTCCCTTCTTGGCCCCCTCTGGGAGGGGGCTCCGCCGCAGGCGGTGGGGGAGCTTTCCGCCTGCCGCCCTCCCTCCGGCCCTCCGGGCCACCTCCCTCGCACGCGAGGGAGGCAAATAACGTGGTGATCTTATGAAAACTCTCGCCATCCTGTATATCTGCACCGGCCCCTACGCGGTGTTCTGGCATGATTTTTACCCCAACTTCAAGGCAAATTTTCTGCCTGACTGTGACCGCATCTTCTACGTTTTTACCGATGCAGCGCATATTGACTATGAGGACGCCCCCGACGTGCGCCGCATTTATCAGAAGGCCCTGCCCTGGCCGCAGAGCACGATGCTGCGCTTTGACGCCTTCCTCGGTCAGGCCGACGCGCTGCAAGGCTATGACTACCTGTTCTTTGCCAACGCCAACCTGCACTGCACCCGCGTCATCCGCGCCGACGAGCTGCTGCCCGACCCCGCCGCCGGGCAGAGCCTGACCGCGGTCTGCCACCTGCCCTACTATGGCAAAAATCCGATTTTCCACCCCTATGACCGCAGCGGCAAAAGCCGGGCGTCCATCCCGTACAGCTGCGGGCAGTATTACGTGGCGGGCGGGCTGAACGGCGGCACGGCGGCGGCCTATCTGGCCCTGTGCCGGGAGCTGAAAAAGCGCACGGACGAGGATCTGCAAAACAACGTCATTGCGCGCTTTCACGATGAAAGCCAGCTCAACCGCCTGGTCGCCGAAACGCCCGGAAAATTCCGCATCCTGCCGCCCGACTACTGCACGCCGGAGGAAACGCCCACCGGGCATGAGGCCATTCTTGTGCTGCAAAAAAGCCGCTGCATCAACGTGGAAAGCGTCAAGGGCGCTGCCAAGCCGCAGAATTTTGTCCAGCGCAAGTGGGAGGCGTTCCGCCTGAACTGGCTGCCCTATCTCTGGCTGGCGCGCGACACGCTGCTGCGCCGCCGCATTGATTTTAAAAACGATCTATGAGCCATACCAAAAAACCGACAATTGAAAAAATCATCCTTGCCCTGCTGGGCCTGCTGGCGCTGGCCGCGCTCGTCCGCACAATGTTCCTGGGGCTGGAGATCGACGAGGAGTACGCCCTGTCCCTCGGCTTCCGCCTTGTGCGCGGTGACCGGCTCTTTTACTCGATGTGGGAGCCGCACCAGCTGGCCGCCCTGCCGCCCGCTTTGCTCATCGGCCTGTTTACCGCCGTCGCGGGCACGACCACCGGCGTGCTGCTGTTTGTGCGCGGCGCTGTGCTGGCTGTCAAGCTCGCGCTGGCCGTCTGGTTTTACCGCAGCCTGCGCGTGGCCCTCGGGGGGCGCTGCGCCTATCTGCTGACGCTGGCCGTGCTGGCCTTCACGCCCAAGTGGTTTTTGGGGCCGGACTACGTCAGCCAGCAGTTCCACTTTACGCTGGCGGCGTTCCTGTTTTTGTACGGCTACTACGCGCCCGGCCCGCGGCAGTACCGCGGTCTGTGGCGGGTCGCGGCGGGCGGCGTCTGCGCCTGCCTGAGCTTCCTCGCCTACCCGCAGACCCTCGCTGCCGCGCCGGTGCTGATGCTGGCGCTGCTCCTGCTGGGCCGCGGCAGTGCCGACAAATGCCGCGGTCTCTGGGTATTTGTGCTGACCTGTGCCGTCTGCGGCGGTGCGTTTGTCGTGTATGTTTTGCAGGGCATGGGCTTTGATTTCGCCGCCCTGCTCGCACGCGCCGACCTGATTTTACACGACCCACAGTATGATTTTACCACAGCGGACCGTCTTGCCATGCTCCGTTCCCAGCTTTCCGCCGTCATCGGCAACTGCTGGCTTTCGGCCCTGGCCGGTGTGGCGCTGGCCGCCGCCGGGATGCTCTTTGGCGAGCGCCGCGGCTTTGCCCGCAGCCTTGAAAAGGCGCTTTGGTACACAGCGTTCTTCCTCTCTCTCTGGTGCACGGCCTACTGTCTGCGCGCGCAGGAGCTGGATTTCCGCTACATGTGCCCGGCGTTCGCGCTGGCCGGCGGCTGGACGTTCTGGTGTGACCGGCGCGAGGCCGACCACCGCCCCCTGCGCCGTCTGCTGTTCTGGCTGGGCTGGCTGCCCGGCATAGCGGCGTACCTGTTTATCCTGCGCTCCACGCTGATCGCGCTGCCAACGACCTTTATGTACCTGTTCTGGCCCGCGGTCTGCGGAACGGCAGTGCTGCTGCTCAAGCCCCGCCCGACCCGGCGGCACCGCGCCGCGGCGGCATTGCTGACAGCCGGGCTCCTGCTGGCCTGTGCCGTGCCGAGGCTCTGCCTTGTGCTGGAGACCGGCTGGCACTGTGAGCCGATCACGGCCATCCAGCCCGAAAGGATCACCCGCGGCCCCGCCGCCGGGACCTGGGCCGACACCAAGGCCGCCGACATGCAGGAATGCCTGTATGAAGCCCTCGCCCCCTATGCGGGCAAGAGCGTGCTCCAGGCCATCGGTGAGCAGCACGGCCTCGGCTTTCTGATGGCAGACGGCACGCTGACCGTCGCGCAGGCGTCCGTCATCTCGGGCACCGACAGCGACCCGCGTTTTGAACAGTACTATGCGCTTTTGCCGGAAAAGCAGCCCGCCGTCATCCTCTACGATGATGCCGAGGTCCGCGACATGGCCGAATTCCACGCCTGGATCGAGCAGCACTTTACCATCACAGACCGCTACACCGTGCAGCACGGCACGGCCAGTCTGCAGGTGCTCGTCGTCGGGTAATTTTGCGGAATTTTACAATCGGGAACGGTTGTCATCCTGCTTTCGGATGTGGTATACTGTTATCAAATCGTCATACTTTGCAAGGAGGCGCCCACATGGGCCTGATTACCACCATCCAGAACAAAACCGAACAAGCCCGCGCAAGGGAACGCATCCGCCCGCTGCTGGAGAGCCGCATGATGCGCGACATCCTGCTGGAGATCGGCCAGCGCGGCACCGAGAAGCTCGACCCCCAGAGCGTGCCGCTGGATCAGCGCCCATTGGCATCGAAGCGCGCCGCCGAGTGCGGCACTGCGGGATTGCAGCAGAGCGTCATCCGGGAGATCGTCCTGGACGAGGCCGCCATCACGCTGTTTGCCGGCAGCGACGAGGTACCGTTCCTCTACGGCGACTACAATTACGAGACCATCGACGACACCGATTGTCTGCCCGCCGTAGCACAATATCTGGTGCAGCACCTACTGGGGTACTACAACATCACCCGGACATTCTACTCTGTCCCCAAGCACAACGGACGCAGCGTGACCGAAAAGACCCGCCAGGTCTTTATCAAGCGCCACCACGAGGACACCCCCTTCGACCCCCAGCCCACCAAAAAGCAAAAGCTATTTTAAACCCAAAACACGCTCCGCAGTTCATTTTGAACCGCGGGGCGTGTTTTTCATTCTGTAGGGGCGAGCATTGCTCGCCCGCAGGAGGTGTGCGTCAGCGGAAGCCCTCCGGGTCGATGACGAGCATCGCCCCCTACAGCCGTAGGGGCGGATTCCATATCCGCCCGGGCGCTGTCTCACTGCCGCAAACGGCGCGGGCGGGCAGTGCCCGCCCCTACAGGGTTCCCTCCTGTTTACCCTGCTCTCCCCATCGCCAGCACCGCCACCGTTATGTCATCCTGCTTGGCCCCGGCGCGGCGGGCGGCGGCGTCAGCCACGGTCTCGGCGGCCTGCTTCGGCGTATGGCCCAATTTGGCGCAAAGCTGCAATTGCTGCATCAGCCAGTCGCTCCCGTCGGTCAGCGCACCGTCGCTGACCAGCACGACCCAGTCCCCGGCATCCAGCGCAAACGTCGTGCTCCGTCCCACCAGACTGTCCAGCACCCCCATGGGCAGGCTTGCACCGTCCAGCATCCGCGGCACGCCGCCGCGCACCAGAAAGCTCGGTGCGGCGCCCGCTTTGAACAGCCCGGCCCGCCCGGTGTACAGGTCCACCGTCAGCAGATCCAGCGTCGCCCCGGCCTCCTGCTCGGCTCCCTTCAGGCCGAGCGCCACGTTCACCAGCCGGGCAGCGCTCTCCGCTGCGAACCCGGCGCGCAGCAGCTGTGCCGTCAGCTTGGCCGCCATCTGACCGTCCACGGCGGCGGCGCGGCCCGTGCCCATGCCGTCGCACAAAAGCATCTGCGCCCGCCCGCTCGTGTCGCAAAACTGGTCCAGCGCGTCGCCGCTGACGCTCTGCCCGCCGGCTGCGTGCGCCGCCGCGCCAAATTCAACGGTAAACAGCGGTTTTTCGCCAAAGCACAGCATCGTGACCGTGCGGCAGTGGGTGATTTCGGGCGTATCCATGTCGCGGCGGCAGATGCGGGTCATCTCGTCGGTCAGGCCCGCGACCTCGTCGGGGGTGAACCGCGTGCGGCAGATTGTCACATTCACAGTCAGCCGTCCGGCCAAATCAGCGGTCACACTGCATTCCAGCGCGTCCAGCCCCAGCTCGGCAAACAGCTGCGCCACGCGGGCCTCACGCCGCGGGTCGGGCAGACCGGCCTGGCCCAGCTTGCCCGCCAGCTGGGCCAGCGCCCCGGCCAGTGCGCTGTACTGCTCGGTCAGGGCGGCGCGCAGCGTCACAGCCCGGGCACGGGTCTGGCGGCGGCTGCGCCACAGCCGGTAACCATGGTTGGCCGCTGTACAGAGGTCTGCCGGGTGGATGCACCCCGCCAGCTGCCCCGGCAGGTCCTCGACCTCCACGCGGCCCTTGCTCTCGAGCGTCGGCTTCAAATGGTACAGCCCGTCCATGGCCGTGGCGTAGCCGCGCACCCAGCACCGGCTGCGGCGGGTGCAGCTCTGGCAGGTCGTGCGGGCGACCTGCTCCACCACAAAGTCAAAGGTCTCGCCCTTGGGCGGCAGCTGCCGCTGGCAGACCGCGTTGACCGTGTCGGCAATGTCGCTCAGCGTGTCCGCCACGGCGGAGAGCTTGCGCGCTGCCCCGCCCAGGCCCTGCGTCTGCACGGGCGGCGCGGGCGGCGGGAAAATTTTGTGCAGCACGCTCCCCGGCACAGCCAGCGCAGCCACAACGCCCACCCCGGCACTGACCGCCAGCGGCAGCACACTGACAGCGTCGGGCGCGGCCAGTGCCCCCGCGGTGCAGCCCGCCGCAAACACCCCGGCGCAGCGGCCCCGCTCCCCCGGGCAGAGGCAGGATGCCGCCAGACTGCCCAGCGCCACAGCCAGCGCGGCGTAGGCCAGTGTCGGCCCCGACGCCGTGATGGCCGCCGCCAGCGCAATGCTCAGCACGGCGGTCTGCTCCAGCGTGCCGCCGATGGCCGCGCACAGCCCGGCCCCCGCGGCCAGCGCCAGGCCCGGAGCCAAGGGCCCGACGGCACAGCGCTGCAGGCATGCCGTAGCCACAGCCAGCCATAGGCAGACGCCGCGCGGCTCCCGCGCCGGAAAATGCGCGAACGCCCAGCCAAAAACCGCGGCTAGCAGCGCCGTACACCCCACCGTGACGGTCTGCCCCGGGTTGAAAAGTCCCCCCGCCAGCACGATTTGCAGCACCTGCGCCGCCGTCAGCGTCAGGCAGCCCGCCAGCGCCCCGGCCCCGGGGCGGCCATCAATGAGCCGCCGCACCGCCGCGGAAGCCACGGCCGCCACGGCCAGCTTGACGCCCAGCAGCATCGGCTGGAACGCCAGTCCCGCCGCCAGCGTACCCAGCGCCGCGGCCAGGCAGTAGGACGGCGGGCAGCCGATGACCAGCGCCAGCCCAAACGGCGCAGCCCCGCCGTAGACCTGCCCGGCCCCCAGCGCCGCGCCGCCCAGCACTGCCGCGCCCTGCCACAGCAGCGCCGCACTGCGCGCTCCGGGCAGCAGCCTTTCCATTGTGTCGTGCATACGTTCCCCGTTCAGTACAGCCATCGTGCAAGCCCTCCGTAAATGTACAGTATATGTCTCGGACGCTTTGCACTATACCACCCCCGCACGCTGTTTTTTGCCGCAGAGCGTGGAAAACCGAAAAGAGCGTATAAACAAACAAAAAAGAGCACCGCCACCCATAAAAAGGGGCGATGCTCGCAAAAGGCTTCCCCCGAGGGGGGAGCCTTCCTTAGTGTCTCCAGCTCCACCACAAAAACTTGGTGTTCGTCACGAAATAGCGTTTGAAAAGCCGCTTCGGGTCCTGCATCAGGCGGTACAGCCATTCCAGATTGCAGCGCTGCATCCAGGCCGGGGCGCGGCGGATGTTGCCGGCCTCGTAGTCAAAGGCCGCACCCACGCCCAGCATCAGCGCCTGCACGCGGTTTTCATGGGCGGCCATCCAGCGCTCCTGCTTCGGCGCGCCCAGGCCCACCCAGACAAAATCCGGCTTTGCCGCGTTGATTTTCTCCACGATCTCCGCATCCTCGTCCGCCGTCAGCGAGCGGAACGGCGGAGAGTACATCCCCGCGATGACCGCGCCGGGGTACTTTTCCGTAATTTTTTCGCGCAGGATGTCCAGCGTCTCCTGCGTGGAACCGTAGAAATAGTGCCGGTAGTGCTTTGTCCCGCTCTCCTTCAAAAGCTCGCGCATCAGGTCGGGGCCTGTCACGCGGGCGGCGTCGGCAAAGCCCTTCTTGCGGCTGTATCTGGACAGCGGCCCGCCGTCTGGCAGGGCCATGACCGCGCCGTTCTGCACCCGCAGATAGGTCGGGTCGTCGTGGGCCGTAACGGTGGTGTGGACGTTCGCCACGCAGATATATTTCCCGCGCCATGCCTCGCAGTTGTCCTCCACCAGGCGCAGCGTTTTGTCCATGTCGGTGACGGCGATGTTCACGCCCATAATATTGCAGGTCTGCATGCCGCTTCTCCTCACTTTCCTGTTTGGCTTTTATTGTATCACACTGCCGGGCGGCTTTCAACCGGGCGGGAAGAAACGCACATTTTTTGCCGTTTCGTTGGGTCCTTCGCACATTACTTCATAACGCTGGTACACATTTGTATGGCGCGCGTCAGTTTTTACCGTTTTGACACTTTTTTCTTTGTTCAATTTTCTAAATCCCGAAAAATTCATATCATTTTTATGGATATGTGCTGGAATTTTTCCCGGCATTGTGCTATAATTTAAGAACCATATTAAAAGGGGAAAGTATGAATTTCCTGCAGTATGGTATATGGGCAACACACCCATATATCTTTAGAAGAAAGGAGGATACCACCAATGAACAACTTCAAGAAGTTCGCTGCCGTTCTGCTGGGTGTTGTGATGGCTTGCGTCTTCGCTACCTCCGCTTTCGCTGCTGATTTCAACAAGCCCAATAACGCAAAGCGCGCGAGAGAGGAAATCCTGTCTTTCGCTGCCAGCTACGGCGTCACCACCATCGACAACACGGTCAACAAGCTGACCGCTGACCAGCTGAACGTCATCTATGCCAACATGGATTCCCTGAAGGCTGTTGCCGCTAACGCCGTCAACACCATCAAGGGCACCACCGACGCCAATGTCGCCCTCAAGGCTGCCAACGACGCTGTGGCCTCCATGAACAGCATGCTGAGCGCTGTCGGTATCGTCATCTCCAACCCGGCGCTCGATACCAGCGACTCTTCCCAGTTCGTTGTCAGTGCTGACGTCACCGTCAACGGCACGACTGACTCCGGTGCTATCGCCCGGCCTCTGTCTACCACCACCACTGACAACAACACCTCTGCCAGCGACGCTGTCAGCAACGCCGCCCAGAACAGTGCCGCCGCTTCCAGCGTCAAGACCGTTTCTTCCGCTGCGAACCCCATCACCGCTTCTTCCGGCGCTGTCATCAAGGCCACCGGCGATAACACCGCCGTTGTCTTTGCTGTCGCTGCTCTGGCTGTTGTCGGCATGCTCGGCATGGCCGTCCGCAAGGAGCGTGCACTGTAATCCAGCTGCATAAGTCCGGTTTTTGACCGGCAGCGGGCAGAACCTCTGGCTCTGCCCGTTTTTCGTTGCTTACACGGAATTGGTCAATTTATTCCTGTTTTAGACCTTCCTTTTATATAGAAAATAGTTTATAATGTAGGATGCCGTAATTATCAATCATATCAGGGGGGGGAAGCATATCACCATGCAGGCAAGCAAGAACCACTCTTTTCTGCGCCGCAGTCCACTGGCTTATGTAGTGGTCCCGCTGGCCTTTGTTCTGGTCAGCACCGCGCTGGTCTTTATCGTGGGCCGCACCGTGCTGACCCCGTACCAGGCCCTGCTGGGCTGGTTCTTCAGCACAACGGAGGTCGCGCAGCCCAGGGATCTGCTGGACGATGCCGCCACCGTCATCAACGGCGGCACCGTGGAGGAGCCCGAGACCCAGCCCGAGACACTGCCGCTGAGCTCCGTCACCTACCCGTCCGAGGGGGACCGCTACGCGACGATCACGATCTCCGGCACCAACGTGGACGCCCCGGTCTACTACGGCGACACGAACAAAATTTTGAACGCCGGCGTCGGCACCTACAAGGACGACGCCCGCGTCGGCATTCCCGGCGAGGGCAAGACCATCCTGCTGGCCGGGCACAACAACACCTTCTTCAATGACCTGCAGCACGCCGAGGCCGGCGCGACGGTCACGATCACGACCCACTACGGCGTCTACACCTATGAGGTCACCGGCACCGAGATCCTCGACTATCAGGACGAGACCGCCTACGACTTCACCCGCACCGACGAGAATCTGATCCTGTACACCTGCTATCCCTTCGATGCGCTCGGCTTCACGCCGAACCGTTTCTTCGTCTATGCCAAATACGTGTCCGGCCCCGTGCTGGACGCCAACAGCTAAGGGGGTGTAGGTATGGCACAAAAACAAGATCCGCACCCCCGCCGCAAGGGCAGCGTTGTGTGGGCCACGGTTTTAAGCTGGCTGTCCAGTCTGCTGCTGGCACTGCTGGCGCTCTGCCTTGTCCTGATGACAACGATCTGCAGCGCCTCCTACATGAGGGAGCAGGTCAACCGCAGTGATTTCAGTGAGGCCGCCTACAGCTATCTGTATGACAACTTCATCAGCTACGGCGCATCGTCCGGCTTCTCCGCCGACGTGATGACCGCCGCCCTCTCCCGCGACCAGATCACGGCGGATATGGAGGATTCCATCACCCGTCTGTACCAGGGCGACACCGCTATTGACACCCGCAACGCGATTCTGAATACGACGTATGACAACCTGATCAACGATTTGAACAGCCGCGGCGTCGAGGTCACATCCGATGTGGAATCCGCCGTCGTCGTCGTCGCCGACGCCTGCCGTCTGGACTACGCCAACTATGTCACGGTACCCCTGGCCAGCCAGCTGTACACTTTTATTGAAAAGTGCAGCCGTGTTGTGCCGGTGGCCGTCGCCATCATGGCGGTGCTCTGCGCAGTCAGCCTCTTTGTGATGCTGCGCTTAGCCGGCAGTTCCCGCTACGGCGTGCGCTGCCTGACGTTTGCTTTCACTGCGGCTGCGGCGCTCTGCGCGCTGGCCGCCACCATTATTTTCCCTGCGATCCACATGGAGACGCTGAGCATCAATCCCGCTTCGGTCAAGCAGCTGATCGTCACCTATGTGCAGAATCTTTTTGGCCGCTTCGGCCTGTTTGCTATCATCTACGGCGCAGTCGCCGTGATCCTTCTGGCCCTGACCATCACCGCCAGAAGCCGCATGAAACGCCGCCAGAACATTTAACAGGAGGACCCACACATGGAAAACGAAGGTTACGAAACGATTGACCTCTTGGAGGTCCTGAACGCCGTCCGGCAGCACCTGCTGGCCGTCATTCTCGCCACCGTGATCCTGGCCGCTGCCGGGTTCGGCGTCTCCAAGTTCCTTATCACCCCGCAATACGAGGCTTCCGCCCTGATGATCGTCAACACCCGTCAGGACATCACCTCCAACGTCACCAGCGACCAGATCAACTCCGCCACCAAGCTGGTTTCCACCTACAGCATCATCATCAAGAGCGATACCGTGCTGCAGCAGGTCATTGACAACCTGGGTCTGTCCCTGACCTATCAGCAGCTGGCAAGCCGCGTCACAGTCAGCGCCGTGGATGACACTCAGGTCATGAAGGTCACAGTCAAGAGCGACAACCCCGAGTGGGCGCGTCAGGTCTGTGAGCAGATCACTGTAATCTCCCCCGACGTCATCCTCGAGTCCGTTGAGGCCGGCTCTGTAAAGGTCATTTCTAACGCTGCTATTAACCCGGCCCCTGTCTCCCCCAACGTGGGCCGCAACACCATGCTGGGCGGCGTGCTGGGCCTGGTCATCAGCGTCGGCATCATCCTGCTGACCGTCCTGCTGGACAACAAGATCCATACCGAGGACGATGTGGCCAAGTATCTTGACCTCGCCGTTGTGGGCGTCATTCCGGAATATCAGGGAGGTAAAAAGAAATGAGCAAGGCAAGCAAAAACACCAGCCATCGCAAACTGTATACCGTCGGCGGCGACGCCCCGTTCCAGTTTGTGGAAGCCTACAAATCTCTGCGTACCAACCTGGAATTTCTTTCCTCTGCCGGCAACTGCAAGACCATCCTGATTACCTCCTCTGTCCCGGAGGAGGGCAAGAGCAACGTAGCCCTCAACCTGGCCATGACACTGACCGCCTCCGGCAATCGTGTTGTTCTGGTGGACTGTGACCTGCGCAAGGCAACGATCTCCCGCTATCTGCGCATTCCGCGCAACCATGCCGGTCTGACGAACGTCATCACCTCCAAGGATGAAGGCGCGCTGGCCGCGGCGCTTGTCCGCGTCAAGGATTCCGGCATCACGGTCCTGACCGCCGGTACGATCCCGCCGAATCCCACTGAGCTGCTCTCCACCCCTATGACCGAGAAGATCTTTGCCTCCCTGCAGAAGGCATTTGATTATGTCATCATCGACACACCGCCTGTCAGCGTTGTCACCGACGCAGCGGTCCTCTGCGGCATTGCAGACGGCGTGCTGCTGGTCGTGCGCCCCGGCGTCACCACCATTCAGAGCGCCCAGCTCAGCAAAAAGAACCTGGAGGCCGTCAACGCCCACATCCTGGGTGTTGTCATGAACGGCTACAATGGCACGCAGAGCGGCCGCCGCGACGGCTACTCCTACGCTTACTCCTACAGCTATTACGACGAAGATAAAAAAGGAAACGATGCATGAGTAATGCCCTTGTAGAGCTGCACTGCCACATCCTGCCCGGCATTGATGACGGTGCCAAAGATCTGGATATGTCAATGTCGCTCATTCGCAAGGAATTACAGGATGGTGCGGCGGGCATTGTGTTCACGCCGCACTTCTATTATGAGCGCATTTCCGTGGAGCAGTTTACCGCGCGGCGCAAGGCAGCGTTCCTGCAGGTGTCCGCGGCCTGCAAGGCCGAGGGCCTGCGGCTGGCCGGTAAGATGGGTGCCGAGGTGTTTTACTCCACCGCGCTGCCCAGCCTTGACCTGCGCCAGCTGGCCTTTGCGGGGAGCAACTATATTTTGATTGAGTTCCCCACCACGATGCACCCGCCGGGCATCGACGAGACACTCTACGCCATCCGTGCGCAGGGGTACACGCCGATTCTGGCCCACGTGGAGCGCTATCCCTTTGTGACCGAGGACCCGACGCTGCTCTACAACTGGGTTTGCGACGGGTGTTTGGCGCAGATCAACGCCACCGGCCTGATCCGGGACGGACACACCGCCAAGTGGCTGCACAAGCTGATCGAGTGGAACCTTGTGCACATTCTGTGCAGCGACTGCCACCACCCGGTCAAGCGCCCGCCCAACCTGGCCGAGGGCTTTGCCCATCTGCCTGACAAGGTCGCCCGCCGCATGCAGCGCAACGCCATCGACATCTATCTTGGCGACGACCTGCGTCCCCCCGAGCCGACGAAGCCGGTCTACCGCTTCGGGCATTGGGTGTAAAACAGAATATACGTAGGGGAGGGCTAAAGCCCTCCCCTATTACTTTTTATTTTATTATTGCCCGTTTTCCACCGGTTTGTTGGGAGCGGTCTTGACCGCTCCGCCGAGGCTTCCGCCGCCGCACACAGGCACGGAGGGGTCAAGACCCCTCCCTACGATTCAATTGTAAGCGCACAGCTGCCCGTTCCCGGCTCAGCCCCCATTCTACTTTCCGCAGGTTGTCCCCGCGCCTTCCCTGTGGTATCATCAGACCAAACGAAAGGAGCGTGACCACCCATGGATCACTATATTACCGGGGCCGCCATCAAGGCCCTGCGGGAGCGCTGCGGCCTGACCCAGGCCCAGCTGGCGGACCAGCTCTGCGTCAGCGACAAGACCGTCTCCAAGTGGGAGACGGGCCGCGGCCTGCCCGACATCACCCTGCTGGAGCCGCTGGCCGCCGCGCTGCACGTCTCGCTGCCGGAGCTGCTCTCCGGCGAGGTCATCACCAACGCGAACCGTTCCGCCAACCTGCTGCGCAGCCGCCTCTACGTCTGTCCGATTTGCGGCAACATCCTGCCCGCTACCGGCGCGGCGGGCATCAGCTGCTGCGGCGTCACTCTGCCCCAGCTGGAGGCAGAAGCACCCGACGACGCCCACAACGCCGCCGTCACCGAAATCGAGCATGAGCTGTACGTGGAAATCCCCCATGAGATGACCAAGACGCACTACATTTCCTTCATCGTCTACGTCACTGGGGACCGCTTTGAGCTTGTCCGCCTCTACCCCGAGGGTCCCGCCGCCGCCCGCTTCTTCCGCCGCGGCCACGGCAAGCTCTATTGGTACTGTAATAAGCACGGGCTGTTTGAGCAGAAAGTATAATGCAATACGTAGGGGAGGGTTAAAAACCCTCCCCTACGCTATTTTTATTGCCCGTTTTCCACCGTCTGCCCGGCCCCTACCGCGTACTATTCGCCGCGCTCACGCCTCTGCCACCGCCACCAGATACTTGTAGATCTGCGGCTTGTACTCCTCATACAGGCCCAGATGCTCATACAGCTCCTTATAATATGCAAACAGGGTCGCGCGGGTCGCCACGATGTTCACCGGGTTCAGCGCCGTGTGCACCGCGCTGCCGGGCGTGTTGAAATAGTTGTAGATCGGCGTCGACAGCGCGTAGAACTTCTCCGCATAGCGGATATAGCTCAAATTGAAATACAAGTCCTCCGACCAGTCCATGTCCTCGGCGCATATAATGTCATCGTGCGCGCGGACAATGTCGGCGCGGTAGAGCTTATTCCACATCACACCGTAGTAAAAGCTGGCCGGTTCCTGCATCAGGCCCGCGGCGAATTCCTCCTTCGTCATCGGGCCCTCCATCAGGAAGCCGTAGGTCTGCACCTTGGTGGGCCGCTCGGGGCGGGGGTCATCCTCGGCACGGGGGCGGGGCGGCGTAATGCGGTTGTAGTGCGCAATGACCAAATCGGCGCCGCTCTCCTCGGCCCGCTGCACCAGCAGCTCCGTGGCGTAGGGCTGGATCGTGTCGTCGGCATCGACGAACTGCAGATACTTGCCCCTGGCCTCCCGCAGGCCCATGTTGCGGGTCGCGGCCACGCCGCTGTTGGCCTTGTCGATGAGCACGATGCGCGGATCGACGTTGGCATACATCTTGCAGACCTCCAGGCTGACGTCCTGGCTGCCGTCGTTCAGCAGCAGAATTTCAAGGTTCCGGTAGGTCTGGCGGCGGATACTCTCCACACAGCGGGCGATATGATCCTGGGCATTATAAATCGGCACGATAATACTGACAAGCGGCTGCTCCGACATGGCAGGTGACCTCCTTTTTGTAGTAGTATATCCACAATACCACACTTTTGCCCGGTTGGCAATGGAAAAAGTGCGCGAGGTGTGGTATGATGCTTATAAGGGCTTCCCCATCGGGGGAAGCTGTCCGCAAAGCGGACTGATGAGGGCCAGCCTTCCGCCGCAGCCTGTTCATGGGCTATCCCCGCAGACCTGCCCCTCATCCGGCCTTCGGCCACCTTCCCCCAAGGGGGAAGGCATCACTATGAAACGAGGTCACCACCATGAAGCCTTCCATCATCCGCCTGCGTGCGCTGGAAAAGCAGCTGTACGCCTACCTGTATGCTATGACCGTCATCGACTTTGACGCCGAGACCGTCGCGCCCGAGGGCAGCGCCGATGGCCGCGCCGAGGCCACCGAGGTTTTGAGCCGCGCCAGCTTTGACCTGCTGGTCAACGACGGCACCGCCGCCCTTTTGAAGGAGGCCGCTGCCGACGCCGAGACCGAGCAGGAGCGCGCCGAGGTCCGCAATTTGCAGCGCCAGTACGACGAGATCGCCCGGATCCCCGCCGACGAGTACGCCGCCTTCACCAAGCTGTGCAGCCAAAGCGTGCCCGCCTGGACCAAGGCCAAGCGCACGAACGATTTCAGCCTGTTCGCGCCGTATCTGGAAAAGATCATCGCCGCCCGCCGCGCCCAGGCCCGGTATTTTGCGCCGGACCGCGACCCCTATGAGGTCCTGCTGGACCGCTACGAGAAGGGCCTGACCATTGCCCAGTGCGATGAATTTTTCGCGACTCTGCGCGAAACCATCGTCCCGCTGCTGGCGGACATCCAGACCCGCGGCAAGGCCGTGCGCACCGACTTCCTTGACCAGGAGTGGCCCATCGACGCCCAGCGCCGGGTCAGCAAAAAGATCATGGAGCTGTGGGGCCTTGACCCGGCCCACTGCTATCTGGCCGAGAGCGAGCACCCCTTCACCACCGAGTTCTGGCGCGGCGATGTGCGCATCACGACCCACTACATGCCCCGGGACATCTTCTCGAACCTCTACAGCGTCGCCCACGAGGGCGGCCACGCGCTGTATGAGCTGAACATCAACCCCGACTACGACTACACCGTCGTCACCCACGGCGCGACGATGGGCATTCACGAGAGCCAGTCCCGCCTGTTTGAGAACCTGGTGGGCCGTTCCCGCGCCTTTGTCCACTACCTGTACCCGACGCTGAAGGAGCTGTTCCCCGCGCAGCTGGCCGACGTCTCCGCCGAGGAGATTTGGCGCGCCGTCAACCGCGCCGAACCGGGCCTGATCCGCACCGAGGCCGACGAGCTGACCTACTCCCTGCATATCATGGTGCGCTATGAGCTGGAAAAGGCCCTGATGCAGGGCACACTGGCCGTGGCCGACCTGCCCGCCGCCTGGAACGCCAAGTATAAAGAGTACCTCGGCGTCGATGTGCCCGACGATGCCCACGGCTGTTTGCAGGACATCCACTGGTCCATGGGCGACATCGGCTATTTCCCGAGCTATGCCCTCGGCAGTGCCTACGGCGCACAGGCCCTCGACGACCTGCGCAAAACAAACGACTTTGACGCCCAGTGGGCCAACGGCGACATGGAGCCGCTGAAGGCCGCCTTAAAGGAGCGCGTCTGGCAGTGGGGCAGCATGAAGGAGCCCGCCTGGCTCGTCGAGAGCCTCTGCGGCGGCAAGTTCGACCCGCACCACTTCACCGATTATTTAAAGAAGAAATACACCGAGCTGTACGAGCTGTAAAGCAGGAGCCTTCCGGGCCATGCGTAGGGCGGGGTGCCCTCACCCCGCCTCCGTTCTCCGCTATACCGCACAAAAAATCCCGTCGGATGCCCTTTTCCGGCGGGATTTTTTCAGCATAATACGCTGTCCGGGAAATTCAGGCAGGTGTACAGGTACCGCAGTGCCTCGTCCATCGTGTCAAACTCGCCGCCGTCTACCTCGCTGGGGCTGGCGGCGATGGTCGACTTGTCAAACGGGATGCCGTTCTCCCTGCGCCATTCGTCCACCTGCAGTGCTATGTCATTGGCATAGCCCGGGCGGTCCTGCCTGCTGCCGTCGGCGTCAATGTAAACGCAGGCGCCGTACTTTTTCCGGTCCGGCAGGCGCACCAGCTCGGCCAGCGTGTAGTAGTCGCGGTCAAAGTAAAAGAGCATCTGCCCGCGGTAGGCGGCGATCTCCGCCGCGCTTTCCTCGCGGTTCGTGATCTGGGGCACGGTGTCCACCAGCCGGTGCAGCTCGTCCAGCAGTGCGTCGCCGTCCTCAGGGTAGGCATCCGTGCCCTTGGCAGCAGCGATTTCCCCAAAGCAGTAGGCCTGCCAGTGGGGCGGGCACTTGCCCAGCTTGGCACGCTCAATGTAGTAGAGCAGGTCAGCGCGGTAGGAGGCAGCGAGTGCATTCAGACTTTGTTTTTTCATAGCTTGTAGGCCTTTCATTTTGTATCATTTATGGTGTCCGTTTCTCGGAACACCCTCATCTTACCATAACCGTTTGTCGAATCCTGCCGCATTATAAGACCGAACGCCGTTTTATTTTAGGGACAGCTGTTTTCCGCTGTCGAAAAAACAGCAGGCACGCAAAAACCGCGTACCTGCTGTCTTTTTTGTTATCATTTTACGGGCTTCCCCTGTGCGCCCAGCACTGCGTCCAGCGCCGTCAGCTTATCCGGCACACCGTCCAGCTCCATACCGGGGAAATCCGTCTCCACGCCCGCGGACGCCAGCTCATCGGCACAGGCCGCGGGGTCGGCACAAATCGCCTGTGCTTCGGCCAGGATGCCCGGCCAGTTCAGCGCCAGCCGCTCCTGCGCGTCGCCGCTCAGCCCGGCCCGCCAGGTATCCGCTGTACCATCCTCAAACTCCGACGCGCTCAGGTACTCCACCAGTACCGCCGCGGTCCGGGCCGTTTTCAGGCTGCAGCCTGCCGTGTCCGCGCCGAAATCCACCAGCCCATCCAGCACGGCAAGCTGCTCGGTCCGGCTGCCTGCGTGCCCGGTGCCCGCTTCGGACGATACCGCCTGCACCGCGGACGCCGCCTCCGGCACCGCCGGGGCCGCGCACCCGGCCAGCAGGGCGGCCCCCGCTAAGAGAATCGCTAACCTACGCATACCAACGCCCCCAATCCTACTTTATACTATTCACAGCAGGTGTGGCGTGTTTCCTGCTTGCAGCAGTCGCCGCAGCTCTGGCGGCGGATATATTTTTGAATGTCATCAAAAATCGGCATCAGCGCCTCGCCGTTTTCGGTCAGGCGGTACTCGACCCGGGGCGGGACCTCGTTGTAGTCGATGCGCTGCACCAGCCCGTCCGCGGCCAGCTCCTTCAACTGGTTCGACAGCATCTTGTGGGTCACGCCGTCCAGCAGCTTGCGCAGCTCACCGTAGCGTAGCGTACCGTGTGCGCCCACCATGAATAAAATGCGCATCTTCCACTTGCCGCTGATCTGGTCCATGACCTGCTCCATCCTGTCACAGCCCACATCCGCATAGCGGCAGTTACAGTGTTCGTTCGGGTGCATTGCTCACACTCTCCTTTTGGGTAGCGGTTTCTAAAAAGTGCGTACTTGTCAAAAGTGCCTATTTGAATATACTAAGTATAGGGTATTTTCCCCGCGTTTGCAACTTGTTTCTTAGGGATGTTTGCGGTAATATAGTTGTGTATGATTATAAGGTAGGGCAGCCTGACCTCACCCCGCCCTACAATATTCACCGCCAAATGTGCGGAAAATCACCCAAGAGGAGAAAACAACCTATGTATGATGATTTAGTAGAGTTTCTGCAGGAGTCCGTCACCCCGTTCCACGCTGCTGCCACCGCCGAAAGCTGGCTGTGCGCCGCCGGCTTCACCCGGCTGGAGGAGGCCGACTACTGGAGCCTTGAGCCGGGCAAGGGCTACTACACGACCCGCAACGGCTCGTCCGTTGTGGCGTGGCGCGTGCCGCAGCACGCCATCGGCGGCTGGCGCATCGTGGCCAGCCACAGCGACTCCCCGTCGTGGAAAATCAAGGCCGACACCGTTGAAAACGACGGCTGCCGCCGCCTGAGCGTCGAGGGCTACGGCGGGATGATCATGTCCACCTGGCTGGACCGCCCGCTGACCGTCGGCGGGCGCGCCCTCGTCAAGACCGAGGACGGCATCGAGAGCCGCCTTGTGTACCTTGACCGCGACCTGCTCGTCATCCCGTCGCTGGCCATCCACTTTCAGCGGGACATCAACAAGGGCCACACCTTCAACCCGCAGGTCGATATGCAGCCGCTGTGGGGCCCCGCGGGCAGCCGCACCTTGACCGACCTCGTCGCCGAGTCCCTCGGCGTGGAGGCCGCCGACATTCTGGACAGCGATCTGCAGCTCGTCACCCGCCAGGCCCCGACCCAGATCGGCCCCGACGGTGAATTTTTCATGGCCCCGCGCATTGACGATCTGGAATGTGCCGCCACGACGCTGCTGGGCTTTCTGGATGCGTCTGGGGAGACCGACAGCGCCTGCGCCCCGGTCTGGGCGATGTTCGACAACGAGGAGGTCGGTTCCTCGAGCCGGATGGGTGCCGCGAGCAGCTACCTGCGCGACGTGCTGGACCGCATCCTTGAGGCCGTGCCCCACAGCGCACAGGCCAGCCACCGCGCCATGGCCAACAGCTTTATGCTGAGCGCCGACAACGCCCACGCGACCCACCCGAACTTCCCGCAGAAGTCCGACCCCTGCGCGCCCGTGCGGCTGGGCGGCGGCGTGGTGCTCAAGTACAACGCCAGCCAGAAGTACACGACGAACGCCGTCAGCGGCGCGATCTTCCGCGCCATCTGCCGGAAGGCCGACGTGCCGGTGCAGGTGTTCACGAACCGCGCCGACGAGGCCGGCGGCAGCACGCTGGGCAATTTGCAGAGCCACACACTGCCCATCCCGATGGCAGACATCGGCTGCGCCCAGTTCGCGATGCACAGTGCCGTCGAGACGGCCAGCGTCACCGACGCCGAGGCCATGACAAAGGCCGTGGCCGCCTTCTACCGTGTCCATCTGCGTGCCCTTGGCGACGGCACCTACACGCTGGAATGAGCACGGGACGCTACGCGCCCAGCCCCAGCGGGCGGATGCACCTGGGCAACCTGATGTGCTGCCTGCTGGCCTGGCTGAGCGCCAAAAGCAAGGGCGGGCAGGTGCTGCTGCGCATTGAGGATCTGGACACCCAGCGCTGCCCCCGCAGCTATGCGGACGCCATTGTGGACGATTTGGCGTGGCTCGGCCTTGCCGCCGACGGCCCGATGCCGCCGGTCTACCAGAGTGACCGCAGCGAAATTTATCAGCGGTACTTCGACGAATTGTCCCGCCGTGGGCTGGTCTACCCCTGCTTTTGCAGCCGCAGTCAGCTGCACGCGGCCAGCGCGCCCCACCGCAGCGACGGGCAGGTCATCTACGCCGGGACCTGCCGCGGCCTGACGCCCGCTGAAATTGCCGAGCGCTCCAAGACCCGCGCCCCCGCCTGGCGCGTGCAGGTGCCCGACGAGGTCATCGCCTTTGAGGACGGCCACATGGGGCATTATGAAGAAAACCTCGCCCGCGACTGCGGGGATTTTTTCCTGCGGCGGGCCGACGGTGTGTTTGCCTATCAGCTGGCCGTCGTTGTGGATGACGCGCTGATGGGCGTCGATGAGGTCGTGCGCGGCAGCGACCTCTTGTCCAGCACACCGCGCCAGCTCTGGCTTTACCGGGAGCTGGGCCTGACCCCGCCGAAATTCTACCATCTGCCGCTGCTTTTGGCCTCCGATGGCCGCCGCCTCTCAAAGCGCGACGGCGACCAGAGTCTCGAGAACCTGCGGGAGAAATACACCCCCGAGGAGATCATCGGCAAGCTGGCCTTTGCCTGCGGCCTGCAAGCCTCCCCCGCCCCTACAACGCCCCAGGCCCTGGCCCGCACCTTCGATTGGTCCCAGGTCCCGAAAAGCGACATCGTTCTGCCGGAAAATCTGTTTTAATAAGATAAAAGGCTTCCCCCTCGGGGGAAGCTGTCACCGAAGGTGACTGATGAGGGCAGACCCCGCCAACACCACCCGCTCACGGGCAGTATCCGTCAGCTCTCCCCTCATCCGGCGCTCCGCGCCGCCTTCCCCCTCGGGGGAAGGCTTTCTCTGCACTACCAAAAAAGGAGTATCCCCATGCAACGCTACGAAATCACCGGCATGAGCTGCGCGGCCTGCGCAAGCCATGTGGAAAAAGCCGTTGCGGCGGTGCCGGGTGTGGCATCCGTCGCCGTAAGCCTGCTGACCAACTCGATGCAGGTAGACTACGCCCCCGACGCCGACCCCGATGCCACCGCCCGGCGCATCCTCCGCGCCGTGGACGCCGCCGGGTACGGCGCGTCCCTCGCCTCCGCCGAGAGCGAAAGCGCCGAGCTCGAGGACACCGAGACTCCCAAGCTCAAAAAGCGGCTGATTGCCAGCCTCTGCTTCCTTGTCCCGCTTATGTATGTCTCGATGGGCCACATGATCGGCCTGCCGCTGGGCAGTGTGTTCCACGGCGGCAGCTGGCACGCCATCCTGTACGCGGGCACCCAGCTGGTGCTGACCCTGCCCGTCTGCTGGATCAACCGCGCGTTTTTCCTCTCGGGCTGGAAGGGCATCAAGACCCGCGCGCCCGGCATGGATACGCTGGTCGCCCTCGGCGCAGGTGCGTCGCTGGCCTACGGCATCTTCGCCATCGTCATGATCTGCGTCGGCCTTGGCACCGGCAACGACGACCTGGTCATGCAGTACCGCCACGACCTTTATTTTGAATCGGCGGCCATGATTTTAACGCTCATCACCGTCGGCAAAACGCTGGAAGCCTACAGCAAGGGCAAGACCACCGACGCACTGAAAAGCCTGATGAAGCTGGCCCCCCAGACCGCCTGCGTCCTGCGCGGCGGCGAGCAGGTCACAGTCCCGGTCAGTGAGGTCAACGTCGGCGATCTCTTTTTAGTCCGCCCCGGTGAGAGCATCCCCGTGGACGGCACCGTCACCGAGGGCATCTCCACGGTCAACGAGGCCGCCCTGACCGGCGAGAGCATGCCGGTGGACAAGTTCCCCGGCTCCCCCGTCAGCGCCGCGACCATCAACCAGAACGGTGCGCTGACCTGCCGTGCCGAGCGCGTCGGCCAGGACACGACGCTGTCCCAGGTCATCCGCCTGGTGCGTGACGCCGCCGCGACGAAGGCCCCGCTGGCCAAGACCGCGGACAGGGTCTCCGGCATCTTCGTGCCCACCGTCATCTGTATCGCCGCGGCCACGTTTGTCATCTGGCTGCTGCTGGGCCAGACCTTTACATTTGCGCTGGCCCGCGGCATCAGCGTGCTGGTCATCAGCTGCCCCTGCGCCCTGGGCCTGGCGACGCCCGTCGCCATCATGGTCGGCAGCGGCGTGGGTGCCAAAAACGGCATCCTGTTCAAGACCGCCGCCAGCCTCGAAACTACCGGCTACACCGACGCCGTGCTGCTGGATAAGACCGGCACCGTCACCACCGGTGAGCCCAACGTTGTAAAAATCTTCGGCACCCGCAACGTGCCCGAGAAATTCCTGCTCAGCATGGCCGCCGGTCTGGAGCTGCGCAGTGAGCACCCGCTGGCCCGCGCCATCCTGCAGCGCGCCGAGAAGGACCATCTGTCCTACGCCACTGTGACCGACTTTGAGGCCGTACCCGGCAAGGGCCTGCGCGGCAAGGTCGCGGGCAAGGTCATTGCGGGCGGCAATGCCGATTTCATCCGCGAGACCTGCGCCCTGCCCGACGACCTGCAGCAGGCGGGCGACGAGATGAGCGCCGACGGCATCACGCCGCTCTACTTCTCGCTGGCCGGTAAGGCCGCAGGCGTCATCGGCGTGTCCGACGTCGTGAAGGAGTCCTCCGCCGCCGCCATCGCCCAGATGCAAACTCTCGGCCTGCAGGTCGTGATGCTGACCGGCGACAACGCCGCCACGGCCCGCCACATCGGCGCGGCTGTCGGCCTCGACGCCGACCATGTCATTGCGGGCGTCCTGCCCGCGGGCAAGGAAGCCGAGGTCCGCGCACTGCAAAAGCAGGGCCGCGTCGCCATGGTCGGTGACGGCATCAACGACGCCCCCGCCCTGACCCGCGCCGAGACCGGCATTGCCATCGGTGCCGGTGCGGACGTCGCACTGGACGCCGCCGACGTTGTGCTGGTGCGCAGCGACCTGGCCGATGTACCCGCCGCGGTGCGCCTGTCCCGCGCGGTGGTGCGCAACATCCATCAGAACCTGTTCTGGGCGTTCTTCTACAACGCCATCTGCATCCCGCTGGCGGCGGGCGTGTTCACGGGCTTCGGCATCACGCTGAACCCGATGATCGCCTCCGCGGCCATGAGCCTGTCCAGCGTCTGCGTCGTCACAAATGCCCTGCGGCTGAACACCTTTGACCCGCGCAGCGCCGCCCACGATGCCCCGCCGAAGCGCAAAGCCCCGGTCCGCGCGTCTGCGCCCGAGATCCCCTGCCCCACCGGCAGCTGCCCCGTGCAGCCTGCCCCGGAAAATAAAACCACCCAAACGGAGGGAACTGCCATGAAAAAGACGATTCACATTGAAGGCATGATGTGCGGCCACTGCGAGGCCACTGTGAAGAAGGCATTGGAGGCCCTGGACGGCGTGCAGAGCGCCGAGGTCAGCCACGAGAAGGGCACTGCCGTTGTGTCCCTGACCCACGATGTGGCCGACGCCGACCTCAAGACCGCTGTCGAGGCCAGGGATTACACCGTCACTGGCATCGACGCATGAGCGCCATCCGCCGCCGCTGGCGCTTCACCGGCACAGTGCAGGGCGTAGGCTTCCGCTATTATGCCCGCGCCGCAGCCCTGCATCTGGGCCTGACCGGCTGGGTCGCCAACAACTGGGACGGCAGCGTCACGCTGGAGGCCCAGGGCGAGCGTGCCACCCTCGACGCCCTTGTCCCCCTCATCGAGCGCAGCAACCGCTGGGCCCGCATCGAGAACGTTGAAGTCACCCCCCTGCCCGTAAAGGAACACGAATACGGGTTTGAGGAGCGGAGCGGAGAATAGAGCGCTGCGCGCAAATAATAGATAAGAAATAATAAATAATAAATCAGGTACGCCGCCCGCGGCGGCGTGTTCTGAAAACCGTGCTGCCGCCCCGCAAAAGGGCGGCAGTCTTTTTGTTTCCGCCCCTTGTGGCGGAAACTCCACCATTTTTATTATTTATTATTTATTCTTTATTATTTGTAAGTGGTTGCCATTTTTCCCGGTGACAGGTATAATACTATTATATCAACATCAAAAGGGGTTTTCACATTGCCCGGTACTTTATATCTTGTCGCCACGCCTATCGGCAATCTGGATGACATGCCGCCGCGTGTGGCGGCTACCTTCGGCCTGGCGGACTTCGTCGCGGCTGAGGACACCCGCGTCACGCTGCGGCTGCTCAACCATCTGGGCCTCAAAAAGCCGATGGTCAGCTACTATGAGCACGCGCTCCACCACGGCGAGGCCATCCTGAACCGCATCGAGGCCGGGGAGAATTGCGCCCTGTGCAGTGATGCCGGTATGCCCTGCATCAGCGACCCCGGCGAGCAGATCGTCCGCGAGGCCCACGAGCGCGGCATCAGGGTCGTGCCCATCCCGGCGGCATCGGCCTGCGTCACGGCGCTGGCGGCCAGCGGCCAGCCCACGGCCCGCTTTGTGTTCGAGGGCTTTCTGCCAGTTCCCAAGCGGGACCGCCGCGAACGGCTGGCCTTTTTGCAGAACGAGACCCGCACGATGATCTTCTACGAGGCCCCGCACAAGCTGCGCGGCACGCTGGACGACTTGGCCGCTGCCTTCGGTGCGGACCGCTCGGTCTCGCTCTGCCGTGAGCTGACCAAGCTGCACGAGGAGATCAAAAAGACGACTCTCGGCGAGGCCGTGGCCTTTTATAAGGACAACGACCCCCGCGGC
Organism: Gemmiger formicilis; assembly: GCF_900167555.1. Classification (GTDB taxonomy): domain Bacteria; phylum Bacillota; class Clostridia; order Oscillospirales; family Ruminococcaceae; genus Gemmiger; species Gemmiger formicilis. The sequence goes on along the minus strand of NZ_FUYF01000006.1, from coordinate 70,380 downwards.
GAGTATGTGCTGGTTCTGGCCGGTACCGACCCTGCCGCCGTCGAGCAAGCCGCCGCGCCGACCCTGGAAGAAGCCGTCGCCGCCGCCCGCGCCCTGCAAGCGGGCGGTCTGCCCCCCGCCGCCGCCGCCAAACAGGCCGCCGCCGGGACACCGTTCTCTAAGGGTGATGTGTATCGCCAGCTTATCAACGGGTGATTTTTAAATAATAGATAAAAAATAAAAAATAATAAATTTGGTGGAATTTTCGCCTGAGGGCGAAAATAAAAAGTGCCGCTGTGCGGCGCACCTTCTTTATTATTTCTTATTTATTATTTTTTATTTGCACAGCAAGGAGTTCCCATGTCTGAATCCACAAAAATTCTAGTCATTTCCGACGTCCATGGCCGTCTGCGCGACCTGCGGTGGGTGCTGCAAAACGAGACCGCCGACGCCATGTTCTACCTCGGTGACGGTCTGTACGACCTGAACGCCGCGCTGGAGCTGCGCAGGGAGCCGGTGCCCTATCCCATCTACCGCGTGGCCGGCAACTGCGACGTCAACTACAGCGAGCCGTCCGAGGGGCTCGCCCCCTTCGGCGGGGTGCTTTTCTTCTACACCCACGGGCATCACTACGGCGTCAAGATGGGCAGTGAACGCCTGGCCGAGTGTGCCGGTGAACGCGGCGCAGATGTGGCGCTGTTCGGCCACACCCACCGGCGCGAGCTGGTGCGCGGCGTCGGCACGGCGGCCACGGTGTTCAACCCCGGCAGTCTGCGCGACGGCGGCAGCTACGGCGTCATTACGATTGAAAACGGCAAATGCAGCTTTACCTGGAAGAGGGTGCCTGAATTTTGAACGAGAGCGTTATTTACCTGCCCGAGGTAGACAGCACCAACCTTTGGGCCAAGCATAATCTGGACAAGTTCGGTCCCATCGGCGCGGTCTACACCACCCACCAGACCGCCGGGCGGGGCCGCCTTGGCCGCAGCTGGCTTGATGCGCCCCACAAGGGCCTGTACTACACCGCCGTCATCAGGACCGATCTGGTCCAGCCCGCCACGCTGCCGCTGTTTGCCAGTCTGGCCGTCTGCGACGCCCTGCGCGAGCGCTACCGCATCGACTGCCAGATCAAATGGCCGAACGACCTTTTGCTGAACAGCAAAAAAATCGTCGGCATCCTGTGCGAGGTCGGCCCCGACGGCCACAGCATCGTGGTGGGCATCGGCATCAATCTGGCCCAGCCGCAGGAATATTTCGACGCCGCGGGTCTGCCCCACGGCACCAGCCTGGCTCTGCAGGGCGTGCCCGTGGACATGGACACCGACCCGGAGTGGCTGGCTCAATACATGACCGACTTCGGCTTTGACCGCGCGCTCTACACCTACGAGGCCGAGGGCTTCGCCCCCTACCGCGAGCGCTACAAGGCGCTCTGCGTCAATCTGGGCCGCCGCGTCACCTACGACGGCGGCGCCGGAACCGCCGTTGACGTGGACGACGAGGGCCGTCTCATCGTCCGCGACGAGACCGGCGACACCCGCGTCTTTACCGGCGAGGTCAGCGTAAAGGGGATTTACGGGGCGGTGTAAAGGAAAACGGCATCTTTCGATAGGCTCTCTCCCCCAGTCGCCTGCGGGCGACAGCCCCCTCGCAGAGGGGGCCAAGGCCCCTTGCCTCCCTCTGCGAGGGAGGTGGCGCCGCAGCGCCGGAGGGAGAGAGCCTCGCCTTACCGCCTACTTTTCCTTTCTTATACAAAAAAATCCGGTGGGACATCCTATCCCACCGGATTTTTTTAATTCATCTTCAGATATTTCCGTACCGGCAGCGACACGGCACCGGCAACGACGCAGCAGAGGACCCACTCAAAAATAGCCTGCACGCCGACCAGCAGCACAATGAACATAAACGCATTCTGTGCGCCCAGCGTGTTGGCCAGGTTCTGCACATAGTCACAGTTATAGAAGATCAGTACCAGAAAGCCCATGAAGAACACGGTGTTCAGCACCGGCGCGGACAAGCCGCCCAGGAAGCAGGCCAGCTTCTCATTCTTGGGCATAGCCTTGCGCAGCGCGTTGAAGATCAGCGCGGTGCACAGTCCCATCAGCACACGGGCCACAAAGCAGACCACAAAGGTGCCCGCAGGGCTGACCTGGAACAGGGCTGCGCCCATGGCGGACTTGCCCTCAACAGCCTGAATAAAGCTGGTTGCGCCAAAGACACCGCCCAGAATAGCACCTGCCATAGGGTTCATCGTCATAGCGCCGATGGCCACGGGCACAGTGAGCAGCGACGCCGACAGCGGGCCGATCTGCAGATAGCCCAGCGGCGTGTAGTTCAACACAAGCAGAATGGCCACCAGCAGCGCAAGCTGGGTGAGCCAACGGACGTTGGTACGGTTTTTCATATTCAATTTTCCTCCTGCTGCCGTCTCCTACAAATCGGGAGTACAGCGCAAATGTACGGTCCTATCGGACCGCCGAAACCAAGTATACAGCAAACAGCAGGAAAACGCAAGCAAAAAATCGGCTGCCAAAAGGCTTCTCCCCACGGGGGAAGGCGTATAAATTACAGCTTCCCCTCGATCAGCAAGTCTCTGACTTCCAGCAGATCCTCACATTTCCTGTCATACAGCTGCGCGATTTCCTCCGTCGGCTGCATCAGATCCGGCACCATCACGGTCACACAGCCCGCGGCGCGGCCCGCGCGCACGCCGTTAAAGCTGTCCTCCAGCACCAAGCAGTCATGCGGGTCAAGGTGCAGCTTTTTCGCCGCGACCAAAAAGGTGTCGGGTGCGGGCTTGCTGTGGGCGACCTCCGTACCGGAGACAACATCGTGGAAATACCGCGCCGTGCCGGTGGTCTGCAAATTCATCTCGATCATATTCCGCGGGCTCGAGCTGGCCACAATGCGCGGCAGGCCCATGTCCTCCAGTGCGGCCAGCAACTCCTTCAGCCCCTTTTTGCAGGGTACGCCCCGGGCAAAGCGCTCGTCCGCCAGCTGCCAGATCTTGTCCAGCACCTTCTGCGGGTCGCCGGGGATGTACTCGGCCACATGGCGGCGCAGGTTGTCCCCCGCCAGGCCGCGTCCCCCGGCCCGAAACTTCTCCATATCCGCGGGCAGCGGCAGACCCAGCGCGGCGCACGCGGGTTCCCACAGGGTATCCCACAGGCGCTCGGTGTCAAACATCAGCCCGTCCATATCAAAAATAACGCCTTTTACCATCGGTGTCATCCTTTCGCGAAACATAATTTTCTCTATTGTACCGCAGTTTCGGACATGATGCAAGAAAAAAGGCTTCCCCCTCGGGGCTGCGCCCGCAGGCGCGTGTCGGAGCGCAACCGCCGAAGGCGGCTCTTAGCGCGTAGACTGAAGCTGTCGCCGCAGGCGACTGATGAGGGCAAAGTGTGCCACTACAACCCATTCAAGGGCAATTTCCGCAAACTTGCCCCTCATCCGGCCCTACGGGCCACCTTCCCCCGCAGAGGAAGGCTTTTTCACTTTTCCAGATACCCCTGCACCTTGTCCAGCGCCTCGCGGCCCTCGCGGTGGCCGCGGTTGTACAGGTCCAGCAGCTTGTTCTCGTCGCCCTCAAACCGGCCTATCGTGATCGGCTCCTGCGGGCGCACGCAGCAGATGCGCCCGTCCGCCTCCAGCTCATCCAGCTGATCCATCAGGGTGTTGTAGCGCAGCTCCTGGGTCAGCATATCGGCCAGAAACAGCGGCTTATCGCTGTAAAAGTCGTCGTACAGGTCCACCATCTTCTGGCCGGGCATCGCCTTGCGGAAGCCCTTCTGCCGCGTCGTGATGACAACGATCTTTTCAAAGCCCTCGTTCAGCGCCCAGTTCAGCGCGATCGGGCAGGAGCATCCGCCGTCGAGGTACGGCTGACCATCCAGCACGACAGGCACGGATGCCAGCGGCAGGCTGGCCGACGCGCGCACGGCCTCGTCGAACGGAAAATCCGTCTTTCCCTTCTCAAAGTAGGCGGGCTTGCCGGTCTCGACGTTCGTCGCCACCGCAAAGACCCGCATACCGCCGTGGGCGAAGGTCTCCTCGTCGAAGGGCACTTCCTTTTTGACGTCGTTCAGCATAAATTTCAGGCCAAACAGGCTGCCGCCGCGCAGCGCCGCCTTGGGGCCGAAATACCGGCTGTCGTGGCGGTAGCGCAGGTTGATGCTGGCGGACCGCCCCGGCTGGTGGGACGCATAGTTCAGTGCGTTCAGTGACCCGGCAGAGACTCCGGCCACCGCCGGGAAATAGACGTCATTCTCCATAAAGGTATCCAGCACGCCCGCCGTGAACAGCCCGCGCAGCGAGCCGCCCTCCAACAGCAGGATCGAATTGTCCGGTATCGTGATTTTGCTCATAAACAGCACCCCCTATTTAGCTATTTTACCGTATAAAATCCGCAGGTGCAAGCAAAAAAGCGCCGCAGTTTTACACATCGGGCAAATTGTGCTAAAATAGAAAAAACGCTCCGAGAGGATGATTGCTATGGTATCCCTTCGCGGTCTCACACTGACCGCCGCCCGGCCGCGCATCATTGTGCCGCTGTTCGCCCGCGATCCGGCAGCGCTCTGCCCTTTGGCGAAAGCCGCCAGCGCCGACCCCGCCGCCGAGCTGGTCGAGCTGCGTCTGGACCCGCTGCCCGCGGATGAATTTCTGAACGCGCTGGCGCTTGTGCGCGGCATCGTGGACAAGCCGCTGGTCGTCACGATCCGCACCCGGGCCGAGGGCGGTGAGCTTGCCCTGACGCCCGATGCCTACGCCGCGCACTGCCGTGCCCTGCTGGCACGCGGCGGCGTGGACGTGCTGGACATTGAGTGGCGGGCCTGCGGCGCGTTCCGTGCCGAGCTGCGCGACGCCGCCCACGCCGCCGGGGCCGCAGCGCTTTTCAGCGAGCATCACTTTGACGCCACGCCCGCCACGGATGCCATGGCGGACACCCTGACCGGCATGGCCGACGCCGGAGCCGACATTGCCAAGCTGGCCGTTATGCCCCGCTGTGCCGCCGACGCCGCCCGCCTGCTGGAGGCCACGGCCCGCGCCGCCGACGCCCGCCCGGACACGCCGCTCATCACAATGAGCATGGGCCCGCTGGGTGCCGTCACCCGCTTCTGCGGCGGTGCCTTCGGCAGCTGCGCGACCTTCGGTGTGACCTCCGGCACCTCCGCCAGCGCCCCCGGCCAGCCGCCCGCGGATGTACTGAAGGCAAAGCTGATAACCGCGCCCCTGTAACGCGCCTGTAATGCCCCTGTAATGCGCCTCTGTAGGGGCCGGACATGTCCGGCCCGCGCCCTTCCCGCAAGCGCCCGTCCGCCGTACACCGTCGGGCCGGGCATGCCCGGCCCCTACGGCACTGCTACAATAAAAAACGCCTGTTTGCCCTTTGCATCATAGGGTAGGGTCTTGACCCCACCGCGCCGCCTCCCGGAAATACGATTTCCCGGGATGGCCCCCGGAGCGGTCAAGACCGCTCCCTACAAAGCAATGGCAAACAGGCGTTTTCCTGTTCTCAAAACAAAAAACGCGCGGCCCCCTTTGCCTGGGGGCCGCGCGGAATGTGCTAATGTAGCTTACTCAGCCTGGATAGCACCGGTGGGGCAAACGCCCTCGCAAGCGCCGCAGTCAACGCAGGAAGCTGCATCGACAACAGCCTTGTCCTCCATGGTGATTGCGCCAACGGGGCAGGTGTCAACACATGCACCGCAAGCAACGCACTCGCTGGAAACGGTATGAGCCATCGTGAACTCCTTATCTCCGTGCTGAATCTATAGTTTGTACCCTCCCGGCCCTGCACGGCTGCTCCCCGGGATGGCACACAGTCGGTTTGCTCTGCCTACTGCGTTGTATTTAGTGTATCACATTACGACTGATTTGGCAAGTGCCATATCTTGAATTTTTTCGACGGTAAGTCGCAACTAACTGCCACTGTAGTCCGTTATTTGTCCTCTTTATCAGCGGGGAGCGGTGTGCGCTTGCCGCCGCGGACATAGACGCATTCGTCGCGCTTATAGATGCGCGGCGCCAGAATTTCCACGTTGGAGCGCACCTTCAGTGTGCCCGCCACCACGTTCACTTCAATGACCGTGCCCTCGCCGTCCGGCGTGCGGACGATGCTGCCCACCTGCGGCGTGATCGAGTTCAGGTATTCATAGCTCTTTTGTTCATAAGCCAAACAGCACATCAGGCGTCCGCACGACCCACTGATCTTGGCGGGGTTCAGGCTCAGCCCCTGCTCCTTCGCCATCTTGATGGACACGGGCTGGAAGTTTTTCAAAAACCGGCTGCAGCAGAACGGCTGACCGCAAAGCCCCAGGCCGCCCAGCATCTTGCTCTCATCGCGCACGCCGATCTGGCGCAGCTCGATGCGGGTGTGGAACTGGGACGCCAGGTCCTTGACCAGCTCGCGGAAGTCCACGCGGTTGTCGGCCGTGAAGTAGAACACCAGCTTGCTGCGGTCCAGCGTGTACTCGGCATCGACCAGCTTCATTTTCAGGTTGTGGGCGGCAATGCGCTGCTCACAGATATGGTACGCCTGCTGCACATCGGCGCGGTTCTGGCGCATACGGCGCACGTCCACGGCGTCGGCCACGCGGATGACCGGCTTGACCTCGCGGGAGAAGCCCGGCACCTCATGCGCGGCGCGGACGACCTCGCCGCATTCGGTGCCGCGGGCCGTCGTGACGACGACAAAGTCGCCCTCCTTGATCTTGAACTCGCCCGGGTCAAAATAATACGCCCGGCCATTCTCTTTAAATTTAACGGATACTACTTTCATTGGTTCGGTCCTTTTATATGGTCATTGTCATGTTAGCATTGTTGCAGGGGGCAGTGTCCCCGACGCCCCGGGCGGATATGAAATCCGCTCCTGCGCATGTAGGGCGGCTTCCCCCTCGGGGGAAGGCTCTTTCACGCAATCTCCCCCGCCAGCACGGCCACGTTCAACCGCAGATTTCCGTTTCCGGTCAGGCTTTTCCTTGCCCGGGCGTCGGCGTTCAAAATCTTCGCCGCGCCCGCCGGGGTCAGCCCGCCGCACTGCTCCTGCCCGTAGGCGGGGCGGCGCAGCACGGCGCTGCACAGCTGGTCCAGCGTCCACAGCAGGGCCGCAAAGCCGTCCTTGTCGCGCTCGTACTTCGTCAGCAGCGCCAGCGCACGGTAGGTGTCGCCCTGCGCCGCATAGCCGCACAGCGTTTTGGCCATGCCCAGCGCGGCTTTGGCCGTCGGGTCGTTCCAGCTTTTCAGCGCGGTGCCGATGTGCCCCTCATACAAAAACGCCAGCTCCTCCGCCGCCTTGGCGGGCAGACGCTCGGCCTTTAAGCGGGCGGCACAGTCTGCCGCGGGCACCGGCGCAATCGTGTAGGCCGCGCATCGGCTGCGGATCGTCGGCAGCACGGTGGCCGCGCTCGTCGCCGTCAGCAGGAACAGCACCCCCTCGGGCGGCTCCTCGATGATCTTCAGCATCGCGTTGGCGGACGACCCGTTCAGATTCTGCGCACCGTAGATGAACAGCACGCGGCCCGCCGCGTCGGTGGACAGCGCCGAGCGCTGGATCGCCTCCCGCGCCTCGCGCACCTTTTTAACGGGGATCTGCCCGCTTGCACCCTCGCCCTGCAGAACCAGGCATTCGGTGTCCTCTTTTTTCAGCACGGCCTCGGCGTGTGGGCCGCCGGCAGGGTACAGGTAATCGGCAGCAAGACAGCGCGCAGCAAAGCCCGCGCCGCAGCCCGGCTCCCCCACCAGCAAAACCGCATGGGGCAGCCGCCCGCCGCGCAGGGCCGTGCCAAGCTCGGCTTTCAGCGCGTCATTGCCCGCCAGGCGCTCCAGCATCACAGCTTCTCGAAGCGCTCGACGTTCGTGACCATGACGGTAGCGCCGCCGACCGTGACCTCCATCGGCATCGTGCTCTCAATGCCCAGGCCCAGCGTGGCCGTGCCGGGCACGATCTCGGTGCGCTGCTTGCAGCACTTGGAGATGATGCCGATGCAGTCATCGACGCGCTCGTCATCGGTGCAGATCAGCAGCGTCATGTTGCCCGCCATCAGGAAGCCGCCGGTGGTGGCCAGACGGGTGACGTAGAACTTGCTTTTCAGCAGCTCGTTGCAGACATTCTTGGAATCCTCTTTATTGACGATTGCAGTGATAAGCTTCATGGTTATCCAGCCTTTCTATTGATACATCGAATTTTTCAGCGGTTGCGGTTTTCCCAGTCGCGGCGGCGCTTCCAGTCCTTCACGGCGTCAACGCACCAGTCAAAGACCTCGCGGCCATAAAACGCCAGAAAACCCGCCAGCCCCAGCACGAGGCTGACCTTGATGGCGAAGCTGCCCGTCAAAAAGCTGAAGGCCCAAAACGCCAGCTCGATCCAGCCCAGGTATTTCATCTTGAACGGAATGATGCCAAACAGCAGCACCATCTGATCCGGCCACAGCCAGGTGTAGGCGAACAGCATGCTCTGGAAGATGGCGCTCGGCCCGGCGTAGCCTGTCAGAAAGCAGCTGACCCACGCACCCAGCATGCCCAGCGCCAGAAACAGCGTCGTGCGGAAATCGCCCCAGACGCGGGCCAGCGCGTTGCCCAGCCAGTAGTAGAACAGCAGGTTCAGCACGCCAAAGACGCCGCCCAGCCAGATGGGCTGGAACAAAAACGTGATAAGGCGCCAAATCTGTCCGTGCAGCACATAGGTGCGGCTCAGCATCAGCAGACTGCCGAAATCGCGGTTGAAGAACAGCATGATGATGCCTGCCGCCAGCTGTCCGATCAGCAGCCCGTTGATGAGGTTCGGGATGCCGAGGTTGCCGTAGCGGCGTTCGAGTTTATCGATCCAGTTCATGGGAGAAGCCCTCCGTTGCATACAAATTTACAGAATATATTATAGCAATTCCGCGCGCAAAGTGCAACAATTCCCTGTCGAATCCCTTGCGGCAAACCGGAAAATGTGCTACGCTTTTATCTATAATAATGAAACGAGGCCGAACATGGGACGTACATCCACCAAAGAAAACAAAAACAGCTACCAGCTTGCCCGCGAGGAGCTGGGCCTGACCCGCGAAAAAGCCAGTGAACTGCTGGAAACGATAGCCCCCGAGCGCATTGAAAAAATTGAGAACGAACGCACCGTGCCCCGCCCCGACGAGGTGCTGACGATGGCCGAAAAGTACAAGCGCCCGTCGCTGTGCAACTGCTACTGCTCGCAGCAGTGCCCTATCGGCCAGCGGTACGTACCGTTTGTCACGCGGCGCGAGCTGCCGGCCATCATCCTTGAGATGCTGGCCTCGCTGAACGCAATGAACAGCAAGAAGGAGCGCCTGATCGAGATCGCCGCGGACGGCAAAATTTCCAACGACGAAATCGACGATTTCATCCATATCCGTCAGGAGCTTGAGCGCATCTCCCTCACCGTGGAGACCCTCCAGCTCTGGACCGAGCGCATGCTGGCCAACGGCCAGATCGACGCGGAGACGTATAAAAGGAAGCTGGAGGAATAGCCTTCTATCTCTCCCCCACCAGCAAAAATTTCCCTCTATTTTTCTCTTTTTCTCCTGTTTCTGCAACAATTCCCGTGCTAAAATCGTATTACAGGTTGAGGGAACACGCCCTCACCTGACCGCGTACCTGCACAAAGGAGTTATAGAGGATGTTTACGCTGTTTGTTCTTTTTGTTTTTGCCTGGCTGTTCGTCAAGTCTGTCGGTTTGGCCTTCCATGTGACTTGGGGCCTGGCGAAATTTGTCGCCACACTGCTGTTCGTGATTGCCCTGCCGCTGCTGGTGGTTTTCGCCGTCGTCGGCGCGCTGCTGCCTCTGCTGCTGCCCCTGGCTCTCGTGGCTGCCGCCTTCTGCATTCTGAAAAAGGCATAAAGTACCCAACCGCCGTGCGGCCCGGAGCTGCACGGCGGTTTCTTGTCATTGCGGTGTCGGCGTGGTATACTTGTAGTCAGGGCGTTTTGCGTCTGCTATCATCCAACAAAGAGGTTTTTCCCATGAAGCTCGTCGTCTGTTTTCCCGGGATCGGCTACCACTGTGATAAGCCGCTGCTCTACTATAGCCGTAAGCTGGCGGCCTGCGCCGGGTACGACCACACCCTTTTGCTGCAATACACCTACCACAAGGACGGCCTGCGCGGCAGCCCCGCCGCCCTGCGCGAGGCATTTGACACCCTGTACGCCCAGGCCGAGGCCCAGCTGTCCGCCGTAGATTGGCCGCAATACGACGATGTACTGTTTCTTTCCAAGAGCATCGGCACCGCTGTCTCCGCCGCCTTCGCCCAGCGACACGGCATCCCCTGCCGCCAGATTCTCTACACGCCGCTCTCCCTGACGTTTGCGTTTGCCCCGCAGAATGCCCTTGCCTTTTTAGGCACCGCCGACTCCTGGAGCGATGTTTCCTCCGTCGCCGCCGCAGCCCGCGCCAACGGCACGCCGCTCTGTCTTTATGAGAACGCCAATCATTCCCTGGAAACCGGCAACGTTTTGCACGACCTGGCGACCCTGCAGGACGTCATGCAGAAAACGCAGACGTTCATTGCAGATACACTCCACTGACATTTTCCCGCCCGACATTTTCCCACCTGCAAAGAATTGACATTTGCCCCGCAAGCTGTTATAATAAGCTGTACAAAATTTATGCTGTGGAGCATTACCCAAGACGTCGTAAGAGGGAGCACTCGAAAGTTTGCATCCGGCAGGTCACCTTGTCCGCAGGAAATCCCATAACGGCGGGCTTTATCGGGTGTTGCGTACCCAACTTTTCATCGTTATCTTGCATCGAAATCTCGCATTTTTCCAAACGCTATGCGGGGCGGTGCGATAAAAACTAAATAAGCAGACGTATCGAAGCGGTCGTAACGAGATTGACTCGAAATCAATTTGACAGCAATGTCACGTGGGTTCGAATCCCACCGTCTGCGCCAAAAGCAGCACCCTGCGGGGTGCTGTCTTTTATTTTTGCGGCAAACTATGCAAGGGTTGCAAGGTGGGATTCGAACAGCCCATGCCCGGCGCTTTGCGTCCCGCCGTCTGCGCCAAGTATCACTACTCAATTTCACATTGGGTAGTGATTTTTTATTGCCGCTTTGCAAAATCCCGATGCTTTTCTTATAAACATCTCCCCTTTATTTTCAAGTAGTGATTTTCGGGTTCGGTACAAATCATACCAACAATCGCGGGAATTAGCTATTCACAGAACTACACAAGATTCTTCCTGCATCTTGGGTACAAATTGACAGCAAAAAAGACGGCACCCGATTTCTCAGGTGCCGCCCTCTGTTCATGTTACCACTTCTTTATGGGCTGCGCTTCCGGCAACGTCAGCGTGTTTGCCATCGTCCGGGCGCTCAGGTTCTTGGACTGCGAATCCAAGTGCGCGTAGATATTGGCTGTGGTGGAAATATCACTGTGACCTAACCACTCTTGAATCTGCTTCATCGGCACGCCCTCTTTCAGCAATAGGCTGGCGCAGGAGTGGCGCAAGTCGTGGAATCGGATCCTGCGCAGACCGTTCTCTTTCAGCAGCTGTGGAAAGCCCGTCGTCACGGAATCCGGCTGGATCAGGTTTCCCATTGCATCCACAAATACATAACGCATCGGCGCAAAACAATCAACACTGTCGATTCTCTGCTCGACAGTGTTGACCGCAAATTTGAAGGTAGGTAAACAGGTGTGCTTTGGGAATGCGATACGAGCGCCCGATTTTCATTGCCGGGATTTTGCCTTCGTGCAGCAGCTTGTACCCCGTTTTGGTGCTGATTCGCAGGGCATCGCACATCTGCTCGATGTTCATCACATCGGGATACTTGCGCAGCATCACACGGTAGGCATCGCACTGGTTAAATCCTTTGCTGCTTATACAAAACACCTCTTTTTTGAAAATTTGCGGATTTAATTCCACAAGCATGGCGGTCACTTGTTGAAAACTTGTGGCCGCCATAATCTGGAATCAAATGGTATACCCTATTCGACACTACTCCCCGGATATATGGGCGAACCACCGACCCGGCTGCTGGAAACAGCTCCCACTTCCTGTACCACATTGTTGGCAGTACCGCCGACGCCTTGAGAGCATCGCCACGGTGTGTATCACGATTGCTGACCCTTCGCTTGAGGTATGTGTTCCACGCCACCTTTCCCGCCTCTGGGGACGCTCCGCTGCGGTTAGGCAGCCTCATCGCGTCAGAGTCGGGACGCACCTGCCGACGCTCCTTGGGTTGCGGCAAGGTCAGTTGTATGTAGCCGGTGATTCGGATATTCGGTTATCAAGGTGCAGAAAAGGGGGACGAGGGATTTTTTGTCCCTCTATATATGAATATCGCTTTAGGAAGGTAAAAGTTGGAGAAAAATCTACAATTTTTTCAAAAAAATACCGCCCCATCTCACGATAAGGCGGTAGATTGCGTTATTCTATGCTGCTCCCAAGTTTTTAGATAACCAATCACCATTGGCGGCGTTCTCAAACACTTCAAAAGCATCTTGTAGTTCTTCCAATCACAGCTGGTGTGTCTCTTTCCAGAGTATTTGTTTTCCGCGACATCATTTAGCATCATCAGAATAAAACCCGATGGCCTTTTGCAAAGCCAAGAAATGCTTTCCTGTGTATTTGATTGCCCTGTGCTCTCCTTGCATTTCTATCCTACAGGTAATCAAATTCTCGCCATTTTCTTTCACATGGTAATCTTGTATCATCGAAATAAGCTCAGACAGATTCTTCTTTCCGTAAATAAATCAGCGACGATGTTTTGCTTTTGAGGCATCGGGCGGACAGACGAAGCCAGACTCGCCGCCTACTCCGCGCAGAGCTCCGCCACCAGAGCGTCCATCTGCGCTTCGCTGGTTTGGTTCAGTGCGCCGCGCAGCGATACATCTGTTTCACACAGTCGGAGTTCCTTCATCTTTTCCAACTCGGCGCGCATCAGCCGCGCGGCAGCAGGGGCCCATGAGCCGTTTTCCATGAGGCCGATCCGGCGGTTTCGGAATCCCTTTGTCTGTAAATGATCCAAAAAGGCCTTCATGGGCGGGAACAGTCCTCCGTCATAAGTGGAGCAGGCCAACACCAGTTTCCCACAGTAGAATGCGCTGGTCACGGCATAGGAAAGGTCTGTTGCCGTCAGATCGCACATGGTGACTTGCGCACCTTTTCCCTCCAGCTTGCTCTTGAGGGCCTCCGATGCATATGCGGTATTTCCATGGATGGATGCGTGAGCGATCAGGATGCCCTCCGGTTTTTCCGGTTTCCATTGTGACCAGAGATCATAGAGCCGCAGATACTCCCCCAAGTCTTCTGTGAGCATGGGGCCATGGAGCGGGCAGATCGTTTTGATCTCCAGCGCGGAGATTTTTTTCAGCAGCGCCTGCACCTGTGCGCCATACTTTCCGACGATGTTGTAATAATACCGCCGGGCCTGCGGCGCCCAGGGGGCACGGGCAGTCCGTTCCAGTGAACCGAAGCGGCCGAAGGCATCCGCCGAGAACAGGATCTTTTCCTCCTCTTCATACGCTGCCATCACCTCCGGCCAGTGTACCATCGGCGCCAGCAGAAAGCGCAGCCGGTGCAAACCCAAGGAAAGCGTATCTCTTTCGCCAACCTCCAGCAGACGGTCTTCCGAAAATGCACCTGTGCCGAAGAACTGCTTGATCATGGTAAATGTTTTCGCGTTTCCCACGATCTTCATCTCCGGGTACTTTTGTGCCAGCCGCATGAGGCTGCCGGAATGATCCGGCTCCATGTGTGTGACCACAAGATAGTCGGGGCTGCGCCCCTCCAACACCCGCGCCACATTGGAAAGCCATTCTTCCGCCGCCCGTGCGTCCACGCTGTCCATCACGGCGATCTTCTCATCCAGAATGACATAGGAGTTGTAGCTCACTCCCATAGGCTGGACGGGGTACTGGTTTTCAAAGAGTGCCAATGTGTTATCATCCACCCCTACATAGCGAATGGCATCTGTTACCGTTTGAATGGTCATAATACAAAACAACTCCTTATCATCTGTTCAGGACCTGCATCTCCGGGTTCTTCTCCCCGAATTTCTCGCGCAGCGCACTGCAGATATCCTCCCGGGACTTGCCCTGCTTCTCACCGTTTTTAATGAGCTTGTACGCCTGAAACAGCGCCGAGGGGCCGATCTCGCTGCTGAAAAAACCGATACCCTGATTCCATGCCAGCAGCTCGAACACATCGTCCAACGCGGCGCTCTCCACACCGTGGATATATGCCTTTACCAGCTCCCGCGCCGCCTGCCTCATCCGGCCCGCACCGACAGCGTTGGTCAGGGACAGCAGCAGCCGCGTTTCGTAGGGCAGTACGCGATTCTCGCTCTGCCATGTGGTCTCCCAAAAATCCACGGCGATCTGCCCCAGCTTTTCATCGATCATGGGATAGTTCAAAAGAGCCAGCGGCTTGAAGGGAGCGGAGCTGTCTCCTTCCTTCTTCTCCACACGGCAGAACCAGACATGGAACTCCGCCTCACTCCGCTGCTCGGTGTGGTGCTCGTAGCCCAAGCCCTCCATGACAGCGTACAGTGGATGCGGCTCAAAGGTCTGGATGATGTGTAATCCTTCGCCCACCTCCAACGCCTCGGCTCTTTTCTTCAGCCCTTCAAAGAAGCTGCCCTGTATATGGCGCACATCCACGGTCTGAAACCCCTGCGCCTTATTCTTCCAGTTTTCGTAGCTCATGCGGTTATTCTCCTTTCTTCACTCGATAAAACCAGATGTGATATTCGCTGCCGCTCACCTTCTCTGTGTGATGCTCAAAGCCCATAAGGGCCAGCACCGGATACAGGGGGACAGGCTCAAAGGTCTGGATGATATGCAGTCCTTCGCCGTTTTTCAGTGCGGCAGCCTTTGCCTTCAATGCGGGGAGGAAGTCCATCTTTTTGCCCCGCACGTCCATCACTTCAAATGTGCCGATTTTGTCCTTCCAGTTTTCATAACTCATAGTCTTTGCCTCTCTTGCAGAAAGCTCACGCCTCTTCGAAGCTCCTGTTGCTTTTGTGCGTTCATTGTACTATACTAAAAGCAACAAGTCAGTTGAATTTTCAACGAAAGAGAACTTTTTATGAAAGAATTTTTCCCGGCGCTCCACGCCACGGCGCTTTTCTCCGGTATTTCCGACGACGAGCTTGCCACCATGCTCTCCTGCCTCGGGGCAAGGATCGACACCTTTCCAAAAGGCTCCCGCCTGCTTCGCGCCGGAGAGGCGGTGGAGGAGGTGGGCCTTGTGTTGGCGGGCAGCGCCCTCATTATGCAGGAGGATATCTGGGGAAACCGCAACATCCTCTCCAAGACCGGGCCGGGGCAGACCTTCGCGGATGTGTTTGCCTGCGCGCCGGGAGCGGTGCTGAACGTGAGCGTGGAGGCGGAGAGCACGATGACGGTGATGTTTCTACACATAAGGCGCGTTTTGAGCGTGTGCCCCTCCGCCTGCTCCTACCATAGCCGGTTCATCCGCAATCTGCTGGGCGAGTTAGCAGAGAAGAACCTGCGGCTCAACGAAAAGCTCACCCACATGGGCCAGCGCACGACGCGTGCAAAGCTGATGTCCTATTTTTCCGCTGAGGCACTGCGACGCGGGGTCTATGAGTTCGACATTCCGTTTTCAAGGCAGCAGCTTGCGGATTACCTCGGTGTGGAGCGCAGCGGGCTGTCCGTGGAGCTTGGAAAAATGCGGGATGAGGGCCTGCTCGACTTTCACAAAAGCCATTTCCTTCTCAAAACGCCGGAGGCTGACCGTCCCTTTCCTTCTGCGCGTTAAGGAGCCCCCTTTGGGCGTATTAGCAAGTGCGGATAACCCCGTCAGCCACGGAGCGTCGGGGTTTTGCAGATGGAAGAAGCAGCTACGGTCTGTAGAGATCGGCAGGACAGCGTCAGCTCGTACAATCTGATTTGATCATACTCACAGCCGCTTTGGCTGTGGGCATTTTCTGTTTGAACTCCAAAAGCTTTGCAGAGCTCAACGAGCCTAATCGTACAACCGGAGCAGCGCCGCGCCGATTTTCTCAAATTATGTGACGCCATCACAGTAAAACCGCTTGTCACGCGGTATACCACGCATAAAAACACAGCCGCAGAGTACATCTGTGGCTGTGTTTTGTGTTCAGTTGCTCACTGTTGCGTGGACTGGATATGGAGAGACAACATATCTCCCGATCTTACATGGGTTATCTTATCTGCCATCACTCTGGCAGTTTGCCTTGCGGATATGTCGGCATCCCCACTGCGGTCGTATCCGGCCTGACCTTAAACATGGCTTTTTCAATCTACCTCCCTTATCGGTTTTCCGCGATATATTTCTCCGCCATGTGGACTGCCACCGCGCCGTCCGCCACGGCGGTGACCACCTGACGGAGGGGCTTCGTCCGCACGTCGCCCACGGCGTAAACGCCGGGAATACTGGTTTCCGTGGTCTCTCCGGCCACGATATAGCCGCCGCCGTCCAGCGCCAGTTGACCCACCGCCAGCGCCGTGGCGGGCTGTCGGCCCACGCTGACAAATACGCCGTCGCAGTCCACCACGCTTTCCTCACCAGTGACGGTGTCCCGCAGGCGGACGCCGGTCAGCCTGTCCCCGGAAAGCAGCGCGGAAATGACGCTGTTCCAACGGAATTCCACGTTTTCGGCCTGTGCCAGCGGCTCGTGATAGATCTTGGTGGCCCGCAGGGTGTCTCTGCGGTGGACGAGGATCACTTTTTTCGCCACGCGGCTGAGAAGGAGGGCATCTGCCGCGGCGGAATTGCCACCGCCCACCACGACCACCGTTTTGCCCTTGTAAAACATCCCATCGCAGGCGGCGCAGTAGGCCACGCCCCGGCCCACCAGTTCCGACTCTCCGGCCACGCCCAGCGTTCTGGGGTCCGCACCGGTGGCCAGCACCACGGTTTTCCCCCGGAAGATCCCCTCGCTGGTCTCCACGAGCTTGGGAACCGCCGTCAGATCCATGCGGAGGACTTCTGCGTATTCGCTGCGTGCCCCAAAACGCTCCGCCTGCTTTTGCATCTTCTCCGCCAGAGAGAAGCCGTCGATCCCGTTCTCAAAGCCGGGGTAGTTGTCGATCTGCTCGGTCAGGGCCATCTGCCCACCGGCAGACAGTTTTTCCAGCACGATGGTGTCCAGCCCCGCCCGTGCCGCGTACAGGGCGGCGGTGTAGCCGCCCGGTCCGCCGCCCACCACAATCATATCATAAACATGATTGTTGTTCATATCTGAATCCTCCGTTATTTCGCCAAGGCTTCCTGAATGAAACGGTCGATCTCTGCCTTTGAGCCGGGCGCGGTGATGGAACCCACGGCCTTTCCGTTCCGGAACAGCACCAGAGTCGGGATGACCTTGATCCCCTCGGCCCCCGCCAGCTGCGGCTCCTCGTCAATATTGATCTTGCCGACGGCAAGGCTGTCCGCGTATTCCTCTCCAATCTTCTCATACGCAGGGCCGATCCTCCGGCAATAGCTGCACCAGGGCGCCCAGAAATCCACCAAAACAGGCTTTTCCTCCCGGATCAACTGCTTAAACTGCTCCTGATTCATGTTCATAGCTGCCATATCTGCCAGCTCCTTTCCTTTGTTTTCTTATAAATCGTCTATCAGTGCGGTACTCTTGGCGTAGGCGGTACTGCGTGCCTCAAAGAAATCGGTCTTGACCATGTTGGCGTCGGCGTACTGGCTGACCCATTCCATGCTCTCCGGTTCGCTCTCAAAGCCCGGATACAATGCCGGATAGCCAAGGCTCGTCCAGCGAAGATTGCCGAGATAGCGGATGTAATCGCTGATCATCTGCCGGTTCAGTCCCGGGATGTCGTCGCCGATCACATAATGCCCCCATGCGATCTCCTGCTCCACGCCCTCACGCATCATCTCGCGCAGCGCTTGTACGCTCTCGGCGGTGAACAACTCCGGCTGCTCCTTTTGCAGCTCCGTGATGATATTGCGGAACAGCCACAAGTGCGTGTTCTCGTCGCGGTTGATATAGCGGATCTCCTGCGCCGAGCCGGGCATCTTCCCGTTTCGGGAGAGATTGTAGAAGAACATAAAGCCGCTGTAAAAATAGATGCCCTCCAAAATATAGTTCGCCATCATCACGCGCAGCAGCGTGGGAGCATCCTTCCGCTCCTGAAACTCGTTGTAGCAGTCCCCAATGAAGGTGTTGCGGCGCAGCAGATGCTCGTCCGTTTTCCATTGGTAGAGGATGTCATTGCGCTCCACAGGAGAGCAGATGGTGTCGAGCATATAGCTGTAGCTCTGTGAGTGGACACACTCCTGAAACGCCTGAATGGACAGGCAGAGATTGACCTCGTTGGCGGTAATGTAGGCGCCGATATTAGGCAGGTTCGCTGTCTGAATGGAATCCAAAAAGACAAGAAAACTCAAAATTTTATCGTAGGCGCTGCGCTCGGCTGACAGCAGGCGGGGATAGTCCTTCACATCCTGCGAGAGATTGATCTCCTCAGGAATCCAAAAGTTGTTCATGGCCTGCCGGTACCAGTCGCTGACCCAAGCGTACTTCATATTGTTGAAGTCGTTGAGGTTGGTGGTATTGCCGCCGATCATGCGCCGCAGGCGCACATCAGGGTCGCCCTCCGGGTTAAAGAGGGGCTTTTTCTTCAGTTCCGTCATGCTATCCTCCTTATGACGAGCAGCTTTCGCAGTCCTCGACCTCAAGGGCCTTGCTGCGGACATAGTAAATGGTCTTGACGCCGACCCTCCACGCCTCTAAATACAGTCTGAGCACCTGACGCATGGAATAGTCATTGGTGATATAGAGATTCATGCTCTGCGCCTGGTCAATATGTCTCTGGCGAAGGCCCGCGGCGCGCACCGACCAGCTTTGGTCGATCAGATGCGCCGCCTTATAGTACCACCATGTATCCATAGAAAGCTCCGGGGCAACGCGGGGCAGCATGCTGCCTTTTTTCTCCTCTAAGAAGAATTTCTTCATAATTGGATCGATGCCCGCCGACGTGCCGGAGAGGATAGATGTGCTGGAGGTCGGTGCGACCGCCAGCAGATAGGCGTTGCGCATTCCCTGCACCGCCACCGTTTTCGCAAGCGCCTGCCACTTTTCGGAGGTATAACCCCGCTTTTCAAAATAAGCGCCCGTCTGCCAGTCGCTGCCCTCAAAGAGCGCGTAACGACCCTTTTCCCGTGCCAGTGCTGCGTCCGCCTTGACGGCGGCGTAGTTGATGTGCTCGAACACCGCGTCGGTGAAGGCAAGGTGCTCCTCGCTCTCCCAGCGGATGCCGCGCTTTGCCAGCATGTGGTGGTAGCCGCTGACGCCCAGGCCGATGCTGCGGTACTTCTGATTGGTAAGCCGCGCGTATTCCAACGGGTAGAAGTTGAGGTCGATCACATTATCCAGTGCGCGGATGGCCGTTTCCACCGTGCGTTCCATATAGGCCTCGTCCTCCACCGGCACATTACCGAGAGACAGACTCGCCAGGTTGCAGACCACAAACTCACCTGGGCGTGTGGCCGTCACCACCACTGTGTCGCCGTTCTCCGTGTGCACCTCAGTGCTGATATGCTCGATGGGCGCCATGTTCTGCGCGATCTCCGTGCAGAGATTGGAGCAATAGATCATTCCCTCGTGGCCGTTTGGGTTCATACGATTTACGCTGTCGCGGTTGAAGGCGAAGGGCGTGCCGGTCTCCACTGCCGAGCGAAGCACCAGCCGCACGATGTCCTTGACGGTGACGCTGCGCTTTTCGATGCGCGGGTCATTGACGCAGTCCAGATACCGCTTCTCCCATTCCGTACCCCAGTAATCCTCCAGAGCGTAGCCCTTGACCGTGAGGATCTCATGCGGACACATGAGATGCCACGGCGCGTCTATGTTCTCCTCCGCCAGTCGCCAGAAGAGATCCGGATAGCACACGGCAGGAAACACATCATGCGCCTTCATGCGGTCATCGCCATTGTTAGTGCGCAGTTGAAGGAATTCCGGTAGATCCCGGTGCCATGCGTCTAAGTAAACCGCCACAGCGCCCTGCCGCATCCCCAACTGATCCACCGCCACGGCGGTGTCGTTGACCAGCCGAATCCAGCGGATAACACCACCCGCCGCCCCTTGAAAGCCGCGGATGGTGCTGCCTGCAGCGCGCACCTTACCGAAGTACATCCCCATTCCACCGCCGAATTTAGAGACCTTTGCGAAGTTGTCCAGCGAGCGGTAGATGCCGTCCAGACTGTCCGGCACAGTGTCCACAAAGCAGCTTGAAAGCTGATGGTAGGGCTTTCGCGCGTTAGACATGGTAGGTGTCGCCATCGTGACCTCCATACGGCTGAGCATATCGTAAAAGCGCTTTACCCACCCCATGCGGTCAGAGCCTTCGTTCATAGCAAGATGCAGCGCGATACCCAAAAACATCTCCTGCGGTGTTTCCAGCGGCACGCGGCTGCGTGACTGGATCACATAGCGTTTGAGCAGAAGGTCAAGGCCGGAGTAGGTGAACAGCTCGTCCCGTTCCGGGCAGAGAAAGTCCTCCGCCATGGCAATCTCCTCGTGGGTATAGTGGGCAAGGATATAGTCACCGTAGAGTCCCTTATCCGTCAGATAGCGAAGCCTGCCATAGAGGTCGCCGACGCCGCGCCCCTCCCATTCCTGTGCGTTGCGACAGCGAAAGGAGTGGTTCAGAAGCCGCGCCGCGATGAACTCCCACTTGGGTGCCTCTGCCGTAGTCAACTCTACCGCCGCCTTGGTCAGTGCCTCAGCCCGCTCATCCTCCGTCATGCCCGGGCGACAGAAACTCTCAAACTTCATTTGAAGCGCCGCGAGGGAGTAGACTTCCTCGGTAAAATCCATCTGGATGCGGCGCAGCACCTCGTCAAGCGAGTCATCCCCCACCGTCCGAGCGATGGTATGCCGGACACGGCGCAGCGCAGACCGCTTTTCGCGGTAGAGGATGTACGCCTTGGCCACCTCATAGTGTCCGCGCTCCATGAGCGTTCGCTCCACCTCGTCCTGCACACGTTCCACGGTGAGCGGCACTGTGACGGAGAGATTGTCGAGAACGGTGGCGAGGATCTCATCCAGCTCGCTGCTCCCGATCTCCCGGCCCTGTCCGTCAAACGCCTTTTTCATGGCGTTGAAAATTTTCTCCTGTTGAAAGGGAACAGACTCCCCGTTTCGTTTTCTGATCTCCATTTCGATTCTCTCCTCTTCTCCGGTCACTTCTCTGATGGTGCTGACAATCTCCTAATCGGGATTGAGCTTGATTTTCATGTTCGCCACATCTTTCTTGTTTATTGATTGTGGCTTTATCATACCGCAGGACAAAGCATTTTTCTGTGACGAGGTCACGTTGATAAAAAAAATCCGGTGCTCAAAAAAGCACCGGATTTTTGAAAGATGAATTACGCTTTCCACAGACTGTGGAGGTTGCAGTAGGCGTAGACCGCCTCGACCTCGTCGCCCTCGCAGAGCGCGAAGCAGACCTCCGGCTTTTCGCCAGGATGCAATTCCTTACGCTGATTGCCCTGCTTGGTCTGGAGAGATACCCATTCGATGTAGTGCTCCGGCAGCATGGGGTGCTCCACGGAGCCGACCTTGACATGGACGATGCCGTTTTCCACCGTCCAGACAGGGACGTGCTTCTCCACGGCGGCGTCGGTGGTGCCGGGAACGAGCTCGCTCATCGGCTTGCCGCAGCAGACGACAGGAACGCCTACGTCCTTAACTTTGGCAATGATGTTACCGCAATGCTCGCAAATGTAAAACTTCTGATCCATGATAATTCTCCTTTTCTTTACTTTAATAGTTTTCTGCGTGAATTTCAAAATAGCTCTGGGGATGGTTGCAGGCAGGGCAGACCTCCGGCGCTTTCTCACCGATCACAATGTGACCGCAGTTGCGGCACTCCCACACCTTGACCTCGCTCTTGGCGAAGACCTCCGCCATCTCCACATTGTGCAGCAGGGCACGGTAGCGCTCCTCGTGGTGCTTTTCAATGGCGGCGATCAGGCGGAAACGCTGCGCCAGCTCATGGAAACCTTCCTCATCGGCAGTTTTGGCAAAGCCGTCGTACATATCCGTCCACTCGTAGTTCTCGCCCTCAGCGGCGGAGAGAAGGTTTTCGGCGGTGTCGCCAATGCCGTTCAGCTCTTTGAACCACAGCTTGGCGTGTTCCTTCTCATTATCAGCGGTTTTGAGGAACAGCGCCGCGATCTGTTCGTAGCCTTCCTTCTTGGCCTTGGATGCAAAATAGGTGTACTTGTTGCGTGCCTCGGACTCACCGGCAAAGGCAGCCAACAGGTTTTTTTCGGTTTGAGTTCCTGCGTATTTCGTTTCTTTCATGGTGGATACTCCTTCCTGTTTTTCTGCTTTTATTGTAGCAAATCTATGATTTTCTTCTGTAACGAAGTCACATTTCTTTTTATTTTAGACGATTTAGTCTGTTCTTATCCCGCAGCGTGATTGCACCACGCTTCAGCTCCACCAGCCCGTCCTCCGAGAAGCTTTTGAGCATCCGTGCCACTGCCTCCCGTGCCGAGCTGATGTGCTGGGCGATCTGCTCATGGGTCATGCGTATCGTGTCGGAGCCGGTACGCTCCGCTTCGGCAAGGAGAAATTCTGCCAGCCGCTGATCCAATCCCTTGAACATAATCTGCTGCATCGCCCACATCACATCAGAAAACCGTTTCGTTGCCAGTTCATAGAGAAAACAGCGGACATGGAGATTTTTCTCCTTGAGTGCAGCAATGACAATTGCAGGGATAATCAGAACGTCCGTATCCATTCCGGCAGTCATTTGCGTATCAAAGGTGATCTGACTGATCACGCAGGAGGCGGAAAGCACGCATAGTTCGCCCGGATACAGGCGGAACAGCGTTACCTCCCGCCCCTCATCAGAGAGAAGATAGGTGCGGATCTCGCCGGAAAGAATAAGCAGCATTCCGAGACATTCATTGTCGCTGCTGTGAACGAACGCACCCTTTTCATAATGACGGACAAAGGCACTTCGGCGCAGCGTTTCTTGCTCCTGTTCGGTCAAGGATGACCAGAACGGAAGTTGTGTCAGTGTGCGTTCCATATCAATGGCAGCTGTGCTTGCCGCAGCCGTGGTTACCGCAGGTGTGACCAGCCTCGCCGTGCTCGTGGTCATGGTGGTCACAGTGAACATTAGGATCGTAGCCCAAACTTCCGTTGAGCAATGCGCTCACCGCTGCGTCAGCGTCCCCGCTGACACCGCCGTAGAGCTTGATACCTGCTTCGGCGAGTGCTGCCTGCGCACCGCCGCCGATGCCTCCGCAAACCAAAGTGTCCACACCGTGCTGCATCAGGAAGCCTGCCAGTGCGCCGTGACCGCTGCCGTTGGTATCAACAACTTCCGCATGGACGATTTTGCCGTCCGCAACTTCATAAAGCTTGAACTGTTCGGTGTGACCGAAATGCTGAAAGATTTGACCGTTTTCGTAGGTAACTGCAATTTTCATAATGGAATCTCCTTTGCATTTTTTGTTGGGTTTTTCTGTGTTGGCTCTCTGCATCCGGCAGCAACGGCCGCAGTGAGCTGCCTCCTGTCCTCCGCAGATGCGGTAGTTTCCTCCGGTGATGTGCAGCGGTTTCCCGTGGACAAGACACGCTGCGATCTTGCTCCGTGCGCTTTCGTAAATCTCCTGCACGGTAGAGCGGGAAATGTCCATTTGAGTGGCACACTGCTCGTGGGTTTGCTGCTCCGAGTCAACCAGCCGAATGACCTCGTATTCGTCCAGCGTCAGCAGGATCGGCTCGGTATTCTCGCACCCGTTGGGGCAGAAGGTATCAACTTGTGGTACGCCACAAATTCGACGGCACCGTGGCGGTCTTGGCATGGGCTTTTTCCTCCCTCTGTATTCGGTATATACCGATTATAGCACTTTGAGCAGAAAAAAGCAATCTTTTCAAAAGCTGCTACATTTTCCGTCCTCATATGTGTACTGGCTGATATTCGGAGTCGAATGCTACATGTGAGCCTTGTTCGTAATTCCAGATTATCTAAGGCTGCTGTAAAGCGACAGCGGCTTTTCTTTTTCGGGAAGTATTCAAGAAGTCATAAAGTTCTGTGAGTAATTGAAGAAGGCAGCATTTGCGAAAATGTCACAATTCAACGCAGAAAGCCTCAAATACCACTTGCCTTTTCATTCTTGAGATGTTATTATTAGTACGAATACCAACGCTTTTATAGAGGTGATTTATTTGCGCAGAAGCAGCAGCGAAACAAGGAAGAAAATCCTGACCGCCTGCGTTCGTCTTTTTTTGGAGCAGGGGTATAAAAACACCTCGGTCAGTCAGATTGTTGACGAAGCGGGCGTTGCAAGAGGAAGCTATTTGAATCTGTTTCCGACCAAGGATAAAATTTTGCTGGATTCGACCGAAACGATGTTCGACGGTCAGTTTGGTGTGGCACGGAGCATTGCGGACAGCAAGCTGCCGTCGGTGTATGCCTATGCGGTGGATACGGCGATCCAGCTCACCCTCACCGAGTTGAACGAGAATCTGCGGGAGATTTATATCGAAGCCTATACCGCCCCGGATACGGCGGAATATATCTATGTGCATACCACGGCGGAATTAAAAGAGATTTTCGGCGGGAATTTCCCCGATTACACCGACAGCGATTTTTATGAAATGGACATCGGCACGGCGGGACTGATGCGCAGCTATATGGCACGCAAATGTGACATTCATTTCCCGCTGGAGCGAAAAATCAGCCGCTTTCTGACGGCGGAACTGAGAGTGTACAAGGTGCCGGAGGAGGAGCAGGCCAAAGTGCTTGCCTTTATTCAGACACTGGATATCAAGGCGATTGCCACAGAGGTTATGTATAAGCTGTTTGCCATGCTGGAAATGAAATACGATTTTAAGCTGTCAAGAGACGGTGAAACGGAGGAAGCAAAATGAAAAAACGCATATTCAGCACCCTGCTTGCCCTGTGTATGCTGCTATGCCTTATGCCGACAGCGGCTTTTGCGGAGGAAAGCACGGAAACCCCGCCCGTTTGCAGCTGTGAAACGGCCTGCACGACGGACAACATGAACAAGGAATGCCCTGTCTGTGGAGCGGAGAATGCCATACCGCAGAACTGCGGTCAATACATCCCTGTTGAGGACAGAACCGGCGAAAACGGCAGCACCGAGAGAGCCGATGATCCGAATGGTTCCATAGAGCTGAGTGCCGCAGATCAGGTACAGGCCATGATCGACGGTTTACCGAACGCAGAAGAAATCACTGAAGATAACGCCGAAGAAGTCAAGGCGCAGCTTGAGGCCATCGACGAGGCGAAGGAGACGCTCTCCGACGAGGAAATCGATGAGCTGGATATGACCCGGTATGCGGAAGCTGCCGCTGAATTGGGGGCGCTGGCTGCGCCAATGCTATTGGCTAATGATTCGCCTAACGAGCAGTTTTCCCTCACCCCCGGCGGCAGATATTATTTTGACCTTTCGACGATGAATATTCCCGGCACGGCTAACGGCAGCCTGCCGGATGCGTCGCTGCACTATGTTCCCTTTACCTACGCAGGAACGGTGAACGCCTACAAGCTCACGTCTGCGATGGCAACCACCGAGGTATATGCACAGCAGAACAAATACGACCACAGCCTGTTCATTGCGGATTTTGCCGTAACAAATGATGTAAGCTGGGATGCCCTGAATGGCGCAGGTCTGATTTTCGGCAAGGACTATGCCGCAGGCGGCGTGGGCTATACATTGCGTGCGCCGTCTTGTGGAAGTGGGTTTACCGATTCAGGCGATTCAGAGCGCGGTACGCCCCAAAGCAATGAGTGGGACGCGGTGCTGAACAAGAACAGCGGATATATCCAAAACTGGAATCAAATGTATTCGTGGGGGCAGGATGCTTATTTTGGCAACGCGTCGGACCCTGCGGTTCGCGGGTACGCTTCGGCCCGCCGCTGGAACCTCGACTATGCTGCGCACTCCATCCCGGACGTCGGTTTCCGCCCCGTCCTTGAAATCCTGAACCCTGACGCACTGGGTTCTGACGGACTGAAGGTCGTTACCCTTGACCTTGGCGGCGGAACGCTCGGCGGCAGCTCCGAGGATATTCAAATCATTGTGAAAAGCAGCGAGAGCTTTGCCGCGCCTGCATCCGACGGCCTGACCCGCCCGGACGGAGATACAGGCAGCTACTTCATGTGGCTCGGCAGCGACGGTAAATTCTACGCCCCCGGCGACAGTGTTCCGGCGGATGTTACCAAGCTCACGGCGCAGTTTGCTTTATCAGAGCAGTTTTCCCTCAAACCCGGCGGCACCTATTACTTTGACCTATCGGCAATGGGTATTCCCGGCACGGTGAACGATGCTCTGCCGGATAATACCCTGCACTATGTGCCTTTTACCTACGCAGGGACGGTGGACGCCTACAAGCTCATGTCGGAGATGGCAACCACCGAGGATTATGCACAGCAGAACAAATATCCCCACAGCCTGTTTGTGGCGGACTATGTCGTAACGCATACGGTAAGCTGGAATGACTTAAATACGAAAAGTCTGATTTTCGGCAAGGACTATGTCGCCGGCGGCGTGGGCTATACCCTGCGTGTGCCGTCCGTGGGAAGTAGTTATACAGGCTCAGATGATTCAGAACGCGGCACGCCCAAAAGCAACGAATGGGATAAGATACTGGATAAGGACGACGGATATATCAAAAACTGGGGGAAGATGCTTTCGTGTGGACAAGATACTACTATAAGAATTTCGGCGTTGTTCCGTGCGGTTCGCGGGTGGAAGCGTTCGGCCCGTTTCTGGACCAGCTACAATACCTCTTACCTGACCTTCGGCTTCCGCCCCGTCCTTGAAGTCCCGAACCCCGGCACGCTGGGCGCTGACGGGCTGAAAGCCGTTACCCTCAACCTTGGCGGCGGCAAGCTGGGCGGCAGCTCCGATGCTATTCAGATCATTGTGAAAAACGGCAGCACATTTACCGCTCCCGCGTCCGACGGCATGACCCGCCCGAACGGAGGTACAGGCAGTTACTTTATGTGGCTTGACAGCAATGGCAATTCCTACGCCCCCGGTGCCAGTGTTCCTGCTGATGTGACAGCACTGACAGTGCAGTGGACAGCCCCGACCTATACCGTAACCCTGAATACGAACGGCGGCACGATCAACAGCGGCAATGTCACCGGATACACCTATGGCGTGGGCGCAACACTCCCGACAGATGTGACGCGCACCGGGTACACCTTCAAGGGCTGGTATTACAACGAAAATCTGACCGGCTCTCCTGTTACGGCAATCAGCAACATCGAAACGGGCAACAAGGAATATTGGGCGAAGTGGGAGATCAATCAATATACCGTCACAGTCAAGCCCGAAAACGGCGAAGCGGATATTACCATCACACAGGACTACGGCACAGCGATTGCCGCCCCTGCCGACCCGACAAGAGAGGGCTACACCTTTACAGGTTGGGACAGGGATATTCCCGCGACCATGCCTGCCGAAAATATGACTGTCACGGCGAAGTGGAAGGTAAATCAATACACCATCACCTTTGATACAAACGGTGGAAGTGAGATTACACCCATTACACAGGATTACGGCACGGCAATTACCGCTCCCGCCAGCCCGACAAGAGAAGGCTACACCTTCATCGGCTGGGATAAGGCGATTCCCGCGACCATGCCTGCCGAAAATATGACTATCACGGCAAAGTGGAAGGTAAATCAATACACAATT
Organism: Gemmiger formicilis; assembly: GCF_900167555.1. Taxonomy (GTDB): domain Bacteria; phylum Bacillota; class Clostridia; order Oscillospirales; family Ruminococcaceae; genus Gemmiger; species Gemmiger formicilis. Next base: position 42,740 of record NZ_FUYF01000006.1, on the reverse strand, counting down.
ACCTTTGACTCCAACGGCGGCAGCGAAATTGCACCCATCACACAGGACTACGGCACGGCAATCACCGCCCCTGCCGACCCGACAAGAGAAGGCTACACCTTTTACTGATGTGTGATAAAGAAGTAATAGAAGTGTAAAAAATTTTGCCGTTCCTATCCGGCACATGAGGTATGTCGGATAGGTCGGGCGGTTATTCGGGCAAGTCCACCTTGCCAACAAAAGAATAATAAATCTCAATGTCCTGCCTACGGGTCTTGTTCTCGTCATAGCTGCACTCATGCACAACGATTTTCTCTACAAACTCCCGCAACAGAGTAGGGGTAAGTTCTTCAAAGCTGGTATGCCGCCGGACAACATTCATAAACTTTTCTGCGTTCACGGTGGCTTCCTGTGCTTTGGAAAGCTCCGCTTGGATAGCAGCGGCTCTTTCTTTCAGCTCCCGTTGTTCTGCTTCATAGTCTGCCGACAGCTCTGTGAAACGCTCGTCTGATATGCGCCCGGTCACGCTGTCCTCATACAGCCGCTTGAAGATAGCGGATAACTCGGCTATGCGTTTCTCGGCGGCTTCCAGTTCCTTTTTCTTAGCGGCGTTCCTGCGCTTGCCCCCGTCCTCGTTCTGCTCAATCAAGAGCTTCATAAACCGAGCTTCATGCTTTGCCGCATAGCTTGTCACTTTCCGCAGATTGGAGAGTACGCCAGCGGTCAAGAGGTCGGTGCGGATAAAGTGCGCCGTACAGTCATGGGTGCGTTTCTTGTAGTTGCCGCAGATATAACAGTCCTGCTTGCGCTTGTCCGTCTGGTATCGCTGCTGATACATGACACTGCCGCAGTCCGCACAGAACAGTATGCCGGAGAACAAGCCCACTTCATCATAGCGGTTCGGACGCTTGCGCTGTTTGCGTAATTCCTGCACACGCTCCCATGTCTGGGTGTCAATGATAGGCTCATGGTGGTTCTCGAAAATTGCCTGTTTCTCAATGGGATTTTCTACGCTGTGTTTGGTCTTGTAGGACGGTTTCTCCGTCTTGAAGTTCACCAGACAGCCCATGTACTCCCGATTTTCAAGGATATGCACCACAGTATTTGTCGCCCATTTGCATTCATAGCCGGGGTGATAGCGGCGTGTGCTGCCCGTCCTGCGGTATTCCAGCGTCCCCGGCGTAGGGATTTGCTGCTCTGTGAGCATACGGGCTATCTTGGTCGGACCATTCCCGGCAAGGCAGAGGTTGTATATCTGCTTGACTACGGGTGCGGCTTCCTCGTCAATAATGAAATTTTCGTCCTCGTCCATGAGGTAGCCATACACAGGCTTGCTTGTGATGGGCTTGCCACTCATGCCTTTTGAGCGTTTTACTGCTTTGATTTTCTTGCTCGTATCTCTCACCAGCCATTCGTTAAAGATATTCCGCAGCGGGGCAAAGTCATTGTCGCCCTGTGCGCTGTCCACTCCGTCATTGATAGCGATGAAGCGGACACCTTTCTGTGGGAAAATCATTTCCGTGTACATTCCCACTTGCAGGTAGTTTCGCCCTAACCTCGACATATCCTTTACGATAACGGTAGCCACTTTCCCGGCTTCAATGTCCGCAAGCATGGATTGAAAACCCGGTCTTTGGAAGTTCGCACCAGAATAGCCATCGTCCGTGTACCAGCGCAGATTGGAAAAACCGTTCTGCTTTGCGTAGGTTTCAAGAATACGCTTCTGGTTGGAAATGGAATTGCTTTCGCCTTGCAGCTCGTCCTCATGGGATAGTCTTGGATAAAGGGCAGTGATTTTCTGGGTGGTCTGTCTTAACATAAAATCCTCCGTTTCCGACAGCCAGCCCCACTATTCCGTACCTTGATTGTACCACATGGGGCGGCTGTCTGTATAGCGGCAAAAGCGTCAAATCTGCTTCTTTATGGTCGGTCAAATCGCTGTTTTTTGTGTAGCAGCTTCCGCTTCCAGCACTTTCATCATCTTGTCGGCTGCGGTATCGGTTGCGCCCTGCTTGAAGAAGCCGGAAACGGTAAGGACGGAGTTGCCCATGCGGATTTCCGTTACACAGTCCGGACGGCGGTCTGTTTTGGTGGTGCTTGTCTGTTTCGTTTCTGTCATAGGCTCTCCTTTCGCTGCTTCATCAGTTGCTTTAATCGTTCCAGCTTTTCCTGTGCGGTTTCCTTTCGGAAATTGCTGCCCGTGAAGCGGACGGGGGCGCACATAGAAAGCAGCCTGTCATAGATACGGGCGTGGGGTGTGTCCTGCGGGTGCTGCAATTCCTCCAGCGTGAGGTTGGTCGTGGCGATCAGCGGCTTGCCACTTCGGTAACGGCTGTCAATCACGCTGTAAACCTGTTCCAGCCCGTATTCCGTCCCTCGCTCCATACCAAAATCATCAAGTATCAGCAGGGGGTAGCTGCAAAGGTGGGAAATATACTCATTCCTGCCCTCAAAGCTGGCGGCAAGGTCATTCAGTATCGTTGCAAAGTTTGTCATGCACACCGGGACTTCCTGCTCCATAAGGGCGTTGGCGATACAGGCAGCAAGGTAGCTTTTTCCTGTCCCCACGCCGCCCCAAAACAGGTAGCCGATATTTTCAGCCTGCATGGTTTCCCAGCTATCCACATAAAAGCGGGCGGTTTCGGTCTGTGGGTTTCTGCCGTTGTCATGCTCAAATGTCCAGTTCCGCATAGCGGGGTCGGTAAAGCCCCGGCGTTTCAAGTCCTCCACTGTTTCAAGGTGCTTCTGTCGGCTTTCGGCGGCTTGCTGGTTTTCACGGGCTGCCCGCTGGCAGTCGCAGTCTGTTGGGTGGCGGTCACGCCCGAAACAGGTCTTTCCCTCTGCAAAGTAGGCTTCTTTGGGCGTATGGCACTTGCCGCAGTATAAAAGCCCGTCCTCGCCTGTGTAGTCCTCCGCTTCGGCGGTAGTGGTTGTAATGTCCGTAATCATAGCTTCAATCTCGTTTTTCATAAGCTCTCGCCCTCCTTGCATGAGTAATCGGGTATGCCCTGTTTCGGGGCAGCCTTGCCTTTGGCAGCGTCCTCCTGCGCCCACTTGTAAATGGTGGCTGCATGGCTGTGGTACTGCTTCCCGGCGGAAGCGATATGGCAGGAAAGCCGGTCACTATAATACTCCCACTTGTCGGGCAGCTCTGTTTTCAGCCCGGAAAGCTCTGTATCGGTCAGTATCACATTGTTGTATCTGCCATAAGCGGCGGGGGCGGGGTGTCCCGTTTCTCCCTCTCTCTCTTTTTCTATCTCTATCTCTTTCTCTAACTCTAACTCTATCTCTGGTGGACGAATGTCGGACAAATGTCCGCCTTTTGTCCGGGGCGGTAAAAGTGCCTTGTTTTCCAGCCTTGCAGCCCGTTTTCGCTCGGCTTCGGTAGAGGACTGTCCTATCATCAGCTCAATGTCGGTCATATAGAAAGCCCCGCTGTCAAGCTGCTCCACAAGCCCCAACTGCCGGAAAATCTCTAAAGCCCTCTCAACTGTCCCTATCTGGTGGCGGGTCAGTGTTGCTATCATCTGCGCTGTGTAGGGGATATGCTCGTCAAGCTGCAATTTCCCGCCGTTTTTCAGCGATTTTAAGTACAGCTTCAAGAGGATATTGGAGTATAAAATCCCGTCTTTCATATCTTCCAGCAGCACAATGGAGTCGCTGTCAAAAAAGTTCTCTTTCAGCTTGAGGTAGTAATATTTGCGGTTATCTGCCATTGTCCCTGTCCTCCTTTTTCCGGCGTTTGGAGTAGTAGCGGGGGCAGAGTATGATAACCGCCCGGAAGCTCTGCTTGCAGCTATGTGTACAGCCCCGGCAGAGGTCGTTGTATGTGATACGGTCGCAGGTGGTATTCCCGACTTTCACTTGCCGCAGGAAAAAAGACCATTCCAGCCGCCGTTTCTTGCTCATTCTTGGCATGGGTGCGCTCCTTTCTGCCGTTTCCGCTGGTGTGGCGGTATCGGCGGTAATTCTGTATCATCTCGGTATCATTTTCGGGGATTTTTTGCCCTGTACGCCCTGTTTTGAGGTCGGGGAGTATTGCGGATAGGGGTAAGGGCATATCCCTGTTTTTGTTTGGTTCCGGTATCATTTCGGGGCGGTTTTTAACGCTCCTGTTCCTGCCTTTTCACAGGCTTGCGCTCCCGGCGTAAAATCTGGTCGATATTGCCCTTGACGGTCTGTAAGCGGCGGTATTCCTCCCGTTTTGCCCGGTAATCGTTGTAGCCGCTGTTTTTCTCTTTGATAAGGCTTTCAATCTCTGCTTGCAGGGATTTATAGCTCGGCAGCTTGGAAATGCCGTTCTCCCTGAAATAACGGGCGGCTGCGTCTGCTATGATAAAGTCACTTTCGTGCTTCTGTCGGTAGGCTGCTTTTGCTTTGGCGTTTTTCTGCTGTTTCAGCCCGTCCCGGACAGGGCGGGTCTTGGAATAGGCAAGTACCTGCCGTTGCAGCTCCTTTTTCCCGTTCAGCGTCTTTTCCACCTGCTTCAGCTCTGTAAGGCTTTCCTGCATGGCGGCATAAGCGGCAGAACAGGCTTCGTCCAGTTCCTCCGGGGAAGAAAAGCCATACTGCTGATAGGCGGTAACGGTAGCTGCCATTTGCTTTAGGTTGTGCTTTGCCGCCCAATGGTCATAGCCCACGCCCTTGCCCTCGGCTCGCTTGGCTTCCCGGTCAACCATGCGCTGCAAGGTGTTGTCTGCCGGGGTGGTTTTTTTGGCTTTTTCCTCCCGCAAGCGTCCCTTTTGGGTGTGGGGGTATTCGGGTATGGCTGTGGTCTGTTCGGCGGCTCTGTGGGCGTTCTGCGTGAGCAGGGCAAGGACAGCAGCCTTGTCAAAATCGTCCCCCAGCTTCCGGGCTGTGATAGGCTTTGTCCTGTCTGGCGTGAGGTAGGAAAGACGCCCCCGGCTCTCCTTGACGGTCACGCCCTCCCGCAGCAAGAGGAAAGAAAACTCGTCAAAGCTGGTAGCTTGGGAAAGTGCCTGCCGTATCGTCCGGCGCAGCTTCGCCTTGTCCGTTTCAAACTTGGTGGGCTTGGTCGGCTGTCCGGCGGCTTCTCTGGCGGCGTTCTCTTTATCAAGGGCAAGCTGTCCTTTCTTTGCCGCCCAGTATTCCCGTTCCGTTATCCGTTCCTTGCTGCCGTTCAAGAGGTCGATTTGGTAAAGCCCCTCCCGGTGGCACATCTCCATGACTTCACTCTTGAAATATTCCATAGCGGCATTGGTACAGCGGTGCTTGCAGCCCTCCCTTGTGTCGGCTGGTCTGTCCATGTAGGGCAGAAGCGGGACTTCGTAAATCCGCAGGGAGTTGATGACGATATGCACATGGATATTCCCGCTGTGGTTATGCCCGTCCGGGTGGGTGCAGATTAGGGCTTGGTGTCCGGGGAAATGTGCCTTGCAGAACTGTTCCCCCAGTTCCTGCGCCCGGTCTGTGGTCAAGCCGTTGTCTGTTCCGTCCCGTGGGTCAAAGCTGATGATATAGTGGTGGCTTTTCACATCTTCCCGTTTTTGATTTTTCTCATGGCGGAGATTGGCTCGCATACAGGCAACGGCGAAATCCTCGCCCCCGCAGTTAAGGGAAGAAATGCGGTAATCCTCCCTCGGTATCAGCCGCCCGTTTTCATCAAGGGTGGGCTTCATGGTAAACTCGTCATGCTCAAATGTGAGGTAGGCTTCCGCTGCGCCATAGTCCGCATTTTTAGAGCTGATATGTTTGAATGTTGCCAACAGCGTCACCTACTTTCTGCAAGACTTCAAACTTTAGGGCAGCAAGGTCGGAAACCGCCGCCCGTACCTCCCCGGCAAGCTGCGGGTAGGGGCTGTGCCACTCGTTCAGCGTCCGGGCTATCTGGTTTAAGTTGCCGCCGATCCTGCCGTATTCGGCGGTCAGCTTCCCGACAGCGGCAAGCAGCTCGTCGTTGACGGGGGAAACGGTTATGATGGGGCGTATGGCTGCCCCGGTTATGGCTTGCCGGATAAACTCGGCTTGGCTCATGTTGCAGGCAGAAAGCCTTTCCGCAAACTCGGCGTATTCTTCCTCGGTCATGCGTGTCTTGACTACCCGGCTGCGGTGCGGCGTGTTGTATCGTTTTCGCATGGTAAAACCTCCTTTCTGTGCGTGGTGTCCTCTCACTAATAGGAGAAAAACGGGGTGTGAAGCGGAACTGTTTTTGAAAAATCCGAAAAAATATTTTGAGGGATTTTTAAGCGGCGCAAGCCGCATAAGCAGGGTTTGGGGAAGGCACTCCCCAACAAGATTCCCGCAGGGGCAAAATGAGCGAAAAGCGAATTTTGGTACTGCGGTAGAATCTTGCTCTAAGAAACTGCCGGACTGCCGCTCACTTCCTACTGCCACTTTTTCGGGAAATCGCAACCAGTTTTTTCATAAAAGGCTGCGGGCTGGCGTTCTCCCTCTCTTTCTGGCAAAGACTTTTCCGGCGGCTTGGTCTTTCCCAACAATAAGGCGTTTCAGAAGCTGTGTTTTGCCCGCTGCTTGATAGAAAACGGGAATTTCCCCCTGCTCACTTATCAGTACCGATACTTTCTCGATTTGCCAAAAATGGGCGCAAAAAAAGCAGCAAATCTTTTTCAGACTTACTGCTTCATGTGCCGCTATGGGGCAGCGGTTATTCAGTTGTAAAATAAAAGAGGGCGGTAGCACTTTGGGCTATCGTCCTCTTGGCTACACATTTGCAAAGACAGGCGGGGCTGTCAACGGTGGGCGAAGCCCATTTACTTGCCGTTGACTGGCTCGGCTGGATTTGCTACTTTCGATCTGATGTTTTCTTGTGAAGAATACACTGTATTGACTTTACCTTGATTTTCCTCCTGTGTTACTGTAATATTAAAGTCGTGAATTTCAGAATTTGTACTAGAGATTTCCAAATTCAAAGAAATAGAAATTACGTTTTTATCAAGTTGTAATCCATCTTCTTTGCAATATGTCGCTGAATAACCACTTGCAAGAACTACCTGACCTACCCCATTTTCATCAAGCACAAATAATGTAGCTGATGAACCAGTTTCTTTATTTCGGGCTATCGCAACCAGTTGTATTGGGGCATTTTCAGCGGAACCAAAAACATATTCTAATAATTCAAATGAAGGATAGTCTTGTGGAAAATTTTCAATAAATTTCTCGCCCCGGCTTTCAATAGAACCGGCACTTTCAAGCTCTGGCAGTACTTCTTTTGTGTTGTCATCAGGTGGAGAATTATTAGAACAAGCACTCAACAAAAGTACAAAAGCTAATAGTAATATAAACAATTTGTTTTTCATTGTGCTTTATATACTCCTGTTGGCGTGTATACCGTCATTCCCTTTGGAACTTTTATGGCTGAGTAGCTAGAAGTTGTTACTTTATAATGGACAGAATTTTTTTGTGGTGCATAAGATTCTGTTAATGTTTTATATTCATAAAAAACATTTTCAGGATAGCCGTCCATATAAACCTTGTATTTTAAACGACCAGCTGTTCTAACAGCAGGAATATAAACATTTAACACTTCAAATTTCCCCGGTGCAATACTATATGAGACACCCGCTGATGTTCCTTTTGTCCAACTACGTGAACCGGTAACTTCAACTCCTACTTCCGCCTGCATTTTTGCAAAAACAACATTTGCTTCTGTTGTGCCATTGGCATAACCCGCAATAGATGCGGTGGTTGTTCCGCTTTGTTCATATTGATATGTAATTTGCATAGGACTTGAGCCTTGAGTATTATCGCCTGAAACAGAACCTAATAATTTATGAGTATAATCAATATTCGTATAATTAGGCTCATAACCTACACATTCTCGTATATATACTCCTCTACGTTCTGGTATTCCTGAATCGTTAGCTGCAAAAACAGTAGTGTTCATTGTTGTTACAATAGCTAAAGAAAAAACTATCCCTAATATTGTTTTGATTTTTCTCATTATGGACTTCCTCCTTTGCTTAAAAAGTTATATTTTGTTGTGTGTTTCATCAAACCATTGGCATCATCTCCTTTTGTTTTATAGTACCATATTTTAGCTATTATATCAATTATCAAATTCAATTTTGCTTTTTTTTGGTTAATTTTTCTGAATAGTGAAGGCTGTCTATCAAATTCTTGTGTGTTACTTTACCGCACATGAGCATTATCGGCTGGGATAAAGCGATTCCCGCGACCATGCCCGCCGAGGATTTGACGATCACGGCTCAGTGGCGTGATATTGCAGCGCCTACAGGCGAAATCAAGATTGCCGAAAACGGCTGGAAGTCTTTCCTCAACACCATCACCTTCCGTTTGTTCTTTAAGGATACGCAGACGGTAACCGTTACCGCCGCGGACAACAGCGGCAAAGCGGTTAAGATCGAATACCTGCTGAGCGATAAGGCGCTTACCGAATCGGAACTTGCGGGCATGACTTTCACGGCATATTCCGCACCGTTCAGTATCAATCCCGATAACGAGTATGTTATTTATGCAAAACTGACCGATACCAGCGGAAACGTTGCCTACATTAACACAAACGGCATCGTGCTGGACGCAACAGTCCCCGTTATCTCCGGCATTGAAGCCGGCAAAACCTATTGCGCAGCACAGACTATTACCGTTGACGAAAAGTATATCGGCACCGTGAAGGTGAACGGCACGGAAGTCAGCCTTGATAGAAACAGTCAATTTGCTCTTTCCCCCGCAAGCGGCAAGCAAACGATTGTTGTGACCGATAGGGCAGACAACGAGACAAGGGTTACCGTGACCGTAAATAACGGCCATACCTACGAGTGGCAGAGCGAAAACGGACAGTATTGGCAGAAGTGCAAATTCTGCAATCACGAAACTGCGAAAAAGGATATTCCGACCATTAACATCAGCGGTGCCGACAAGGTTTGCAGAACGCAGGATTACAAATTCAGCTTTACTTTGCCGGAAAGAGCTACCGGCGCAACCTACGGATACAAATTTATCGGATTTGGTGACGGTCCTCTTACGCCGACCGTTGAGAATGGTTTGTACAGCGGTATCATAAAAGCATCCACATATCCGGCGAAAGAAAACAGCTTTAAGCTGATCGTGAGTGCAAAGACCGCTGACGGCTTTGCGTTCTCTGCCGAAAAGAAGGTTACCATTCAAAACGAGCACACCGGCGGCACGGCTACCTGCAAGGATAAGGCAAAGTGCGAGGTCTGCGGCGAGAGCTACGGAAAGCTTGACCCGAACAACCACGCCAACCTCAAGCATATAGATGCAAAGGCGGCAACAAAGACTTCTGAGGGCAATATCGAATACTGGTACTGCGACGGCTGCAACAAGTATTACAAGGACGCCAAAGCAACACAGGAAATCACCAAGGCTCAAACCGTAACGGCAAAGCTGCCCCCGAAAATCACGGCCGGTGATGGTGCAACGGTCACACAGGGCGAGAAAAAGGAGCTGTCTTTCACTTCTGACGCATCCTTCGCCGATTTCCTTCGTGTAGAGCTTGATGGCTCTACGCTGGACGAAAAGAACTATACGAAGAAGGAGGGTAGCACGATAATCACGCTGAACCGTGATTTTGTTGCTACACTTTCCGTGGGTGAGCATACGCTTGCGATCGTTTCTAAAAGCGGTACGGCTACGGCTAAGTTCACCGTCAAGGCAAAGCCGACTGAAACGACAACCCCGCAGCCTACTGTGACACCGCAGCCCACGGCACAGCCCCAGCCGACGGTGCAGCCTGTTTCCCCGATTCCGCGCACCGGCGACACCGCCAACCCCGCATTGTGGTTTGCGCTGCTGATTGTCAGCGGCTCCGCGCTGGCGGCAATTTTCGTACTGCGCAGGAAAGACAAGCGCAAGTAAAAAAAATTGATACCGGCCTATATCAGCGCACGGAAACCATATCCATAGGATTCACACGCACGCCATTCTGCATTACCTCAAAATGCAGGTGGTTGCCGGTGCTGTCACCGGTACTGCCTACATAACCTATAACCTGCCCTGCCGTTACCGCTTCTCCTGCGGTAACGGCAGTTTGCGTCATAAAGAGATCATAACCTCGCACTCTTTCGGCGTCAGCTTGTGCAGATACTTTTTGATTCCTTCCCACATCAGCTTGGACTCGACGCTTTCCTCAATCGGGTTCATCAGGCGTCTATACACTGTGTCTACCTCGTCACGGCATTCCTCAATGGAAATCTCATGCTTTGCCTTAACCATCAGTGCACGAATGTAAGAAGCGCGCCGGGCATACAACACCTTGGTCATGAACTTTGTAAAGCGTGCAGCCAGTTGCGCGTCCTCACCACTAAACCATAGCTTATTTTTCTTTGCCATCGTAAACCTCCTGAATTTTGGGTTTCATTGAATAGACCTCAAAATTCGGAGGCGCGCGGGTCGGGTAAGAATTACGGCAACGCATCTTACATTAAGCGAACGCAAAAAAAGACCCGACAGCCGTTGTGGCTGTCGGGCCAAAAACAATCTGTAATTGTCTTTATAACCGATTACTTATCGTTTCTTTTCTTGCAGACAAATACAACTGCAAGTCCGAGCAGGGATGCCACCAGAAGCACGACGTACAGCGTGGGGTTGGAGGTATCGCCCGTTTGCGGCATTGCCGTTATGGTGGACGGCTTTGAAGTGCTTGCCGGGGTGGGGGCCGGTGTGGGAGCAGCAACTTCGTTCTTCTTGGTTTCGCTGCCGTTTGAACTGTTGTTGCTGCACGGATTGCTGCCGCTGCTCGGCACGGCGGTGTCCTTATAGGCAATCGCGTAGTCGGAGAAGCGGTCGGTCTTAAAGGTCAGCGTCTTGCCGGCTGCGTCAAACGCGGCATCCAGCACAGTAATCGTGCCTTCATGGTTGCGCACAATGCAGTAGGTGCGGTTGACCGCGCTGTTCGTATTGATGAGCGCGTCCGGCACCGCAACGGAGATCGTCAATGCGTTTTTGGTCGTGTGCAGGGCAACACCGGCCTGTTGGCTACCGTTTACCGTCATGTACTTGAACAGACTGATGTCGAGATACTGCCCGATGGTGCAGCCCTTGGCGGCCTGTGCCATCGCAGTTTTGACTTCATCGGGGACATTGGCCTCTTTCACGGTCAGCACAATGTCCACGCTTGCGCCGTCGGCAATCTGTGCCAGTTCATCGGCGGTAATGTCGCCGCTGTCCACCAACATGGCAAGCAATTCGGCTTTGTTGGTCAGCAGGGTGGCGGGTGGCACAGTGCCCTCAGACTTGACAACCACTTTCACCTCGCCGCTGCCAATCGCAATCTCCTCGCCGGGGGCATCCTCCGCCTTGGCGGGGATAATCACGTAGGTCTGTTCAACAGTGCCGGTATAGTTGCCCTTGGCGGTGATGGTCAGTGTGTGGCTGCCGGGGGCAGTGGCGGTGTTGCCCGCCACGGTGTAGGAATCTGCGGGGAGTTCTTTGCCGTCCAGCAGGACTTTCTCGACCGTTTGGGTCTGTTCCGCGCCGTTGGCGGCAAGACCCTTGCCCAGCACAACTGTTGCGCTCTGGATGGACTTCGGCTTGATGGTAAACGTACCCTTGGCAAACGTCACATCGTAGTTCGGGTTTGCGCCAGCATCAGCGGTGCCGGTGATGTCATACTCGCCGGCATTCTCGCCCTCAGCACGCGCCAGCGTGATACCTGTCAGCGTTTCACCACTCAGTACACCACTGACTATGTAAGTCAGTTTGGGGTCTTTTTCCTCATATACCTTGGACTTGTTGTCCGGGGTGACGGTGACTTCCTTGGCGGTGATGGTGGCAGTGGTTTCGGTCTGATTTCCGCTTTCAGCCAGCACATAGTTGGCGGCAGAATCGCCGCCCAGCGTCAAACCGGAAATGGCAACATTCTGCTTGCCTGCTACAGCCTTTTCAAACATACCCTTAGCCGCAACGGTCAGCTTGTCATTTTTCAGAATACCCTCAAACTGGGCATTACTGCAATCCAGCTTTGCATCGGTCGTACCGTCATAAACTTTGTCGTTTGCCGTAATGCCGGAAACGGTAACAGCCTTCGGGGTAATCACAAAGTCGGCGGTCGTTTTTCCGGTAAGCGTGTAATTTCTGTTGGCAATCGAGGCTGTAACCGTGTAGCTGCCGACATTGACGGGAACATCTGTGGCGTCGTAGCCATTGCCGGTGTAGGTAAGCGTTACAGGAATATTTTCCCCCGCCACAGCGCCGGAAAGTTCGGCAGCGGCGGCAGTGACACTGCCGTAAGTGCCGCCGTTCGAGGTAATGGTAACGGTGACTTCCTTGGCGGTGATAGTGGCGGTGGTTTCGGTCTGATTTCCGCTTTCAGCCAGCACATAGTTGGCGGCAGAATCGCCGTCCAGCGTCAAATTGGAAATCGTGACTTTCTTCTCACCGACATCAGTGCTTTCCATTGTACCTGTGGCAGTAACGGTTAAGGTGTCATTTTCCAGAACACCGCCAATGGTCACCGCGCTGTAATCCAGCCCAGCATTGGTCGTGCCGTCATAGACTTTGTCGTTTGCGGTGATACCCGAAACCGTAACCGCCTTGGGGTTGACCGTAACGGTTGCAGTGCCGGTCGCAGTTGCATATTCTTCGTAGCCCTTGGCAGGGGTGAACGTCCACGAAGCCGGATAGTCGCCCGCAGCTGGCTTGAACGTGCCATTCGTCCATGTGAATGTACCGTCAATCACCTTGCCGCCAGCTTTCATCTTACCTGCAATTTTACTGTCATTCAGCGCTTGACCATAGGTAATATCGCTTGCGCTGATGGTGCCGTCCGGCACAGGAACATCCTTGTTTTTGGTTTTCACCCCGATGGTTAAGTAAAAATCTCGATAGTTATCCGAGGTGACGCGGACATCAATCGTGCCGACAGAACTTACCCTATTGTAATCCACTGCCGGAACGGTCAGCTTCAGCTTATACTGACCGTTTTCCTCCACAACCTCGGCCTGAACCGTGTCCTTGTAGCCGTCCGTCAGGTAGGTGCCCCTCAACGAATAGCTGACGTTGCCGTACCCACAGGGAGAACTCAGCTTAGGCAGGTAGCTGTCTGTCAATAGCATTTCATAGGTCTTTGCCAGATCGTTGATGACCGTCACTGCGGGATGGAAATCGGATCTGGGCGCGGCGGCCTTGTTGATGGTAAAGTTTGCGCCGCCGCTGACGGTGTAGTTGCCGCCGGGGGTGTTCGTGATGGTTACAGCGGCGGTGTTATTGCCCGCGTTGATATTGTCGGAATAGCTTACTGCATACTCTTCCTTCGGAATGACCACATCGCCGTCTTTGAGTTCGACAGGCGGCTGTTGTTCATGCCCGTTGTAGGTGCAGGGGGCAACATTGATTGAGGGATTCGTAACGACTTTGGGGGTGATTTTCCACTCCGCCGAGGCGGTGCCGGTGTAGTTTCCATTACCTTGGATGGTTAGGGTGATACTGTCGCTTGCATTGGTGGCCTTGTCACCGCTGACAATATCGTAGGTTATTTCGTCAGACCAGTTGGCCAGCTTCACTTCGGTAATGGTCGGTGCTTTTTCCGTAGTGTCGTACGGGAAAGCCGTCTGGTTCAGCGTGATAACCGCCCCCTCGATGGACTTAGGCACAACTTTGACGGTCACAGTGCCGGTTGCGGTTGCGTATTTCTCGTAGCCCGCAGCCGGGGTGAATGTCCAATCGGCTTCATAGCCGCCCGCGTTAGGAGTGATTGTGCCATCTGTCCATGTAAACGTACCGCTGACGGATTTGCCGGTATTGGGGTCTTTCATCTTGCCCGAAATTTCGCTCTTGCTCAGTGTGTCACCGTAGGTAATCGGCATTGCGGTGATTGTGCCGTCCGGCTCAGGTTTGATTTGGTCCACCGCGTTGAGGACGAGCTTCAGCTGAAAGTTTTCGTAGTTGGTGGTGGTGACATTCACCTTGACGGTTCCGATTTGGCCGGTCATTGTTCCATCTTTCGCATAGAACTGTGCCAAAGTCAGCACGCCTTTTTTAAACTCTACGATCGTCTCGTCGTAATAATATCCGCTTTGGCTAACAAGGGAAATATCAGCCTGACCATAGCTTATCGTGCCATATTTGCCCTTGGGCAGTCCGGGCAGTATATTATTGAAGTCATAGGTGTACGTCTGACATGTGCCGTTGATTATGTCCAGTGTGCCGGTCGGGTTATTCATGGGCGCGGTGGCCTTATTGATCTGGAAGGTCTTATCATCAAAATCCGCGCCGTTCAGCGTAAAGGCCTTTTCCGTCGTGCCGTCTTCAAAGGTATAGTTCGTGTCTGTCAGCTTGACGGTGAAGGAGATGTTCTTTTCTGTTTCGCTTGCGTTGGCGGAATCATACTTGGCGTCGGTCAGCTCGAAACCGTTGCCCTCCGACAGAGGAAGCGGCAGTCCGGCCTGATGGCCTGCGGAGCCTGCTGCGCTTACAAGCGAAATCTTGCCGTCGGGCAGATCGGTCGTGCCGTCGTAAGCCTTGATCACGTCTCCGACCTCGACCTTCGCCTTGTGCGGAACGATTCTCCATTCGGCGGTTTTCGAGCCGGTGTAGTCGCTGCCTTCGACTGCCTTGATGGTCAGCGTCTGGGTGCTTACGCCAGCAGAGGAAGCAGTGCCGCTGGCGGTGTAATCAACGCCCAATTTCAGCGTCTTGCCGTTGTACGTTACGGTGAAGCCCGGCGCGGTAGTGGTGGAGCGATAAGGCTCATAGGTGCTTTCGTTGCTGCTGCGGAAGGTGATCTCGGCCTTGCTGAGGTTCGGCTTGGTGACGGTCAGCTTCTTTTCGGTGCTCTGCACCGTGTAGCCGTCCTTGGTGGCGGTGAAATAAACGCTGTATTTTCCAATCGTGTTACAAGGCAAGTCTACGACATAGTACCAGTTGGTGCCAATCTTTTGATATTCAGCTTTCCTCTGGCTGTATGTGGGCACGTTGTTTCCAACGATCTCCCCGGTGTAGATGTATACATCCGCACCACTTGTATTGCAGCTGGCGCAAAGCTGGACGGTCGTACCGCGCTCCACCTTCGGCGGGTTGCCGGTCAGGCTCTTGCCATCAACCTTCAGATTCAGGGTCTTGGTGGTGATGGGCAGTCTATTGATGATAACATTGTTCAACTGCGAGCCGTTGACATCATCCCGGGCATACCACTTGTGGGTGCCGTCCGCGTTGAGCACCTTGTATCCAAGTGCTGTGTCATTCAGAATATTTTTCCACGTCGCGCCCTCTGCCAACGTCAATTCGCCGATCACGGCGGGATATTTCGACCCGGCGAGTTTTGCTCCTCTGTAGGCAACGACCGCGTCAATGCTGGCTGTGGTGGTGTTTTGTGTGTTGCTGAAAGTGGTGGTGTTGCTGGCCGCAGCCGCCTTGACCGTCACCGTACCCTTGATGGAGTGGCCTTTCAGGTTAAGTCCCGTGTCCCGCGTACCGTCGATGGTGTAATCGCCGGTCACGTCGGCCAGCAGATTGAATTCTGCGCCGCCGTCTCTGTCTGCGTCAAGGGCTGTCTGCAAATCAGCAAATCTCTGCCACGGGCGGCTGCCCTCGCCATTGTTCAAGGCTGTTTCAGCCACCGCGGGCGCGTTGCAGTAGGGACAGTTGGTGCCATCAAAGCCGTTCTTGCCGCCGTGGCTGCACGACTTTACCACCAGGTCGCAGGTCTTGGAAGCGGCTTCCTTCAGCGTGAGCTGCGTGTCGCCATTGTAGTAAGCCAGTCCCGCTTGCCCGGGAAGCAGATCATCCAATGCGATACCTTTATGCAGCTGTAGACCACTTCTCGAAATCTTTCCGCCGTACAGCTTGACTGTGCCGCCCCAAACCTCCAGCCGGAGCAAAGTGGTATGGTCATTCTCCGGATCAAATACCAGTGTACCGCCGTCCCGCACGATCACTCCCACCGCGCCGTTACCGCCGCTGCTGTCAATGACCGTCAGGTTACCGGTGCGAACC
This sequence comes from Gemmiger formicilis, assembly GCF_900167555.1. Taxonomy (GTDB): domain Bacteria; phylum Bacillota; class Clostridia; order Oscillospirales; family Ruminococcaceae; genus Gemmiger; species Gemmiger formicilis. The sequence goes on along the minus strand of NZ_FUYF01000006.1, from coordinate 26,870 downwards.
TGGCCCGTGGCCGTAAGGCCGCCGACATTCAAGCTGTATCCGCTCAGACTGTGTCCGTCCAAATCCAGTGTGAGGGTTTTGCTGACATATATACCGTCAGGCAGCATCGTATTTGCCAGCAGCTTGACGGTCTGACCGTCAGTTGCCGCATCCAGCGCGGACGGCACATCGGTATAATAGGTTTCGCCGATGCCGGCCGCAAACTGTGTCCCGCAGACCGTGCACTTGCCGTCTTTGTCGATGGTACTCGCGCCCTCGGTGTTCGTGTGGGTGCAGGAAAATCCGCAGGCACACTTGTTGTTCACCATGGTGTGGGTGTGTTCCTTGACGGTTACGTCGGCCAGCTCCGTTGCATTGCCGTCCTGCACGTCGTCGCCCTTGTAGAAAGCGTGCACCTTCTGCGTATCCAACAGGGACATGAGCGGCTGCAACTCTTCTGCGATGTAGCTCTTAATGCTTTGGAACGTGCCGCCGCTGATGGCGATGGTTCCGTTGCGCGTGAACTGCACATCGCCAAACGTGCCGTCCGTAATGTTCAGCGTAGCGCCGGAAGCGACAACCCATTCACCCGCGTGTTTGGAGCCGCCATTGACGGTGACGGAAGCACCCTCCAATACGGTGAGGCCATACACCGTGCCGTTGCTGACGGTCACAGAGCCACTGTTCGCGTCGCAGAGAAGTCCCGCGCATCCTGAACCGCCGATCTCGCCGCTCTGGATGTCCAGTGCGCCGGCCATGAACATGAGATTTGAAATTCTGCCGTAAGCGCCCTCGCCTGTAACAGTCAGGTTGCCTGTCGCGAGAGTTTCTTTTTTCTGCGTTTCCTCGTTAGTCTCTGTGAATCCAACCTCGAGGTAGTCGACCGTCTTGTGGTTCAGATCGAGCGTCAAGGTTTTGGTGACAACGGGTACGATGGAAGCATACTGTTCGAACGTAAAATCTTCACCGAGCGCATTGAGGGCGTCTGCATCCGTCACATGGTCTGCCAGCAGCTTGACGGTGTCGCCGTCCCGTGCCGCATTCAGCGCCCTGGGGAGAGACTTGTACTGTTTGCCGTTCACCTCGGCTGCATCCGGCAAGCCGGTGACGGTGATGGTGGCGCTTGCCTGCACGGAGGTGTTCCCCAGCTCGTGAACGAACAGCGTATACGTGCCACCGGGCGTTTCCTCATCGATCTTGACGGAGACGGTATAAGTGCCGTCGCCGTTGTTCTTCTGGCTGATGGTAAAGTAGCCATTGACCGCGCTGCCCTGAACATAGGCGTTCAGCGTGTCCGTGCCGGTATAATTGGCAGTGAACACGGCGGTCTTGCCCGCGGTAAGGCTCTTGCTCGTTTCGGTCAGCGTCAGGCTCGGCGCTGCGGGTGTGGTGCTGCCCACCTGCTTGTTGGTCAGCTTCTTTGCGATTTCGCCGCCTACTTTATAGGTATCGGTGTCAAAGCCAGCTTCCGCAGCGGTATCGCCGTTCACTGTGGCGGAGCCGTAGAGCGTTTTGGCGGCAGGCTCTGCCGCGCTATCCAGCTCGACCGCCTTCACTGCGCCGGAGATCAGCATATCCGTGCCATCGAAGTACAGCGTGCCCTTCACGCCGACCTGCGCGCCGCTGACAAAGGCAGAGCCGGAAACCACGTTCAGCTCGCCGGTAATGGCCGCTTCCGCTTCGGCGGGCGCGGTCATGGTAAACGTGCCGCCCGTTGCATCAACGGTTACAGTACCATCGACCGTGCCGCCGTTCAGCGTCAGACTGTCCGTGGCATCAATATTGCCGGTGATGCTGTGCCCGTTCATGTGGATGGTCGTCGCGGCGTAGACGGTGAGGCCTTCCGTGACGCTGTCGAGCAGCGTGATCTCGCCTTCCTCCATATTGTCCAAGATCTCCTGCACCGTTTCATACTGCGTCCCGCCGCTCTCCGCGACGTAGTGCGTCCCGCCGCTTCCTTCGCCGTTCTCCGTGACGTCGGCGAAGACTGCCGTGGGCAGCGTCGTCAGACAGAGCGCCAGCGTCATGAGCATACTCAATACTCGTTTTTTCATGTACTTCCTCCTTGAGAAATAGTCCTGCTTTTATGTGAAAATCCGGCTTCTGCCGGATGCTGTTTTTACAGGTCCTCGGGGACTAAATGCAGCTTCTTCGCGGCTGTCCTGGCTTCCGCCCGGCGCTTCACGTCCAGCTTGTCGAGGATGTGGCTGACGTGGGTTTTCACCGTAGGCAGCTTCACGTCCATGATCCGGGCAATCTCGGCATTGGACTTGTCCGCGCAGAGAAGATGCAGAATTTGCAGCTCCGTGGGCGTCAGCTCCTCGCCGGGGGCAAGGCGGGGTTCGAGAAAATGCGGGTAGAACGCCGCCTGCATCCGCACCGCCGCCATTAACTGCTTATACCACTTTTTGTCGCCATCCCAGTCCAGTGCCACCAGCAGCGGCAACACCGCCGTGCCGTATACGCTGACGGTGCGGATAAAGCTGTATTCCGCCGCCGCGTCCAGCGCCGCCGTCAATCGCTCGCGCCACCGTTCGTCGCGCTTGCGGTGCAGGGTGATGGCCGTCAGGACATTCAGGTGAATGCCGTCGATGATGCGGGCGCAGTTTTGAATGTACGGCTCCATGGGTGAGAGTGTCAACAAAGCGGCGTCCGGGCGGTTCTGCATAATTTCCACCATTGCCTGCGTCAGATACCGGTAGCGCCGCATGACGTTCAGGTGCGTGGGTTCGCGCGGGGCTTTTTCCCGATACCACGCGTCCGCCGCGTCAAGGTTGCCGGTGTGCATATCAATACGGCAGAGCATGGCGTCCATATTGGGCAGAAAGCGTGTCAAACCGCGCTCGGCAAAGCATTCCCGGAGTACCTCGATGGTGCGCCGCGCGTCCATTGCCTGCCCGTTTGCCAGCTGGCTGCGGGCCAGAAGCCCGCTGACAGCGAACTCCATGTCCGGCGTACCCCGGTTGCGGATTTCGTTCAGCTGCGGGAGAAGGGACAGCATCCGCCCGGTGACGTCCTCACCCTTTTCAAATTTGCTCTCGGCAATGGCGCAGTCGGCAAGACCCACGCCGTCCCGCCCCAGTACCGCCTCCACGGGGATGCGGAGAGTTTTGTAGAGCAGGTCATCCTTTTTGCTCCACTCTGAAAAATCCTTGCCGCCGTTCATAATGCTGGGCAAGGTACTGGTCACGGAAAAAGACGGCAGCGTTATTTCTTTATCGGTCAGCAGCCGGAACACGGCCGGGATCGTTTTTATCAGCCCCTCCACACCGCGCTGCGGCAGGGAAATATCCAGCCATGCAAGGCGGCTGCGAGCCTGTCTGGCGGCAGGGTCCTGTTTTTTGCGGCAGTCGGCAAAGTTTTTTAGCGCCCCGTACCACCGTTCCGAGCCTTCATAGTCCATTGCTAGGGCGCAAAGCATACTCATTCCCTGCATCAGGGAAGGCGAAGCCAAGATTTCGCTTTCCGGCAGAGCGCGGTAATACTTTTCCATCTCGCTGTAATGCCCCATGCCGGGGTGCTGCTCGGAATTGCGGATCAGCAGCTCGGATATTTTGGCGTGATCCCCGCTTTTGGTGTAGCATTCCAGCGCGTGGGCATAATCCTCTTTCAGCTCGTAGTAAAGCGCCCCGCGGCTGAAAACGGCGCGGCGCTTTTCCTCGCTGCATTCTTTTTCCATCTCCCAGAGAAGGAAGGCGCGGAACTGCGGCCAGAAGTGGAAATGCCGCACATCGTCATAACGCAGCATCGTTGTGTTGTGCAGCAGCCAGTCCAGCAGATTCCCGGTGCGGGGGTCGCCGCTGACCATCCGCGCCATTTCCAGATCAAAGCGCTCAAAGGGGGCAAGATCCAGCAAAAAATGCCGCACCGGAAGATCGAACCGGCGATAGATGGCATCCTCGAAGTAGTTGAACACCTCCCGGTAAGCCTGCGCTACGATTTCCGGGGCGAACGGCTTGCCGCCGGACATACACCGCGCCGTAACGGCGACGCCCAGCGGGTAGCCGATGGATTCTTTCAGGATGCCGTTGATTTCGCTTTCCGTCACGGCTGCCTTGCGGGCGGCAAAAAAGCCGCGTATATCCTCGCGGTCAAAAAGAAGGTCGTCCGGCTCCAGCGTGGTCATAAGACCCGTGTATTGGAAGGCCGTCAAGTACGACGGCGGCACCCCGCGGGAGAGGAACACAAACCGCCGCGTCGGGTTGGCACGGATCAGTTCACAGAGCGCCTGCGCGGTTTCCTGCTCCTGCAAAAGCTGAAAGTCGTCGATCAAAAGGACATCCCAGTTTTCCGGCAGTGTGCGCAGCGTAAAATCCGGCGCATCGGCACACAGCCGCAGCGTCCGATGCCCGCACAGCAGCGCATTGGCCAGCGCCGTTTTGCCAAAGCCGCAGGGCGCACTGAAAAAAAGGATGCGGCCGCTTTGCATAACGCTGTCAAATTTTTGCTGCACAGATGGTTTTATCAGAATATTTCCGGTCAATTTTAACTCCTTTTGGGTGAAGAACGGGGAAAATGCCACACTATAATAGTTAAATTATATCATCCGAAGGGGAAAAGTAAATCATTCCAAAGTATGAAATTTGGTCCTTTTGAAGAGGTCGTGCAGCGCGCTTATCTTCGGCTTTACGATATATTCTCCCGAAAAAAGCACTTGACAATTCGAGCATTTCACCCCATAATTTATATAATTAGTGTGGTGCTGTCAGCGGACAGCAAAGAACGAAGGAGACAAGATGAAAAAGCAAATCGTAAGCACCCTGCTTGCCCTGTGTATGCTGCTGTGCCTTATGCCAACAGCGGCTTTTGCAGAGGACCGCACGGAAACCCCGCCTGTTTGCAGCTGTGAAACGGCCTGCACGGCAGAAGCAATGAACGCAGATTGTCCCATCTGCGGCGCGGAGGGGGCTTTGCCGGAGAACTGTGCAAAGTGCGCCCAGCCCGCAGACGATGCGGCAGCCCAGCCGGAGGATAGCGCAGACAATCCGCCCGTGTGCAGCTGTGAAACAGCCTGCACGGCGGAAAGCATGAATGAAAGCTGTCCCGTCTGCGGCGCGGAGGGCGCTTTGCCGGAGAACTGTGCAAAGTACGCCCAGCCCGCAGACGATGCGGCAGCCCAGCCGGAGGGAGAAGTGTCCGACCCCCAGCCGGAGGCGGCCTTGACGGCGTTGAGCGGCGAGGGCGTGACACCCGCCGCGGGCGAAACGGTAAGAGACGTCCGCACCGCGGATGAGCTGACTGCGGCGATTGCTGATTCTAGTGTCAACACAGTCAAGCTGGCAGGGGACATTAGCATCAGCAGTTTCCTGACCGTCACCCGCACCGTGACGCTGGACTTAAACGGTCATGTGCTCAAATATAAGAGCACAAACGAGGGCAGCGTGATTGTGGTCAAGGACGGCGTCAATCTGACGCTGACCGACAGCAACACCACCGCAGTACACAAGTTCACGCCCGACACCAACGGCCTGTGGGTGCTGGACGAGGCAAGCGGCACAGAGACCGTCAACGGCGGCGTCATCACCGGCGGCACGGGGAAACCGATTCAGTTCGGCAGCGGCAAATATGTCTACGACGCATATTATGGCGGCGGTGTGTATATCGCACCCGGCGGGCAGCTGACCATGACCGGCGGCAATATTGTCGGCTGCTCCGCGGAGTTCGGCGGCGGCATATGTATTGAGTCGGAGCGAGACGGCAAACAGGGTCAGTTCTCTATGTCCGGCGGCAATATTATCGGCTGCTCCGCGGAGTGCGGCGGCGGTGTATATGTTGATTCGGAGTCAAACCAGAGTCCGTTCTCTATGTCCGGCGGCAGCATCATCGGCTGTGTCGCCTCCGACATCGGCGGCGGTGTTCGTGCTTCCGGCACGTTCAAAATGTCAGGTCAGGCGGTCATTCGCAGCTGCACCGTCGAAAGCGCGACCCAATCTATTTACGGCGGAGGCATATATGTCAACAGCAGCAGCAGCTTTGAGATGTCTGGTGAGGCAAAAATCGAATACTGTCAGGCAATCTCCAACTCTTCCAAATCTTCAAACGGCGGGGGTGTCTATCTCACAAACAATACGAAGTTCACCCTGTCGGGCAACGCCGTGATTCAAAACTGCAAGGCGGATAATTCCGTCACCCCCGGCGAAACCTATGGCGGCGGCGTGAGCGCCGATTGCATGAGGCAGATCACCTTGGAGGGCAACGCGCAAATTTTCCAATGTGCTGCGGTAAACGGAAGCGGACTATACATCACCGGCTCTCTGATGTATCCTAATGACTGGGGGAAACTTTACGCCAACGGTGGCTCGGTTAACGGCGACGTCGTGCTGGGAGATAAAGATAAATACGACGGTCCCTGTACCATTACAGGCCTCGGCGGGACTGTGTTCAATGGCAAAGTGACCGTTACCCCCGACAGCACCATCGAAAAAGGCACATTCAACGGCGAGGTCATCAACAACGGTACCATCACCGGCGGCGTTTTTAACAGCACAGTCTCCGGCAACGGTACCATCACCGGCGGCACATTTAACACCCCGATGACCGGCAGCGGCACGGAGAGCGACCCCTATCAGATCAGCACCGCCGCCCAGTTAAAGCGGTTCCGGGATATTGTCAACGGCTCCAACGGCCAGACGCCGAACCGTGGCGCGTGCGCTGTGCTGACAGCGGATATTGATTTGAATAACGAACCGTGGACGCCCATCGGTCCGGACACAGACAGTGCCTATACCGGTGCCTTTGACGGGCAGGGATACACCGTCAGGAATCTGAGCATAACCGGCGATTTCAAGCGCGCCGGTCTGTTCGGTTGCGTAAAAGACGGTTCCATCCGGAAACTGACGGTGGCAGGCTCGGTGTCATGTACTGTTGACTATGGGTGGTGCGGCGGCATTGCGGGCTGTGCCGAGAGAGAAACCATCGAGAACTGCGCCAGCCTCTGCACAATCTCCTACACAGGCAAAGATGCCAGAGTCGGTGGAATTGTCGGATGGGTCCCCAATTCAAGTTCTTCGACAATAATCCGCGATTGCTATAACATCGGCAACATCACCGGCGGTAGCGACACTGGTGGTATCTGCGGATTCTATCTTACCGGAAATATTTTCAACTGCTATAATGTCGGCGAAATCACTGGTGGCGAATATATTGATAACATCGCAGGCTACTACATTAACAACCCCACCAACTGCTACTATCTGAGCAATACGGACACAGATCCCGCAGCTAAAACCGCCGCGCAGTTTGCTGACGGCACGGTGCTGACGCTGCTCAAGGCCGGCCGCAACGATTCTCCATGGGACAGCTGCCAGTATGTGGCTGCGGCAAAAATGACCCTGCCGGTGTTCAAGGGACAGGGCGATACTCATGAGCACACTTGGAGTGCGTGGACACCGAATGGCGACGGCACCCACAGCCGCAGCTGTGCCTGCGGCGTTGCGGAGACGAAAGCCTGCACCATCACCCCGGCCACCTGCACCGAAAAAGCAAAATGCACAGTTTGCGGTGCGGAATATGGCAATGTTCTGGGGCATGATTTTACTACCAGTTGGACACATGATGATAACGAGCACTGGAAGCAGTGTTCCCGTTGCGATGAAAAGAAGGACGTAAGCTCTCATACTTGGGACAGCGGCACGGTAACAACAGCGTCTACCTGCACAAAGGCGGGCGAAAAGACATATACCTGCACCAAATGCGGCGCGACAAAGACGGATTCGATCAATGCCACCGGCCACAGCTGGAAATCCGATTGGACATCCGATGCAACGCATCACTGGCATGAATGTGCCAACAAAAACTGCGATGTGACGGATAATTCGGGGAAATACGGCTATGCGGAGCACTCCGGCGGCACTGCCACCTGCACCGAAAAAGCCGTTTGCACCCATTGCGGCCAGTCTTACGGCGAAACCGACCCCGCCAATCATACCGGCACGGAACAGTGGACACAGACAGCCAAAACCCACGAGAAAAAATGGAGCTGCTGCGGTGTAATAACTGTGCAGAGTGAAAATCACAAGTGGACAGACGGCGTGTGCAGTGAGTGCGGATATGTGTGCCTGCATGATGATACAGATAAAAACCATATCTGCGATATTTGCGGCAAGACCATTTCCGAACACAAGGATGCAGATAACAATCACATCTGCGACTACTGCAACAAGAAAATCAGCGACCACTCCGGCGGCACGGCGACCTGCATAGCTAAGGCGGTCTGTGAGATTTGCGGAAAAAGCTATGGCAGCCTTGACCCGAACAACCACACCGACCTGAAACACATTGACGCAAAGGCCGCTACCGCTGCAGAGGAAGGCAACATTGCGTATTGGTACTGCGATGACTGCAAGAGGTATTTCTCCGATGCTGCGGCAAAAACGGAAATCACCAAAGCTGACACCGTGACGGCAAAGCTGCCCCCGCAAATCACAGCCGGGGATGGTGCAGCGGTCACACAGGGCGAGAAAAATGAACTGACCTTCACTTCTAACGCATCCTTTGCTGATTTTATTCGTGTAGAGCTTGATGGCGCTACGCTGGAGGAAAAGAACTATACGAAGAGAGAGGGCAGCACCATCATCACGCTGAACCGTGATTTTGTTGCAGCGCTTTCCGTGGGCGAGCATACGCTTGCAATCGTTTCTCAACACGGTACGGCAACGGCTAAATTCACCGTCAAGGCAAAGCCGACTGAAACGGCAACCCCGCAGCCGACTGAAACGACGACTCCGCAGCCCACAGCACAGCCCCAGCAGACGGCGCAGCCCCAGCCGACTGTTCAGCCAACGGTGCAGCCTGTTTCCCCGATTCCGCGCACCGGCGACACCGCCAACCCCGCATTGTGGTTTGCGCTGCTGATTGTCAGCGGCTCCGCGCTGGCGGCAATTTTCGTACTGCGCAGGAAAGACAATCGCAAGTAAAAAAATTGGTACCGGCCTATATCAGCGCACGGAAACCATATCCATAGGATTCACACGCACACCATTGTGCATCACCTCAAAATGCAGGTGGAAACCTGTGCTGTCACCGGTACTGCCTACATAACCTATAACCTGCCCTGCCGTTACCGCTTCCCCTGCGGTAACGGCAGTTTGCGTCATGTGGGCGTACCGCGTGGACAAGCCCGCGCCGTTGTCCAGCAAAACTTGGTTGCCGTAGCTGTTGTTCCAGCCGCTGACCAGCACCGTACCGCTGTGGGCAGCCAAGATGGGTGTGCCCTCCGGCGCGGGAATGTCTGTGCCGCGATGCCCGGCGTTGCCGAAGGCGTCCACTCCCCCGAAGTGGCAGGATATATAGGTGTGACCCGGCAGAGGCCAGCACAGCGCACCATCGGCAGCGGCAATCCCACCGCACAGGGCAAGCAGGCTGGGACGCATTTCCTCGGAAAGCAGCTGGTGCAAAATGTCCCGCTGGTCTTGCGTAAAGCGGTACAAATCTGCCAGCGCGTCCACCGATTTGCTGCTGACCGCGATGTGCAGAATGTACTCCGTGGCAGGCTCCGGGTCGGGTTCGTCCTCGGTCGGTTCCGGAGTGGCGGTTACTTCCTCCACCTCGGCGCTTATTTCGTGCATTGCCCAAAAGGTGTCCTGAATCAACTGCTTTTTGCCTTCGTCTATGACGACCACATCGCCGTCGTTGTTCAGGATGTTCTGCACGGCAAAGACGGCCAGCACTTCGGGCCAGTAGCTCGCCCAAGTGTGACCGTCCTCGTAGTCGTATTCCATCGTGGTTTCGCTGCATTCCGGATGCGCCAACACAATGTCATTGATGGCCGTGCCGAAGTCGGTGTTGGTTTCGGCAACGATTTCGGCAAGGCGGATTCTGTTCGGGTCGCCGGATTCATCGGCAAACAAGATGTCCATCGGTGAGCCGATCACCGCTGCGGCTGCGCCAATGACCATCGCCAGCAACAGCACCACGCCGCCTGCGCCAAGCAGCGCCAGCAGCGAACCGGCTACGCGGCGTATCGTGCGCGTCAGTATCGCTTTCAGCCGCAGCCACGCAGCTTGTAACACCGTGCGAACTCTGCCAAGCGCGGCTTGTCTGATGCCGCCGGAAAAGACAGGGACAGTATCGGGCAGTCTGACGCCGCTGCCAAGCACCGTGCCGCCCGCCTGCTTTCCCAAATGGCGGCGCATCGTTTCGCGCGTGAGGTGTTGGCGTTTCAGCGCCTGCATTTTGTCACGGTAGGAATCGGGCGTTTTGATCTCCCGCTTATCCAGCGCCTTTTGCCGAAAGCGCTGACGCTTGAATGCTTCTCGCTGGTCGGCGCTCTGCGCCAAAGGAGCATTTTCCGTTTCAGCGGGCTGGGCGGCGTGTGTGGTTGGCATACGCTGGCGCTTTTCCTGCAAAATTCGGAACTGACGGTAGCTGATTCGTCCTGTGTCCAGCGCCTTGCTTTGCACATTCTCTGCCGCCTGTGCGGTTTTTTCGGAAACAACCGACTGGGCGTATTCTTCCGGCGTCTGCTGCTCGGTATCTGCTGCCGATTCCGCCTGCTGCGCCGTCTGCTTTCGCTTGGCTTCAGCTTTTTGCAATGCCGCGCGCATCAGGCGCTTGCGCTTATACTCCATATTCAGCGCTCCCCACGGTTGGCGGTGTTGCGCTCCTGCATCAGGCGTTTATACTGGTCAGGGGTGCATTTCATCGGCATAATCCCAATGGGGGTCGGTAAGAACAGCTCCGGGTCACGAAACAGCTTTTCGTAGTAGCGGAACTGTTTGTCGGTCAGGCTGCAAAATTCCTCCACGGAAAAACCGCAGATAAAGAAATTGCCCGCGATTACATCGTAGTCCTCAATGTAACGGTTCAGCGGCAGACCGTCCACCTTGCCCGAATCGTTGCAGACAAGCGCCACCTTGTCCTTTGACCACGGGTATACGGCTTGCATATACCCGCCGACAAGTTGCTGAAGGGGATGCAGTTCGTTGGAAACGAACCGTTCTTCCGGATATTTGCCCGGCTGAACATACAGAATACGGATTTTGTTTTCGTTAGACATTGCAACAACTCCTTTTTTGACAATAAAAATACCGCTGTATCGGGTGATACAGCGAGGGGTAACAAAGAATATGTGTATTCATACATTAATACGGCATGGCTCTGCTTACCGGGACGTCAATCACTTTTACCATACAATACGCCTTTCAAATAAATAAGCCTACCCGAAAGAAAAAGCCCGGCAAGCCAAAAACTTGTCGGGTCGAAAAATATAAAATATCTTATGGAAACTTGGCACTCATCTCAACGACGTTCTATTTCACACAGCTGATTGTGGACTTTATTTGTGCAAAGATAGTTGATAAAATAGGATATAGACCTTGTATTATTGCAGCAGAGGTAACCAGTGGATTAGGACTTGCATCTTTGGCAATACTGCCGGATAATATGCCATCTCCGTTTATAGGTATTATTATCTGTGTTATCGTATATGCGATAGGAAGCGGTTTGACAGAAGTATTGGCAAGTCCGATTATCGAAGCATGTCCGTTTGAGAATAAAGAATCAATGATGAGTCTTCTCCATTCACTTTATTGTTGGGGGTTTTGTGGGAGTTATTCTTGTTTCAACACTTTTCTTTACATGCTTTGGACTGGAAAACTGGAAAACACTTACATTACTTTTGTCTTTGATACCACTTTATAACATATACAATTTTATAACTTGTCCTATTGAAAACCTCTTGGAAGAAGGTGAGAGCATGACAATGAGACAGTTACTGGGTTCAAAGTTTTTTTGGATATTTATCGTATTGATGGTTTGTGCAGGTTCATCTGAAATAGCAATGTCTCAGTGGGCTTCAGCGTTTGCGGAATCAGCATTAAGGTGGGGGATCTGGCAGGACCTTGTGGCTTTGCTGTATGTATGGGTATTAGTCGAATGCTATATGGAAAATTTGGTGAGAAGGTTGATTTGTCTATTTTTATGATTGCATCAGGCATACTTTGTTTGTGCTGTTATTTGTTAGCGGCTCTGGCAAGTATTTCTGTCATGGGACTTATTGGATGTGCTGTTTGTGGATTTTCTGTTGGTATTATGTGGCCAAGATCCATTAGTATTTCTTCAAAAGTAATCCCAAGAGGTGGTACTGCTATGTTCGCACTTCTTGCATTAGCCGGAGATTTGGGTGGTTCTGTCGGTCCTTCAATTATAGGTAATGTGTCTCAGATTGCAGGAGATAACTTACAAGCAGGTGTCCTTGCAGGTATTGGATTTCCAATTGGTCTGGTAGTATGTGTGTTAGCTATAAGAAATAGAATAACGGGTAATGAGTGACTTTTGTTTAGCGGTTTGATGCTAAACGGGTCAAGGATCTCGCCAATCGTATCGCCGTATTCCACCTCCTGCCCCGGTACGCGCAGGGCGCGGAAAATACCGCCCGCCTGGGTCAGCACCGTGGCAAGGTCGTTCTCGTTGATGACCGTGGAGAGATACCCGCTGTGGCAGGTGTATTTCACCACGCCGACGCGGCTCAGATACCGCAGCACGGCACTGACGGCCTGCGCCGCGCTTTCCTCGTCTATATGCGCCGTTTCCCTTGTATAGATGCTGAATGCGTTTGACTCCCAGATCTGCCAGTTATAATTCAGGGTCGTGGTGTCGATGGGCTTTGGCGTGCGCATGACAACATAAGGCAGCCCGAACAGATTGCCCAGTGACGAGGTCTGGTAGCCGGTATCCATAATGCGCACGTGGGGCACAAAGTCACCCGGCAGATAAAAGCTGGCAAAATGGATGCCGTAGCGGTAACCCTTGACCGCATCAAAAAGCGCCCCCGCAATGCGCTGGGTCGTCTCGCCCTGCATATAACCGGGGAATATGCGGTTCATGTCCAGATCGAACAGCGGCACGCCGCGCTGGATCGTGTTGATGCCCAGCGGATTCATGGCCGGGTAAATATCGACGATGCCGCGCAGGTATTCGGGGTGCCGCTGCAGCTCCTGATTTAAAAGGAACGCCACATACTGCCCTTCCAGCTCATCGCCGTGGATGCCGGTCACGACGCAGAGACGCTTGCCGCCATCATTGCCCGGCAGGGGCGCGATATGATTTTTGTGCAGTTCCCACCGCTCATGTACGGAAAGCCCCAAATCGACTACAATTTGATCCATCTTGCTCACGCCTTTACAATTCTGTCACCCGCATACGGATGCTTTGGCTTTGCGCTGCACGGCGTCGCTCATCGGCACGCAGTGCAGGGCCAGCTGGCGGTTGATACTATCCCGATGTTCTATAAGCTCCTGCACAGACTGCCACTCTTCTTTCCCTGCGATAATCGAGTAGGAGGCTCTCTTAACTAAAGAGCCGACCTCTCACACCACCGTGCGTACCGACCGGTACACGGCGGTTCAACCGCATAAGTGCAAGGACTCGAAGTAGTTGAGGATACTAAAGTATCCCGCTGCTGCGAGTTTTTCGTTTGAAATGGAATGCTGAAGCACCGGACTCCCGGCAATACGCCAATAGCCCAGTCTGGAATTGCCCCACTGGTAAGCCTTGTCAGCCAGGATGCCCAGTTTTCTCAAATTGGCCACCTTTGTTTTGGGCTTCTTCCACTGCTTCCAGATATACATTCGGAATCTGCGCCGCATCCATTCATCCCAAGACATCAGCGTCCGCTTCATATCGGCTACTCAAAAATAGCCAATCCAACCGCGGATAAACACTTTTACTTCCTGCATCACTCTGCGGACATTGCGCCCGCGGTTTCGCTTTGTAAGAAGCTTCAGCGTTTTCTTCGCTTTGTCAAGAGACTTTCGGTGCGCACGGATAAAGATGCCGTTTCCGTTCTTACCCAGACAGAATCCAAGAAACTTGAAATTCTTCTGTGCAAAGATGCTGGTCACCTTACTCTTTTCCGTGTTCATTTTCAGCTTCAACCTGCCTTCCAGATACTTCCGGCAGGATTCCAACAGACGCTCTGCTGCGCGTTTGCTTTTGGCAAACACCACAATGTCATCTGCATACCGAACCAGCTTTACCCCTCTGAGGTACATCTCCCAATCAAACCGTCTGCAAGACCTCCCCGGGTAAGAACAACAGCTTTCCTCCCATGTAACCGCCACATTTACCGCACGGGATTCGGGCAGCATTTGGGACGAATAGACATTGTATAATTATATTAACCGGTTCTAAATCAAAAAACGCCCGCACAGCGCATTTTTGCGTTGTGCGGGTTGTGCAATATTTCAGTTGTTTCGTCCCAGAATTGCGTCAAGGTGCGTAAAAGCGGCCTTCCGGGGTTCACTTTTTATTACACGGGAAAAGACGCTTCGGCTTCACCCTCCACCGGCAGCACCAGGCGGGAGCAATACCGTTTGGTTTCGATCTCGCGCCCGGTGTAGGGCGCAACGATGCCCAGCACACGCGGATCACCGGCGGGTGTCAGGCCGCGCTCCTTCACCTCGCGGCCCAGACGCAAAAACGCCTCGTCCGCGCCCGCGTAGCTGCCGTAATACAGCACCGACAGGGCGCGGCAGGCAGGCAGCGTCACCGCCTCCTTCGGGGCTTTTTCGGGGCGCACGGGCACGCACACCCAAAACGGATACGGCTCGTCCGTGATATAGCCGTTCAAAAAATCCTGCCGCTGCGAGACGGTGAAAATCGGCTCGTCAGACAGGCGGTACCCCCGCCGCACACACTCGCCGTAAAAATCATACATGGCGTTGTACTTTTCGGCAATGGTGTGTCCCTCGCACAGGCGGCGGCAGCAGGTCACGGCGGGCAGCGTGAGCACCTGCACCGACATGCCCGTGTCCGTGCCCGCGCGCAGGCGCAGCTCCTCGACCCCGCGCGCGACCTCGCGCAGGTGTTCCTCCAGTACGGCCAGCAAAACAGCCGCCTCGCCGCCGCTGGCAAAGTAGGCGGCTATATCCTCGGTGTCAATGCTCATGTACGGTAAAGAAGCAAGCAACCGAAAACAATAGATAGACCGCCAGCACTACACTATTCCGAACCAAAGACCAAAAGATAAGCATTTTGAGAAAATCTAAACTTTTGGATTTTCCTACAATGCCGACTACGGCGGAATCCCTCCCACTCCTTATATATTTCTTTCTGTATACATTGAATTTGTATTTAGTAAAATGCAGACAACACCACGGATCGGCTTTTGGCTGGACAATTCCAACCAAACACCGCAGCAGACAGTAGAAACCATTCTGAACGTTAGGAAGCCGGTATGATTGTTACATATAAGGGGAAGAAAAATTTCTTTTAGATACTTGTTTTCCTAAAACTGATGTGATATAATAATTCAATTCCAGAAAAGGAGTAAAAAATATGCGGCAAGGTATTCTTAAATAAAACTATAATCAAATAGTGGGAACAAAGGATTATGATAGTCCCTTTTGTAGGGGCTTAGTTTTTTGTACCCAATTTAAGAATACTTTTGCCTTATCAATTTTGACATATCCCCAAAAACAGCACTCACAAACAGGTGTATGCTGTATATGTGTATGTCCGCAAATTATCATCCCCAGTGGTAAAAGTATTTTACTGCTGGGGATTTTTATGCCCTTCGGGGCAGTAAAGGGAGGACAATCACATGAAAATAATCAATATTGGAATTCTTGCCCATGTAGACGCTGGAAAGACGACCTTGACGGAGAGCCTGCTATATGCCAGCGGAGCCATTTCAGAACCGGGGAGCGTCGAAAAAGGGACAACGAGGACGGACACCATGTTTTTGGAGCGGCAGCGTGGGATTACCATTCAAGCGGCAGTCACTTCCTTCCAGTGGCACAGATGTAAAGTCAACATTGTGGATACGCCCGGCCACATGGATTTTTTGGCGGAGGTGTACCGCTCTTTGGCTGTTTTAGATGGGGCCATCTTGGTGATCTCCGCTAAAGATGGCGTGCAGGCCCAGACCCGTATTCTGTTCCATGCCCTGCGGAAAATGAACATTCCCACCGTTATCTTTATCAACAAGATCGACCAGGCTGGCGTTGATTTGCAGAGCGTGGTTCAGTCTGTTCGGGATAAGCTCTCCGCCGATATTATCATCAAGCAGACGGTGTCGCTGTCCCCGGAAATAGTCCTGGAGGAAAATACCGACATAGAAGCATGGGATGCGGTCATCGAAAATAACGATAAATTATTGGAAAAGTATATCGCAGGAGAACCAATCAGCCGGGAAAAACTTGTGCGGGAGGAACAGCGGCGGGTTCAAGACGCCTCCCTGTTCCCGGTCTATTATGGCAGCGCCAAAAAGGGCCTTGGCATTCAACCGTTGATGGATGCGGTGACAGGGCTGTTCCAACCGATTGGGGAACAGGGGAGCGCCGCCCTATGCGGCAGCGTTTTCAAGGTGGAGTATACAGATTGCGGCCAGCGGCGTGTCTATCTACGGCTATACAGCGGAACGCTGCGCCTGCGGGATACGGTGGCCCTGGCCGGGAGAGAAAAGCTGAAAATCACAGAGATGCGTATTCCATCCAAAGGGGAAATTGTTCGGACAGACACCGCTTATCCGGGTGAAATTGTTATCCTTCCCAGCGACAGCGTGAGGTTAAACGATGTATTAGGGGACCCAACCCGGCTCCCTCGTAAAAGGTGGCGTGAGGACCCCCTCCCCATGCTGCGGACGTCGATTGCGCCGAAAACGGCAGCGCAAAGAGAACGGCTGCTGGACGCTCTTACGCAACTTGCGGATACTGACCCGCTTTTGCGCTGCGAGGTGGATTCCATCACCCATGAGATCATTCTTTCTTTTTTGGGCCGGGTGCAGTTGGAGGTTGTTTCCGCTTTGCTGTCGGAAAAATACAAGCTTGAAACAGTGGTAAAGGAACCCACCGTCATTTATATGGAGCGGCCGCTCAAAGCAGCCAGCCACACCATCCATATCGAGGTGCCGCCCAACCCGTTTTGGGCATCCATCGGACTGTCTGTTACACCACTCCCGCTTGGCTCCGGTGTACAATACGAGAGCCGGGTTTCGCTGGGATACTTGAACCAGAGTTTTCAAAACGCTGTCAGGGATGGTATCCGTTACGGGCTGGAGCAGGGCTTGTTCGGCTGGAACGTAACGGACTGTAAGATTTGCTTTGAATACGGGCTTTATTACAGTCCGGTCAGCACGCCGGCGGACTTCCGCTCATTGGCCCCGATTGTATTGGAACAGGCATTGAAGGAATCAGGGACGCAACTGCTGGAACCTTATCTCTCCTTCACCCTCTATGCGCCCCGGGAATATCTTTCCAGGGCTTATCATGATGCACCGAAATACTGTGCCACCATCGAAACGGTCCAGGTAAAAAAGGATGAAGTTGTCTTTACTGGCGAGATTCCCGCCCGCTGTATACAGGCATACCGTACTGATCTGGCCTTTTACACCAACGGGCAGAGCGTATGCCTTACAGAACTGAAAGGGTATCAGGCCGCTGTCGGCAAGCCAGTCATCCAGCCCCGCCGTCCAAACAGCCGCCTGGACAAGGTGCGCTATATGTTTCAGAAGATAATGTAACGTCTTGCGCAATGCAAGCGTTCATTGCTGGCTATTGCGAAATATCATTGATAAAATCAGTATCAGAGAGGAGAAACTATTTTGAACCAGGAACAGACGAATATTACAACAGGAAAGCAAATACGTCATCTGCGAACACAATTGGGAATGACACAGGAAGAACTAGCCGGGGAATTGAATGTTACCCGGCAGGCACTATCGAATTGGGAGAGAGATGTTAATGAACCCGATTTAAATATGTTGAAAAAAATTTGCTTTCTTTTTGGAGTCAACATGGACGATTTTGCGAAGGAGGTAATAACAAAGATGGAAACATATGAAAAAAAGGAGAAACGACAATTTAATAAGTACGATATGGCAATTGGACTTTTTTATGGTGTTGGTATATTTCTTGGCATTGGTATTTTCTTTGTTGGCGGTTTTATGACAATGTCAGGTGCAGGGTGGGGAGCATCACTATTTGGCGGTGGCTGTTTTTCTCTTGTATTTGGCTTGATATGCCATGCAGTTATTACATTGAGAAGAAATGACAAATGATGACATATCCTGCTTTCTATACTTTTCGGTAATACCGAGTAAAAAAAGCCGCTGCTTTTGGCTTTCCAATAGCGGCGGCTTAATGCAAGCGGCGGCAAAGGGAAATATCCTTTGAATACCTTACAGAAGAAAAGTTTTGCAGCATTACAAAAATAAAAGCCTATACCATTTTGGAAAGAAAAGATACATAATAGTCAAGACGACAACAATCAGAAGTTATGGAGGGTAACAATGGAATATAGTAAGGAAGATTTAATGGAAGCAAAAAAGCAAATTTTGGGAGTGGGAGAGAACATGGGAACAGAGGAAAGTAAAAAAATCTGGGAGGAGAACGCACAATTTTGGGATAATGCAATGGGTGACGAATCTAATGAATTTCACAGAGAGGTAGTGCGCCCCAAAGTAACGGAACTTCTATCTCCTAATCCTGCGGATTACATTTTGGATATTGCGTGTGGCAATGGAAATTATTCTTCGTATCTTGCACAAAGAGGTGCTTCGGTTGTCGCTTTTGATTACAGCAAAAAAATGATAGAATTGGCTAAAAGACGGCAATCACAATATGCAAAACAAATTGAATTTTGTGTGGCGGATGCGACCGATAGAAAAAGTATATTAGAATTAAAAAGAAATCGAGCCTTTACGAAAGCAGTTTCTAATATGGCAATTATGGATATTACGGACATTGAACCACTTCTTATGGCTGTTTATGAACTGTTGCAGGAAAGCGGAATTTTTGTCTTTGCAACGCAACACCCTTGTTTTGTCACGTTGACTGAAAAATATATGACACCGCACAGTTACTATGATATAGCGATTGAAGGGCAACCGAAAGAGCAGATTTATTATCATCGTTCCATACAAGATATTTTTAACCTTTGTTTTAGAGCTGGATTTGTCATTGATGGATTTTATGAAGAATGTTTCAAAACCAACAAAGAAATTCCTATGGTAATGATAGTAAGGCTTAAGAAGGTAAAACGTGATAGCTTAAAATAAATTCAAGTTTGTCGGGTAAATAGCAAACCCAGCCGAGCCAGTCAACGATAAAATGAACGCCGCTTCGCGCCGTCGTTGACAGCCCCGCCCGTCTTTGCTGGTAGGCAATCAAGGGGCGACAGCAAGGAGTACTGCCGCCCCGCACTATTATTCAGAGAGGGGGAATTTCCATGACCGAAGATGAAGCCTACAAGGTGCATATCCAGTACACATTCAATGCCTTTTGCAAGGTAGTCATTCGTCACGCAGCCATAGATAAAATCTTGAAGCTGCGCCGGAGGTGGGAACGGGAAGTTTCCCTTGATTATCTGATGAGTGAAAAGTTTGTCCAGCTTGCCGAGCCGGAGTAGCTTGAAGAATATCTTTTTACCGCCTGCGGCCAGACCGCCGTTCTGTATCATGCGGAGCTTGCCGCCGCCCTTGCCCTTTTGCCGGAGCAGACGCAGGAAGAAATTTTTCGTTACTATTTCCTGCGCCAGCCGCAGCGAGTGATCGGCGTACATATTGGCCGGACACGCAGCACAGCGGGGCGGCATATCCGGCTTGCCTTGCAGCGGTTAAGGCGGCTCATGGAGGGAAATGACTATGAGTAAACTTCTCCCCTATGAAACAATCGTCAAAGCCCATGAGGGCGACCCGGACGCAATCGACACCATTCTTTCCCACTATGCCGGATATATCCGCTACTGTTCCAAAGTACACGGGAAAGTCAACGCCGAAGTTGAGGAACATATAAAGCAACAGCTCATTGCCGCCCTGTTCAAATTTCGCTTTGACCGATAAACAAAGAACAAACACTGGCTGTCATTAGCGGTTTCACTCCAGCCAGTTTACAATTCATCTATTCCTAAAGGAAGCAGGTCATAGTATAATAGAACCAACGACAAATATACTTTTAGGGGAGATATAGCAATATGAAAAGTAATAAATACTTAACTATTGGCTTATTAACAGGATTTATTGTCGGTGGTTGCATAGGTGTGTTGGCATGGGCGTTTTTGCAAAATCTTTTTGCTATTTCTATTTGTGCAGGTATCGGAATGTTGATTGGAATTGTTATAGGTACATTGATTGATTATGAAAAAAATAATCATCAAGAGAAATAGAAAAAATGCACAATGCCTTAAAGGGAAAACAGGAATTTATTGTGCTATCCATCATCGGGCCAACCTGACCTGAACTTTCAAAACTGAATATCCACCGCCCATCGGCGGCCAGCGAAAGCAGTAAGTCTGAAAAAGATTTGCTGCTTTTTTCTTTATCCGTTTGGCAAAATCGCAAAGTCATCCGTAGTAGGTAGGTGAAGCCGGAAACAAAAAATTTTCTGCGGCGGTAGCCAAATCTGCATTTTCTGTATTTCTAAGGCAAAGGAAAATTTGAGAAAATTCCCGGCAAGCGGGTAGCTGGCGGCCTTTGAAATGTATCTTTAGCGGAAAGAAAGAACTGCGGGTAAAAATCGCCCCACGCCGTAAGATTTTTGCAGAAATCCGGCCAAAACAGGCGGCAGCTATACGAGTAGTAAGTGCAAGGGGAAATCTACGGCTTACTTAGAGCAAGTTTCTACCACGGTGCCAAAATCCGCAATTCTGCGGTTTTGCCCCTCGCGGGAAACTTGTTGGGGAGTGCCTTCCCCAAACCCTGCTATGCGGCTTACGCCGCAAAAATATTTCTGTCCGGCAGACAGGAAATGCCCCGAAAATAGCTAACAGACCAGCCCATTTTTTGTGATAAGTGAAAGGAGGTTTACAGCCCATGCCGAAGCGATACAACACCCCCCACCGCAGCCATGTTGTGAAAACCCGGCTGACCGATGAAGAATACGCCGACTTCACAGAACGGCTTGCGCCCTATGGTATCAGTCAGTCCGAATTTCTCCGGCAGGCCATCCGGCGCACTACCATACGCCCCGTACTCCATGTGTCGTCAGTCAATGACGAGCTGCTCTCCGCTGTCGGGAAGCTCACAGCCGAGTACGGCAGGATTGGCGGCAATCTCAACCAGATTGCCCGCACCCTCAACGAGTGGCATAGCCCCTACCCGGCTATGGCAAAGGAATTGCGGGAAGCGGCCGCCGACCTTGCCGCCCTCAAGTATGAAGTCCTAAAGAAAGTAGGTGACGCCGTTGGCAACACTCAAGCATTTAGGCTCTAAGAACGCCGACTACGGAGCCGCCGAACAATACCTGCTCTTTGAGCATGACGAATTTACTATGAAGCCCGTCCTTGATGAAAACGGCAGGCTTATCCCCCGTGAGGATTATCGCTTGTCCACGCTGAACTGCGGCGGCGAGGATTTTGCCGTTGCGTGTATGCGCTCCAATCTCCGCTATGAGAAAAATCAGCGGCGGGAGGATGTGAAAAGCCACCACTATATCATCAGCTTTGACCCACGGGACGGGCCGGACAACGGCCTGACCGTAGACCGGGCGCAGGCGTTGGGGGAGCAATTCTGTAAAGAGCATTTCCCCGGCCATCAGGCCCTTGTCTGCACCCACCCGGACGGGCATAACCACAGCGGCAACATCCATGTGCATATCGTCATTAACAGCCTGCGGATAGAGGAAGTGCCGTTCCTGCCCTACATGGACAGGCCAGCGGACACGAAAGCCGGGTGCAAGCACCGCTGCACCGACGCAGCCCTACGCTACTTCAAGTCCGAGGTCATGGAGATGTGCCACCGGGAAGGACTTTACCAAATCGACCTCTTGAACGGCAGCAAGAACCGTGTCACAGACCGGGAATATTGGGCGCAGAAAAAGGGACAGGCCGCACTGGACAAGCAGAACGCCCCCATGATTGCAGGCGGTATCACGCCCCGGCAGACCAAGTTTGAAACGAACAAGGAGAAGCTGCGGCAGACCCTACGGAAAGCCCTTGCCACCGCTGCCAGCTTTGACGAGTTTTCCTCTCTGCTGTTGCGGGAGGGTGTGACCGTCAAGGAGAGCCGGGGGCGGCTGTCCTACCTCACGCCAGACAGGACGAAGCCTATCACCGCCCGGAAGCTGGGCGGCGACTTTGACCGCACCGCCGTCCTTGCCGTTTTGGAGCAGAACGCCCAGAGGGGCGTAACGGTTCGCTACACCCCGCAGCACCAAGCCGCCAGAGCCGCCGAACAGACCGCAGCCATACCCGAATACCTACACGCCGGGAAAGGCCGCTTACAGGGCGAAAAGACAGGGAAAATCGACCCCAGACAGGACAGTGTGCAGCGGCTTGTGGACATTGAGCAGAAGATGGCCGAGGGCAAGGGCAAAGGCTATGAACGATGGGCGAAGATACACAATCTGAAACAGGCCGCCAAGACCCTGACCATCTACCAACAGTACGGCTTTTCTTCCCCGGAACAGCTTGAAGCCGCCGTTGCTACCGCCTATCAGGAAATGCGCCAGACCAGCGGCGAACTGAAAGCACTGGAAACGAAGCTGCAAGGGAAAAGGGAGTTGCGGCAACAGGTACTTGCCTATGCCAAGACCAAGCCCATCCGCGAGGGGCTGAAAGCGCAGAAATCCGAGAAAGCCCGCGCCGCATACCGCCAGGCAAACGAGAGCGATTTTATCATAGCCGAAGCCGCCGCCCGGTATTTCAAGGCACAGGGGCTTACCAAGCTGCCCGGCCGAAAAGCGTTGCAGGCCGAGATCGAGCAGCTTATCTCCGAGAAAGACGGCCTGTACAACACCTATCACGAACAGAAGCAGCGGTTCAGGGAGTTGCAGACCGTCAAGCGGAACATCGACCAGATTTTGCGCCGGGAAGAGCCGCACCGCAGAAAGGAGCAGAGCCATGAACGATAAGCCGTCCCGCATGGACTACCGCCAGCACCAGGCAGCCCGCCGCCTTGTGCATGAGTGCTGTAACTACGACGAGGGGAACTGCCTGCTGTTAGACGACGGGGAGCCTTGCGTGTGCGTCCAGAGCATTTCCTATTCCCTCATGTGCCGCTGGTTCCGTGTGGCTGTCCTGCCCCTTGACGGGGAGCTGGCCGCAGCCCTCTTGTACCGGGGGAGCCGGAAACGCTGCGCGGTCTGCGGGGCGGCCTTTGTCCCCAAATCCAACCGGGGGAAATACTGCCCCGGCTGCGCCGGGTGCATGAAGAAACGCAAAGCCGCCGAGAGAAAGCGGAAACAAAGGCAGAAATGTCACGCTTTAGAGCCTTTCAAACCCGCATAAATCAAGGCTTTTTTCGTGGGTGTCAAAGGGTATGCGATACATTTATCCTTTCCCCCCGGAAATGCCGTCCTAATGCGTGACAAAGCCCAAAAACGACACAACACAGAGGGAGGTGATACTATCGCTGATTATATCAGGGCAGACACCACGCTGCCCGCCTATCTTCCATACCCCCGTTTCCTGCTGAAAATGGAGATTTCACAGACCGCCAAGCTGCTGTATGCGCTTTTATTAGACCGCTCCACCCTGTCACAGAAGAACGGCTGGCAGGACGGCGAGGGCAGGATATTCATTGTCTACCCCGTTGCGGAGATAGCGGAAATGCTGGACAAGGGTTGTACCGCCATCAAGGGAGCCTTGAAAGAACTGGACGCAGCCGGGCTTTTAGAACGGGAACGGCGGGGCTTCTCCGCACCCAATCGGCTTTATGTGAAAGTGCCGCCTGTCCCAGTGGTACGGTTTTCCGACCAACTGATGGCCGGAAAAGCGACCCTCATACAGTCGGAAAAGCGACCTTATGACGGTCGGAAAACCGACCCTATGATGGTCGGAAAACCGACCCCTAACAAAACTAATATAAACAACTTAATAGAGAACCAAACAATGAGAGCGAGTGGGGAGCCGCCCACAGCTTATGGCCGATATGAGAATATTTTTCTGTCAAAGGACGAATATGACGAGTTACAGGCAGAATACCCGGACAGGCTGGAACGGCTGATTGAGGAAATGAGCCATTACCTTGCCGCCAGCGGGAAAGCCTACCAGAATTATGCCGCCGCCTTGCACAGATGGGCGGCCAATGACAAAAAGGGAGCCGTAAAACAGGGCATCCCCGACTATACCTGTATGGAGGGAGAAAGCTTATGACAAGTGAAATCAAAGATATTTTGGAGAACATGACAACCGCCGCCCCGGAGATGGAGGACTATATCGGCGAGGACGGACTGCTTTACTGCGGAAAGTGCCATACGCCGAAAGAAGCCTACTTCCCGGAGGGTAAGGAGCTGTTTGGCCGTGACCGCCACCCGGCAGAGTGCGACTGCCAGAGAGCCGCCCGTGAGCAGCGGCAGGCCGCCGAGGAACACCGCCGCCATGTGGAAGCCGTGGAAAATCTGAAACAGAGGGCTTTTGCCGACTCAGCCATGCAGCAATGGACATTCGAGAACGACAACGGCAGAAACCCGCAGACCGGGATTGCCCGGCGGTATGCGGAGCATTGGGAAGAAATGCAGGCCGAAAACATCGGCTGCCTGTTCTGGGGGAACGTCGGCAACGGGAAAAGCTACCTTGCGGGCTGTATCGCAAACGCCCTCATGGAGAAAGAAGTCCCCGTATATATGACGAACTTCGCCGTTATCCTGGGCGACCTCTCTCCCGGCTTTACAGGCCGGAATGAGTATATTTCCCGCCTTTGCCGCTATCCGCTGCTTATCATTGACGACTTCGGCATGGAGCGTGGCACCGACTATGGACTGGAACAGGTATTCCATGTGATTGATACCCGATACCGCAGCAACAAGCCGCTGATCGCCACCACCAACCGCCCGCTGGACGAGTTGAAAAAGCCGACAGACACGGCCCATTCCCGGATTTATGACCGACTGCTGTCCATGTGCGTCCCGATACGCTTTACTGGCGTCAACTTCCGGCAGGAAACCGCAAAGCGGAAAATGGAAACCATGAAGAAACTGCTGGCTGAATGAAAGGAGTATTGCCTATGGAGAATATCAAGCAGCACGACCACCGTACCACCCGCCGCCCCGACTGCGTGACGGAAATCCGCATGGGGAATACCGTTCTTGTCGTGTCCGGCTTTTTCAAGAAAGACACCACCAGCACCGCCGCCGACAAGATGGCGAGGGTACTGGAAGCGGAAGCCGCTGCTACACAAAAAAAGGCGATTTGACAAGCTGTAAAGAAGCAGATTTATCACTTTTACCGCTGTACAGCCGCCCCTGTTCCGTGGTACAATGAAACCACGGAATAGTGGGGCTGGCTGTCGGAAACGGAGGATTTTATGTTAAGACAAGCCACCCAAAACCTCATTACCGCCCTTTATCCGAGATTGTCCCATGAGGACGAATTGCAAGGCGAGAGCAATTCCATTTCCAACCAGAAACGGATTTTGGAAGCCTACGCCAAGCAGAACGGCTTTACCAATCTGCGCTGGTACACCGACGACGGCTACTCAGGTGCGAACTTCCAGCGGCCCGGATTTCAAGCCATGCTTGCAGACATTGAAGCCGGGAAAGTCGGCACCGTCATAGTCAAGGACATGAGCAGGCTGGGGCGTAATTACTTGCAGGTGGGATTTTACACGGAAATGCTGTTCCCTCAAAAGGGCGTGCGTTTTATCGCTGTCAATGACAACGTGGACAGCGCAAACGGCGGCATGGACAATGATTTTACCCCTCTGCGGAACTTATTTAACGAATGGCTGGTGAGAGATACGAGCAAGAAAATCAAGGCAGTAAAGAAAGCAAAAGGCATGAGCGGCAAGCCTGTAACCAGCAAGCCAGTCTATGGCTATCTCATGGACAAGGACGAGAACTATATCGTTGACGAGGAAGCCGCCCCGGTTGTCCGGCAGATTTACCAGCTTTGCCTTGCGGGAAATGGCCCGACCAAGATTGCCCGTATGCTGACGGAGCAGCAAATCCCCACGCCGGGGACGCTGGAATACCGCAGGACGGGCAGCACCCGACGCTACCACCCCGGCTATGAGTGCAAGTGGGCGACAAACACCGTCGTCCATCTGCTGGAAAACCGGGAGTACACTGGCTGTCTGGTAAACTTCAAGACGGAGAAGCCCTCTTACAAGGTCAAGCACAGCGTTGAGAACCCCATCGAGAAGCAGGCTATCTTCCCAAATCACCATGAGCCGATTATCGACACGGAAACATGGGAGCGTGTGCAGGAGTTACGCAAGCAGCGAAAACGCCCGAACCGCTATGATGAAGTGGGGCTGTTCTCTGGTATGCTGTTCTGCGCCGACTGCGGCCATGTGCTGTATCAGCAGCGGTATCAGAACAAGAACCGCAAGCAGGACTGTTATATCTGCGGCAGCTACAAGAAGCGTACCCGTGACTGTACGGCACACTTTATCCGCACCGACCTTTTGACGGCGGGCGTGCTTTCCAATCTCCGGCAAGTGACGGAATACGCCGCCAGGCATGAGAGCCGCTTTGTAAAGCTGCTCATCCAGCAGAACGAAATCGGCGGCAAGAGAAAGACCGCCGCAGCCACGAAGCAGCTTGAACAGGCCCAGACACGCATTGCCGAAGTGAACCGCATTATCAAGCGGCTGTATGAGGACAATGTAAGCGGCAAAATCAGCGACGAGCGTTTCATGGAGCTGTCGGCGGACTATGAGCAGGAGCAGCGGGAACTGAAAGACCGGGCTGCCGCTTTGCAGGAGGAACTTTCCAAGTCGCAGGCCGCCACCGTCAACGCCGAGAAATTCATGGGGATTGTGAGAAAGCACCTTGCTTTTGAAGAATTGACCCCCACCCTCTTGCGGGAAATGATTGAGAAAATCGTCGTGCATGAGTGCAGCTATGACGAGAACGGCACCCGCAGGCAGGACATTGAGATTTATTACAGCTTTGTCGGCAAGATAGACTTGCCGGAAGCCTAACGCCTGACCTATCCGACACAGCCCTAAGTGCCGGATAGGAACGGCAAAATTTTTTACACTTCTATTACTTCTTTATCGCACATTAGCAAAG
>NZ_FUYF01000004.1 GCF_900167555.1 Gemmiger formicilis | reverse complement strand
CATTGCCATTCCACACCATACCCCAGTCGGTCCAGCGTGTTAAGGATCGTCGCAAATGTCCGCCCTCCGTCATGAGATAACAGGCCGGGTACATTTTCAAACAGCAGATACGAAGGCTTCCGGGCTTCAGCCAGGCGGGCCAGTTCAAAGAAGAGAGTGCCGCGTGGATCTCCGAATCCTTTTCGGGAGCCTGCAATGCTGAAAGTCTGGCAAGGAAATCCGCCGCAGAGTAACTGGAAATCGGGCATGGCGCTGGGGTCGGCTTTTCGGGCATCTTCAATGAACCACTCTCCCTTCGTGTCAAACAGGGCGTTGTAACTGCGGTTGGCGTATTTGTCGATTTCGCAGTGTCCTACGCATGTAAAGCCTCCGGCACGGGTCAGTCCCTCGCGGAAACCGCCGATGCCGGAGAACATATCTACGAACTTGATCAAGGGCACAACTCCCGATGGGGATGTTTGCCGCATCTGCGAAGGTGCTTAATAGGCGCCCCTCATCAAAAACAAAAGCAGCCCGTCACAGGCTGCACCGAACAAGATTTTTTTACCGTTCATAATGTATAAACCTCCTTTTTCCTTCTGCTTTTCTACCTATTATTAAAACATTGGAATCACCCCCTACAGTGAATTCAGGAAATCGAGCGCAGAGTCCGGTATAGCATTCTCTGACAGTGGGCTTGGAACAGCGCCGGTTATGTTGACTGCCTGCAACTCCTCCCGCACCACCTTGCGGATGCTTTTCTCCAGCCTATCCGTCTGTTCTGCCGCAAGGATACTCTGCACCAGAAACTCTTTGCGTTTGGCAGGCGGCACCTGCTGCAGCAACGCCCACGCGCCGCGGTGCTGTGGGTCGCTGAGGTTCGGGCGGAAAACATACTGCGGGCGTTTCATGCCTCGCTTTTACGGCGCGACACGGCGGCCAACGCGCGCTCGAACCCGACAGCGTTCACCTTGTCGTCCAGCAGGAAAATCGTCTTACAAAGGCCGTCTTTGGGGCTTAGGTGGCGGCTCACCACCGATGCGCCGCCGCCCAGCAGCACGGCGGGGATAGCGTGCAGATCGAAACCGGCTTCCATCGTGGCAGACAGCAGATGTTCGGTGTACTTGCGCCCCTGCCGGTTCACAATGTCGCGCACCGTATCGCTGACCGTGCAGGGCTGACCTGCCAGCATATTTTCGATTTGGGCATCCGTGAGGGACAGCCCGGTTTCGCGCCGCACCTGTTCCCGGATGTCATCCACGCAGCGGATCATGCCGAGCTCCAAGCTGTGCGCAGTGTCAGCCGCAGGGATGGCGTTGTCGATGCGCATGAGGTCCACTGTCCAGCCGCCCAAGTCCATGAGGAGCATGGACGGTTCGTCCTGCAAAAGCCCCATTTCGGTCATAAGGGCGGCGTAGCCTTGAGGGAAGACAGCAACTTCCTCGATGGTAATGCTGTACTCCACGCCCTCAAATTTGAAATTCACGGGCTGGTTGCTCCGCAGCAGATAATCTTTGAACTTGGGTTTGTCGCGTCCGAAACTGGTCAGCGGCAGACCCGCCGCAATGCGCACCGAGCATTCGGGCGGCAAGCCGCGCTGCCGGATTTCTTTTGCAATCGCTGCCAGCGTCAGCAGGTAGTAGTTGTCGTTCGCAGTCTTATCCCGCTGGATAGGCTGCCGCCCTGTGCCACAAACAAAAAAGCACCCGCCAAACTCTAAGAGTCCTTGGCGGGTGTAGGGTTCGTGTTCTCCGTAGCTTGTCAGTCCTGCCGGGAACGAGCAGTGGGCTGTTTTGATGGCGTAGTAGCCGTGGTCGATGCCGATCATGATGCTCATAGTGGAAATCCTCCTTATTATAATTAATAGGTATAAAATGGAAAATCTGAAAACAAACTGAAAACTGCCGGGAAAAACGAAAAATCCCCGCAGCCAACAGGAAATTGGCTGCGAGGAAATTGAAAACATTCTGAAAACAGCAGGATTTATTCTGTTTTTTCTCAAAAGAATTGCCCACTCCCCTGCCGCAATTCAGAATTTTGCGGGAAGATGAGGCAATAAAAATGTCCAACAGTCTGAAAACCGCTGGACATCTTTATAAAACGCAACTCGAAAATTGGCTGTCGAAACCGCCAATTTTCAACGATACAACAAAGAAAAAAGACTGTGACATCTTTTTCATCACAGTCTTATGGAGGTGACGACCAGATTTGAACTGGTGAATGAAGGTTTTGCAGACCTTTGCCTTACCACTTGGCCACGTCACCATATAAGTGAAAACTGATGTTTACCAATCTCCACTGTTTTTTGGAGCGGCCGACGAGGCTCGAACTCGCTACCTCCACCTTGGCAAGGTGGCGCTCTACCAGATGAGCTACGGCCGCAGGATGTGTATTCTTTGCGAAGAATACACAAGAAATGGTGCCTCCGATCGGAATCGAACCAATGACACGGGGATTTTCAGTCCCCTGCTCTACCGACTGAGCTACAGAGGCAAATGGCGACCCGAATCAGGCTCGAACTGACGACCTCTAGCGTGACAGGCTAGCGTTCTAACCAACTGAACTACCGGGCCATATTAAGTGGAAGTTAACGGGCTCGAACCGCTGACCCTCTGCTTGTAAGGCAGATGCTCTCCCAGCTGAGCTAAACTTCCCCATAATGGAGCGGCCGACGAGGCTCGAACTCGCTACCTCCACCTTGGCAAGGTGGCGCTCTACCAGATGAGCTACGGCCGCATATTGGAGAGTTTTTGCTCAATCGCTCTCTCCGGGCGACGTTTGTTATTATAAACTATATGAGCGGAAAAGTCAAGCGTTTTTTACATTTTTTTGCATAAATTTTTATGCGTTTTCGCTCGGCACATTTTCGACGGTGGAAGGCCAGTTTTTGAGCAGTTCATTCAGGTCCACCTTATAATTCTTGTTGCAGAACTGGCAGTTCACCTCGGCAACGGGGTCCTCGTCGCGCATGCGCTCGACCTCCTTTTTGCCAAGGGAGCGGATCATCTTTTCAACGCGCTCAAGGCCGCAGTCGCACTTGTAGGTCACATGGTAACTGTCGAGAATATCGGGTGCAAAGCCGGCCAGAGCCAGCTCCAGCATATCGCGGACGCTCCTGCCCTCCTCGAGCATTGTCGTCACACTGGGCATGGCCTTGATGTTCTTCTCGAGGTGCTCGATCTCCTCCTCGGTTGCGCCGGGCAGCAGCTGCACGACAAAGCCGCCCGCGCAGCGGACGCTCAGGTCCTTATCGACGAGCACGCCCAGCGCGCAGACAGTGGGCACCTGCTCACTGATAGCAAAATAGGTCGTGATGTCCTCGGCGATCTCACCGGAGGTCAGCGGCACCTGACCGATGTACGGCTCGCGCATACCCAAGTCACGAATGACGTCCAGCGTGCCGTCCTTGCCGACGGCTGCGCCGACGTTCAGATGGCCGTCAGCTCGCGGGGGAAGTTCCACAACGGGGTGCTCGACGTAGCCCTTGACGTTGCCGGTGCCGTCGGAAACGGCCAGCAGGCGGCCTGCGGGGCCGCCGCCCTTGATCTGCAGCGTCACCGAGTCCTGGGTGCTTTTGAGCATAATGCCCATCATCGAGGTTGCCGTCAGCAGGCGGCCCAGGGCAGCGGTGGTGACGGCGCTGGTCTTGTGCAGGCGCTCCATCTCGCGGACGATTTCCGTAGAGTCAACACCGTAAAACACGATACCGCCGTTTTCGGAGATACCGCGCAGCATGTTATGATTCTGTTCCATTTGCTTTTTCCTCTTGTGTGTATTGCTTGACAGCCGTGATGATCCAGCGCGGGCTGTCGCCGCGCACCGGGCCAAAGCTCTCGCCGTCGGCGACTTTGGCCACGGTGAAGCCGTACTTTTCCAACAGGGCGCACACGGTGTCCAGCGCGTAGCTGTACTCGCTGAACGCCTCGCGGAAGTGCTCCCCCGTCTCGTGGTAGTCAATGTTGATGGTAATATCCACCCGCTGCGCCGTCTCGTCGTAGCGGTTCGACCAGTGACAGTCGGCGTCCTCGGCCTCGATGTCAAAGGTCTGGCCTGCCAGAATGTGCCGGTGCTTATAGGGCGTATTCAAGTCAAAAATGAACACGCCGCCCCGCTCCATAAAGTAGGCAGCCTTGCGGATGGCCTTCTCAAAATTTTCCTGCGGGCCAATGTGGCTGTAGGTGTCAAACGTGGACACCGCGGCGCGGATCGTGCCGTACAGGTCCAGGTCCAGCAGGTCCTGCTTCAGCAGCAGCAAGCGGCCCGTCAGGCCCAGCTCGTCGGCCTTTTCGCGCAGGACACTGAGCATCTCCTCGGAGCGGTCAATGCCGATGACATCATACCCTGCCTGGGTCAGCATCAGGGTCAGATCGCCGGTGCCGCAGCCCAGGTCGGCCAGGATGCCGTCTGTGATGCCGTGGGCCTTCAGCTCGTCGGTAATATAGCCGTACAGCGCGTCATAGTCAGCCTCGCCGTTGAACTCGTCGTAGAAATAGGCAAACTCGTTGTAGGCCATCGGTCAGTCCTCTGTCTCGGGGGTCATGCTGGCCTCAAGCAGCGCACGCAGCTCGTCCATGCCCAGCCCGTTCTCGGCGCTGGTCAGCACAACGCCCTGGCAGCCGTAGGGAGCGCAGATCTTTTCAAATTCTTCTTTGCGGGCGGCCATCTCGCTCTTTTTCAGCTTGTCGCCCTTGGTCAGCGCGGCCACAAACGGAATACGGTGGTAGTGCAGGTACTCAAGCATCTGCACATCGTCAGCGCTGGGCGCGTGGCGGCTGTCCAGCAGCTGGACAAGCAGGCAGACCGCACGATCCGCCTCAAAATAGCTGTTGATCAAATCGTCCCACCGCTCGCGCTCGGCGTTGGAGACCTTGGCGTAACCGTAGCCGGGCAGGTCGACAAAGTAGGCCGTATCAACGCGGTAGAAGTTGATGGTTGCCGTTTTGCCCGGCGTGGCGCTGACGCGGGCCAGCTTCTTGCGGTTGCAAAGCTTATTGATGAGGCTCGACTTGCCGACGTTGGAGCGGCCCGAAAATACGATTTCAGGGCGGTCACTGTCCGGCAGCTGGCGGGACAGACCGTAGGACGCGAGGAATTCGCTGTTGTTGTAGTTCATGGGTGTTCCTTTATGTTCTGGGTGTGCTGTGTATTGCGGGGCGTCGAGGACGCCGCCCCCCACATGCGCGGCACGGCGTAGTGCGGGCGGATATGGAATCCGCCCCTACGGATGTGGCTGTATAGGGGTCAATGCTTGTCATCGACCCGCGGACTTGGCGGCTGCCGTTCTGCTCCGTGGCGGATATGGAATCCGCCCCTACGGGGGTTGTGCTGTAGGGGGCAATGCCCGTCATCGGCCCGCGGGCGGGTGCGGGCCTCCGTCCCTACAGAGTGGCATTCAAGGCGAATTACATCACCGCGGCGGGCTCCTTATGTCCCTCGGCGGGCTTGTCGTTGGCGATGAGAGAGGTTGCCTGCGGCACACCACGGACAGCGCGGGCGGGGGTGCGGCCCGGGCGCACAAGGGCGTGCTTCAGCACCTCGGACAGCGTGCCCACGGGGATGAAGCGCACCTTCTCCTTGACCTCGGCGTCCACCTCATACAGGTCGCTGGCGTTATCCCTGGGGATGAGCACCGTCGAGATGCCCTCGCGGAAGGCCGCCATACTCTTTTCCTTCAGACCGCCGATGGGCAGCACGTTGCCGTGCAGCGTGATCTCTCCGGTCATGGCCAGGTCGTGGTTGACCGGGATACCGGACAGCGCCGAAATCAGCGCCGTCGTCAGTGTGACACCCGCGGAGGGGCCGTCCTTCGGCACAGCGCCCTCGGGGGCATGGATGTGCAGGTCGATGTTCTTGAACTTGTCGGGCGTGATGCCGTATTCTTCGGCGTGGACCTTGGCGTAGGTCACGGCGAGCTGGGCGCTCTCCTTCATGACATCACCGAGGCTGCCGGTGATCTCGATTTTGCCGGTGCCGTTCGGGATGACGGCGACCTCAACAGGCAGCATCTCGCCGCCGACACTCGTCCACGCCAGACCGTTGGCAATGCCCACGGCGTCCTTGCGGGAGATAAACGTCGGCTTGACCTTTTCGGGGCCGAGCAGCTCCTTGACCATCGCTGCGGAAACGCTGATCTTCTCGGCCTCCCCTGCCGCGATCTTCTGCGCACATTTGCGCAGTACCGACGTGATGGTGCGTTCCAGATTGCGCACGCCGGCCTCGCGGGTGTAGCCGTCGATGATGGCATACAGTGCGCTGCCCGTCAGGGTCACGCGCCCCTCCAGGCCGTTGTTTTTCAGCTGCTTGGGCAGCAGATGGCGCTTGGCGATGTTGAATTTTTCGGTGCGGGTGTAGCTGGGCAGCTCGATGACATCCATGCGGTCATAGAGCGGGCCAGGGATCGTGGAGGCATCGTTCGCCGTCGTGATAAAGAGCACCTCGCTCAAATCAAACGGAATATCGAGGTAGTTATCCTTAAAGGTGCGGTTCTGCTCGGGGTCCAGCACCTCGAGCAGTGCGCTGGACGGGTCTCCCTTGTAGTCGCCCGCCAGCTTGTCGATCTCGTCGAGCAGGATGACCGGGTTCGTGGACTTGGCCGTCGTGATGGCGCTGATGATGCGGCCCGGCATCGCGCCGATGTAGGTGCGGCGGTGGCCGCGGATCTCGGCTTCATCGTGGACACCGCCCAGGCTCATGCGGGCAAATTTGCGGTCCATGCACTCGGCAATGGAGTGCGCAATGCTCGTTTTGCCGACGCCCGGAGGGCCGACAAGGCAGATGATCTGCCCCTTGACGTCCTGGTTCAGCTTGCGCACAGCCAGCAGCTCGAGAATGCGTTCCTTGACCTTCTGCAGGCCGTAGTGCTCACGGTCCAGCACCTTGCGGGCGTGGGCCTGGTCAAGGTCGTCCTCGGTGGCGGTGTGCCACGGCAGGGCCAGGCAGGCATCCAGATAGCTGCGGATAACGCCGCTCTCGGCGCTGCTGCCCTGCATACGGGCCAGACGGTCACACTCTTTCAGCAGCTTTTCGGTGGATTCTTCATCAAGGTTCAGTGCCTTAACTTTCCCGCGGTATGTATCGGCCTCGGCGCGGGTGTCCTCGGCGTCGCCGAGCTCCTCACTGATGACATTCATCTGCTCACGCAGGTAGTATTCGCGCTGGCCCTTGTCCATGCGGGCGTTGACCTTGTCGTCCAGGTCGCGCTCGATGTCCATGATCTGGCATTCCTGCCGCAGCAGGGTCAGCAGCTTTTCGAGGCGGCCCAGCAGGGTCGATTCGTTCAGGATAACCTGCTTATCCTCATACTTGAACAAGAGGTTGGCGGGCATGTACTCGCTCAAATACAGCGGCGAATCGGAGGAAACGATGTTATAGACGACATCCTTGGAAATTTGCGGGCTGTAGGACAGGTACTCCTCAAAGCAGTCCTTCAGGCTGCGGACGAGAGCCTCGACCTGGTTGCGCTTGTCGGCAGGGATGCCGCGCACCGCCACGGGGCGTACCGTTGCCTGCAGATACTTTTCGCCGGCGTCGAGCTCCAGCAGACGGGCACGGGTCTTGCCCTCGACGAGGACCTTCACGAGGTCGTCGGAGACGCGCAGCACCTGCTTGATTTCGGCAATGACACCGTAGGCATATAGGTCGCGAAGGGCCGGTTCTTCCTCATCCATCTCGCGCTGGGCGACGAGAAAGACGCTGCTGTTGGCGTGCATGGCGGCCTCGATGGCGGCAATGGACTTGGTGCGGCCCACCTCAAAATGGACTACATTGTTGGGGAAAACCACCAGCCCGCGCAGGGCGATGGCCGGCAGATGCACCACATTGCGGGCGATCTTGATCTTTACTTTTTCAGACATTCTTACTCTCCCATAGCCTGCAGAACAGGCGTCTTGTTTGCGTTTGCGGCAAGCTCCGGCGGCAGCAGGATGCGCGCCGCACTGTGCGCGATCTCCGCGTGCATCCGCAGCTGGGGCGAGCATTCGCCGTCCAGCGTTGTGATGAGCGGGTTGCCGTCCAACACCTCTATGTCAATGCTGCCTGTACGGAAAAACGTCATGTACGGGGCGAATTTTTCGGTGATGGTGTCACCCTCCGAAAGGTGCTTCCCTTTTTTGTAGCTGCCCAGCAGCCCCGGCAGCTTTAAACGCGGCACGGGCCGCAGCAGCACCACATCCAGCAGACCGTCGGTCATGCTGGCGTGGGGCGCGGCGCAGTAGCCGCCGCCGTACTGCTGGCCGTTGCAGACCGCCAGCATCATGAAGGTGTCCTCCAATTGGCGGTCATCGGCGGTGATGCGCAGACGGTGCCTGAAGGTGCTGCACACGGCCTCGAGAATCGACAGTGTGTAGGCCGTTGTGCCGCCGCAGAAGGGCACGCGCCGCCATTTGGGGATGCCGTTGGCGACCTGGGCGTCGATGCCCGCGGCATAGATGTCGATGCCGCACCCCTGGGGCGTGCGGATGACGTCCGCTGCGAACGGCTGTGCGGCCAACTGTGCGTCAAGGTCCAGGAACTGCGCCTGCGTGCCAAAGTTGCGCACATAGTCATTGCCGCTGCCGCAGGGCACGCAGCCGATAGCGGCGTTCGGGTGGCCGACGGTACCCTGCAATATTTCGTTCAGCGTGCCGTCGCCGCCGCAGGCGTAGAGGTATACTTCTTCCCCGCCGGCGGCGTATTGGGCGGCCAGGTCGCGGGCCTGCCCGGCGCGGCGGGTCACCTCAATGGTAGGATGAAGCCCTGCGCGGCTGGCAGCGGCGTGGATCTGCGGGATGAGCGCCACGCTGGCGTCCACCTTGCCCGCCGTTGGGTTTATGATAAAAATATGCTGCATCGGTTTGTCCCTTTCAGCATCGGTTACTTGCGGTCTACAGATACTAATTATTGTAGCTTTTTTGCCGCAAAAGTGCAATACCTTGGAGGAAATTGGTTGACGGAGAGATTGGCTTTTCCCCTCGGAGAAAGCTGTCAGTGGCCCCGACCACTGACTGATGAGGGGCGGATATGCCGTTGCTGCCCGGTAAAGTGCTGCGGCGGCAAGGTCTGCCCTCATCCGGCCCTGCGGGGCCACCTTCCCCCGAGGGGGAAGGCTTAGGAGTTCTCCCACACAGCCAGAATTTCGGTAACCTTTGCAAATATCGCGGCACTGGAGGTTTCGGGCTTTAAAATGCCGTCCTGCAAAACGGTAATGGTATACCGCGGGTCGTCCGCCGGGTAAAAGCCGCTGAACCAGTAGTTGAGAAGCTCCTCGCCGTTCTCGTCGTACTGGCCGGTCTGCGCTGTGCCGGTCTTGCCGCCTGCCGTGCCGGTTTTGGGCTGTGCCTCGCTGCCGATCCCCTCCGACACGACGGAGGCCAGCATGCTGCGCAGCACCCGTGCCGTGGCCGCATCAAAGACCGTGCGGGTGTCAGCCGTCCGGGTCTGCCCGGTAAGCGTGCCGTCGGCGTCAACAATTCCCTGTACAAAGGCCGGTGTCCTGTACATGCCGCCGTTTGCGACAGTGTTCATCATGGCTGCAATTTGCAGCGGCGTCACGGTCAGCGCCCCCTGACCAAAGCTGAACGTCGCCAGCTCGCCTGGGTTTTCAAGCGCGGCGGCATCGGGCAGTGTGCCCGATGCGCCTTGCAGGCCGGGCGCAAGCTGCGTGGCCGTGCCGAAGCCGAGTGTCTCTGCCATTTTGCGGATGCGCTGTGCCCCCAGCAGACGGCCCAGCTCGATGAAATAGGTGTTGCAGCTTTGTTCCAGCGCGCCGCGCAGGTTGACCACGCCGTGGGCGCGGCCCAGTGCACAGCGGTAGGTCTGCCCGGCAACCTCGACCTCACCCGTGCAGTCGTGGGTGTACCAGTCAAGGCCGCTCTCGTAGGCGGCTGCAGCCAGCACGACCTTGAACACCGACCCGGCACTGAATGCGCGGAGAGGCCGGTTGAGCAGCGAGGTATCGTTGGCGGCAATGCTGGCGGCAACATTCTGCGGGTCAAACGACGGCATACTGACAGAGGCAAGCACCTCGCCGGTGGCCGTGTCCATCACAACGATACAGCCGCGCGGCAGATACACCGTGGCCAGGCCCTCACAGGCGCGCTGCAGGTCGGCGTCCAGCGTCAGCCGCACGCCCTGCCCCGTGCCGGGTGTTTCCACCGCCACAAGCGGGCTTGTGTCCGTCAGCAGGCGTCCCTGCGCGGTCATAAAGCAGGTCACAATGCGCGCGTCTCCGGAGGCGGTCAACAGGTCGTCGTAGGCTTTTTCCAGGCCGGACACGCCGCGGCCCTCGCTGTCCAGATAGCCCAGCAGGTGCGCGGCGGTGCTGCCGCCGAAATGCTGCGGCACGGTGCAGGTCGTGATGCCCTGCGCGGTCAGGTCGCGGTCCACCTGTATCAAAAAGGGACTTGCAAGGTTGCGGCGCTCATACAAAAGGCTCTGCACCGCATACGGGACATACGGAAACAGTGCCGTGTACCCGGCGTCTCCGGGCAGGCAGAGTGCGTAATACTGCGGGGCAAGGCCGGTCAGCCTGCGGCCTGTGCGGTCATAGAAATCGCCCCGGGCGCGCGGCAGGGCCAGCGTCTGAACACTCTGCCCACCCGCACTGGCGGCATAGGCCGTCTGCTGCCCCACCCAGTAGGTGCGGCAGAGCACGACGCCCGCCAGCAGCACCAGCACAGCGCAAAGCCCATGCAACCGACGCAGAGACAAGGCACATCCCCCCGGTGGAAGTATGGGCGGCGGGTCAACCTAAAATACCTCTATTACCCATATAATTTTGGGTTGAGTCCTGTTAATTGCGCAGCCTCCTGACAGCCCAAAGCACCAGATACACCGCCGCCACGCAGGGCAGAAAACCCATGGCGTCAATCGCAACGTCGCTCAACTGCGCGGCACGGCCCGGCACAAAATACTGGTGGAGCTCATCACCGGCCGCGTACAGCATACACAGCGCCGATGCCAGCAGTGCCTTTTGCCGCAGCGTAACGCGGTGCAGCCACAGCTGCACGGTCACGGCCATGCTGACGCCGAGGGCACAGTAGATATAGATGTGCGCCCACTTGCGGACGTTGGCGTTCAGGTTTGTGGTGCTGAACCACAGCGGCGTGATGGCTTTTATCCTGCTGGCCTGCACGGTCTCGGTAACGGCGCGGCTGACCTTGGTGGACAGCTCCGCCGGCTGCGAGGACAAGACAAAGATCACTGCCATAATTGCCAGCGTAACGGCCAGTGCCGGATATTTTGCGTATTTTTTCATGGCGGCTCCCCCGCTGCGTTATTTCTGTCTATTATAGCACACTTTGCCGGTTTATACAAAAAGGCCGAAGCCTCTATTTTTCGGAGACTTCGACCTTAAGGCAACACCACACAATTCCCGCCTAGCGGCTCAAGCACCGCTCCAGCGGGAATTATGCGGTGTTGCCTTATATTTTAACGATTTTCAAAACGAATTTCAAACGTTTTTCCTGGAAAGTTTCAATACAGCTCCGCGATGATGTCCACGCACTTGTCGATACCGATGACGCCGCTGTCTAGCGTCAGGTGATAATTTTGAGCGTGTCCCCACTTCATGTTGGTGTATAAGCGGTGATAGGCGGCCCGGCGTTTATCCTTATCCCGCAGGCGCTCCTCCGGGGACTGCTCCCGTTCGCCGTACACCTTGACGATGCGCTCTGCACGGAACTTCATATCCGCGTGGATAAAGACTTTCAGGCAGTCTGCCTTGTCCCGCAGAATACAGTCGGCACAACGGCCAACAATGACGCAGGGACCCTTTTCCGCCAGCTCCGTGATGACCTTGTACTGATGCTCCCACAGAATATCCTCGTTGGTGGGGCCGAACATTCGGTTGGAAAAAGCTGCCGATAGGAAGCTCCCAGGTGCGTACTCTCCTGCTTCTTTTACATAGTCCGGTGCAAAACCTGTTTTCTTTGCCATTTCCTGAATGATCTCTGCGTCATAGCACGGAATACCCAGCTTTTCCGCCACCTTTTTGCCGATGGTGCGTCCGCCGCTGCCAAATTCGCGGCTGATGGTAATGACTCTGTTTTTCATACTTTCTGCACTCCTTCCGCATTCAATTCCCGATAGGTTTTCACGATGATGATCGCCGAGATGATAAAGGTCAGAATATCCGACACCGGCATGGAATACAGTACGCCGTCCAAACCAAAGAACACAGGCAACAACAGAGCAAAGCCCACACCGAACACCACCTCACGGAACATGGACAGCAGCGTGGATGTCAGCGCCTTGCCGACTGCCTGCAAGAAGATAAAGCACGCCTTGTTGACGCAGGCCAGCACCATCATGCAGAGATAGGTGCGGAACGCCTTAATAGCAAAGTCCGTATAGTAGCCGCTCTCATTGGCTGCACCGAAAATGGCGATGAGCTGCCGAGGGAACCCCTCTGCCATCACCAGCGCCACTGCCCCCACCAGTGCTTCGGCAATCAGCAGCTTGGTGAACAGCTCCCGAACACGCAGTTTCTTCTCCGCACCCATGTTATAGCCCACGATGGGGATGCAGCCTGCCGCCATGCCGACCACGATGGAAATGACGATCTGGAAGAACTTCATCACAATGCCGACCACAGCCATGGGGATCTGCGCGTATTGCTCCTGTCCGAACACAGCGTCCAGAGCGCCGTATTTGCGGAGCATATTGTTGATGGCCGCCATGGCCGCCACCAGACTGATCTGCGAAAGAAAACTGGTGATACCCAGCGTCAGCATTCGTCCGCAGACAGTTCCCCGCAGTGCATAATCGCCGGACGCAGGCTTGATGATCTTCATGTGCAGCAGATACCACACAGCAAGAAACGCCGTTGCCACCTGACCGATGACCGTGGCCACTGCCGCACCCATCATACCCCATTTAAAGACAAAGATGAAAATTGGGTCGAGGATAATGTTGATAGCAGCGCCTGCCAATGTGGAGATCATGGCGAACTTGGGGTTGCCGTCGGCACGGATGATGGGGTTCATGGCCTGCCCGAACATATAGAATGGGATGCCCAGCGTGATATAGAAGAAGTACTCCTGCGAGTGGCGGAAGGTCTCCTCATTCACCGTGCCGCCGAACATGGCGATGATGGTGTTTGCGAAAATGAGGTATACCGCCGTCAGAACAAGACTGCTGACGACAGATAACACCACCGCGTTGCCCACGCTTTGCTTGGCCTTATCCACCTCGTTTCTGCCCAGCGCCATGCTGACGAAGGCGCAGCAGCCGTCGCCCAACATGACGGCGATAGCCAGCGCCACCACCGTCAGCGGGAACACCACCGTATTGGCGGCGTTGCCGTAGGAGCCGAGGTAGCTGGCATTGGCGATAAAAATCTGGTCAACGATGTTGTAAAGTGCGCCTACCAGCAGCGAGATAATGCAGGGGATGGCGTACTGCCGCATGAGCTTGCTCACACGCTCCGTCCCCAAGAACTGATTTCCGGTTTCCAAAAAAATCACCTTTCTTTCAAAAAATAAAAAATGCGTAAGTCCCAGAACATCCGGACTTACGCATTTCTGCTACACGATTTGCCTATGAAGTTTTCGCTCATCTTGCCATTTCTCACCCGATTCCGCAAAAAAAGGCGCGTGGCTGCTCTGCAACTGGATTTACGCAGAAACGCCACACGCTGTACCTTTATTATAGCGGATTTGGATGGAAATTTCAAATGCTTTTTGAATGATTTTCGTCTCGTCGATCCTACTTTTTGCAATCACCATGCTGCCGGATAACATAAAAATCGGCACCTGCTTTTGAGGCAGGTGCCGATTTCTGTTACCCTATAATGCGCTTGAATTTTTGGCGTAAGTGGCGTAAGTTAGGCGTAAATTCGCTTTTGCGCATCCAAAAAATCAAGCAATTTCAAGGCTTTGCGGCGTCTCTTAGTACATGCCGCCCATATCAGGGGCCGGAGCAGCCGGAGCCGGGGGTTCCGGCAGGTCAGCGACAAGGCTCTCGGTGGTCAGGACCATCGCGGCGACGCTGGCGGCGTTCTCCAGAGCGGAACGGGTGACCTTGGTCGGATCGACGATACCGGCCTCGATCATATCCTCGACGTACTCCTCCTTCTGGGCATCAAAGCCGTAGTTGGGCTTGTTGGCCTTCAGGATGTTGTCGATAACGACGCTGCCCTCGAGGCCAGCGTTGGCAGCGATCTGGCGCAGAG
The DNA here is from genome assembly GCF_900167555.1 of Gemmiger formicilis. Classification (GTDB taxonomy): domain Bacteria; phylum Bacillota; class Clostridia; order Oscillospirales; family Ruminococcaceae; genus Gemmiger; species Gemmiger formicilis. Next base: position 214,626 of record NZ_FUYF01000004.1, on the reverse strand, counting down.
GAGCCTCCAGCGCTTTGCGGACGATCTTCGCACCGGTGCGCTCGTCGCCCTCCAGCTCGCCGACCAGCTTGTCGACAGCGGGAATAGCGTTGATGGTGGCCGTGCCGCCGCCAGCGACGATGCCTTCCTCAACAGCGGCCTTGGTCGCGTTCAGGGCATCCTCGATGCGCAGCTTCTTGTCCTTCATCTCGACCTCGGTAGCGGCACCGACCTTGATGACGGCAACGCCGCCGGCCATCTTGGCCAGGCGCTCCTGCAGCTTCTCGCGGTCAAAGTCAGAGGTCGCAACGGCGATCTGGCTGCGGATCTGGGCAACACGGTCTGCGATAGCCTGCTTGTCACCGGCACCGCCGACGATGGTGGTGTTCTCCTTGGTGACCTTGACCTGGCGGGCCTTGCCGAGCAGCTGCATGGTGGCGTCCTTCAGCTCATAGCCCAAGTCGCTGCTGATAACCGTGCCGCCGGTCAGGGTGGCGATATCCTGCAGCATCTCCTTACGGCGATCACCAAAGCCGGGTGCCTTGACAGCGACAACGTTCAGACCGCCGCGCAGACGGTTGATGATGAGGTTGGACAGAGCGTCGCCCTCGACATCCTCTGCAATGATCAGCAGCTTGCGGCCGGACTGGATGACCTGCTCGAGCAGAGGAACCACATCCTGGAAGACGCTGATCTTCTTGTCGGTGATCAGGACAGAGCAGTCGTCGTAGACGGTCTCCATCTTCTCGGTATCGGTGACCATGTAGGGGGTCACATAGCCGCGGTCAAACTGCATACCCTCGACGACCTCGGTGTAGGTCTCGGCAGTGGTCTTGTTCTCCTCGATGGTGATAACACCGTCAGCGGTGACCTTCTCCATTGCGTCAGCGATCAGCTGACCGATCTCGGCATCGCCTGCAGAGACAGTGCCAACACGGGCAATGTCCTTGCTGCCGTTGACCTTCTGGCTGTGCTGCTTGACAGCATCGACAGCAGCGGCGACGGCCTTCTGCATGCCGCGCTTGATGTCCATCGGGTTTGCACCGGCGGTGACGTTCTTCATACCCTCATTGACGAAGGCCTGTGCCAGAACGGTAGCGGTGGTCGTACCGTCACCGGCGGCGTCGTTCGTCTTGGTGGCGACCTCGCGAACGAGCTGTGCGCCCATGTTCTCGAACTCGTCCTTCAGCTCGATCTCCTTGGCGATGGTGACACCGTCATTGGTGATGAGCGGGCTGCCGAACTTCTTGCTCAGCACAACATTGCGGCCCTTGGGGCCCAAGGTGACCTTAACAGTGTTGGCCAGCTGGTCGATACCTGCGCAAAGCGCCTTGCGGGCGTCCTCGCCCTGCTTGATCTGTTTAGCCATAATGAATCTCTCCTTTTATCTGAAAGAAATCGGTGAAATCAAATTTACTCGACGATTGCGAGGATGTCGCTCTGGCGGACGATAGTGCATTCCTCGCCGTCAACCTTGACCTCGGTGCCGGAGTACTTGCTGGTCAGGACCTTGTCGCCGACCTTGACGATCATCTCAACGTCCTTGCCATCCACATTGCCGCCGGGGCCGACTGCGATGACCTCGGCAACCTGGGGCTTCTCCTTGGCGGAGCCGGACAGGATTAGGCCGCCCTTGGTGGTTTCTTCTTCTTCGACCAGCTTAATGACAACGCGGTCTGCAAGAGGTTTGATTTTCATAGTGGAAGTTCCTCCCTATAAAAGATTTCTCTTTTGATTTTTAGTTTAGCACTCAATCTCTCTGAGTGCTAAATATATAATACTCACTTTACTGCAAAAAATCAAGTGTTTTCTATATAAAATTTTTGTGAACAAAAACACACCGGCGCATTCCTGCACCGGTGTGTTTGCAAATTATTGCTGGGACGCCATATTTTTGTAGCGCGGGCGCATCATGCCGTGCTCGATGTGTGGCTCGCCCCCTGCCACCGTATCCGCATCGATGGTCACCTTTGTGATGGTGGCGTCCGACGGGATGTCGTACATGATCGGAATCAGCAGTTCTTCGACGACGCTGCGCAGACCGCGGGCACCGCTCTTGCGTTCCACCGTTTTCTTGGCGATGGCGTGCAGCGCGTCCTCGGTAAAGACGAGCTCGGCATTGTCGAGGTGGAACAGCTCCTTGTACTGGCGCACAATGCTGTTCTTCGGCTCGGTCAAAACTCGGACAAGAGCTTCCTCGTCCAGCGGGTCAAGCACCGTCACAACGGGCAGACGGCCGATCAGCTCGGGGATGAGACCGAACTTGACGAGGTCGTCAGGCTCGACCTTCTTCAGCAGCTTCTGGCGCGTCTCATCCTTGTCCAGCGTTGTGCGCAGCTGGCTGCCAAAGCCGAGGGAGGCGTTGTCGGTGCGCTTCTGAATGAGCTTTTCCAGCCCATCGAACGCACCACCGCAGATGAACAGGATATTCTTCGTGTTGATCTGGATGAACTCCTGCTGCGGGTGCTTGCGTCCGCCGTTGGGCGGCACGTTGCTGACCGTGCCCTCCACGATCTTCAGCAGCGCCTGCTGTACACCCTCACCGCCGACGTCACGGGTGATGGAGGGGTTCTCGCTCTTGCGGGTGATCTTGTCGATCTCATCGACGTAGATAATGCCGATCTCGGCGCGGGCGACGTCAAAATCCGCCGCCTGAATGAGTTTGAGCAGGATGTTCTCGACATCCTCGCCGACGTAGCCTGCCTCGGTGATCGTCGTGGCGTCCGCGATGGCGAACGGCACATTGAGCATCCTGGCCAGCGTCTGGGCCAGCAGCGTCTTGCCGGTGCCGGACGGGCCGAGCATCAGCACGTTGGACTTCTGCAGCTCCACGTCGCTGCTCTCGCGGGAGAGAATGCGCTTGTAGTGGTTGTAAACAGAGACAGCCAGCACCTTTTTGGCGGCATCCTGCCCGATAACATACTGATCCAGCCCCGCCTTGATCTCGGCGGGGGTCAGGATATTGATGCTCTCGAGCGGGTCATAGTCATAGTCCGCACCGGGCTGCGCGTCTGTGCGGCGGCGGTTCCGCGGCATACCGGCGCGCGGCGGGGCCGGGCGCTCGCCGTCCTTGTACAGGGCATTGTTGCACATATCCAGGCAGTCCTTGCAGATATTGACGCCGGGGCCAATGATCAGCTGCTCTACCTCATTTTGCGTCCGCCCGCAGAAGCTGCAGACGAGCTCGCGTCCTTTTCCGTCCTTGCCGGACGTTTGATTTGCCATGTTGTTCCCCCGAATCAGTGTTTATAGAGGATGTCGTCGATCAGGCCGTACTCCTTCGCCTGCTGCGCGGTCATATAGTTGTCGCGCTCGGTGTCGCGGGTGATGACGTCCAGCGGCTGGCCGGTGTACTGGCTGAGCAGCGTGTTCATCTTCTCGCGGATACGCACGATGTGGTCGGCGTGGATCTTGATGTCGGTAGCCTGGCCGGAGATACCCTGCCCGCCGATAAGCGGCTGGTGGATCAGGATCTCGGAGTTCGGCAGGGCAAAGCGCTTGCCCTTGGTGCCACTGGCCAGCAGGAAAGAGCCCATCGAGGCCGCCATGCCGACGCAGATGGTGGAGACATCGCACTTGATGTAGTTCATCGTGTCGTGGATGGCCATACCGTCAGAGATCGAGCCGCCGGGGCTGTTGATATAGAAGTAGATGTCCTTCTCCGGGTCCTGGCCCTCGAGGTACAGCAGCTGTGCTACGATGACGCTGGCAGAGGCGGAGTTGACGTCCTCACTCAGCACAATGATGCGGTCATTGAGCAGGCGGGAGAAGATGTCATAGCTGCGCTCACCGCGCGCAGTCTGTTCGACAACATAAGGTACAAGGCTCATTCTGGTTTCCCTCCTTGGTGCTTTCGATAAAGTATGGGTGATGACAAAGGAACCGATACGGCGGCATAGCTGCGCAACCGTACCGGCCCTTTTACTCAATGTTTACGGATGCCCTCAGGGTGATTACTCGCCCTTGGTCTCCTCTTCCTTCGGCTCCTCGTCCTGCTTGGCGGCAGCCTTCTTGGTGGTCTTGCGGGTGGTCTTTTTGGCGGGCTTCTTCTCCTCGGCAGCACCGGCGACGATGTTGGCCTTGGACTTCACGAAGTCGATTGCCTTGTTGACAGCCAGATCCTTCTTGACGGCGGCAGCATCGACCAGGCTCTTGACCTTGTCGGCCTCCATCTGGTAAGCATCGGCAATGCGCTTGATCTCGGCCTCGAACTCCTCCTCGGTAGCCTCGATGGACTCCTTGGCGACGATAGCCTCCATGGCCAGGCGCATCTTGACCTGCTTGTCGGCCTGCTCACGGAACTGCTCCTTGAACTGCTCCATGGTCATGCCCATATACTGCAGGTACTGCTCGAGCTTGAGGCCCTGCTGGGAGATGCGGTACTGGAAGTCCTGCACCAGCTCCTCGATGCGGCTCTCGATCATGGCGTCGGGAATCTCAGCCTTCATGCCGCCCACGACCTGGTCGATCAGGTCGTTCTCGACCTTCTGGTCAGCCTGCTTCTCGTGGTTGGTCTCGATGCCCTTGCGGATGGAGTCCTTCAGCTCGTCGAGAGTGTCGTACTCGCTGACGTCCTTGGCAAAGTCGTCGTCCAGCTCGGGCAGCTCCTTGTACTGGACCTCATGCAGCTTGATCTTGAAGGTGGCGTCCTTGCCGGCCAGTTCCTCAGCCTGGTACTCCTCGGGGAACTTGACGTTGACGTCGAACTCCTCGCCGGCCTTGTGGCCGACGACCTGCTCCTCGAAGCCGGGGATGAAGGAGCCGGAGCCCAGCACCAGAGAGTAGTGCTCAGCCTTGCCGCCCTCGAAAGCGACGCCGTCAACGAAGCCCTCGAAGTCGATGTCAACGGTGTCGCCGTTCTCGGCAGCACCCTCACGGGTCAGCAGACGGCCATTGCGGTCCTGCATGCGCTTGATCTCGGCGTCAACATCAGCCTCGTCAACAGTCTTGACATCTTTGTTGACGGTTAAACCGGTGTACTCGCCCAGCTCGACCTCGGGCTTGACGGCGACCTTGACCTTCAGGGTAGCGCCCTCGTCCTCGGACATGGAGACGACCTCGGGGTCAGGACGGCCAACGACCTCGATACCAGCCTCCTTGACGGCGGCCTCGTAGTTCTCGGGGAACAGGTCGTTGATGGCATCATACTGGAACAGGTCCTTGCCATACATCTTCTCGATCATGGCCTTGGGAGCCTTGCCCTTGCGGAAGCCGGGGATGGCGTACTTCTTGCCCTCGCGCTTGAAAGCGGTATTGACAGCAGATTTGAAGGTCTCCGCGTCAATAGAGAACTGCAGTTCGACCATGCTCTTTTCGAGCTTTTCACAGGAAATCAGTTTCATTTATAAATTCCTCCAAAAATAGATGTACATAAAAATACAAGTTATTATACCATGCCTGTGCGGAAAATACCAGTCTTTTTTGAATTTTTTAACAAATCAGACGGTAATTTCTGATTTTTCACGGGAAAACACCGCCGCCAGGCAGAAAACCAGCGGCAGACACCCCGCCACAGGCAGGAAATAGCGCATACAGTCATTGACCGGGGACGCAATGCAGGTCAGCCAGAAGATGCCAAGGCCGATAAAAACCGGCAGCACAGGCTTTGCTTTGCAGCGCGCCAGCCAGAGACCAAGCACGGCAGTCAGCCACGCCATGAACCCGATGGACGTTGTAAGCCCCACGAGCGGCAGCTTTTCAAATGCCGAGAGCGCCTGTACAAAAGCATACCGCAGATAGCCGGATTTATCAAGATAGTGGACGTTCATTTCAGACATTTCCATGCAAATGTCATTATTGAACGTGTAGTAATCGTTGATGGCGCGGCATTTCGTGATGGTGTAATACCCGTGGGAGTTTGCGTGCGTTGCCTCAAAATAGCAGACCGGGTGCTTGAGCAGCATTTTGGCCCAGACCAGCATATAGCGGGCCAGGTCACCCTTACCGGGATTTTTGTAGTACTGCTTGACACCATCGGACAGCTCCGGCATGTAGCTTTGGGCAATGGCATCGTAGTCGAGGACCTTCTCGATGGCGGTGCGCTCGCCGTCGGTGACTTCATTGCCGTAGTCGCGGATATAGCGGGCGGTCTGCTGCATCGGGACCGAGAGCGCCTCCCCCACGCTGCCTGCGGGGATGTCGAGGACTTTTTCGGTGAACGTGTCAAACCCGAACGAGCCGATGCAGACGGCCAGCAGCACCGCCAGCACGGGGCGGCGCAGGCGCTTTTCACTCACGGTGAAGGCCGACGCCAGCAGCATCGGCACAACGGCATAGATGCCGTTTTTGCGCAGCAGGCAGCAGAGCACGCCGAGCACCGCGTAAGCGGTCATGCGCGGGCGGCTCCCCTGCCATTCCTGCGGAAAGAGCAGCAGGTCAGCGGTTTTCAGCACGAACAGGACGAACAGTCCCGTGTAGAGCGTATCCTTGACCTGCGTCTGGATGAACGCGCCCCAGATGGGGTCGAGTGCAAAGAATGCTGTGACCGCATACTGCACACCGCGGGAGCAGCCGAGCCTGGCGGCAAAGGCCGTTACCTGCCCGAACACCCACGCGCAGACGAGAAATTGCAATACTATGTAGAGAAACACGCCGAGGTTGTCGCTGCCCAGCGCACGGCCCAGCCGGAACAGCCAGCCGTGCAGCCAGGTGGAGAGCACCGTATGGTGGGCGGTCATCTCCTGCACCCCAAGCACCTGCGAGATCTGCCCCCAGGAGTCCCAGTCCACGGAGCCGGGCCAGAACACGGCGACCCACGGCAGCCACGCCGCGCCGATGAGCAGCGACGACGCGCGGCCCGGTGCCTTGGCGAACCACGCTGCGAAGCGGGTCTGCGGGAAGTCCTCCCCGCCCGTCCGGCTGCGGCCCAGCAGGGCGTACAGCCCCCAGACCGCGTGGTAGAACAGCACCGCGTACCCGGCCATGCAGAGCACGCCGACGCAGAGCTGATACGGATTTTTAAAGACAAACGCCCAGCTGCCCAGCTTGCAGATGCTCAGACCCAATACCTCAGCAATGCCAAAGACAATGCTCAGCACCAGCTCCGTGCGCTTGGGTTTCGCCTCACGCTGACCGCGCACCCAGCAGAGCAGCACGGCCAGCCCCGCGGCGGCAGGCCCCCAGGCCCAGCCGTCCAGCGGAAAATTCTGGTGCAGCATGACCAGCGCCGCAAGCCAGCCGGGCACGGCGTCAAGGTCGAGGCCCGTTGTCTCGTACTGCATGCCGATCAGCAGATCCGCGCGGGCGGTCTCCCAGTCCGGCACCGTAATGACGGCGGACAGTGTTACCGCGCACAAGACCCCCAGCAGCAGCGCCGTGACAATGCTTTTTGTTTTCTGCTTCATCCGCATCACCTGATTTTATACGGGCAGAACGACAGACCGTCGGCGGAGATCAGCCGATAGGTGATGCCGTCGCGCTCGCCCTGCGTTGCGTAGCGGATGGACTTGCCGTGCAGGTGGCCGTAGTAGCACTCGGTCACGCCGAACTCATTCAGCACATCCACCAGCTCCTGCGCCTGTGCGCCGGGGTAGATAGGCGGGTAGTGGAGAAAAGCGATCTTTTCTGCCACATCCCCCGCCGCCTGCAAGGACATGCGCAGACGGCCCGCCTCCCGCGCCATGAGCTTTTCGCCCTGGGCGGCAACGTCGTCAAACGGCCAGCCGCGGGTGCCGCACAGCGCCACATTGCCGACAGTGCAGGCGTTGTTGTGCAAAATATGCAGCGTGTCAAAGCCGTTGGCAGTCAGGAAGTTTTCCATCTTGCGGGTCGTCGTCCACCAGTAGTCATGGTTGCCCTTTAAGAGCCACTTTTGGCCCGGCAGGTTTTGGATAAAGGCAAAATCCGCTTTTGTGTCGTTCAGGTTCATGGCCCAGCTGGTGTCACCCGCCAGAACAACGGTGTCGTCCGGGCCGATCAGCTTGCGCCAGCTGGCTTCCAGTCGGGGCAGATACCCCTCCCACCCCGGGAAAACGTCCATGGGCTTGTCCGTTCCCAGCGAGAGGTGCATATCCCCGATTGCAAAGATGGCCATAGGGCCCTCACTTTCTAGTTGTTGCTTTTAACGAAGAGCCGCGGTGCGGATGTCGGCGGGCTGCAGCACGGTCTTGAACCGTACCTCGAGCTTATCCAACTCGCGCAGCGAGGCGGGAGCCTCGGCGCCGGTCTCGGCGGTCAGCGCGGCCATGGCGGCAAAGTCGCTGGCGGGGGCCTCCCCGCCCAGAGCCGTCAGGACGTCGCGCGGGAACTTGAACGGGCTGGCCGTGGAGAGCACGACCATCGGCGCGTCGGTGCGCCGGGTCTCAGCCACGCGGAAGGCCACGGCGGTGTGGGTGTCGCAGAGGTAGTGGTCGCCGTCAAAGCGGGCCTTGATTTCAGCAGCACCGTCGGCATCGTCGGCGTAGCCTGCGGCAAAGCTCTGCTGGATTTTTGCCAGCGTCTCGGCGTCAACGGTGTACTTGCCGGTGGCGGAAAGCTCCTGCATCCAGCCCGCGACCTTTTCGCTGCTGCCGCTGACGTGGTAGAGCAGACGTTCGAGGTTCGAGGAGATCAGGATGTCCATCGACGGCGAGGTCGTCTTGTAGAAGGTGCGGCGGGCGTCATAGGTACCGGTGCGCAGGAAGTCGGTCAGAACATTGTTCTTGTTGGACGCGCAGACCAGCCTGCCCACGGGCAGCCCCATCTGCTTGGCGTAGTAGCCCGCCAGAATGTCACCGAAGTTGCCGGTGGGCACGCAGAAATCCACGGGCTTGCCCCACTCGACTGCGCCCTGCTCGGCCAGACGGAAGTAGGCGTAAAAGTAGTAGACGATCTGCGGCACGAGGCGGCCCCAGTTGATGGAGTTGGCGCTGGACAGGCGGATGCCGCGCTTTTCCAGCTCGGCGGCGACGTCGGCGTCGGCAAAGACTTTCTTGACGCCGGTCTGGGCATCGTCAAAGTTGCCCTGCACGGCGTAGACCTGCACGTTTTCGCCCTTCTGGGTCGCCATCTGCAGATGCTGGATCTCGCTTGTGCCGTCGTTCGGGTAAAATACCTCAATTTCAATGCCGTCGAGGTCGGCGTAGCCCGCCAGCGCGGCCTTTCCGGTGTCGCCGGAGGTTGCCACCAGAATGCGGGTCGTCTCGGTGCGGCCCAGCATCTTCTTGGCCTCGACGAGCAGCTTCGGCATGAGCTGCAGGGCGTAGTCCTTGAAGGCGCAGGTCGGGCCGTGCCACAGCTCGAGAGAATACAGGCCGTCGCGGACCTTAACGGTCTCGCCCGCCTTGCCGCCAAAGGCAGCGCCGTAGGTAGATGCCGTTGCGGTGTGCAGGAAATCAGCGCTGTAATCGGTCAGAAAACCGGCCAGGACCTTCTCGGCCAGCTCGGAATAGGAGAGATTTTTCCATGCGTCCAAATCGGCCCGGGGGAAGGTCTCCGGCACGAACAGACCGCTCTGCGGTGCCAGACCGCGGACGATAGCCTCCTGTGCGGAAACGCGGAGTGCGGAATCTCTGGTGCTCAAATACTGCATACGTTTACACCCTTTCTCTTATTCTCTTTCCTCTATATGTATAAGCCTTTTTTGGCGCTATACCGTTGCTGTGAACGGCGGATTGCGGGCGGATAGGGAATCCGCCCCTACGGGTTGCAGGGGTCGATGTCCGTCATCGACCCGGAAAGTGTGCGGCTGCCGCAAGGTTCTCTCCCCCACCCGCTGCGGCGGGAGCCCCCTCGCAGAGGGGGCCAAGAGAGGTTCAACACTCAAACGCACCCGGGATGCAATGCACCTGCCAGCCGCGGGCGGCGGGCGTGACCTCCACCACATCAAAGCGGATGGCGGCATCGCGGTAGGGGCTGTGCTGCAGGTATTGCTGGGCCGCCAAAATCAGGCGGTTCTGCTTCCGGGCGTCCACCGCGGCGGCGGGGCGGTCCAGCATCGCGCCGGTGCGGGTCTTGACCTCGGCAAAGACGAGGGTGTTTTCCTTATACAAAATAAGGTCCAGCTCCCCCAGCCGCGTGCGGTAGTTGTGGTTCAGCAGCAGCCAGCCGCGCTGCTGGTAGTACTTGGCGGCGACAGCCTCGCCCGTGCGGCCGACGTCAGTCATGCCAGTAGCCCTGCTTTTTCAGAAAGCTGCGGCGGTAAAACGGCTGGATGCCGTACTGCGCGATCAGCTCGTAGTGCAGCTTGGTCGGATAACCCTTGTGCCTGGCAAGCTGGTACTGCGGGTACTGCTTGTCCAGCTCGAGCATATAGCGGTCACGGCTGACCTTTGCCAGAATCGACGCCGCCGCAATCGACGCACTGTTGGCGTCGCCCTTGACGACGGCCTCGGCGGGCTGTATCAGCCCCGGCGGGCAGCGGTTGCCGTCGATCAGCACATAGTCGGGCGTTATTTCCAGCCCCGCCACAGCCTGCGCCATGCCGTCCATCGTGGCCCACAGGATGTTGCGCTCGTCAATTTCCTGCGGCGAGATGAAGATAATTTTATACGCCAGTGCGCGCTTTGTGATTTCCTCATACAGCGCGTCGCGTCGCTTCTCTGTCAGCTTTTTGGAGTCGTTGACACCTTCGATGGGGTCATCAGGGTTCAGGATGACCGCCGCACAGCAGACCGGGCCGCACAGCGGGCCGCGGCCCGCCTCGTCCACACCGCAGACAGTACCGTGTTCGGCGCGTTTGGCGGTGTCAAAGGCGTAGAGCGCCTCGTTACTGCTCGTCGTCCCAGTCGTCGTCTTGCGGGGCATCGTCCGTCACCTCTTCCATATCTTCCTGAATGGCGCGCCGGGGCGGGCGCTCAAGGGAGAGCCGCCCCCACTTGCTGGCGCGGAACTCACCGACCAGCATCTTGGCGGCGCGTTCGGTATCGACCTCACCGCCGGAAATCAGCATACCGCGCTTGGCGCCGATGGCCTGCAGGAGGTCATACGGCGGCAGCGTCAGTGCCTCGGCGTCCAGCTTGTAGCGGGCCAGCAGCTGCTGCGGATAAATGCCGCGCACGCTGGAGAGCAGACCGCAGGCCAGCTCCTCAATGTCGAGAATATCGTCGCGGATGGAGCCTATAAACGCAAGGTTCGACGCCGTTTCCAGCGAATCGAACTTTTTCCACAGCACGCCGGGCATGTCCATGAGGTCAAAGCTGTCAACCGAGATCCACTGCTTGCCGCGGGTCACGCCGGGCTTGTTGGCAGCCTTGGCGCGGGTCGTGCCCGCAAACGAGTTGATGAAGGTGGACTTGCCGACGTTCGGGATGCCCACGATCATAACGCGGATGGCTGCGCCGACCATGCCGCGGCTGCGGCGGCGCTCCATCAGCGCGGAAAGCTCCTTTTCGATCAGGCCCTTCGTAGCCGTGGCGCGTCCGCGCTGCTTGGAGTCCATCGCAATGCAGCCCGCACCCGCACTCTTGAAGTAGGCCAGCCATTGCTTGGTGATCTCGGGGTCTGCCAAATCAGACTTATTCAATACGTACAGATGCGGTTTGCCCGCGGTGATGCGCTCGATCTCGGGGTTCAGGCTGGAAAGCGGGATGCGCGCGTCGAGAATCTGCAAAACGCAGTCGACGTTGCGGATCTCCTTTTCCATCAGGCGCAGGGTCTTGGTCATGTGCCCGGGGAACCACTGGATCTGGCGGCTGTTGATAATGTCACTCTGGCTCATTGGGCCGCTCCTATCTTGCCAAAGGGCAGTACGCGCAGCACAGCTGCGCCCATAATGTCACGTTCGTCCACGCAGCCCACGCGGGTATCGCGGCTGTCGGTGGAATTGTTGCGGTTGTCCCCCATCAGAAACAGGCAGCCGTCCGGCACCGTGATGGGAAAGTCCACGCTTTCATATAAATACGTAGGCTCGGCGGTGTAGGGCTCGTCGAGGGCCTCGCCGTTGCGGTAGACGATGCCGGCGGTAAAGTCAATATCGATGGTGTCCCCGCCCTTGCCGATGACCCGTTTGACGAGAGGCCTGCCGTATTCCGTGTAGCCGTCCACGACAACGATGTCGTCATAGTCGGGCTTTTTTAAAAGGTTGATAAGGATGCGTTCGCCGTTAGAGAGGGTCGGGTCCATTGAGTGGCCGTCCACCTTGACGATGCGCACGCCGAAGGTGAACACCAGCGCAATGACCGCCACGGCCATAGCGAGGGCGTCGTACCATTCCAGCGTTTCCTTATTGCGGCGGTAGCGGTCCTTGAAGGATGCTGCCATGTTTTCCACCACCCGTTTAAAAAAATACGAAAAAAGGGAGAACGCCAACCGTCCTCCCCTTTTCTAGTATGCTCAGATACGTGCCTTGACCTTGGCAGCCTTGCCGGTGCGCTCGCGCAGGTAGAACAGCTTCGCACGACGGACCTTGCCGCGGCGAACGACGTCAACCTTCTCGACGAACGGGCTGTTGACCGGGAACACACGCTCAACGCCAACACCGTAAGAGGTGCGGCGGACGGTGAAGGTCTCCGCGATGCCGCCATGCTTCTTGGCAATAACGGTGCCCTCAAAAGCCTGGATACGCTCCTTGTCGCCTTCCTTGATGCGGACGGAGACGCGAACGGTGTCGCCGACTTCGAACTGGGGCTTGTTCTCTTTGATCATACCCTCGGTAAAATGCTTCATTGCGTCCATGGTTTGAATTCCTCCATTTTATTGCGACGTTCATACACGATTGTTCGTCAGAGGACCGCCTGTATAATGATGTGTCATTATCCCGCCGATGGCTCGGCGGCACTAACGCTTTAGTATTATAGCATTGTGCAGCGCGTTTGGCAAGGGGGTTTTGACAGAAAAACGAAGATTTTTTCAGCTTTTGCCTTCCCCTGCGGGGAAGGTGGCCCTGCAGGGCCGGATGAGGGGCAAGTCCCCGGCAGTTACCCGTAAACGGGCTGTGCCCGGAAGGCCGCCCCTCATCCGCCCTCGGGCGGGGCCTCGGGCACCTTCCCCCGAGGGGGAAGGCCGCGTGTCAAAAACCTTCCTCTGCGAGGGGGCCAGGGAGCTTACTCGAAGTCTTTGCCCGCTTTATTATAAAGGTGCGTCCGCACCACGCGGCACTGCCAGACGGGAGCGGCCCCCTGCGTGCGGAGGAAGTCGGTCAGCAGGGACGGGTTCAGGTTCAGTGCCTCGCCGCTTCCGCATGGCAGCAGCGCCGTAAAGCGCAGCGTGCCGCCTTCAATCGTGTACTCAATGCGGTCAAGGTAGTGCTTCAGCTCCAGCGTTTTGCAGCCGCGCTTCGTCTTTTTCGTGACCTCGGCGTGCTCGGCATTGTTGTAGGCGTCAAGGGCGATGGCTGAGCCGGCGGGCATCGTGATTTCATAGGCTGCCGTCTCGATCTCACCGACCTTCTCCACAGCCGGGGCGACCTTCGTGATGACGATGCCGCGCGGCATCAGGGGCTGCAAGGCGTCGATCCATGCCTGCGGGTCAATCGTCTCCTGCTCGGTCTTGACCTCGCAGCTTTCGCAGAGGCTCTCCTGCCCCAGGGACAGCGGGCAGGTGAAGGACAGGTAGATGTGCGGGTTGAAGCCCTGCGTGTAGTACACAGGCAGGCTGCTCATTTTCAGCATCCGGTGAAAGACCCGCTGCAGGTCAAGCAGCGAGATATAGGCGGACTCGCCGCACTTCTCAAAGAAGATTCTTACTGTAGTCAAAGCACGGTCCTCCGATCAGCTTGTTGGCACCGCAGGCGCTGCACTGGCGGTTGCAGGGCTGGGTCGTTTTTGCCTCGAGCGCCTTGTTGTACTCGCGCACCAGATGGGCCTTTGTCACGCCGACATCCAGATGGTCCCAGGGCGTGACCTCGTCCAGGCCGATGGTGCGGTAGTTGTAAAAGTCCGGGTCAAGGCCGCAGGTCTTGAACGCATCGAGCCAGCGGTCATAGTTGAAGTATTCCTCCCACGTATCAAAAAAGGCACCGTTCTCGAACGCCGTCTCGATGACGCGGCCCAGACGGCGGTCACCCTTGGCGAACACACCCTCGAGCACGCTTGTGGTGCTGTCGTGGTAGTTGACCTTGATCTTGCGGGAATGCACGCAGCTGAGCAGATATTTCTGCTTCTCACGCAGGGACTCGCGGCGGTCCTGGGCGCAGAACTGGAACGGCGTGTCGGGCTTGGGCACAAAGCAGGCGACGCTGATCGTGACCTGCACGCCCTTGCCCTTCGGTCGATTGGGGATCTTATAGAACAGGTCCACGACCTGCTGCGCCGTGTCAGCAATGCCCTTGATGTCGTCGAGCGTTTCCGTCGGCAGACCCATCATGAAGTAGAGCTTGACCGAGGTGTACCCCTCCGAGAAGGCGATGCGGCAGCCGCGCTCGATCTGCTCCCACGTGACGTTCTTATTGATGACGTCGCGCAGGCGCTGGGTGCCGGCCTCGGCGGCAAAGGTCAGACCGCTCTTGCGGACCTTCGTCGTCTTTTCGACCAGCGATTCCGAGAAGTTGTCCACACGCAGGGACGGCAGCGACAAGCTGACGTGGTCAGCCTCGGCCCAGGAGTTCAGTTCATCGAGAATTTCTTCCAGCCGCGAATGATCGGAGGTAGACAGGCTCGACAGGCTCAATTCATCGTAGCCGGTGTTGCGGCAGAGCGCACGGGCGCTGTCGCTGATGAGCTTGGGGCTGCGCTCACGGAAGGGGCGGTAGAGCTGGCCTGCCTGACAGAAGCGGCAGCCGCGCACGCAGCCGCGCAGCACCTCGACGCAGGCGCGGTCCTGCACCGCACCGACGAGCGGCACAACAAAGTTTTCCGGCGGGGTGAAGCTGTCCATATCCCTGACGATGGCCTTTGTCACGCGGGCGGGAACGCCGGGACGGTTCGGGGTGACAGCCTCAATGCGGCCATCCTCCCTGTAGGTCACATCGTAGAAGGACGGCACGTAGACGCCGGGAATTTTGGCGAGTTCCAAAAGCAGCTGTTCTTTGTTCCAGCCCTGTTTTTTGCCCCGTTCGACTGCGGCGCAGATGTCCTGGAGCATCTGTTCACCCTCGCCCAGCTGCATGACGTCGAAGAAATCCGCCATCGGCTCGGCGTTGCAGACGCAGGGGCCGCCGGAAATAATCAGCGGCCAGCGCTCGTCGCGGTCCGCGGCGCGCAGCGGAATACCCGACAGGCGCAGCATGGCCAGCACGTTCGTGTAGGCCAGCTCATATTCCAGCGAGAAGCCGATGATGTCAAAATCGGTCAGCGGATCCTTGCTCTCAAGGCAGTAGAGCGGAATGTCCAGCCGCTCCATCTGCTCCTTCATATCGGTCCAGGGCATGAACGCGCGCTCACACCACCAGTTTTCGTGGCGGTTGAGGATGTCGTAGAGGATCTTTTCGCCGAGGAACGACATGCCGATCTCGTAGGTATCGGGGAAGCAGAACGCCATGCGCACATCGACCCTGGACTTATCCTTATAGACACAGCCCGGCTCGCCGCCGGTGTACCGGCCCGGCTTCTGCACAAGGCTTAATGCTTCTTTAAATTTCGGGGAAAATTCCGCCATATTGGTGAACCATCCTTAGCTTTTTAGTGTATCAGTTTATTGTACCCTATTTCCGGCCAAAATGCAACAGACACACGGCAATATGCGCACCGTCCAGGCCGGGCAGGGGCAGCAGATTGCTGGCGCCCACCAGCAGATTGCAGCAGGCGAACCAGTAGCCGCCATAGGTATAGGCCGTGGCGCGCATGAAGGCCAGCACTGCCGCACAGGCCAGCAGGTTGACCGCCGGGCCCGCTGCAGCCAGCAGAAGCTCCTGCAGGTTCGTCATCGGCAGGCCGCGCAGCCGCAGGCAGAGGCCGAAGGGCGAGACCTCGATTTCCGGCCAGCGCTGCCACAAAAGGCGGTAAGCCAGCGCGTGGCCGCACTCATGCAGCACGGCGCAGCCCAGCCCTACCCGCAGGATGCCGCTGCCGTCAAACGCCAGCAGCAGCGTTAAGGCCGCAAGGGTAAGCAGCGGCTGCTTCCAGCGGATCTTTGCGCGGCTACGACGCATTCTGCAGGGCCTCGGCGGGGTCATAGCGCAGACCGCGGTGCAGGATCTCAAAGTGCAGGTGCGGGCCGGTGGCGTTGCCGGTCTCGCCCACGGTGCCGAGGATCTGCCCCGCGGTGACGCACTCCCCCGCCTTTACGAACAGATACTGCATGTGCGCGTACAGCGTCTCGTCGCCGTCGGCGTGGAGAATGCGCAGGTAGTTGCCGTAACTCTTATGGCTGCCCGCCATGCGCACCACACCGTCCGCGGCGGCCAGCACCGGCATGCCCTGTGCTGCAGCCAGGTCGTTGCCGATGTGAAAGTCGTCGCCAAGGCCGCCCATCGGATCGGTGCGCCAGCCGTAGCCGGAGGTTTTACGGCTCTGCCCGGGCAGCGGGAATTGCAGTGGAAAGTCGGGCGTGTAGCTGTCCGTCCTGGCGTAGGCAGGCGGCGACGGCTGGCCGTGAGCTGTGCGGGCGCTCTCCGGCGTGGCGGGCAGGGTGAAGTCCTCCCACATGCTGCGGGCGGAGTCGGCCAGCTCCCCGGCGGTCTGCTCGGTAAATTTCAGAAGGTTGCGCTCCTCGCCCAGAAGCAGCGATTGCTCGGGCTGCATGGCCGCCGTGAACGCGCGGCGCAGCTCCGGGTAAATCGGCCAATCCAGCGCCCCGGCGGCCAGCACAAGGCCGATGGCAGCAAGACAGAGAAGGATCTGCGCCCATAGGACCAAATCCTCCTCGGAACCGGCGCGGCGGGCAGGCGGCCTCGGCGGCTCATTTTCCGGCAGCGGCGCGGCGTTTTCCCACATGGCGTACACCTCCCGTGTTTTTTATACACGGTATGCGGGCGGGGAAAAAAATATCCGCCCCGAAGGGCGGATGCATGCTTACTTGCCTCCCTCGGCGAGACAGACTCCCCCGATACGGGGGAGGTGGCGCGCAGCGTCAGAGGGGGAGCGGTGGCCCGCAGGGCCGGAGGGAGCGAGCCTTGCCGCGACCCGAAATATTTCGGATTGCCGGGAGGTTCTCTCCCCCACCCGCTGCGGCGGGAGCCCCCTCGCAGAGGGGGCCAAGGGCCTTATGCCCCCAGCGTCTGGCGGAGCATCTCCAGACGCTCGTTTAGGAGCTTTTCGGGCTTGGTGAAAAGGCCCAGACCGTTGACATCCAGCGTGCATTCCACGCTGGTGGCGTCACCGCCGCCCAGCAGCAGCGCCGTAAAGGTGCCGCTGATCTTTCCCTTCTGGAAGTTGCAGCTCAAGCACCGGGGCTTTTCCTTGCGGGTAAAGACGATCTGGGTCTCGCTGCCGTCGGTGTTCTTTTCGGTAGCCTTCAGGCCGTCGTCGCTCTCCTCATAGCTGCTGACGTCCCTGCGCCAGCCGTTGAGGGTCGGCTTGGTCAGATACAGCCACACCTTGTTGGGGTCACAGGCATAATTTGCGGTCACTACACAGCTTTTCATGGTTTAGGTTCTCCTTATTTTTTCCCGCGTCCGAACAGGCTTTGCAGCAGACCTGCACGTTTGGGGCGCAGTGCCGCACGCTGCCGGGGTACGGGTTTTACAGCGGCCTTTACGGCTGCCGCCTTGGGCTTGGATTCTGCTTTTGGTTTCTCGGGCTTGTCCGTCTCCTGCACGAAGCCGTTCTGGAAATAGCCAAACATCGCCATCTGACTGTCCACCGGGGGCTGACCCTCGGCGGGGCGCACCTTCACATAGGTGCCGTCCGGCTGCATCTCGCGGGCATTGACGGTGTCGCGCAGCTGCAAGTCAAGGATACCGCGCAGCTTTTTGGCAATGGCCGGGTCATCCACGCGGACGCCGACCTCAACGCGGCGCTCGGTGTTGCGGGTCAGGAAGTCGCCGGACGCAATGTAAATGCGCATGGCCTCGCCGCTGCCGAAGCAGTAGATGCGGGAGTGTTCCAGATAGCGGCCCACCAGACTGCGGATATGCACGTTCTCGGTGCGGCCCGGCACACCGGCACGCACGCAGCAGATGCCGCGCACGATCATGTCCACACGGACACCCGCACAGCTGGCCTCGCTGATCTTGTCGATGATCTGCGGGTCGTTGATGGAGTTGTTTTTCAGGATGATGGACGCGGGCTTGCCCTGCATGGCCAGCGCGATCTGGCGGTCCATTTCCTCGAGCAGCACGGTCTTGAAGCGCAGCGGTGCGACCAGCATCGTGTCTGCCTCGCTCGTCAGGCGCTGCAGGGCCATGTTGTTAAAGACGGCGCTGGCCTCCTCGCCGATCTCCTGCCGGGTCGTGATGAAGGACAGGTCGGTGTACAGCTCGCTTGTCTTTTCATTATAGTTGCCGGTGCCGATCTGCGTCAAGTACTTATATTGGCCGTTGACGCGGCTGGTGATAAGAGTCAGCTTGGAATGGACCTTGTAATCGTCGAAGCCGTAGAACACGGTGCAGCCCGCATCCTCGAGCTGCTTGGACCAGTCGATGTTGTTCTGCTCGTCAAAGCGGGCGCGCAGCTCGACCATCGCGACGACCTCCTTGCCGTTCTCGGCAGCGGCGATCAGGGCGTTCACGATTTGGGAGTCGCTGGCCATGCGGTAGAGCGTCATTTTGATCGACACAACGTCGGGGTCAGCACCCGCGCGCAGCAGCATCTTGATAAACGGGCGGATGCTCTGGTACGGGTAGGCCAGCAGCACGTCATGCTTGCGGACCTCGGTGTACAGGTCGTACCCTGCCGGGGCCTGCATGGGCTTTGCCGCGGGATAGAACAGCGCCGTGTGGCCGCCGTCAGCGGAGATGCGCCCGGCCAGCTTGAACAGCGAGCCGGAGTCGAGCGGCGACGTCTGGGTATAGCAGCGATCCGCGGGCACGACGAGCTTGTCCCGCAGGAATTTGACGATTTCCTGCGGGGCGTCCGGCCAGAATTGCAGGCGCACAGCCGCCAGCTTGCGGCGCTTTTTCAGCAGCTCGCTCATGACATCGCGGAAGTCGACGTCGTGATCCATCATGCCCTCGTCCACCGTGATGTCCGCGTTGCGGGTCACGCGGAACAGGCACTGCTTCTGCACTGTGCTGGCGCTGAAAATCGTCGCAGCATAGTGGGCGATCAGCTCCTCCACAAAGGCAAAGCAGGTCGTCTCGCCGTCCTTGACAAAAAGCACCCGCTCAAACTGGCTGCTGACCGGCACGATGCCGTAACTGATGCCCTCATTTTTGGAGTGGAGCTGGGCAATATAGTAAATGTCCTTGTTGTTCAGGAACGGGAACGGATGGCGGGAATCAACGATCTGCGGGCTGAGCAGCGGCAGCAGCTCGCGCTGGAAGTAGGTTTTCCAGAAATGCTCCTGCGGCTTGGCGAGCTTGGCGAAGTCTACCTTTTTGTAGCCCTCCTGCGCCAGCGCCGAGACAAGGTGCTGGAAGTATTTATCGCATTTTGCCTGCAATTCCGCCACGCGCGGCGTGATGGCAGCGATCTGCTCCGCCGCCGTCATGTGGGTGACGTTGTCGGTCTTATTGTTTTTGAGCAGCGTCTGGTCGTAGAGCGAGCCGACGCGGACCATGAAGAACTCGTCCATATTGCTGCCGAAGATAGCAGCAAACTTGATGCGTTCGCCCAGCGGCACGGTCTTTTCCTTGGCAAGGGCCAGCACCCGGCTGTCGAAATCAAGCCAGCTGAGTTCACGGTTGATGAAGATGCTTTCCGGCTTTTTTTCCAAGTGTATCTCCTCCTAATGATTGGCAGCGGCCAGGCCCGCCCAGCTTTCTGTCATGCGCAGGGATATGCCCTTTACCGCAGCGGCGTCCGCCAGCGTGGCAAACGGGCCGTGCGCCTCGCGGTAGGCTACGAGCGCAGCGGCCTTCCGGGGGCCAAGGCCCGGCAGGGCGGTCAGTTCCTCCGCCGTGGCCGTGTTGATGTCAATGAGGGTCGGTGCCTCCGGCTCGGCAGTGTGTACCGCCGCCGGGACATACGCAGCGGCAGGGCGCTGCGGCTGCCAGACCGGAGCAATGAGGAACAGCGCCCCCGCCGCGATGAGCACCGCGGCCAGCACGGTCAGCACTGCCAATCTGCGCGTGGTCTGCATGGCCGATTCCTCACTTTCCGCCTGTTGAATTTTAATTATAGCATAGTATCCCAAAAAATACAGCCGATTTTTGCGGAATTTTACACAAAATATACGATTTGCAGACATCAGCGGCGGCGCGCGCCGGGCAGCGGCCCGGCATCGACCATGATGACGTCGGTGCCGATGGTGCGGATGCTCTCCCACGGGAGGATCAGGTCATCGTCGCAGCCCAGCAGACCGAAGCAGTGCGCCCGCCCGCGCAGAATGACCGATTGCAGCTGGCCGCCGTGCTCGTCAAAGACCACATCGTCGATGCGGCCCAGGTTCTCCCCGGTTTTCAGCTGGATGACGTCCTTGGCTGACAGATCGCGCAGGGTCATGGCGTGCCTCCCTTTCCGGTTTTTCCGGTCTATTCTATGCCGGGAAAGTGAAATTGTTGCCTTGCCCTATTGCCCCGGGGCGTGTATAATAAAGAAAACACACACTGCCCCGCAGGGAGGTTTTTATGTACAAGAATATTATTTTTGATTTCGGCGGCGTTGTCGTCAATTTTAATCCCAGGGATTTTCTGATGGACCACTTCATGAACCGCCGCGCCGAGGAGGAAACCTACGACATCGTCTTTGGCAGCCAGGAGTGGCAGGATCTGGACCGCGGCATCATCACCCGCGAGGAAGCCAATAAGATC
The DNA here is from genome assembly GCF_900167555.1 of Gemmiger formicilis. GTDB lineage: Bacteria > Bacillota > Clostridia > Oscillospirales > Ruminococcaceae > Gemmiger > Gemmiger formicilis. The sequence goes on along the minus strand of NZ_FUYF01000004.1, from coordinate 194,003 downwards.
ATGCTGGAGAAGGCCGCCCACGCCAACCGCGTGTTTGAGGTGCAGACCTGCCTTGACGAGTGGTTCACGATGCTGGAAACCAATAAGACCACCGTGCAGATCATGCGCAAGCTGAAGGCCGCCGGGTACCGCCTGTACTACCTGACGAACATCCCGACGGACGTTATGGACGAGCTGCGCCAGCGGGAGTGGTTCTCGCTGTTTGACGGCGGCATTGCCTCGTGCGATGTACACCTGTGCAAGCCCGAGCCGGAGATTTTTACAACGCTGATGCAGACCTGCCACCTGGCCTACGATGAGTCGATTTTTGTTGACGACAACAAGGCCAACGCCCAGGCTGCGTACAATCTGGGGATCACCGGCATTTTGTACAAGAACCCGAAGTCCTTCACCCGCGCATTGGGAGCCTGCGGGATCGAGGTGGAATAGCAGAATGTAAAACGGCAGTTCGGATGGGCTGCCGTTTTTGTGTGCAGAGAATGCAGGGGCGAGCATTGTTCGCCCGCAGGTCATGTGCGGCAGTGGCCAAGTTCCCGGGCGGATATGGAATCCGCCCCTACGTTGTAGGGGTCGATGCTCGCCATCGACCCGGAAGATCCGTACTGCCGCAAGGCTTCAGCGGGCGAACAATGTTCGCCCCTACAAAGCATTTTTGATAATTAAAGCTCAGTTCGCGCAGATCTGTTCCTTGATATGGTTGAGCGCGGCCTTTTCCAAGCGGCTGACCTGGGCCTGGCTGATGCCGATCTCCTTTGCCACCTGCGTCTGGGTCTTGCCGTTCAGATAGCGCAGGGCAATGATGCGGCGCTCCCGCGGTGTGAGTGCCCTGACCGTGTCGCGGAACATCATGTCGCTGATCCAGCTTTCCTCGCCTGTGGCGTCGCGCAGCTGATCCAGAAGGGCAAAGCTGTCCTCGCCGTCGGAGTAGACCGGCTCATACAGGCTCGTCGGCGTCACAGCGGATTCCAGCGCCATAGCGACGTTCTCCGGGCTCTGGCCGACCCGGGCGGCGATTTCGGAGAGCTTCGGCTCGCGCCCGTTCTGCTTTTGCAGCTCCTCCCGCGCCTGCATCGAATGGTAGGCCAGGTCGCGGATGGAGCGGCTGACCCGCACGGCGTTGTTGTCCCGCAGGTAACGCTTGACCTCGCCGACGATCATCGGCACGCCGTAGGTCGAGAACCGCACGTTCTGCGCCGGGTCAAAGTTGTCGATGGCCTTGATGAGCCCGATACACCCGACCTGAAACAGGTCGTCCATGTTCTCGCCGCGGCCCGCAAACCGCTGTACAACGCTTAACACCAGCCGCAGATTGCCCTGCACCATCTCCTGCCGGGCCTGCTTGTCCCCCGCCCGGGCCGCCTTGATGAGGCGGCTTTTTTCGGCCTCGCTCAACACGGGCAGACGCGCCGTATCCACACCGCAGAGCTCTACTTTTCCTGCATACATCCTACTGACCCCCAGTTTTTATTTACCGGGAGTATGGGCGGGTATGCACAGCGGCAAACCGGTAAATTTTGCACACGGCGCACCGCCGCGGCATAGCATACGGAAAAGGAGGGATTTTTATGGTAGATTCCCTGTGGTTTGTCCTTGCGCTGGTGCTGCTGGCCGTGGTGTCGGTGGCGCTGGTGCTTGTGCTGGTCCTGCGGCGGGAGGAGGCGCACTGCGGACGCGAGACCCGCACCGAGTATCTACAGCCCAACTATGGGGAGACCGGCGGGTTCCGCGTCTCGTCCGCGCCCAGCAATGAAACCATCATTCCCTACCGCTACTGGCTCATTGAGGGGCAGGTCTCGGAGATCGACTACGACATTGTGCCGGGCCGCCGTATGAGCCTGCGCACGGCCAGGACCGGGCAGATGCTTTACCCCGTCGGCTTTTTTGACCTGGCATTTGAGGATGTACAGCAGTACGACATTGACGGTGTCACCGTGACCCAGAGCCAGAACGCCGGGCGCATCACCGGTATATCGTGGACGCGGGAGGGGTACGAGTACCTGCTGTACTCTTTGCAGCCCGAGATGAACATGATTGCCGGGCTGGCGGTGGAGTTTGTGACGAATACCCGGGCGGAGGCGGTGGTGTAAAAGGCATCGCCCTGTAGAGGCCGCACATGTGCGGTCCGCGGCTTTCCGGGGGTTCCTGCTGACGGGCAGGCCGCGGGCCGGGCACGCCCGGCCCCTACGGGGCTGCTGATTTTTTATCCCACTGCCTCCAGCTCCCGGCGCAGGCGGCGGATGATGCGCTTTTCGAGCCGGGAAATATAGCTCTGGGAGATGCCCAGTGTGTCGGCGACCTCCTTCTGGGTGTGCTCCGTCTCGTGGTTGAGGCCGAAGCGCAGCTCCATGATGCGGCGCTCCCGGGGCGACAGCCGCCCCACCGCACCGCGCAGGGCGGCGCGCTCGGCGCTGCGCTCCAGTTCCTCGCCGACCTGCGGGTCGTCGCTCGTCAGCACGTCCATCAGCAGCAGCTCGTTGCCGTCGGTGTCGGTGTTCAGCGGCTCGTCTATGCTGGCGTCCTGCCGCCGGTTCGAGCTTTTGCGCAGGTACATTAAAATCTCGTTTTCAATACATCGGCTGGCGTAGGTTGCCAGCTTGATGTTTTTCGTCGGCTCGAATGTGTTGACCGCCTTGATAAGCCCGATAGTGCCGATGGAAATCATGTCCTCGATGCCCGCGGTGGGCGTTTCAAACTTCTTGGCAATGTACACGACCAGCCGCAGATTATGTGTGATGAGCAGGTCCCGTGCCTGCGGCTGCCCCCGGGTCAGCGCATCCAGAGCGGCGCGCTCCTGCTCCGGCGGCAGGGGCGGCGGCAGGGTGTCGGCCCCGTTGATATAGTGCAGGTCCTGCGGCGCGGCCAGCCGCAGCCACAAAAGGTACAGCTCCTTGAGCATAGCAATTTACCCCCTTACATAAAATCGTTTCCGTACAGTGCCTCGTAGGCGGTGCTGCCAAAGCTGCGCGGCGCAAACACCACGGCGCTGCGCCCCAGCCCCAGCACACCGTTTTCGGTGATCAGCCCAATGCCCTGCACTGCAAAGCCGGGTAGCAGGCTCTTTTCTGCCGCCGTGCCGCAGGGCACCAGCCGCAGCCGCGTGCCGGGCGGCGGGTCGGCCCGAGTGGCCCCGGCAAACCACTGGTCCAAAAAGGTGTTGACCGCGTCCGGCAGACGGGCCTTCGCATCCGGGTAGCTGACGACGAGCACCGGCAGGCAGGTGACGGGGTCGCGCAGATGACAGCCGGTGTCAAGCGCCGCGCGCAGCCGGACGGGCTGGCCGCAGAGCTCCAGCTCCAGACCTGCGGTTTTGGTGGGTGCCTCCCGCCGGGTGAAAAGCCGCAGGCCCAGTTCTACCGCTGCGCAGCAGGCCCCGGACAGTGCCAACAGCAGCAGCGGCGAAACACGCAGGTAGACCGTCAAATTTGCCGTATCCGCCACGCGGGTGCCGGTGCGCAGGATGACGAGAAGGACCGCCCCCGCCAGCGCAATGTTCAGCGCCGCGTACCAGCAGGCCGCCGTCACCAGCCGCCGCCTGCTCCGCCAGCCGAACGCTGCCGCCGTGATGCCCAGCGCCGTGGCGGCCTTGTACGCGACCTGCACGGGGTACGGCTGCTCGGGCGCGAACAAAATCAGTGCCGAGAGCGCCGCCAGTGCGCTGCCCGCCAGCATCCGGGCAAACGGCGCACGCTGGCCGCTCAGCGCCCCCGCCGCCAGCAGCAGAAGGTACGCCGTCAGGAAATTCGTCAGCAGCAGCACATCGAGATACACCACCGTTTTGATACGCCCACCTCCCCTTTTTGCCGCCATGCTACCACTATATGCGCCGGTTGGGGAGAAAATCCGCGGACGGTGGGATGTGCGAAAAGCTGACAAGATGAATGCCTTCCCCACGGGGGGAAGGTGGCCGAGACCCCGCCCGAGGCCGGATGAGGGGCAGGCTTGCGTGGTCACCCGTTAGCGGATGGTATTGGCAAGGCTCCCCCTCATCAGTCAGCGGGCGGGGCCGCTGACAGCTTCCCCCGTGGGGGAAGCCAAACCAAACAAAAACGCCCCGCTGCAAACCACAGCGGGGCGTGAAATGTTATTTATGCGATTTTACTTGGATGCGCAGGCGGAGCAGCTGGCGCAGGAAGCGCAATCGGGGTGCTCCTCGGCCCAGATGCGGTCAGCGGACGGAGTCCACTGGTCAGCGTAGGGGCGGCAGCGGCGGAAAACATCGTCCGTAGATTCCGGCTGCTGCATATCGGTGCTGTGGGCGCCGGAACGCTTGACCATCTCACCCAGCAGCTCGGGGTTCTCGAGCATCGGGCAGGGGCGCAGGTGGTTGTGGTTGAAGGGCTGGCCCTTGTGGTACTCCTTGAACAGCGGCTGCTGCAGGCACTCCAGCAGGCTCTTGTCGTGGATGTTCGCGTTGGAGTAGTGGATAAAGACGCAGGGCTCAACGTCGCCCGCCGGGTTGATGTGGGCATACTGGCGGCCGCCGGCAATGCAGCCGTCGATGTACTCGCCGTCGTTCTGGAAGTCGATGCAGAAAATCGGCTTGCCGCCGGTGTAGCCGCGGATTTCTCGCACGCGGTGGATCATATACTCGCGCTGCTCGGCGTTCAGCATCAGGTCAACGTTTGCACCGTCACCGATGGGCATATAGTGGAAGTACCAGTTGAAGCGTACACCGTGGCTGATGAGCATATCCATGAACTCATCACTCGTGACGGCCTTGTAGTTGGCGCTGGTGTAGCAGATGGAGGTGCCGAACAGCAGACCGTTCTCCTTCATCAGGTCCATGGCGTGCATGACGCGGTCATAGACGCCCTCGCCGCGGCGGGCATCGGTGGCATCACCGATGCCCTCGATGGAGATGAAGAAGGCCATGTTGCCGACTTTCTTGACGCGATCACAGAAAGCCTGGTCGATCAGCGTACCGTTGGTGAACAGGTGGAACACGGAGTTCTGGTGCTTGGCGGCCAGCTTGAACAGATCCTCCTTGCGGCAGGTCGGCTCACCGCCGGTGCACATGTACCAGTGGATGCCCAGCTCCTCGCCTTCCGTGACGATGCGGTCCATATCCTCAAAGCTCAGGTTCAGGCGGTTGCCGTACTCGGCAGCCCAGCAGCCCTTGCAGTGCAGGTTGCAGGCGGAGGTCGGGTCGAACAGCAGGATCCACGGCATGTTGCAGTCATACTTCCTGCGCAGCTCCATGACGTAGTTATAGCCCGCGAACATACCCTCATACACAAGGTTCAGGGTGTTCATCTTGAGGATGTGGGGGTCGATCTCGTTGATAGCCTTGTAGGCGTACTCCATCCACTTGCTGCCGGGGTCGGACACAAAGGCGCGGACCTTGTCCCAGTCGGCATCGGGGTAACGGTGGGCCAGCAGAGGCTGGGCCAGGTTGACGAGCTTGACGGCCTGCTCGGCCATATTTTCAGGGCCTTTGCCGCGCACGGCCTTGATGGCAGAATCAATGGCAGCGCTGAATGCAGCGCGCTGAGCGGCATGAACCACTTTATTCATCGGCATGATAGATTGCTCTCCTTTTTCTCTCCGTTTGGGACACTCATTTGGTATGGCACTATTTTATGCTTATTTTCGGCTTAGTGTACATAGACAAAAGCCGTGGAATGTTCAACTAGACAGCCCGGAGACCCCGCTGCTGCGGGCAAAACCAAACACTCCGCGCAAATTGTCATACAACGTCTGCGTGGTCTTGCCTTTTGTTCTTCTTTTGTTCTTCCCACAAAGCATTGCACTTTATGTCGAATTTGTGTTATAATGCAGGTATATAATTTTACCACCTACCGTACAGGAGGATTGCTATGCCTCGTTCCAATCAAACCAAGCAGCTGCTGGCCCAGAGTCTGCAGGAGCTGATGGCCACGACTCCGCTGGAGAAAATTTCTGTCAACGACATTGTCGATCACGCCAATGTGGGCCGCAACACCTTCTATTACCATTTTGAGGATAAGTACGATCTGGTAAACTGGTATTTCCAGAGCGGCATCACCCGGTTTCTGGTGGAGCTCAGCGCCTATTCCAGCTGGAATGCCCTGCTGGCGGCGCTGGAGACCTATTTTCTGGAAAACAAGGTGTTCTACTGCAATGCCCTTGCCTATAACGGGCAGAACAGCCTGCAGCAATATATGTTCGATTATCTGCGCTCCATCTTTGAGCAGAACGTGCGGGAGCTGAACCCCGATGCCAGCGCCGAGGATACCCGCAAGATCGGGCAGTTCTTTGCCGGTGCGATGATGGGTATCCTGATTCCGTGGGTGCTCAGCGGCATGAAGAGCAACGCCCTGTCCAACATGTCGGAGCTGTCGATCCCGGTGTTCAACCACGAGATCATGCAGAAGCTGCTGCGCGGCGATCCGCAATAAACGCAAAAATAAACCGACCCCGTATCCGATCATAACATCGGTACGGGGTCGGTTTTTGTCATTTTATGCGGCAGTACTCGCCTCCCTCGTCGAGGGAAGTGGCCCGAAGGGCCGGAGGGAGCGAGCTTTGCCATAACCCGAAGTATTTCGAGCTGGTGTAAGGTTCTCTCCCCCACCCGCTGCGGCGGGAGCCCCCTCGCAGAGGGGGCCAAGAAGTTAGCCTAACTGCAAAGTGTGCAAGGAACGCGGCCTGACGGATGTCGCGCAGAGGGGGCCAAGAAGTCAGCCCAACTGCAAAGGGAAGGTGCTGCCCTCCAGCAGGACGCTGCCGAAGGTCATATACTCCGAAATACGGTTGTTCAGATAGCGCACATCGCCGTCCCAGTCGAGCAGCAGCACGGGCTTGCCGGTCTCAAGGCGTCCGTTCACGATGCTGCGGCGCAGCTTCCGGGCGGTTTCGTCCGATGTGCCGGGCTTGCGGGCACACATGCAGCAAAGCGTCTCCTGCGCCATGCTCTCGAGCCAGTCGTCCTGCATGACCTCGCCCGCGGTCTCGTCATCGATGAGAACCGTCAGCACATAGAACATCTTTTGGGCTTTCAGGCGGCGGGCGGCGCGGCAGACCTCGGGGGTCAGCTCCGGCGTCTGCAGCAGCGGCATGACCACCAGATTGCGGCATGCCGCAAGCGTCTTGACGCAGTCCTCGGTCAGTGCGGACGGGTCAGCCAGCAGACCGAAGGCGCTCTGCGGGTTGGCCTTAGCCAGCAGCACGACCTGCGCGGGGTCGGTGTCCGTCGCATCCAGCAGCCAGACAAAGCTGCCGTGCCTAGCGGCCTTGGGCACCAGCTCGCTCAGGCGCTCGTCGCCACAGCGGGCCGCCGTGATCCAGGCAATGGGCTGACCTTCGAGGTCAGCCTGCTTTTTCAGCTCACTGGCACCGTAAATCAACCCGCCAAAGCCCATATTGACGCCGACGGTGCAGATGCGATCCTCATCCACGGAATCCAACAAACGGTGGATAAGGCTGTAGTAGCAGCTGTCCGTGCGCTGCAGAGCCTTCTGCGCGTAGGCAAAAAAGTCCTTCTGTTGTTGCTTTTTAGCCAGTGTGGCACACATATCCACATAGTTGCGCAGCTGGCGGAAGCCGCCGCGGCGGATGTCCCCCACAGCGCGGTGTGCCAGCGTCATGGTAAAGCTGCGTGTGCTGTTGTAATCCATAGCCAAAGCGTTCACTCGCTCCCCTGTTAATTTATTATTAAAACGATTATCGTAATACTGTTAGCATAGCAAACTCGGTGAGCGATTGCCATAGACAAAACACGCGGATTGTTTTGATTTTTACTTTAATTCCACAACGGTCACGCCGCTCTCGCCCTCGCCGTAGCGGCCCAGGCGGAAGTTCTTGACGGCCTTGTGGGTGCGCAGATGCTTCTGGATGGCCGTGCGCAGCGCGCCGGTGCCGTTGCCGTGAATGATATAGAGCGTGGACTGCCCGCGCAGCATACCACTGTCCAGGAACTTGTCCACCTCGTTCAGGGCCTCGTCCACGGTGTAGCCCAGCAGGTTCAGCTCCATACTGGTCTTGCGGCTCTTGTCGAGCTGCACGCGGGTCGAGCGGCGCGGTTCGGCAGGCTTGCGCTTCTCCATCTTATCGGGCGCGCGCAGGTTCGTCAGCGGCACCTTCGTTTTCATGATGCCGGCGCGCACCTCGACCATGCCGTTGCGGTCAGGCCGCGCGGTGACAGTGGCCGTCTGGCCGAGGTCTGCGATAACGACCTCCTGCCCGATTTGTACCTCCTTCAAAGGCACAAACTCCTTTACGGGCTGCGGCTTGGCGTCGGTCTTTTTCAGCAGTGTCTCGGTATCCCTGCGGGCAATTTCCCGGGCACGGACAGCACGCTGGGCAGCGCTGGTCTTTTCGTCCTTCTGGATGCGGCGCAGCTCGTCGGTCAGGCTGTAGGCCTCGTTCTGCACCTGCTGCATCAGGTCATGGGCCTGGCGGCGGGCATTTTCGAGTTCTTCCTCACCCTTTTTGATCAGGTCGTCGCGTTTCTTCTCGGCACTTTCCAGCGCGTGCTCCGCCTCATACCGGGCCTGCTCGGCCTCGGCCTGGGCCTCCTTCAGCTGGACCTTCAGGTCATCCAGCTGGGACAGCACGCTGTCGAGGCGCTTATCGTCGTTCGACATGTGATTGCGTGCGGCGTCGATAATTTCCTGCGGGATGCCGAGCTTGGCGCTGATGAGGAAGGCGTTCGATTTGCCCGGCACGCCGACGCTCAATTTATAGGTGGGCATCAGCGTTTCGACGTTGAACTCGCAGCTGGCGTTGACGACGCCGGGCGTTTCCAGCGCGTAGACCTTCAGCTCAGCGTAGTGGGTCGTGGCCATAAGCAGACTGCCCTGACGGCGCAGCTGCTCGAGAATGCTGACGGCCAGCGCCGCGCCCTCGGCAGGGTCGGTGCCCGCGCCCAGCTCGTCAAGCAGGGTCAGCGTGGCGTGGCCCGCCAGGTCGAGAATGCCGCTGATGCGCTTCATGTGGCCGGAGAAGGTGGACAGGCTCTGCTCAATGCTCTGCTCGTCGCCGATGTCCACAAGGTACTCGTCAAAATGGCAGACGATGCTGCTCTCGTGCGCGGGGATCAGGAAGCCGTACTGGGCCATCGCGTTGAGAAGGCCCGCGGTTTTGAGCGAAACGGTCTTGCCGCCGGTGTTCGGGCCGGTGATGACGAGGGTGTCGTACTCGCTGCCCAGCTCGATGTCCACAGGCACGACCTTTTTCTTGTCGATGAGCGGGTGGCGGGCCTTGTTCAGCTTGAAGTGCACCGTGTCGCTGACGGCGGGCATAAAGGCGTTCTGCTCCACAGCCAGCCGGGCCTTTGCCAGCAGCAGGTCGATTTTGAGCATCGCGTCATAGCTGTAGGTGAACTGCGGCTCCAGCGAGCCGACCTGCGTCGAGAACGAGGTCAGGATGCGGGTGATCTCCTCCTGCTCCTGCGCACGCAGCTGCATGATGCGGGCGTTGGCCTCGACGACGGCGGTAGGCTCTACAAAGACCGTTGCGCCGGTGGACGAGACGTCATGGATGACACCGCCGACCTCACCGCGGTACTCGGCGCGGACGGGCACGACGTAGCGGCCATTGCGCAGGGAAACGACGGCATCCTGCAAAAATTTATTGGTGGTGGAGTTGCGGATGATGTTATCGAGCTTGGTGCGGATGGAATCCTCGGTCTGGCGGATTTTGCGGCGCAGATCGTGGAGGGTCACACTGGCAGTGTCGGCCATCTCCTCGGGAGAAAGAATGCTCTCCGAAATCTGCTTTTCCAGCACCGGCTGCGGGGCCAGCGCAAAAAACAGGTCGTCGGTGGGCAGCATCTCATGCTCGCTCAGGCCGTACCACTGGGACAGGCCCGAGAAATTGCGCAGGGTCGCGGCAATTTCCAGCAGCTCACCCATCGAGAGGATGCCCCCCTTGCGGGCGTGGGCAACGATGCGGCGCACCTCACGCACGCTGCCGAAGCGGGGACTGCCGTTCTTGATGAGCAGCGCGTTGATGGCGTTGGTCTGGGTCAGGTCGTAGCGCTCATCCTCAATCGTGGGGGCCGGCTCCAGCGCCTGCATCATTTCTTTCGTTTCCTGGCAGGCGCAGAGCTGCACAGCGCGGTTCAGGACCTTGTCCAGCTCCAGTGTTGTTTTATAGGCGGTATCCATAACAGGGTTTAGGTCTCCTTATTCAAGTACAGATTTGAGAAAATCCAGGCTCTTCAGCCCATGCTCCAGATGCGCCAGCGTGTACTGCTCGCTGGTGCGGGAAAGTTCCTGTAAGCTCTCGGGCGAGATTTTGAACCCGAACAGCTTTTTATCCTCGGCCAGGCAGATATGGCGCAGGGCGTACAGTGCGCCGTTGTCCAGATTCGTGATATGGCGCGCTTTTTCGGCACAGTCGGCGCAGAGCAGACGGCCCTCGACAGGGTCAAGGTAAAACTCTCCCCCGTCGTATTTACCGCAGCCCGCGCAGGCCAGCACGTCCGGCATATAGCCCGCCAGCGTCAGGGCGCGCAGCTCATAGATGGCTTTGAGCTGCGCGCAGGGATAGTGGCGCTCACTGATCATATACAGGCAGTTGAGAAGCAGGCGCAGCTGGGCGTCGGCCTCGGGCGGCGCGGGGGAAAGCTCCGCCGCGATCTCCGCCATGTAGCTGGCCAGAGCCATCCCCTCAATGGACGCAGAGATGCCGTGGAACACCTTTTTGACCTGCGCAGTGTCCACAAAATAGTGGCTGCGCCCGCTGGTGAGCGTGAATTCCGAGTAGCAGAACAGCCCTGTTGCACTGAACAGGGCGCTCTTCATCCGCAGACTGCCGCGGGCCGACGCCGACACCACGCCGAGGTCAGGCGTCAGGATCGTCAGGATCCGGTCCGCCTCGCCCACCTTGACCTGCCGCAGCACAAGGCCCGTTGTTGCCACCTGCATATACGTCCTCCCGTGCTGTGTTTTGTTGATTTTTGTACGTCAGATAGTCGTAAATGCTGCCTGTCTGCGCAAAGCGCCGCCAGTCGTCCGCCGTTTTGTCCATGCCGTTCACCCCCATGGCTACAGTGTAGCAGAGGGGGCGCGGGGATGTTGGCGGAATGGGGAATAAAATAAATTTGCAAATGCTGTAGGGGCCGGACATGTCCGGCCCGCGGCCTTACGGATAATGCTCTATAACGGGTAGGCTGCGGGCGGGGCATGCCCCGCCCCTACGCCGTGCAGCGGCTTTACGGCTTCGCAAATCCCAGCGAGTTCAGCTGCAGTTCGTTATCGCGCCAGTCCTCGCGGACCTTGACCCAGCATTGGAGGTTGACCTTGACGCCGAGCAGTTCCTCAATGTCCATGCGGGCGGCGGAGGCAATTTTTTTCAGCATCTGGCCGCCCTTGCCGATGATCATGCCCTTATGGCTCTTGCGCTCACAGTAGATGTCCACGTCAATGTCGATGAGATCCTTGTCGGGGCGCTCTTTAAACCGCTCGACAACAACGGCGATGCCGTGGGGCACCTCCTCACGCAGGAAAAGCAGTGCCTTCTCGCGCACAAGCTCTGCGACAAGCTCCTTCTCCGGCATATCGGTGAAGGCGTCATCATCGAAATAGTGCGGGCCCTCGTTGCCGTAGGGCTTGAGCATGGCAAACAGTTCATCGCAGCCCGTACCGTCCTTAGCCGAGATCGTGACGATGTGGTCAAAACAGCCGAAATCCTCCAGCTGCTTCTTGCGGGCTTCCAGCGCGGCAAAGTTATCCAGCAGGTCCACCTTGTTGATAACGGCAATGGCCGGGCCGCCCTTCTGCAGCGCCTTGACCATCGTCAGCTCGGCGTCGGTGAACTCCCCTGCCGGCTCAAACAGCATCATCGTCACATCAACGTCCTTCAGGCTGGCGGCGGCGGTCTGGGTCATGCGGGCGTCCAGCTTGTTGCGGGCGGCGTGGATGCCGGGGGTGTCCATCAGCACATATTGCACGGGGCCCTTGGTGATGACGCCGGTAATGCGGCTGCGGGTCGTCTGGGGCTTTTTGGTCACAATAGCGACCTTTTCGCCCACAAGGTAGTTCGTCAGGCTGGATTTGCCCACGTTGGGGCGGCCCACCAGCGCCACAAATACGCTGGAGGGCATTTCAGGAATCGGTTTTGCCATTCGGTTGTTTGCCTTTCTCTGTTGAGTTGGAAGAACGGAAAATGAATTTACAGAAGATGACCAGCGTCAGCACCAGCCCCGCCGGTCGTGTGGGGCGCAGCGTAAAGTTAGCCCACAGCGTGCCCAGCCGCGGCCAGAACACGCAGAGGGCCACGATCAGCGTTCCCACCGCCATGACGAGCACTGCACCCGCGGCCATATCCTTGGCCGCGCCTGCGCTCCACCAGTGGGTGGTGTCGGGCTTGTCCACGGCGCGCTCAATCGCGGAGTTGACAAGCTCCAGCGCCAACACCGCCGCCACGCAGAGTGCGATAAGCGCGGTCTCCACGGGGTCAAGCTCCGCCCAGAATGCCGCCACAAAGGCATAGAACGCCGCGCAGAGGTGAAACCGGAAGTTGCGTTCCTCCTGCACAGCGGCGCGTATGCCGTTGTAGGCATAGACAAAGCCCCGCGCAAAGCGGGTCAGCTGCTCAAATTTCATCGTTGGTATAGGAAACCGTGCGCGGCAGGCCGAGCTGGATGAGCACAGCCTCCTCCTTCTCGCGCATGCGCACAGCCTCCAGGCCGCCGGCCTCATGGTCGTAGCCCAGCAGGTGCAGCATCGAATGTACCGTCAGATACGCGACCTCACGCTGCAAAGAATGGCCGTACAGCTCGGCCTGCTCCATGGCGCGCTCCATCGAGATGACGATGTCGCCCAGCAGCTTGCAGCCGTTGTCCTCGTCAATGTCATACTCGCCGTTTTCACCGAGCGGGAAGCTCAGAACGTCAGTGGCGGAATCCTTGTCGCGGTACTCCTTGTTCAGCTCGTGGATGCGGTTGTTATCCACGAAGGTCACGCTGATCTCCGCCGGACCGTCAAAATGCTCGAAATCCAGCACCGCGTTGCAGCTGCGGCGGATCAGGATGCGCAGCCCGGAAGGGACCTTGACCACGTTTTGATCGTTCGTAATCAACACCTTATTGGACACGTTAATCGACCTCCATTGTTTGTTTATGGTTGTGGCTGCCGGGAGCCTTCTCCTCGGCGGCCTTTTCATACGCTTTTACGATCTGCTGCACCAGGCGGTGGCGCACGACGTCCTTCTCGGTCAGGCGAACCTGCGCGATGCCCTCGACGTCCCGCAGGACATGCAGGGCATCAATGAGACCGCTGCGCACCTTATCCGGCAGGTCGATCTGGGTCACATCGCCGGTGACCACGACCTTGCTGCCGACGCCCATGCGCGTCAGAAACATCTTCATCTGCTCGGGCGTGGTGTTCTGGGCCTCGTCCAGGATGATGAAGGCGTCATCCAGCGTGCGCCCGCGCATATAGGCGAGCGGTGCAACCTCGATGACCTGCTTTTCAAACAGCTTCTGGAACGTCTCGGCCCCCAGCAGATCAAACAGCCCGTCGTAGAGCGGGCGCAGATACGGGTCTACCTTGTTTTGCAGGTCGCCCGGCAGAAAGCCGAGCTTTTCCCCCGCCTCGACGGCGGGGCGGGTCAGGATGATGCGGCTGACATCCTTAGACTTGAACGCCTTGACCGCCATTGCCACAGCCAGATACGTCTTGCCGGTGCCCGCAGGCCCGACGCCGAACGTGATGGCATTTTTGCGGATGGCGGCGAGATATTCCTTCTGGCCCAGCGTCTTGGGGTGGATGGGACGACCCTTGGCCGTGACTGCGACGAAATCGTCGGTCAGCTCCCGCAGGCGCTTTTCCTCACCCCCGTGGGCCAGGCTGATGCAGTAGCGCACGGTCTGCTCCTCAAGCGGGGTGTGGTTTTCCATCAGGGTGACCATGCCGTCCACGGCGCGGGCGGCGGCGTCCACATCCTTCTGCTCACCGGTAAAGCGCAGCACCGAGCCGCGGCAGACCGCCGTGACGCGGAATTCCTTTTCCAGCAGGTGGATATTCTGGTCGCCGCTGCCAAAGATGGCTGCGGCCAGTTCAATGCTGTCCAGTTCCAAAGATCGTTCTGCCAAATTTTCAGCCTCCCGGTTCCATGGTGTAGCACATAGCTATACATTTAGATTATATCACAGTTTTTCGCAAAAGAAACTATGAATATTGCACAAAATTTTATCAGCCATTTCGTCATCCTAAGCAAAAAATGTCGAATCACGGCGGTGCGGCGATGTTGGCGGTAAAAATATAGGTCACAGCTGCCGTTTCTGCGCCTTCCTGCGCGGAAATTTCGCGCTGCTCTGCCTCGATGACCGCATCCGGGAACTGGGCCAGCAGCGCGGCGCGGCAGGCGCGCAGGGCCAGTGCGGCGGCGGCAGCCTCGGAATACTGCACCGTGTCCGGCAGCTGCTCCCAGGTCGTCACGCGGCAAAGGCTGGCGGGCAGTGCCAGGCGGCCCAGCTGCACGGGCAGCCAGTCTGTCTGCGTGATGCCGGTCAGCGGGTCCTCCGGCTCGTCTGTATAGCTGCGCCACGGCAGGTACAGCGTCGTCTGCACGCTGCTGCGGCCCGTGTAGGCGGAAGTCTCTGCCGTCAGGGACTGGCTGGCTGTGTAATGCTTTTGTACCCGCGCTATAACGCGCCCGCCGGCGCCCTGCGGCACAGCGTTGCCCTTGCGGTCCAGCCTTTCAGCGGCGGCCAGCAGCTGGCCCCGGGCGACGGTCTGCCCCACCGTCACCGCTGCAAAGCCGCTCTCGATCTCAACGGCGAGTATTTCCCCGTCCGCACTGGCGTACAGGCCCTGCCGGGGCGGCGGCTCCCGCACAGTCTGGGTCTGGGAGGGCGTGCTCTCGATGGCAAGGCAGCCGCCCGTAAAGTTCAGGCTGACCCAGCCGAACACCTCACTGCGGCGCAAAGCCTGTGCCTGCGCGGTCTGCAGCAGCGGCTTTGTCAGGAGCACGCCCTCATGAATGCCGCAGTCCGCCAAAAGCTGGCGCATGGCGGGCTGCAGACCGGGGTCCATCGCGCCAAAGTCGATGCACCAGACAAGGCCGCCCAGCGTCCGCACCAGCAGCAAAAACAGCACGGCCCCCGCGGCCAGCCCGGGGCGGCTCTGCAGCAGGCGCTCCGTGTGCTTTCCCGGGCCGCGGCGGGCGGTCACGGCAAGCGTCCAGCCGCCGTCCCGCGCGATTTTCTCCAACCGGCGGCGGTCTGCACCGCTGACCGTAGCCGCATAGCCGTCCCGCTGCCAGCGGACGCGCCGCAGCCGCACGCCCGCCGCGGCGGCACGGTTCAAAAAGCGGTGCGGCTGCGGCCCTGTGACCGAAAAGCGGAGGGTATCCGCCGCCCAGAATTGCAGCCTCATTCCTGCGGCACCTCCCACTTGCTGCGCAGCTCAATGCGCGCGAACCGCCCCGCCGCGATCAATCTTTTGCCCGCGAAGGATTCTATCCGCAGGTCCGCGCCATACAATGTTACCAGGGTGTCCCCCATGTCCAGACAGATGCGCTGCGGCGTGAAGTCCAGCACCCTGCGGCAGCCGTCGGTCAGCAGATTGCCGCCGCGCAGCTCCAGCTCCGGCAGACGGTAGAAGTCCGCGGGCGGCGGAGCCGCCAGACGGCGCAGGTCAGGGCGCTCCCGTGGCTTGCGGGGACGCGGCTTTTTCGGTTTCATGGCTGTTCCCTCCCCGCACAAGACTTGTCAGTCCAGTATACGCAGTGAGGTGCGCAATATGAACAACGGCAAAAATCGGCAGGGGCTTGCAGCAGCGGCAGCGCTGGCGTTCGGGGTGCTTGTGCTGGCCGTACCGGAGGCCGCGGCCCGGGGCTTTGCCGGGGGCACGGCGCTCTGCCTGCAAAGCGTTTTACCCGCGCTGTTCCCGTTTTTTGTCGTGTGCGAGCTGCTGACCGCTGCCCCGCCGCCCGCCGTCCTGCTGCGGCCCATGCAGCGGGTCTTGGGGCTGGAATCCGCCGAGACCGCGCGGGCACTGCTGCTGTCCTGGGTCGGCGGATATGCAGTGTGTGCACGGCTGGCCGGGCAGCTGTACGGTGCGGGGCGCATTACGCGGCGGGATGCTGCACTTTTGCAGGTGCTGGGCTGCTGCTCCGGGCCCGGGTTTGTGATCGGCTGCGTCGGCGGGGCCCTGCTGGGGAATGTACGGCTTGGCGTGGTGCTGTACGCGGCGCAGATCGGGGCGAATTTGGGGGCGGGAGCGGTTTGTCAGTTGCTATCCCACATTGTAGGGGCGAACATTGTTCGCCCGCTGGCCGTTTCCGATGGGAGCGGCCTTTCCGGAAAAGCACAGCCACGCCAACTTGACGGGCGAACCATGTTCGCCCCTACAAACTGCACCCGGGAGGTTTCGGGGCACAGCAAGGTTCTCTCTCCCACCCGCTGCGGCGGGAGCCTCCTCGCAGAGGGGGCCAAGGGGTTGCCGCAGGCCATATCCTCCGCGGTCACGTCGTCGCTGTCGGTCTGCGGGTGCGTTGTATTCTTCCGCATAGTGGGCGCTGTGCTGCTGGCAGTGCTACCGCTGCCGCCTACGGCTGTCAGCGCGACGCTGGAGGTCAGCGCCGGATGCGCGGACTTTGCGGCGCTGGGCGGGGCGGCGGCGCTGTACGGCTGCTGCGCCTGCCTGAGCGTGCTCGGTGTCTCGGTCTGGGCGCAGCTGCGGCTGTTTGCCGGGGCGGCGTACCGCCCGCGGCTGCTAGTTTTCAGCCGCGCGGTGCACCTTGTACTTTTGCAGCTGCTCGTCAGGGTGTGTGCGCAGCTGCTGCCCGGCAGCGTGACGGTATGCAGTACACTGGCCGCCCGCGTCCTGCCGGTTTTCCGTCTGCCACCGGACGCCGCGGCGGCGGGGTTTGTCTTTCTCTGCGCAGCTCTTTACAAGGCCCGGCAAAGCATTTATAATAAATGATAGTATATTTTGTGGTTTGAGGGTGAGTCTAATGTTTAAAAAGACCTATTACGGCGCACATATTGCCCCGGCGTGTGCTTATTGCCTGCACGGCTCCACCGCCGCCGACCCCAAAATGATTTTATGCAAGCGCAAGGGCGTTGTGTCGCCCTACTACTGCTGCCGCAAATTCAGCTATGACCCGCTGATGCGCATCCCCCGCCGCCAGGTCCTGCCCGAGCTGGACCCGCGGGATTTTACACTGGACGACTGAAAAGGAGAAGTCATGGATCACCCGAAACTCGAAGAATGGAAAGCCGTCTGGCGCGAAAGACGCTCCGTCACGATGGTGTATATCCTGCTGCGCATCTCGGTTGTGTTGGTCATGCTGGCACAGATTTTCAACGGCAACTTTGAAAACGTTTTTCTCTGCGTGCTGACGCTTATCCTGTTCATGATGCCCAGCGTCCTGGAAAAAAAGCTGGACATCACCCTGCCGAACACGCTGGAAATCATCATCCTGCTGTTCATTTATGCAGCGGAAATCATGGGCGAGATCGGCGCGTACTACGTCACCTTCCCCTACTGGGACACGGTGCTGCACACGCTGAACGGCTTTTTGTGCGCGGCCATCGGGTTCTCGCTGCTGGACATTCTGAACCGCCACAGCGAGGCGCGGTTCCACCTGTCGCCGCTGTATCTGGCCATCGTGGCGTTCTGCTTCTCGATGACCGTCGGCGTCATCTGGGAATTTTTTGAGTGTACGATGGACCAGCTGTTCTTCCTCGATATGCAGAAGGACACCGTCGTCAACACGATTGGCTCCATCATGCTGGACCCCACGGGCGGCAATACGTCCACTGTGCTGAAAAACATCACCGACGTCATCGTCGTGCAGGCGGACGGCACCCAGACCGCACTGGGGCTGGGCGGGTATCTGGACATTGGTCTGCTGGACACGATGGAGGATCTGTTCGTCAACTTCATCGGTGCGCTGACGTTCTCGATCATCGGCTACTTCTACGTGTGCAGCCGCGGCGAAAACAAGTTTGCCAAACGGTTCATCCCGGTAGCCAACAACAGCACCCGCCCGAAGGATGCACCGTCCAAAGCGCCCGAAAAAAACGAAATTGAGTAAGAGGCTCTCTTAAACAGGAGCCGACCTCTCACACCGCCGGAGCGGTGCGTAAGCCGTCAGGCGGGAATTGTGCGGTATTGCCCAAGGACTCGCAGTAGCTGAGGATGCTGAAGCATCCCGCCGCTGCGAGTCTTTCGTTATGAATACAGGCAAAAAGAAAGCCCCGACGCATCGTGTTTTCAACGATGTATCGGGGCTTTTCACTTGGAGCTGGTGGCCGGACTTGAACCGGCGACCTGCTGATTACGAATCAGCTGCTCTACCAACTGAGCCACACCAGCACGCAAGACAACAATAAATATTATACAGATTTTCCCGGATAAGTCAATACCCTGACGAAAATTTTATTGCTGTCCTGCGGGATGTAGTTTACTCCGCGTCCTCGCAGAAGGCCTTGAAGGTCAGGTAGGCCATGTAAACGTCGGCCTTGGAGACGATCTCAAACGGAGAGTGCATCGAGAGCACGGGTACGCCGATGTCGATGGTGTCGATGTCCTGATTGGCGACATACTTGGCAACCGTGCCGCCGCCGCCCAGGTCGAGCTTGCCCATCTCGCCGATCTGCCACACAACGCTGTTGGCGTCCATCAGACCGGTCAGGTAGCTGACGAGCTCGGCGGAGGCATCGCTCGTGCCGGACTTGCCGCGGGAGCCGGTGTACTTGTAAATGGCCACGCCGCGGCCTGCGTAGGTGCCGTTGTCGGGCTCAAAGGCGTCTGCAAACGTCGGGTCGTAGGCCGCCGTAACGTCAGCAGACAGGCACTTGGCGGCCTTGCAGGCCGTGATGTAGTCCGCCCCCTGCCCTGCGCAGAGCTGCTGCAGGAAGTGGAAGGTGTACATGCTGTTCAGGCCGGTGACGCCGTCGGAGCCGGTCTCCTCCTTGTCGGTCAGGACGCAGACGGAGGTATAGACGGGGCTCTTGGTCCCGATCTCGGCCATCAGCGCAGGGTAAGCGTCCACGCGGTCATCGTGGCCGTAGGCACCGATCATAGCGCGGTCCAGACCGATGTCGCGGGCCTTGTAGGCAGGCACGACCTCGATCTCGGCGCGGGTGAAGTCGCGCTCGGTGATGCCGTAGGCCTCGTTCAGCATGCCCAGGACGTTGAGCTTGACGCGCTGCTCGGCGTCCTTATCCTCGATGGGCAGGGACGCAATGATGACGTTGAGGTCCTCGGCGGTAATGCCCTCGGCCAGCGTCTTGGCGCTCTGCTTGGCACCCAGATGCGGCAGCAGATCGGTGATGCAGAACACGGGGTCGTCGTCCTTCTCACCGATGCAGACGTTGACCTTGGTGCCGTCGGCGCGGTAGATGACACCGTGCAGGGCCAGCGGGATGGTGGGCCACTGGTACTTGCGCACGCCGCCGTAGTAGTGGGTGCGCAGGTAGCCGATGCCGGTCTTTTCAAACACGGGCACGGGGCGCAGGTCGAGGCGCGGGGAGTCGATGTGGGCAATGTTCAGGTGGAAGCCCTCCTCGAGGTTCTTCGTGCCGATGGTCGCGGCCAGCACGCACTTTTCGCGGTTGATGGTGTAGACCTTGGTGCCGGGGGCGTAGCTCGTGCCGGGCACAAACTTCTGATAGCCGGCGGCGGTCAGCAGCTTTTCGCTGTAGGCCGTGGCCTCGCGCTCGGTCTTGGCGTTGTCCAGGAAGGTCTTGTAGCCCTCGCAGAAGTCCTGCGCGGCAGCAATGGCATCGGGGGCCGCGTCGGCTACCGTTTCATTTTTATAGAGCAGATTTTTCAGTTCCTCGGTGGTTTTCATTTCGAGAATCCTTTCTAAATATTATTTATAAATCTCCGAGTAGTGCTGATAGCTCTCGGTGATTTTTTTTACGTAGAGCCGCATCTGCGGGTAAGGGTAATGGTCCAGCGTAACGCCGTCCGTTGAGTACGCCTCCTGCCCGAGCAGACCGTCCACGGTGCCCACGCCGCTGTGGTAGGCCGCGGCGGCGGTGGCCAGATGGCCGCTGTAGCGGTCCAGGCAGTAGCTGACAAAGTAGCTGCCGAACCGGATATTCGTCTCGGGGTCGTAGAGGTCGTCGAACGTCAGGCTCTCCGTCGGGGCGATTTTCATCTTGATCCAGTCGAACGTGACCTCGGTGATCTGCATGAGTCCCCTGGCCCCGGCGTCGGAATCTGCGTTCGGATCAAAATTGCTCTCGGTGCGGATGAAGGCGTATAAAATCATCGGGTCTATGCCGTATTTCCCGGCGTAATACTCGACGTACTCTGTGAAGCGCTGCGGGTATTCCCAGTGTTCGATCTTATCGCGGAAGGCGCTGAACAGCAGCGTTCCCGCCAGGGCCAGCACCAGCAGCAGCGCCAGGATCGGTGCTAAAATGCTTCTTTTTCGCTTTTTGGCTTTTGGCATGTTCCCTCCTTCTCCAATCCATTCAAAACGGATCGCAGCTTTTCGCGCAGGGCATCCGGCGTGCTGTCGTTGACCAGCTCTGCCGTGGCGGCGGCGCGCAGCGTTTCCAGCGGGGTCTGCGCATCCAGACGGCGGCGGGCCATCTCGGGCGCGATGCCGTCGCGGGCACAGATGCGGGCCACACTCGTCTCATAGGGGGCCGTGACCAGGATCAGGGCGTCGCAGCGCGCCTCAAACGGCGTGCCGACAATGACCGCACCGTCCACAAAGGCAAGGTCCGCCCCGCCCCGCCGGGCCTCATCCAATGCGGCGTCGATGCGGCGCAGGATCTCCGGCTGGGTGATGTCTGTCAGGGCCGCCGTGCCCTCCGGCGTGGCAAATGCGCGGTCTGCCAGCAGGCGGCGGCGCACCGTGCCGTTTTCGTCGGCAATATCCGCGCCGAACACCTGTTGCAGCTGTGCAATGCAGGGCGAACCGGGCAGCAGCACTTCCCGCGCAACTAAATCTGCATCAATACAAGGATAGCCCTTTTCCCGCAAGAAATTTGTCGCACTGGACTTGCCGCAGCCGCTGCGGCCTGTGATGCCGACTACCTTCATAGCTCGACCACCCGGAACGCCGCGGCGCGGATGAGTCGGTTGTAGACCGCCATCGAGACGCCGTCCTGCTCGGGGCAGCGGGCGTAGACGACCTGCGCACCGTGCTTGTCCAAATCGCGCAGCGCTGTGAACAGGTGGTGTGCCTGGGTCACGCCGTCATGGTTTTTTCCGTACTCGATGAACGGCACGCCCAGCTGTGCGCCCTCCCCGTCAAAGCAGAGCGCCCAGACGCCGGGTTCGGTATGCTGCTTGATAAATTCTTTGTATTTAGCAAAATCGCCGCGCAGGATCGTGACCTGCGCCTTGGGGGCGTAGTGCTTGTACTTCATGCCGGGCGAGCGCGCGACCTCGCCGTCCCTGAGCTTTTCAAGGATGGCCGGGCTGACGAGGACCTCCTCGCCCAAAACGGCCTCCATCTGCTCCTTCGTGACGTAGCCGGGGCGCAGCAGCATCGGGTGCTCCCCCGTCACGGCGACGACGGTGGACTCGACACCGACGTTGGACTCGCCGCCGTCGAGAATCAGCGGCAGACGGCCATCCATATCGGCCAGCGTGTCCGGCGCGTTCGTCGGGCTGGGCTTGCCGGAAAGATTTGCCGACGGCGCGGCAAACGCGACGCCGCTTGTCCGTATGACCTGCTGCACTACCGGGTGGGACGGCATCCGCACGCCGACGGTGTCAAGGCCCGCGCAGGTCACGTCGCTGACCTCGGGGCCGCGGGGCATGACCATCGTCAGCGGGCCGGGCCAGAAGGCGGCAGCCAGCTTTTTGGCGCGCTCGGGCACCTCGGAGACGATGCCGTTCAGCATCTCCATGCCGCAGATATGCACAATGAGCGGGTTATCCTGCGGGCGGCCCTTCGCCTCAAAAATTTTCTTGACTGCCTCGCCGTTGCGGGCGTCGGCGGCAATGCCGTAGACCGTCTCCGTCGGCAGGGCGACGAGCTCACCCTGCTGCAAAAGCCGGGCGGCCAGTGCCACGCTCTCCGGCGTGATGGGCAAAACCTGTGTTTTCATAGCTTTATTTTCCTTCTTCTGTACTGCTTTGCTTCAGTTTTTCTTCCCGGTCTGCCAAAATCAGCGGCTCGACCACGCGGTCCAGGTCGCCGTCCAGCACACCCTGCAAATTACGCAGCGTCAGGCCGATGCGGTGATCGGTCACGCGGTCCTGCGGGAAGTTGTAGGTGCGTATCTTTTCGCTGCGGTCACCGCTGCCGACCTGGCTCTGGCGGCGGGCGTTGTATTCCTCGTCGTAGGCGTCCTGCTTCTGCTGCAAAAGACGGCTGCGCAGGACCTTTAAGGCACGGTCCTTGTTCTCCCGCTGGCTGCGCTGGTCCTGGCATTCCACGACCATACCGGTGGGCAGATGGGTCACACGGATGGCGGACGACGTCTTGTTGATGTGCTGGCCGCCCGCGCCCGACGAGCGGAATGTGTCAATGCGCAGGTCTTTTGGGTTGATCTCCAGCTCGACCTCCTCGGCCTCGGGCATAACGGCCACGGTGACGGTGGAGGTGTGGATGCGGCCCTGCGTCTCTGTCTCGGGCACGCGCTGGACGCGGTGGACGCCGCTCTCGAATTTCAGGCGGCTGTAGACGTCCGGCCCCTCGACGGAAAAGACGATCTCCTTCACGCCGCCGAGCTCCGTCGGGTTTTCGCTGATCGTCTCGCACTGCCATCCGCGCCTGGCGGCGTACATTGTGTACATGCGCCACAGGCTGTGGGCAAACAGCGCGGCCTCCTCGCCGCCGGCACCGGCGCGAATCTCCAGAATGACGCTTTTTTCGTCATCGGCGTCCTTCGGGATGAGCAGCAGACGCAGATTCTCTTCGCTCTGTGCCAGATTCCGGCCAATTTCGCACAGCTCCTGCTGTACCATAGCAGCAAACGCCGGGTCTGACTCTGCGGCCAGCATTTCCTTTGCGTCCGCTTCCTGCTGCTGCAGGTCGGTGTAACGGCGGTATTCTTCGATCAGGGGGGTAAGCTCTTTGTAATCACGCATCATCCGCGCGTACTCGTCGGCGTTGGCCGCCGCATCGGGCGTGGACATTCTGTGGGCCAGCTCCTCATAGCGGCGCTCGACCTCGTAGAGTTCGGTAAAGTTCTGCATAGGTTCTCCTTTGGCTGTAGGGGTCGGCGTCCCCGACGACCCGGGCGCTTTGCGGCTGCCGTTGCGTTCCGTGGGCAAGCAATGCTCGCCCCTACAATGGGCGACCCGCGTACTTATGCAAAACCCCGCTACTGCTCCCCCGCGCGCAGAACTTTTTTGATGTTGCGCTCGATCTTGGCACGCGGCAGCATGATCTCATGCCCGCAGCCCTGGCATTTGATCTTGAAATCCATGCCTACGCGCAGTACATCGAAACGGTTCGCACCGCAGGGGTGCGGCTTCTTGGTCTGGATGACGTCTCCGACCTGTACGTCCATACGGCACACCGCCTTTCTTTCAAAAATATCATTCTTATTATAGTACAGCCTGTGTTGTTTTGCAAATCTCCCGCATAAAAGTTTAGTAAGTAATCACAAATCTTATAAGAAATGAGGAACCGAAAATGTTGGAATATCGAGCCGAAGGCCTTTGCCGCAATGCGAACCACCTGAGCCGCGAGGAACTGAGCCGCTGCATGGCCAGCGGCGAGGTGCTGCAAAGCACAGCCCTGGCCTACGACACAGGGCACCGCCTGCGGTTTGAGCTGGGCGGGCTGCGCGGCATCATGCCGTTTGCGGACTGTGTGGACGCCGCTCCCGGCGAGACCGTCAAGGACATTGCCGTGCTGACCCGGGTAGGCCGCCCGACCTGCTTTGTCATCATGGGCACCGAGTTTGACGATAACGGCGAGGAATACTACCTGCTCTCCCGCGCCGAGGCACAGCGCCGCTGCCGGGCACAGTACCTTGATACGCTGGAGGCCGGCAGCGTCATTCCCTGCACCGTGACCCACATTGAGAATTTCGGCGCGTTCTGCGACATCGGCTGCGGCATTGCGGCGCTGCTGCCCATCGACTGCCTGTCGGTCAGCCGCATTGCCTCGCCCGCGGACCGGGTGCAGGTCGGCCAGCAGCTTTTGTGTGCCATCAAGAACCGCGACGTGCAGGGGCGCATTGTGCTGACGCTGCGCGAGCTGCTGGGCACCTGGAGCGAGAACGCAGCCTGCTTTGCCGCCGGGGAGACCGTCGTCGGAATTGTGCGCAGCGTCGAGGAATACGGCGTCTTTATTGAAATCGCACCGAACCTGGCGGGGCTGGCGGAGGCGGACTCCACACTGCGCCCCGGGCAGGCCGTGAGCGTGTACATCAAGAACATCCTGCCCGATAAAATGAAGATCAAGCTGGTCGTGGTCAACAAGAATTTGGGCCAGCCCCTGCGGTTTGAGCCGCACTATTTCGTGACCCGCGGGCGGCTCAAGCGGTGGACCTACTCCACACCGCAGAGCCGCAAGCAGATCGAAACGGTATTTTGATTTTGGCGTCCGATTTTTGTCACTTTTGGATTTTGCCATCTTGCCACGGCCCGCCGCGGCGTGTATAATATGAGATAGATGAAATTTTGTCGAGGAAGTGGTTACGATGGCAGAGGCATTCACCGCCGGGGTGCGCCCGGGCGGCCTTACAGACGACACGCAGATCCGTATGTTGCTCTGCTACCTTGTCAAAGTGGCAGGCCCCGTAAAGCGCGAAACGATGCAGGGTGCGCTTTTGCAGGAACAGCTTGTCAATTATTTTGAGTTTGCCGACGCCCTGGCCGAGGTCGAAAAGCAGCAGCTTGTCACCGTGGACGAGGACGGGCGGTATACCATTACACGCCGCGGCACCACCGTGGCGGACACGCTGGCCTACGACCTGCCCCGCACCGTGCGGGAGAGCGCGATCCGCGCCGTCATGCAGATCCGCAGCTGGCGGCACCGCGCCGCGTCGAACCGCGCCGTTGTGCAGGAGAAGGACGGCCAGTTCAGCGTGGTCTGCTCGATTGCCGACATGGGCAGCGATGTGTTCCGCATGGAGCTGGCCATGCCGGATAAGCTGACCGCCGAGATGATCAAGAACAACTTTATTGCGCACGGCAGTGATATTTTCCCGAAGCTGCTGAACGCCCTTACCCAGCCCGGCAGCGAGGATGACCGCCCCCCGGCAGGGCTGATGTAAGCAAGCCTTTTCCCCTGTGCTCTCCATGAGCACGGGGATTTTTTGTGCCATTCCTCTTGACAACCGTGTATAGCGTGTATATACTGTAAATATCGGATATGTACAGTTCGACTACAAGGAGCTTCTGACAATGCAGATTTATCTTTCCAACTCCGGGCAGGAGCCGATCTACGCGCAGATCACGCGGCAGATCAAGCAGCAGATCCTGTCCGGCGCGCTGCGCCCCGGCGACGCACTGCCCAGCATCCGGCTTTTGGCCAGGGAGCTGCGCATCAGCGTCATCACAACGAAGCGCGCGTATGAGGATCTGGAGCGCGACGGCTTTATCCTGACCCAGCAGGGCCGGGGCAGCTTTGTCGCCGAGCAGAACCCCGCCCTGCTGCGCGAGGAGCATTTAAAAAAGGTCGAGGACTGCCTGCAGGGCGCGGTGGACGCCGCGCGGCTGAGTGGCATCGGCTATGACGAGGTTGCAGAGACGCTGCGCCTTTTGTGGGAGGGCTGACCTATGGCAGCAAGCACCGCCGCTTTACGCGGCATCACGAAGCAGTACAAAGACTTTACCCTTGGGCCGGTGGATATGACCGTGCCCGCGGGCAGCATCGTCGGGCTGATCGGCGAAAACGGCGCAGGCAAGACGACGCTTTTGAAAATCCTCTGCGGCGTCAACCGGGCGGATGACGGCACGGTTGACCTGCTGGGCGGCTTCCCTGCCGATGCCGCCACTCGCGCTAAGATTGGCGTTGTGTTTGAGGATGCCTTTTTCTACGGGAGCTTCACCGCCGCGCAGGTCGCGCGCAGTCTGGCCGGAATGTACGGTGCGCGGTGGAATGCGGACAGCTTTTCCGCCTATCTGCGCCGCTTTGGTCTGGACGCAGGCAAGAAGCTCAAAGAGTACAGCCGCGGCATGCGGTTGAAACTGAGCCTGGCTGCGGCGCTGGCCCATGACCCCGAGCTGCTGGTGCTGGACGAAGCCACCGCCGGTCTTGACCCGGTGGTGCGCGGTGAGCTACTGGATCTGTTTTTGGAGTTCATCCAGGACGAGCGGCACAGCATTGTCATGAGCAGCCACATCACGGCGGACCTTGAGCAGATTGCGGATTCCATCGCGTACCTGCACAACGGGCAGCTGCTGTTTCAGGAGAACAAGGATGACCTTTTGCAGGAATACGGCGTGCTGCACTGCGGCGAGGATGTATTGACTTCCCTGCCCGCCGGGCTGGTGGTGTTCACCAGGCGCGGGGCCTATGGGTGTGAAAGTCTGGTCAGGGAACGGCGCACCGTGCAGGAGCTTTTGCCGGAGGCCGTCTGCGACGCGGCAAGGCTCGATGATATTATGCGGTTTTACAGCGGGAGGGATGCACAATGAAAGGGCTTTTGTATAAAGAATGGGCCACCCTGACAAGTTCCTACAAACAGACTGTATTTTTTATCGCGTTCCTCTACGGCGGCATCAGCATTCTGACCGGGCAGACCGGGATGGCCTATGCATTGCTCGTTGTATTTTCCATTCTGATCACCTCCACGATTTCGTTTGACGAGAACTCCCATTGGGACATCTACGTCCGCACGCTGCCCGTAACACCCGCGCAGCTTGTGGGCAGCAAATACCTGTTTGGGCTGTGCGGGCTGGCGCTGGGCACAGTGTGTACGGTGCTGATCGTGGCGCTGAACAATGTGCTGCCGCCTCTGCTGTTCTGGCACGCCGCGTATAAAGTACCGCCCCTCGAGTGTTTGGCAGCCCTGCTGGCCTGCGGCAGCATGGCGCTGCTGTTGGTCGCGCTTTTGCTGCCGCTGTCCTATCGGTTCAACAGTGTCAAGGCCCGCAGCTGGTTGTTTCTGATCATCGGTGTGCTCGGCGGTTGTATTGGGCTGGTCGCTTCCGTCTCGCCTGATTTGATGCAGCTGTTCAATGCCTCCGACGAAGTGCTGCTGGCGGGGCTGGTTGCAGCGTTTGTGGGGCTGCTGGCGGTGTATTTTGTGAGCTATAAGGTATGCGTGGGGATTTATAAGCGGAAGGAATACTGAGTTCCTGCCGCAATGTGCCCGGGCGGATATGGAATCCGCCCCTACGTGTGTGTGCGGCTTCCCTGCGGGCGAGCAATGCTCGCCCCTACAAGGGAGGCTTTATAACAAAAAATCCTGTGTCCTTTTGCGGACACAGGATTTTTTAGTATGCACTTATTCGCAGCCCAGATATGCTTTGCGGACCTCGATGTTGTTGGCGAGCTCGGTGGCCTCGCCCTCCATCTTGATCGTGCCGGTCTCCAGAACATAAGCGCGGTTGGCGATTTCCAAGGCCATCTTTGCGTTCTGCTCCACCAGCAGCACGGTCACGCCGTTGCGGTTGACCTGGCGGATGATCTTGAAGATTTCCTTGACCAGCAGCGGGGACAGGCCCATGGACGGCTCGTCCAGCAGCAGCATTTTGGGCTTGCACATCAGTGCGCGGCCCATGGCCAGCATCTGCTGCTCGCCGCCGGAGAGCGTACCGGCGGGCTGGTTGCGGCGCTCCTTCAGACGCGGCAGCAGGTCAAAGACCATGTCGAAGTCATTCTGGATGGCCTCCTTGCCGTCGCGACGTGTGTACGCGCCCATCTGCAGGTTCTGCTGCACGGTCAGGCCGCTGAACACGCGGCGGCCCTCCGGCACCTGCGCCAGGCCCAGGCGGATGATCTTATGCGCCTCCATCTTGCTGATGGTCTGGCCGCAGTAGTCGATCTCGCCGCTCTGCAGCTTCAGCAGACCGGAGATTGCGTGCATCGTCGTGGTCTTGCCCGCGCCGTTCGCACCGATCAGGGTGACGATCTCGCCCTCATTGACATGGAACGAAACGTCCTTGATGGCGTGGATCGAGCCATAGTAAACATTGATATTTTTGACAGAAAGCATCTCGCCCATCGTCAGTCACCTCCCAGATATGCCGCAATGACCTTCGGGTTGTTGCGGATGGCTTTGCCGTCGCCGCGGGCAATCACACGGCCATAGTCCAGCACGGTGATCTCCTCGCAGATGCCCATGACAAAGTTCATATCGTGCTCAATGAGCAGGATGGCGACGCCGAACTGGTCGCGCACGCTGTGAATGGTGTGCATCAACTCCTCGGTCTCGTTGGGGTTCATACCGGCGGCGGGCTCGTCCAGCAGCAGCAGCTTCGGGTTCGTGGCCAGTGCGCGGGCAATTTCCAGCTTGCGCTGCTTGCCGTAGGGCAGCTGGCTGGCCTTGTAGTCGGCCTCCTTATCCAGGTCAAAGATTTTGAGCAGCTTCATGGCCTCGCGGTTCATCTCGTGCTCTTTTTCCTTGTAAGCAGGCAGACGCAGGATACCTGTCCACATATTGTACCGAATCTGGTTGTGCAGACCGACCTTGACGTTATCCAGCACCGTCATATCATTGAACAGGCGGATATTCTGGAAGGTACGTGCAATACCGGACTTGCTGATAAGCTCGGGGTTCTGGCCGGTAATGTCCTTGCCGTCCAGAATGATGTTGCCCTCGGTGGGCTTATAGACGCCGGTCAGCATGTTAAAGACCGTCGTCTTGCCCGCGCCGTTGGGGCCGATCAGGCCGTACAGATGACCCTTTTCAATGGAAAGATCGAGCTGCGCAACGGCCTGCAGGCCGCCGAACGCAATACCCAGGTTACTGACCTCCAGCAGTGCCATTTACGCCACCCCCTTTTTCTCTTTGTCTTTGGCACCCTTGCCCTCGGCATCCTCCTTGCGGAAGCGCGCGGTCAGGCGCTTGCGCAGGGCAATCATTTCGGGGCTCTGGTTGAAAATCATGACCACGATCAGCACGATGGCGTAGATCAGCATACGGTAGTCGTTCATGCTGCGCAGCAGCTCAGGCAGAACGGTCAGCACGGCGGCGGCGATGACCGAGCCGCGCAGGTTGCCGATGCCGCCCAGAACAACGAACACCAGAATTAAAATCGAGGTGTTGTAGTCGAACTTCTTCGCGACCAGCGAGGAGTAGTTCAGCGCGTAGAGCACGCCTGCAACGCCCGCAAAGACAGCGGAGGTCACAAACGCCATGAGCTTGTACTTCGTGATGGGGACGCCGACGGAACGCGCGGCGATCTCGTTATCGCGGATGGCCTTGATGGCGCGGCCCGCGCGGGAGTTGACAAGGTTCAGAATGACCAGCAGCGTAATAATGACCAGCACGATGCCGATGGTGAAGGTGGACGCCTTCTTGATGCCGGTGATGCCCATAGCGCCGTTGATCAGCACCTTGCCGTCTACCTCCAGATTCAGGGAGGCGGAATCCTTCAGTGAGAAGTGCAGGCCGTGGGAATCCACGCCCAGATAACAGGCGTTCATAACGTTCTTGACGATCTCACCAAAAGCCAGCGTGACGATGGCCAGGTAGTCACCGGACAGACGCAGAACAGGGATGCCGACGAGCACGCCGAACAGACCTGCCACCGCGCCGCCGACCACGAAGGCCAGCAGCAGTGCAAGGGGCTGCGGGGCGTTTTCGGACATGACGACATAGACGAGCGTGCCGGAGAACGCGCCGACGCTCATGAAGCCGGCGTGGCCGAGGCTCAGCTCACCCAGCATACCGACGGTCAGGTTCAGCGAGACCGCCATAATGACATAGGCGCAGATGGGCACGAGCTGGCCGGAGAAGGAGTTTGTCAGCGCACCGGCGGCACTCAGAATTTGAATCAGGACATAGAAGCCGACGACAATGCCCAGCGTAATGACGTTGCTTTTGGTGGACTTTTTCATATTTTTCAACATAGCAGCCACCTCAAACCTTCACGTTGACCTTCTTGCCCAGCAGGCCGGTGGGCTTGACAATGAGCACCACGACCAGGACAAGAAATACGATAGCGTCAGACAGCTGGGTCGAAATGTAGGCCTTGCTCAGGTTCTCGATGATGCCCAGCAGGATACCGCCGAGGAATGCACCCGGGATAGAGCCGATGCCGCCAAAGACCGCAGCCACGAACGCCTTGATGCCGGGCATGGCGCCGGTTGTGGGCTGCAGGGTCGGATAGGACGAGCAGAGCAGCGCACCGGCCACAGCGGCCAGCGCAGAGCCGATGGCAAAGGTCAGCGAGATCGTCGCGTTGACGTTGACGCCCATCAGCTGGGCGGCGCCGCGGTCCTCCGACACAGCCAGCATGGCGTGGCCCGCGGGGGTGTTATTGACGAACCAGATCAGCACGACCATGATGACAATGCAGGCAATGATGGTCACGACGGTCTCTGCCGAGATGGTCAGCTGCCCGCCGAACAGACTGATGGGCTTGAGCCCGGAGACAACAGAGGTAAAGCTCTTGGGGTTGGACGTCCAAGCCAGCTGGGCCACCTGTTGCAAAAGGTAGCTGACGCCGATGGCCGTAATCAGGACGGCCAGAGACGGGGCCTCACGCAGCGGGCGGTAGGCGACGCGCTCGATCGTAACGCCCAGAACGGTGCAGACGACCATCGAAAGGACAATGGCCAGCACGGGGTTCATACCCGCAGAGCCAAAGGCAAAGAACACAACATAGCTGCCAATCATGATAACGTCGCCGTGGGCGAAGTTCAACATCTTGGCAATGCCGTAGACCATCGTATAGCCCAGGGCAATCAGCGCGTAAACGCTGCCCAGACTGATACCGTTGATCAGGTAGGATAAAAATTGCATTGCGGAATACACCTCACTCTAACTTTTCCCCTGCTGATCGTTATGCCGCAGGTAAGCAGGAAAATATGAATCCATAGTAGCACAAATCTGCGGGCAAAACAATGGGTTATCCTGTATTTCTGCAAAAAACAAGTGTATTTGTCGAGACCTGCTCCTACTAAACCAAAAAGGGCTGCCGAACCCTATGTCCGGCAGCCCTTTTTGGCAACGGAAAATTCAATTTACGTGCGCCGTACCGGAATTACATAGCAGCGTAAGCGCCGTCCTTGATGACAACAGCCTTAGGAGCCTTGGAAACCGCACCGGAGGCATCCCAGGTCATGCCATCGCCGGTCAGACCGTCAAAGGTCATGCTGGTGAACTGAGCCTTGAGAGCATCGCAGACGTCAGAAGCATCCATGTCGCCGTTGATGCCGCCGGCAACCGCAGCCTGATAGATGGCGTAGACAACATCGTAAGCGTCCGCAGCGAACTGGTTCGGGGTATCGCCGTAGGCTTCCTTATAAGCAGAGACGAATGCCTGGGTCTTTTCATCCTGGGCGTCCGCAGCGAACGGAGTCAGCAGCATCAGGCCCTCGGCCAGAGAGGTGTCGAAGCCCTCAATGGTCAGGATGCCGTCCATACCGTCGCAGCCGAAGAAGACAGGCGCATAGCCGCTCTTGTTGGCGGCAATCAGGATCTGAGAAGCCTCCTGATAGTAGATGGGCAGGAATACGAGATCAGCACCGGCCTGCTGGCACTTGGCAACCTGGGTGGACAGGTCGGACTTGTTGTCAGCGGTAAATGCCTCAGCGGTAACGATCTCGAGGTTCTTCGCAGCAGCCTCGGCCTTGAACTTCTCATAAATACCGGAAGAATAGGCATCGGAGGAGTCATAGATGATGCCGACCTTGGTGCCGAGCTTGTTTTCTGCGATATAATCTGCGGAGGCAACGCCCTGGTTGGGGTCGGTGAAGCAGATCTGGAACACATTGTCGCCGCTCTCGATGACAGCGGGCGCAGAAGCGGAAGGCGTCATCATAAACAGGTTGTCATTGGCGGTCTCGGCGGCAACGGCAATGGACGGGGTGGTGGTGACAGGACCGGCCAGAACCTGCAGGCCCCAGTCCTTCAGGGTGTTGTAGGCGTTGACGCTCTTCTCGGCGTCATGCTCATCGTCCTCGAACTTCCACTCAAAGACATCGCTGCCGTTGGCGGCGTTGATCTCCTTGACGGCCAGCTCCTCGGCGTTCTTAACGGCCTGACCGTAGATGGCGGCGCCGCCGGTAACAGGGCCAATGCCGCCGATCTTGATGGGGGTGCCGGTGTAAGCTCCGGAGCCCTCACCGGCTGCCTCGGCAGTGGCAGCGGTGGAGGTGGAGGCAGCCTCAGAGGAGGATGCCGTATCGGTGGATGCGGAAGAGCCGCAGGCGGCCAGGCTCAGGACCATGGAAGCCGCCAGCACAGAGCTAACGAGTTTTTTCATAATAGTGTTCCCTCCTAAAAATAAAGCAACGGCACATAACGGGTTCGCACAACCCCGTGCCGCTTCATTGACTAAATTATAAGCTTTTGTTTACAAAAATGCAATGAACCAAATCAACAGCGTTTTCTATGCTTTTTGACCGCTTTATGGGGAAGTTTCACAAATTTTGGTTACAAAACATTATCAACTTTACCTATTGACATTTTAGTAAGACTTTTTGGGATAAAGGACTTGCAAAATCCGCCATAATTTGTCATAATAGAATGAAACTGAGTTTGTGAAAGGGGCATCATCGCAGATGAAACTTTTGGAGGAACGTATTATGCAGGAAGGCCAGGTTCGTCCCGGCAATGTCCTGAAGGTCGACTGCTTTCTGAACCATCAGCTGGACGTAGACCTGCTGGACAAGGTCGGCGAGGAGTTCTACCGCATCTTCAAGGACGACGGTATCAACAAGATTCTGACCATCGAGGCATCCGGCATCGCCATCGCCTGCATGACCGCGCGGCATTTCAACGTGCCTGTCGTCTTTGCCAAGAAGGCCAAGAGCAAGAACATTGACGGCGAGGTCTACACCTCCACCGTCCATTCCTACACCTATGG
The DNA here is from genome assembly GCF_900167555.1 of Gemmiger formicilis. GTDB lineage: Bacteria > Bacillota > Clostridia > Oscillospirales > Ruminococcaceae > Gemmiger > Gemmiger formicilis. The sequence continues at coordinate 161,208 of NZ_FUYF01000004.1, read as the reverse complement.
CCGTGATTATGACATCACGCTGTCCAAGAAGTTTCTCTCCCCCTCTGACAAGGTGCTGATTCTGGACGACTTCCTCGCCAACGGCAAGGCCATGAAGGGTCTGCTGGATGTCTGCGCGCAGGCAGGTGCGACCGTCGGCGGCATCGGCATCTGCATTGAGAAGGGCTTCCAGCCGGGCGGTGCCGAGCTGCGCGCTGCCGGCTACAAGCTGGCCAGCCTGGCCATCGTCGATACGATGACCGACGACCAGCTGACGTTCCGTGAGCAGTAAGCTTTTCTCTGATTTTACGTATGGCGCAAAAAATTCCCGGGCCGTGAAAGTGGCCCGGGAATTTTTATTTCAGATGTTCAGAAGCAAAGATCACTTGCCCAGAGAAGCCAGATAAGCAGCATTCTGCGCGGCGAGCGCGGGCCATGACTGTCTGTTCAGATTTTTCATACGTCTCACCAACCAAAAACCGCCTGCGCGGTGCGCAGGCGGTCAATGCTTTATGTGGTTACATCAGCCCTTGATGGCAGCAGCAACTTCAGCAGCGAAGTCCTCGTTGCGCTTCTCCAGGCCCTCGCCCTTGGTGAAGTGGGTGAAGGCAGCGATCTTGATGTCGCCGCCCAGAGCCTTCGCGGTGTCGGCAACGTACTTCTTGACGTCCATGCCGCCGTCCTTGATGAAGGCCTGGTCGACCAGGCAGGCTTCCTTGTAGAACTTGCCCAGCTTGCCGATGGCCATCTTCTCCTTGATAGCGTCGGGCTTGTTGGCAGTCTTGGGATCGTTGGCCATCTGAGCCAGAACGATCTCCTTCTCCTTGGCCAGAACGTCCTCGGGCACGTCGGACTCGTTCAGGTAGCTGGGGTTAGCAGCAGCGACCTGCATGGCGATGTCCTTGCCGAAGGCAGCGAACTCGGGCTTGGCAGCGACGTCGTCAGAGGTCTCGAACTTGACGATGACGCCGTGGGTGCCGCCGCCATGGACATAGGCAGCGCAGTGGCCCTCATAGCGGGCAAAGCGGCGAACCTTGATGTTCTCCTTGATGACGAGGATCAGAGCCTTCAGGGCATCGTCAACCGTGCCGTCGCCCATCTTGCAGGCCATCAGGGCCTCAACATCGGCGGGGTTCTCGTCAGCAACGACCTTGGCCAGGTTCTTGGTGAAGTCAACAAACTTGTCGTTCTTGGCGACGAAGTCGGTCTCGGCGTTGACCTCAACGACAACAGCGCAGTTGTCGAAGGAAACGGCATAGACCATGCCCTCGGCGGCGATGCGGCCAGCCTTCTTGTTGGCAGCAGCCAGGCCCTGCTCGCGCAGGATCTCGATAGCCTTCTCGAAGTCGCCGTCAGCCTGGGTCAGTGCCTTCTTGCACTCCATCATGCCGCAGTCGGTCTGCTTACGCAGCTCCATAACGTCTTTTGCAGAAATAGCCATAGTGCTCAATGTCCTTTCTGAATTGTAGGGAGTAAATCAATCCTCTTTGGTCTCGGCGGCGGGAGCGTCCTGAACGCCCTGCTTGCCCTCCAGCACAGCGCTGGCCATGGCACCGGAGATCAGCTTGACAGCGCGGATAGCGTCGTCGTTGCCGGGGATGACGTAGTCGATCTCATCGGGATCGCAGTTGGTATCAACGATAGCAACAATGGGGATGTTCAGCTTGCGGGCCTCGGAGACAGCGATGCGCTCCTTGTGGGGGTCAACGATGAACATAGCCTTCGGCAGAGCCTTCATGTTCTTGACGCCGCCCAGGTACTTGTCCAGCTTGGCCATCTCGAGTTCGAGCTTGACGACTTCCTTCTTGGGCAGCAGGTCGAACGTGCCGTCCTCCTGCATGGTCTTGAGCTGCTCCATACGGTCGATGCGCTTACGGATGGTGCGGAAGTTGGTCATCATGCCGCCCAGCCAGCGAGCGTTGACATAGTGCATACCGCAGCGGGTAGCCTCGTCACGGATGGACTCCTGAGCCTGCTTCTTGGTGCCGACGAACAGGATCTCGCCGCCCTGTGCAGCGGTGTCGCGGACGAAGTTGTAAGCCTCATCGAGCTTCTTCACGGTCTTCTGCAGGTCAATGATGTAGATACCATTGCGCTCGGTGAAGATGTACTTAGCCATCTTGGGGTTCCAGCGGCGGGTCTGGTGGCCGAAGTGGACACCGGCCTCGAGAAGCTGTTTCATAGATACGACTGCCATTGTTTGTTTCCTCCAAAAAATTTAGTTTGTACCCTCCGCACTGCGGGGTTTCTGTTTTCTAACCCCTTTGACGTGTTACCGCAAAAAAGGCACAAAAAAACAGCGCAATGCGTGTGTATTGCTTTAGTATAGTACCATACCCCGACGCAAATTGCAAGGGGTTTTTGAAAATTTATCGTTGCAGGTGTGTTTTTAACGTGCTATGATACAGGCAGAGACGATACTGTGAAGTGTTTCCAACGGGAGCGACGGGGGTGCCGGGATGGTCATTTGGATCAGCATTTATTTCATCGGGGTCTTTGTGTGCGGCCTTGTCCAGCTGTACACGCAGCATCTGCGCCTTGTCGGCGTGGACCGCCGCCGCTGGCACCATCCGCCGCCGGAGCGCAGCCCTTACAAGCCCATTGAGGTCTGGTGGATGTTCAGCCGCGGGGAGTTTGCCGCGTTTTTGCTGAACTGCTTTGCCGTGCCCGGGCTTCTGCTGCTCACCTTCCCGCTGGGGTGGTACATCGGCGGCGACGCAGCCAGCTTTATCACGGGGCTTGGCGTACTGTTTTTTGTGCTGTTCATCTCCCCCATTGCCGAGCGTCTGATCGACGGGTTTTGATTTTTCCGCATGTTTAAACTAAAAGAAAAGACCTGTCAGATTTCTCTGACAGGTCTTTGTGGTGGAGAATACCGGGATCGAACCGGTGACCTCTTGCATGCCATGCAAGCGCTCTCCCAGCTGAGCTAATCCCCCATAGCTGGCGTCGCTTCGAAGCATTTGTGTTTCGTGCGCTCCTGGCGACGCCATTTATTATAGCAAACCTTTTTTCAAATGTCAAGCGGTTTTTTGAAATTATTTTAGGATTTTTTAATCGTTGCTTCTGCGGCCCAGCATACGCAGGATATACAGGAAGATGTTGATGAAATCAAGGTAGAGGTTCAGCGCACCGATGATGGAGGACTTGTGCAGCATGGCCGCGTCGCCGCCGAAGTAGGAGTAGTAGTATTTCAGCATCTGGGTATCATAGGCGGTCAGGCCCATGAAGATCAGCAGACCGACGGCGCAGAGCACAAGATCCATGATGCCGAAGCCAAAGCCGAACAGGCTGAACAGCCCGCCCACCAGGCTGCAGACGATCAGGGCAACCAGACCGCCCATGAGCTTGGGGCCCCAGCCGGTCAGGTCACGGTTGGTGACGTTGCCGTACACCGCCATAACGCCGAAGTAGACCGCACCGACGAGGAACGCCAAAATCAGGCTGCCGAAGTCATACGCGAGGAAGATGGAGCTCAGATTCAGGCCGTTGAGCACCGCGTAGGCGAAGAAGATGCCCGTGGCTGTGGACGGCTGCAGCGTCTGCACCCGGGCCGACAGCACGAACACCAGCACCAACTCCGCGATGGAGGTCAGGATGAACAGGCCCGAGGTGATGAGCGGGTAGATCAGCCCTGTCGTCACTGCGCCGATGCCGACCAGGAACGTGACCAGCAGACCGGCAAACATCCAGCCGAAGGTCTTGGACATAAACTCGGAAAGCGTACCAAAGGGGCTTTCCGCATACGAAATATCAGAATAATTGCGATTCATAGTTGCAATCTCCTTTCTCTAGGCAGTATTATAGCGTGTTTTTCACCGTAAATCATCAAGAAATTGTGAAATTTACTTCTTTTTAAAACTATAGTCAGGCAGTGCTTTCTGTGCTATAATAGCAAATAATGCTTTCCGTTTACATTTATATAAAGGGATGTGATTCTTATGACAGCAGCCGAAATCGAGGCCTTGGGCGGTTACTACGGTGCCACCCCGCGCCCCGATGATTTTGAGAGCTTCTGGCAGGCGCGGATGGCCGAGGCTGACGCGGTGCCGCTGCACTACACCGTCACCCAGGCGCAGGAGGTCCCGAGCTGGGACAGCTGCGAGTTTCTGGACCTGTGGTTCACCGGCATGGAGGGCGCACGCCTTTACGCAAAGTTTTTACGCCCGCGCCGGAGCGAGCCGATGCCGCTGGTTCTGCAGTTTCACGGCTACCCCGGCGCATCCCGCAGCTTTGCCGAGCAGGCGTCGTTCGCGGGCATGGGCATGGCGCTGATTGCCATGGACTGCCCCGGTCAGGCCGGCTACAGTGAGGATGCCGGCGGCTTTTTGGGCACCACCGTGTCCGGGCATATCATTGCCGGGCTGGACGGCCCGCCGGAGCGGATGTACTATGTGCGGCTGCACCAGAACATCCGCATCCTCTGCCGCTTAGTGCGGGAGCTGGACGGCATCGACACGAGCCGTGTCTTTGTCAACGGCGGTTCGCAGGGCGGCGGGCTGGGTTTGGCCTGTGCGGCGCTGAACCCGGAGCTTATTGACCGCGCGGCCATCCTCTACCCGTTTTTGAGCGATTTCAAGCTCGTGTGGGACCTTGGCGCGGACGAGATCGCCTATGAAGGTCTGCGCTACTACGCCCGCTGGTTTGACGCCGACGAGCACCAGCAGGACCGGTGGTTCCGCCAGCTGGGCTACATTGACAGCAAAAACTTTGCGCCGATGATCCGCTGCCCGGTGCTGTTCGGCACGGGATTGGATGACGTTATCTGCCCGCCGCAGACCCAGTGCGCCGTGTACAACAATCTGCACTGCGCCAAGAAGCGGTATCTCTTCCCCGGGTACGGACATGAGGAGATCCCGGAATTTGACGATATGCTGCTGGACTTTTTCACCAGCAAGGAGGCTGTGCTATGACCATCACAGAGCAAAAGGCATTTTTGCGCAGCTACACCGGGCAGGCGCAGGCCCCCGCTGATTTTGCGCAGCGCTGGCAGGAGACTGCAGCGGCACTGCACCCCGCGGTAAGCTGTGCGCCCGTCGCGTTCGGCAACCCCTGCGGCGTGTATGAGCGGCTGACCGTCACCTTTGACGGGCGCAGCGTCACGGCCCGGGTCATCCGCCCCGCCGCAGACGGAGTGCATCCGCTGCTGCTGATGTACCACGACCTGAACCGCGGCGTGCGCGGCTGGCACCATATAACGCGGTTTCTGGCGCTGGGCTTCGGCGTTGTCGCTCTGGAGGCCGAGCCGTTCCGGGAGGATTGGAAGGTGCAGCCCGCACAGGCGGCGTTCCGCCAGCGCTATCTCGACGCGCTGGCCGTGGCAAAGGCCGCGCTGGCGCTGCCGTGGGTGGACACAGGCCGCGTGTACACGTTTGGCGAGGGCTTCGGCGGCGGACTGGCGCTGCTGGCAGCGTCGCTCTGCCCTGCAGTGTCCCGCTGCGCAGCGCTGAATCCGCTGCCGGGAGATTTTGCCGGCCTTGGTCTGCCCGGATACGACGAGTTGGATGCAGCGAATTTCGCACCGCTCTGCCGTGCCGAGGTGCTGCTGGGCACCTGTCTGATGGACGAGTACGCCCCGCCCAAGGGTCAGGCCGCGATTTACAACCGCCTGACCTGTCCTAAGCAGTGGAAGCTCTACCCCAAATACGTGCATGAGCGCGTCAACTTTTTTGAAAATCAGATGCTGTGCTTCTTCAAGGACGGCATCCCGGAAGCATAAGGTACACCATGTCTGAAGCAACACCGTTCGGCATCTATCTGCACATTCCCTACTGCAAGGCAAAATGTCGCTACTGCGATTTTTATTCGGCCCCCGGTGCGCGCGGCGTGCCGCAGAGCTACGTGGACGCGCTGCTGCGGGAACTGGCAAAAAACACCCGCCGCCCCGACACGCTGTACTTTGGCGGCGGCACCCCGGCATTGCTGGTGCCCACGCAGGCGGCGGCTTTGATCGAGGCTGCCAATCCCCTGCCCGGCGCGGAGATCACGCTGGAGGCCAACCCCGATGTTGTCACACCGGAGACGCTGCGGGGCTTCCGGGCAGCAGGCGTGACCCGCATCAGCTTTGGCGTGCAGAGCGCCGACGACGCGCAGCTGCGCCGGTTGGGCCGCACCCACACCGCCGCCGGGGCCGCGCAGGCGCTGGCATGGGCGCGGGAGGCGGGCTTTCCTGAAATTTGCGGCGACATCATGCTGGCGCTGCCGGAGTACACAAACGCTGAATTTGACCGCACGCTGGCCCTGCTGCGGGACGGCGGCTGCACGCATATTTCGGCCTACTTATTAAAGGTAGAGCCGGGCACGGCGTTTTACCGCAATCCGCCCGCGGGTCTGCCCGACGGTGACGCGGCGGCAGATTTTTACCTATATGCCGTGCAGCAGCTCGAGGCCGCAGGCTACCGGCAGTATGAGATCAGCAACTTTGCCCGCCCGGGCCACGAGGGGCGGCACAATCTTTTGTACTGGAACTGCAGCGATTATTGGGGCGTCGGCCCTGCCGCCCACAGCTGTGTGGGCAATGTGCGGCGGTTCTGGCCCGACGACGTCCAGGGATTTATCGCGGGTACCGTGGCCGAGCAGCGCGAGGGCGACTGCACGTCGGAGGATTATCTGTTGATGCAGCTACGGCTGGTCAGCGGACTGAACATCCCTGCGTATGAACGCCGCGGCGGACGGTTTACGGCGGCACAGTGCGTCTTTATGCGGCAGTGCGTCGGGCACGGGTACGCCGTGTGGGACGGAGAGGTGTTCCGCCTGACCCCCGCCGGGATGGTCGTGCAGAATGCGATATTGGAGGAATTGATGTAAGCGGCAGCCTGCGGGCGCATATAGAATGCGCCCCTACGCTGTAGGGGTCGATGCTTGCATCGCCCCTGAGCCTTGGCGGTTGCCGCTATGCTCCGCGGGCGAACAATGTTCGCCCCTACAATCTCAACAAAAAAACGCACACGCGGAAAATTTCCGCGTGTGCGTTTTTTGTACTTTTATACTTCTCTCACCGGCCAGCCGAGCAGGTCGACGGCGGTGCGGTCATGGGTGACGAGGATCGTGGGACGCTCCCCCGCCAGCCGTTTTGTGGCGGCGACGGCGTCCTCGACAAGCTCGGCGTCCATGCCGGTAAAGGGCTCGTCCAGCAAGAGCGTTTTCGCATCGCGGCAGAGCAGCGCGCGCAGCAGAGCGGCACGGCGCTTTTGCCCGCCGGAGAGCCGCGCCGCAGGCAGCGCCAGCTCGGCATCCGTAAAGCCAAGGGTACGCAGCTCACGCTCGGCATCCTGCGGCGTCAGGCCGTGGCCGGTCAGCGTCAGGTTGGCGGCGGCGGTCAGCTGCGGGCAGAGGCGATCCTCCTGAAAGACGGCGGCGGGCGTTTCGACGCCGGTCACTGTGCCGGAGTCCGCGGACTCCAGTCCCAGCAGGATGCGCAGCAGCGTGGTCTTGCCGCAGCCGGAGCGGCCCATCAGCACCATGGGGCGTTCCACCGTCCAGGTAAAGCGCTGCAAAACCGGCGTACTGCCGAAGCTTTTGCAGAGATCGGTTATCACAATGCTCACACGCGCACCTCCCCGCAAAGACGTGTCTTGGCCGTGCGCAGCAGGGCCGCCGCTGCCGCGGACAGCGCCGCCGACAGCAGCACGATGACGAGCGTCCACGCGAACACATCCGGCGTGGACAGGGTGATCTTCGCGCGGTAGAGCGCGTCGCCCACGCTGTGGTCCGGCAGACCGATGACCTCGGCGGAGACGCCGCTCTTCCAGCACATGCCCATGGCGGCGATGCAGCTCTCGCAGAAGGACGGGAAGATGCCGGGCAGCCAGATGTACCGCAGCCGCGCGGTGAGCGGCAGGCGGTAGACTTTCGCCATTTCCAGCAGCTTCGGGTCGGTGTCGGCAATGCCGCCCAGCACGCCCGCATAGACGACGGGCAGCACATGGGTAAAGCTGACGATGACCGACAGGTTCGCACTGCGCACCCAGAGCAGCGCCAAAATGACAAAGCTGGCAACGGGCATGGCGCGGATCAGCTGCATGGCAGGGTCAATGAACACCCGTACCCAGTGCCAACGTGCGCCCGCTGCGCCAAGAAGCAGGCCCCCTGCTGCTGCCAGCAGGAAGCCCGCCATTATGCGCAGCGCACTGAACACGATGCGCTGCCAGAATGCAGCTGTGGGTGCCAGCTGTGCCAGCGCCCCCAGTGTCTGCAGGGGCGTAGCCAGGAACAGCCCGCCGTGTCCCAGCCCCATGGCGGCAAGCTGCCAAATCAGAATCCACACAAGGATGGCGGCAGCCTTTTGCCACAGCGGCGTTTGCTGGGGCGGATGCTTGCATCCGCCCGCAGCAGCAGCGGCGGGTCGATGCGAGCATCGACCTCTGCGGGGGGATTTAGCCTGCATAGTAGAAGTCGTCGGCAGGCAGGGCGCCGCCCACGCTGGCGGGGTCGGCGGCGTACAGAACCTTGAAGTAGGTCTCGAGGTCGGTCTTCATCTCGTCGCCGGTCTCAAAAACAATGTTGCACTGCGGCAGGGCCTTCTGGGCCAGCGCAGCCTTGGCGACAACGCCGTACTGCTCGCAGAGGGCTGCGGTGCCCTCAAGGTCAGAGTTTGCGGCCTCGACGCTGGCGGCATAGCCATCCATGAAGGCGGCAAAAGCCTCAGGGTCGTTCTCAACGGCATCCTTGCGGACGACCAGAACGCCGGTGACCAGCTTGGAGCCGGCGACCTTCTGCCATTCCTCGTTCATGTCAAGCGCAACGCGCAGACCCTCGACCTGGGACATGGCGCTGGTGACGAAGGGCTGAGGGAGCATGGCGATGGTGGCTTCGCCCGCCTGGACCTTGCTCAGGGCCTCGGTGGCCTCGCTGCAATACTCGATGGTAACGTCGCTGTCGGGGTCAACACCGTTCTCGGTCAGGACGTAGCGCAGAACGTACTCGGGGGTAGCGCCCTTGCCGGTGGTGACGATGGTCTGGCCTTTCAGATCCCCGACAGAGTTGACGGTCTCTCCGTTCTCGACGATGTAGAGCACGCCCAGCGTGTTGATGCAGGCAACTTCCACTGCACCGTTCGTCTTGTTGTAGAGCGTGGCGGCGAGGTTGGCGGGCACAGCGGCGGCGTCCAAGTCTCCCTTGACCAGCAGCGGCACGATTTCATCGGCAGCGCCGTACATCGTGAAGTTGTAGTTGGAGGCGACCTCGTCGCTCATCAGGTTGACGAGGCCCATCGTCGTGGGGCCTTTCAGGCCCGCGATGCGCAGGGCGGCCTCGGATGCGTCGGCGGTTTCTTCAGTAGCGGGGGCCTCGGTGACGGCGGGGGTTGCCTCGACGGCGGATTCAGCGGCAGATTCTGCGGCAGACTCGCTCACAGTCGCGGCCGCGCCGCAGCCTGCCAGAGAGGCGCACAAAGCAAACGCCGTTACAGCGGCGAAAATACGTTTCAGTTTCATAAAAATCTTATCCTCCTTGTTGCTTTTGCGGCCCTACTATACTATAATAAGTGTGAATTGTCTGTTGCCCGTGCAACAGATACCCTTTTCAACCGTTTGCAAGGAGCTGTATGGACTACACACCCTACTACGAAACGATGCGCCGCACAAGCCTTTTGCGCGGCATGACGGACGCCGAGCTGGACACGCTGATGGCCTGCTTTGCGCCGCGGGTGCGCCGCTACGCCAAAGGCGAGCTGCTGCTGATGGCGGGCTACGAGACCCACGAAGTCGGCCTTGTGCTGGAAGGTGCTATCACGGCAAGCAAACCGCTGGCCGACGGCTCTACCGTCGTCATGGCCCGTATGGGGCCGGGCGGCGTCTTTGCCGACGTGCTGGCTGGCGGGCGCAGTCGCAGCCCCGTCAATGTCTCCGCCGCTGAGGCCTGTCTGGCACTGTATCTTCCCTGCGAGGCACTGCTGCGCCCCTGCGCCGCGCTGCACAGTGCACACCTGAAGCTGCTGCAGAACTGGCTGGAGACCATCAGCGACAAATATTTTGCGCTGGACCGCCGTTTGGAGCTGATTTGCTGCAAGAGCCTGCGCGGACGCATCTGCATGTGGCTGCTGGAACAACGCGAGCGGTGCGGCGCGGATACGTTTTCCACCGCCATGACCCGCACTGAGCTGGCCGCGTTTTTGAACTGTGACCGCAGCGCGCTCTCCCGCGAACTGAGCCGGATGCAGGAGGAGGGGCTGATCGAACTGTTCCGGGGCAGCTTTAAGCTGCCCGACCCCGAGCGGCTGCACGCCGCCTGCCCGCAATTTTAACATATTGAGGTTATTTGTATGAACAACCGTACCGACCCGATTTTGTACATCGTTATACCCTGCTACAATGAGCAGGAGGTTTTACCCATCACTGCGCCGATGTTTTTGCAGAAGATCAACGATCTGGCAGCAGCGGGCAAGATCAGCCCCGACAGCCGCGTTCTGTTTGTGAACGACGGCTCGAAAGACCGGACGTGGGAAATTATCTGTGACCTGGCTGCGCGTGACCCGCACTATGCAGGCATCTGCCAGAGCCGCAACCGCGGCCACCAGAATGCCGTGCTGGCGGGCCTGATGGAGGCCAAAAGCCGCTGCGACATTACGATTTCCATCGACTGCGACGGGCAGGACGACATCAACGCGATGGACGCCATGGTGGACGCCTACCGCGACGGCTGCGACGTCGTGTACGGCGTGCGCAGCAAGCGCGAGACAGATACGTTTTTTAAACGCTTTACCGCGGAGAGCTTTTATAAAATCCTCAACGCCATGGGCGCGGAGGTCGTCTTTAACCACGCGGACTACCGCCTGATGAGCGCCCGCGTGCTGGAGGAGTTTGCCCGGTTCAGGGAGGTCAACCTGTTCCTGCGCGGCATGGTGCCGCTGGTCGGCTTCAAGTCCACCTGCGTGACCTACGAGCGGCATGAGCGCATAGCAGGCGAGAGCCACTATCCCCTGTCCAAAATGCTGGCGCTGGCGTTTGACGGCATCACAAGCCTGTCCATCAAACCCATCCGATTCATCACAGGCTTCGGCGTGTTTGTGGCGCTCGTCAGCTTTATCGGCGTGCTGTGGGCCGTCATCGAGGCCGCGCTCGGCCTGACCGTGTCCGGTTGGGCGTCGATGACGAGCATCATCTGCTTTGTGTCGGGCGTGCAGCTGATTTGTCTGGGCGTTATCGGGGAGTACATCGGTAAAATTTATCTGGAATCCAAGCACCGCCCGCGGTATATTATCAGCGATGCAACGCCAAACTTTGGTGAAATCAAGGAGGATGCGCAATGAGCCGACAGGTATGGAAGGGGTCTACCCTGCTGAACCCGGAGCCGCCCGTACTGGTCAGCTGCGGGGCTCCGGAGAAGCCGAACCTTATCACGGTGGGCTGGACCGGCACGATCTGCACCCAGCCGCCGATGCTGTCCATCAGCGTGCGGCCCGAGCGGTACAGCCACCATCTAATTAAGGAAAGCAGCGAGTTCGTCGTGAACCTGCCCACCGAGAGCCTTGTCCGCGCCATCGACTGGTGCGGTGTCAAGAGCGGGCGCGACGTGGACAAGTTCGCTGCCATGCACCTGACCGCTGTCCCTGCGGCCAAGGTCGGCACGGTGTTGGTGGAGGAAAGCCCCGTAAATCTGGAGTGCAAGGTCACGCAGGTCATTGCGCTGGGTTCGCATGATTTGTTTCTGGCCGAGTGCGTCGCCGTGGATGTGGACGAGCGGCTGCTGGACGAGAGCGGCAAGCTGTGCCTGAACAAGGCGAAGCTGATCGTCTACAGCCACGGGGATTATCTGGCGCTGGGAAGAAAGCTGGGCAGCTTTGGGTATAGTGTCAGGAAGAAGAAAAAGGTGATCAAAAAATAATAGGGGCAAATTCCATATCCGCCTCTCGGCTAGAAGGCAGCCGCGCTGTAAATGCAAGGTTGCGGGCCGTACATGTGCGGCCCCTACAGCTCTGCTAAAACACAAATAAAAACACCGTTCACAGAGATTTTTCTCCGTGAACGGTGCTTCTTTTTTTACAGTATCCCCTTACTCTTGAGGATGCCGACCAGCACAACGATGACCAGTGCGGCAACACAGACGCCGATAAAGACATCAATGTATTTCAGCGGCACTTTGCGGAACTTCTCATAGAAATTCTCAAAGGCGTTCAGTTGGCTGTGATCCGGGCGGGAATCGGACTTTTGCGTTTCAGAGGTGGTTTTTTCTTCTTCCATATTACTTCTTGGCCAGGTACTTGCGCAGGTCAAGGGCAACGGCGATGACGATGACAAGGCCCTGTGCAATGTAGGTGTAAGCGGGGTCGACGCCGAGGAACTGCAGGCAAATCTTCAGGACTTCAAAGACCAGAACGCCGACCAGAACGCCGGAGACCTTGCCAACGCCGCCGTTGGTGGAAACGCCGCCGATGGTGCAGGCTGCGATAGCTTCCAGCTCATAGCCGTTGCCGGTGTTGGTGGAAGCGCCGCCGGCCTTTGCGCCGACGAGGAAGCCGCCGAGAGCATACATGCAGGAGGCCAGGATGTAGATGCGGATCAGGGACGCGGTGACGTTGACACCGGCAACCTGAGCGGCGTTCTCGTTGCCGCCGATGGCGTACATGTACTTGCCGTGACGGGTCTTATTGTACAGGAACCAGAAGAAGATGCCGACGATCAGCGCAAAGATGGCCAGGAACGGGATGGGGCCCAGCGTGCCGCTGGCAACGGTCAGGTAGCTCTGCTTGTAACCGCCCATGGGCTGGTTGTTGGTGATGACGGAGCACAGGCCGTAAACGATGGTCTGCATGCCCAGCGTAGCGATGAAAGGAGGAACCTTCAGGAATGCGATAATGCAACCGTTGATGGCACCGAAGCAGGCCATGATTGCCATGACGATCAGCAGGGCCACGGGCCACGGAATATCGGGCAGCCAGGGCAGCATGCGGGCAGAGTAGTCAACGCTCTGCAGCAGCATGGCGGAGAAGCAGGCGGCCAGGCCGACCTGGCGGCCGGCGGACAGGTCAGTGCCCTTGGTAATCAGGCATCCCGAAACGCCGCAGGCGATGATGAAACGCGGGGCGACGTTCAGCAGCAGGTTTTTGCCGTTTGTCTCGGTAAAGAAGTTCTGGGTCGTGCAGCCGACGAAGAGGGCCAGCAAAATGATCAGAATAATGATCGCGTTATTGGACAGGAATTTTTTAAAGTCGAATTTTTTCTCCATTTTCGGATTCCTCCTTATTCAAACTGGGTAGCCAGCGTCATGATGTTCTCCTGGTTCGCCTTATCACCGTCGATAAAGCCGGTGCAGCGGCCATCGCACATGACCATGATGCGGTCAGACATGCCGATCAGCTCGCTCATTTCGGAGGAGATCATGATGATGCTCTTGCCCTGTTTGGCCATCTCGGCGATGATGCAGTAAATTTCATACTTTGCACCGACGTCGATGCCGCGGGTCGGCTCGTCCATGATGAAAACATCGGGGTCGTTGGCCAGCCAGCGGGCAATCAGCACCTTCTGCTGGTTACCGCCGGACAGCGATTGAATCTGCGTTTTGGAGGACGGCGTCTTGATGGACAGCTTGGCGACATTATCCTGCACGAGCTTTTCGATTTTGTTGTCGTCCAGCATGATGCCGCCGATCAGATACTTGTTCAGCGATGCAATGGAGACGTTATCCGCAATGGAAAGCACACCCAGAATACCGGTGGCGCGGCGATCCTCGGTCAGCATGGCGATGCCGTTTTTGATGGCGTCCTGCGGCTGGTTGATGGTCAGTTCCTTGCCCTTATAGGTGATGGTGCCCGATGTGTGGCAGCGCAGACCGAACAGACCCTCCATCAGCTCGGTGCGCTGGGCACCGACCAGACCCGCAACGCCGAGGATCTCGCCCTTGCGGACGTTGAAGTTGACGTGACGGAAGCTCTTGGGGTTGATGGACGTGAAGTCCTTGACCTCAAACACGACCTCACCGGGCGTATTCGAGCGCGGCGGGTAGAGGTTCGACAGCTCACGTCCGACCATCTTGGTGATGATCATATCGGTGGTCAGTTCCTTGGCCTCCCAGGTGCCGATGTACTGGCCGTCGCGCATGATCGTGACTTCGTCGCTGATGCGAAGAATTTCGTCCATCTTGTGGCTGATGTAGACGATGGAGACGCCCTTGGCGCGCAGCTCGTTCACGATGGTGAACAGTGCCTCGACCTCAGCTGCCGTCAGCGAGGAGGTCGGCTCGTCGAGGATCAGCACCTTGCAGTCTGCGGAGACCGCCTTGGCGATCTCAACCAGCTGCATCTGGGAAACGCTCAAGGTTCCGAGCTTTGCGTGCGGATCATAATTCAGATGGACTTCCTTCAGGACCTTGGCCGCATCCTCATACATTTTGTCATGGTCGATAACGGTGACGGGTCCGTATTTCTTGGTGGGATAGCGCCCAACGTAGATATTCTCGCCTATGGAGCGTTCCGGGATGGGCTGCAGTTCCTGGTGCACCATCGCAATGCCACGGTTCAGTGCATCAAGCGGGCCCTTGATCTGGACCTCCTGTCCCTCATAAATGACCTTGCCTTCGTCCATGTGGTAGATACCAAACATGCACTTCATCAAGGTAGACTTGCCCGCGCCGTTCTCTCCCATCAGCGCATGGACGGTGCCGGGTTTCAATTTCAGCTGTGCGTGATTCAGTGCCTTGACGCCGGGGAACGTCTTGACGACATCACACATCTCCAAGCGGTACTCTGACAATTCGCTGGCCCCCTTTAATCTTTTGTAACCTTTTCACGAAAAAAGGGTGCGTGCGCCTGCGCACACGCACCCCGATTGTTCTGGTTTAAGCTGTGGCTTTTGTCAAATTACTGGAAGTCCTTGACGTTGTCAGGGGTAACCTTGACGTAGTCAACGTAGACGCTCTGGTGGTTAGCCTCGAAGGTCTTGCCGCCCAGCAGCTCCTCCATGGAAGCAACAGCCTGCGTAGCCTGACCCTTAGCGTCGTTCAGAACAGTGCCGGTCATGTTGCCGTTGGCAACTTCGTTCTTGGCAGCGTCCAGAGCGTCAACACCGACGAGGTAGATGTCCTTGTTGACGGTACGGCCGGCAGCCTGAATAGCCTGCAGAGCGCCGATAGCCATGTCATCGTTGTTGCAGAAGACAACCTCGATCTGATCGCCGTACTTGGCAAGGTCGTTCTGGCAGATTTCCTGGCCCTTGTTACGATCCCAGTCACCGCGCTGCAGGTCAAGCTGCTCAACCTCAACGCCGGCATCGGTCAGAGCCTTGACGGAGTACTCGGTACGCAGCTGAGCATCGATATTCTCGGGGTCGCCCTGGATCATGATGTAGGAAACCTTGCCGTCGCCGTTGATGTCGCCCTTGTTCTCGGTGTCGAGGATCAGCTCGCCCTGGAAGGTGCCGGACTGAGCAGCGTCGCAGCCGACGTAGACCAGCTTGTCATAAGCGGACATCTGATCGGCGGTGGGCTCACGGTTGATCAGGACGGTGGGAACATCGGCACCCTTGACGGTGGAGATGATCTGGTCGGCAGCGGAAGTCATAACGGGGTTGATGATCAGTGCGTCAACACCCTGGGTGATGAAGGTGTTGATCTGCTCGTTCTGCTTGGCCTGGTCGTTGTTGCCGTCGACGATGGTGACCTCGTAGCCCTTGCCCTCGAGGATCTCCTGCAGAGCATTACGGTAGGTGGTCATGAAGGCATCGTCGAACTTGTAGATGCAGACGCCGACCTTACCGCCCTGAGTGGCCTCGGTAACGCTCTCGGCTGCGGACTCAGCTGCAGACTCTGCAGCAGAGGTGGACTCTGCGGGAGCCGTGGACTCCGAAGCAGCGGTGGAAGTGGAGGCGGAACCGCCGCAGGCGGCGAGAGAGACGGCCATGCAGCCTGCAAGGGCCAGAGCAGCAAACTTTTTCATAATGAGTTTCTCCTTCTTTTTTAGATATGCAGTAGATTTTCGGGCGGGTCGCTTGTAGAGGAGCGAACCCTGTTGACAGTTATTATAATACTCGGGGACAGGTGAAAAAACAAGGTGAAATTTCACCGACTATGGGTGGAAATTTTCACCGTTTAGGGCGGTTTCGCCAGTCGAAAGCGTTTGTTTTTGTGCAGAATGCGCAGTAAAAGTAACAAAAGGGTGCTTGTTGTTTTCATTTTGTAAGATTTTTGCGGGTGATGGAAAAATAAAAAAGCCCCTTCTCCGGCGTGGGAGAAGGGCTTTGGCGGTAGGTTCGTAGGGGCCTGGCTTCGGGGGTCATCCAAACGGGAACAGGGCCTTTTGCTTATCCATGGCAAACATATTTTCCCGGGTGATGGTGCGGGTGGCGGTGATGTTCGATTTTTCGACGCTGCTCCCCTGCCCGGCCAGCAGCTTATAGGCGCTTTCGACGCCGAAATAGCCCATGCCGTAGGTGTTCTGCACGATCAGCGTGTCCACCGTACCGGTCTGCAGGGCGTCAATCGTCTCGATGTTCGAGTCGAACGCCGCGAGCCAGAGGTCGTCGGCGCGCTGCATCTGCTGGACAGCCTGCGCCGCGCCGACGGCAGTCGTCTCGTTGAGGGCGATCAGCACATTGATCTCCGGGTGGGTGCGCAGCATGGCCAGCGTGTCCGCGCGGGCACTGGCGGCGTTGGGGTGTGTTGACACGGCGGCAGTGATCCTGGCGCGTCCGCTTTCCGCAAAAGCATCGCGCGCACCCTGCTCCCGGTCCCGCCCGTTGGCACCGTTGACCTCATAGTTGATAAGCCCGACGCAGAGCGCCCCTTCCATGCCGTCCAGTACGCTCTGGGCCACCATCCGGCCTGCGCCGTAGTTGTCCGCGCCGATGTAGGCCGCAACGTTGTCGGAGTTCACCGCGGAATCCACGCTGATGACCGTCACGCCCGCCGCGGCGGCGGCATCAATGGCAGCGGCGTTGGCCTCATAATCAATGGCGGAGAAAACGATAGCCTGTGCGCCGTCCTCAACGGCATCGGCAATCAGCTGGTTCTGCGCCGCATAGTCCTCCTCATCGTCGGGGGCCGTTATGGTCAATTGCAGGTTATATTCCGTGGCGGCGGCCTCTGCCCCGGTAAAGACGGCGTCCCAGAACTCGGAATCCCGATTGTTTTTGGCTATGAACGCGACCCTGTAGCGGGTCGTTGTGCTGTCCACGGGCTGCATGGCACAGCCTGCCAGCAGCACGGCCAGGGCCGCGGGCAGCAGACGTTTAATGGTTTTTGTCATAGTCGCCCTCCCTGTCCTCCGGCACGCGCGGGGTGCGGATCGTCACCGTTGTGCCCTCGTAGGGGGCGCTTTCAATGGAGATACCGTAGTCCGCGCCAAAGTAGATGCGCAGACGGTCATTGACATTCTTGACGCCGATGCCGGTGCGGTCACTCGGTTCATTCTGCAAGAGGGCCGCGACCTGCTCCGGCTCCATGCCGATGCCGTCGTCCGCGACGATGAGCAGAATATCATTCCCGTCGGGCTTTACGGTGATTTCAATGTGGCCGGAATCGACCATCAGATCCAGCCCGTGAACAATGGCGTTCTCGATGATGGGCTGCAGCGTGATCTTGTTGCACAGGCAGTGCAGGCAGCTCTCGTCCACCGTAAAGTGGTAGGTAAACTGGTTTTTGTAGCGGTATTTTTGAATTTGCAGATACGCCTCGGCATGCTGCAGCTCCTTTTCGATCGGGATCAGCTCATGCCCGCGGCTGATGCTGATGCGGAACAGCCGCGCCAGTGCATGGACCATCTGGACGGCATCGGCGTTTTTGCCGCGCTCACACATCCAGGCGATGGAATCCAGCGTATTGTAGAGAAAATGTGGGTTGATCTGCGCCTGCAGCGCCTTGAGCTCTGTCTTGCGCAGGACAATTTCCTCCTCGCGGACGGTGGTCATAAGCTGCTGGATGCGGCCCACCATGTGGCCGAAGGAGTCCGAGAGGTTCTGCACCTCCCGCGTGCCGCGCACGGCCTGAAAGGCGAAGTGGTCGGCGTCCTGCTCAAACTGCTCCATGGCTGTTTCGAGCTGCTGCAACGGGCGGGACAGCAGACGGGACAGCACCCAGCCCGCCACCAGCGCGGCAAGAAAAACAAGCCCCGCCGTGATAACCGTGATGCGCACCATCTGCCGGAAACTCTCATTGACGGTTTCGTCAATGTAGCTAACGCCGACGACGCGCCATGTGCTGCCCGGCACACGCTGTACGCTGTAGATGACCGTGTCCTCCACGTAGGTGCCGTCGCCGAGGCAGGCCAGACGCCCGGCCTCCTCCTTCTTTAACCCGGCATACAAAAGCTGCTGCTGCGGGTGGTAGACCATGTTGCCGCGCTCATCCATCAGGTAACAGTAGCCGTGCTGACCGATGCTGACGTTGTTGATCGTTGCGGCCAGCTCCTTGAAGCTCAAATCTACCGCAAGCCAACGGCTGCTGCCGCCGTCCCCCGGCACAGCGCGGATGACCGAGACGACCCACGGGTAGTAGCTGTCAAAGATCGACTCTACATGCGGCGTGCTGATGTAGCCATGTCCCAGGCGCCGGGCCGTGGTCAGGTCAAAGGAGAGGTTGCGCAGTATGTCAGATTTCGGCGTGCGGCCCGCCTGGGCCCAGCAGTCCAACAGACTGCCGCTTTCGTCGTAAGTCGTGATGGCCGCGACCTCGGGCCGGGCTGTCAGAAAGGCATTCAGAAATGCGTCCCGCATCGCAGGTTCACTGTCAAGCTGTTCCAGCACGATGCCGACGGCGCTGTCCATCGTGTTGACGTAGTTATCCACCGCGCCTGCGACCTGGCTGACGACCTGGGCACTGTTCGTGCGTGCGCCCTCCACAACAGCACTGCGGTAGCTGCGCAGAAACAGCGTGGTGCAGAGGATCAGCGCCGCCACGGCCACGCCGGAGATCAGCGCTGCCGCCAGGACTACGGTGCGGGGCGGGCGCTTCACGGCCGGGCCTCCCCCGCGGCGCGGGCGCGGCGCAGCGCCACAGGCGACGTACCGCTGTACTTTTTAAAGCAATAGCTGAAATAATGCTGATCGGTGTAGCCGCAGCGCCGGGCGATCTCCTGAATTTGCAGGTCGGTGGTCAGCAGCAGGGTCTGGGCAGTCTCCATGCGGCGGCGCACCAGAATGTTGATGAAGGTCTCCCCCTCCGATTTTTTGATACAGGCGCTCAGATGGTTGGGGCTGACGTCCAGCATAGCGGAGAGTGACGCAAGGGACAGATCCTCGTCCATGTAGTGCTGCTCAATGATCTCCAGTGCGCGTTCGCACAGGCTGCCGGTCTTGCGGGCGTCCGCCGTAAAGCTGACGCCGCCCTCGCCCTCCGCCGCCGCGCGCAGGGCCTCGATCGCCTGTTTGTAGGCATCGTTCAGGTCGCTGAATCGGGCAAATTCACGGCTGACGCCGACGCTGGCACTGCGTCCCAGGGCACGGTCCGCCAGCTGGCAGATCTCATCGGCCAGAATGTGCAGGTATTCTTCAAAGTCAGAGGGGTTGCCCAACAGCAAAGCCACGGCACGCCCGCAGCCATAAAATACGAAATGCCGCAGATATTTGTTGGCGCTCTGCTCCACCAGCTGGGTAAACCCGGCCTCATAGTCCACCGGGCCGTCCAGCGCCGCGGCCATCACCACCAGCGTGCTGCGGTCATCGGTGCCGCGCAGCAGACCGCAGTCTACCGCTGCCTGGCGCAGGCGCGTCTCCAGATTCTCGGGGGCATTTTCATAACGGGCCAGTACCAGCGGAATAATGAGCGCTGCGCGATCCGCATGGGCCGAGCCAGCCCGGCGCAGCCCGGCATAGCGGGCGTCGATCTTCTCGTGGATGGCCTTCAGCTCGGCGGCCAGGCCGTCCATCGTCAGCGGCTTGAGCATGTAGCTGATGATGTTGTACTGGATGGCCTGCTTGGCATACTCGAAATCGTCGAAGCCGCTCAAAAAGGCAATGTGCATCGCAGGGCGGATCTCGCGCACCTGCCGCGCCAGCTCGATGCCCGAGATGAACGGCATACGGATGTCGGTCAGCAGCAGGTCCGGCTCAAGCCGCTCGACAAGCTCGAGCGCGTCCAGCCCGTTGCTGGCATTTCCCACAAGGTGGAAGCCGAGCGCCTCCCAGGGGATCATTGTGCAGACGGCCTCGCGCAGCTCGTCCTCATCGTCAGCCACGACGACGGTGTAGATGTTTTTGTCAGCCATACGTCCTTTTCCTTTTTAGGGTGCGCCGTCACAGCCAGAACTGGACCAGGCGGCTCACATTTTCATACAGGGCAGGGTTCTGCCCCATCAGCTGCGGCTCCGCCGCAAAGTAAACACAGAAATTGTAGCAGACGCCCGCCAGCACGGCCAGCGGCAGCGCCGTGCGCAGAGCTTTGGTCAGCGCGGGGATGGGGCGGGCCTGCAGAACACTTTCCGCAAAGAGCCACGCCAGCGCCGCCGCCAGCAGCAGCGGGCCGAGCCAGTCGCTCTGGTAGCGGTAGAGCATTCCGGCCATCTGGCAGTCTACGACGGCCAGCGCAACCGTGCAGACGAGCACAAGCCGGATGACGGTGCGCAGGTCGCGGCGGCTGCCCAACCGGCGGCGGGCCAGCGGCAGCGCAGCCAGCCCCCACAGCAGCGGCAGGCAGGCGAACGCGCCGCCGTAGTACAACTCTGTAATGGTCAGGCCCATGTAGTTTGTCTGCATCCGCGTGGCAGTCAGGTACGGGAACACCGTCTGCACACCGGGAATGCCCGCGAGGAAGGTCACGGCTGCCGGGGCGATGCGCCCGACGGCAAAGCCGCGGCGGGTCATATCGTTGCTGGTCAGGTTGTAGTTGGCACCAAAGTCAAACGGCGAGCCGAACCGCGCGGCGTTGTACCACATAAGGCCGACGGCCACAAGCACAACGGGCAGGATAAACGCAGCGGCTTCCCCTGCGCCCCGGCGGGTGCACAGGTGCTTTTCCGTGATATAGTGCGGCCAGAGGATGGGCAGGGCCAGCACGGCAAAAAGCACCATCTGGGGGCGGCAGCCCGCGACCAGCGCCATGCAGAGAGAGCCAAACGCGAGGTGGAAAGTCAGCGCTTTACGGCGGTTTACCGGCGTGTTTGCGGCGCACAGCCACTGCCACAGTGCCCACAAAACGAACGCAGCACCGCAGAGGATCGCGTACTCATACACCGACGGGCGGTGGAGCAGATAGTAGATCTGTGTGCCCGAGGCCGCGCCCGCGGCGGTGAGCAGGTAGGCCGCGGCGCTTGCCTGCGGGAACCAGCGGTGCGCAGCCTGCTTCACAAAGCCAAAGACGGCAAGTATGTACAGCCAGGCAAGCAAAATCATCGGCAGTGCGGGCGGCAGGTCCCGGATGCCGGTCAGCGCCTCAAACGGAAGCTGGAACAGAAGGCAGGGCACGATTCCGAAATAGACGTAATAGCGTCCGTTATAGTAGGCCACATCCCATAGGGCATCGGGCGCGGCGGCCTGCCGGGCGGCGGTGTCGTAGGGGTTTTCCAGTTCAGCCATAGCGGCGGGCGGGTTCTTTTCAAGGTCAAGGCGGCCATTCAGCAGACTGTGCGCCAGCGCACCGTACTGGGCACCGGCGTTGGACGCCCAGTCGTTGATGTGCATGGTGAAGTCGATGCGGCTCGTACCCGACCAGTCGGGGGTGTTATAAAAGCTCGTGGCGACGCCCGCGTTGAAGCGGTCCCCGAAGGGCGCCAGGAACGCCGCCGCGCAGAGCGCCAGCCCCACGGCCAGCACTGCCGGGCGGTATTTTTTCTCATGGGTCAGGTAGGCGTCCTGCCACGCGGCACTGGCCGGGCGCAGGGCGAACGCCGCCAGCGCCAGTGCGAAGATGATTGCAAAGCGCAGGACGGAGAAATCCAGCGGGCGGCGGGCGTTGGCGTAAACCGTGGTCAACTGGGCATTGAGCGGGTAACTGCGGTACTCGCCAGTATAGCCCGACGCCGTCAGCGTCAGGGTGGACGCCTTGCCGGAGAGATCAAGGCTGTGGGTCTGGCTGCGGGCGGACGCGGGGGCGGCCTCCCAGTTCCAGCTCTGGCGGGAGACCGAGCTGGCCTCATCGGTGGCGGCAACATTGAGGGTCAGCAGAACGTTCTTCTGCTCCGGCGTGTCGCCGTCGGCCAGCGAGGTCAGGCCGTCGAGCTGCAAGTTGTATATTGCAAAGTCGAGGCCCGCAAATTCCAGCGTTGTCTGCTCATCGTTCAGCGTCAGCGGCGCGGCGGGGTCTGCGTCATTGACCAGATACGGGCGCAGGTCAACCGGCGTGTAGCTGTGGGTCGCCAGCCAGTTCAGATTGCCGACGAATAATTCTATTCCAAGGCTGGCGGCCAGCAGCAGTCCGACAGCCGCCGGGGTGCGGAGCTTTCGCGGCAGTGTGCCGCGCAGCCGGAAGCCGCAGACCACACCGCAGGCGATTGCCTGCATGATTAAAATCGCAGCCAGCCGGAAGGCGTCAAAGCCGACGGACAGCCCGGGCTTGGACCAGACGCAGACCGCCCACAGCCAGACCAGCGCCGACACCCCCGCCCCGGCGTACAGGTCCGCGCGGACGGAGGGGCGGTGATGGATACGGGCGGGCAGGAGTGTAAAGAGGGCTGCGAGGGCGAGAGAGATGAGGATGGTTAGAATCAGCATAAGGATAAATCCATTTTGAATTGTTGTTGTGCTGTAGGGGCCGCACATGTGCGGCCCGCGGCCTTACCGGAAATGCCGTTTTCCGTACAGTTGAGGGCCGGGCATGCCCGGCCCCTACAGCGCGGCGATTACATTTTCATTATATACCATTCCGCAGCGCGTTGTACAGCATTTCCGCTTTGGCATGGCTGATGCCCTTGACCTCCTCGAGATCGGAGATGGAGGCAGCCTTGACGGCGGCGACGGTCTTGAAGTGCGCCAGCAGCGCGGCGCTCGTCTTTTCACCGACGCCGGGAATGGCGGTCAGGGTGGCGGCGTAGGACTTTTTCTTCATTGCGCGCTTGCGGTAGTCGTTGGCGTAGCGGTGGGTCTCGTCCTGAATGTTCGTGACAAACGTAAAGATATTGCGGTGGCGGTTGATGGCGATCTCGCCGCCCTCGTCGTCCACAATGGCGCGGGTGCGGTGGTGGTCATCCTTGACCATGCCGAAGGTCGGCACATGCTCCAGCGCTGTGCCGCGCAGCGCCTGCCTGACCGCGCCGACCTGTCCCCTGCCGCCGTCGATGAGCAGCAGGTCGGGCAGCGTCGCAAACTGGTTCTGCGGGCCGTCCGGCTTCTCGCCGCGGCGGGCCATCTCGTACTCCGCCGCGCGGCGGGAGAGCGTCTCTGCCAGCGAGGCGTAGTCATCGGTGCCCGCGACGGTTTTCATCTTAAAGCGGCGGTAGCCTGCGCGGTGGGGCTTGCCGTCCTGAAAGACGACCATGCCGCAGACGCTCGACCCGTCGCCCCAGTTGGAAATATCGTAGCTTTCAATCACGCGGGGCGGCTTTTTCAGGCCCAGCACCTGCGCAGCCTCCTCAAGCAACTTTTCCTCGCGGGTATAGCGCCCGCTCTCGCGGCCCAGACGCTCGACAGCGTTTGTATAGGCCATCGTGACGAGCTTCGCGACGTCGCCGCGCTGGGGCACGTACAGCTCCACCTTCGTGCCGCGCGCCTGGTTCAGAGCTTCATTCAGTGCCTCCGCGTCGGGCGGCAGGGCGTCCACGGCAATCGTTTTAGGGATCGTCTCGCCGTCGAGGTAATACTGCGGCAGAAATTCCTCCCGCACGGCGTCGATGTCCGTCGTGTCGCGGAACAGGAATTCCCGCTTGTCGGTCAGGCGTCCGTCGCGGTAGCGCAGCACGGCGGCGCAGACCGCGTGGGTCGTGCCCGCCAGTGCGATGACGTCCATCTCGGTGTCGCTCTCCATGACGACCTTCTGCCCGGCTGCCACGCGGTCAATGGCCATGATCTGGTCGCGCAGCAGCGCCGCCGTCTCAAAGTCAAGCCGCTCCGACGCAGCCTCCATCTTCTCCCGCAGCTGCCTGACGATGTCCTTTTTGCCGTAGCGGATCATCCGCAGTGCACCCTGCACAGCGTCGTTGTAAGCAGCACAGGTGATTTTGCCGCTGCACACGGCCATGCACTTGCCGATGTGGGCGTTGAGGCAGGGGCGGCCCTTGCCGAAATCCTGCGGAAAGTTCTTATTGCACCGCGGCAGCAGGAAGCAGTCCTGCGCCGTTTCCACCATCTCCCGCACGGCAAACGACGAGGTGAACGGGCCGATGTAGTCGGCGTCGTCGTCATCCTTCTGCAGCGCGGCGGAGATGCGCGGCCAGGCCCCGCGCGTGACCTTGACATAGCTGTAGCCCTTGTCGTCTTTCAGCAAAATATTGTACTTCGGCGTATGGGCCTTGATCTGGCTGGCCTCGAGGACGAGCGCCTCAAATTCCGACTGACAGACAATAACGTCAAACGTGAAGGCGTGGGCGATCATCTGGCTGACCTTGGCGTCGTGGGGCACGCCCTCCCGGAAATACTGCGACACGCGGGTTTTCAGGCGCTTGGCCTTGCCGATATAGATGATCGTGTCCGACTTGTCCCGGATGATGTAGACGCCGGGCAGCAGCGGCAGCATACAGGCCTTTTTATAAAGTTCAGCTTTTGTCATGGGGTGTTGCCTTTCCTATACAAAAAAAGCGGCGGGTCGCCCCACCGCTGATTGTTCTGGAATAGATTACTCGGCAAAGCCGGAGCTGACCAGCTTGACCAGGCCGTCAACTGCAGCCTGCTCATCGGCGCCATCAGCAATGATGCGGATGGTGGTGCCGCCGACGATGCCCAGGCTCAGGACGCCGAGCAGAGACTTCGCATTGACGCGGCGCTCCTCCTTCTCGACCCAGATGGAAGACTTATACTCGTTCGCCTTCTGGATGAAGAAGGTAGCCGGACGTGCGTGCAGACCAACCTGATTCTCAACGGTAACTTCTTTAACGTACATAGTTATTCTCTCCTACTTTTGAAAATAATATGCCCCTGCGTATCTACCGTGGGCGACTTCCAGGCGGTCTATTGCGTGTTAATACGCCGCCTTGATTGCCTCTATTTTATCCTATTTAGTCGATTTTGTACAGTGGAAAATTGCAATTTTGGCAGGATTCTGTAATTCCGCCAAATCTTCGTTCTCTCGTTTGTGCAATATTGCCAGTTTATTTTCAACAGGATTGTGGATTGACGACAAAAACAACGGTCAGCCCCGATACTGCATCTCCAATTCCTCACAATATACCGCTGCAAAGGTGCCTTCCTCGGCGGGGTCGTAGCGGTGCAGCACTGTGCCCGTCAGCCGCCAGCCCATCCGCTTGTACAGTGCGATGGCGCGGGTGTTCGTGTTTAAGACTCCCATCGTCGGGTGGTCATGCTCCGGCAGTTTTTTGCGGGCAAAGTCCAGCATTTTCGCACCGTACCCCTTGCCGCGGGCAGCCTCGGTCACAAACAGATGGCCGATCTCGCCGGTTTTGTGGCAGACGCCGACCATACCGTCGGCAGCGTCCTTCGTGTAGTGCAGATAGAACGCCCAGCCGTTTTTTTTCTCGTCTGTCAGATCCGGCAGCCAGAAGTCCGGCGTCATTTTTTCGAGATATTCCTCGTCGCAGACCGGCGCACAGACCGTGCGGCGGCCCTCGGCCATGAGGGCAGCGCAGAGGGCGAGCTGTTCGTCATTTTTCACAAGGCGCATATTTTCGCCGCGCTTCCACTTGGGCAGCTCGGTCAGCGGGTGGCTCTCGCACCAGGCGTCGTACAAATCGGGGCGGCGCTCGCGGGTGCGCTCCCGGCTTTGGGCTCCGCGCCACTCGTCAATTTTTTTGTGGTCGCCGGTCAGCAGCACGGGCGGCACGGCGCGGCCCTCCCAGACCTCGGGGCGGGTAAACTGGGGGTATTCCAGCAGGCCGTCCCAATAGCTCTCGTCCTGATAGCCCTTTTCCTCGGCCAGGACGCCGGGCTGCAGGCGCAGGACGCTGTCGGCCACGACCAGACTTGCCAGCTCACCGCCGGTCAGCACATAGTCTCCGATGGAAATTTCCTCGTCGCCGAACGCATCGATGACGCGCTGGTCGATGCCCTCATAGTGGCCGCAGACCAGCGTCACCGCGTCATAGCCGGCCAGCTCGCGGGCCTTTTCCTCATTGTAGGGGCGGCCTGCGGCGGTCAGAAAGACGACGTGCGGCCTGGCTCTGCCCTGCGCAGCACACTGGGCCTGCACGGCGCGCAGGCAGTCGGCAATCGGCTGGGCGTAGAGCACCATGCCGCAGCCGCCGCCGTAGGGGTAGTCGTCGGTCTGCTTCTGCTTGTTTTTCGTATAGTCGCGGATCTGGTGGCAGTGCGCCTCAAACAGATTTTTGGCGCGGGCGCGGCCCAGGATGCTGGCCGAGAGAAAGCTGTCGCACAGCTCCGGAAAAAGCGTTACAATGTCAATGCGCATCGGTTCAGTCCTCGTCGCCGTTGACGGCCTCGGTGAACATGCCCTCGATGGGCGTCACCAGAATTTTGCGCGCCTCGATGTCGATATTTTTGACAAATTCCGGCACAGCGGGCAGCATGTGCTCCCCGCCAGCGGTGTCGGTGACGGTATAGATGTCCTGCGCGGCGGGGCGGTCCACGTTCGTCAGTCTGCCGTACACGCGGCCGGTTTCGGCATCGACGACCTCGCAGTCCAGCAGGTCGTCAATGAAGAAGCGGCCCTTGGGCAGGCGTGCGTCCGCCTTAGCCAGATAGTACACCCGGCCCACCTGGGCGCGGGCGGCGTCCATATCGTTGACGCCGTCGAGGCGCAGTAAAATCACATTGCCCTGAGCGCGCACGCCCAGCACGCGGGTCTCCCCTGCGCCGTCGGCGGTGGTGAACAGGCGCTTGAATTTTGCCAGAAACGCCGCACCGTCGCAGAGCGGCAGGGCTTTCATTTCGCCGCGCACACCGTGGGTGGACACGATCTTGCAGGCGGGAAGATAGTTTTGCATAGTTCCTCCTGATGTGTTGTAGAGGTCTGTTTGCGGCAGCGGAAACGCCCCGGGCGGATATAGAATCCACCCCTACGGTGTAGGACGGCATCTACCCGCGGAAGTCTCCGCTGCCGTAAGGCTGCAGCGGGCGAACAATGTTCGCCCCTACATTGAAAAAAGCACTTTACCCTGCGGCAAAGTGCTTTGTAACGGGTCTTAGTCGATCTCAACGATGACTTTCTCGCCCTGACGGACGGCAGCGGCACGCACGACAACGCGGATTGCCTTGGCGATACGGCCCTGCTTGCCGATGACGCGGCCCATATCGGCCTCGGCCACCTTGAGGTGGTACACAACAGTGCCGTCCTCACGCATGGGATCAACAGTCACCTGCACGGCCTCCTTGTCTTCGACAAGGCCGCGGGCAACGGCTAATAAGAGTTCCTGCATGTGGCGTTCCCTCCCTGAAAAGCGAACAAATTACAGAACAGCGGCCTTCTTCAGGATCTCACGGACGGTGTCAGTGGGCTGAGCGCCGTTGTCCAGCCACTGCTTAGCCTTCTCAGCGTCGATCTTGACGACAGAGGGCTCCTTGGTCGGATCGTAGTAGCCGATCTCCTCGATGAAGCGGCCATCACGAGCGAAGCGGCTGTCAGCGACAACAACGCGGTAGAAAGGAGCCTTCTTGGCGCCCATGCGGCGCAGACGAATCTTAACCATAGTAATATTCCTCCAAAAATTGTTTACGGCCCTTGCGGGGCATCTGATTTATATTGTACATCCCGTGGGCCGTAAAGCCGAGCGGGTCATACCGAAATTGTGTCAGCGGCCAAAGCCGCGGAAGCCGCCGCCCCTGCCGCCTAAGCTGCCCAGGCTGCGCATAAAGCCCTTGGGGTTGCGCTTGACCTTTTTCATCATCTTCTGCATCATCTCAAACTGGCGCAACAGCTTGTTGACGTCCTCCACCGTGGTGCCGGAGCCTGCTGCAATGCGGCGCTTGCGCTTGGGGTTGATGATGTCTGGCTTGGCGCGCTCTGCCGGGGTCATCGAGTAGATGATGGCCTCGATGCGGGGCAGTGCCTTTTCGTCGAGGGAATCAGCATCGATCTGGCCGCCGCCGGGCATCATGGCCAGCAGCGCCGACGCGCCGCCCATCTTTTTGACCTGCTGGAACTGAGCGAGCAAATCGTTCATGTCGAACTTGTTCTCCATCAGGCGCTTGGCGGCGGCCTCGGCCTCCTTGTCGTTCTGGAGCGTCTGCGCCTTCTCGATCAGGGAAAGCACATCGCCCATGCCAAGGATGCGGTTCGCCATCCGCGCCGGGTAGAACGGCTCCAGATCCTCGAGCTTCTCGCCCGTGCCCTGGAAGTAGATCGGCATGCCGGTGACGGCCAGCACCGAGAGTGCCGCACCGCCGCGGGTGTCGCCGTCGGTCTTGGTCAGGATGACGCCGCTGATACCGATCTTTTCATTAAAGGTCTTGGCCACGTTGACGGCTTCCTGACCGGCCATGGCGTCCACGACCAGCAGCGTTTCATCGACCTCGACAGCCTGCTTGATGCGCACCAGCTCATCCATGAGCTGGTCATCAATCTGCAGACGGCCTGCGGTATCGAGAATAACAATGTCATTGCCGTGATCCTTCGCGTAGGCAAGTGCCTTCTGCGCGATGATTTCGGGCTTTTCGGTGCCCAGCGTAAAGACCGGGACACCGGCCTGCTCACCGACGACCTTCAACTGCTCAATGGCGGCGGGGCGGTAAATATCGCAAGCGACCAGCAGCGGGCGGCGGCCCTGGCTGCGGTAATATTTGCCGAGCTTGGCGGCGTGGGTGGTCTTGCCGTTGCCCTGCAGGCCGCACATCATCAGCACGGTCTGGCCCTTGTTTTTCAGGCGCAGGTACTTCGGCTCGTTGCCGCCCATGAGGTTGGTCAGTTCTTCGTTGACGATCTTGACGACCTGCTGGGCGGGGGTCAGGCTCTCCATAACCTCCTGCCCCATGGCGCGTTCCGAGACCTGTGCGCAGAAGTCCTTGGCGACTTTATAGTTGACGTCGGCCTCGAGCAGGGCCATGCGCACCTCGCGCATCGCGGCCTTGATGTCGGCCTCGTTCAGCTTGCCCTTGCCGCGCAGCTTTTTGAAAACGCCATTCAAGCGCTCTGTTAAAGACTCAAAGGCCATCGGCATCCTCCTGCGTGTCCAAGCGGTGTAAAATCGTGAGCATCTCCGCGGTGTCGTTCGTGATCCGCGGGTCCGGCGTGAAGGAGCCGGAGTTCGAGCAGCGAATCTCTGTGACGAGCAGCCGCAGGCGGTCTAAGTCAGCCTGCATCCGGGTGTGGCGGCGGGCGTTGCCGAGCTTTTGCTCCAGCTCATCGAGCGCGGCCTCACCGTGCTTGATGGCGTCCCGCACCCCCTGCCGCGTGATGCCGAGGTTCTCGGCAATTTCGGCCAGGGACAGATCCTCATCATAGTATTCTGTCAGGATGACGCGCTGCTTGTCCGTCAGGACCGGACCGTAGAAGTCCAGCAGGACGGAGTAGGCAAGGTTTTTCTGCGGCTTGCCGGCCATGCCCGCGCCCCCTTTGCTGCTTGTGAAGGCCGTGTAAAGTATTTTTCTTTACATCAGCCTTTGAATTATAACAGGCGCAGGGAGAAAAGTCAAGGGGTCCGGGCGGATTTTGTGCCGATTTCCTGCGATTTTTTGAGGAAATCCGCGGACCTTCCGCAGCGGCCCCTACAACATTGCCCCACAATATTTTGCCAGACCCGTGGCAAACCCTGCCGAACTATGCTATAATAAGAATACTTTTGTTTACGGAAAGTGAGGTGCCCCGCCATGCCCATCCTGCACAGCTATTATCAGGACGTCTACCGCTGCCCCATCGTGCGGCTGGACGGCTATTCCGCGCAGCACGGGCTGAGTACCGGCATCCTCGCGTATCTCGATTTCGGCGGCGCGACGGGTTCCTCCAAGGACGGCCTGGCCGAGACGATGCTTGCCTTTGCCACCGAGCGCGGCACGCTGCAGCCCGGCATGCCTGTGGTGGAGGCCAGCTCCGGCAGCTTCGGCGCGGCACTGGCCGTCAGCTGTGCCACAACGGGGCACCCCTGCATCCTGGTCGTACCCAGCAACCTGCCCATTGCCCAGCGCAAGCGGCTGCAGGACCTGGGTGCGCATATCATCGCCTGCAGCAGCAGCGGGCGCCGCGCCATGGAGCGCGTGGCCGAGGACACCGCCAAGCGCTACGGCGGATATTACACCCACTATTTTTCCAACGACGACAACCCCGAGTACCACCGCCGCGTGACGGGGCCGCAGATTTATAAAAACGCAGGGGATGCCATAGACGCCATCGTCATCGGCGTGGGCAGCGGCGGCACGATCACCGGCGTGGCCGAGTACATCAAGGCATGGAACAGCATGGTGCGCATCGTCGCCGTGGAGCCTGCCGAGTGTGCCGCCATCTCGGGCGGGTTCATCGGCCAGCACGGCATTTCGGGCATCGGGCCGGGCTTTGTGCCGGAGAACTACAACCCTTATGTCGTGGACACCGTATTGACCGTGACCACCGCCGACGCCGAGCGCGCCGCGCGGGAGGTGCTGTTCTTTGACGGCGTGCCCGCCTGCACCAGCGCCGGGGCGACGCTTGCCGCTGCCGTGCAGCTGCTGGGCATGGGCAAGGCCAAACGCCCCCTGTGCGTCTTTGCCGGGCGGCATATCTACGGATAAATTTGTAAAATTTGCGCGAACGCCCCGCACCGTATTTCCCGGTGCGGGGCGTTATGCTATACTGGTATTATAAAAAGGAAGGGCGGTGTGTGACCGTGAAAAGATCTTTGTTTCCCGTTTTGTCGATGCTTTTTTTGACAGGCTGTGCCGCCGGGGCGGTTTCCTCGGCGGCTGTGCCATCCACGGCTGCCCCTCTGCCCGGAACTGCGGAGACTGCCGGAACCGCCGAGGCCGCGGCGACGGCCGCACCCACCGCTGACGCTGTGCAGCCGCCGCAGGGACTCGTGGAGACCGGCGCGGCGGTGCTGGACTACGATGAGATACGGCTGATCGACTATTTTCGCGAATATCAGCCCTACCCCGACACCGATTACTATACGATGTGCAGGGACGGCAAGTGGGGGCTGATGCGCAGCGACGGCACCGAGGTACTGCCCTGCCGCGCGTCCGAGCCGCTTTTTGAATGCAGCTGGAACGCCCACCATTGGCACGGGTATCTGGACGACCTGTTCGGCTCACCGGACTATGAAGCCGCGTATAAAGCAGCCTCACAAACGCTGACAGAGAGCGGCGACGGACGCCTTTGTGCAGAACACGACGGCGGCGGCTACCGGCAGTTTGTCTTTTTGCAGGACGATAAAACCTACCTGTACAGCGGCAGCATGGGGCCGGGCCAGTTCATTACGCTCACCGACGACATCCTGCAGCTGTTCAGCGGCAGCACCAACGGCCCTGTGCCCGCGCAGAATGGCACCACCACGCACGAAAGCGACGAATGGTACAACTTCGTCGGCGACGGGCTGTACGTGTATCGCTGCAGGAACAGCGGTGCAGCCAACAATTTTGTATACACCGCGGCTGACTGCTTCTTTGACGCGCCGCTGGCCGCCGCCCAGCGCGAGGGCAAATGGGTGTACCTGGACACAGCGGGCCATGAAGTGACCGCCCCCTGCTACGACGGCATATACCGGCCCAACCACTATACAGACGAGCCGCTGGTCTTTGCCCGCGCCGCGCCGCTGCTGAGCGGCTATGCAGTCGTCAGCCGGGACGGAAAGTTCGGTCTGCTGGACAACACCGGCGTAGAGCTTGTGCCCTGCGTCTACGACGGCCTTGCGTGGGACGGCGGCACGGCCTGGGTCAAGCTGGCCGACGGCTGGCACGAGTACACAATTCCCGGCGTAACAAAGCCCGACCCGCTGGCCGACCTGCCCGACAGCGTTACAGCCCCCGACACCTACCCCGCGCGGACGGACGCGGTGTTTTTCATGGCGGATGCCAACAGCACCAACCGCCTGAATCTGCGCGCTGGCCCCGGGCTTGAGTACGACATCCTCGGCAAAATTTCTTCCTCCACCCTGCGCGTGTACGGGTATTCCTCCGCCGCCCCCGGCTGGGCACTGGTGCGGTATGACCCGCTGTACGATGTGCCGCAGTTTGGCTGGGTCAGTACGGCGTATTTGATTTCAGCGGAATAATAAAGGCGGTGTGCTGCTATGAAGCTTTGGCTCTGCATTCTGTCTGCCCTGCTGTTGGCGGGCTGTACCGCCGGGACGGATGTGCCCGGCAGCGTAACGCCCACTGCTGTACCCACCCCCGCCGCTACGGAGACCGGGGAAACAGCCGAGGTCGCGGCGACGCCCGCACCCACAGCTGACGCCGTGCCGCCGCAGGGACTCGTGGAAACCGGCGCGGCGGTGCTGGACTACGATGAGATACGGCTCCTCCGCTATTCTCGGGAATTGCAGTCCTACCCCGAGGTCGAATACTACACGATGTGCAAGGACGGCAAGTGGGGCCTGATGCGCAGCGACGGCAGTGAGGTTCTGCCCTGCCGCGCGCCGGAGCCGCTGTTTGAATGTGGTCTCGGCAACCGCCATTGGCACGACTACACAAACGGTCTTTCGTGGGAGGCTGCCGACGCGCTGCGAAAGGAATATGCCCGTCAGCTGCAAGCCTGCGGCGATGGTGTGATCTGTGACGGGCACGACGGCGACGGCTATCTGGAATTTGTCTATTTGCAGGAGCATACTGTGTCCATATACAGCGGCAGCCTCGGCCCGGGCGAGTTCAGCGCCCCGACAGAGGATGATCTGCTGCGGTACAGCGGCAGCGCCAACGGCCCTGTGCCCACCTGCGGCGGTACAATACACCGCGAGAGCGACGACTGGTATTATTTTGTCAGCGATGGGCAATACGCCTACCGTTATAAAGACGGCACTGCCGCCAACGATTCCATTTATACAGCCGCAGATTTTTTCTTTGATGCACCGCTGGCCCCCGCCCAGCGCGACGGCAAATGGGTATATCTGGACACTGCCGGGCGCGAGGTAACAGAACCCTGCTATGACAGCGTCTATGCCCCAGACTATTACACAGAGGAACCCCTGGTCTACCGCCGCGCCGCCCCGCTGCTAAACGGCTATGCGCCGGTGAGCCGGGACGGAAAGTTCGGTCTGCTGGATTCCACGGGAGCAGAATTTGTCCCCTGCGCGTATGACGGCCTTGTGTGGGACGGCGGCACGGCCTGGGTCAGGCTGGGCGACGGCTGGCACGAATATTCTATTCCCGGCGTGACGAAGCCCGACCCGCTGGACGACCTGCCGGAAAGCATTGTCGCACCCGACACGCGGCCCACACGGACGGATATTGTATTTTTCTCGGTGGATACTGCCGGTGAGCGTCTAAACGTGCGTACCGGGCCGGGGCTGGAATACGACATTCTCGACAAGCTTTCCGATTCCGCGCAGGTGCGCCTGTACGGCGCTCTGAGCACTGCCCCCGGCTGGGCGCTTGTCAAATACGGACGTAAATTTGGCTGGGTCAGTCAGGATTTTCTGGTTTTGGGACATTAAAATGAAAACGCCCCGGACACGCGATGTGTCCGGGGCTGTTGCTTTGCGGTGGTCGGTTTGCATCGGGCAACCGCACAGTTCTCTCCCCCACCGCCTGCGGGCGGAGCCCCCTCGCAGAGGGGGCCAAGGGGTGAACGCACCTTTTTCGGCAGTCTGACGGAAGAGACGAATCTCTCCCTTACTTCTTTTTGCGCGCTGTGCGCTTTGCCGTTCTTCGCGGCGCAGGCTTTTTGACCGGCTTCGGTACAGGCTTCACACGGACAAACTGGATGGGGTTGCCGTTTGCCAGAATGCGCTCCTCGACCTCGAGCTCCGGCAGGGATGCCAGGAATTTGTTCAGGCTCTTGGAGCCGAAGTTGCGCACGTCAAAGTCCGGGTAGCGCTTGATGAGCTGGTCACCGACGCGGGAGGTGCGCACCCAGCCCGTGCCGTCGTCCATTTCATCAATAAGGCCGTGGATGATGCGGCCAATGGAATCGCGGTTGATGGCCGTGTCGTCCCCGGCGTTGGCGCGGGCGGCGGCCTCGGCGGCGGGGGCTGCGGGCGCGGTGTCGTCGGTCTCACCGTGGTCGAGGATCAGATCCAGGTATTTGAACTGGTCGCACGCCTTGACGAAGGGGCCGAGCGCTTTGCTCTCGCCCATACCGATGACGAGTTTTCCGGCTTCACGCAGACGGGCGGCCAGCCGCGTAAAGTCGCTGTCCGACGAGACGATGCAGAAGCCGTCCAGATTGCCGCCGTAGAGCAGGTCCATGGCGTCAATGATCATGGCGGAGTCCGTCGCGTTTTTGCCCGTCGTATAGCTATACTGCTGGATGGGGATGATGGAGTTGTTCAAAAGCGCGTCCTTCCAGCTCTTGAGACGCACATCCGACCAGTCACCGTAGATGCGCTTGCAGGCGGCCACGCCGAAGGTCGCGGCCTCGTCAAGAATGACCTTGACATACTTGGGCGAAATGTTGTCCGCATCAATGAGGATCGCAAGTTTCAGGTCTTCCATCGCTTACTTCCTCTCGCGCTTGGGCTGCTCAAAGTACATATAGAGCTGGCACGGGATCATGCCGTTGTAAATTTTGCGGCGGCGCGCGGCCTTTTTGCCAAAGTGCTGCTCAAACTCGGCGTCCGCGGTGATGGCATAGAGCCCCTGCGCGGGGTGCGCCTGCCAGACCTGGCCCAGCGTTCTGGCAAGGCTGGCGGCCTCGGATGCGTCGCCGAGGCGCTCGCCGTAGGGCGGGTTCGTCAGGACGGTGGCATTGTCGAGTGCACGGAATTCCCTGACGTCGGCGACCTCAAAGCGGCAGCGGTCCCCCACGCCCGCCAGCTTGGCGTTCGCGTTGGCCAGTGCCACGGCGGCGGGGTCAATGTCGTAGCCGATGCCCTCGAACGCAGCGTCCTTGCGCACCTCGTCCAGGGCCTTCTGGCGCTGCTCTGCCCAGATGTCGGCGGGCACAAAGTCGAAGTGCTCGGCGGCAAAGCGGCGGCGCAGACCGGGGGCCAGGTTCAGCGCCTTCTGGGCAGCCTCGATGACCAGCGTGCCGGAGCCGCAGAACGGGTCCTGCACGAGGGAGTCGCGGCGCACGCGGCCCAGGTCAGCAATGGCGGCGGCCAGCGTCTCCTTGATGGGGGCCAGCGTCGCGTTTTTGCGGTAGCCGCGCTTGTGCAGGCCGTCGCCGGAGGTGTCGAGGTAAATTTCCACGGTGTCCTTGCGCAGGGCAAAGCGCACCTTGTACAGTGCGCCGTCCTCGGGCAGGGTGCCGACCTTGTGGCCGTGCATCAGGCGCTTGACGATGGCCTTTTTGACGATGCTCTGGCAGGCGGGCACGCTGGACAGCTGGCTGGACAGGCTCGAGCCCTTGACCGGGAACGCCGCATTGGCGGGCAGCAGGTCCTCCCACGCGATGTTGTAGCAGCCGTCGAACAGCTCGTCAAACGTCGTGGCCTTGTAGGTAGCCAGCAGCAGCAGGACGCGCTCCGCCGTGCGCAGGTTCAGGTTGGCGGCGGCGATAACGTCCGCCCCGCCCTGGAACGCCACGCGGCCATCGGTGACCTGGATGTTCTGTGCGCCCAGACGCTTGACCTCAAAATTCAGCGTCGACTCCGTGCCGAAAAAGCAGGGCGCGACCATGGTATAAAGTGTAGACATAGGTGTCCTTTCTTATTGATGTGCCGGTTATTTTGTAGGGGCGAGCATTGCTCGCCCGCGGGCGGTCAATGACCTCCCCCTACATTCTAAAATTGCAAAAAGACCCCAGCCCGGCGGCTGACAGCCGTCAGGATAGGGCCGTTCGTACTGTGGTTTCTGCGGCCAAATCAGCCGCGGCGGCGGGAATATCCACCGCGATGGTTCTCCGTCACGCGCTTGAGGTCTGCGATCTTCTCCTCACTGCGGGTCTTGTAACGGGCCATCATGTCCTCAAAGCTCATCTCGCCTTGGGGGGCGGCGGGCTTGGGCTGCCACACGCGGGGCTTTTCCTCGCGCTTGGGGCGCGGGGCCGGGCGGCGATCACCGCCGTTGCCGCTGCGCTCACCGTGCGGCTGGCGCGGTGCGCGTTCCGGTGCGGGCTGGGTGCGCTTAATGGACAAGGCGATCTTGCCGTCCGGTGCGATGGAAAGCACCTTGACGGAAACCGTCTGCCCGTCGCTCAACACAGCAGAAAGATCCTGCACAAACTCGTAAGAAACCTCGGAGATGTGGACAAGACCGGTCTTGCCCTCCGGCAGAGAAACGAACGCGCCGAACGGCTTGATACCAGTGACCTTGCCCTCGACAATATCCCCAACTTGTAATGCCAAACTATGATACCCCTTTAAAATGTAATTTATTACAGGGGGCTGCCGCAAAGCTTCCCCGCTGAAAACGATGTTATTTGCCGCTGATGTCCACAAAGACGCGCTCATTGGGCTTGGCGTAGCCCTGCTCCCGGGCGTAGCGCTCAATGATGGCGTCCTCACCCTGGTCGAGCGTGCCGGACAGCTCGGCATTTTCCGTGACCTGTGCCGCCAGCTGGTTCTTCAGCGATTGCAGCTCCTGCTGCTTGGCCGCGATGGAGACCTGGTTCCTGACCAGCCCTACAAACATAGCGGCGCTTACGATGACCAGCACCGGAAGTACGACCCACTGCACCAGAAACTGGGTGCGGGACAGCCCGCTGCGTTTTCTCATCTGGGATGCCCCCTTCCAAGACATGCACATTACTACGTATGGCTAATTATATAATACTTTCGACGGTTTTTGCAACCGTTTTTCGGCGGATTTTTTGATTTTAGCAGATTTTTTTGCTTTGCGGCAGGCGCGGCGGCGGCTTTGGGCCGCTTGTAAGCGCATTTGTGCGGGCCTGACGAGCATTTTGTGTACAAGCCGCAGCGGTCTGCACGCCAGCTCCGCCAGTGCTGCCGCCGCGCGGTGCACGGCAGGCTGCACCGCCCACCGCCAGCTGACGGCCCCCAGCAGCACGGCGGCGCTCATATACCAGCGGGCCAGACCGCCCGCGCTGGCCCCGGCGGCAAACCCGCAGACGAGCACCGCCGCCGCGGCAAACACGGCTATGTCCCGGAAAAAGCACCGCACCGGCCCCTCCCCGAGTGCCAGCCGCACAGCATCCCGCGCGGCCCCGAGCAGGCAGCCGAGCCCTAAGCACCACAGCACATCCCCCAGCACGGCCCACGGCGCGGGCGACGGGGCCATTTACCGAAAGAGCCGCGCCAGCAGACTGCCGCCGGACTGCTGGTTCTCGGCATACTGCAGGTATTCGATCTTACCGGAAAGCTGCACTTGGCCGCTCTGGGTGGAAAGCTCACCGATCTGCAGTTCCTGCCCGCCGACGGTCAGGTTGCCGAGCGGCGTTTCCAGCACAGCGGCGTTTTCGTCGCAGCTGATGACCCGGATGACGCCGGTCACAGCCAGATGGCGGCGGTCCTTCAGCGCCAGGCCGTGACTTTTCGGCTGGGGCTGGGCGGTGTCAACCGCGCGGGGTGTGCGCGACTCCAATTTTGTTTCCGGCATGGCGGTTCCTCCCCTGCTTGTTTACAATGGTAATGTATGCAGGCGGAGGGGAAAGTAGAACCGGGCTGTGCGCGGCGAAGCCCCTCTGGCCGTTTACCCCTCGATCACCTCAAACATCTCCCGCGCAACGTCCTTGCCCTTCTGCTCGACATCGGAGAGGACGCGGATCTTGACAGGCCGGTTGCCGAAGGTGACCTCGATGATGTCGCCGATCTTGACCGTGTAGCTGGCCTTGGCGGGCTTGCCGTTGACCAGCACGCGCCCGGCGTCGGCGACCTCATTGGCGAGGGTGCGGCGCTTGATGACGCGGCTGACCTTTAAATATTTGTCCAGACGCATGATTTTTCCTTTCACTCATACAAAACCGCCCCGTCGCAGGCTGTGACGGGGCGGACCGGGTTCCGTTTTAAGTTACTGAACGGCGTCCTTCAGAGCCTTGCCAGCTTTGAAGGCGGGCAGCTTGGAAGCCTCGATGGTGATCTCGGCGCCGGTCTGGGGGTTGCGGCCCTTGCGCTCGGGGCGCTCGCGGACCTCAAAAGTGCCAAAGCCGACCAGCGTGACCTTGTCGCCGTCCTTCAGGGCAGCAGTGATGGCGTTCAGGGCGCTGTTGACAGCAGCCTCGGCATCCTTCTTGGTCAGGTTCG
The DNA here is from genome assembly GCF_900167555.1 of Gemmiger formicilis. Lineage (GTDB taxonomy): Bacteria > Bacillota > Clostridia > Oscillospirales > Ruminococcaceae > Gemmiger > Gemmiger formicilis. The sequence goes on along the minus strand of NZ_FUYF01000004.1, from coordinate 123,107 downwards.
CATCGTTCGCAACAGCGGCGATCAGTTCAACTTTCGTCATAGTATTATACCTCCAAAGTATTATATCAGCAAAAAGCGGCTGCGGAAATCTCCGTCCGCTCGGCTCACTTCTTAGCTCTCCTGGTTTTCCGCGCGGCCTGCATGCTCTGCAAGGAACGCGGCATTGCGCTTCTGCAGCGCCTGCTCGGGGTCAACCCCCGCCTGGCGCGCCAGCGCGGCAGCGGTAAACAGCAGCTCTCCCACTGCCTGCTCCGCCATGGCCTTGTCCGCAGTGGAGACGGCGGTCTCGGCTGCGGCGGCGATGTCCGCAGGTGCGGCTGCTGTTTCCACGCCGCAGCGGGCTGCGCGCTTTTGCAGCTTAGCGGCACGCATCAGCGCAGGCAGCGCACCGGGCACGCTCTCCAGGTCATCGGCCAGTGTCAGGCGGCCCTTTTCCTTATTCTTGAGCGAATCCCAGTCTTTTATGCTCTCGTCCCCACGAAAAATGTGCGGATGGCGGTCAAGCAGCTTGCGGCAGACACCGTCGCAGACCTCTGCAAAGGTGAAATGCCCGGCCTCCCGCTCGATCTGCGCATGAAAGGCGACCTGCATCAGCACGTCCCCCAGCTCCTCACACAGGAGTTCCGGGTCGTCGAGGTCAATGGCATCCACAGCCTCGTAGGCTTCCTCCAGAAAATTCATCCGGATAGACCGGTGCGTCTGCACCTTGTCCCACGGGCAGCCGTTGTCCGGGTCACGCAGGATCGCAATGATTGCTACCAGATCGTCCGCCGTGTAGTGCTGTTTTTCAGGGTATGCGTTCATAGACCTCTCCGCTTGGGCAGAAATGCAATACGCTTCATTTTACACATATCGCAGGATTTGTCAAGTGTTGGCAGCGTTTCTCCTGCAAAAGTTTCGTTCTGCCGTATTTTACAGCTGAGCACCACAGTGGTTGCAGAACAGGGCGTCGCCGTCGACCTCGGCCTTGCAGACGGGGCAGGTCTTGGTCTCGCCGCGCAGCTGGATGGGTTCTTCCTCGATTTCCTCGTCCTCGGCGGGGGCTGCCTCGGGCTCGGTGTTCTCGGCGTCCTCCTGGGCCTCGACCTCGGCGCGCTCGTCGTCGGTCATGTTGGCCTTGATCTCCTCAATGGCCTTCTCGACCTCAGCCACGGCGTCGATATACTTCTCGACCAGGGCGGGGTTCTCCTCACCGGCCTTGTGCAGGCTGTAGACCAATGCGCCGAGCTGACGCTGCGCCTTGGACAGGCGCGCCTGCTGGTTCAGAAGATCCAGCTTGTTCTTGCCCTTATCTGCCAGATCCTGTGCGGTCTTTTTGGCGGAATCCACCAACTGCAGACCCTGCTCCTTCAGCATCTCAATATCCAGTTCAAACATAGTTAAGCACCTCTTTCTTTAGCCCTGTCGCGGCAGTTCTGCCGTGCGATTTAGGTCTATTATAGCCCATTGCGGTGCGGTTTGCAACGCGCAAATGTATATTTTCCGTGAATTGTGCAGGATTATTTGCCGATAAACTCCCGCAGCATGCTGTTTTGGGGCACCAGTTCGGTGCCAAGCGCCGGGAACGCCGCAAATTTTTCCCGCAGGGCGGCCAATTGGCGCGCCTGGGTGGCGGTCAGCGCCGGGTCTGCCGGCATGGCGTCCAGCACGGTACGCCACAGGCAGACTTCGTAGGTATGGGTCGTGTCCAGCAGGAGATTGGCGCGGGGCTTGTAGGGCTTGATATAGCGGTCCTCGCCCGCGCAGACATGGCCCCACAGCCCCAGCGTAAACGCTGCGCCGTGGCCGCGGAACAGGCAGTCCCGCACCAGACGGCGTGCCAGGCGGATGTCCCGCGTGGCCAGGCAGCGCGCGTCGCGGCTGTCGGCGTATTCCTCCCGCAGACCCGCGTACAGGCAGAGTGCTGCATCTTCGGGCAGCTCCTCGGTCAGGGCGGGGTTCAGTGCGTGCAGTCCCTCGATGATGACCACGCCGTCCCGCGCGTCGATGCGCTGGGTGCCGCTGGGCCGCTGAATCGTGAAATCAAACACAGGTGCGTCGCAAACGCCCGTTTTGTACAGTTCCTTCAGGCAGGCGTGCAGTCTTTCAAGGTCAAGCGCCTCCAGGCTCTCGTAGTCGTCGCTGCCATCCGGGTGCTTGGGGTATTTCCCTTCCCCGATGTAGAAATCGTCAAGGCTGATGACCTGGCTGCGGTGCCCGCGGGCGGCGATAGCGTCAGCGATCTTGTGCGCGGACGTCGTCTTGCCCGCGGCGGACGGACCGGTCAGCATGACAATGCGCTGCCCCGCGGCCAGCACCTCGTCCGCGATGCTCTCGATCTGGTCATGGTAGTGGGCCTCGCTCAGAGCGGCCAGCTCCTGCGGGCGGCGGGCCGCCAGCGCGACGAGGTCACGACTGACAAAGCGTTTGCGATGTGTAACGTGCATAGAAATCCTCCACGGCCTTTTTGCGGTCCAGCAGTTCCGCAAAGCGGTCAATGTATTCTGTCGGATACTTGAAGTTGAAGATACGCTCGATCTTGCCGCGGCGCTGCCCCGGAATGACGAGCTTGGTGGAGCCGCCCGCACCGGCGGACAGAATCGTGTGGACCTCCTCCATTATATAAATATTGTAGAGGCACTCGAAACCGGGCTTGGCCCAGCCGATGTTTTCCAGATTTTGCAGCGTGCCCTTCTGGCGGTACATATAGTACGGACGGTAACCGGCGTCGGCCAGCAGGCTGCATTTGCCGAGCATGGCGGCCACATCGGCGTAGTCGGCGGCGCGGTGCTCCACGACGATGTTGGACGCGCGCTTGAGGGTCAGCGTGTGGACCGTGATGTTTTCGGGGTCCAGCGCAATGGCCTGACGCAGGCTGGCCTCAAAGCCCTCGACGGTATCCCCCGGCAGACCCGCGATCAGATCCATGTTGATGTTTTTGTGCCCTGCCGCGCGGGCCGCCGCAAAGCAGTCAATGATGTCCTGCGCGGTGTGGCGGCGCCCGATGTTCTGCAGCACCTGATCAGAAAAGGTCTGCGGATTGATAGAAATGCGTGTAGCACCGTATTTTTTTATGATTCGCAGCTTCTCGGCGTCGGTGCAGTCGGGGCGGCCCGCCTCGACGGTGTACTCGTCCAGCTTCGCTAAATCAAACGTTTTGGCAATGTGGGACATAAGCTGCTCGAGCTGCGCGGCAGACAAACTCGTCGGCGTACCGCCGCCGATGTAGAACGTGCGGATATGCAGCCCGCAGCGGTCCGCGGTCTCGCGGATAGCGGTCAGCTCCGCGCAGAGCTTGTCCACATAGGGCTGGACGAGGGCGCGGGTCGCCTTGTCCCCCACCGTGCGGGAGACAAAGCTGCAATAGCTGCACCGCGTCGGGCAGAACGGGATGCCCGCGTAGACGCTGCAATCCATCGGGTCAGCGGCGTCCAGCACCGGCTTCTGCAGGTCGGCAATGCCGAGGGCCAGCGCGAATTTCTCCGGTGTGCAGGCAAAGTGGTCAAGGAACCGTGCGCGGATCTCATCCTCCGTGGCACCGCTTGCGCGCATGTCGTGAATGATGCGCACCGGGCGCACGCCGGTCATCATGCCCCAGGGCGGCGTGCTGCCGGTGACCTCCCCCAGCAGCGTGTACAAAAGGCTGCAGAGCGTGTACTCGGGGTCTGCGCCCTGCGGGCGCAGGGCGATCTTCCAGTATAGCCTGCCGTGCAGGCGCAGCAGGATCGTGTCGGTGCAGAGATGGCTCTGTGCCAGCACAAAATCACTGTCCTGCGGCAGATTTTCCGCCTTCTCTGCGTCGGGGAAAAACAGCCGTGCGGTGTGTTCGGCCTCATAGCCCGCTGCGGGGCCGCGTAAAATGATCTGCATTAGTACCATGCCCCATTCATGTAAGGATTGGTGCTGCGCTCCTGCCCGAGGGTGGAAAAGCCCTCATGTCCGGGCAGGACTTTTGTTGCATCCGGCAGCGGCAGCTCTGCCAGCAGGGACAGGCTTTTTGCCATCTCCTGCATGCTGCCGCCGGGGAAATCCGTCCGCCCGCAGGAGCCTGCAAACAGCGTGTCACCGCTGAACAGCAGCCCGTAGCAGGACAGGCAGACGCCGCCCCCGGTGTGGCCGGGCGTGTGATAGATTGTAAACGTCAGCTCATCGATGGTAAGCTCGTCGTTCGCGGGCCAGTTGTCGGTGAGGACGTCGGGCGTCAGCGGCAGCAGCTGGCTGCCCTGCGCGTCAACCGGGTCCATATAGACCTTGCAGCCCGTCGCCTTTTTCAGCGCGGCCACTGCGCCGACATGGTCATAGTGGCCGTGGGTCAGCAGGATGTGCGTCAGCGGCGCGCCGGCCTCGTCGAGCGCCTTCAGATAGACGCCCGGCTCGGCGGCGGCATCGATCAGGACGCCGTGCTTCGCGTTGGTGATAATTAAAAAGGTATTCGTGTACAGCGGCGGAACGCCGTGGATATGCTGGATGTTCATTGCGTCCTCCCTTAAATTATGCTTACTTTTTCCACTCGTCGGTGTCGATGACGATGGTGACGGGGCCGTCGTTTACAAGGTCGATCTTCATGTCCGCGCCGAACTCCCCGTGCTGCAGGTCTTTAAGGCCCTGATGGCTCATCTCCTCGAGGAATTTTTCATAGCACGGCACGGCCAGCTCGCCCCTGGCGGCATGGATGAAGCTCGGGCGTTTGCCCCTGGACGTATCACCGTAGAGCGTGAAGTTGGAGACGACGAGTGCCGAATAGCCCAACTCGACGGCGCTGCGGTTCAGCTTGCCGTCCTCGTCCTCAAAAATGCGCAGGTGGGCGCATTTTTCGGCCAGCTTGGGCACAATGGCGCTGTCGTCGGTATCGCGCACGCCCAGCAGGATGACAAGGCCAGGCCCGATGGCCCGGGGCTCGCCCCCGTTGACGGTAACGCTTGCGCGGGTGACGCGCTGGATGACTGCTCGCATAGGAAAATCTCCTTATTTGTATATTCCTGCAAAACGAGGGGGTAGGGGTGAGCATTGCTCGCCCGTGGCCGTGTGCGGCTGCGGCAAGGTCTGCGGGCGGATATGGAATCCGCCCCTACGGTGCCCTTGCCTCCCTCCCCCCCACCCGCTGCGGCGGGAGCCCCTCACAGAGGGGGCCAAGAGCGCTCAGTTCCTCGTCACGCTCACAACGTCCTTGATCTTTTTCAGTCTTGCCACGACGCTGTTCAGGTGCTCGGTGTTGGTGATGCCGACGGTCACGCCCATGCGGGCGCGGCCCTGCTCGGCGGCGCGGGCCGTCAGAGAGTAGATCGGCACGCGCATATCGCCCAGTGCCAGTGCCACGTCAGAGACGAGGTTCGCGCGATCCATGCAAACAATATCCAACGTAGCCTTGTAGTTTTCTTTCTCCGCCTCGTCCCAGTAGGCGTGGACCCAACGGTCTGCGTTCTCGGGGTGGCGCATACTCTCGCGGGCGTTGGCGCAGTCACGCTTGTGGATAGACACGCCGAAGCCGCGGGTGACAAAGCCGATGATCTCATCGCCCGGCAGCGGAGAGCAGCACTTGGCGAACTTGATGGGGCAGTTGTCGATGCCCTCGACGATGACGCCGTCGGAGGAATGCATCCGCTTGAGCTCCACCGTGACCGGCTTCGGCTCGGTAGCCTGCAGCTTGGTGTACTCCTCCTTGAGCTTGGGCAGCATGCGGGAGATCTGCAGGCCGCCGTAGCCGATGGCCGCGTACATTTCCTCCACGCTGTTGCAGCGATTGCGGCGGGCCAGCGCCTCCATAAAGACGTCGTGCTGCTCGTCGGTCAGCGTCATGAGGTTGCGGCGCATCTCGCGCTCAAGCGCGTCGCGGCCCTCCTGGATATTTTCCTCTCTGCGTTCCTTTTTGAACCAGTTGCGGATCTTGTTCTTGGCTTCGCTCGTCTTGACGATGTTGAGCCAGTCGCGGCTGGGGCCGCGGTTCTCGGAGCCGGTGATGATCTCAATAATTTCGCCGGTCTGGACCTTGTGGTCGATGGGCACGATGCGGTTATTGACCTTCGCGCCGATCATTCTGTTGCCGACAGCAGAGTGGATCGCGTAGGCGAAGTCGATGGCCGTCGCGCCCGCGGGCAGGTTGATGACGTCGCCGCGCGGCGTGAAGGCGAACACTTCCTCGGGCAGCAGGTCGCTCTTGATGTCGCTGAGCAAATCCGTGGCGTCGGCGCTGGAGCGCTGGCTTTCCAGCAGCTGGCGCACCCAGGCCAGGCGCTCGTCCAGCTTGTCGTTGCTGCCTGTGATGCCGGCCTTGTACTTCCAGTGCGCGGCGATGCCGTACTCCGCCATGCGGTCCATGTCCCAGGTGCGGATCTGCACCTCAAACGGGATGGCCTCGCGTCCGATGACCGTTGTGTGCAGGGACTGGTAGCCGTTGGGCTTCGGGGTCGAGATGTAGTCCTTGAAGCGGTTGGGCAGCGGGTGGTACATATCGTGGATCAACCCCAGCGCGGTATAGCACTCGGGGACGTTGTCGAGGATGATACGCACAGCGTAAATGTCATAAATTTCCTCAAAATCCTTATTCTGCATATACATCTTACGGTAAATGCCGTAGATGCTCTTGACGCGGTGGCGGATGGTCGCCTTCTGGATGCCGTTTTCGGACAGATGCCTGGCAATCGTATGGCAGACCTGATGCAGGAACTCGTCGCCGTGCTTATTCAGCAGGTCGCGGATCGTCTCATAACCGACAGGGTCAAGGTAGTGCAGACTGCGGTCCTCGAGCTCCTCCTTGATGTTGGAAATTCCGAGGCGGTGCGCGATGGGGGCATAGACCTCCATCGTTTCCAGTGCCTTGTCGCGGCGCTTCTGCTCGGGCCAGGCGTCGCCGGTGCGCATATTGTGCAGTCTGTCGCACAATTTTATAATCATGACGCGGACATCCTGGCTCATGGCCAGCAGCATCTTGCGCAGGTTCTCGGCCTGACGGTCCTCGACATTCGAGAACTTGATCTGGGTCAGCTTGGTGACGCCGTCAACGAGCAGCGCGACCTCGGGGCCGAACTTCTGCTTGATCTCGGCCACCGTGACCGGCGTGTCCTCGGCCACATCGTGCATGAGGGCCGCGGCAATGCTCTCGCTGTCCATGCCCAGCTCCACCAAAATCTGCGCCACCGAAAGCGGGTGGCAGATGTACGGCTCGCCGCTGCGGCGGCGCTGCTCGCCGTGGGCCTTTTCGGCCAGCGCGTAGGCGCGGTCGATCATAGCAAAATCATAGGGACGGCCGCTGTCAACCAGACTCTTTTTCAGATCGTCATAGGTGATGGGCATTTTTACTTCTTGCACGTTTGTGTTTTCCATAGTCCGTTCCCCTCTCCGTTTTCTATCTGTCTTGCACAGCGCTTTTTCGGGCATTCTGTAGGGCGCTCATGCCTGTTTTGCCAGCTCCGCCAGCTTTTGCAGCACCGGCGCACTGGCCAGGTCCTGCTTAGCCGTCACGGGCACGGGCAGCCAGCGGCCCTCCTGCTCCTCAATCAGGCCAAGCTCCTGCAGCGCCGTCAGGCTTGCCAGCGTCTTGCCGGTGTTCTGCGGCCCCTCCGCCGCAAAAACCGGCTGCAGATCCGCCGCGGCCACATGCCCGCCGCGGATACGCCGGTAGAGTGATACCGTGTCAGCGCGGGCCGGCAGCAGCGCGGCGGCGCGGGCCGCGTCGAGGCTGCCGCCGGTGCGGAACGCCTCAAACCACGCGGCCTGTTCACTGGGAGTATTGCCCAGCTCCGCAGGGCGGATAGCCTTGAGGTGCGCGGACACCATCGGCCCGCTGCGCCCGTTGAAGATCGAGACCTCGAGCGCGGCCTCCACCTCACTGCCGACGGGATAGGCAAACGCCTGCGGCGCAATGCCGAAGCTCGACGCAAACAGCGTGTCGCTGCCCTGCCGCAGCCGGATGCGGGTGTGGCGACCCTCCGCGCCCATCGGCCAGATGCCGTCCACAAAGGCATGCTGCACCAGCAGCACGGGCGTGGGGTTCTCGCGGCCAAAGGGTGCCAGCCGGGCCAGCTCGCCGACGTTTTCCAGATTCAGCTCACCCAGCGTGGCGGCGGCGTCCAGCCGCAGGCTGACGGCCTCGGGCGGGGCGGCGTGGGCCGCGGCCCAGGCATTGATGGTCTGCCGGAACGCGGCAAGATTTTCTTCCTCTATCTCAACGCCCGCCGCGGCGGCGTGGCCGCCGAACCGCGTCAGATATTGTGCGCAGTCGGCGAGCGCACTGTGCAGATCGAACGGGTCCGGTGCGCGCCCGCTGCCGCGGCCCTCGCCCTCGTGCATCGAGATGACGATGACCGGGCGGCTGAACCGCTCCATGAGCCGCGCCGCCACGATGCCGATGACGCCGGGGTGCCAATCCTCGCCGCTGACGACGAGCACGCGGTCCCGGGTGCGGGCGGGGTCTGCCTCCAACGCCTGCAAAGCAGCGGCAAAGACCTGCTGTTCGGTCTGCTGGCGCTCGGTGTTGATCTCGGCCAGGCGTTCAGCTATGCCGGTGGCCTGATCCTCGTCGCCGCAGAGCAGCAGCTTGAGCGCTACCGCGGCGTTGTCCATGCGGCCCGCAGCGTTCAGGCGCGGGGCCAAACTGTAGCTGACCGTGTCCGCCGTGACGGGCTTGCCGCCGCAGCCGGCGCTCTCCAAAAGCGCGTGCAGGCCGGGGCGCATCGTGTCCTGCAAAAGGGACAGACCCTCGCGGACAATCGTGCGGTTCTCCCCCACCAGCGGCATGACATCGGCCACCGTACCCAGCGCCGCCAGCTCGCCGTACATTTCCAACAGCTCGGCGGGGTCGCAGCCCTCGAGCGCGGCACAGAGTTTGAACGCCACGCCCGCGCCGCACAGGTCCTTGAACGGGCTTTCGTCGTCGGGGCGCTTGGGGTCGACAACGGCGATGGCGTCTGGCAGCGTGTCGCCCGGCAGGTGGTGATCCGTGATGATGAGGTCAAGGCCCAGCTCCTTTGCGCAGGCGGCCTCCTCGACGGCGGAAATGCCGTTGTCTACCGTCACGACGAGCTTGAAGCCCTTGGACGCCAGTGATTCCAGCGCCGCGCGTGTCAGACCGTAGCCGGAGCCGCGGGTAGGCAGCTTGCAGCGGACGTGTGCGCCCTGGCTGGTGAGACATTCGTACAAAATGGCCGTGGCCGAGATGCCATCGACGTCATAGTCACCGTAGATGACCATGAGCTCCTCATTTTCGATGGCTTCCTGGATACGGACGACAGCCTTGTCCATATCGGTGAGCAGGAACGGGTCGCTCAGCGGTTCGCCCTGGCCCAGCAGGGCCTGCGCAGCGGCGGGGTCCGTGCAGCCGCGGGCGGCCAGCACCCGGCGCAGCAGTACGCCGCACCCGGCCCCGGCCAGCGAGGTTTCCGCCGCGGGGTCCGCCTTTTTCAGTTGCCACGCAGGGTAATTCATACAGTTTAGCTCCTTGTGTTAAAATCAGCTTCAAAATCGTGGGTCAGGCCATCCTGCCGCAGCATAGCCTCCAGCGTGTCGATCTCGGTGGAAACGTCCATGCTGACGTCCTGCAGAAGGGTGTCGTACAGCTTTTCATACGCTTGGTTCAGCGTGTGCAGGATACCGGTGATGTCGCGGCGGATCTCCGCCGCGTTCGCGCTGTCCGTATCACCCAGACCCTGCGCCGTGTCCAGCAGCTTGCGGGTCGTTGGCAGGTAATACTCCCGGAAGCGGCGCACGCGGTTCAGCTGCTCCGGGTGGTTGTGGACAAAGCCCATGATCGACGCGCAGGTTTTCTGCATTGCGGCAAGTTCTTCGTCCGCATCGGTGCCCAGCTTGCCGCGGCAGACTTTCAAGTAGTTCAAAAAGTCCATGCCCTCACGGCGGAACTGTTCGGCATCGGTCAGGGGTTCGGCAGGCTCGGCCTGCGGCGCTGCGGCAGGCTTTGCCGCCGTCGGCATGAGCGAATCGTCCAGGTAAAGCGTGCTGTAATCGTCGGAAATGGCGGCGTTGGGAAGATCCCCGTTCGCCACAGCCTTTGCAACGGTTTCATAGGCCTTTTCCTGCTTGATCTGTGCCTTGCGGGCCAGCGCGGGCAGGTCGCAGGTCCAGTCATTGGCGGCGCGCAGCAGCCTGCGCAGGCGGCTGAAATAGGTCAGCTTTTTCATGCCCACGATGGCCATAAAGAGGAAGACGAGCGTTGGGGGGGAAAACACGGCCGTCAAAATCGGCAGGGCTATAAAATCCTGTTGGGAAAGCCCCAGCGGCCCTGCGCCGACTGCCGTCAGGATGCCCAGCACAAGCGCCGCGATGCCGAAGCAGCCTGTAAAGGTCCAGCCAACCGCCGTCAGCGCAACGCCGACAGACTGGCCGCCGTTTTTCCACTTGCGCTCCAGACGGCGCTTCCATGCGGCGAAGCTGTCGGGCTGCGGCCTGCTCATGGCATCGCCCGCCTGTGCAAGGGCGTCTGCAATGCTGCCCAGCACCGACGAGCCGATTTTGCTGCCCGCCTCAACGGCGCTGTCCAGCATATCGCCGAAGTCGTAGTGATCGTATTGATATTTGGGAGTTTTGTTGTCAGGCATTTGGTTGTCCAATCTGTTGTCACTGCATTGTAGAGGCCGGACATATCCGGCTCTCGGCTTTCCGGTTATAGGGCGGTTTCCTGTAGGCTGCGGGCCGGGCATGCCCGGCCCCTGCGGACGCATCAGTCCGCCATCGGTCCCCAATTCTTCATCAGCTCGGCGGCGCAGCGCACACCATCAACGGCGGCGGTCATGATGCCGCCCGCGTAGCCCGCACCCTCGCCGCAGGGGTAAAGCCCGGCCAGGCCGGTGCATTGCAGGTCTTCTTTATCGCGCAGCAGGCGCACGGGGCTGCTGGTGCGGGTCTCCAGACCCGTCAGCACGGCGTCGGGGGTGCGATAGGCCGCCAGCTTGCGGCCAAAGGCGGTCAATCCCTCGCGCAGGGCACCGCTCAAATCATCGGGCAGCAGGCTGCCAAGGTCGCAGGGCGTCACACCGCGCGGGTAGGTCGGCTGCACTGCCCCCAGCTCGAGCGCACCGCGCCCGGCCAGAAAGCTGCCGATGGTCTCCGCCGGGGCAAGATAATTCCCGCCGCCTGCGCGGTAAGCGGCCTGCTCCAACCGACGCTGGAACGCGACGGCCTTCGCCGGGTCGTTGTCGAAGTCGCTGCCGTCCACACTGACGACCACCGCCGCGTTGGCGTTGCGGCCATCGCGGGCGTGCAGGCTCATGCCGTTGGTGACAACGCCGCCCGCCTCGCTGGCGGCGGCGCAGACCGTGCCGCCCGGGCACATGCAGAAGGTGTAAACGCACCGCCCGCCGGAGACGTGCTGGCTCAGCTGGTACTCCCCCTTCGGCAGCGCCGGGTGACCTGCCGCGCCGTGGTAGAGGCTTTTGTCGATCTCGGTCTGCAGGTGCTCGGCGCGGAAGCCGACGGAGAACGGCTTGCATTCCAGCGGCAGACCCAGGCCGTGCAGCATGGCAAACGTATCCCGTGCGCTGTGGCCGACAGCTAAGATCATCTGCTCGCAGGGCACGGGGCCCGCCGTCGTTTCGATGCCGGTCAGCGCACCGTTCCGGGTGTGCAGGCCGGTCAGCGCCGTGTTGAACCGCACCTCGCCGCCCAGAGCCTCAATCTCGCCGCGGATGCTGCGGATGACGCCGCGCAGCAGGTCGGTGCCGACGTGGGGCTTCTGCCGCCACGCAATGTCGGCAGGCGCGCCGTGGTCAAGGAACGCCCCGGTCACGAACGCGCACAGCGGGTCACCGACGCGGGTCGTCAGCTTGCCGTCCGAGAAGGTGCCCGCGCCGCCCTCGCCAAACTGAATGTTGGCGTTGGGGTCCAGTGTGCCGGTTTTCTCAAAATGCTCGACGGCCCGAATCCGTTCGTCCAGCGCGGGGCCGCGCTCGAGCACCAGCGGGCGGTAGCCTCTGCGGGCCAGCAGCAGCGCCGCAAACAGGCCCGCCGGGCCAAGACCGACGACCACCGGGCGATGGGTCAGCGGCGTTTTCCCCGTTGTAAAGTCGAATTTTGGCGGCTGTGTATAACAGACACAGGGCGAGGCCCCGGCCAATGCCGATTCCTCACCCTCGTCCTTGAGTGTGACTGCGATGGTGTAGACAAGCACCGGCGTACCGTGCCTGGCGTCCACGCTGAGTTTTGCCACACCGCAGTGCGCCGCCCGGCGGGCGGGCACGCGGAGAATGGCCAGTGCCTTCGCCGCTGCCTCGGCGTCCGGGTCGGGGCAGGTCAGCGGCAGGCGGATGTTGCGGACTAAAAGCATAGATAAGGTTCCTTAAACGATGGTATTTTGTATGCGCCATGTAGGGGCCGGACATGTCCGGCCCTCGGCTTTCCCGTTATAGGGCGGTTTCCCGTAGGATGCGGGCCGGGCATGCCCGGCCCCTACTGCGTCGCGTTACTTCGACGTGACCTCGCACTGGACCGTATAGCTGCCGGTGGCAAAAATACGGCTGGACGACGGGATCTGGATGCTGACGGCAATCGTCTGCTGGCCGACGGTCAGGTTCAGGCTCTGGCAGTCGATCTGCGCGACGATGCTGTCGGCGGACAGCTTCTCGATTTCATCCGCCGGGCCGTAAAGCGTCACACCGCTGACGATGCTGGACAAGATCTGCAGCTCATAGTTGCTGGGCACGTTGATGGCGCGGATGTTCGAGACGTTCAGCTTTGTCGAGGCCATCTCCGACGTGTCAAAGTCCAGCGTGACGTTCGTGACGCCGTCCAGCGAGACGATGCCCGCGGGCAGCTCGATAAGGCGCTGGTAGTCGCGGCCCGGCTCAAACTCACGGGCCAGGTCAAAGTCCGTCACGGTCAGGGCCTCCAAGGCGCTGATCGTGCGGGCAGGACCGGCCACGCACAAGGTCTGCTGGCTCAGCGAATAGTGCAGGCTCTCGACGTCGAAGCCGTTCGGCGCGCCGATGAAGTCCACCTTCAACGGCAGCTCCCGCACCTGATAGACCGTCAGCGTGACGTTGGCGGAGTCGCTCTCCATCGAGATATACTGCGGCGTGAAGGCGTTGCCCTCCTCGTCGCGAAGCTCCAGCGTAGCAGGCACCGTCGTGGTGTCGGCCAGCTCGCCGTCCATCTGGACCGGGGCGACGATGCTGGACACCTGATCCAGCTCGCTCGTCGGGCCGCGCAGCGTGATCTCGGCGGGCACGGCGGTGGTCTTGTTCAGCATATAGCCGCTGGAGATCGTCACTGCGGAGGCGTCCACCGTGACGGGAACGGTCTTTTCGCTGACCTCGTCAAAGACGACGTCGATGGTGCTCGGGCTTTCCACCGTACACTCAATGTCGCCGGGGAAGTCTGTTGTGTTCGTCACACGGGCCTGCAGGCGCAGCGTGACCTTGCCCGCGCCGCTGACACCGGCGTAGCTTGGGTAGACCATGATGTCGGCGCTGCGGATGTTGCCGATGATCGTGCTGTTGCCCTCGACTTTTACGGTCACGCCCTCAATGTCGGGTTTTTCCACAATGTCCAGACCTTGGGCCGTGTAGGTAGACGCGCCGCTCGTGTAGTTGATCGGCACGCCGGTCACCGTCGTGGAGCCCTGGGGGTCGATGTAGACCGTAACGATGATCCACATGGCAAAGCCCATGATGATTGCCAGAACGGCGGAAAACACCGGGTTATTCCAGATCGTGCGCGGGCCCTTGGGCGCGGCGCCGTTCAGCCCCGGCGCGAGAGGGTTATTCGGGTTTGCCATGGTTCAGTGCGCCTCCCTTGCGCATCAGCTTTTGCAGCGGCGAGATATTGGCCTCCTCGTCCTCGGCGGGGGGAACGATCTCCTCCTGCAGAAGGTTGAAGAGGTTCTGGCGGTCCAGGCGGCGGATGAGCACGCCGTTCTTCGCCATCGAGATGATGCCGGTCTCCTCGCTGACGATGACGACGATGGCGTCGGAGTTCTCACTCATGCCGAGGCCCGCGCGGTGGCGGGTGCCCATGTCCTTGCCCATCTCGAGGTTGTTGGACAGCGGCAGCACGCAGCCCGCCGCCACAATGACGCCGTCGCGGATGACGACAGCGCCGTCGTGCAGGGGCGTGCCTTCATAGAAGATCGTGCCGAGCATTTCGGGGATGACATCGGCGTGCATCGGCGTACCGGTGCGGATGATCTCATCCAGATTATTGTTGCGTTCCAGCACCATCAGCGCGCCGGTGCGCGTGTCGGACAGCTGCTCCGCCGCGTCGCAGATGGCCACAACGGCGCTCTGCCACGCGCCGCGCAGCGACGGGTCACTGCGGCGGTTCCCGACCAGAAGGTTGGCCCACATTGTGGACTGACCCATGCGCTCGAGCGTGCGGCGCAGCTCCGGCTGGAAGATGACGACGGCGGCCATAAAGCCGATGGTGATGACGTTGTTGAGCACCCAGGTGACGGTTTTCAGGTTGAGCATGACGGCCAGACCGTAGAAAACCAGAATCAGGATGATGCCCTTGACCAGCTGGCCCGCGCGGGATTTGCGCGCGAATTGCAGCAGCTGGTAAAAGACAAAGGAGATAATAAGGATGTCCAGCGTATCGGACAGCGGGTCAAATGTACGCAGGCTGCTTAAAACGGCATTGAACATCTGGTTGGGCAGCATGGGCACCGCAGCCCCCTTTCTGGGTCAAAATAGGCATTAGAACAGGCGTAGAGGCCGGGCATGCCCGGCCCGCAGGTTTCCCGCAAACGGACGCACATGGCAAAGCCGCGGGCGGGAGATGTCCCGCCCCTGCCGGGAGACTGACAAAATCACTCGATCAGCGCCACCGCATGGGCGGCAATGCCGAGGCCCTCGCCGGTGAAGCCGAGGTGCTCCTCCGTCGTGGCCTTGACGCTGACGGCGTCCACGGGCAGACCGAAGGCGTCGGCAATGTTCCGGCGCATGGCCGGGATATGCGGGGCCAGCTTCGGGCGCTGGCAGAGGATCGTGGCGTCGATGTTGCCGACCTTATAGCCGTGCTCGGCGATGATGCGGGCGACCTCGCGGGTCAGGGCCAGCGAGTCCGCGCCCTTGTAGGCGGGGTCGTTATCCGGGAAGTGCTGGCCGATGTCGCCCAGCGCCGCCGCGCCCAGCACAGCGTCCATTACGGCGTGCAGCAGCACATCCGCGTCGGAGTGGCCGAGCAGGCCCTTCTCATACGGGATCTCCACGCCGCCCATAATGAGCTTGCGATCCTCCACTAAGCGGTGAACGTCGTATCCGTGACCAATGCGCATGGTTTTCTCCTTTTGCAGATCTTCTTTTGTAGTGATTTTATAGTTGGCGTAATCGCCCTCGGTCAGCCTGACGGGCAGACCGGCCAGCTCAAACAGGCTGCAATCATCGGTGACAAGGCGGGCTTTTTCCCCCGTGACGGCGGCAAGCGCCTGGGTGTAGAGTGCGCGGCGGAAGCACTGCGGCGTCTGCACGGCGTAGAGCGTGGCGCGGTCCGGCGTGTCTAGCACGCGGCCAGACGGGTCTGCGACCTTCACCGTATCCTTGACGGGCACTGCGGGCGCGGCTGCGCCGGTCTCGGCGGCAGCGGTCAGTGCGGCGGTGATGACGCTCTCGCTGACAAAGGGGCGGGCGGCGTCGTGGATGGCAACAAGCTCGCCTGTCGCCGCGGCCAGACCGTTGCGCACGCTGTCGGCGCGGGTCGCACCGCCCTGTACGACGGCGCAGGGCTTGGGACAGGCGGCGGCGATGGCCTCGCAGGCGGCGCGGTTGCCGCCGCAGACCAGCACAAGCTGGGTAATTGCCGGGTGCGCAGCCAGTGCGGCACAGCTTGTCTCCAGCACGGTGCGGCCATCCGGCAGACGGTAGCTCAATTTGTCAAAGCCCATACGACGGGATGCCCCTGCCGCCACCACAATGGCAGTCACGGCGGGAAGATTCGGTTGTGCCATGGGCACACTGCCCCCTTTACCTATTTATAATAAACATTATACAGGGTTATGCCAAGAAAATCCACTAAAATCAGGATGATTTTTTTGTGAGAATAAAAAAATATCGCATTCTCCGCAGGGGCCGGGCACACCCGGCCCCTGCGGAAAACGCGATTTTGCGGAAAGGCCGCAGGCGTGACATCTCCCACCCCTACCGTGCGGCAGGATCTTCCGTCACCGGCAGCACCAGCACCGCCTTTGCCCCGCGCGGTGCGTTCCGGGCAAAGGCTACCGTGCCGCCGTGGGCGCGGATGATCTGCTCGACGACGTGCAGACCCAGAATGTGGGGCGTATTCTCCCCCGCTTCACCGGTCTGCAGGGCGTGCAGCACGGCGGGCGGGTAGCCCGCGCCGTCGTCGGCTATCGTGATCCTCAGTGTTTTTCCTGTGCGCACCGCGGAAAGCTGCACCTGCACGGGGCCGGGGTTGTGGCAGGCCGCATTGTGCAGCAGGTTTTCCACTGCGCGGGCCAGCAGCGCGGCGTCCGCGTCCAGAATCGCCTTGTCGGCGTCGGGTGCAATTTCCAACGCCACCGTGCAGCGGGCCGCCAGCGGGCTGTCACAGAACTCGGCGGCCAGCCTGCGCAGCAGCGGTCCGGCCTGGGTCGGCTGGCAGCGCAGCGGCTGCGCGCCGTATTGCAGCTTGCTGGTCAGGTTCAGATCCTCGATCAAAGCGCGCAGCTTCTCGCTCTGGGTGCGGATGCCGCACGCCTTTTGCCGCGCCGCGGCGGGCAGGGCGGTGTCCTGCTCGAGCTGCTCGGCCCAGCCCAGAATCAGCGCCAGCGGTGTGCGCACATCATGACTGACCCCCGCGATCCAGCTTGTGCGGGCATCGTCCCGCCGGGCGATGATCTCATTGCGGCGGCGCAGCTGCTCACTCGTGCGGTTGACCGTGTCGGCCAGTTCCCCCGCAAAGCCGTCTGTCGACAGCCGGATCGTACCGCCATCGGCCACGGTTTCCAGCCCTGCAGCAATCGTCTGCAAGCGCCGCGCACCGCGCCAGCTGAACAGCAGACAGCATGCAGCTGCCACACCCAGCAGCAGCGCCAGCGCGGGCAGCATACCCGCTGCCATGGCGTTCATAAGCTGCTCATTGTTGTAAATATTGTACTTCCAGACCGAACCGCGCGGCACGGCGGCCACAAACAGGCCGTAGTCTGCCGTCCAGCAGAACACCGGCCAGTCGTCAAGATACCACCGCGAGAACGAGGCGATTTCCGACGCTGTGTAGTGTTTATTCAAGTTCTGCGGCAGGTCATGCTGCCAGATCACACTGCCGTCGTCGTCCAGCGCCATCGCCCAGGCGTAGCCCTGCAGCCAGTCCGCGGGCGTGCGGGCGGGGTCCAGCTGCAGGCCGTCGGCGGTAGGGGTCAGGGCCTCTGCCAGCGTACCGATGCGGACGCGGCTGTCCGTGGCCGCGCCGTAGTGCAGCCCCAGATAGACCACCGCCCCCAGCAGCAGACCCACCACCAGCAGCACCACCGCCGCCGTGGCCAGCACATAGCGCCCGATCATTCGTGTAAAGGTTTTCAACTTCACACCTCCCCAGTCAGCCGGTAGCCGATGCCCCGCACCGTGAGAAGCCACTGCGGATGCCCGGGGTCAGGCTCGATTTTCTCCCGCAGATGGCGGATATGCACGTTCAGGCTGTTCTCGTACCCGTAATAGTCCGCGCCCCAGACGGCCTCGCAAACGGCATCATAGGTTACGATGTGCCCGCGGTCATCGGCCAGCCTTTGCAGCAGGGCGCGCTCGGTGGCGGTCAGGGCCAGCGTTGTGCCGTCAGCGCGGCGGACGGCGGCGTCCTGCAAATTGACCGTGCAGTCCCCCAGCGTCAGCACCCGGCTGCGGCGCAGCTCGGTGCGGTAGGCGCGCTGCAAAAGGTGCTGCACGCGCAAAAGCAGCTCCTGCATCAGGAACGGCTTGGTCAGATAGTCGTCCGCGCCAAGTCCCAGCCCGAACAGCCTGTCCGCGTCGGCGTCCCGCGCCGAGAGAAACAGTGCCGGGGCGTCCGATTCTGTCCGCAGGGTGCGGAACAACCCGAAGCCGTCGCCGTCCGGCAGGTTGATGTCCAGAATCATCAGGTCCGGGCGGTGCGCGGCGAAGGCCGCCCGTGCCGCGGCGCAGTCTGCGGCAGTGCATACGCTTTTGTAGCCTGCCGTGCGCAGGTTGTCCGTGACTAGGGTAAGCAGGTCTGGGTTGTCATCGACCAGGAGGATGGCGGCGTCGTAGATGGTGGTCATAGGTTTTCCCCTTTTTTGAGCTTATAGGGGCCGCCCATATACGGTCCCTGCCTATCATACTACGATTCACCCCCGCCCACCATGGCACGACCCCAAAATTAAGGCAAAATTAAGCTGCTCTTACAGTTCGTTTAAGGCGCAGGGTGTAGCATAGGGCCATACCGAAAGCAAAGGAGTGTGCATTATGCAAACCGTAATCGAGACAAAGGCCCTGTGCAAGCAGTACGGGCCGCATACAGCCGTAGACCATGTGGAGCTGCACGTACCGCAGGGGTGCGTGTACGGGTTCATCGGGCCGAACGGCGCGGGCAAATCCACCACCATGAAGATGCTGCTGGGGCTCATCCACCCCACGGCGGGCCGGGTGCGCCTGCTCGGGCAGGAGCTGACCGAGAAAAGCCGCCTGCCGCTGCTGCGCCAGACCGGCAGCCTGATTGAGTCCCCCGCCGGGTATCTGCATCTGACCGCACAGGAGAATCTGGAGATCGTGGCCGACTTAAAGGGTGTGCCCCATAAGGACATCGGCCGCGTGCTGGACATTGTGCATCTGACGCAGGACCGCAACCGCAGGGTCGGGCAGTATTCGCTCGGCATGAAGCAGCGACTCGGCATTGCCATGGCGCTGCTGGGCAGCCCGAAGCTGCTGATCCTGGATGAGCCGACGAACGGTCTGGACCCCGCGGGCATTCAGGAGATGCGCGCGCTCATCCGGAACATGCCCGCCGCCACAGGCGCGACGGTGCTGATCTCGAGCCATCTTTTGGGCGAGATGGAGCAGATGGTCGAGCAGGTCGGCATCATCGACCACGGCCATATACTGTTTGAGGGACCGCTGACCGAATTGCAGCGCCACAGCCGCGGCAATGTCACGCTGCGACTGCTGGACCCGGCCAAGGCCGCACCGATCCTGCGCGCCAACGGTCTGACCGCGCACAGCGACAGCTGCGTTGTGACGCTGCCGCCCCTGCAGGATGCCCTGCTGGCCGACCTCGTGCAAAAACTGGCTGCCTGCGGCGCGGGCGTTGTGGAGCTGACGCCCCACACCAAGACGCTGGAGGAGATTTTCCTGAGCCTGACGAGCGAGGAGGCGGACTGAGATGGGCAAAGCACTGCATGCGGAGCTGCAAAAGGCCCGCCGCCGCCACGATTTGCTAATCTGCCTGGCCGTGCCGGTGGTCGTGTATCTCTGGGCCGGGGCGGCGGTCCCCACCGGCGCGGACGAGCTGGCCAACGCCTACAGCGCCCTTTTGTTCGCGCTGCCCGTTCTGAACGCCATTTTATTGCCCATTGTGATGGCACTGATCGCCAGCCGCCTGTGGGACATGGAGGTCAAGGGCAGCACCACAAAACTGCTGTACACGCTGCAAAGCCGCCGCAGTTTGTTTGCGGGCAAGGCGCTGCTGGGCACGGGCGAGGTCCTGCTGATGGTCACGCTGGAAATGGCCGTATCCATCCTGCTGGGGCGGGTGCAGGGCTACACCGAGGCGTTCCCCGCCGGGCCGTTTGTGTACACGGGCATTTGCACGCTGGCTGTCGATGTCATGTTGTTTTTCTCGGAGCTTCTGCTGATGTTGATTTTTGACAACCCGCTGCCTGCGCTTTGTGTCGGCATTGTGGGGGCACTGATCGGGCTGTTTTCGGCGTTCATGCCGCCCCTTGTCAGTTATTTTGTGCCGTGGGGCTACTTTGTCCCGCTGTCCTGCTATGAGGTTTCCTACTGGGACCAGGCCACCCACACCGTGACCTACGGTCTGCGGCCCTACAACTGGGGACTGCTGGCGTTTACCGTGGTACTGGCAGCGGTTTTGTTTGCCGCTGCCTGGCGCATGATGCGCGATAAGGAGGTATAACGAATGCTGAAGCGTTGTATAATTGCCGAAAACCGCAAGCTGCATGCGTCGCCCATCTGGGTGATCTTCTTTGTGCTGCCGTTGATTTCCGCCGGGTATGGGACATTCAACTATCTGCAAAATCTGGAAATCCTGACCGAGCGGTGGTACAGCCTGTGGACACAGCACACGCTGTTTTACTCGATGCTGTTCTTTCCCGCGATGGTGTCGGCGTATGCGGCCTACCTTTGGCGGCTTGAGCACCTTGGCCACAACTGGAACCTGATCATGGCAGCACCCGTGCGGCCCTTTGCGCTGTTTGCGGCAAAGCTCCTTGTTGTTGTAAAGCTGATGTGCTTTACACAATGCTTTGTCTTTGTGCTGTACGTGGCGTGCGGGCGGCTGTTTGCCGGGTTCAGCGATTGGCCGCCGATGAGCATCGTTTTCTATCTGGTGCGCGGCATTTTCGGCGGTCTGGCTGTGGCGGCGGTGCAGCTTTTGCTGGCCATGCTGATCCGCAGCTTTGCGGTGCCGATTTTCTTAGGGCTGGTCGGCGGCATTGCGGGAATGCTGATCGGCAGCAAGGGCTATGCCCTGCTGTGGCCCTACTGCCTGATGCAGCAGGGCATGAACGCCAACCACAGCACCGACGTGCTGGCCGGGAATGTGCTGCCGTTTTTGCTGGCGTGTGCGGGCTGGCTGGCGGTGGTGCTTTTGACCGCAAAAGTGCTGCTGGAAAAAACGGATGTGAAAGCGTAATGTTTTACCGCGCAGCAGGGGCCGCATATAGGCGGCCCGGCGGTATATGGCGGGTGGGCATTTGCAGGAGAGCACCGGGCCGGGCATGCCCGGCTCCTACCGCCGCGCCCTATATTTCTGCTTGCGAAACGCCCTGCCCTGCTGTATAATAAAAGCACTAACAAACAGGAGGGCACGCCATGACTGCCAATGCTGCCGATTTTGCCGGGTCCGGGTGCGGGCGCCGTTATGAGAAAGAGCTGGAGACCCATTTTCGCGATTGTCTGCTGTTTTATCTGGATGGCCGCATCCGCTTTGAGCGCTACTGCTACGGCGAGGCCGCCTGTCTGGTGTTCAGCGTCTGGGCCCACGGCTTTGACGCTGACGGGAACATTTTATGGGACCGCGAACCGGAGTTTGAGAGCCAGAAAACCGCCATTCCCCGCGTGCTGACCGACATTCAGGAGGACGGGAACGCCCTGCAGTTTGACGGTGCCTTCAAGCGCTACGTCAAGACCGAGGAATTCGACGAGGACAAGCCCAACGGATACGGGAAGTTTAAGGTGTTCTGGCTGAAAAGGAAAAAGTAAAAAAGACTCCTGCAGCGTGAATTAAACGCTGCAGGAGCTTTTTTGTGCTTGCAGTACCCCTAAACAGCAGAACATTTCTCATAGTTATAACGAAAAATTCCGATAAAAGGCCAGCGGCGGCTTTCGCAAAGAAAGCCGCCGCTGTTGTCAAAATGGATACTCTTAAAATTTTCCGCCCGAGCTGCCGCCAAAACCGTCGCTGTCGGTACTCGAGCCGCTCGAGCTGCTCGAGTTGTCGTCCTTGACGGGGTCGTAGCGCTCGGTTTCGGTGGTATGGGTGTAGGTGTCCTCCACCACGGACAGCGCCAGACCCTCGGCGGGCATGTAGGCGTTGGCGTGGGTCTGCTCGTTGGCGGTTTTCATCTGCGCGTAGAAGATGCCGCAGACGATGCTCGCCACAGCCAGCGGAATGACAAACACAAACACCCACTTGATCCAACCCTTGGCGGGGTCGTTGCCGCTGTCCAGCGGCGCGCCCTTGTCGGCATAGAAATCAAGCGTGTCAGCGCACATTTCTATGTAGGTGTCGGAGGCCTTGTAATACGTTCCGTCCGAGAGCATCGGCACGATCTTATCCTCGATCTGTGCAATGCGGTAATCGGTAAAGGCCGTGACACCGCCGCCGTAGGTGATGGTAACATAATCGCGGGAATCCAGCGCAATCAGGAACAGGATACCGCTTTTGCCCTCGCCGTAGCCAAGGTCATAGTCGCGGTACCAATCCTTGGCGAACTCGCGCACGTTCTGGCCGCCGATGTCAGCCACCGTCAGCAGGTAGACATTGACACCGTGTCCGGCACTGGCATCCTGCGCCTTTTGTTCCAAT
Source organism: Gemmiger formicilis (assembly GCF_900167555.1). Classification (GTDB taxonomy): domain Bacteria; phylum Bacillota; class Clostridia; order Oscillospirales; family Ruminococcaceae; genus Gemmiger; species Gemmiger formicilis. The sequence goes on along the minus strand of NZ_FUYF01000004.1, from coordinate 100,979 downwards.
TCAGCGGTCGCTTCGGGTTTGAACAGCTCGTAGGTGTCCATCACCAGCGGCATTTCGGCAAACGCCGGCAGGGCGCAGAACAGGCACAGCACCAGTGCCGTAAGCAGAGAAAACAGTTTCTTTTTCATACTCTGTTTCCCCCTTTCAAAGCAGGAATGCAAGCAGGATCATCAGCGGAACACTGATGCCCGCAAACCAGGCGACCACCTTTCGCTTATCAACCGGCAGGTCGCCGACCAGCTTGCCGGTCTGCCCGTTCATGGCGAACAGGTAGTCCTTGCCCTGCCATTTGGTGTGCAGCATCCAGACCGGCAGCAGCGCGTAGTGCTTGGCGGTGTAATCAATGCTGATATTCTCGCTCAGGGTGCTTACGCTGTTGTAGCCGGTAATGCTGGCCGAAAGCTCGCTGCTGACCGAATTCTGCATACGGCTGTGGGCGCGGGCCTGGCAGGTGTCGGCGTCCTCGTCGTATTTGTCGGCCATGTAGCCCGGCAGGAATGCTGTCGAGAAGGGCTGGAAGGCACGGTAGTCATACGGCTCGATGGCGTCCATGTGGCCGTTGGGCATCTTGGTCGAGCCGTCCATCGGCACACCCATAAACTGCGTAGTACCCGCGCGGCGGACATCATAGTGCTTGGTCGTGGTGATGACGTAATCGCCGTTGCGGTGGCTGGAGCTGGTCGTGGCTTCATATAGGCCCGAGCCGGAGGCGTTGGCATCAAACAGCCAGAACGGGACATACACACCCTTGATCTCCTCGATATGGTTCTGCGAGGAGAAGGCATTGGGCAGGAACCTCTTGCCGCGATAGTATTTTTTCAGCGCGGCCTTGGCGGCGTTCTTATCCAGCACAAACGGCAGGACAAGCTCGGGCCGCTGCATACCGCTGAACTGCCCCGCAATGACCGTTGGGTTGCCGCAGTACGGGCAGCTTGTCGCGGCGGTCGTCTCGTCACAGATCAGCTCTGCGCCGCAGGACGGGCAGGAATAGCTGCGCAGCCCGGCGGCCTCGTTTTCACTCCAGACGGAGTCGGGCGGGGGCGCTTCTTTGTTTTGCGCGGCGGTTTCGGCAGCGGCTTCTTTTTGGGCATACAGGGCTTCGATCTCGGCGGTGTCGTAGCTGCTGCCGCAGAAGTCACACACCAGCTTTCCGCTGGCACCGTCAAAGTGAAGCGGACCGGTACAGGCAGGGCATTGGTAGTTGGTAAGCTGCGTTGCCATTATGCGTCACCTCTCTTTCCTTCGGTTTGCAGCTGCCCTGCCAGATCCTCAAAAAAATCGCGCAGGGCGCTGCGCGTATTGCCATCGGCATCCAGATAACGGTAGACGATCTCGTCATCCGGGGCCTTGTAAATCAGGCAAACGCTATCTAACGTTTCATCGGTGATAAATAAGCCGGGAGGGCTTTCCTTTTCGTCCGGCAGGCTTTCCAGCCCCAGCTTTTCTGCAAGAGCCAGGGCTTCTTGCCAATGGGTGTCCTCAACCGGGATGTTTTCCAGCTCCACCCATTCATCCTCCTTGTAATTACAGCTGAAAAGGCAGCCGTCAGCCGGGTCGTTTCTTATGCTAAACCCATAGGTGTCGTCATAGCACATACCGGAATAACTGATGCTGATACCGGTCAGTGTGCCGGGCGGCGCTTTTTTACAGCCGGACATTGTCAGAAAAGCGGCTGCGGCGCAAAGCACCGCAGCGATTTTTTTGCGCATCACTGGCCAAACGGCTTACCGCACTCCGGGCAGAACTTGGGCGGATGGGCCGGGTCATCCGGGGTCCAACCACACTGGCTGCACTTGGCGGGGGCCGGTGCGGGCTTGGGGCTGCCGCAGTTGCTGCAGAACTTACCGGTGTTGGAGGTGCCGCAGCTGCATACCCAGCTGCCGGCTGCGGGGGCCGGGGCCGGCTTGGGGCTGCCGCAGTTTGCGCAGAATTTGCCGGTGTTGCCGGTCTGGCCGCAGCTGCAGGTCCACCCGGCGGGGGCAGGTGCCGGGGCCGGGGCGGGCTGTGCGGCGGCCTGCTGCGCGCCCATCTGGTACAGGTTCTGGGCGTTCATACCGCCGGCTGCACCGGCCATATTCATGCCCATAAAGGCCATGGCGGGGCCTGCGCCCTGATTGCCGGCTGCGGTCTGCATAGCGCTGGCCTGTGCGCCGACAAGATGCGCAGCGGCGCGGGTCGGGTCCATAAAGGCTGCGTTGCGCTGCATTTCCTTGAGCATCTGCTCGTCTTCCTCGCTGGCCTTCACGCTGGAAACACCGAAGGATACGATCTCAATGCCGCGCAGCTTACCCCACTTGGCGGAGAGCACATCGTTGAGGGCCTCGGCAAGCTCCATCGTATGGCCGGGCAGTGCGGAATAGCGGATGCCCATATCGCTGATCTTGGCAAAAGCGGGCTGCAGGGCGGTCATCAGCTCGGATTTCAGCTGCCCGTCGATTTCATCGCGGGTGTAGCCTTCCTCCACATTGCCGCAGACATTGGTGTAGAACAAAATGGGGTTGGTGATGCGGTAGCTGTACTCACCGAAGCAGCGGATGGCAATGTCGATGTCGATGCCGGCGCGCTGATCCACCACGCGGAAGGGCACCGGGCTGGGCGTGCCGTATTTGTTGCCCACCAGCTCCTTGGTGTTGAAGTAATAGATGCGCTGATCCATCGGGGCCTCGCCGCCGAAGGTAAAGCGCTTGCCGATGTTCTGGAACACTGCGCCGATAGAGTCGGACAGGTCGCCGCTGAAGAGCGAGGGAGCGCTGCCGGTATCGTAGGTGTACTCACCCGGCTCGGCGCACATATCCACGACCTTGCCCTGCTCCACGATCATGGCACACTGGCCGTCGGCAACGGCCACAATGGAGCCGTTTGTAATGATGTTGTCGCTGCCCTTTGTGTTGGCGCTGCGTCCGCTCTGGCGTTTCCAGCCGCGTGTGGCCAACAGGTCAGCCGGCATGGCTTCACAATAAAAGTATTCCTTCCACTGGTCGGCCATAACGCCGCCAGCAGCGCCCATTGCAGCTCTGATAAGTCCCATAGTGATCCTCCTATGTCAGGGGCGGGCAGGACCCGCCCCGTTTTGTTACAGATAAATCAGGTCGTCATTTGTTGGCCAGGGCGGCCTTGTACTCCTCATAGCGGGGCGGCAGCTCCTCGAGTTCCTCGTTCCACTCGGTGCCGTCCAGTCTCATGTAGAAGCTGACCGCACAGGCCGTGCCGTCGTCGCCCTCGTAGTCATACATGAACAGCGAGATGCAGTCGTTGTACGGGTAGATATTGAAGTTGTATGCTTCGCTGTCGTCAATATGCTGATCCAGCACCCAATCGCTGCCGTCCAGGATAGGCTCGATATGGTCATCATAGACATTGACCCACATCGTGATGACCGGGTCATCGGGCATACCGTCGCGGTAAACCTCAAAGTAGTGGCTGCCGTCCTCGCTCTCACCGATGTAGCCCCAGCAATCGTAGGTGTCGGTGTCAAAGTAGTCGCGGTTGGGTACATTCTTGTAGTTTTCCATCCGGAACCAGCCGTACCAGTTGGTGTTGCCCAAATCAGCGTAGGTGTTGCCGTCATCGTAGGTGTAGGGCGGGTCAGGCTCATCCGTGCCGTCGATGTCATATTCGTCATCGCCGCCGTCCAGCAAGGCGGGGTCGATTTCAGGCTTGGTGTCGCTGCGCTTAAAGACCATGGTCATACCGTCAAACTCAATGGTCAGCAGGTCACCCTCGCGGGTGTAGGTCATGGCCGGGGTATCGGGATCGGTCAGCGCATAGAAGTTGCCGTCCTTCCATTGGAAGGTGACAAAATCCTCCATGTAGGTTTCGCCGGTGCCGTCCGCACGCAGCTCAATGTAGAAGTCCTCCATATCGACAAGGGCAAGTTCCTCCTTGGAGAGGGTGTACTCGCTGTCGGAGGCGGATTCCAGCACATAGATGCCCACATCGGTATCACTGCCTGCGGTGGTGCCCTGGGTCATGTTGTCACCGTCCAGAGGCTGCTGCATGGTGCTGCCGGACTTGACGAAGTAGAGCGTTACGCCCTGTCCCTGCACATCGTTCAGGGTCAGGATCTCGTCTTGCAGGGTGCCGGTGCAGTTCAGGCCGCCGCAATCCAGCTGGAAGGCCCCGCCGTTCAGCGTCCACTTGCCATAGGACTTGGTGCCGTCCACCGTTACAACGCACTTGCCCTTATCATTCAGGTCCATCAGGAACCCGCTGCCGAAGGCATCCTCGACCTGCGTCACGGAGCCGCCGACCTCGGCGTAGGCTGCTTCCCAGGTGCCCTGGTTCGGGTCACTGGCGTTCGGCTTGCCGGTGCGGATGGAGCCGCTGATCATTGTTACGATGATCATAAGCAGGAATATCACCGGGATGGCGATCAGGATCATCCGCTTGGGGGACATTGGTGCGCGGGGGCGCTTGGGCTTGCCGCCGGGGGCCATATTGCCGTAAGGGTTGCCGCCCGTGCCGCCGGGTGGCGGCGGCGTGACAGCATGGGGAGCATCCGGCGGTGTGGACGCAGGCGGGGGTGTGTTTCTGGCGTAAAGCGGTGCGCCTGCGCCGGTCTGCGGCGGTGTGCCGGGCGCATTGCCCGCGTAAGGATTCGCTGCGTTCGTCTGGGGCTGCGGGGCGGCAGGTGCGCTGCCTGCATAGGGATTGCCGCCGCCTGCCTGCGGCTGCGGGGGCGTCTGTGCAGGCTGCGGGGGCGGCGGTGCAGCCTGGGTAGGCTGAACCGGGGGCTGGGGCACAGCTGCGGGCTGTGCGGCGGGCTGCGGTACGGATACTTTTGCACCGCAATTCTCGCAGAATTTAGTACCGGGCTTTAACTCGGCACCACATTGCGTACATGTTGCCATAGTGTCTGCCTCCTTTTATAAAGTAATATTTTAGAACCTTGCTTATTCCTGTGTCATTTCAAACCATACAGCTTCCTGCTGCGGCAGGTTCAGAAGGGATTCCCCACCGATGTGCATTACATTGACGCCGCCGTAATCAGCGGGCATCATAGCCAGCGTTTCGCGCTGTGTACGCCCTGAATCCATACGGAACAGCGAAACGGAGCAGATCCAGCCGCGGTCATCCATACCAAGGTAGGAGATGCTGCTGTCCCATGTGGCCGGAACCATCTGGCCGTTGGTGTATGCGCCGGTGTAGAAGTTTGGCTGATCCTCGCAGATTTCAAACCAGGTGCCGGTCTCGTCACTCACAAAGGAGCCGACCATGTTCGGAATGCTCAGCGGGGCGGTGTTCCAGACAGCCTCCATCAGATTGAATTTTTCATTATCGCGGGAAACGCCGTACACAGTCGCGTACTCGGCTCCGTACTCCGCATCGTAGGCCGTGCCGGTCTCAAACCGGACAATGCCGTTGATGCCGAAGAGCGGACCGCCGTTGACCATCGTGCCGCACTGTGCGCCGCTGATGACATCAATGTATTCGACGTTGCCGTTCTCGGTCAGAAGGAAAACATAGGGGGCGTAGTCCTGCCCGATGCTGGTCATCAGCATCTTTATATAGTCGCTGTAGCAGCCGCTGACCGCAAACTCGGTCTTGTCGCCCAACTCGTACCATTCCTTCATGGTCTGATAGGTCATAGCGCCGTCAGGGGTAACATAGTCGGTCAAGGCACGCACCGTCACAGCGCCGTCGGCGCTTACATCGCAGGTGAACCATTCATCCTGCCCGTGCAGGATCTGGCCGCTGCCTTGGCGCTTGTCGGGGTCGACCTGAACATCCGTCCAGTACATTCCCGACCCGGCGGGGGTGTACATCGGAACCGTGGCAACAAAACCGTGGCTGTATTTCGGATACAGGGAATAGTAGCTGTACAGTCCGTCCAGATTGCTCAGGCTCTGCGCGCGCATCATGTACAGCATGGCGGTCTGGTCGGGGTCGATGTAGCCGTAGTAGGTGTCAAAATGCTGCGCTACTGCGCGTTCCAGCGCGTGCATCACCTTGGCGTCGTCGGTGTAGCCCAGATGCGCCAGCATCTCCGGGTTGGAAAGCTCCTGCCCGGTGGCAAAATTGTAATGGTACGAACCCACATCGTGGTTGTACATCGCGTCAGAGCTGGTGATCTGCAGGCTCAGCAGGGGACCGTCCCAGTTGCTGACCCAGATGATGTAGCTTGTGTCGATAAAGTCATTGCGGGAACGAGCGTCCAGCGCGCGCTCCACCAGATAGCCGAAGCGGTAGCCGATCATCTCGTTGATGTTCCTTGCGCCCTCGGTGTCATCATCGATCTGCGGGACCTCGTAAAAATAGGTGTCCTTGTTGCCGTTGGGGTCGGTGTAGCTGAATTCCACATCATACAGCGTAGAGATGCGGGAATCATCAAACCTGCGGGAGGGCTGCGGCTTTTGCGGGGCCTCCTCCGCAGCTTCCACATTTTCAGCGGAGGTCTCGCTCACTGCGCTTGCAGCCGGTTTGCTCGGCTCGGACCGCTTGCTGTCCTGTGCGCAGCCTGCCGCCGACAGCAGCATTGCCGCCGCCAATAGTACGGCACAGCTTCTTTTCATGGTTGGTTCACCCGCCTTTCGGTTGAGAGTGCGGCAAACTGCCTGTGCTTAGCCAAAGGTGACGCTGTTCAGCACGGTGTCGCCCTCGGTGCCGGGGTCAATGTCTACACCGGAGATCTTGATGGCCAGCCAGCCGCCGGTGGGCATCTCACCGTAGTATTCGGTCCACCACATACCCACGTTTTTGTAGGTGCGTCCGGCCATCTCCACGCCGCCGATGGTGCGCGGGGTAAGTTCCTCCACGTTTTCAAAGTCGTCGTAATAGTAGTTGATCTTATCCAGACCGCTTTTCAGTTCAAAGGTTATGCGCGGGTCGCCGGAGAAGATATGGCTGGGGTCATCGGTCGGGAACAGCTTGAAATCCCCGAAACTGGTCGCGGACTTGTACCAGCCCTTGTCGGGGCAGGTCACGTTGAGCACCAGCGTAAAGTCCGTGCCGAATGCCTCCAGGGTCGGGGTGTTCAGGCCGGCGGCCGATGGATAATCAGGATTGTCCGCAGGCGCGGAAGCAGGGGCCGGTTCGGCGGTGGCTTCCGGCTCCGGCTCTGCAGCGGGCTCCGATGCAGGTTCGGATGCAGGCTCAGATGCCGCGCCGGTCTTGGGCTCTGCCGGGGTCTCCGTCTGGGGTTCAACAGCCGGTTCGGCGGCCTGCGCTTTCAGGTCGGATAAACCGGAATTGACCTCTTTGGTCACATCCCCCTTGGAGCAACCGGCCAAAGCCATAAGCATCATGGCTGCCAATGCGGCAGCGAGCGTTCGTTGTACTTTTTTCATAGCTGTCCTCCTTTTGGTCATAAAGTGTCCATCATAGCGCTCAGATAGGCAGGCGAGACGGAAGCGTAGACGAAATCATCGACAATGTGATCCTTTTTTGCCAGGCACACGGCGGTGGCCAGTTCGGGATATTCGGCCTCATCCACAAGCAGTACCGTTTTGCAGTGCGGGCAGACATCCCGCAGGTCGTTTGCCAGCAGCAGTCTGTCCTGCAGGGTGCGCGGCGGATGCGGGCAGACCTCCAGCAGCAGGACATCTGCCCTGCAGGAACGGCATAGCTTTACAATATCCTTTGTCTTAGGGCCGGCGTTTTGCACCTGGAAATCCGGTCTGCCGTGTTTCAGTGCCATTGTCAATGCGCTCGTCATCACAGAGTATTGCGCGTCCAAAACGATCCTCCGCACGGCGCAGCCCTCCTTCCCTGCAAAGAATACGATTTGTCAACTTCATCATACAGGAATCGGACGATTTCTGCCCCCACCATTTGGATAGTTTTTTTGAACTTTTTACTGCTTTTTTCAATACTATTGCAAAATAAGGCGGATTGCGTCATAATAATGGTGTGAAAAGGCAGCACGATACCCTTTTGGGCAGACTGTCGAAAAACTCCTGTAGGGGCGAGCATTGCTCGCCCGTGCCCGTATGCCTTGTAAGAAAGCCATCTCGGAAAGCACGTTGCTGCGCCAAGCTGGCGGGCGACCAATGGTCGCCCCTACATTCTCTATATGGCAAAGCCGATGTTTTTCGACACGCTGACCCTTTTTGGAAAGGACAGGCGCTATGACAAAGGTACGGCTTGGCAATCTGTGGTTAGCCGCTGCGGTTGCAGGGGTGATTCTCTGCGCTGTCCTGATGCGGGCGTTTTATATGCCGTATTCCGGCTTTTTGCGCACGGTGCTGTATAATATCCTGATCTTTTCCTGGGCGGTATCGGTCTGGTGGCGTATCCTGCACGCACAGACCCGCCACTGCCTGCTGGGCGCTGCCGCCCTGATGCTGTTCTGGCTGGATATACGCCTGATCCGCTATGACTTTGCCCAGACACCGGAGATGCTGCGGCGATTGTGGTATGCGTACTATATCCCGATGCTGCTGATCCCGACCCTTGCACTTTATACACTTTTCTTTTTAGATCGTGGGCAGTCCGCCCCGCTGTACAAGTACCGATACATGATTTTTGTATTCCCTGTGGCGCTGTTCTGCCTCGTGCTGACAAACGACTGCCATCAGCTTGCGTTTGCGTTCCCACCCGGGCAGGAGGTACTGGGCAGCCCCGATTACACCTATCGGTTCGTATATTACCTCTGCCTGCTGTGGATATTTTCCTGTGCCGTGTTCACGGTGGTGTACCTGGTACGGCGCTGCCGTATTCCGCATACAAAGCGCATCCTCTGGCTGCCGCTTGTGCCGATTTTTTTTGCCACCCTCTATGCTTTACTGTACAAGCATATTTTGAATGTGCCGTGGATGCATGCGATTGCCGGTGATATGACCGTGGTGCAATGCCTGACCTTTACAGCGACCTTTGAGGCGTGCATCCAGTGCGGGCTTATCCAATCCAACATGGGGTATGGCACGCTGTTTGAGGTATCTATGGCCAAGGGTCTGATCACGGACCGGGCGTTTGTGCCTGTGCAATGCTCCATGCAGGCAGCGCCGCTCCGCGAGGAGCAGCTGCGTCAGGCGCTCACCGGCAGTGTCCAGCTGGACGCCACGACCCAGCTTCACGGCCACCCGATCCGGAAAGGGTATGTTTTCTGGCAGGAGGACATCACCGAATTGGTGGCACTGCTGGAGGAGCTGCGCCTCACGCAGGAGGAATTGCATGACATCGGGGACATCATACAGGCGGAAACAGCCCAGAAGGCACAATGGCTGAAGCTGAGCGAGCAGAACCGGCTGTATGACAAAATCGAGACCGTCACAGCCCGCCAGCTGGCACGGATACAGGAATATCTGATCGCGCTCAGGGCCACGGACGATGTCGATACCGCCCGTCGGCTGCTGAAGCACATCGTCATTTTGGGAACCTATATCAAGCGGCGCAGCAACCTTGTTTTTGTTTGCGACAAGGCGGAGGATATTGACACCACGGAGCTGCGGCTGAGCCTGTTTGAATCGGCAGAGAGCCTGCGCCTGAGTGATATACGCTGCGCCGTACAGATCACCGACACAGCAAAGATCCCCTCTGCGTCCGCCGTGGCGATCTATGACGCCTTTGAAGCCATCATAGAAGCGACCCTGCCGGGATTGCAGGAGATCCTTTTCTGCGCCGAGCATACGGCGCAGGGCTGGGGGCTGCGCTGCAGCGTTCAATGCACCGACGCGCCCGCTGCGCTGCCCGGCCTGCCGCAGATGCAGCTTGAACGGGATGAGGACGGACTTTTGTATTTCACAATGTTTCCGGCAGAAGGAGGCAGCCTATGATTTCCCGGATCTCCCGCAACGCTGTCAAGGAAGGCTTTGACACGCTGCCGGCGGCCATCTGCTACTTTGACCGCAACGGTCTGCTGCGTCTGATCAATCACAGGATGCAGGAGATCGCCGCAGTCCTCTGCGGCTGCGATCTGCAGACCCTTACGGATCTGGAGCAGGCGCTGCACAGTCCCGGCGGCGGTGTGCAGCTGCGCGATGAGGCCGCCCGCATCTACGCATTCCCGGACGGGACGGTGTACCATTTTGCGGTGCGCCCTGTTCAGGACAAATACGGCATACCGTACACCGAGGTGATGGCTACCGATGTCAGCCGTCTGGCTGCATTGCACGCTGCGCTGCAGCAGGAAAACGAGCGCCTTGCCGATGCGAACCGCCGCGCAAAGCGCTTATATGACAATATGCCCGACATTGTGCGGGAGGAAGAAATCCTGAAAATGAAGATGCAGGTGCATGACGACATCGGCCATACCCTGCTTGCCGCACGGCGCGCACTGCGGCATGAGCATGACCTTGCCCGGATCAAGCGCGAGGCTGCGGAGTGGGAAAGCCCCATCTCCCTGCTGTGCCGCGCCCGGCAGGAGGATGCTGCCGAGGACCCGCTGACCTGTATGCAAAGGCGGGCGGCTGTTCTGGGCGCAGCCGTACAGCTGCGCGGTGCGTACCCTGCGGCACGCGCCACCCGCGAGCTCTACGCACTGATCCTGCGGGAATGTACCTCCAACGGTGTGCGCCATGCGGGCGCCACGAAATTGTACGCCGATTCCGAGCATCGGCCACAGGCATGGCACCTTTGCATCACGAACAACGGCACACCACCCAGGGCGGAGATAAAGGAAGGCGGCGGGCTTTCCTCGCTCCGCCGCCGTATTGAAAAAGCAGGGGGTACGGTAACCGTACACTCCCTGCCTGTGTTTGTTCTGGAAGTCACCCTGCCCGATAAGGAGAGCATTTATGATACGCGTTATGATCGTTGAGGACCAAAAGCTGGTCCGGAGCCTGCTTGAAAGCTATATTCAGAGCGAGGACGGGTATCAACTGGCTATGTCTATCCCCGGCGCTGCAGAGGCACCAATCCTGTGCGATACCGAGGACATCGACCTTGTGCTGATGGATGTGCAGACCGAACACCGCGAAAACGGTTTGGCCGCCGCCAAAAAGATACGAGAAGCGCACCCCGCAATTAAGATCGTGGTGGCGACCTCGCTTATCGATACGCAGGTTTTAGCCCGCGCCAAGGCCGTGGGCGCGGACAGCCTGTGGTATAAGGACGGCGATGAAGGGACCCTGATGGAGGTCGTGCGCCGCACGATGGCGGGGGAGCATATCTTCCCCGATGCACCGCCCAGCGTGGAGATCGGCACGGCCATGAGCGCCGAGTTCACCAAAGGCGAGATGAAGGTCCTGCGCTGTCTTGTGCGCGGGCTGTCCTATAACGAGATTGCAAAAGAACTCGGCATCGAGCCATCCACCGTGAAGTTCCACGTCATCAATATGCTGCAAAAGACGAACTTAGAGAATAAGCTCCAGCTTGCCATTGCCGCCACCGAAGCCAAATTGGTGGTAGAGTTGGCAGATACCTGAACCGTTATTCCATAGCAAACGGTGCGTAAAAATAAAGCACCCGGGAGGGATTCATCCCTCCCGGGTGTTTCAATTTAGAACCGCTCCACGCCATCACTCGTTACGCGCGCGTAGACGAGGGGCGGAAGCGTCGGCGGCTCATCGCGGATGACAAGGCCGCCGCGGTACATTTCCTCGGCTGCGGCAAACAGGCTCTCGTCGTCGGCATAGAACGTGCAGATGCTCTCCCCTGCCTTGACGTAGTCGCCCAGCTTTTTGTGCATCGTAATGCCCGCGGCAAAGTCGATGCTGTCCTCCTTCTTGATGCGGCCCGCGCCCAGCAGCACGCTGGCGTTGCCGATCTTCTCGACGTCGTTTTTGTAAATATAGCCGTCGGCGGGGGCGGTCAGCTCATAGCTGTACTTTGCCTTTTGGAACTTGTCAGCGTCGCGCAGTACGCTGATGTCGCCGCCCTGCGCGGCAAACATCTGGCAGCACTTTTCAAACGCGGAGCCGTCGGCAATGACGTTCTCGGCCAGCTTACGGCAGGTAGGCATATCGCCCTTGCCCGCCAGCACCAGCATGTTGCCGGCCAGCTGCAGGCAGACCTCGGTCAGGTCCGCGGGGCCCTTGCCCTGCAGGACGGCCATGCTCTCGGCTACCTCCAGTGCATTGCCGATGTTGTGGCCGAGAGGCTTGTCCATATCGGTGATGAGCGCCGCGACCTTGCGGCCATGCGCCGTGCCGATGGCGACCATCTGGCGGGCCAGCTCCAGCGCACCGTCCAGGTCCTTCATGAACGCGCCGTCTCCCATCGTGACATCGAGCAGGATCGCGTCCGAACCGGCAGCCAGCTTCTTGGACATGATGGAGGACGCGATCAGCGGGATGCAGCCGACGGTGGCGGTCACATCGCGCAGGGCGTACATCTTCTTGTCGGCGACGGCGATCTTGCCGCTTTGGCCGATGACCGAAATGCCGATCTCGTTGACCTGCCTGAAAAATTCTTCCTGCGTCAGGCTCGTGCGGGTGCCGGGGACAGCCTCCATCTTGTCAATCGTGCCGCCCGTGTGGCCGAGGCCGCGCCCGCTCATCTTGGCGATCTTGACACCGCAGGCCGCCACGATGGGCGCAATGACCAGCGTCGTCTTGTCACCGACGCCGCCGGTGGAGTGCTTGTCGGCCTTGATGCCCGCGATGGCAGACAGATCGACCATGTCCCCGGAGTGGGCCATGACGTCGGTCAGCATGGCGGTCTCCTCGTCAGTCATGCCGCGCAGGTAGATGGCCATGAGAAGCGCCGACATTTGGTAGTCGGGCACATCGCCTGCCACATAGCCGTTGACGGCGAAGGACAGTTCTTCATGGTTCAGCGTACCGCCGTCGCGCTTCTTGGCGATAATATCGTACATTCGCATAGTTTTTCTCCTTGTAAAAGGCAGGCCGCCCGGCTGGGATACCGGGCGGCCTGCTGTGATTTGTGATTAACGGCTGCCCTTGTCGTAGGGAATGCCCTCGGCCTTCGGGGCCTGGGAGTTCTTGGAGGTGAAGATCAGCACGATCATCGTGACGATATACGGCAGCATCTGGTAGAAGTTCGAAATTTCCTTGACGCCCTCAAACTTCGGCAGGAAGGTCAGCGTGGCGTTCAGCGCAGCAATGACCTTGAACAGCGCGAAGAACAGCGACGCGCCGAGGATCGGCAGCGGTTTCCAGTTGCCGAAGATCATAACGGCCAGCGCCAGGAAGCCGTAGCCACCGACGTCGGAGTTGAAGCCGGAGCCGGCTGCCAGCGTGTAGGCCAGGCCGCCGACGCCGCCCAGGAAGCCGGAGATCAACACACCGGCGTAGCGCATCTTGTAGACGTTGATGCCGACGGAGTCCGCCGCCTGGGGATGCTCACCGCAGGCGCGCAGCCGCAGACCGAAGCGGGTCTTGTACATGACGATGTAGGCCGCGATGAACAGGACGATGGCAACGGGGGTCGTCAGGTAGAAGTACTTGAAGATCAGGTTGTTCCAGAAGCTGGGGCCGTCCACCGGGGCGAGGCCGAAGGTATCGCGGGTGATGCGCACCCAGTTGGGAATGAAGATCGTGGTCAGGCCCTGGCCCTGGATGGCCCAGGTCATGACGACGGCGAAGGCGGGCGCAAACTGGTTCAGCGCCGTGCCGCCGATGGTCTGGTCGGCCTTCAGGTTGATGGCCGCAAAGCCCAGCAACAGCGAAAAAATCATGCCGGTGACGCCCGCCACCAGAATGGCAATGAACATCGACAGCTGCGGATGTGCGGGACCGAAGCCGCTCTGGTCCAGGCCCTGCAGCGTAAAGCAGGCGAACAGCGCGCCAATGATCATCATGCCCTCAAGTGCGATGTTGATGACGCCGGAATGCTCACTGAACATGCCGCCCATGGCGACGAGCAGCAGCGGCACTGCGAACAAAATGGTCATACTGATAATGTTGGCAGCGATCATCATTTTGCAGCACCTTCCTTTCCCTTATGGCCGGAGACCGCCTTGGTAATGATGCCGCGCATCAGCAGGGCAAAGGCCGCCAGATAGATGATGACGGCAATGACGATGTCAATGGTCTCGGACGAGTAGGCGGGCTGCATGGCGGCACCGCCGACCTGGATATAGCTGATAAAGAGCGACGCAAAAATCGTGCCGATGGGGTTGGAGCTGGCCAGCAGGGCGACAGGGATGCCGTTGAAGCCCATGCCGAGGATGGATTTTTCCAGCACGTATTGGCCCGTACCGGCCAGGTAGTAGATGCCGCCGCCGATGCCGGACAGCGCGCCGGAGATGACCATGGACAGCACGATGTTGCGCTTGGAGTTGATGCCCGCGTACTGGGCAGCGTCGCGGCTCAGGCCGCAGGCCTTCAGCTCATAGCCAAAGGTCGTCTTTTGCAGGATGACCCAGACGAGGATGGCAAAAATAATCGTGATGACGATGGAAATATTGATCCAGCTCGAGTTGCCGAACAGTGCCGCAAACGGCCCCCTGGGCAGGATCGCACCGGGGTTTGCAACGTTCAGCGCGGCAGTGCGGTCCGAGTTAGACGCGCCCCAGCCGGAGGCCAGCATATTGGGCATGTTGGCCAGCAGCAGATTGACGAGATACATGCCGATCCAGTTGAACATGATGGCGGTGATGACCTCATTGACGTTGAAATACGCCTTGAACAGGCCCGGGAAAATGCCCCAGATCGCACCGCCGACAGCGCCCGCCAGCAGGCAGACGTACCACGGCATCTGGAATTGAATGGCGCACAGCAGCGAGAAGAAAGCGCCCATCGTGTACTGGCCGGACGCACCAATGTTGAACAGGCCCGTCTTGAACGCAAAGCCGACGGACAGGCCGCACATCATCAGGGGTGCCGCCTGGTACAGCACCTTACCGAGCTTGTCCATGTTGGAAAAGCCGGTGGCCAGCATAGCTCTCATGCCGCCCACGGCGGCGCCGGGATTCAGCAGGACCAGCAGTACAAAGCCCAGCACCAGACCGACGACGATGGACAAAAGGCTGGCCAGGACCCCTACAACGGCGGGACGCTGCAGAAGCGGCTGTTTATTCTGTTTGCTCATGCTTTCGCCTCCCCTTGCTTTTTGGCACCGGCCATATACAGGCCCAGTTCCTCGACAGTGGTCTTTTTCGGGTCGAATTCGCCGACGATCTCGCCCTCGTAAATCACGAGGATGCGGTCAGACAGGTTCATGACCTCGTCCAGCTCCAGGCTGACGAGCAGGACCGCACGGCCCTTGTCGCGCTCGGCCACGATCTGCTTATGGATATACTCGATCGCGCCGACGTCAAGGCCGCGGGTGGGCTGCACGGCAACGAGCAGCTGCGGGTCCTTATCGACCTCGCGGGCGATGATAGCCTTCTGCTGGTTGCCGCCGGACATGCTACGGGCAATCGTCGCAGGGCCCTGGCCGCTGCGGACATCGTATTGCTTTATCAGGCGCTCGGCGTACTGCAATACGGCGTTCTTTTTAATAAAGCCGTGATTCTGGAACTCCGGCTGCCAGTAACGCTGCAAAACCATGTTGTCGGCCAGCGTGTAATCCAGCACCAGACCGTGCTTGTGGCGGTCCTCCGGGATGTGGCTCATACCGGCCTTGCTGCGCTCGCGGATGGGGGCATTCGTGATGTCCCTGCCCTCGAGTCTGATGGTACCGGACGTGGGCTTTTCGAGGCCCGTAATACCGTAGATCAGCTCGCTCTGGCCGTTGCCGTCGATACCGGCAACGCAGACGATCTCGCCTGCGCGGACGTTGAAGCTGACGCCGCGGACGGCATTGTTCTTGTGGACCTTGCTCGGCACGACGAGGTCCTCGACCTCCAGGATCGGCTTGCCGACCTCGCAGGGCTTCTTATCGACGGCAAACTGCACGTCGCGGCCAACCATCATCTTGGACAGTTCCTCTTTCGTGGTGTCCTTGAGTCAACGGTGCCGATATACCTGCCCTTGCGCAGGACAGAGCAGCGGTCAGAGACCGCCATGATCTCGTTGAGCTTGTGGGTGATGAACAGGATGCTCTTGCCCTCGGCCTTGAAGCCGCGCATGATGTCCATGAGCTCGTCGATTTCCTGCGGGGTCAGAACCGCCGTGGGTTCGTCGAAAATCAAAATTTCATTGTCGCGGTAGAGCATTTTCAGGATCTCGACACGCTGCTGCATGCCGACGGAGATGTCGCTGACCAGCGCGTCCGGGTCGACCTTCAGACCGTACTTTTCGCTCAGGGCCATGACCTTTTTGCGGGCCTCGTCCTTCTGCAAAAAGCCGTGCTTTGTGTCCTCAACACCCAGGATGATGTTGTCGAGCACCGTGAAGCACTCCACCAGCTTGAAATGCTGGTGCACCATGCCGATGCCCAGTGCGTTGGCATCGTTCGGGTTGTTGATCTTGACCTCCTGTCCGTTTTTCCGTATCGTACCCTGCTCCGGCTGATACAGGCCGAACAGCACACTCATCAAGGTGGATTTACCGGCGCCGTTTTCGCCCAGCAGGGCGTGGATCTCACCCTTACGCAGCTGCAGGGTGATGTCGTCGTTGGCTTTGATGCCGGGGAACTCCTTGGTAATGTGCAGCATTTCGATGACATAATTATCTGCCAATCGTTGCACTCCCTTTCAATGTGTACGGGCTTGTACACAAATTCTTACACTATATTATACAGAAAAATCACGCCATGTACAATAGAATCTGCACAAAAAGTAGCCGAAATTTGGCAAAACAGAACAAAAACCACCCTGCGCGAGGTGCGCAGGGTGGTTAAAAATCATACTTTTAAAGCCTTATCAGCTCTGGTAGTCAACCGTGATGGTGGTGACCGCGGGCTTGACATCGGCGTCATAGCTGTCGTCGATGGCCAGGGTGCCGTCCACGATGGAGGCGTACATGGAATCGTACTGCTCCTGGGTGAACTTGGTGAACTTGGAGGTGCTCATCGGCAGGCCGACGCAGTTCTCGGCAGCGCCGAGCTTGGTCTCCTTGCCGGAGTAGGTCTCGCTGAACTTCCAGCCGTTGTTCAGGGCATCGGTCAGAGCCTCGTTCACGGACTCGGCCAGGCCCTTCATAGCGGAGGTGACGACGGTGTCGAACTGACCGGACTGGTCAACGTCAACGCCGATCATCTTGCCGCCGTTGGCCTGCGCAGCAGCGTCGCAGCTCTGGCAGACGGGACCGCCGCAGGCAAAGACGACCTCGGTACCCTCGGAGTACCAGCCGTCCATCTTGTTCTTGACCTCATCGGTAGCTGCGAAGCCGCCAGAGTACCAGTACTTGATGTTGACATCCGTAGCGCCGATCTCCTTGGCAGCGGCGTCAGCGCCCTGCACGAAGCCGTAGCCGTAGCGGATAACTGCGGGGACAGCCATGCCGCCCAGGAAGCCCAGCTCCTTGTAGCCGTCATAGACAGCGGCATAACCGGCCAGGTAGCCGGCCTGCTCCTCTTTATAGGTGATCAGAGCGGTGTTGGCGGTGGGAGCCTTGTCGCCCAGGTCGCTGGCGGAAACGTCCAGAGCCAGGAACTGGACATCGGGGTACTTCTCCTGAGCCTCGGCGATGGCATTGCCGAACAGGTAGCCGGCGACGACGATGGACTTAGCACCGTCGTTGACAGCGTTGTCCATCTGCTCCAGACGGGCGGCGTCGGAGTCCTCGGTGGGACGGTAGTAGTTGGCGTTCAGGCTGTTTGCAGAGCAGAAATCCTGCACGCCCTGCCAGGTGTACTGGTTGAAGGACTGGTCATCGATGTTGCCGACGTCGGTAACAAAGGCGACATCGGTCTTGCTGCCGGAGGTGGAAGCGGCAGCCTCAGAGGTAGCCTCCGTCGTGGTGCTCGTGGCGGTGCTGGCGGAAGAACCGCCGCAGGCAGCCAGAGAGAGCGCCATGCTGGCAGCCATTACAAAAGCGAGAAACTTTTTCATGGTTTTGATCTCCTTAGGTTGTTTTCAATTGCGCAGCAGGGCGGTTCCCTGCCGCTTTGCTTTCAGTATACCGCATTTGCGCTGTTAATTCAATGACAAAACAGCGTAAAAAACATTACAAAAGCATAACAAAGCGCAGCCTCCTGCCTCTCTCGGCGAGGGAGGTGCCCCGCAGGGGCGGAACCCTCTCACAGAGGGGGCCAAGCGGGGGGTTACAGCAGGCGGTTCACCGTGACGTTCGGGGTTTCCGGCAGCGTATCCAGATCCGAGTAGGCATCCATCTTCAGGACGCTGGTGCGCAGATCCTCATACAGCGTACGGTAGTCGTCCTGCGTGAAGCTGTCAAACCGCCAGGGCGCCCCGGCCACCAGCGCGACTTCACCGTTCGTGAAGCCGGCCTTCTCGGTCTGGCCGCCGGTCTGGCCATTCCAGGTGCCCGCCGCAAAGAAGGTATACAGCTGACGCTGCACGGCAGCGTTGTAGCACTTGATGGCGCTGCCCAGCACGCGGTCCCCCAGCTCTGTGTTGTCGTAATCCGTCGTGATCGCCTTGCCGCCGGTCTGGTTGACGGCGTCGGACACACCCTCGTACAGGTTGCCGCCGCTGACCATAATAAGCGACGTACCGTTATTATACCAGTCGATCATCCGCTGGGTAATGGCGTCGTTATTCTCATAGGTATCGGTGAACCAGGTCTGCAGGGTGACATACTCGCCCTGCAGCTCGGCAGCGGCCTCCGCGCCCTGCAGAAAGCCGGTGCAGTACCGCACAATGCCCGGTATCTCCCGCGCGCCGATGAAGCCGAGCGTGGTGTAGCCATCGGTCACAGCGGCGTACCCGGCCAGATACCCGGCCTGTTCCTCCTGAAAAAGGACGCAATGGACAAGGCTGGCCGTATTGTAAGCGCTATAATCGTCACTGTGGGGCTCGCTGTCAAACAGCAGGTAGTGGACGTCAGGGTAGTTTTCCTGCATGCGGTAGAGCGCCGCGCCCATGGTGTCGCCGCGGCAGACCACGAGCTTTGCGCCGCTCTCGGCGGCAGCGCGCAGGGCGGCCTCGGCCTCGTCTGCGGTGTTGCCCGCGGCAGTCTGGGCGTCAGCGGTATAGCCGTACGTGTTGGCGAACGTCTGTATGCCCTGCCACAGCATGGCATCCTCGCCGGATTCCGTGCCGCCGGGGCCGGTCACCAGCACGACGGACTCTCCGCCGGGCAGCGTGGCCGCCGGGTCATCGGGCTGGTAGACAAAGGTCGCGTCGTTCGTCGGGGCGGTTACAGTGTGCTGCTCCTGCGCGGTGCTGGCAGCCTCCGTATCCTTGCAGGCGGTCAGCCCGGCCAGCAGCGCCAGCGTCAGAAGCAGTGCTAAGAATTTCTTCATGTGGTAAGGGAACTCCTTTGGTTTTCTGAAAAAGCCTCCCCTTGAGGGGAGGTGGCCCCGCAGGGCCGGAGGGGTGGGCGGGAGACTCCGCGTAAATCGTGCGGCACCAAGCCACCCCTCACCCGCTGCGGCGGGAGCTCCCCTCAAGGGGAGCCAAAGAAAGTAATTTTAGGCAATACCGCATAATTCTAAGTGCCGATACGGCGAGCGAGGTGCGGCAGCTGCTAAGCCAAAAGCGCAGATAATACTTTGTGTATTATCGAGCATTTTGGCAACGCAGATGCCGTGCCGCAGCCGCCGGAGCGGTGCTTAAGCCGTAAGGCGGGAATTATGCGGTGTTGCCTTTACTCCAGATTTGCCGGGCCGAAGCCGTAGGGCAGCAGGTCGCCGAGGGTCGTGACGATGTAATCGTCCTCACTCCTGGCCATGATGACGGTCAATTCGGGGCCGCCGAACTCATAGAGCGCCTGACGGCAGACGCCGCACGGGCCGGTGACGAGGGTATTCGTCTCCCCCACCTTGCTGCCGACGATGGCGATGGCGTCAAACTCGCGCACGCCCTCGCTGACGGCCTTGAACAGAGCCGTGCGCTCGGCGCAGTTCGTGGGGGTGTAGCTCGCGTTCTCAATATTGCA
The DNA here is from genome assembly GCF_900167555.1 of Gemmiger formicilis. Classification (GTDB taxonomy): domain Bacteria; phylum Bacillota; class Clostridia; order Oscillospirales; family Ruminococcaceae; genus Gemmiger; species Gemmiger formicilis. The sequence goes on along the minus strand of NZ_FUYF01000004.1, from coordinate 81,249 downwards.
GCCCCGGAACACCTGTCCGTTTTTGCCGCGCAGCGCCGCGCCCACGTGGAAGTGGGAGTACGGTACATAGGCGAACTTCTGCGCGGCGAACGCCTCGCGGATGAGCGCCTGAATCTCAGCCTTTTCCATGCTCACTTCTCCAGAAATGCGTCAACGCCCAGCGCGACCTTCATCATGGCAGTGAAGCTGGTCTGGCGCTGCTCGGCAGTCGTGATCTCCGGTGAAACAAAGCTGTCGGAGATCGTCAACAGGCAGGCGGCGCGCTTGCCCAGGACCCTGGCGTTGTGGAACAGCGCAAAGCTCTCCATCTCGACGGCCAGGCAGCCCTTTTCGTCGCGCAGTTTTTCCCAGTAGGTCGGCTTCGCGTCGCTGGGCTGGCGGTAGAACACGTCGGAGGAATGGATATTGCCCTCGATCAGCGGAATACCAGCAGCCTTGGCGCTGGCACGCAGGGCATCGTTCAGCGCGGCGCTCGGCGTCTGGATGTCGTCGGTGTCGCCGCTCTGGGTCACGGCGTAGTTGCTCTCGGAGTAGGCACCCGTGGCCAGCACCACGTCAAACAGTTTTGCCTTGTCGGTGTAGGAGCCGGCGGAGCCGATGCGGATGATGTTCTCGACGCCGTACTGGGTGTACAGCTCGTAGGAATAAATGCCGATGGACGGCATGCCCATGCCGCTGCCCATCACGCTGATGGGGCGGCCCTGATAGGTGCCCGTGTAGCCGTACATACCGCGGACGTCGGTGACAAGGCGCGGGTCCTCGAGGAAGGTCTCGGCAATGAATTTAGCGCGCAGCGGGTCGCCGGGCATCAGGACTGTCTTGGCGAAATCGCCGTTTTCAGCGCGGTTATGAGGGGTAGACATAAAAGCACTCTCCTTTATTTTGTAATATTGGTAGATACAGTATACCACACTTTCGCCGTTTGTGGTAAACTAAAAGCAAGAAATTTTGTGAAAGAGGCATTTTATCATGCAGATACCCCATCACTGCACCCTTTGCCCCCGGGCCTGCGGGGCGGACCGCGCCGCAGGACAGCGCGGCTTTTGCGGGGCAGACAACACCCTGCGTGTGGCCCGCGCCGCCCTGCACCACTGGGAGGAGCCGTGCCTGAGCGGCGACCCGAACGCCGAAACCGGGAGCGGCACGGTATTTTTCAGCGGCTGCACGCTGAAATGCTGCTATTGCCAGAATTACCCGATCAGTCAGGGCGAGGTCGGCAAGGCGATTTCTGTGGAGCGGCTGACCGAGATTTTTATGAATTTGCAGAACGGCGGGGCGAAAAACGTAAACCTCGTCACGGCATCGCAGTATCTGCCGTGGGTCACTGCCGCGCTGGATGCCGCGCGGGCGCAGGGCTTTTCCCTGCCCGTCGTCTACAACACGGGCGGGTATGAGACGGTGGACGCCGTCAGGGCGCTGGCCGGGTATGTGGACATCTGGCTGGCGGATTACAAGTACGCGGACGGTGCGCTGGCAGCGGAGCTTTCCGCCGCGCGGGACTACCCTGCCGTGGCGGACGCAGCGCTGCGGCAGATGCTTTTGCAGACCGGCGCACCGGTGTACGACGCGGACGGGTATTTGCAGAAGGGCGTCATTGTGCGGCATCTGGCCCTGCCCGGCCACGTGGCAGACAGCAAGGCCGTGCTGCGGCGGCTGGCAGCGCTGCGGGAGGAAACGGGCATAGAATTTATCCCCAGCTTAATGAGCCAGTTTACACCCTTTTATAAGGCGGCAGAGCACGGCCTCGGGCGGCGGATCACGACCTATGAGTACCGGCAGGTCATCGACGAGGCCGTGCAGCTGGGGCTGACCGACGGGTATATGCAGGAAAAGAGCAGTGCCCGGGAGGAGTATACACCGCCGTTTGATTTGGAGGGGGTGTAAGCTCACCCAAAAGCCTCCTCCGCTTGCGGGGGAGGTGGCCCGAAGGGCCGGAGGGAGGGTGGCCGCAGGCTGCCGCTCCCCCACCGCCTGCGGGCGGAGCCCCCTCGCAAGCGAAGGGGCCTTAGGAATTGTGAGGTTCTTCATGTTATTTTCCGTTTTCTATCTTTCCCTGTTTCTCTCCGTCGGTCTGCTGTCGGCCCGGCGGGCGGTGCCGGACGGATCGGCGGCGGTGATCGTGCCGCTGGGCTGCGGGTTCGGCGTGTCGCTGCTGGCCGTGCTGCCTGCACTGTTTGCGGTGGTACTGGGCTTTACACTGCCCGCCGTCGCGCTGGCGGCAGCGGCCGCGACGGGCATCGGGGCAGCGCTTTTGTACCGCGGCACGCGGCTGCGCGGCATGGCGAAGGACCCCGACAGCGGGGCCCTGTGGGCGTGCCTGCTGCCGGTAGTGCTCATCACGCTGTATCTGCTGCACACCCACGTTCTGCATCTGGTGGACGGCGCGTACCACACAGGCCAGAGCTGCTACGGCGATATGCCGATGCACCTCGGGTTCATCAAATATATCGCACAGAGCGGTGAATTTCTGCCCCGCTATCCCCTGCTGGGCGGCACACACCGGTTCGGCTATCCGTTTTTGTGCGAGACGGTCTCCAGCGTTTTTGTGGTGCTGGGGGCCGACCTGCGCACGGCGTATCTGCTGCCGATGCTGCCCGCGTTTTTGTCGGTGTACGGCATGTTCTGGCAACTGGCGCGGCGCGTGACCGACAGCGTCGGCAAGGCGTGCCTGGCGTTTTACCTGTTTTTTATGGGCAGCGGGCTTGGGTTTGCGTACTTTCTCGGCTCTGCCGACAGCTTTGCGGGCATTTTCACGGGGTTTTACACAACGCCGACGAATTTTGTGGAGAAAAACATCGAGTGGGTCAATCCGATTGTGGATCTGCTTATCCCCCAGCGGGCGACGCTGTTCGGCTGGTGCGTGCTGCTGCCCGCCGTCTATCTTCTGTGGCGGTTCTGCTATGAGGGCGAGCGCCGCCTCTGGCCGTGGCTGGCCGCGCTGGTGCTGCCCCTGCCGCTGCTGCACACCCACAGTGCGCTGGCGCTCGTGCTGCTCTGCCTCGTCGGCGGCGTCTACACACTGGCGCAGGGCCCGCGGCGAAAGACGCTGCTGCCCTGGCTGGGGCTGGCGGCGGTCTGCGGCGCGGCGTGGCTGTGCCAGATGCTGCCGACGGTGCTGGCGCAGAGCCTCGACGGCCAGCACATGCTGCGGCTGCACTTCAACTGGATCAACGGTCAGGACGACGGCACGCTGCGGGACAATTATTTCTGGTTCTACATCAAAAACATCGGCCTTGTGTATCTTTTGCTGATCCCTGCGTTTCTCCGCGCCAGGCCAAAGCAGCGGTGGCTGTACGGCGGCGGGCTGGCGATCCTGGCGCTGGCGGAGTTCGTCGTGTTCCAGCCGAACAATTACGACAACAACAAGCTGCTCTATGTCTGGCATATTCTGGGCTGTATTTTGGCTGCACAGCTGCTTGTGGATATTTTTGCAGAGGTACGCGCCCTGCCCTGGCGGGCGCTGGGGCTGGCGGCATGCTGCTTTGCGGGCATGTTCGGCAGTGTGCTGACCGTAGGCCGCGAGGCGCTCAGCGACTACCGGCAGTGGAGCGCGGACGATATGGCGCTGGCGGATCACATCGACGAAAACGCCGGGAGCGACGCGCTGTTTTTGACGAGTGACAGCCATGTAACACCGGTGTTTGCGCTGGCCGGGCGGCGGATACTCTGCGGGTCGGGCAGCTATGTCTACTATCACGGTATGGACTATTCTGCCGAGTACAACGCCATGCGGGCGCTGTATGAGACGCCGGACGAGGACACGCTGGCCGCGTGGGACATCGGGTACGCCGTGTTTGACAGCAGTGTGTACGCGAAATTTGCGGCGGATGAGAGCTGGTATGCGGCAAGGTATGACGTATGGTATGAAAATGCGGCGTGCCGCGTGTATAAGATAAAGTAGCATACTCCCGCCCTCCTTCACATAGGATTTGACAGGAAATTCTATGCGAGGAGGTCAGGCTATGAAGGGCGACCCTGAGGAGCGCGCCGCGGCGGTGGGACGGTATATTGTGGAAAGCGGTGCTACCGTGCGCGCGGCGGCTGCCGTATTCGGCGTGAGCAAATCCACGATCTGGAAGGACCAGCACCGCCTGCGCCGCCAGAACCCGGGCCTTTGGGCCGAGGTGCAGGCCGTCGTACAGAGGAACAAGGCCGAGCGTCATCTGCGCGGCGGCGAGGCCACACGGCGCAAATATTTGCATACAGCATCTTGCGCGGCGCACGGCGGCACAGTATAATAGAGTAAAAAAATAAAGGACGGTGTACCTATGAAACGTCAGGATTACATCAGCTGGGATGAATACTTTATGGGCATTGCCCTGCTCTCGGCCATGCGGTCCAAAGACAACAACAGCCAGGTCGGCGCCTGCATCGTCAGCCCGGAAAACAAAATTTTGTCCCTGGGCTACAACGGCATGCCCATCGGCTGCAATGACGACGATATGCCTTGGGAGCGCGAAGGCAGCGACCTTGACACAAAATATATGTATGTCTGCCACTCGGAGCTGAACGCTATCCTGAACAGCCCGAACCATGATCTGCGCGGCTCCCGGATGTATGTGACGCTTTTTCCCTGCAATGAATGTGCCAAGGCCATCATCCAGAGCGGTATCAAAGAACTGATCTATCTATCGGACAAATACCACGACACCCATGCCAGCATCGCCAGCCGCCGCATGTTCAACATGACCGGCGTCAAATACCGCGCGTATCAGCCGACGGGGCGCGAGATCAAATTGGATGTATAAGGAGCTATGAACATGAAAACCATCATTATCGGCATTGCGGGCGGCACCGGCAGCGGCAAGACCACCCTGACCGAAAAGCTGCGGGACCATTTTGGTGCGAACGAGGTCAGCGTTCTCAACCACGACAGCTACTACAAGCGCCACGACGAGCTGCCCTACGAGGAGCGCTGCAAGCTCAACTACGACCACCCGGACAGCTTTGACACGCCGCTGATGGTCGCCCACCTGCGGGAGCTGCGCGCAGGCCACCCCGTACAGGTGCCGGTCTACGACTACACCATCCACAACCGCAGCGACAAGACTGTGACCGTGCAGCCCGCGCCGGTCATTATCGTGGAGGGAATCCTGATTTTTGACTCCCCCGAGCTGTGCGACTTAATGGACATGAAGGTCTTTGTGGACACCGACGCCGATGTGCGCATCCTGCGCCGCATCGTCCGCGACGTCAAGGAGCGCGGGCGCACGCTGGACAGCGTTGTCAACCAGTACCTGACCACTGTCAAACCGATGCACGAGCAGTTCGTCGAGCCGAGCAAGCGCAAGGCCGACCTGATCGTCCCCGAGGGCGGGCATAACCTGGTGGCGCTGGAGCTGCTGATCAAATGGGTGGATAATCACCTTCACGCAGTAGAGGCGGAATAAAAACAAATCCGGCGGACGCCTTTAAAAACGTCTGCCGGATTTTTTGTTATAGCGGGTTGGTTGTAGGGGCGGATGCGAGCATCGACCCCTACAAAGCATTTTACACGTGATTTTACGCTTTCGTTTGGCTCGGATGCGGCACGGGCGGCATTTTCGTGAACAGAGCCTTCAGCGCCAGCGGCGTCGCAACGGACGAGACCACGATGAGCAGGATGACCGCCGTGAAATACACGGGGTCCACAACGCCGACCTCCAGGCCCTTCTGGGCAACGATCAGCGCGACCTCGCCGCGGGTCATCATGCCGACGCCGACCTTGAGGGAATCGCCCCAGTTGAAGCGGCAGATTTTCGCGGCCAGACCGCAGCCGATGATCTTGGTCAGCAGCGCAACGATGACGAAGCAGATGCAGAACAGCAAAATCTCCGGCGTCAGGCCGCTGATGTCGGTCTTTAAGCCGATGGAGGCGAAGAACACCGGTGCAAAGATGACATAGTTGCTGATGTCAACGCGGCGCTCCACATAGGGGGCGTCGTCCATCGCACAGAGCACGATGCCTGCAATGTACGCGCCGGTGATGTCGGCAATGCCGAAGTACTGCTCGGCAATGTAGGCCATGGCAAAGCAGAACGCCATGCTGACGATGGTGATGCGCTGGGTGTGGGGGTTGCGCTTGTCAAGCCATTTCATGGCAAAGTGGATGACGACGCCGACGCCGATGGCGACGAGGAAAAACAGCACGGTCTGGATGAGCACGCCGCCGATGCCGGTACCCTCACCCGAGCTGGCGCCCAGCACGCAGGTCAGCACGATGATGCCGATGACGTCATCAATGACTGCCGCACTGACGATGGTCGTACCAAGGAAGCTTTTCAGATGGCCCAGCTCCTGCAGCGTCGCCACCGTGATGGAGACACTCGTCGCCGTCATGATGGTGCCGATGAACAGCGCACGGTAGAACTCCGGGCTGCCCACCGCCGCAAAGCCGTAGAATGCGCTATACAGCAGTGTACCGCCTACCAGCGGCACAAAGACGCCGACGCAGGCGATCAGCGTCGCAATGGGGCCTGCGCGCATCAGCTCCTTCAGGTTCGTGCCAAGACCGGTGGAGAACATCAGCAGCACCACACCGATTTCCGCAAAAATCGAGATGGCGTCGCTGGTCTGCACCAGGTTCAACAGGCACGGTCCGATGATCAGGCCGGCAATGATTTCGCCCACGACCTGCGGGGCCTTGCATTTGCGGGCGACCAGCGCAAAGAACTTTGCGCTCAAAATGATGATCGCCAGGTCACGGAACACGGAATACATGAAATATCCTCTCCTTACCTCTTGTTAGATGTTTCATACCTCTATAGTTTTAGCACCTTGCGCCGCCGTTTGCAAGAGGACAAAACGTGCAAAATATGCAGTTTGCACGCACGTTTTGCATACACCTTGCCCATCGCAGATTTTTTTGCAAAAAAATGCAAAATAAAGCTTGACATTTGAAGTTTGTATTGCTATAATAGCTCATGCAGTCAGGCGCTGCGCAACTGAATATGTGGAAAGATGGCTGAGCTGGTCTAAGGCGCACGACTGGAAATCGTGTAGGGCCCCTAAAGCCCTCAAGGGTTCGAATCCCTTTCTTTCCGCCATAAGCCCATGACAAAAAGATGTCATGGGCTGTTTTTGTTGTATAGCGCAAAAATGGCAAAATCGACGAGTCATTTTTGAAGCGCATTTTATAGAGCAATACCGCAGCCGCCAGTGCGGTGCTGGAGCCGTTAGGCGGGAATTATGCGGTATTACCCTAATTATTATCTCAAAACACGAAATGCTTTCTCCCCTGCCTGAGGATATTTCTTGTATACTAATGAAAAAGGAGGATGTTTTCCATGAAAAATACCACTGCAATGGCCGATTATGAGCTGCGCCACATCGAAGCGCTGCGCAAAGATTTGGCGGGCTGCACCGTGCTGCTGAAAAAGGACGGCAGCTTCCCGCTGGAAAAGCCCTGCACCCTTGCCGCCTATGGCAGCGGCGTGCGCCGCACGATCCGGGGCGGCACTGGCTCTGGCGAGGTAAATTCACGCTACATCGTAACCATTGAGGAAGGGCTGCAGCAGGCAGGCTTTACCCTGACCGGGATGGAGTGGCTCACCGGCTATGAGCAGGCGCGGGAAAAGGCCCACAAAGCCTTTTTGAAGCAGCTGAAAAAGGACGCTAAAGCCGCCAAGCAGAACTTTATCCTCTACGGCATGGGTAAGGTCATGCCTGAGCCTGAATACGACCTGCCGCTCAACGCTGAGGGCGATGCAGCAATTTACGTTGTTTCCCGCATTTCCGGTGAGGGCAACGACCGCACGCCGCTCAAGGGCGACATCCGCCTGACCGATTCCGAGGTGCGGGATATTCTGGCGCTGGACAAAAAGTTCACCCGCTTTATGCTGGTGCTGAATGTCGGCGGCGTGGTGGATCTCTCCCCCGTTATGAGCGTGCGCAACATTCTGCTGCTGTCCCAGCTCGGTGTCGAGACCGGCGGTGCGCTGGCGGATATTCTGCTGGGCAAGGCCAATCCCTCCGGCAAGCTGACGACCACCTGGGCCGCCTTTGAGGAATACCCTGAAATGCCCGACTTTGAGGACATGAACGAAACCCGCTACCGCGAGGGCATCTATGTGGGCTACCGCTATTTTGATACCTTCCGCAAAAAAGCTCTGTTCCCCTTTGGATACGGGCTTTCCTACACAGAGTTCCGCCTTGGGACTGCCGGGGTGGAGGCGAACGGTGCGCAGGTCACTGTGCGTACTACCGTGGAAAACACCGGCACTATGGCGGGGCGGCAGGTCGTGCAGGTCTACCTGAGCAAGCCTGCCGGTAAGCTCGATGCGCCCAGGCAGGAGCTTTGCGCCTTTGCCAAGACCCGCACACTTGCCCCGGGAGAAGCAGAAACTGTCACCTGCTCCTTTACCTTGCCGGAGATGGCAGCTTATGATGCCGAAACTGCCTCCTATATTCTCGAGGCCGGTGATCACCTTGTCCGTGTCGGTGTCAGCAGCGCCGAAACCGTCCCCGCCGCCGTCCTGCATCTGGGCAAGACCGTCACGACCCTGCAGGCAAAAAATGTGCTGGGCAGCACGGATTTCACCGACCTTACCGCCCCTGCCGCCGCGATGGAGCGCCCGGAGGGTGTGCCGGTCATCGAAATCGACCCGGCCTCGATTGTCTGTGAAACGATAGACTATGCCCGCACCGAGGAAATTTTGCCCGAGGTGGACGCCCTGACCAAGGAGGACGCCGCCCTGCTTCTGATCGGCGATTTTGATCCGAACGCAAAGGGCCTTGCTTCGATGATCGGCACAGCAGGCCGCCATGTCTGCGGTGCGGCGGGTGAGAGCTGCAGCACTGTCAAGGGCATTCCCTGGCTGATCATGGCCGACGGCCCTGCCGGTCTGCGCCTTGCGAAGGAGTATTATGAGGACGGCAAGGGCAAGCACGCTGTCGGCAATGCCTCGATGCCGGATTCCATTATGGAAATGCTGTCCGGCCCGATGAAACTGGTGATGAGCCTGATGGGCGGCAACGGCAAGCCGAAGGCCGGCTGCGAGATCAAGACCCAATACTGCACGGCCATTCCCATCGGCACCGCGCTGGCGCAGAGCTTTGACACGGATTTTGTGCAGCGGTGCGGCGGCATCGTCGGCGAGGAGATGGAGCACTTCGGCGTGCATCTGTGGCTTGCCCCGGCGCTGAACATCCATCGTTCGATCCGCTGCGGGCGCAACTTTGAGTACTACTCTGAGGATCCGCTCGTCTCCGGCAAGATGGCCGCCGCCATGACGCGCGGTGTACAGGCTCATAAGGGCTGCGGCACGACCATCAAGCATTATGCCGCCAACAATAAAGAGTACAACCGCACCCGCAACAACAGCATGGTTTCCGAGCGCGCCATGCGTGAAATTTACTTAAAGGGCTTCGGCATCTGCGTGCGGGAGTCCCAGCCCAAGGCCGTCATGACCTCCTACAACCTGCTGAACGGCACCCACACCGCCGAAAGCCGCGAGCTTGTCATGGATATTCTGCGCGCCGAGTTTGGGTATCAGGGCATCGTCATGACCGACTGGGTCACGCCGATGACCGGGGACGCACGCTCTGTCCACCGGGATTCGCAGGCGCAGTATGTGGCTGCGGCAGGCGGCGACCTGTTCATGCCCGGCAGCAAGGGTGATTACGACAATCTGCTGCAGGGCATCGACAGTGGCGCAGTGACGCTGGAGCAGGTAAAAATCAATGCCTCCCGCGTGGTCAAAATGGCGCGGGCACTGACGCAGGAATAAAACACAAAAACCTCTGCCAGACTTGATGTTTGCCTGGCAGAGGTTTTTTGGATAAGCATTTACTTTTCGCGGTACTCCATCGGGGTTTGGCCTGTGACCTCCTGAAAAATCCGGCTGAAATAGTTGCGTGTGCTGAAAGAAAGTGCAGTGGCAATGTCCTGCACGGTCTGGTCGGTGCTTTTCAGCAAAACCTTGGCGCGCTCGATCTTGACAAATTTAATGTAATCTGTCACGCTTAACCCTGTCTCCTCTTTGAATTTGTGGGTCAGATAATATTCCGTATAGCCCACCAGCGCTGCCATATCCGCCGCGCGTATTTTTTTATCGAGGTTCATCTCAATGTAGTCCACACACTTTTGCACCTGCTGGCTGAGATGCGGGTTGGTGCGGCATTTGTGCACACGCCGGACAAAGTCATCATACATCATAAGCCCGAGCGGTTCAAGATCATCCAATGTTTTTGCATTTTCGGCGGATTGGATATAGCTGTCCCCCAGCGCGTAGGCTTCCTCCGGCGAAAGCCCGCCCTCGATGGCGGCACGGCATACCAGCGAGGTAAACACAATGATGCTTGTCTTACTCTGGCGCAGGGCGTCATCGCTGCGCACCGGCACACCCGTGCTGATCCCCATACTGGCGGAAAGCGCCTGCTTGTAGTTCAAGTCTCCGGTGCGCACCATCTGCAGAAGTCCCTGCTCTGCCATCCAGACCTTGTGGCGATCATGGGCAGGCTGCTGCACTGCATTGCGTACCTGCGTCAAATCCTCGCTGTTAATGTCACTGATCGTAAGATGGTTACCGGTCAGACAATAATGCATCATCAGAGCGTAGCGGTGCAAGACTGTGCATTGCAGCACCGGTACGGTTTTCAACGCCTCGTACAGCTGCATGGTCCATGCCACGCTCGTCTCCAGACGGTTATAGTATTGCAGCCCCTGCTCGATCCCGCGCAGCGAAACATCCTGATAAAACACCGGCCCGATGACCCAGGCGCGTTTCAGCGCACTGCCATCCTTTTCAAAGGCCGCCGCCCATGTCATGCCAATGGCCGTGCCGAGCGTGACCGGCGTTGTGTGTCGGCTGCCGTAGTCCAGCATTTTTTTCTTGCAGCCGAATAAGTCAAATGCGCCGGAGAGGAACCCCGCTTCCGGGCAGTTGCTCTGCAGCAGGCTGCCATCGGCATTATAGCACCATGTATAAATGTTGCCGCCGCACTGGATCAACTCAGAAAACAGCTCCATATTTTGAAAAACATCCATCGAATCACCCTCTTTTTATACCAGTATACCACAAAAAAGTGGCTGCCGTACAGACAACCACTGATATTCTTATGGCAATACCGCATAATTCTAAGTGCCGATACGGCGAGCGAGGTGCGGCAGCTGCTAAGCCAAAAGCGCAGATAATACTTTGTGTATTATCGAGCATTTTGGCAACGCAGATGCCGTGCCGCACACCGAGCCGCAGCGAGGCGCTTCGGAGCGCAACCGCCGCTTGCGGCGGCTCTTGGCGCGGAGATCCGCCGGAGCGGTGCTTAAGCCGTAAGGCGGGAATTATGCGGTGTTGCCTTAGGCGTTGGCGTATCCGCCCAGCACCGCAAGGCTGGGCTTCGGGGTGCGCTCCATCGTTTCGCGGTTCACGGCGATCAGGCCAAAGTTCATGGCATAGCCCTTCTGCCACTCAAAGTTATCCATCAGGCTCCAGTGGAAGTATCCCTTGACCGGGATACCATCGGCGATGCAGTGCTGCACGCCCGCCAAGGCTGCCTCGATAAACGCCACGCGGCGCGTATCATCAGCGGTAGCAATGCCGTTTTCGGTCACTATCAAGTCGCCCTTAAAGTCGGCAGCCACCTTGCGGATGACATTTTCCAATGCCTGCGGATAAAACTCGTAGTCCATCTGGGTCAGTTCGGCCCCCTGCGGTGCGGGCAACTGCCCCTGCGCACCGTACAGCGTGCGAGTGTAGTTCTGCACGCCGAGGAAGTCATCCTCCTTAATATAAGGAAGATAGTGGGTGAACTCTTCCTCCCACGCAGCGGCGGCAAAGGCTGCACCGCCCGGCTGGGCCTGCAGGTCATGCAGCGAGAGGGTCAGACCGACCTTGACCTCGGGGCAGATTGCCTTGATGGCCTCCCGCGCGGCGGCGTGAGCGCGCAGAACCAGCAGATCGCCCTCCGGCGTGCGCTCGCTGACGAAAATTTTCGGCTGCGGCGTACCGAACACAGCGGCGTTTTCAGCGGCGGCGTACTTCATGTTCTCCATCATCTTCTGGAAGTTCATGCCCACCTGTACGCTGCCTTCGGCGGATTTGCCTGCACTGGCAGCAGCCTTGGCGGCCTGCTCTGCCATCAGGCGGAACCGCTTGGAGATCGCCGCCAGCTGCAGGCCCATGTTGGCCTCATTGATGGTGCAGATGTAGTGCAGCTCACTGCCCAGTTGCTCCATCACATAGCTGACATAGCGCTTGAAGTATTCGACCGTGGATTCTGCCTCCCAGCCGCCCATGGCAATCAGCCATTTGGGACTGGTGAAGTGCAGCAGCGTCGCAACAGGTTCCACGCCGTGCGCCTTGCAGCAGGCAATGACCTTGCGGTAATGCTCGATTTCGGCAGGGTCGAACTTGCCCTCCTCCGGCTCGATACGCGCCCATTCGATGGAAAAGCGATAGGCGTTCAGCCCGGCATCCGCCAGCAGTCGGATATCTTCCTCATACCGATTATAATGGTCGCAGGCAATGCCGCTTGGCTCAGCAAAGCTGGTGTGGGGCAGCTGCTCTTGTGCCCAGTAGTCGGAATGAATGTTGTTGCCCTCGACCTGATGGGCGGCAGTGGCCGCGCCGACAAAGAAACCTTTTTCAAATTTCTGCATAATTTTCTCCTTACCTGTGCTGTCTAAAGCAAATCAAGAAACTTCTCAGACCGTCAATAAATTGCATTCTTGCCTTATTGCGTGCGTAGGGGCGACCATTGGTCGCCCGCCAACTTACCGCAGCAACGCATTTTCCGGGACAGTTTTTTTGCAAGGCAAACGGGCACGGGCGAGCAATGCTCGCCCCTACAAGCGTTTTTCGACAGTCTGACTTCTGTACCTGTATCATACCATAACAAGCGCAAGTCGTGAGGGTATTATTTATCAAAGCAGGACAATATTTCGTGTTGCTTGAAATAATGCGCGAATTTTTGTTCCTCATCTGCTGATTTTTATCCCCTGCTGCCGTTTTGCTTCTGGTATAGTGGTGTCAGTGAGAAAAACCACCGCGGAATTTTTAGGAGGAAAACAAAATGTTCAAAAAGAAACCCACTGCTTCAGAAGTTGACGGCGTACAATACCGCCGCGCCAAGCTTTGGCAAATCATCTGCTATGCCTGCAACGGTCTTGTCGGTATGAGCGTCTATTCCCTCATTGGCATGGCGAGTTATTCCGCCAGCATCGGCTACGGCATCACGACCGCTGCCGTTGGCATTATTCTGACCTGCTCCCGTATTCTGGACGGCATCACCGATCCCCTGCTTGCCTTTGTCTATGACCGCGTCAACACCAAGTTCGGCAAGCTGCGCATCCTGATGGTTGCCGGCTTCCTGATCGAGGCGCTCGCCCTTTACGGAATGTTCACCGGCTTCTCGTCCAAAGGGCTGGGCCTGCCGGTGTTTGCCCTGCTGTACATTGTTTACATCATCGGCTACACCATCACCAATATGACTGCGCAGACCATTCCCGCCATCATGACGAATGATCCGCGCCAGCGCCCGACCATCGGCGTCTGGACCACGGTATTCAACTACATGGTTCCCATGGCTATGTCCATGGTTCTGAATGTTGTGCTGCTGCCCAAGTGCGGCGGCACCTACAACCAGGCATTTCTGACCGCCGCCTGCAATATCACCCTGATCGTTGCCGCCATCGGCACCCTGCTGGTCTGCCTCGGTGTTTCCTCTTTCGACAAGCCTGAGAACTTTGTCGGCACCAAGAAATCCGAGCCGCTGAAGATGGCGGATGTTGTCGAGGTTCTCAAGCACAACAAGCCCCTGCAGTGCTACATTGCCTCCAATGCTTCTGATAAGCTGGCCCAGCAGGTCGGCAGTCAGGCCATCATCGGCACGCTTCTCAATGGTATTTTGATTGGCAATATGGGTCTTGCCACGATTTTGACTGTTATCAGCATGATCCCGTCCATCTTCTTTGCAGCGTTCGGTGCCAAGTATGTCGGCAAGCACGGCAGCAAAAAGGGCATTGTCAGCTTCACCTGCATCAGCATGGTCATCACCGCCGTTCTGGTCGTGTTCTTCATTGTCATTGACCCCAAGCAGATCGGCGTCATGGGCAGCCCGGCCATGATCATCTATGTGGTGCTGAGCCTTCTGCAGAACGGCTCCAATATGTGCATCACCACCTCCAACACCTCGTACATGGCGGATGCCATCGACTTTGAGCTGGACCGCAGCGGGCGTTATATTCCCGCCGTTGTCTCCGGCACCTACAGCCTGGTCGATAAGCTCATCACCTCTTTTGCCGCTGTGATCGCTACCGGCGCTGTGGCGCTGCTGGGCTACACCACCACGATGCCCCAGCCCACGGATCCTTCCACCCCGGCCATCTTCTGGATGACCATGGCACTCAAGTTCGGTCTGCCGCTCATCGGCTGGGTCATCACCTTGATTGCCATGCGCGAATGCCCGCTGACCAAGGAGGAAATGGTCAACGTCCAAAAGCGCATTGCCGAGAAGAAGGCCGCTGCGCAGTCCGAGTTCTATAAAGAGCAGCTTCAGTAAGCCCATCCCACAAAAGCCGAAAGGGTTTGCAGCCCTTTCGGCTCTTTGAAGTTAAATCCACACATAAGGAGTCATGTTATGAGCAAGACAATTCTTTTGAACAAGAACTGGATTTTTTCCAAAGAAGGACACGACGAACCCGTCACCCTGCCCCACACCTGGAACGCCATCGACGGGCAGGACGGTGGCAATGACTACTACCGCGGCACCTGCTGCTACACCACCGTGCTGCCTGACATCGTCCTGCCGGAAAACGGACGCGCCGTTTTGCAGTTTGACGCCGTTGCCATGACCGCCGAGGTCTATCTGAACGAGCAAAAGCTCGCTGAGCATAAGGGCGGCTATTCTGCATTTTGCGTGGACATTACCGATGCGCTGCGCAACGGCAGCAACCTGCTGCGCGTGAATGTGGACAACTGCGACAACGACACCGTCTACCCGCAGAAGGCCGATTTCACCTTCTACGGCGGTATTTACCGCGATGTAACGCTGCATGTTGTGCCCGCTGCTCATTTTGCCCTTGCTGAAAACGGCGCGGTGCCTGTCAGGGTCACGCCGATTGTCACGGACCTCAACGCCCGCCGCTGTGAAGTGACGGTGGAGGCCGCTGTGGTGGGTGCCGAAAGTGTCACCTTCACACTGGATGGCCAGCAGACGAGCGTTGCCGTCAAGGACGGCACCGCCAGAGCCGTGTTCACGCTGGAGCATGCCCGCCTGTGGGACGGTCTTGATGACCCGTATCTCTACACCGTGACTGCGCGGCTGGACAATGGCGAGACCGAGACCGCCCGCTTCGGCTGCCGCAAGTTTGAAATTGACCCGCAGAAGGGCTTTATCCTGAACGGGCGCTCCTATCCCCTGCGTGGTGTCTCCCGCCATCAGGACCGCAAGGGCGCGGGTGTGGCCATCACCAAAGAGATGATGGAGGAGGACATGGCGCTGATCCTTGAAATGGGCGCCAACACCATTCGCCTTGCCCACTACCAGCACGCGCAGGCGTTCTATGATCTATGCGACGAAAAGGGTGTCGTGATTTGGGCGGAAATCCCCTACATCACGATGCACATGCACAACGGGCGCGCCAACACGCTGACCCAGATGGAAGAACTCATCGTCCAGAACTACAACCACCCCTGCATTGCTGTTTGGGGACTGTCCAACGAAATTACCGCTGCGTCGGCTGTCAATGAGGAGCTGCTGGAAAACCACCGCGCCTTGAACGAACTGGCGCACCGCCTTGACCCGACCCGTCCGACCACGATGGCGAACGTCTTTATGCTGGAAATCACCAGCCCGATTCTGGAAATTCCCGATGTGAACAGCTACAATCTGTATTTTGGCTGGTACCTGGGCGAGCTCGACCAGAACGATGACTTTTTTGATACCTACCACGCCAAATACCCAGACCGCTGCATCGGTTTTTCGGAGTACGGCGCGGACGCCAACCCCGCCTATCAGAGCGCCCACCCCGAAAAGGGCGACTATACCGAAACCTACCAGTGCGTCTATCACGAGCACATGGCAAAAATGATTGCTGACCGCCCGTGGCTGTGGGCGACCCATGTCTGGAATATGTTCGACTTTGCCGCCGACGGGCGCGACGAGGGCGGCAAAAACGGCGAGAACCAAAAGGGACTTGTCACCTTTGACCGCAAAATCAAGAAGGACGCCTTCTACCTGTACAAGGCCTACTGGAGCAAGCAGCCCTTTGTACATACCTGCGGCAGCCGCTATGTGGACCGCACGGAGGATGTGACCGAGGTCAGAGTATACTCCAACCTGCCGGAGGTTTCGCTGTACAAGGACGGACACCTGGTCGAAACGAAAAAAGGCGACAAAGTGTTTGTTTTCAATGTGCCCATCACCGGCAAGCACAGCATTGAGGCCCGCGCGGGGGCGTATTCCAGCGTGATTCTGGTCAACAAGGCTGCCGAGCCGAACCTCGCTTACGCTATGTCCAACCGTCAGGTCGTGAACAACTGGTTTGACGGTGAGCTGGACGAAACCTGCTGGAGCGTCAAGGACAATATGGCCGCTGCCATGGCAGATGCCAAGGTGGGCCCTGTTTTGAAGGCCATTACCGACAAGGCGGCTGCTGCCCGCGGTGATGTCGCCGCCGCCGTCAAGGACAACCCCGCGCTGGTTGCCATGATGGAGCGCGCCATGCAGCGCATGACCGTGGAGGGAATGCTCAAGCAGGCCGGTGCAGATGCCGAGAGCATCAAACAGCTGAACCGTGTTTTGCAGGGCATCAAAAAGGATGTGTAATACGATGAAAACCTACTGCAACCCTTTGGATCTGGGCTACCGCTACCAGCATATGAAGGAGGGTGAGCGCATCGCCGGTTTCCGCGAGGGCGCTGACCCGACACTGGTGTACTTCAAAGGTAAATACTACCTGTTTGTTTCGATGTCGGCAGGGTTCTGGTACTCGGACGATCTGCTGCATTGGGATTTCCACGCCGACCCCGATTTGCTCATTTACGACTACGCCCCCGATGTGCGTCAGGTCGGCGAGTATCTCTATTTTTCTGCCAGCCGCAAGGGGCGCAATTGCCCCATTCTGCGCACGGCGGACCCGCTGACCGAGCCGTTTACCGAGGTCAGCGCTCCGTTCGACTTTTGGGACCCGGATATGTTCTGGGACGATGATGGCCGCGTCTATTTCTACTGGGGCTGCTCCAACATGTCCCCTATCTGGGGCGTGGAGCTTGACCCCGAAACCATGACACCCATCGGCGAGAAAAAAGAACTGATCTTTGGTCGCGAAGAAGAACTGGGCTATGAGCGCCCCGGTAACAACGGGATCGTGGATAAAGAGAGCAGTGTGCTGTACAAATCCATGAAGCCGTTCTATAACGAGGCAACCGGCAAGCTGGAGCTGCCGCCCCAGATGGCGCAGATACCGGGACTGAACGCCGAAGTGCTGACCGCCATGTTCAACGCCGTCGGCAAGCCCTATATCGAGGGCGCGTTTATGACAAAGCACAACGGTACGTATTATCTGCAATACGCCTGCCCCGGCACCCAGTACAATACCTACGCCGACGGCGTGTACACATCCAAGTCCCCGCTGGGACCGTTCACGCTGCAGGCGTCCAACCCGTTTTCCGCCAAGCCGGGCGGGTTTATGACGGGTGCCGGACACGGCAGCACCATCGCCGACAAGTACGGCAACTACTGGCACGCATCCACGATGCGCATTTCGGTCAACCACGACTTTGAGCGCCGCGTGGGGCTGTTCCCTGCCAGGTTTGACAAGGACAGCTTGCTCTACTGCAACCAGAATTTTGCCGACTACCCGCATGAAATCCCGACAGGCAAATTTGACGCCGCCAGCCAGCAGCCCAAGTGGATGCTGCTCAGCTACCGCAAGACCGTGACGGCATCCTCCACCGCCGAGGGCAGCGACCCGGTGAATGCCGTGGACGAGGATTGCCGCCGCTGGTGGAGCGCGGGCAGCGACCAGCCCGGCGAGTGGCTGTGTGTGGATTTAGGCCGCGGCTGCGATGTGCGGGCGCTTCAGGTCAATATGGCGGACGAAGCGCTGGCGGTGGACTTCCCTGCTGACAGCTATGGCGATGACCGCAAGACCCGCCACATCGAAACCCGCCCGCAGATTTCGCATTACACCGTGGAAACCAGCTTGGACGGCAAGGTGTGGATACTGCGCGAGGATGTCGCCCGCGAATGCTCAAACGGCTATTATGAGTATGCCGACGGCATCCGTGCGCGGTATATCCGCGTGACGGGCGGCGAGTTGCCCTACGGGCAGGCTTTGCGCATTAGCGGGCTGCGTGTGTTCGGCAACGGCGAGGGCGCTTGCCCCGCCCAGGCCGACGCAAAAGCCGTGCGCGTGGATGCGCTGGACGGCAAAATCAGCTGGCAGCACATCGAGAACGCGCAGGGGTGCAATGTGCGCTACGGCATTGCACCGGATAAGCTGTACCAGAGCTGGCTTGTCTATGGTGCCGATGAGGTCACGCTTTCCACGCTGATGTCCGGGCAGACCTATTACGTCTGCGTGGACAGCTTCAACGAAAACGGCATCACAACGGGAAAAATTATCAAGATGGAGGGCTGAACCATGCCCATAAAAGCTGTCCAGCAATTTATGCTGGGAACCGTTTTAAGCAACGAAAACGAGGCACGGCAGACGCTGGCCGCCATGAAGGCCGCAGGCTATGACGGTATTGAGCTGTGCGGGTTTATGATCCACCCCATCGGCTTTATGGTGCGGCTGCTGACCAAGGCGGCGGGCATGCCCGTGGGCAAGGGCGGCAACCTCGACTGGCACGCTTTGGTCAAAGAAGCGGGGCTGCAAGTCGTCAGCCTACACACCGATTTGGGCAGTCTGGAACGCGACGCCAAGGCCGTGGCCGACGAAGCCAAGAGCTTTGGCACGAAGTATGTTGTCATCACAGGTATGTATCGCTTTGACTACGGCGATGAAGCCACGATGCACGACCTTGCCGCACGGCTGAACAAGGCGGGCGCGGCGCTGAAGGCCGAGGGCGTGGAGCTTTTGTACCACAACCACAACTGCGAGCTGCGCCATGTGAACGCCGAAAAGCGTGCCTACGATATTTTGCTGGAGGAGACCGACCCGCAGTTCGTCAACTTTGAGTTTGACAGCTACTGGTTCACCGAGGGCGGCGCGAATGCGCTTGCGTGGATGCAGCGTCTGGGAACCCGCATGAAGCTGTGGCACATCAATGACCGCGGCACCCGCATTTCGGGCAGCGCCGTAACGCCGATTCTGAAAACCGACAGCATGGAGCTGGGTACCGGCAATATGGACCTCGACAGCCTGATGGCGCAGGCGCTTTCCGTCGGCGTGGATGCCGTGATTTTGGAAAGCCACCGCAACTGGGTGGATAACTCCCCCATAAAGAGTTTGCAGGTCAGCGCGGAATATTTGGAAAAGCATATGTAACAAGCACCCCCTGCCCATACCGGACAGGGGGTATGCTGTATAATCCGTTGCTTTTACATTTTCTGCGTGGTATACTTAATGCAATAAATCGGAATTTGTGAAGGAGGAATATACTATGAATATAGGGTTTTGGCTATGTGGAGTTTTGGTTATTCCATTTGTGATTATAGGAGTGTTATTTGCAATATTTAAAGAAAAAGCGGCTAAATTTGTTTCGGGATTTAATTCGTTACCGAAAGAAGAACAGGCATTGTATGATAAAGCTCATATTTCTCGTGATATAAAAAATCAGTGTTTTACATGGGCTGGCATAATGTTAGTAGGAGCAGTGTTGTCTTATTTTTTAACACCATATATGGCTATTCCGGCTTTTATTATTTGGCTCGTTTTATTTTTCAAAGAGGTTCACTTTGACACGCACAAAGTATTTGAAAAATATTTATTAAAATAAATTCCAGTTTATCAAAAACAGCGCCTGCCCTGCCGTAAGTTTTACGGCAGGGCAGGCGCTTTCTTCTTATACTGTGTGCTTTCCGGGGGCAAGGGTAAACTTACGCCCATCGGGCAGGGTGACATCGGCGGTCAGGTTGGCGGGGATCTCAAACTCATAGGTTACCACATCGCCGTCATACCGCCAGCCGCTTACAATGCGCCCGGCTGGGGAATCGTAGGTGGCTTTTGCCCAGTCCAGCGATTTGTCGGGCGTAGGTGCAATCGTCAGTGCGCCGTCCGTGTACCGGATGGCGCACACGCCGCCGAACAGCCAGCCGCAGATCGCGCCGTAGCTGTAATGGTTCAGGGATTCGTGGGGCTTGCCGTTTTCGTCAATGCCCGTCCATGTCTCCCATACGGTAGTCGCACCCTTGCCGACCTCATACAGCCAGCCGGGGGCATCGGGCTGCAAAAGCAGCTTGTACGCGGTGTCCGCATAGCCGTATTTTGCCAGCACATCACACAAAAATGGCGTGGACAAAAAGCCTGTGTTCAGGTGGCAGCCGTTCTCGATGACCATCTGGTTCAGCGTTGCGGCAGCCGCTTTGCTTTCGTCCTCACCCAGCAGGGCAAAGGCAATGGCGCGGACATACTCGCACTGGCGGTCAGACTTGATTACACCGTTCTCGGTAAACGCCGCGCGGTAGGCTTTTACAGCGTTGGCGGCAGTATCGCGGTAGTTGGCAGCCTCGTCCGCTTTACCCAGTGCATCCGCTACTTCTGCCAGCAAGCGCCCGGAGTATGCCAGATACGCCGTGCCAACGCTCTTGCGCGGGTTCATCATCGCCTGCATGGGGGTGATGCCCGGCTCGCACCATTCGCCGTAATCCATGCCGTTTAAAACGGTGAACTTGGCGTAATCACCGCCCTGCTGCTCATCGGTTGTCTGCTGCGCGCGCCCCAGCAAAAAGCCGTACCAGCGCTGCATCATCTCGTAGTTGTCCGCCAGAATTTTGCGGTCACCCGTGCGTTTGTACAGGGCATACGGCACCAGAATCGCCGCATCGCCCCACCCTGCCGACATGCAGAGCATCGGGGTCATATAGCCGGGGCGGGCGTTCGGCGGGGCAATATTCGCCATACGCCCGTCCGGGTACTGGTTCAGGCGGCACTCCGCCAGCCATTTTTCCGCCACGGGGTAGCAGTCCATCAGGGTCAGGCCGGTTTCAATAAACACGCCCATATCCCCTGTCCAGCCGGCGCGTTCGCGGGTCGGGCAGTCGGTGGGGATATCGCAGAAGTTGCCCTTCTGGCTCCAAATGCTGTTCTTGACAAGCTGATTCACCGCGTCATTTCCGCAGGTAAATTTGCCTGTCACCGCCATATCGGAGTAGACGGCGTGGGCGGTAAACACGGCATCGGTCAAGTCGGCGTCGGTTTCGACCTTTGCGTAGCGGAAGCCCATGATCGTAAAGTGGGGCTTGAAGTGGTTTTTCCCCTCTTTGCAGACAAGCTCCAGCATCTGGGCGGTGCCGCCCTCCTTGTGGCGGTTGCGATCTTGGAAGTTTTCTTGGGTAAAGTTGCCGTTTTCGTCCAGCGCTTCGCCGCAGGTCAGCTTGACCTTTTGCCCGGCGTGGGCGGTCAGCACCATCTCCACATAACCGGCGATATTCTGCCCAAAGTCCAGCACGGTCTCGCCGTTGGGCGTTTGCAGCAGCTTGCCGGGGAAGGCTTCGTGTTCCAGAATCGGCACGGTATTCATGCCGGTGATGGGCAGGTCGTCGCGGTAGGTGCGCACGCCGTGCCAGCCGGTCAAGCTGCCTTCGAACCGTGCGTCATAGACCTCGCCCTGCTGCATATCGTTCTGGCGGATCGCCCCGCACTGCGTTGCCTGCATCGAGCCGTCAGAAACGCAGACGGCTTGGCCGTCCACTTCCAGCTGAAACAGCACGCCCAGCGTATCACCGAACAAGTCGCGGTCACCGTCCACGCCGCCTGTGCTGCGGTGCCAGCCGTCACCAAGGGCAACCAGCAGCTCGTTTTTGCCGTCGTACAAATATTGCGTTACATCGTAGGTTTGCGCCGCAAGGTGCTTGTTTCCGGTAAAGCTGCCGGGGGCTAAAACCATATTCCCGACACACACACCATTCAGCCATACCGCGTACAGCCCCTTGGCGGTAATGTACAGCCGCGCTTCACCCTTGGCTGCAGTAAAGGTTTTGCGCAGGTACGATGCCGGGCGGTGGGGCTTGTACGGCTCGGCTGCGCCCTTGCCTGCGGCTTCTTTTTCCGCCTGCTTGCGCTCCCAGTTGGGGCGGGCAAAGGCGTTGATGGCATCATCCCCGGGGATGTCGATTTCTTCCGTTTCGGGGTCTACCCATTCACCCTGCCAGTCGCTTTGCGCCAAGCCCGTTTCAAAGTGCGCCGCACTCCACGCGCCGGGGGTGTCGTTTTCGTCCCACAGGCGCACGCGCCAGCACCCACGCACGCGGGAGCCGCCCACAGTCGGGGCATCGGCGTGCATGGCGGCGCTCTGCACCTTGCCGCTGTGCCAAACAGTCTCGCCATTCGCGGTCAGTTCAATTTCATAGGCAGTCTGGCGCACGCCGTCAACGCACTGCCAAGACAAGAACAGCGGCCCGGCATCCATGCCAAGTGGCGCGGTAAGATGATTCGTTTTCAGGTTTATTGCTCGCATCGCTGGGTACTCCTTTTCAATTTACTGTCTATATTATAATGGAAATTTTCCAGCGGGCGAACTCAGAAATTACGGATAAGGGATAAAAATTTCAAAAGCATCGAATAATACATAAATTTTTATTCCATTTTCGGATTTAATGCCCCCACCGTGCACCACCGGCGGGGATTTTTTATTGACATTTTGGGTCTATCGTAGTAGACTATAGGCAGAGATAGGTCTATTGCAATAAACCAAAAGGAGTTTTCCCTATGCTGAACCATGAACCGCTTCGCCTTGCTGACGGCGAATACCGCTTTGCCTGCCTTGTGTGGGACAACGAGCCGCTGCCCAGCGGGCAGTTGGTCGCGCTGGCCGCCGAAGGGCTGGGCTGGAAAAAAAGCACGACCTACACCGTTTTAAAAAAGCTCTGTGAGCGCGGTGTGCTGCAAAACGCCGATGGCCGCGTGACGAGCCTTATTAAAAAGGAGGACGTCCAGCAGGCCGAGAGCGCCGCAGTGGTGGACAAGACCTTTGACGGCAGTCTGCCGCGGTTCGTGGCCGCGTTTTTGAACTCAAAGCCCATCAGCGACGCCGAGGCCGCCGAGATCCGCGCACTGCTCGACGCCGCCCGCTACAAGGAGGAATAGCCATGCGCAGTACCGTTCTTGCCTTTTTGCTGTTGAGCGCCCGCGGCGGTGTGGCCGCGCTGGCGGCGTGGCTGGTCTGCAGGGCCCTGCGCCGCGCCCATTCGCCCAGTCGGCTCCTGTGCTGGCTGTGGCTGGCCGTAGGGCTGCGGTTCGTGCTGCCGTGGGGCATCCCGCTGAAGCTGCCCCGCCCGGAGAGCGCCCCGCTGGCCGCTGCCGCCGACACCGTGCAGGAGCTGGGCGAGCTGCCGCTGCTGCCCCCTGCCCCCGCCGCAGCCGCAGCTGCGGCCCCGCTGCCTTGGTACGCCCGGCTGACGCCGTGGCACGCGCTGGCGGCGGTCTGGCTGGTCGGTGTGCTGGTGCTGGCTGTGCGCGGGGCCGTCGGCTACCTGAAATTAAAGCGCTGTGTGGCGCTGGCCTGCAAAACGCCCGACGGCTGCTACGGCGGGGCGTGCGTGCCCACGCCGTTCACACTGGGCTTTGTGCGCCCGCGCGTCTACCTGCCGGACAGCCTGCAAGGCCCGGCGCGGCAGGCTGTGCTGCTGCATGAGCGGACCCACATCCGCCGCCGCGACCCGCTGGTGAAACCGCTGTTTTATGCCGTCGTCTGCCTGCACTGGTTCAATCCGCTGGCGTGGCTGGCCTTGTGCGCCTTTGAGCACGACATGGAGGCCGCCTGCGACGAGGCAGCCGTGCAGGGCTGCACGCTGGCCGAGCGCAGCACCTACTGTGAGAGCCTGCTGCAGTTTGCCATGCAGGGACGCCCCATCCGAACACCCGGAAGTCTTGCCTTCGGGCAGGGCAGCGTGAAGGAGCGCATTGTGCACCTGCTGCACTACCGCCGTCTGGGTGCGGGGGCGCTGGCGCTCTGCGCCGTGGCCGTGGGCGTCAGCGTGACAGCCTGTATGGTGCGCCCGCAGGTGGAAGCGTCCCACGCCGGGCCGGAGCCGCCCGCCGCTACTGCCGAGACCGCAGAGCCTACACCGACACCTGCGCCCACGGAGACGCCCGCAGCCATGCCCGCCGCCGCACTGCCGACATTGAACGACGCCGCCAACAGTCCGCGGTTTGCCTGCCCGGTGCAGTACAAATACATTTCCCGCTTCATGAGCAAGGACAGCGGCCACCGGGGCGACGACCTGCATGCCGCCGAGGGCACCGAGATTTACGCCGCCGCAGACGGCGTCGTGCTGACGGCGCAGGAGCATTACAGCTGGGGCAATTTTGTGGAGATCGACCACGGTACCGACGCCGACGGCCTGCGCTGGGTCACGCTGTACGCCCACATGAAGTCCTGCGCCGTGCAGGTCGGGCAGACCGTGACCGCCGGTCAGGTCATCGGGTACGTGGGGCATACCGGCTACACAACCGGCAACGCCTGCCATTTTGAGATGCATGTCAACGGCACGCTGGTGGAGCCGCGCTATTTTACCGCCTACGACGGCAGCGATGCCGCCGAACTGACGCAGGAAAAGGCAGATGAAATCCTGGCCGAAGCTGTGCGCAATGCGAGTTCCGACCAGGTGACTGCCGCCGATGGAGCCGCAGCCCTTTCCGGCGTGGAGCTCTTTACCCTGCCGGTCGCGCCCCCGCCGCAGGTCAGCGGCTATGACCCCGAAAACGGCCACCCCGGCATTGACTTTGCCGCTGAGGAGGGCGCGGAGGTTTACGCCGTTGCCGATGGCATCGTGACCACCGCCGACTACGATGCTGAAAAGGGCAACTATGTCGTGCTTGACCACGGCGGCGGGCTGGAAACGGAGTATCAGCACTTGAAGTCGTCACTCGTCTCTGCCGGGCAGTCCGTGGTTCAATGCCAGGTCTTGGGATATGTGGGCAGCACCGGCAATTCCACCGGGCCGCACCTGCACTTTGAGGCACGGCAGGACAGCGCGCCCGCAGACCTGACCGGGACTGCCCTATTAGCGGAGTAACAAGATGAAATACAGGCACTTCCCCGCCGCTGCTCTGGCGGCGGGGCTGCTTTTTTGTACCCTTTTTTCGGGCCTGACCGCTTACGCGGATGATAAAAAGGGCGAATTAACGCAAAAGCAGACCGAGACACGGCAGGAGTATGAAGCCGCACAGTCGGCTCTGGAAGAATTGCAAAACGAACAGGCGCAGACCGAGCGCGAGGTTGCCGCCCTGACCGGGCAGGCCGCCGAGCTGGCCGGGCAAATTACCGCCGTGACCGACGCCGTGCAAAATGCACAGACCGTTTTGGACGAGCGGCAGGCCGCGGCGGACGCCGCCCGCGCCGCACTGGACGCCAAGCAGGCCGAGTACGACGCGCGGCTGGCTGTCTGCCGTGAGCAGCTGCGCGCGATGCAGCGGCTGGACGGCGGCGGGGCCGTCTGGCTGCTGGCGCAGGCCAAAAGCCTGTACCAGCTGCTGACGTTCGACGCGGTTTTGCAGCAGATGAGCGCGCGGAACAGCACGGTTCTGGCCGAGCTGGACGCCGAGGCCGCCGCACTGGAGCAGGCCCGCGCCGCAGCGGACGAGGCCGCCCGGCAGGCTGCCGATGCCAAGGCGGCACTTGAGCAGCAGCAGGCAGCGCTGGCCGACACGCAGACCGCGCTGGAGGCCGCACTGCTCGACGCGAACAGCACACTGACCGCCCAGCAGGCCGCGGCCCAGGCACAGGCCGCCGTGACCGACGCCGCGAAAAAGGCCTATGAGGACGCCACCGCCGCACTGGACGCCTATGTGCGGGAACAGAGCCGACGCTACACAACGGCGGACCTGCACCTGACGAGCCTTGACTTCCGCTGCCCGCTGGACAGCTACGGGCGCATCACGACGCAGTTTGCCGAGCCGGACCCCTGGGGTATTCCCCACCGCGGCACCGATTTTGCCGCTCCGGGCGGCACGCCCATCTATGCGATTGCGGACGGTGTCGTCAGCGCCGCGCGGACGATGAACAGCTACGGAAACTGCGTGCAGGTCAGCCACGGCACCGCGGACGACGGCCACCGGTACGACAGTCTGTACGCCCACATGAGCAGCATTGCCGTGGCGCAGGGGGCCGCCGTGCAGAAGGGCGACCTGCTCGGGTATGTGGGCAACACCGGCAATGTCTACGGCGCGGGCGGCGGGTATCATCTGCACCTGGAGCTGCGCGTGGACGGCAGCAGAGTGGACCCGCTGGGGTTTGTGCCGAGCCGGTAAGGGGCGCATTGTAGGGGCCGCACATGTGCGGCCCGCAAGTTTCCGGCAGACGGGCGCTTGCGGGAAGGCCGCGGGCCGGGCATGCCCGGCCCCTACAGGCAGTTGAAACAGGAAAGTGTGATACATTGACCTTCGGAGATTTATTATACTTCATCGGCTTCCAAGTCGAATACACCCTTGTGCGCATCGGGCGCGGTGTGCGGGCGGCGGCGTTGTGCGCGGCGCGGGCGTTGCTTACACTGCTGGCTGTGGTGCTGCGGCCCGCAGTGCGGGCGGCGGACAGCTTTAAAGCAGCGCTCACCCATCCGCGGCAGCTAGCGGGGTACGCCGTGCCGCTGCTGGCCGCCGGGGTGCTGGCATGGTTCGTGCGCACCGCGCTGGCGCGGCCCTTTGTGCTGCGAGTCGAAGTCGGCGGGCAGGTCGTGGGCTATGTCACAGACGAGCAGGCGTTCGACGCAGCCCGCGCCGACGTACAGGCCCGCCTGACCGGCGTGGTCGGCTGGAACGTCCAGCCCGCGTACACCCTTGTCATGGCCGACGCCGACACCCGCCCCATGACCGAGCGCGAGACCGCAGATGCCATCCTGCGCGCCGCAGGCGGCGAGATCACCGAGGGTACCGCCGTCTATCTGGACGGCGCGCTGCGGTTCGTCACCGACGAGGGCGACCACCTGCGGCAGTTTTTGTACGCTGTGCGTGCGCCGTGGCAGACCGACGGTGTGCAGACCGACTTTGTCCACGCCCTGCGGCTGGTGGACGGCATCTACCCTGCCGCGGCCATCACACCGTACCGCGACCTGACCGCCGCACTGCGGGCGGACGACCTTTTGCAGGTCAAGGCCGTGCGGTACGAGACCGTGACCCGGGAACTGCCGTTTGAGACCCAGACCATCGAGGACGCAGGGCTGGATTTTGGCAAAACCGAGACCGTACAGGCCGGGCAGAACGGCAGCGAGCTTGTCACCAGCGAGATCACAACTGTGGCGGGCGAGGTCGTCAGCACCCGCGTAGTGGATGTGCAGCTTGTGCAGGCCTCCGTGCCGGAGGTCATCCACCGCGGCACGCGGCTGAAAAGCGGCATGATCGGCAGGCTGGGCACAGGCAGCTTTCTCTGGCCGGTGCCGGGGTATTCGGGCATCAGCCGGTGGGCCAGTCTGCCCTATGGACACCGCGGCGTGGACATCACGGCCCCCTACGGCACGCCGATCTATGCCGCCGACGCGGGCACGGTCATTGCCGCCCAGTGGCACAACCACCCCACCATGAGCTGGGGCTACTATGTGGAGATCGACCACGGCAACGGGTACAAAACGCTGTACGCCCACATGTCGTCCTTTGTCGTGCAGGCCGGGCAGACCGTGGAAAAGGGGCAGCTGATCGGCTATGTGGGAGCCACCGGCGCTGCCACGGGTCCCCACTGCCATTTTGAGATGTACTATAACAATGCACTTATCAGTGCGCGGAATGTGTTCCCGGATATGTGAGTCACAAGGCAGACGGGCTGCTGCGGGAAGGCTGCGGGCCGGGCATACCCGGCCCCTGCCGAGTTGTCGACTTAATTTATTTTGCAAATCGCTTTACTTTTTGCTTTCCGTATGGTAAAATTCTTTGCATAGTAAAGCTGACTAAGCTCTCGTTCAGGTGCAATGGCGCACACGAACGGGAGCTTTTTGCCTAAAACGAGGTGTTACCATGGATCACATTGACCGTAAAATCATCGACCTTCTGCAAAACAACGCCCGCGCACCGTTAAAAGAAATTGCCGACCATGTGTTTTTGTCCAGCCCCGCCGTGTCGGCCCGCATGGCCCGGCTGGAAAGCTCCGGCACCATCACCGGCTACCAGGCACAGGTCGACGCGCCGAAGCTGGGCTACATGGTCAAGGCGTTCATCAATCTGGACATGGACCCCCAGCGCAAGCCGGAGTTTTACCCCTATATCCAGAGCTGCCCCCATGTGGTGGAATGCAACTGCGTCACCGGCGATTACAGTATGCTGATAGAGGTGCTGTTCGGTACGACGCAGGAGCTGGATCAGTTCATCAACCACCTGCAGCAGTTCGGCCGCACCCGGACGCAGATCGTCTTTTCGACGCCCGTGGAGCACCGCGGCGTGCCCGTAGCCGAGCCGGAGGAGAAGCAATAAAAAACAAAAAGCCTTCCCCATCGGGGGAAGGTGGCCGAGCGAAGCGAGGTCGGATGAGGGCGAAGCTTGCGCTGTTTCCCGTAAACGGGATATTGTCGGCAACGCGGCCCTCATCCGTCCGCTTCGCGGACAGCTTTCCCCCGATGGGGAAGCCCAGCGTGTCGAAAAACCTCCCTCTGCGAGGGAGGTGCCCCGAAGGGGCGGAGGGAGAGAACCTTGCCATAGCCCGAAATGTTTCGGGTAGCCGTACGGTTCTCTCCCCCACCGCCTGCGGGCGGAGCCCCCTCGCAGAGGGGGCCAAGGGGTGAGCACACCTTTTTCGACAGGCTGAGCTTTCCCCGATGGGGAAGCCTTTTTCCGTTATAAGTATCCCCCGCTCCGCAGAACAAAGATCCAGCCTGTCAGCGTCAGGGCGGAGAGAAGGGTCGTCAGGGCAATGCAGCTCGAGGT
The DNA here is from genome assembly GCF_900167555.1 of Gemmiger formicilis. Classification (GTDB taxonomy): domain Bacteria; phylum Bacillota; class Clostridia; order Oscillospirales; family Ruminococcaceae; genus Gemmiger; species Gemmiger formicilis. The sequence continues at coordinate 52,316 of NZ_FUYF01000004.1, read as the reverse complement.
CAGCACGCCCTCATGGCCCATGTTCCTGCTCATGACATAGGCGCTCGGCGTCGTGGGACTGCCCAGCATGATAAGCAGTGCGACGAGTTCCTCATTCCGAAAGCCCAGCGCTACCGCGCAGGGCAGGAACACCGCCGCAAGGCCCACGGTCTTGATGAACGCCGCCGCCAGCGTGGGGCCGAGCTTTTTGATGGCCTTTGTTCCTTCAAACGACGCGCCGATGGACAGGAGCGACAGCGGCGTGGTCAACGACGCAATGCTGCTGATGGTTTTGGTCGCGATCTGCGGCAGCGTGAACGGCAGCAGCGCATAGACCGTGCCGAACACAATGCCCAGCAGGATCAGGTTTGTGGCCACGCCGCGCAAGAGCTGCTTCGGGTCAGGCACGCCGCGCTGCTCGGGCGATTCCAGCATCAAGATCAGCACCGCAAAGATGTTGAAAAGCGGCACACTGCCCAAAATCATGAGCGGGGCCATGCCTGCGCTGCCGTAAATGTTCTGGATGAACGCCACGCCCAGCACGGCGGCGCTGCTGCGGTAGCCCGCCTGCACAAACTCGCCCACCAGCGTCTTGTCCTTCAAAAAACGTTTAGCCCCCGCCCAGACGGTCAGGATGCCGACGAGGGTGGCGGCAAAGCAGAACAGCACAAACCTGGGCCGGAAGTCGTGCAGGATGTCCACGCTGCCCATGTCCAGAAACAGCATGAGCGGCAAAGTCACCTTAAAGGTCAGCCTGTCCGACGCCTTGCAGAACGCGGGCGGCAGAAAGCCGAGCTGCCCCAGCGCGTACCCCACCACCATGACAAGGAACACCGGCAGGGTCGCGTTCAGGCTGAAAATTAAATTTTGCATGGCAGTTCTCCCCTTTTTTTGCTGCCTTTATTCTACCATTCCCAACAAGTCTTTACAAGGCAGGGATTTTGCAAAATCTTTTTTCGGCAAAAGCCTTGACTTTTCCGGGGTGTTTGTGCTAGAATATCTCTTGCAGTCAATGCAACAAGCGGAAGTGCTGGAATCGGCAGACAGGCACGTTTGAGGTGCGTGTGTCTATGACGTGTGGGTTCAAGTCCCATCTTCCGCACCAAAAGAGAACCCCCATGGCGTATCCCGCCATGGGGGTTCTCTTTTTTCCTGCCACGCAGACTAAACAAAGCCCCCCGGCATCCTCACGATGCCGGGGGGGCTTTGCGTTTATGGAAGGACAAAGAGAATCGCAGGGTTAAAGCTTAGGCGCGGTACTCCGCGGGCAGCTGGTCGACGGTTTGCCACTTTTCCATGGCATCTTCCAGTTTCATGCCGTTCGCAACCGCGTCGCGGCGGCAGGCGTTGACGGCCTGGATCTCCTTCATCTTCTCGCCGGTCAGGCTGTAGCCCTTCATGGCGATGAGAGTGGCCGCCCAGGCGACCATCGGGATGGCGCAGAACAGGACGATAACGACCACATTCATGCCCGGCGTGTACGGGTCATACTGGGTGGGCAGGTTGTTCAGACCGATAAAGGTCACGGCAATGCCGACGACGGTGGCGGACAGGCTGGAAACGAGCTTATCCACCAGGCTGAACAGCGTACCCATGATGCCCGGAATATACTTGCCGGAGCGGTAGGTCTCATAGTCGGAGCAGTCGGCAACCATCGGAATGGGCATGTCGGCAGTAGCGTAGTATGCGCCGTAGCCGATGCCGAAGAACAGGATGAACAGAATCGTGTACAGGTTGATGGACAGACCATTCTCGCCCAGCAGGCTCAGATGGAATGCATCACCGTGACCCCACAGCAGCAGCAGGACCAGCACGCCGACATAGCAGGCCAGCGCGACGCTGACATACTTCGTCAGGCTGGCCTTCTGGCCCTTCTTCTGGCTGGTGCGCACAGAGAGAATGAAGAACGGCACACTGCAGGCGTAGCCCAGCACCATCATGGGCAGGTACAGCCCATCGTAAGCACCCATCATGCAGCCGTAGAGCATGCACAGAACCGTGGTGTTGTTGGCGATGGAGAGCGCCAGCTTCGTGCCAGCGCCCGCGATCATCAGACGCTGCATGGGTTTGTTTTCCCGGATGATCTGCAGATACTCGCTGACCTTGACCTTCTCGGTCTTTTCGCCGCCGATGCCGAAGTACTTGGGCTGATCCTTCTCCCAGATGCCGATGATGGCCAGGATGGTCAGCGCAATGGACATCACAATGCCCACGGGGGCCAGCGTGCGGAAGAAGCCCGCGGAGGAATAGCCGCCCTCATAGTTTTTGGCAAGGATGGGAGCCAGGAACTGCATAACGCCCATGCCCAGCAGACTGCCGACGGTGTTGAAGATCGTGAACAGCGGGCGCTGCTTGGGGTCGTTGGTCAGAACCGTCTGACCGGAACGGGTGCAGCTGGTCTGGAAGGTGTAGCCAATGACCCAGACAAAGTACAGGCCCACAAACGCGGCATAGCGTGCCCACATCATCGTATCGGGGATCATCGGGGTGATGCCGTACAGCACCAGAATGCTGGCGGCCATGATAAGGTTGCCGATGGCCATGAACGGGCGGAATTTGCCGAACTTACCGTTCGTGCGGTCCATCAGCGCACCGATGATCGGGTCGGTGATGGCGTCGCACAGGCGCATGGCCGTGACCATGACCGAGGCAAACAGAGTGCCCAGCGCCAGTACATTGCTGCCGAAGGTAGCAATGTAGGAAAGCACAAGGACGTAATAAACATTCGTGGCACCGTTGTTCAGCGGAAACAGTACCAGCTGGTAAAGTTTGGCGCGATTGACGCTGGACGCTTTTGCATTTTCGCTCATGGGCTGCTCCTTGTTGTGGAAAAAGAAATCTTACTCAAAAGTCCCCGCCGGGGCCGGCGGGGAGCTTACGGAAATTCTGTAGAAATCAGGCTTTCTTAGCGGCTTTCAGGGATTTTTTGAAATCCTTGTAGGCCTTGTATTCTTCGGTCTTGCGGAACTTGATGCCGCCAATGATCCACATCACGATGCCCAGCAGGCAGAAGAAGGTGGAAGCACAGGCAATGATGATGCTCATGGTGACAACCGTCGGGCGGGTGACCTTGATGGTGGTGTCGGCACCCACGCCGTTCATGCCGCAGGAGTTGGCGATGGCATACAGGTTGTGGTGGCAGGCCTCGCGCATGGCGGTGACGATGACGGGGTCGTTCTTGTACTTGGGCAGGGTGTCGGTGACGAAGGACATCATGGCGTCGTAGATGGACACACCGGCCAGAACGCCGTCGGGACCGTTGACATACTGGGTCAGAACGTTATCGGTGATGACCATGCCGTCGCAGCCCCACTCGTTGCGCAGGATGCCGGTGACCAGACCGTAGTTGCCGCCGGACCAGACAGCGCCCCAGCGGGTGTAGGCGATCATAACGCCGTTGGCGTTGCCGACCTCGACGGGAGCCTGGAAGGCTTTCAGGTAGACTTCACGGGCAGCCTGCTCGTTCAGCCAGACGCCCAGACCGATACGATCCTGCTCGCAGTCGTTCAGGGCAAAGTGCTTCATAACAACGTGGACGCCCTTGTCCTGAATTGCCTTGACTTCGTAAGCGGACATCATGCCGGAGAGGAAGCCGTCCTCGGAGTAGTACTCGAAGTTACGGCCGCCGTAGGGGGTGCGGTGAATGTTGTTGCCGGGGCCGTACAGGCAGGCGATGTCGGCTTCCAGGCAGTTGTTGCCGATGACCTTGCCGATCTCGGTCATGATCTCGGTGTTGAAGGTGGCAGCCATAACGTCCTCAGAGGTGAAGGCGGTGGCGGTCAGCTGGCTCTTGTCGTTGCCCAGCAGGCTGGCGGTCAGACCCTGGGGGCCGTTCTCGTCACGGGTGCCGGGGGCTTCCACGCTCTTGACGGGCATGGTCCAGTGGAAGGCGTCGCCGATCAGGGAGTTCATCTCGTCGAAGGTCATCTGATCCAGCAGCTCGTCCCACTTGGGATCGTTGTAGTCCAGACCGATCATGTCGTACAGCTTGACGCCGTTCTTGGCGCCGAGGGTGGGCATATCAACGCTCTCGTAGTCGGCAGGATCGTAGCGGATGTCCTTCAGGTCCTTCTTGAGCAGCTCGGTCAGGGCCAGCTTGACGGTTTCGGTGGGCAGGGTGCCGTTCCAGTCAGAGCGGCTCAGCCAGGTCACGGTCTCCTCAATGCCCTCGTACAGGTTGGGGTCGGCGCAGGACAGCTGGTTGGTGATGGCGGTGCCGTTCTCGCTGGTGGCGTAGGTGGTGGTATCGAGGGCATCCTCGGTCCAGGTGTAGGTCAGGTCGGCGTTGCCGTCGGCGGTCATCTTGCCGTTGGTGGACTCGACGGTGTAGCCCTTGGCAGCCAGAATGTTGTTAACAGCGTTGTGGGCATCGGTGGCGGCGGTGAAGTAGTAGTCACCGGCGTCGAGGATGTAGGTGCCTGCGCCGTAGGTATCGTAGGAAGCGATATCGCGCTTGTTGACGGTCATGGACAGCGTCTCGGAAGCGCCCGGCTCGATCATGCCGGTCTTGCCGAAGCCGACGAGGGAGACAGCGGACTTTTCCACACCGTTCTGCTTGTCGTAGTCGGTGTAGGGGCTCTGGACATAGACCTGCACGGTCTTTTTGCCGGCCATGTCGCCGGTGTTGGTGACCTTGACGGTGACGGTGTAGGTGTCATCGGCGGCATTGTAGCTGACGTTCATGTCGCTGATGTCGAAGTTGGTGTAGCTCATGCCGTAGCCGAAGGGGTAAGCCACGATGTCGCCGTAGGCGTAGTCGCCTGCGTTGCCGTTGCCGGTGACGAAGTCCTCGTAGCGGGTCTCGTAGTACTTGTAGCCCACATAGATGCCTTCCTGGTAGATCATGTAGGACTTAGCCTTGGCGGACACATCGCCGCCCTCGACATAGCCTTCGTAGGTGGTGGGGGTGAAGTTCCACATGGCGGGGGCGCTGAAGTTGTCGTAGCAGTAGGTATCGACCAGGCTGCCGGAGGGGTTGACCTTGCCGGTCAGGATCTCGGCCACGGCATTGATGCCGGAGATGCCCACGTCACCGATCCACAGTGCGGCGTCGATGTCGTACTCGTTGTTCTTGAGGAAATCGACCTGCAGGGCGTTGGCGGAGTTGATCAGCAAGATGGTCTTTTTGACGGTGCCGTTTTTCTTCATCTCGGCAACGTTCTGCAGCATAGCCTTCTCGTTCTCGTCGAGCGCCAGATAGTTGACCTCGCCATAGGAAAGGTCAGCACCCTCGCCGCCGACGCGGGACAGGGTCACGATGGCGGCATCGCCGTACTGGGCAACGCTGTCCTTGACCTCGTCGGTGTAGACGTCCCAAGGCACCTCGGCGGTGACCTCACTGGATTTGGCGACGGTGCCGCTCTTGGAGCGGGCGTAGTCCTTGCCGGCGCCGACGGTGTAGAAGTCCCACAGAGTGGGGTTGACGGTCACACCGACCTTTTCCAGGGCGGTGCGCAGGGTGTCGGCGGTGGAGGCATCAATGTTGCCGGAACCGGTGCCGCCGTACACGAGGTTGACGCTGCTGTTGGAGAAGGTGCTGACCTTCGCGTCGGCAGCCAGAGGCAGCGCGTTGTTGTTGTTCATCAGCAGGGCAGCGCCCTCGGCCTCGACCTGCTGGGTCAAAGCCAGACCGTAGTTGACCATCTCCTCGGCGGAGTTGAAGTCGCTGGTGTAATACTGGGCGTTGGCGTCCTCGTTCTGCAGCTTCCAGAAGCTGCCGCCGAAACGAGCCGCCATGGTGTTGTCGAACTTTTGCAGAAGGATGCTAAGCGGGATCGAAACGATCATCACCACGGCGCAGATGATTGCCAGAATCTTCCACGGCGTAATGTGCTTACGCTTGGTCTTTTTGTAGGCCTTTTTCAAGGTCTGCTTTTGCATTTTCAGATCATCCATTACCTTTTTCTCCTTGTTTTATATAAAACAGCCGCACGGTGCGGCGTGTTTCAAAAGAATACGATGCGATTTCCGGGAGGTTTGTAGGGGCCGGGCATGCCCGGCCCGCGGCTTTCCCGCAAATGCTCGTCTGCCATTCGGCTGCGGGCCGCACATGTGCGGCCCCTACAGCTTGGCGAAATTTACACCCAGTTTGCGCTGGTGGACTTTTTCTTAGTCAGCTTGTAGTCCGGGTTCGGGGCATCGACCTTGCGGAATACCGCATCGTCGATGCTGTCCCCTGCCACGGCCTGGACCTTCGTCTTGCCGTTCAGCTTGACACGGAACTTGAAGATGTGCTCGCCCTCCTGCTCGGCCAGCTTTTCGCCGTTGACATAAAGGCTTACCTGCTTCTGGTTGGAGTAGACCTTGACCTCGATCTCATTCTCGGTGCGGTCCGCATAGCGCTTCGAGCAGATATGCACGAACGGCTCGTCGCTCCACCACGCTTTATAGATGTAGAAGCTGTCCTTCTTGGTCTTGCGGTCAAACGTGACCAGGCCCTTATGGTTCATACCCGGCTCGCCGCCCTGGTCGCGGGCGTCGGCGGCAAAGTCGTACATGTTCCAGACGTGGGTCGCCCACAGCCATTTGTGGCGGTCAAAGCAGCGGAGCATGTACTCGTGGTAGATGGCCTGGTATTCCTCGGTGTGGTCACCGCGGCGGGGATGGCTGCTGTGCAGGTTCGGCATACCCTCGGCACCGTACTCGCTGAAGCCCAGCGCGCGGTTCGGGTAGCAGAGGTGGAAGAAGTCCATCCAGAGGTCGTTTAAAAAGAGGCCCGGCACGTACCAGCCCAGATACAGGTTCCAGCTGACGAGATCCGTGATATGCGCTACCGGGTTGAAGGGGCCGCACATCGCGTAGCAGGCCAGCGTCGTCAGGCGGGTCTTGTCCATCTCATGGCAGAGATCGTTCAGCACATGATGGTTGTCGCGCATGTCGCGGTTGTCCTTCGTCGAGATCGTGATCTCGTTCGAGACGCCCCAGCAGACGATGCAGGCGTGGTTGTAGTTCTGGACGATCAGCTCCTTCATCTGGCTGATCGTGTTTTCACGCCCGTTGGGCATGTGCTCGGAAATGTAGGGGATCTCGGCCCAGACGACCATGCCGGCTTCATCGCAGAGGTCGTAAAAGTACTGGTCGTGCTGGTAGTGCGCCAGACGGATCGTGTTCGCGCCCAGCTCCTTGATGAGCTGCATATCCTCGTCGTGCATCTCGCGCGTGATGGCATTGCCCAGACCCTTGCGGTCCTGATGGCGGGAGACGCCGTGCAGCGGATACGGGCGGCCATTGAGGAAGAAGCCCCGCTTGGGGTCAACCGAGAAGCTGCGCACGCCGAAGCGCTGGCGTACCTCGTCCTGCACCTCGCCGTTCAGCACCAGACGCACCGCGCAGGTGTAGAGATACGGGTCGCGGACGCCGTCCCACAGGTGCGGGTGCTCCAGCGTGACCGTCGTGTCCCGGCCCTTGCCGGTCAGCACCTCGGCACCGGCGGCGTCGTAAATCGAGAACTCGACCTCGCCGTCGCCCTCCATCCAGGTCTTGACCTCGATGTCAGCGTTTGCGCCGTTGACAGTGGGCGTGATCTGCACGCCCGGGCCGCCGAGGTAATCCAGCGCGATGTGGTTCCGGTTGACGACCAGCAGGCTGACGTCGCGGTAGATGCCGCCGTAGAAGGTGAAGTCAGCCTTCTGGGGGTAGACGCGGTCATTTTTGCTGTTGTCTGCCTCCACGATCAGCTCATTGCTGTCGGCCAGCAGCGCCGTGACATCCGCGCGGAAGGTGGAGTAGCCGCCGTTGTGGCGGGCGACCTCCACCCCGTTCAGCGTGACCTTGGCGCTGGCATTCACGCCCTCAAACTGCAGCCAGACCTGCTGGGTATCCTTGTCAAAAGCGGGCGCCGTGAACTGCGTCTTGTAGATGCAGGTGCCGCGCCAGTAATCGTTGCCGCCGTCCTGGCCGTCGATGTTGTTCCATGTGTGCGGCAGGTCCACGGCAGTGGTCTTACCGTCGGGGCCGGTGAACTGCCAGTTCTTCATCAGCTTGGTCGTGCTTCGCATTGCGCCCTCCTGTGTTGTTTTTTACTGTACCTGTATTGTACAGAACTGTTAAATTTCTGGCAATAGGTTTGCGAAAAGTGGTATTTCTGGCGGGATATTCGGTTTTTGGGGTACAAAAAAGGCCGCCCGTTCTTTGTACATCTTGCACAAAAAACAGGCGGTATTTTTTCTTTCATCCCCTGGTGAGCGGCATCACGATCTTGACGGCGAACAGCTCTCCGCGGGGCTCTGTCGACATGGTGCCGCTGTATTTCTGCACTACACGGCGGGCAACCTTCAGCTCATAGCTGTGGCGGCGTCCGTGGTCGGACTGGCTGCCGGACAGCGCCGGGCCGATGACGTTGATGACCGCGAAGCCCTGCCGCCTGCATACAAGCAGGTCGATCATGCGGCGGTCATTCTGCTGCTGGGCTGCAGCGTCGATGGCCTGGTCGAGCAGGTTCGAGAACAGCGCGTACAGGTCACCAGGCTCGATGGCTGCAAGGCAGGTGCCATCGGCCACGCAGTTCAGGCGGATGCGCTGGGCCTCACACAGCAGGCTCTTTTCGGTCAGGACGACGTCCAGCACCTCATTACCGGTGGCAGCGTTGGCGTCGTACATCCGGGCCGCCTGCTCGGCCTCGTCAAGGCTCTGCGTTGTGGCCTCGTCGGGCTGCAGGCGGCGCAGGTCGGCGATTTGAACCTTGAGCTCATGGCACTTGCGGTTGATGATCTGCACGTTCTGCCGTGCGATCTGGTACTGCTTGCGCTGGCGGTCATACAGAAGGTTCAGTGCGTCCATCTCCTTCTGCATGGCCGCTTTTTTGAAAAGCTCGGTCTGTAAATAGAGCAGCGTCACACAGTAAAACTGGGTCAGCATCGACGGTGCGACTACCGCCGATGGCTGCAGCCCGACGCGCAGACTGGTTTGCAGTGCAAAAAACTGAAAGACGAATATCGCGCCCAGAAGTCCGGCACTGCCCAACTGGCGAGGGCCGATGTGGTAGATGCCGTCCTCCGGCATCGTGCGCGCCATGGTATACCGGACCGTCACACAGCAGGCAATGGTAAAGCCCAGCTGCCCCAGCAGCATCGGCGTGCTGTGCAGCGGCAGATGGCGCATTCCAAGCGTCTGCGCCGTCCAGATCAGAACGCGCCACAGCTCATAGGCCGACTCCGTCGTCAGGACGATCCAAATGCTGCAATATGCGCTGGCCGACCAGTCCAGCAGCGTGCAGAGATGGGTTGACACCGCAGCCCAGATGAAATAACCGCCGTAAATCACCAGCAGCATCGCCGGCTTGGCGTGGCCGCTGTTGGCCCAGATGATGACCTGCGCAAACAGCACTGCCGCGATAAAATTCAGGGCGGTGCGCATGGTAAAATTCCTGCGTTTTTTCAGCGGCAGCCAGTAGGCCAGCTCCGCACCGCACAGGCCGACAGCACAAACCACCCATGTCAGAAGTGTATCCACCTACAGCGCACCCCCGACATAGGCCGCCAGCGCGGCCAGAAAGGCTGTGCGCTGACGGCGGCTGATCTCCAGCCGCTCCTCCCCCACCTGCACCAGATCATCCTGCACGCCCCTGACGTGGCGCAGGTTGACCAGATAGCACTGGTTGCAGCGCGCAAAGTGGTAGGCAGCCAGATCCTTTTCGGCCTTCAGCAGACTGCCGCGCACCGACCAGGTATCCGTGGCCGTGTGGTAGTGCAAAAGGCGGTCCCGCGTTTCCAGATAAAGGATGTCGTCGGTATCCAGCAGCTGCACCCCGCCGCTGACCTGCAAGGCCACCTGCCCGCCGCGGCGGCGCTGGATGCGCTGCAAGGCGCGCTCCAGCTTGGTGCTGAACTGGTAGTAGCTGACGGGCTTGAGCACAAAGTCGAGCGCGTCGACCTCATACCCGCGGATGGCATACTGTGCCATGTTGGTGACGAACACGAGCACCACATCCGGGTCCTGCCTGCGGATGCGCTCCGCCGTCGGCATACCGCCGAGCTTTGGCATCTCAATATCCAGAAAGATGATGTCAAAACCGGGGCGGTACGGCTCCACAAGCTGTGCTCCGTCCGAGAAGGCGGTCACGTCCAGCTGGTGTCCGCTCTCCTGCGCATACTGCGCGATGAACCCGCAGAGCTGCGCCCGCATGGCGTCGTTGTCCTCGACCACGGCGATTTTCGCCATCTGCTGTGCCTCCTTTCCTGCATAAGCCTGCCTATTGCATATATATTTATTATGGCAAAAGACAGCAAAAAAAGCAACACCTTTGCAGGAAAAGGTGCTGCCGTTATGATAAATTTTATACCAGCATGACGAGCGTGCCCGCGACAAGCACGGCCAGACCTGTCAGAGCCTTTCTGCTCAGGCGCTCATGGAACACGATGTAGGAGAACAGCACCGTGACCAGAATGCTCAGCTTATCGATGGGCGCAACGAGGCTGGCCGGGCCGAGCTGCAGCGCTTTGTAATAGCACAGCCAGCTGGCACCCGTCGCCAGACCCGACAGACAGATGAAGCCAAGCTCATTTTTGGGCACCGCCTTCACCTGGCCCTGCTTGCCCTGCACAAACACCATGACCCACGCCATGATGAGCACCACGCCGGTGCGCAGCGCCGTACCGAGATTGGACTCGACCCCGGTGATGCCGACCTTGCCCAGGATCGAGGTCAGCGCCGCAAAAATGGCCGAACCGAACGCCGCCAACATCCAGCCGTTTTCCTCTTTCTGGACGCCGCCCCTTTTCTCGATCATCAGGAACGTGCCGGCGGCGATCAGCACAACGCCGATGCCCCTGGTCAAGGTCACACTCTCGCCCAGCAGCAGTGCAGCCAGCAAGATCGTCATGACCGTGCTGCTCTTGTCGATGGGCACGACCTTATCGATCGGCCCGCGCTGCAAGGCATAAAAATAGCACAGCCAGCTGGCACCCGTAGCCAGACCCGACAGCCCCAGGAATACCAGACTTCTGGCCGGGATGCTGGCAATCGTCCCCTGCGAGCCGACCACAAACACCATGACCCACGCAAAAATCAGCACAATGATCGTGCGGATGGCCGTGGCCACGGTGGAATCCGTTTTGCGAATGCCGCATTTTGCCAGAATGGATGTCAGACCCGCGAACAGCGCAGAGCCAACTGCGTACAATAACCACATACAAATCGCCTCATTCAGCACTATTGTACGCGCTTTGCCAGTCTTGTGCAACCTGCTTTTGTACAAATCGCGTTTTTACGCAAAAGCCGCACCCCGGTCTCTGCACGGGGTGCGGCTTCGTACTTATTCGCTCAATTCATGCGCCAGCACCGGCAGAAAAATCGTGGCGACCAGCACGGCCAGTGCGGCCACGACCAGCAGCGCGTAGATCGTGCTGCGCAGCGTGCGGTTGTATTTCTTTTTGTATTGCAGACGCTCGCGCTCCTTGGCGACAGCCTCGGCGGAAGGGATCTCCACCGTGCGCGGCGTCGGGACCTGTCTGGGCATATAGGCTCCTTATTCCTGATCTTCGCGGGAACGGCGCTTTTGCAGCAGGGCTGCCAGCTCGGGGCTGACCTGCACGGCCCTGCGCACCTGCCGACGGAAAAGCTCCCACTGTCTGTCGGCCTTCCTGTTGGCCCGGCTCACAATGTCGTCGGTCTCGCGCCGGGCATCCGCCAGCAGCTTATCAGCAGCAGGTGTTCATCAGTCGTCAGCGGTCCGGCTCACAGTCGAGGATCGACGGGATGTCCGTCCAGCGGTCTGCCTCGGCGGTGTAACGCTCATGCAGCCAGGCGACGGCCTTATCCAAGCCCGCCTGGTCGCCGTCAAACAGCTGCGTCTCGATCTTTTCCTCGGCGGTATGCTCGATGCTCCACGGGCCGGGCCAGACCTCGGCGCAGAGGGCCTCGCGCTTTTTCTTGCCGCTCTCGTCGCTCGGGTCGGGCACCTTGATGGGGGTGATGACATAGCGCATACCGCCCTCTGCCCCGGAATACGGGTTGCCGTTGTGGAACCAGTGATAGATCGGGAATGCGTCAAGCATGGTCGGCACCTCTTTTTGCACAAATAAAAATACCCCGAAGCGAAACGCCTCGGGGTATCTTGGAGCGGGATACGAGTCTCGAACTCGCCACCTACTGCTTGGGAAGCAGTCACTCTACCGGATGAGCTAATCCCGCATCAGTGACTGCTATTATAGCGCAAATCAGGTAGGTTGTCAAGGGGGCAAGTTGGCGGCAACGGCAAAGCGGCTGGGCCCCTCACCTTTATATCATACTGAACAAATCCACCTGGCTCGTTTCGGGCAGACTGCCCAAAGCGCCGACGGCGCGGAGCTTGTCAAAAACAGACTGCGCCACACCGCTGGCCTGCTGCAATTCCTCCACCGAGATATACTCCTGCCCGTGCATCGTAGCCTGTTCCAGCGCAACGGCGGCGGCATCACCCAGACCGCGGATGGCTGTGAACGGCAGACGCACCTTGCCGTCCTCAACCACGTACTTGCTGGCGTAGCTCCTGCCCAGCTCGATGGGCAAAAACTCGCAGCCGCGCTGCAGCATTTCGTTTTCCAGCTGCAGACTAACCAGCGCGTCATCGTCCTTGGCGGTGCGCTCGTCCTTGGGGATCTTTTCGTTGTCGCGCAGGTGCTGCTTCGCCACACGGACGCCGCCCACGGCGGCCTCGTAGTCAATATCCGCGCCGCGCACCGTGAAGTACACCGCGTAGAAGATGGCCGGGTGGTAGACCTTGAACCACATCAGGCGGATGGCCGCCATCAGGTAGGCCACGGCGTGGGCCTTGGGGAACATATACTTGATCTTGCGGCAGGATTCAATATACCAGTCGGGCACATCGTGCTCGCGCATGGCTTCCTCCCACCCGGGCTTGAAGCCGCCCTTGGCGACCTTGCCCTTACGCACGGCCTCCATGATGTCGAACGACATCTTCGGCTCCAGTCCCTTGCGCAGCAGGTACAGCATGATGCTGTCACGGCAGCCGATGACCTCCGCAATCGTGCAGGTGCCCGAGCGGATCAGCTCGTCGGCGTTGCCGGTCCAGACGTCGGTGCCGTGGGACAGGCCGGAGATTTGGATCAGCTCGGAGAAATTCTTCGGCTGGGCGTCCAGAAGCATCTGGCGCACGAAGTTCGTGCCCATCTCGGGGATGCCGAACGTGCCGGTCTTGGAGCCGATCTGCTCCTCCGTCACGCCGAGGGCCTCGGGGCTGGTCAGCAGACTGTAGACCTTCTCGTCGTTCATCGGGACGGAATCAATCGGAATGCCGGAGTATTCCTCAAAGAACTTGTAGAAGGTCGGCACATCATGGCCCAGCTCATCCAGCTTGAGCAGCGTATCGTGCAGGTATTTAAATTCAAAGTGGGTCGTCAGCAGACCGCCCTTGACGTCGTCCGCCGGGTGCTGGATGGCGCAGAAGTCGTAAATGTCGAAGGTATCCGGCACAACGACCATGCCGCCGGGGTGCTGACCCGTCGTGCGCTTGACGCCGGTGCAGCCCATAACAAGGCGGTTTTCCTCGGCGCGGTTGACGGTCTTGCCGCGCTCCTCGAGGTATTTTTTGACATAGCCGTAGGCGGTCTTATCCTGCAGACCGGAGACCGTGCCCGCCTTGAACACGTTTTCCTTGCCGAACAGCTCCTCGGTGTAGCGGTGGACGTGGGACTGATACATGCCCGAGAAGTTCAGGTCAATATCAGGCTCCTTGTCGCCGTAGAAGCCGAGGAAGGTCTCAAACGGGATGTCGTGGCCCTCGACGATCATCGGCTTGCCGCAGACCGGGCAGGTCTTGTCGGGCAGGTCGAAGCCGTCAAAGTGTACGCCATCGTTGATCCACTCGCTGTGCTTGCAGTTGGGGCACAGATAGTGCGGCGGCATCGAGTTGACCTCGGAAATGCCGGAAAAGTGTGCGACGGCGGATGAGCCGACGGAGCCGCGGCTGCCGACCTGATAGCCGCCCGCATTGGAGTAGGCCACCAGACGCACGGCAATGACGTACAAAACGGCGTAACCGTGGCCGCAGATGGAGTCCAACTCCTTTTTCAGCCGCTTTTGCAGCACATCGGGCAACGGGCTGCCGTAGTCGCGCGCCGCATGCTTCCACGTGTCGTCGCGCAGCTCCTGTTCCGCGCCCGGGATGCTGGGCGGGTATGTGCCCTTGGGGATGGCGCGCAGGTTGTTGTCGATGGTCGCGGCGATCTTGTTGGGGTTCGTCACCACAATTTCATACGCCTTTTCCTGCGGCAGATAGCTGAAATCCTCCAGCATATCGGGCGTGGTGCGGAAGTAGAGCGGGGCCTGGTTGTCCGCGTCCTTGAAGCCGTTGCCGGCCTGCAGAACAGCGCGGTAGATCCAGTCCTCCGGCTCCTGAAAGTGGGAGTCGCCCGTGGCGACAACCGGCTTATGCAGGTCCTCGCCCAGCTTTATGACGGTGCGGTTGAAGTTTTTGATGGCCTCGATCGAGTCCACCTGCCCGTTGCGCACCATGAATTCATTGTTGCCGAGCGGCTGCACCTCAAGATAATCGTAATAATCGGCAATGCGGAGCAGCTGTTCGTAGGGCTGACCGGCCACGATTGCCCTGTAAAGCTCACCTGCTTCACAGGCTGGGGAGAGCAGCAGGCCCTCGCGGTACTGGTTCAGCAGGCTGCGCGGCACGCGCGGTTTCTTAAAGAAATACTGCGTGTGGGCGGCGCTGACAATGCGGTAGAGGTTCTTTAAGCCCACCTGATTCTGCACCAATATAATAAGGTGGTAGTATTTTTTCTTCAGCACCTCTTTGTTGCCGCCGAGGCCGGTGTTGATAGACTCCACCGTATGGATGTCCTTTTCCTCGAGGTCGGTCAGCATGACCTCATAGATGCGGGCCAGCGCCATGGCATCATCGACGGCGCGGTGATGGTTGAAGGGCGGAATCTCGAGGTGCTTGTTGATGGTGTCCAGCTTGTAGTTGCGCAGCCCCGGAAAGAGCGCCTGCCCCATCGGCAGTGTGTCGATATAGGTGTTCTCGTCCCAGCTGACGCCCGCCTTCTCCCCTGCTTTGCGGATGAACAGCATATCAAAGCTGTGGGCGTTATGGGCCACAAGGATGTTGTCCCCGCAAAATTCTTTAAAAGCGCGGATGGCCTCCTCGGGCGTCGGGGCGTCGGCGACCATGGCATCGTTGATGCCGGTCAGGTCAACGACCTTCTGCGGGATCGGCTTGCCGGGGTTGACGAAGGTGCAGAACTTCTTTTCCTCGTTGATCTTGCCGTTCTCGACATAGACCGCGCCGATCTCGGTCAGGCGCTCGGTGTTGGAGTCGAGACCCGTCGTCTCGGTGTCAAAGACGACGAACGAGCCGGAGAGCGGCATCTCGGCGCTGCCGTAGACTGCGGGGATCATGTCATCGACGAAGTAGGCCTCACAGCCGTAAATCAGCTTAAAGTTCGGGTCTGTTTCGTGGATGGCATCGGTGGCCAGCATCGCTTCGGGGTAGCCCTGGCAGACGCCGTGGTCGGTGATGGCAATGGCGCGGTGGCCCATGCGGTGAGCCAGACGCACGATCTTGCCGGGGTCGTTGAAGCCGTCCATCGAGCTGGACTTGGTGTGCAGGTGCAGCTCGACGCGCTTTTCGCCGTCGGGCGCGGTATCCTGGCGCTGCTCACGCTCGACCTGCAAAACGTCGTAGGGCATGATGACAAAGTCATGCTCGTACTTGTCGTACATATAGTTGCCGCGGACGATGAGGGTCGTGCCGGGCTTGAGGCCCTCCCACTTGGACATATCCGCGCCTTCTTCCCCCATGACCTTAAGGTTGACGGAGCCGGAGTAGTCGGTGATGGAGGTAAAATAAATCTTGCGGCGGCTGCCCTTGACCTCGGTAGCAAAGACGTCGCCCCAGACCGTGACCTTGCCGCCGTCGCCCAGATCGTTGAGGCGGCGGGTGTCGGTGGGCTTGAACTGCTTGCCGTAGAACAGCTTGACCGGCTTGTTCGTGAGGGCGAGACCTTCAATCGTAAAGTCGGGCGGTGTCTCCTTGGCCTCGAACTTGACAACGGGGGCCTTTTCCTGCAGGTACTGCTCAAACTCCTCCTCGGTGCGCGCCTTACCGGAATCGGCCAGGCGGACAACAGGCAGACTTCCTGTGCGTTCCTGGATCATCTCGGCCAGCACGCGGGGCAGCTCGACGCTCTCAAGGATCTGGCGGCCCGCGCTGACGTGGACCGTGATGCCGTCCTCGCCAAAGGTGACGGGCTCTGACTTATCGAGGAAGCCGTTGACCGGCATTCCCTTTTCTTTCAATTCCTCGATCATCAGGCGCACGGCCTCGGGGGTGATGTTCGGGTAGGCAAAGTAGCTGCGGACTTGCAGCTCATACCCGGCGAACACCTCGGCAAGGGACGCACAAAGACGCCCGCACAGCGCCTGATCCAGAGGTTCAGCACTGCGCAGGCAGATGACGACCTGTCTTTGTGTGCGGTAAAGCTCCACACGGTCCACAAGCACACTGCCGAACGCCGCGCAGAACTGCTGGTCCGCCGTAAACTGCGGCCAGACCTGGGTGACAAATGGTTTCAAATGGGGGTACCTCACAAGTGGGTGTAGAGACAAGGCTTCCTCCGAGGGGCTGCGCCCGCAGGCGCGTGTCGGAGTGCAACCGCCGTAGGCGGCTCTTGGCACGGAGACTGAAGCTGTCCGCGAAGCGGACTGATGAGGGCGAAGTTGCCGGGCATTACCCGCAAACGGATTGCCGAGGACAGCTTGCCCCTCATCCGGCCCTGCGGGGCCACCTTCCCCCAAGGGGGGAAGGCTTTAAGGGGTCACATCTTATGGATCTCGTCCAGCAGCTGGCCGACAATATCGCCCTTGAGCATACGGATCTTCTCACCGCGGATGAAAAGCAGGGCCTCGTCCTTACCGCCGGCAATGCCGATGTCGGCGTCGGATGCCTCGCCGGGGCCGTTGACAACACAGCCCATAATAGCGATCTTGAGCGGCTTCTTAAAGCCCTCATCCCGCAGACGCGCCTCGACCTCGTTGGCGATCTCGATCATCGGGTACTGGGTGCGCCCACAGGTCGGGCAGCTGATGATCTCGGGACCGGCGACGGCGTAGCCCGCCGCGCGCAGGATGTCATACCCGGCGTAGACCTCGTTCTCGGGTTCATCGGTCAGACTGACGCGCAGCGTGTCACCGATGCCCTCCATCAGCAGACCGCCGATGCCCATACCGGACTTGATGAGGCCCATGCGGTTGCCGCCGGCCTCGGTCACGCCGACGTGCAGGGGGTAGTCCGTCTGGCTGGCCAGCAGACGGTACGCCGCCATCATGCGGGGCACGTTGCTGGATTTGATCGAAATAACGATATTATCAAAGTCGTATTTTTGCAGCAGCCGCACATGGTACATGGCGCTCTCCACCATGGCCTCGGGCACGGGAGCGCCGTACTTGGCCAGGATGTGCTTTTCGAGGCTGCCGCCGTTGACGCCGATGCGGATGGGCACATTTCTGGCGTTGCAGGCGTCGGCCACGGCCTTAACGCGGTCATCATCCCCGATGTTGCCGGGGTTGATGCGAATTTTGTCCGCACCGGCATCCAGCGCTGCAAGCGCGGCGCGGTAGTCAAAGTGGATGTCCGCCACAACGGGGATGTCCACCTTCTCTTTAATGGCAGCCACGACGGCGGCGTCCGCCGGGGTGGGCACGGTCACGCGGACGATCTGGCAGCCCGCCTTGGCGACGCGCTCTGCCTGGGCCACGTTGCCCGCAATATCCTTGACGGGCACATTCAGCATCGTCTGGACGGCAATGGGGTTCGTGCCGCCGATTTTAATGTTGCCGATCTTGACTTCTTTTTTTAATTGACGCTGCATCGTAGTTCTCCTTATAAGAATCGTGAAATATCGTGCATCGTGACCAGAATCATCAGCCACACCAGCGCCACCGTACCCGCCGTGTTGATCACGCCCTGCACGCGGGGCGGCACAGGATGGCCGGTCAGACCCTCCCACGCAAGGAACAGCAGCTTGCAGCCGTCCAGCGCCGGGATGGGCAGCAGGTTAAAGATGCCGACGTTGATGGTCAGCAGAGCCAGCAGGGACAGTACCTCCCGCCAGCCGTAGTGCACGGCCTGGTTGACCGCCGACACCGTGCCGAGGGGGCCGGACAGTTCCTCCACGCCCACCTTGCCGGCGAGCAGGTCAAAAAAGCTGCCCAGAATAGCCCTGCTGTAGTAAATATACATATCGCAGGTCATGACAATGACGTGCCGCAGGTCCTTTTTCATCGGCTCAACGCGGAAATCCATGCCGTACAGCACATTGCCGTCCGCGTCGCGCGTCGGGGTGAAGGTCACATCCTGCAGCTCCAGGACCTCGCTGCCGCGCAGGACCACCACGTTGTAGGTTTCCTCCTCACCGGTGTAAAACATATCGGTTATGTCGTAGAGCGTCCAGCAGGGGTTGCTGCAAATCTGCAAAATCGTGTCGCCCTCCTGCAGGGCTGCGGAGCTTGTGGCGTTCTCGCTGAAATCCGCAATCGTCGTGCTGCCGACCTTGCCCATGGTAAGGACGAGCACCAACAGCACCGCGACGCCGAGGATAAAGTTCATCAGCGCACCGCAGAGCGTGACAAAAAAGCGCTGCCAGGCGGTGGCATCCTCAAATTTCTGGCCGCTGACGACCAGTGGGAAAAGCGTGGTTTTGCGCGGCTTCGGGGCTGGCGGCGGTGCGCTCTCCCCGCTCTCGTCCTCCTCGTCAGGCAGGGGGCTGAACAGATTATAGCCGCCCAGCGGCAGCAGGCGGACAGAATAGGTCGTTCCGTCACGGGTCGTGGACCACAGGCGCGGGCCAAAGCCGATGGAAAATTCCTCGACATGGATACCGCAATGGCGCGCCGCCATAAAGTGGCCCAGCTCATGCACCAGAATGACGCTGCTAAACACGAGCAGCGATGCCAGCCCGGTCAGCAATGCAGTCATAGGCACCTCACAAGTAAAGTATTGGACGTAGAGCTGTAGGGGCCGGGCATGCCCGGCCCGCGCGTGTATGGCAGACAGGAGTCTGCCGGAAAGCTGAGGGCCGCACATGTGCGGCCCCTACCGGGCAGTTCCAATCAGATATGTGCCTCCACATAGGCTCGCGCCATGCGGTCACACTCGTGGACGTCGGCAAGCGTGTAGTCGCCGCCGAAGGAATCACTGTCGACGATGCCCTCGACCAGGCGGCCAATGTCCAGGAAGCCGATCTCGTCGCGCAGGAAGTGCGCGACGGCGGCCTCGTTCGCACCGTTGGCGGCGCAGGGAGCCAGACCGCCTTTGCGGATAGCCTTTTTGCAGGCTTTGAGGCAGCGGAAGGTCTCGTCGTCCGCCGTTGCAATGCTCAGCTTGGTCAGCGCGGTGAAGTCCAGCTCCGGCACGGGGCTGGGCAGGCGCTCGGGCCAGGTCAGCGCATACTGGATGGGAATGCGCATGTCGGGCACACCGAGCTGCGCAATGATCGAATGATCCGCAAACTGCACGGCGGAGTGGATGATGCTCTCACGCTGGACGACGATCTGAATCTTATCCTCGGGCAGACCGAACAGCCACGCGGCCTCGATCAGCTCCAGACCCTTGTTCATCAGGGTCGCAGAATCAATCGTGATTTTGGCGCCCATATTCCAGTTCGGGTGCTTGAGCGCGTCGGCCTTCGTCTTGGTGCGCAGCTGCTCGGTGGTCATGCCGAAAAACGGGCCGCCGGAGGCCGTCAGCAGGATCTTCTCCAGCGTTTTGGCGCTGTGCTGATCCTGCAAGCACTGGAAAATAGCGCTGTGCTCGCTGTCCACGGGCAGCAGGTGGACGCCGTGCTTTTTGACAGCATCGGTCACAAGATGGCCGCCCGTGACGAGGCTTTCTTTGTTGGCCAGCGCCAGGTCGTGGCCGCTCTCAATCGCGGCCAGCGAGGCATCGAGGCCCGCAATGCCGACAACGGCGTTCAGCACCGTGCCCGCGCCGTCCATACAGGCCAGCGCGCGCAGTCCCTCCGCGCCCTTGAGCAGCTTCGGCGCGTCGGCCTGCCCGGCCAGCGCGGCGGAGAGCTTGTCAAACGCGGCGGGGTCGGTGACGGCGACGTACTTCGGGTGGAACTCCGCGATCTGCGCCAGCAGCTTATCGACGCTGGAATTGGCGGACAGGCCGAACACCTCATAGCCGTGCATACGGCAGACGTCCAGGCTCTGGGTGCCGATGGAACCCGTGGAGCCCAAAAGTGTGATGACTTTACTCATTTTTACGATTCCTCACAGCAGATAGAAGAAGTAGCGTACCGCGATGGAAACAAAGGGCGCGATGAACATGACGCTGTCAAAGCGGTCCAGAATGCCGCCGTGCCCCGGGAAGATCGTGCCGTAATCCTTGATGCCGACCTGGCGCTTGACGGACGACGCGAACAGGTCACCCAGAATGCCCAGCACTGACGCCACGGCACCCATGCCCAGCAGCACCAGATAATGCTTCGGCTGCACCTGAATGCTGATGACGTTGTATTTGGCCGACAGCAGCGAGTAGGCGAGCGTCAGCACACAGCCCGCAGCCATGCTGCCCAGCACGCCGCCCACAGCGCCCTCCACGGTCTTGTGGGGGCTGACGATAGGAGCCAGCTTGTGCCTGCCGAACGCACGGCCCGCAAAGTAGGCCGCGGTGTCGCCGCCCCAGGCAAAGCAGAGGATCAGCAGAATGAAATAAATCGCGTCATAGCGATATTCTGCGAAGGGCAGCATCCGCTTTAAGTGGATGAGCGAGTAGAAGCAGAACGTGATGACGCCCGAGAAGTAGACAAACCCCGTCAGCTTACCGAAATCCAGTGTTTTGACGTGGGCGATCTGACAGACGTTGTAGAACAGCACCGTCAAAAAGGCCGCGGGCAGCAGCAGGCCGCGCACCATCTGCGATGTGCTCAGCATGACCAGCAGCGTCAGCGGCACAGCGGCGGCATAGAGATACCACTGCTTTTTGCCAAAGCCCATAGCGGAAAAAACCTCATGGATGGCAATCAGGCAGACGGCACTTAATACCAAGTCAAACAGGAAGGTGTCAAAAAACGCCAGCACAACGGCCAAAACGCCCAGGCCGACAGCGGCGGTGATGATGCGGGTCTTCATAAACGGTGGTTTCCTTTCGCGGAATCGTTTTATTCAATGATGCAATAACAGCCTATGCGGGCGTGTCGCATGACATGCCCGCACAGGCTATCGTTCATGGAGAGATCAGACCTCCATGATTTCCTTGTTCTTGTCGGCGCAGGTGTCGTCGATCAGCTTGACATATTTGTCGGTCAGCTTCTGGGTCTCTTCCTCCAGCTTCTTCTGGTCGTCCTCGGTGAGCTCGCCGGCCTTCTTCATGGCCTTGAACTTGTCCATGGCGTCGCGGCGGATGTTGCGCACGGCAGTCTTGGCGTCCTCGCCCTGCTTCTTGACATCCTTGGTCAGCTGCTTGCGGCGCTCCTCGGTGGGGGCCGGGAACACCAGGCGGATGACCTGGCCGTCATCAATGGGGTTGATGCCGATGTCGCTGGTCTGGATGGCCTTGGAGATGGGCTTGAGCATCGAGCGGTCCCACGGGGAGATGGTCAGGATGCGGGCCTCGGCGACAGCGACAGCCGCGATCTGCTGGATGGGCGTGGGGCTGCCGTAGTAATCGACCGTGATCTTGTCCAGAATGGCGGGGTTGGCGCGGCCTGCGCGGATGGAGGCCAGCTCATGGATGAGGTGGTTGACACTGGCATTCATTTTTTCTTCAAAGGGTTTCGTCGTGCTGCTCATAATGAAATTCTCCTTATTTTAAGATAGTATAGGGGGAAAATATGAATTTTTCAATTTGTGCTTTTGCGTCTTATTCCCTGACCAGGGTACCGACGCTTTCGCCCTTGACAGCCTTGGCAATGTTGGCGGGCTGGCCCAGATCGAACACGAGGATGGGCAGACCGTTGTCGCGGCAGAGGGTCGCGGCGGTAGAGTCCATGACGGCCAGGCGCTCATCCAGCACGCGGGTGAAGGTCAGCGTGTCGTAGCGCACGGCGTCGGCGTACTTGTGGGGGTCCTTGTCATAGACGCCGTCGACCATCGTGGCCTTGAACATAGCGTCCGCGCCGATTTCCAGCGCGCGCAGGGCGGAGGCCGTGTCGGTGGAGAAGATCGGGTTGCCGGTGCCGCCGCCGAACACGACGATCTTACCGCTTTCCAGCGCGGCAATGGCCTTGTCGCTCGTGAAGCACTCGGCGACCTGCGGCATGAAGGAGCTGGTCATGACGACGGCATCCACACCCTGCTGGCGCAGCGCGTCCTTGACAGCCAGCGCGTTCATAACGGTGGCCAGCATACCGATCTTGTCGGCGTCCATGCGGTCCATTTTGCCGCTGGAGCGTCCGCGCCAGAAGTTGCCGCCGCCCACGACGATGCCGATCTGGGCACCGAGGTCGTGCGCAGCCTTGATGCCCGCGCAGATGGAGGCGATGGTCTCCTCATCAAAGCCCGTGCCCTTGGGGCCGGACAGAGCCTCGCCGCTGACCTTCAGAAGAATACGTTTATACTGAATTGCCATAAAAAACACCACCTGTAGTTATTTTGGCGGTCCGCTGTGCCGTGCAGGCATAGTAAACCATTCTCTTTGTATAACATTTTACAATAATTTGGGCTTAAAGTAAAGCGGTGTGGAAAAAAAATGAGGCTGCCCGTCTCCTTAAAGCCTTCCCCTGTGGGGAAGGTGGCCCCGCAGGGCCGGATGAGGGGCAGGTTTGCCACAGCGATCCGTTTACGGGCAACAGAGGCAAGGTTTCCCCTCATCAGTCAGCGGGCGGGGCCGCTGACAGCTTCCCCCGAGGGGGAAGCCATGCAGCAAAAAAGCGCTGCCCCCTTCCAAGAACAGCGCTTTTACTTACTGCATCGAAGTATCCGCTACCAGAACCGCCAGCTCCCGGCGTATCAGTCTGCGGCGGTTCTGCCGGTCAGCGAGACGCTCGGTGGGCGAGGTCAGCACCATGCCGTCGAGCGGCGGCGCGGCGGGCAGCGTGAACTGCAAGCTCATACCCGGCCCCTCCCCTACGGTCAGCGCCCAGCCCATGGCGCTTGTGTAAGCGGCAACCAGCGGCAGGCCCAGCCCGCCCGCGTGGAGCAGGCGTTCGCTCCATTGCCCCTCGGTCAGCAGGGCGGCGGCATCGGGCGGCAGACCCGGGCCGTTGTCCCTGTAGCAGAGCCGACCCGGCGTGCAGAGCAGCATAATGTGCGCCGCACGGTCCGCGGCCAGTGTGTTGGAGACAAGGTTCGTCAGCAGACCGTTGAGCAGCGAGACATCCCCCGTCGTGGGCAGCACGTCCAGCCCGTCGGCCTGCAGCGTCACGGTAAAGGGCAGCGCGTACTGCGCGGCCTCCTCCTGCAAAATACTGCAAAATTCCCGCAGCTGCCCCAGCAGGTCGATGGGCTGCGGCACACAGGTGCCGTGCAGCAGCGCCGCCGTGGCGGCATCCGACGCCTGGTCCCCCAGCCGCCGCAGGCAGATCAGCTGGGTCTGCAATTCCTCGAGCAGCGGCATCAGCTCGGCGCGCTCTGCCGGGTTTACCGCGTGCCGCAAGCGGTCCTGCAATACCTCAAAGGCGTTCTCCATGCTGTCAAACGAGCGCCGGAACCGCCCGCGCAATCCCCCGCGCAAGGCCAGCAGTGCTGTATCCTCGTTCCTTCTGTCCATGGAAAACGCCTTCTTTCCTAATTTATACAGTCGGTTCCAGTCGGCGGCGCAGCTCCTTGAGCAGCCCCTCAAACAGCTGCCCGTTGGAGAGCACGCCGTTTTCCGGGCGGCCGCAGTGCAGGCAAAGTCCGCGGTACGGCTCCGCACCGCGCTTGGACATACCCGCCGACATCCGGTTCAGCGCCGAGGTCACAGTGCCGATCTCGATGTTCTCCTCCGACGCGACATACTGCTGCAAATCGCCGATCTTCTGCGGGCGCTCCGCGTACAGCGCGTAGAGCAGCATCCGCTCGGCATAGCGGTAGCCGTTCAGTGTGGACCGCGCACCGAAGTCATCCAGCACATCCTCACAGCAGCGGCGCAGGTGGTAGAGCCGATGCTCGTCGTCCGTTGTGCCCATGTGGTAGATCTCATCGAAAAGATTCTTCATCCCGTAGGGGCGCAGCATGATCCGGTACTGGGCAAACAGGCCCAGCGCCTTGCGCGCGGCGGTTTCCTCCGGCACGGGCACCAGCACAAGGACTGCCGGCTCCGGGTCCAGCTGCATCGTGCTGATCTCCTGCAAGACCTGCGTCACGGACGGCTTGGTCAGCAGGGCGTCGAGCACAAGCACCTGCGGGCGAAGGCCGCCGTGCAGCAGCTCCAGTACCTCCTGCCCCGTCGATGCAATGGCCGCGGCGCGAACCTCGTCCCCATGGGTCCGGGCGAACAGCCGCATGGAATCGCGATCCATGCGGGAGCTGAATGCAAACAGTGCCACCACGGCGGAGGTTCGGGGCAGCCTGAGCGCCTCTCTCTGCTTTTGTCCGGCTGCTTCCGGACGGTCATGCAGCAACACCGCCATGTCAGCCCACCTTCGATCCACAGAGGTCATGCAGTATCGCGGAGATCTGCGCAGGCTCCACGGCGTTTTCGTACAGGAAACGGGTCAGCATCCCCGCGCGCTCCTCCTCTATCTCACACAGCATACACGCTGCCGCCCGTGCCCCGTCGCGCTGGACAGTGATGACAAACGCATCCGCCTCCTGTGTCAGCGTATAGGTCACGGTTCCGGCGCATTGCAGGTCATCCAGCGCAGAAAGCTCCCGCTGGTAGCTTGCAATCAGCTTGCCTTGCATAAGGTTTCCTCCCCACATAGGTTGAATTCTTGTACCTTTAATGAGAATACTATAATTCAACCCACGCGCTGGATTCAATCCACATTGCCTATACGTTTTTATACGGGCACTGCAAGATTTGTACCATTATAGCACTATATAAAGAGAAGCGCAAGATGCAGGCGGAATTGCACCTGTTACAATATAAATTCGTATGTTACAGGATATGTCCGGCGTTGCAAACAAAATCTGCATTACCCCCTTGACTTTTTGGCAGAAAAGAGGTACACTTATCAAGTCGAAATGACATGGGCCTGTAGCTCAGTTGGGAGAGCGTTCGGTTCGCATCCGAGAGGTCAAGGGTTCGAATCCCTCCAGGTCCACCAATTTGCCGCATCGTTTTGTACGATGCGGCGTTTTTTATGCCTAAAAAACTTTGGCAGACCGTGCCGGGCTCCGAACCCTGAAGTCGGATGCGAACCGGGCGGGGTCATCCATGTACTTTTTGAAAATCCATCGGTTTCACGCTTCTTTCTTTGAATTTTGCATGATGCTGCGGGCAAGCACATCGCTTTTATGCCCCTTTTTCGGAAATTTCTTCAAAAATTTCCGCACCATCGTAGGTTGACACAGCCTTGAGCTGCTCCACTTGATTGAAGCTAGCGTTCAGCGTAGCTTCTGCGATGTCATCCATCACCCGGAACAGTGCATCGTCCAGTTCAAGATACTTCCGCCCCAGCTTTTCATCCAACAGCCGCCGGAACTCACGTTCGAGTTTGTCATGTTCGCAAGCTGCTCGCTGATAGCGAGGTGCTTTCATCAGTTCCGTCCATATTGGACGTACCATTTTGTCATAGTAGGTCAGCATAAAGTCTTTATCCATAGGCATCCTCCTTTTTGAAATGTGTTGTGGGCAAAAATAAAAGCGCAGCTCCTATTCATTCAGAGTAGAAGTTGCGCTTTGCGGCTAGTTTGTGTATCAAACCATCACTATTTATTTTTCTGCTTCGATGCACTGCCGTAGGACATCACAGAATGCCATATCATCATCTACGGCAGCGATTGCAGCGTTGATCAAGGTCTCCCGGTCAGTATTGCCCCAGTTGATGTGCAGTCCATATTCTAATGCCATGCAGCGAATCAACTCACGGGTGCTGCGGCCATTTCCCTCGCGGAAGGGATGGATGATGTTCAGCTCTGCCATCGTCTGCGACAAATTCTGAATCTGCTTTTCTTCATCTTGTTCGGCAAGCAGCTTCTTGGAGTGAATGTTTTTGAACACACGCTCCAATTCTCGGTCAATCAGGTCTGGCGGGTAGAACATCGTGTCGCCCTTGCTGATTTGTTCCTTGCGGATATGTCCTGCAAAGGGGTACACATCTTCAAAAAGGAAACGGTGAATCCGAAACAGATGAGTTTTGGTAAAACGTCCCTTGATTGGCTCCTGCAACAGAGCCATCTGTTTTACCGCCGTAAATTCTTCTTCGGCCCGTTTAAGTTCTGCTTTGTCACGGATGTCCAGCTTGTTAATCAGAATATCCGTATCGGGGTAGCAGTACATGGATTGCACCGTGGTATAGACATCGTACTTCGAGAACATAATCAGCCCTTCTTTGCATACTTTGCGCGCAGTTCATTCACGACTTGCTGATAGCTGGCCTGACCGTTGCCGATGCGGTCAAGGTTGCTGCGCGTATCTTTGCTGATGGTCATGCCCTCAATAGCAAAGGTGCCGTACACATTGCGAAGGTTGCTCTTGTGTTGAGCGGAAGTATTGTGCTTTCCATTCATAAAAGTGTCCCCTTATCGATTTCTTGGTTAATGATAGTTTTACTTATTTATAGTCCGTACTCTCATATATCTTGCATACTTGAAAATCAGTTTTATGCCACACTTTATCAAAGAAACTTTCGATCAATGTAGGAGCTTCAACAATTTGAATAATATGGTGGCTTTTTCCGATTGAGTTAACTGATGTTCCGAGCGACCAAACGCGTGTTTTGTTAATCTTATATTTTAGAATCAAGTATCTATCGTGAAATCTGCTTCCATAATCACTATATACCGTCCTAAATGATAAGTCAATATCGCAATCCGTTGGAAGTGCAGCTTCTAATAATTGTCTGAATTTGATTTTTGCACTTTCAAACTTGCTACTTTCTGAGGCTTCATTTTCTAAAATTTCTCCAGATGCCTCTTTGTTTTTGACGATTGTATGTAAATCTGTCAAACAATGAATATGAATGTCTCTTTTTTCGCAAAAAACAACTGTGTCAAGAATATCTTTTGATGACAAGTATGGATCAATGATACAAATTTCTTGTAAATTCCAAATCAGACGGGGGTCATTAATGATCTCTCGTATATCCACAAGTGCCTCATTGTGCTGATTTTTATAGTATACATTAAGATACTTTTGGGCTTGAAAGAAAACATCTTCCCATCTTTGCTGACGTCTACCAGCTTCCATCATCTCATCATAAACATCGATTGATCCAAACCATTGCATGTCATTTAGTGGAATCAAAATGTCTTCACCATTAAGGACAATTCTACGCCAATCACGATGGGCTGGAATACATACAAGAGGATATGAAATTTGTGCACGATAATTTGAAAAAACAGATTGATCTGTTGTATATCTAAACATGATTAGATTCGTTCGACTGTCTGTTGCAGTTATTGTCGTTCTACATTGGCTGTCGTCTGCTTCTGCAACTATACGTGGAACGCCCGGTTTTAGGACAATATTTTTGTCATAATAGGTATACACTAATTGATCGTGCTCTTGTTCGACATGAAAGTGCAATTTAACTCTGCATTTAACATCTTTAGCTAACTCGAACTGGTGAGTTATACCATTTTTTCTCAAACGAATCGGTTTAACTTTAAGAGTTTCATTTTCAAATTTACAGACAATATTTCCAATGCGATCATTTAAGTCCACCAATTGATAGGTAAGACCTCGTTTGTCTATTTCCTTCTGAATTTTCTGTATATCACTATCTGTTAAAATCTCTTTCAGGTTCTTCTTTCGTGCATATATTTCAAAAATATAGTAGCTACCCATAAAATTTGATCCATACAGAGATTCTTCAACAGGAATTGAACTCCGATAAATACATCCAGCGGGTCCGTTTTCTGCAACATATTTTATAGAAGAAACAAATGGGTCATCAACTTTTTGGCCTTCTTTTATATAAGCATCTTTATAGTCCCAAACATTGGAATTTATTGTAGCATGAACACAATGCCAAAAATTTTCTTTTGTCATTATGTAATGTGAAGCAAACAGTATTAATCCTCGATTCTTGTTGATGGTTGTTTTCAACCGGCAATCTTGGTATGGCGTTGAATCTTCTTCAGCTTTATACTTTTTTGAAAAATGAACGTGAGTGAAATAGTTCCATGCTATACTGGTTTTTCTATCTAAAAGGACAAACTGATCCACATAGCAGTACTTATAGTTTCCAGTACTCTTGCTATTAAGCAATACGTATAGATCTCTCTCCCATGTGCCACCATCTGTCAGATGAATCTTTTTGCGCCAAAGAAGTTTTCTTGAAATTTTTGAAAGATTCATCTGCATGACTAACTCTCCTGACATTTGTACTATCTGGTTGACTAAAATGACGTGTCCCTATCTTTTAGTCTATCCTTTATCTGTAAGATTGTCAATTCGTAACGACAATTCTCTAATTAGAACAAAAACGCAGCTTCCATTCTTCCGAGTGAAAGCCGCGCTTTTACGGTACATCGTGTTTTATTGTGGATTAGGATGTGATACATCTGAACCCCATGTGAGCTATATCTCAAGGGCCTGTAGCTCACTTGTCCGCCAACCATATTACGCCCCAAACAGCTTCATCCTGAAAATCAGCGACTTGGTGGTCGTACTTACAGTCAGGAAAGTCCATTGGGCTGGCAGGACATTTTATATGGACGAATATACGTTTATTTTTCTTTTCTCACATTGCATAAGGTGTGCACAAAAGTGAGACTGTTGGGAGAGCGTTCGGTTCGCATCCGAGAGGTCAAGGGTTCGAATCCCTCCAGGTCCACCATATTGTGCAAATCCGAGTTCAATCTTCTTCGTGAAGCATTGTTTCGGGTTTGTTTTTGTTTTAGAGGGTGCGGATCCGTCCGCATCCTCTTTTTTCTGTGTATCCGGTATAGCCTGGCGCGGCGCGGCTGTACCTCTCTGATGTTTGCTTTTTAACAGGCAGTATTGACATTCGCTGTGCAAATGGTTATAATTAGAACTGTTCTATTTGAGCCTTGCAAAGGAGTGATGCAGTTGCTGCCCATATTGAGCTACGTACAGCACTACAAAAAGTACCATGCAGCGCGGTTTGAGGTTGCTTCCGTACAGTACGGGCTGAACCAGCTGGAAATTGACATCCTGCTGTTTCTGCACAACAATCCAGACTGCCGCACGGCCAGCGACATCTGCCGCTACCGCGGTCTGGCAAAATCCAATGTATCGGCGGCGGTGGAGCGGCTGCGCGCACGCGGCGTGCTGACGGTCTCCCCTGCGCCGGACAACCGCCGCCAGCGGCTGCTGGGCTTTGCGCCCGATGCCCTGCCGATGGTCGCGGTACTGGCGGACATCCAGCGCTGCAGCTTGGAGCCGCTGTTTGCGGGCTTTACGGCGCAGGAGCAGCAGACGCTTCAGGACTATCTGCGCCGCATGGATGCAAACCTCCTGCGGGAGCTGAACAAGGAGTAAGAATATGACCTATCTGGTAGCATTCATCGTCTGCTTTATTGCGGGCATCGGCGCGGGACTGGGCACAGGCTTTGCGGGTATGAGCGCCGCGGCGGTCATCAGCCCGATGCTCATTACTTTTTTGGGGATGGACCCCTACATGGCCGTGGGCATTGCGCTGGCCAGCGACGTGCTGGCGAGTGCGATCTCTGCCTACACCTACGGCAAAAGCGGCAACCTGGACATTAAAAACGGCGCGGTCATGATGGCGTCGGTGCTCTGCTTCACGCTGGTTGGCAGCTATGTGGCCAGCCTCGTGCCCGGTACAACGATGGGCGGTTTCTCAACGTTCATGACGCTGCTGCTGGGCGTCAAGTTCATCGTGCGGCCCGTCATGACGACCAAGAGCGCGATGAACGCCGTCAGCGTACAGAAGCGGTTCGCGCAGTCGCTGCTCTGCGGCGCGGGCGTGGGCTTTATCTGCGGGTTCATCGGTGCGGGCGGCGGCATGATGATGCTGCTGCTTTTGACCTCCGTGCTGGGCTATGAGCTGAAAACTGCCGTCGGAACGAGTGTTTTTATCATGGCGTTCACGGCCTTCACCGGTTCTGTCAGCCATTTTGCGATTGGCGGTGTACCGGATTTGTTCTGCCTGATCTGCTGTGTGCTGAGCACGCTGCTCTGGGCGCGCATTGCCGCCAAGTTCGCAAACAAGGCCGAGCCCGCCACGCTGAACCGCGCGACAGGCGTTGTGCTGGTCGTGCTGGGCGCGGCGATCCTGGCGGTGAATTATTTGTAATTTCTAGGGCAATACCGCATAATTCTAAGTGCCGATACGGCGAGCGAGGTACGGCAGCTGCTAAGCCAAAAGCGCAGATAATACTTTGTGTATTATCGAGCATTTTGGCAACGCAGATGCCGTGCCGCAGCCGCCGGAGCGGTGCTTAAGCCGTAAGGCGGGAATTATGCGGTGTTGCCCTAAGCCTTCCCCCGCGGGGGAAGCCACGCAACCAACAAACAACAAAGCCGAGCAGTTTTTACGCTGCTCGGCTATTCTTATGCCTTCTTAGCCTCCCCTTCCGGGAAGACGACGAACAAGCCACCCTCGCGCACCCACTTGGCTGCGGCAGGATGCTTTTCCGCAAAGGTATTCCAAAGCTGCATGACAGCCCTTCCTGTCAGCTGTTGCGCAGGCGGCTTTCCAGCTGTGCGTTGAGGATGATGTTTTTAACAGCCTCGACGATGACCTTCAGCAGACCGATGACCCAGAAACCCTTTGCCTCCAGCACGATGCCGTCCACCATGCCCATGCTGATGGCACCGCTTGTCATCTTGGCCAGCGCGCGCAGCGGCATGTTGTACTGGAACATCACGTTCAGGTTCGGCTTGCCGCGCTTGTAACTGGCGTTCAGCATCATCGTGAGCACAGCCCAGACCAGCCAGCACAGCGGGCTGCGGCTGTGGTTCAGCTCACCCAGGGTCATGTTGCGGTCAATTTTGACGGTATCCGCCGGGATGGGGCGGCCCAGCAGAATCTCCCACTCGGCATCGGGCACGCGCTGCACCTTGCCGCTGGTGTAGTGCGGCAGCGCCTTGCCCGCGTATGGGTTCGGTGCGCTCGTACCGTTCACCTCGACGGCGGCGGTCAGGCGGATGTCCGCAGAGCTCGCCCCTACGCGAAGCTCATACGTGCCGCCCTCGACCTCCCAGCTGTCGGTCTTTGTGTTCCAGTAGCGGAACGCCTTGTCGTCCAGCGGCAGGGTGACGGTCTTGCTCTCCCCTGCCTCCAGCCAGACCTTTGTAAAGGCCTTCAGCTCCTGCGCGGGGCGGAAGATCTGGGCGTCGGGCTTGGCCGCGTAGACCTGTACGATCTCGGCACCGGCGCGGCTGCCCGTGTTTGTCACGGTCAGGGTCACGCTGCGGGCGTCGGCTTTCAGCTCGCTGTAGGCAAAACTCGTGTAGCTCAGGCCGTAGCCGAACGGGAACGCCACGGGCACACCCGCGGTCTGGTAGTAGCGGTAGCCGACGTACAGCCCCTCGCGGTACTGCACGGTGCGTCCCGCACCTGCAAAGTTGTCCTTGGCGGGGGTGTCAGCGTGGGCGTTGGCCCAGGTCTCGGCCAACTTGCCGGACGGGTTGATTTTGCCGGTCAGCACATCGACCATTGCGCCCGCGCCGGCCTGGCCGCCGAGGGCGCCGTAGACGAGTGCCCTGCAGTGGGCCAGCCACGGCGTTTCCAGCGACGCGCCCGCGCTGACGATGACGACAGTGTTGGGGTTGGCCTGCTGCACGGCCTGCAAAAGCTCGATCTGGTTGTCGGCCAGCTTCATATCGGCGCGGTCCAGACCCTCGCTCTCCTTGATCTCGTCCAGCCCTAAGCAGAGCAGCACGGTGTCGGCCTTTTTCGCCAGCGCGACGGCCTCGGCTTTTTTGGCATCGTCCGGCTTGCCCTGGCGGTCAAAGCCCGCGGCAAAGCCGACGCTGTGCAGGCCGCTGTCTTTCAGGCAGTCAAGGAAGGTATCGACCTTGATGGAGTTGACGGCGCTGGAGCCTGCGCCCTGGTAACGCGGCGTCTCGGCAAAGTCACCGATGACGGCCACGCTTGCGCCTGCGGCCAGCGGCAGCAGATCGCCGTCGTTTTTCAGCAGGACGGCGCTCTCGGCAGCGGCGCGGCGGGCCAGCGCGTGGTGGGCGTCGGCGTCAAAGCTGCGGCTGTGGTTTTCCACGGCGGCGTGGGTGTCCAGTACCAGCGTCAGCAGCTCGTCCAGGCGGGCGTCCACATCAGATTCGGAAATTTTACCGGTCTCAACGGCCTTCAACAGCTCGCGCACGGCGTCTCCGCCGGGGGCGGGCATTTCCAGCGTAGAACCGTTCTTTACGCCCAGCGCGTGGTCATTGCTGCCGCCCCAGTCGGTCACGACAGCGCCGTCAAAGCCCCAGTCTTTGCGCAGGATGTCCTGCAAAAGGTGGGCGTTCTCGTTGGCGTAGGTGCCGTTGACGAGGTTGTAGCTGGACATGATGGTCTTGGGGTGTGCCTCTTTGACGACGATTTCAAAGCCGGTCAGGTAGAGCTCTCGCAGGGTTCGCTCGTCGACGACGGAGTCCGACGCCATGCGGCGCAGCTCCTGGCTGTTGACGGCGAAGTGCTTGGGGCAGGCGGCGATGCCGTTGGACTGGATGCCGCGCACGTAGGCCGCGGCCAGCTTGCCGGAGAGGTACGGGTCCTCCGAGAAATACTCGAAGTTGCGCCCGCACAGCGGGCTGCGCTTGGTGTTGAGGCCCGGCCCCAGCAGGACAGATACCTCCTGCGCGGCGGCCTCCTCCCCCATGGCTCTGCCGAGCTGTTCGCCCAGGGCGGGATTCCAGCTGCAGGCCACGGTAGCCGCCGTCGGGAAGCAGGTCGCGGGGACGCTGGGGTTCAGGCCCAGATGGTCCGCCGCACCCGCCTGCTTGCGCACGCCGTTGGGGCCGTCCGACAGGGTAATGGACGGGATGCCCGCATTTTTGTAGCCGCGGGTCGTAAAGACCGTCTCGCCGGAGAGCAGCGCGCATTTTTGTTCAAGGGTCAATTTGGTAATAATGTTTACATGTTTCATAGGTCACACATTCCTTTGGTGAATCAGGAGTCCTTTTTCTCGGTCTTGGCTGCCTTGCGGAGCTTGACGTCGATGACGACGCCGCGCACGGCGAGGGCGAACAGGACAACGGCCACGATGTCGATCAGGGCAACCAGATGACGCCAGCCGAATACAGAGGTCGTGAACGCATGGCGCACAGCGGTGGTGTCGCCGATGCTGTCAGCATAGTCGCGGTTGGTCACGCGGACATGCAGGTACATGTACAGTGCTTCCTTGGTGGCGCGGCGCAGGGCCTGCAGGTAGCTGTTAGAGCCGGTTTCAAAGGTCATAGCGCCGCCGGTGAAGCCCGCCATCCACAGGCTGCCGCCTGCGCGCAGGGCCTGGTCGCCGTTCATGTAGCTGTGGTGGTCGCAGTAGTCGGTGATGACCGCGCCGTCAAAGCCCCACTCGTCGCGCAGGATGCCGGTCAGCAGCGCCTCACTGCCGCCTGCCCAGACAGCGCCGATACGGTTGTAGCTGCTCATGAGACCGACTGCGTCGTAATCCTCGACGAGCATCCGGAACGGGCGCAGGTAGGTTTCGCGCAGGGTCTGCTCCGTCATCCAGGTATAGACGGAATCGCGGTAGATACCGCTCTCGCCGTCGTTGCAGATAAAGTGCTTGACATAGGTGTAGACGCCCGTCTGGTTTGCGCCGGTCACAGTGTTGCCGCAGATGACGCCGGACAGCAGGCTGTCCTCGGAATAATACTCATAGTTGCGGCCATTGAAGGGGCTGCGGTGCATGTTGGTGGCGGGGGCATACCAGCCGGTGTAGCCGTTCTGCAGGGCCTGCGTGCCGATGGTGCGGCCCTCCTCCTGGGCAAGGTCTGCGTTCCAGGTCTGGGCCAGCGTGCTGGAGCTGGGGAAGCCCGTGCCGGCTCCCATGCCGGTGAAGCCGCCGATCTGAGCGGGGCCGTCGGCGTCCTTGCTCTTGGACTTGCCGACGCTCTTGAGTTCGGCCAGGCCGCCGTAGGCGTTGATGTAGAGGTTTTCCATCTCGTCAACGGTCAGCTGATCCAGCAGGGCATCCCACTGGGGGTCGTTGAAGTCAGAGCCGAGCCGGAAACCGAGGTCGGTGGTCTCGCCGTTGTCCTCGATCTTCAGGCCGTTCTTAGCGCCGGTGGTAATAGTCTCATCAGCGTCGTTGATCCAGCCGTTGGCATCGTCGGCGGTGTAGAGGTTCAGCGCCTTGACGTTGTCGGTCATGGCACGGGTCGAGGTGTTCGTCTTGGGGAAGGTGCCCGCAAAGTCGGCGCGGGTCAGGTAGGTGATGTTCTGTGCGGAGTCGCTGCCGTCGAGGCTCACGCCGTCGATGGCGTCGCTGCCGGTAAACTTGTTGGAAACGGCATTGCCGGTGACGGTGTCCTCGGCATACTGCACGCCTGCGGGCAGGCTGCAGGTGATGGTCGCGTTGGCGTCGTCATCCACATCGTGGGC
Source organism: Gemmiger formicilis (assembly GCF_900167555.1). Lineage (GTDB taxonomy): Bacteria > Bacillota > Clostridia > Oscillospirales > Ruminococcaceae > Gemmiger > Gemmiger formicilis. The sequence goes on along the minus strand of NZ_FUYF01000004.1, from coordinate 17,814 downwards.
ATCATGGCGCACGGTGAAGATGTAGTCACCCGCATCCAGCTCATAGCCGGTGAAGCCGTTGTGGTTGGCGTCGTAGGCATCGTAGCTGGCCATGTCGGAGACAGGAACCGTCAGGGTGACTTCCTCGCTCTCGCCGGGGGCCAGTTCCTTCGTCTTGGCGAACGCGCCCAGCTCAACGCTGGATTTTTCAATTTCCCCTGCCGTGTACGGGGCGGTATAGTAGAGCTGGACAACGTCCTTGCCCGCGCGGTCACCGGTGTTCGTGACGGCGACTTTGACGGTCACATTACCGTCCTTCGTCAGGGCGCTGCCGTTGGCGGTGGCGTCCGTGACTTTCCAATCAAAGCTGGTGTAGCTCAGGCCGTAGCCGAAGGGATACTGCACAACGGCGTCGTAGCCGGTGCCGTGCTCGTTGCTCTCGGCGTCCCAGTAGCCCTCGGCGTTGGCGGTCTCGTACCACTTGTAGCCGATGTAGATGCCCTCGGCGTAATCGACATAGGAAACCTGCTCATAGGCGTAGGGCGTGTCAAGGTTACCGCTCGTCGTGCCGTCTGCCGGGTAGAGGCCGTCGGCGTCGCTGTACTTGCCGACGCCCTCCAAACCGGCGTTCGCATAGCTGGCGGCGGTGGTCAGGTCATAAGCCCAGGTATCGGCGGTGCGCCCGCTGGGTTCGCGGTCACCCCACAGCACTTCGGGCACGGCAGTCGCGCCCTCGGAGCCGGACAGGCCGGCGATCAGGCAGGCATCAATGCCGGGGATCGTCTCGATCTGGCCCAGCTCCATGACATTAGTGGAGTTGATGAGCACAACCACATGGGCGTAATTTGCGCCGACGTAGTTCAGCAGATTTTCTTCCTCGGTGGTCAGCTCCAGCATCGTGCGGGTGTCGTCAACAACGATGTCGCCGCCCTTCTCGGTGCGCTTGTACTGCTGCTTGGTGGCGTCGTTGCTCTCGCCCGCCAGACGCCCGATCACGACAACAGCCGTATCGGAGAAGCTCTTGGCGTTGTCCAGCATCGACTGTGTATAGTAGGTCCGGTTGTTGATGTCAGGCTCATACAGGCGGCCGGACTGCTCGGGCCAGGCGCTCAGGGTGCGGGTGTACTCGCGGCCATCCTGGAAATCCTTGTACATGTCGGTCAGCTCGGTGTTGTACGCAACGCCGTAGGCGGTCAGCGCGGCCAGCAAATCGGTGTTGACGCCGGACACGCCGCCGGAGCCGGAACCGCCGCCCAGCCAGGCAGTGGAGGCCCAGCCAAAGGCGTTGACCTTCTTGTTGTCAGCGGCCAGCGGCAGGGTGTTGTCGTTGTTCCGGACAAGGACAGTTCCCTCGGCCTCGACATCAGCGGCCAGCGCTTCCGCCTTGACCTTGGTGTCGGCAATTTCAGCGTCGGAATAGTGGCCGCTGGGTGCGCCGATGAAGCTGTCAATGATGGTGGCCATCGTGGACAGAACGTAGGTGCCGACCAGTACAGCGACCAACAGGATCACGGACAGCACCAGACCGGTCCCGTGCAGTACGGGGTGCGGCTTGCGGACTTTGGGTTGCTTTGTCATTTGTTTTTCTCCTCTTTAAACAGTATACACCTGTCAAAAGCGGGCCCATGTTTTGCGTTGATTCTATTGTAGCAGATTGCGGCACGATAGGTGTATTTTTCGCACAAGCTGCCGTTTTTGAAGCATACTTTGCAGGTTTGCCGCTTGACCGGGCAAATTTTGTTGTGATTTTGTACAAGTACAACCGCGCCTTCTTTGTGCAAATTGCGGCATAGCAAAAAGACCTTCCCCTGTGGGGGAAGGTTGACGCCGCTACAGGGGTGAGCATGGCAGCCGCCGCAAGGCTCCCGGGTCGATGACGAGCATCGATTCCTACATTGTAGGGGCGGATTCCATATCCGCCCGCGGGTAGTTTCCGCTGCCGCGATCCTTGCTACTTCTGCGGCAGCAAAATCCGCACCGTGAACCACTCATTCTCCCAGTGCAGGGTCAGCGTGCCGCCGTGGGCCTCGGCGGCAGCGCGGACGCTCTTTAAATCGTAGCCGCCGTGGCTGCTGCGGGCGGGCAGGCCGTCGGGGCCAAGCTCCACGGGGTCAGCGCAGTAGTTTTCAAACCGCAGCATCACAAAGCCGTTCTGCGCGTAGATGGCGGCCCGGATCAGCCGCTTCTCGGGGTCCGGCTCGGTCAGCACACTCTCGGTGGCGTTGTCCAGCACCGTGCCCACAATCGTGCAGATCTCCCCTGTCGTCAGAAAATGCAGCAGCGTACCGTCCGCCACACAGGTCAGATTGATGCCGTGCTGCTGGCAGTAGAGCGTTTTCGCCGTCAGCAGCGTGTCCAGCACAGGGTTGCCGGTCTTGTTCTCGGCCTCGTACTGACGGATGCCGCTCTCCATCTCGGCCAGCGCGGCGTCCTGCTTGGCCTGGTCGCGCTCGGCACGGATGGCCGCGATCTGCATTTTCAGCTCATGATAGCGGCGGTTAATAAGGCGGATGTTCTCCTTGCTCTGCCTATACTGCTCATACTGGCGGCGCAGGACATTGTCCATGGCCGTCAGCTCGCTGTGCAGTGCGGCCTCGCGCAGCTGCTCATGCTGGACCGTCAGGATCAGCACGCCCGCCATATCCACCAGCGTGCGGATGTAGAAAATGCTCATCACGCTCATCGTGACACCGTTGTCGGAGATAAAGCTCAGATTGCTGACCGCAAACGCCGTGACCGCCATGACGACAGCCATCAGCGTCGCCGCCGCGGTAATGGTAAGCCGCGTGGGCGCAGCGTGGCGGCGCTCAAGCCAATACAAAAAGCCGTAGACTGCCGTGTAGACCGCCGCCAGCAGCAGTACCGAAAGCGGTGCTGTCGCCCGCTGCTGCGGCCAGAGTACGCAGTGGAGCTGCCACTCCACGCTGGCGGCCAGCTCCGCCAAAATGAACGCGCGGGCGCAGCTGTAACCGGCTTCCAGTAAATTCATCTCCCGCGTGCCCCACAGATACAGGTACAGCCACGCGATGGCCGCGACCATGCAGGGCAGCCACCACGCCAGCGGCACACTGCCGGTAAGCTGCAAAAACACGCCCAGCACCGCGGCCCACCCCGCCGTGGCAGCATAGGTCACAGGCTTTGCAGCGCGGGGCGGCGCGGCCTGCGCGTAGACCAGCACGGCAAGAACCTCTGCCAGCGCCGTGTACAGCCGCGGGATGTCCGGCAGCGTCATCATGCGCCCTCACCCCCGATGTAATCCGCCAGCGCAGCCAGAAACGCCCTGCGCTTGGGGCGGCTGATCTGCAGCTCATGCGGGCCGACCTGCACCGTGTTCTGCTGCACGCCCGACACCTGCGCGAGATTCACAAGATAGCCGCTGTTACACCGCGCAAACAGACGGCCCGTCAGCTTTTCCTCCAGCGCCTTCAGTGCGCCGGGTGCGGAGAAGTCGCCGTCCTCGGTGTAAAAATGGACGCGGTGGCCCTCACTCTCGATATAATAAATCGTAGCAGCGTCCAATCGGCGCATACCGCCGTCCACCGGCACAGCCAGATAATGCCGCGTCCGCTTGGCCAGCTGGTTCACAGCCTTTTGCAGCTGCTGCGAGAACGCAAAGTACGGCACAGGCTTGAGCACGTAGTCCAACGCACCGACGGCGTACCCCTTGATGGCATACTGCGCCATGTTCGTAATAAAAATCAGCAGCACATCGCTATCCAGCTCGCGGATACGGCGGGCAGTCTCCATACCGTCCAGATGCTGCATCTCTACGTCAAGAAAAATTATGTCGTAGACCGGGCGGTAGTCCTCAAGGATTTCGACGCCGTCGGTGAACATTGTCACCTCAAACTGGGTGCCATACTGCCGCGTGTAGCGCTGCACATACCCCGCCAGCTGCTCCCGGACGGCGGCCTCATCCTCTACGATTGCAATGCGGGTCATCCGCAGTGCCTCCCCTTCTGTTTTTTCTTTAGTATAGCATATTGCCGCGGTGCATGGCAACAAGAATGACCCTCCCGAGCCGTTTGCGGCTGTTGTTGCATCTCCGGGATGGATGAATTTCTCTCCTACTCTCCTACAAAACAAAAAGAGCCGTTGACTCGGTCAGAAGTCAGCGGCAAAACGAAAGCACTCACACAAAGCGGCAATCATTATGAAAAAAGCCTTACGTTTCCGTAAGGCTTTTTTTGGTGCACCAAAATAACCCAAAAACGAACTTATGGGTATATGCGCACCGTGTCATTATAACTGCTACACTATAACAACGGTTCTGTTGTTCCTGCATAAATTATAAAATCAATCCAAAGTCCCAGTAAAGAGACTTTTGCGGCATATCCTCGCTTTGCTTGCGGTATTCCACAGTCCTCTTGACTGGGGCTTTTCCTTGCTTTTTTCCGCTGATCGCGGAACAACCCGCAACTCCTTATCCCGGTCGGGATACAGAATTTTATTTTGATAATGCGAAAGCGAGGAAAACACCATGAAGGAAACCATCAAAACCAGCCGCACCGCAGGATACCTTGAGAAAATTTTCCGCGCTTTGAACGCGAAGTATTTCAACGGCGAGTTGGAAGAACCCATCATCACGATTCAAAGCACGCCCAGAGCCTACGGACACGTCACCGTAGCCAAAGCATGGCAGAGAGGCGATACAACCCGCCACGAGCTTAACATCGGCGCAGGAACGCTTGCACGCCCAATAGAAAACGTGGTGGCGTCTACCCTCCATGAGTGCGTCCATCTCTGGAACATCCAAAACGGCATACAAGATTGCAGCCGAGGCGGGCAATACCACAATAAAAAGTTCAAGTATGCTGCCGAAGCCCGCGATCTGAAAATCAGTTACGACTCGCGCATCGGTTGGAGCATTACAGAGCCTACCGAAGCGCTGTGTGAATTTATTTTAGAACAGGGCTGGGAAGATATACGAATGAACCGCATTGAATGGAGCTACACCACCAAAGGCAAAGGCGCGGGAAGCTCAACCGGCAGCCCTGCAGGAGCAAGTCCCAACAGCCACAGCATAAAATATATGTGCCCCTGTTGCAAAAACAGTGTGCGGGCTACAAAGGTGGTCAATATCAAATGCGCGGATTGTGATGTACTGATGGTTGCACAGCAATAAAGAAAACCGGGAGCGAAATGCCCCCGGTTTTTTGTGCCAAAATTCGGGCCGCAAGCGGCCTGTGGTTTGTTTTGATTTGTTTACATCAAAATTCCGACCATGCTTTTGTGTACAAGCTCTGCTTGCGCATCCGTCCATTTGTCGTAGATGGTCTGCCCGTTATTCAGCTTCAGTCCTGCGTCCTTGTACTGCCAGCAAGATACCGGAGCGCCATTCTCAAACTTGATGACAGCCGGAACATAAATTGTTTTTACTCCTGTATCCAAGCTGTTACCGCCCGCATCTTTGATTGTTTTGGGAACCGTGTACTCCGACAAAACATGCAGCAGACTGTCATAGGCTGCTGTTCCGTGCTGCGTTTCAACGATGTCGGATTCTGCCGAATACCCGAATTGATAGTTGTATTTTTTGAGATTGCAATAAAGGACTTTCTCGATTCCGTTTTCTTTGAGAACATCTATCAACACAGGCACTGTATTCCGGCAATATGGACAGGTTGGATAGCCAAAATAAACATAGCCTGTATAACCGCTTTCAATATCTGACAGAATTTCTTCATCCGTCTGAACGATAAACGGGTTGTCTGTTTTGATATCCAATGATAGATATATGTTTCCGTCTTTGTCGGTGGTTCCGTTTTGTGAATCATATTCGTAAGCAAAGCAATATCCGATTGACGAACGCCATAGCAATGCCATCGTCATCAAGAGAATACATGCTGCATAGCCGATATGCAGCATCGTTTTCTTTTTTATAGCGATCATTCCTTTCTCTGCTTGCTTTGCCTTTTTGATGTCAACTGTTCAAAACAGAACCGTCCCCATTATCTAGCGAGGCTGCGACTAACCACACAAGTGGTTAGTCGCAATTTCCTTCGCAACCACCATCCAAACTACCATTGGAACTGTATAGTGATAGGTAACAATTCTACGAATAACGCGCGATGCAACGACATTTAGTATTTTCATTCTTGACCATGGCATTATGTGGACGGGGCAAGCCATGGGTTACCCCATCCCCGATAATGCCACCAGAACTGGTAAAATATAAATATCGTCTGACATCTCTCTGTGCCAGATGTTATTCGTACCGCATGGTCGTTGTCGGCTATGCGGTTTTCTTTGTTTTCCCCCACTCCGCACCGTGCATGCGACTTTCATCGCACACGGCGCTCCCTCGGTGACTTATCACCGACTTGAGGCCATTGCTCCGACACTCATTACAAGTGCCATCATAACTTCGACCTCTACTTTTCTGCACCGATTCAACTGCTTATTGTTCTTCGTCAGTTTACATCTATTGATGTTCGATACATTTCCCCGTTCCAACAATCCTATCCGTCACATATACCTTTAGGTGCCTGCTATGGGACCGATGACCTTTTTGGCAGCCTTTCGTACGCAAGTCCTTACTTGGCTGCATCATCGACATGCATCGCTGCATGGACTGTATCCCTTTATTTCGCAGGTTCGTCAGACCGAAACGGTCATACTCACCATGGGTACGGACCACCGGCATATCAGTTGGCTTCATGAGTCAACCTTCTGCCGACTTCACCGAGCTTCACACGACTTGACTTTCGTCATATATCGCATGTCGGAGTTTATGGTAGATATCCCTATCTATCGGATTGTCAGTTCTCCCGCAATTTCTTGCGGTGCGTAATCTTTTCAATTACGAACGAGTCGCACCCTGCGTCCAGTCAGTACCGGAACCCTGTGTTCCGTTCGGGTCGTGAGGAATCTCACCGTAACTTCCGACTCCCATTCCCCCACCGGAGCTACCACCGCTCGGCTGAGAAGGTTCAGCCGGAGCAGGTGCAGGGTCGGGAGCCGGTGCCGGTGCCGGAGCCGGAGCCGGTGCCGGTGCAGGCACATAAGTGGGCGTGGAAGCGGAAGGAGCGGACGGTGCAGTGTAACTCGGCGTGGTTGCTGCACCTGCGGAACTGGTAGTTCCGCTATAGTTGGTTGCAGGCTTAGCTGCAGCCTTATTTACCGTGAGCGCATAATCAGCACTCACATCCCCATCAGACTCGCTGGTTGCCGTAATCGTGGCATTCCCAGTGTCCTTGGCGGTCACATTGCCTTCCGCATCTACAGTAGCAATGGACTCATCGCTGCTCTTCCAAGTAACGGCCTTGTCCGTAGCATCCTCCGGGAACACGGTTGCTTTGATGGTGTGCGTGTTGCCAACGGTCAGAACGCCTTCATTGGAATCCAGCGTAATGGACTCGATTGCCTTACCGACGGTGACCTTGGTCTCGGCCTTAGCGTTTTCGGGAACGACCAGCATCTCGCTGTCCACACCGGCGTCCTCTGCCGTAGCAGTGGTGTCTGCCACGATGGTAGTGGTGATGGTGCATTCACCAACGCCTACTGCGGTGACATTACCGGACTCATCCACGGTCGCTACCGACTCATCGCTGCTCAAGTAAGCAAGCTTGACATCGGTGGCGTCCTCGGGAGTCATCTTAGCACCCAGCGCCTTGGTAGCCTCACCGTTGAGTTCCAGACTCAGAGTTTCGGGGGCTTCTACTCCGGTGGGGAGAATCACGACCTTGATATGGGTCGTGGAAGAAATATTGGCATCTGCAACAGATACTGTGATATCAGCCTCACCGGCACCGACTGCAGTGACCAGACCAGTTTCATCAACCGTGGCAACCTCTTCGTCGGAGGAGGACCAGGTGAGATTCAGTTTGGATGCTGCCTCGGCAATCTTTTCCTGCTCGGCCTTGTCGTCGGTGCCATACTCGATATTGAGCTGCTGGGTCTCACCCTTTTCCAGCACAATGTCGGTGGGCAGCCCCACTGAGGTGATATCGACGCCGCAGCCAACCAGACTGACGGCCATCGCGACTGCCATAATCAGGCACGCGATACGGGTAAATGTCCCGGGTGATTGGATTTTTGAAAATTTCATAAGGCTTCTTCTCCTTTCGCCGTCGATCTATTGAGGATCGACGGCTTTTGATTTTTCCGCATTATGTGGACGGGGCAAGCCAAGGGTTCCCCCGTCCCCGATAATGCCTCATAAGCAGAGTATAGCACAGCCGCCGACGAAAGTCCATATATAGTCTGCATTGGAGTGTCAATAATGGTACTCTAATATAAGACTATATATGGACGGTGATGAACTTGTACACGCAAAAAGCTACGGCAAAGCGCATCCAACAACTATGCGCTGAGCATGGCTACAACATCAACAGCCTTGCGCGTGCTGCAGGAGTGCCACCGACAACAGTCAAAAACATTGTTCACGGTACCAGTCGGAACCCCGGTATCGTTACCATTAAACGCCTATGCGATGGATTGGGGATTTCCTTATATGATTTCTTCGATTGTGATGATTTCAGAACAAACGAACCAGAAGAAACAGAGTAAGAGAGCGGCAGGGATTAACCTTACCGCTCTTTTTTTGATGTTAACTTATCAATAGCGAGAGCGAGGATTCAAATAATCCTCCTCGGCCATATCCATTTTAATCGCATCATAGATTCCGGCCTCAACATCGGCGGACAGCCCCATGCTCTCGGCATTGCCATACTCCCCGGCCTCGGTCTTGCTCAACAGCAGCCGTCTATCCTCGGTCAGACAAAAGTACCAGTCATCACCATAAACGGAAACTACTCCAATACGGTAGTGGTCATAATTTCTTGCCGCTGTAACCGTTACATTGTCCATGTTGTGTGTACTCCTTTACATTATAATATAAGCCTCTTGATTCTGCCCTTTTCTATCCCTGTCAGGCGGGCAAGCTGACTAAATCCAATGCTTTCCTCATCAATCAGGCGTTGGAACACTTGTGCTTGCTTTTCTTCCGGCAACCGCTGCAGCTGCGCAGCGGGCATCCCGGTAAGTATCGTGATGATATGGTTAATCTCCGCGTCACTGACTTTACTTTTTGAATTGTCAACATCAAGTATGCCGCGGGTGTTGATTTCTGTTTTTGTATGCCACTGCAGGAGTTCGTCATGTGTTTTAATCTGCATGGCATATTCTGTGTGCACCTTGCAGATGCAAGTGCTGCGTGTTGCAAAGTAGTCGCGGTAGCTGCTCCAAGGGTAGTCGGCCATTGTATCGGTAATGCCAGCGGCCACCGGGTTATTATGGATGTAGCGCAGTACGCGCAAAAAATATCCTACCGTTGTGACCGGTTGACTCTTGTAGCGATCCTGAAACAGTGTACCTATCCGCTCATACTTGCGGTTATAATATGCTGCATAACGGATGCACAGGCTTTTCATCCCGGCTTCCAGCGGCTCAATGCCGGTTTTGGATGTGCGTATCAACAGATGTGCATGGTTGCCCATCAGGCAATACGCCAAGATTTGAAATTCATCGGTTTGCGTGAATTCAAGGAAATGAAGAAATTGTATATTGTCCGCGTCATCATTGAATATCTGCATTTTATTGATGCCGCGAATCATCACATGGTAGATGCCGCTTGCCGACATCCTGCGTGGTCTACGAGGCATTGCTATCACCTGCCTGCCGAATATACAACAGATTTTGAATGATAGCGGAAGCATCCCCGCGTGTTGTCTTTTTGGTGTTGATTTTGTAATCAGGTGCAAGTTTTTTGATAAGCGTTACCTGCTCGCGCGTGATTGGCTGGTTGTCCCAGCGCTTGCGCTCTGACTTGCACCAGATATATTTTGCGTTGGCGTGTTTCTGCCGGAGATCCTGATACACCCAGTCAAAAATGAACTGCAGAGGCATCGGGCTTTTGGCAGATTTCTTGTTTTTGTACAGAAAAACCGTTCCATCTGTCAATGGCTTGCTGATTTTGTAGGTCACACCCGGAATCGGCAGCAAATAGCCGCCAGTTGTAAGCGGTATCCATGCAACATCGTGCATATCAGCTCCCATGCCAACATCCATTACATCCACCTCGCGTTCTTTTTTTATCCATGTATCAGGGATTTTTTCAGCGGGCAATACCTCAATCTGTTCTTCACTGTCCGCCATTTGTTCCTGCTTTGCTTTTTGCGGTTGGGGTTCTTTAGGTTCATCCCCGATCAATGTTGCTGCCGTGCAGATTGGATAGTCGCTGATTCCCACGCAGTCTATCACATTGCAGCACGGTTTGCCCGGATAAGGCCGAAGCCCGCGCCCTACAATCTGTGCGTATAAGCCTACATTGGTCGGTGCAATTGGCCGTGCTATGATAATTGTTTCCGTTGCGGGCAAATCTGTGCCCTCAGTAAAAATGGAGTAGTTAACAAGCACCTTGATAAGACCAAGCGTATATGCCTCAAGCAGTCTGTCCCGGTCTGGTGTGGCAGCCGTTACCGCAGCTGCAATCTTGCTGTTGCTTTGTTTGTTAATAAGATGCGTTATGTCGCGCACTTCATCAAGACTCGCCGCAAAAATAATCGTCGGGCCTTTTGCGTATTTGTTGTATGCTTCCACAACGCCTGCCGCCGTACCGGACATTACACGGGCAACTGCTGTCTGGTCGTAGTCGTTGGTGTCCTCACGGATTTTAACCTTGCCCATGTCGTATTTCAGGTTAACCTGACGGCACTTAATCGGCGCAAGGTAGTTGTTTTTTATTGCCCACAGCACATCCTTATCATAGATGATATCCTCAAAAACGCAGCCAAGACCAACGCCATCTCCCCTATGCGGGGTTGCAGAAAAGCCAAAAATCTGCGCGTTTTGAAAATAATCCAGTATCCGGCGATATGTAGGTGCTGCTGCATGGTGTGCTTCATCCACGATGATTGTATCAATCTCGCGCGGATTGTATTTGTCAAGGCGGCTTACAAGCGACTGCACCGAGGCACTAATAATCGGCTCATGGTTTGCACGCTTATCGGCAAGCTCGACACCGCAAGTAAGGTCTTGTAAGTAGGTTAATGGTTGGTGTACCAGTTCCTCCCGGTGGGAAAGAATCAGGCAATGATGGTCGTTTTCGTTGACTTCCCAGCGGAGAAACTCCGTGAAAATCCGTGTCTTACCCAGCCCTGTTGCCAGCACCAGAAGCGCAGCACGCCCCTCATAGTGTTGCATACGAGCAAGCGCTTCTTGCTGGTAGTCGCGCAAAGGCGGCACGGGCGAGCCTTTGTTATTCGTTATCATTTTATCACCCCCATATAAACGGATCATCTGTACGCAGTTTGAAAACTGTTGTTTTGTAAAAAAGGCTCTCTTGCACAGTCATGAGCAAACAGCCAGAGCCCGGCTGGTAGCCATCCGCTGTAGCAATATGCCACACTGTGTGCTCTCCGCCGCTGCCGATCATAAGAATGCATTTGCCCCCATCACTATTGCGGTACTGATAGACCTTTTCCTCTCGCCATACACCGGCACCATCAATGTCCTCACGAGAGATAGTGTAAACAAGCGCCAAGCCATCCGTATTCTTACTCAGTTCCTGCGCCTCTGCAACCATTTTGGGGGTCATATTCTCGCGGATGACCTGCAGAAATATATCTGCAGATGCATACCCCACCGCCGAAAGAGTTTTGGATTTACTGCTCATTTTTGTCTTCTCCTTTTGTTTTGTTCTTTTCTTCAAGTTCCTGCATAGTCATTTGATGATACAAATTTTCACCGTTCATCAAAAATTCCCACGCCGGAGATTTTTTATCGGGCAGATTGCGCAGCATGGTGTCCTCGAAGTAATACCCCTGCAAAATCTCGCCGTTACTCGTCAAAAAGCGTCCCGGCGTATCACTGGGAATCAGCTTTGCAGCATCAGCGTTATCCAGCGCCAACATAGATAGATTTGCGTCAGATTTGCCAACCAGCCGAATCGTCAGATTGTTGCGCAGTTCGCCAGAAAGCACCTCTGCAGACGGGCGCTGCAAACTGATAAGAAAAGAGAATCCGACAAAACGTCCTGTACAGGCCAGCTCATTGATTGCTTCGACAATTTCCTGCCTTGCTGCCTTTTTAGCCTTATTTTGCGTCCTTGTGTCCAGTGCAATCGCAGCCTCATCAATCAACAGCATCACCCGGCGCAGCTTATTATCCGGGTAACGCTCGTTGTAGTCATCGATGTTGCGGCAATCGTGTTCTGCCAGCCAATCGCGGCGATCATGTAAGCGCTCGATCAGGCGCTGCATAACCCACAGCAGATTTTCGTCGTCGTGCACGATATATGTGCCCTTGCTGCCCCAGATGCCGCCGTACTCCACATACTTATAGTCGGCCACAATCAGGATGTAGTCACGATATAATGCCTGTGCTGCAATGCCTTTGGTTTCCATCGTTTTACCGCCGCCTGTTGCACTTGCCGTCAGGATGCCGGGGTCATTTTGGATATCCGCATACACTGTGCCGGTCACGGCCTCGCCCAGCGCAAATTTGGTCGACCTATCCGGGATAATGCTGGGCGACCAGTCAATCCGCGTAGGTAATGCATCGTTGGCAACGGTATGCACCGTGTAGGTGTATGGCTCTGCGCCCTCTTTGATTTCTACAACATAGACACCAAGCGATGCCGCAATCGTTGGCGATAGGTCTTTCCATCGTTCCAGCGGCAATCCCTTGATTTTGAACGTTAACAGACAATTTTCCTGCTCTCCGTCAATGCGTTTTCTCTCAACAAGCAGTGGCGCTTCACCGGCCGAATTGACAATGCCGCCGCGTAAAAGATCTTGGTACATCTGTTTTGCCCCGGTCACACTGCCTATGCGGTAGCATACAACGACCAATGCGATTGCTGCCACAGCAAGCATCTCAACGCTTTGCAGCACAGTCATCAGATGGCCGATGCTGCCCATTGACTCGGTTGCCCGCATATCCTGCACACTGTATGCCAGCCAAGCCATAACAAGCATTGCAACAATCCACAGCGGATTGGCCTTGACCGTATGCGCAATGCCTTTTGCCCCATTGACGGTCGTACCAATGTAATAATGCAGCATCGTGTTGTGCTGCAGTTCGTTTTTAGTTGCGTTCATATTCTTTTTCTCCCGTATTTATACAAGTAAGCATCCGCTTCTGCTCCCGTCAGCGGCACAACATAGTCATCGTCCGATGTTTCCACCCGCAGGAAATATCTGCCATCGCAGTTTTTGTATACAGATTGCACATACTGACGTGCGCCATCTGCAAACAGGTCAAGTATGTGTGTGACATCTGCCAGCCGCTCTGCGGTATCGGTATCATATACAATACCATTCAGTGTTGCTTTCATAGAATTTCCCTTTCGTCATTTAAACAAAGATTTCTGCTCATCTTGGATTACATAATCCGAGGGTAGTCCCTCCGGCTTGTACTCTATGCCCAATGAGCGGCAAAAATCCTTCAAATCGTCCTCGCTGTCATCGGTCACATCCGCATACATTGCTGCCACTGGATTAGGCCCGGAGCCAATCAGTGCATACTCCTGTGTTGCGGCACGGTATGCATAGATATCCATCGTATGGCGAGTCAGATGTATCAACTTTTTACAGCGTCGCTTAAGCTGTGCTATTGGCTCTTTGTTATCAGCAACGGCAGCGTAAAAATCGTCGATGGTAAGCACGCTTGTTATGATAATAAGCGATACCTCCAGCCAACGGTCATGATACCTTGCCGATACAGAGGACGCCGAGTTGTTGTCCAGCATTTTGAGTACATCGGACAGTGGCATAATCCCGGGACGAAAATCGTCCAGTATCAATGCATCCTGCCCGTTATAGTCCTGCACCGGGTCGCGGCTACTGCCGGATAGGCAATAGCTTAACCCTTTATCCTCGCATAGCTTTTTCGCAAGCGTTGTTTTGCCAGAGCCCGCATCACCCTCAATGTAGATGACGCTTATCTTGCGGTTGGTCTTATTTTTCAACGAGTTTTCGCGATACTCAAAAGCCCTTTCGTACTCAGTTTTGTTATCGATGTAGTTATCCATCGACACATAATCCGTCAAATTGTAGCGGCGAATTTTTCCTGCCTTGATACCCTCAATCGCTTTCTGAAATGATTTATTGGCCTCTTGTGCCTTTTCGCTTTTGGCCCGCTCTGCTATCCAGTCGTAGCCAGCTTTTGCGACAACTTGATCATCGCTGTACTGGTGCTTTTCCGGAGCATTGCGGTGCGTCAGATATAGCAGAGCGCCGCCTATATCTGCACGATAGGAGCGCCCTGCTTTGATTTTCTGCTTGATTGGTGATACATATTGCTGCGGCACACCAATAATATTGCCGATGGTGCTGGTGTTCAATGACTCATTGAGTCCGAGCACAAGATGGATATGTGGTGCAACTGGCTTACCATCCTCATCCACATCACTGTCATGAGGAATGTACGCCCATTTTTCCACGTTGGGGTGATTGTCCAGCTTATGTTCCATCTCTTGGCGCCAGTTGTCTGGATAGCCCGGCAGATACTGTATCTGCTGCACAATTTCACATTTGCGGAGATTTATATTTCACATCCCCTCTCTCGATAGCCTTACCACAAACCTACCACAATATAGCCTGTTGACACCCCATCAGGACAAGCCCTCCTGATGGGGTAAAATCCCATTGGTTAGGGCTTTTTCCAGCCTATGCGATTGATTTGTGAGTGCTACCACAATCGGTGTGGTGTTGCCTCAATCGTCCATGGGACGGATGCTGGCAATCTTACCATAGCGGTTGTAATAGACATTGACATCCTTGCCGCACAGCTCCGGCAGAGAGATGCCCTCGCGGTCAATCTTGCTCTGCGTCAGATACTGGCGTTCAGCTTCCATACCGCCGCCACGGCGAGGATCAATCTCATTGCCGAGATAAATCATGTAACCCTTGATTTCCTCACCCTTGCCATTGTCCGGGCGAAAATTAGCCTCGCGATAACCAATCAGTTTCATAGTTGTTCTCCTTTTCATTATGCGGTTTTTGCCGCTGTTTCGTTTTCGGCGGCGCTCTCTGTGGACTCTGCCCGCAGTGCTTCCATTACGCTGGAGTAGATGCATGCCGCAAACAATCTGTTTTGCTCATGCGAGTACACCACTGCATCATCCATTCGCTCGCCGCCCTTCTTGTAGACTTGTTTTTGTTATTTATTTTTTGTCTACACTTATATTATACCAAGAAAGGAGCAATATTGCAGCGCCCACATTTTAGCGCTATTTTTATGTTTTATTTTGTGTCCACCTATTGATTATAAAAAGCCTCTATTATATAATGTATATAGAGCGATTATGTGCCAACTATGCTGGGAGTGATATAAATATGATTTTGCAATCTAACGGCCTGCACATTACCTTAATTGCAGACGATATGCACCCACTGGATACCACTATTGATGCGATTTTTACGGAAATCTGTACGGCATACCAAGACCAGATGCCTATACTTGCAGCTACGATTAAGCAGGTACTGAAAAAAAATCCTGTAGCCAATACGGTATCTGCATCCCTCCCGGGTACTGTAACTGGCGAACTACTCGTTGCGGATTCTATCAATGTACTTGACACCTTTTCGGATTTAGGTGACAAAATCAGATATCTTGCATCTTGCTACAAGTCAGACCTGACAATGCGTCACTCTTCCTGTCAAGAAAATTTTAAAAAAATTTTGGGCAGCCTTTCTTTTATAAAGTTTTTCCCGGAACTGAAAGAACTCTCAGAAGACGATTACCAATACTTTCTATCTTTTGTAGACGATATTTTTTACACCTACTGGGTATTACAACTTCATAGAGCCTTTGAGATTCCGGTCAAATATGAAGAAATTCCTTATCTGCATGGTAGCCCCAAAAGCAATCAAGGTGTTGCAAAATTCAAAAATCTGCTTATTACTAACCTTTCTGATTTTGGCACAAGACAGTTCGCATTTAGCTTTTCACCAATTGATCTTTCTTTTCAATACGAAATAAACTATTTTGACGATTTTATCTATCTACTCCTTGTACTGTACTTAAAAAATGCAGACAAAAGCAATCTTTTGATTTGCCCGGTTTGCGGAAAATTCACAACAAGAAGCAGAAAAGATGCCATCTGCTGCTGCAGCGAACACGCAACGCAGTTCAAAAAATTACGTGATACCATTCTATTAGGCGACAAAGACACCTTATTAAGAGTATGGACACGTGCCCGAAAACGCAACAATAAAATGGCCAATGAATACGATTGGCCAACTGCTTATGATAACTGGTATAGCAACGCAAGAGCAATTTATGCAACCGCCAAAACAGCCACTTGGAAGCCAGCTGTCCTTGACCAAAAATTAAACGAGCTCTGGGAAAATCAAACGAAAGGATTGCCCAAAAAATGAATGTCGTTATATATGCACGCTACTCCTATCAAGGCCAACGAGAAACATCCATTGAGGGGCAATTAGAAGTTTGCCGTCGTTATGCCGAACAAAACAATCTGCAAATTATTAACGAATACATTGACCGTGCTATCAGCGGCCGCACCGATCAACGGCCGTCGTTCCAGCGGATGATTGCCGACAGCGCTAAGCGAACCTTTTCCGGCGTTCTTGTGTACCAGCTTGACCGTTTTGCTCGTGATCGGTATGACAGTGCAATATACAAGGAGCGCTTAAAGCGTAACGGTGTGAAAGTCATCTCCGCTATGGAGCCAATATCGGACGATGCCAGCGGCGTGTTGATGGAAGCCGTACTAGAAGGTATGGCAGAATATTACAGCCGAGAATTAGCTCAAAAAATCCGTCGCGGTCAAAAAATCTGTATCGAAAACGGTACAACGCTCGGCGGTCAAACTCCACTCGGTTATAAAATCGTAGACAAAAAATATGTTATCAATGAGGATACTGCCCCCATTGTGCGCAGAATCTACGCGATGTACGCTGCAAATGCTACAATGGCCGATATCATCCGTTATCTTAACCAACAGGGTATTAAGACACAAAAGGGAAACGAATACAACAAAAACAGCATCCGGCGCATCTTAACCAACCGCAAATATATCGGCATTGCCCACTACCACGGTCAAGATTATCGCGGCATTGTTCCCGCAATCATAGACGATGAGCTTTTTGAACAGGCACAAATAATGATGCAGAAAAACAAAAAGGCCCCGGCTCGCGCCAAGGCTACAGACGAACAGTATATCCTAACAACCAAGTTATATTGCGGCGAGTGCCGTGCCCCTATGACGGGTATTAGCGGGTACTCTCACACAGGTGTTCCCTATCAATATTATTCTTGTGTCAACGCCCGAAAGAAAGGGAATGTTTGCCACAAAAGTAACGTGCGAAAAGATTTGATTGAAAACGCTGTTGTTAAAGTAATTCGCAGTACGATGAACGATACCACCATTGCTGACATTGCCAAAGAAATTGTTGCGCAGGATAAAAAATCGAATTCATCTTCCAATCTTGCTGCACTACAAAAAAGATTAAAAGAAGTGAAAAAAGCGCAGGAAAACTTGCTTCATGCCATAGAGCAAGGACAAGCTATCGAGGTGCTCACCGCGCAGCTTGCCAAGCGCCAAGCAGAGGAACAGCAGATTGAAGCCAGTATTGCACACGAAAAGCTGCAAAGTGGCAAAAGCGTCACCATAGAAGATGTAATTAACTACCTGACACGCATCCGCAATGGCAGCGAAGATAATATCCTATACCGCCAAAGCCTTGTTAATATCTATGTTGACTCAATATATTTATATGATACGCCAGACGGCAAAAACAAAAAAATCTCCGTCCTGCTTAAAACGCAAAACGGAGTAAAAGAAATTCCCATAGACGATCTCGAAAGTTCGTCTATGGGACAGATGGTGCACCATCGGGGACTCGAACCCAGGACCCACTGATTAAGAGT
>NZ_FUYF01000045.1 GCF_900167555.1 Gemmiger formicilis | reverse complement strand
AATTTCTGCACCAGCCGTGTAACCCACAGATACCGCTGCAGCGCCTGCTCGGTTTCAAAATCTGCATCTCCGCTGATCAAAAACACCGGGTCATAGGCAGAAAAGGTCTCGCAAATCTTTTTTACGACCGGTTCCACCATGGCTGCGGGCAGTATATTCTCCGGGTGCTTTGCGGCAGCCCATGTACCGGGAACATAATTGCACCACTGCACCGCGACTGCCAGGGTGATGCCGTAGTGCGCGGCAAGGGCCGCCATACGCCCGGCACGGGCAAAATAGGCTTCGTTCAAGGTGCCGTCATAGGTAAAATGCAAGCCGTCCTGTGTGGGAAACGGATACAGTCCCAGCGTGCTGCCGCAGCGGTCCCACTGGGGCAGGGCGTTGACCTGCACAACATTGAAGCCCTGTGCCGTACGCTTTATAATATAATCCTGCCATTCGGCATCGGTCATATTGGTAAAGGCACTCCAGCAGGTATCCCCCAGCCAGAAGAAGGGAAGGCTGCCCCGTTTCAGTACGCGGTCATCCGGTGTGATTTTTGCCATACATTGTTTTCCCTCCTTTTCTGATTCTA
The DNA here is from genome assembly GCF_900167555.1 of Gemmiger formicilis. Lineage (GTDB taxonomy): Bacteria > Bacillota > Clostridia > Oscillospirales > Ruminococcaceae > Gemmiger > Gemmiger formicilis. Next base: position 6,407 of record NZ_FUYF01000045.1, on the reverse strand, counting down.
TCTTACCGGTTTACACCTCTATAAATAAGGCGGAAATTTAAGCGGAATGTGGGCAATTTAAAGGTCGTTCGGCTTTATGGTACACAAAAAAGCCCCACAGATGGCAATGTGCTGCAAACTGGCCTTGCGCGATTGTGCAAAATGCACTATACTGGCTTTTGGCGTGGGGGAATTTTAGCAGAACAAGTTAAAAACACCCACTTTGCTCTAAAAAAACCGCCTGTTTTTACCGCTTGCCATCCTGTACAATATAGACAACGAAAGGGGCAACGCCCCGATGGAAAAAGACCAAAAGACGAAAAGGAGAAAACACCATGAAAAAAGCATTGTCTGCTGCCATGGCCGCCGGTATGACCGCTGTTATGCTGGCCGGCTGCGGCTCCTCCGCATCCTCTGCTGCTGAGAGCACCGCCCCTGCCGAGAGCACCTCTGCCGCCGCTTCCACCGAGGCTGCTGCAGAAAGCGTCGTCTCCGCCCCCACTGCGCTGAGCTTTGTCTTTGCCGACGGTGATGATACCTTTAAGACCCAGATGAACAAGATCGTGGATGATTTCAACGCCGCGAACCCCGACATCACCATCACGATCGAGCCGGGCGACGGCGGCTCCTACAGCGAATTCCTGAAAACCAAGGACAGCGTCGGTGAGTTCCCTGATATGATGGAGATGCGCGACACCGCCATGTATGTCCGCGCCGGCAAAATCGCCCCGCTGAGCGATGATGTCAAGGCGCTGTTCACCTCCACTGTTGATTTTGACGGCGTGACCTACACCGCCCCCTTCTCCGGCGCCAACACGATGGGCATTATGTACAACAAGAAGTACTTTGCCGACAACGGCCTCGAGATCCCCAAGACCTGGGACGAGTTCATCACCCTCTGCCAGACCATCAAGGACAAGGGCGATATGTCTCCGCTGGTTGTCGGCGGCAGCGATGTCTGGCACATCGGCTTCCTGTATGACCTGTGCTACGCCAACGATGTGCTGGAGAGCGATCCCGACTTTATCGAGGAGTGCTACAAGGGCGAGAAGGATTTCTCTGACGCCAACTACCAGAAGGCCGTCACCGATCTGGCCGAGGTGCTGAGCTTCGCACAGGACGGCTGGGCCTCCACCCCCGATGCACAGATCACCACCTTCTTCGTCAACGATATGTCCGCGATGATGTTCTCCGGCACGCATATGTTCAGCCAGATCAACGATGCTGCCCCCGACTTTGAGTACGGCTGGTTTGCCGTGCCTGACCGCGACGGTAAGGTCAACCTGCTGGGCGGCGGCACGGCCGGCGGCTGGGCTCTGAGCGCTGAGGCTGCCAAGGACCCCGACAAGCAGGCCGCGTTCGATGCCTTCTGCAAGTATTTCTTCAGCAGCGATGTCTACGGCGCTTACTGCGAGGCCATGGCTGCCATCCCCACCACCGTGGAGACCCCGAAGATGAACACCAGCGAGCAGTTCAAGTCTGTTCTGGATGCCCTGTCCGCTGCTGATTACACCCACCTGATGTGGAACCAGGAAGTCGGCAACCGCGAGCTGCCCCCGGACTTCCGTAACTTCACCTACAAGACCTGCATTGAAGTCGCTCAGGGCTCCCGCGATGTTGCTTCTGCCTCCTCCGAGCTGCAGAAGACCTGGAATGTCGCACTCCAGAGCTTTAACCCCACCACCGGTCTCGGTGTAGAATAAGGGGCAACAGGCGCAATGATACCGGGGCGCACTTGCCAATGGGCGGTGCGCCCTTTCTGCGCCCAAAATCCGCAACCACCCTTTGAAACGGAGGGACAGCGCCATGCTGCAGAAGAAAAGAAAATTCGATACAACGGCGTTTTTGTTCATTGCGCCTGCGTTCATCCTGTTTACGGTGTTCTTGATCGTGCCTACGGTATCCAGCTTTTATTACAGCTTTACCTCGTGGGACGGCATCAACCCCAACATCAAATTCATCGGCTTTGACAACTACAAAGAGATTTTTACCAGCGCCCGCTTCGGCAATGCGCTGAAAAACACCGCGCTGCTCACCGTTGTGATCTCAATCTGTGAGAATGCTCTTGCGCTGGGTCTGGCACTGCTGGTCGATAATGTCATCAAGGGCAAAAATCTGTTCCGCGCCATCTTCTACCTGCCGGTCATTCTTTCGGGCATCGTTTCCGGCTTTATCTGGAAGATCATGTACAGCTACAACTTCGGCCCCGTCAACAAGGTGCTGGATATGATCGGCCTCGGCACACTCAAACAGGACTGGCTCGGCAACGCCGATATTGCCATCTGGGCGGTGGCCGTGGTCATGATCTGGAAGGGCGCCGGCTACTACATGATCATCTATCTGGCAGCCCTGCAGGGCGTGCCGCAGGATGTGCAGGAGGCCGCCACCATCGACGGTGCATCTGCTTTGCAGCGGTTCCGCTTCATCACGCTGCCGCTGATCTCCGGCTCCTTCACCATCTGCTTCACGCTGTCGCTGATCAATGGTCTGAAGGTCTTTGACCAGATCGCCGTTATGACGGACGGCGGCCCCGGCTTTGCGACAGAGACCATCGTCTACCTGCTGTATAAGTCCGGCTTTGGCGAGGGCCGCCAGGGCTACGGCACAGCGGTCGGCGTGGTGCTGCTGTTCATCATTCTGATCCTGAACAACATCCAGTCCGCAATTCTTCGCAAACGGGAGGTGCAGCTGTAATGGCAACACAAACTGTACAGGCAACAAACACCGCGCCTAAGAAAAAAATCAAAATTGCCCCCATCGTCTGCTTTATCGTCACGGTCATTCTGGCTGTCCTGTTCGTCTACCCGGTCTATTTCGCCGTCATCTCCGCCTTTAAGAGCAACGGCGAGATCCTGAAAGCGCCCCTCGCCTTCCCCACCGAGCTGTACCTGCAGAACTTCAAGGACCTGTTTGCCAAGACCGACTTCTTCACCGCCATCTGGCACACGGTATTTTTGACCGTTGTCAGTGAAGTGCTGATTATTTTGGTCGTGCCGCTGTCCGCCTACGCCATCGAGCGCCACCACAGCAAGGCCACCAAGTTTGTCTACGCCTACTTTACCGCCGGTATGATGATCCCCTTCCACCTGTATATGTTCCCGCTGTTCAAGGAGATGAAGGTCTTTCATATCTACGGCACGCTGTGGGGCCCCATCATCTGCTACATTGCCGGCTCTGTCGCCTTCGGCACGCTGCTGTACACGAGCTTTTTGAAGGGCGTTCCCATCGACATTGAGGAGGCCGCCAAGATCGACGGCTGCACCGAGTTCAAGGCGTTCTGGCGCGTGGTGTTCCCCCTGCTGGGACCCTGCACCGCCTCGCTGGTCGTGCTGAACGGTCTGAGCATCTGGAACGACTTCCTGATGCCGTATCTGGCACTTCCCTCCAACCAGGCCAAGACGATTACGGTTGCCGTTTACTCCTTTGTCGGTCAGTATACAGCCCGCTGGGATATCGTTTTTGCCGGTACGCTGATCTCCCTTGTGCCTGCGCTGATCATCTATGTCAGCCTGCAGAAATATTTTGTTAAGGGCATCATGTCCGGCGCCGCAAAGGGCTAAAAGCTAAAAGCCTTCCCCCACGGGGGAAGGTGCCCGAGGCCCCGCACGAGGGCGGATGAGGGCTAAGCCTGCCGGTACAGTCTGTGAACGGATGGCTTGGCAAGGCCGCCCCTCATCAGTCCGCTTCGCGGACAGCTTCCCCCACAGGGGGAAGCCTTTAAAAACGGGCCGTAATATGCTAAAATTGGGTGTGGGCACTGCGCCCGCACCCAATTTTGCTGCATCGTGAGGTTTTGTTATGGATACGCCGCGCCGTCCGCACCGCGTCAGTTTGTTTGCCAAGTTCACAGCCGTTATCCTGCTGCTGGGCATTGTACCCATCGTGCTGCTGGTCACCGTGCTGCAAAGCCGTATGCTGACCGAGTACCGCGCCAGTCTGGAGGACGCCTATCAGGATGCGATCGCCTACTCGGCCTATTCTATCCGCGTCCGGTTGGATACCTATACAGACCTGTCGAAATTCTGCTATTACTACAACTATTCCTCTCAGGGGGATTTTTCTTACGACTACGACAATTACGACAACCTGCGCAAGATCTTGTCCGGTGAGGCTTTTGCCGATGCGGACAATGCCGCTGACAGCATCCGTCACGAAATGGGGCTGTTTCTGCACTATATGAATATGACGGACGCCGATATTGAGGCCTCCCACTTTATCTATGCCCCGGCGGGTGCGGCCAAGGTGGTCAGCTACCAGCTGGGAAACTACAATAACTCCCTGTTTGACAGTGAGGCGTATCTGCAGGCGGTTGATTTTGAACATTGGGACACCGAAAGCCGCAATATGGGGCTTGTGCCCACCCACGCGCTGGATTACATCGGCTTTCGCGGCTCACGCACGCCGTATGTCTTTACCGTGGGGCGCAATTATTACGACATTACAGGCGCAGTCGGACATGAAAAATACATGGGTACGCTTTTTCTTGATCTGCGCACCGATGTGTTCGACAGGCTGTTTGCCACGCTGAACCTGACCGACGGAGGCACCGTCTATGTCACGGACGAGGCAGGGCATTGCTATTTTTCCTCCGACACGGCGCTTGTGGGCGAAACGCTGGATGTGACGGCGGAGGCACCGGCCGGCACGATGCTTTTGTCCGAGCCGATCCCTGAATACGGGCTGACCGTTTGGTGCAGCCAGAGCCGTACCCCCATCGAAACGCAGATCCGCGCCATGCAGCGGGCTGTGTGGCTGGTGGTCGCGCTGGCCGTGGCCGCACTTGTCATCGGCTCGATGTTCTTCTCCCGCAAGCTGACCCAGCCCATCCGCACTATTATGCAGCACATGGGCGAGGTCGAGTCCGGTGATTTTACCGGGCGCATCCCTGTGACCGGCAACGATGAGCTGAGCGATCTGACCGAGCGCTTCAACCAGATGAGCGCTGAGCTGGACACCTATACAAAACAGGTGTATCTGTCCAAAATCAAGCAGACCGAGGCGGAGTTGAACGCGCTGAAAAGCCAGATCTACCCCCACTTTTTGTACAACACGCTGGAGGTCATCCGCATGACCGCTGTCGGGCGCAACGACCCGATGGTGGCCGATATGATTGAAGCGCTGAGCGACCAGATACGCTATGTCATCGGCACCGTCAACGACCTTGTGCCGCTGGGGCGTGAGGTGGATATTTTGACAAAATACATCTATCTGCTCAACTGCCGGTTCAGCAACAAGGTCACCTTCTCCTACGATTGCGCGCATCTGGAAAATATCCTGATTCCCAAGCTGATTCTGCAGCCCATCGTGGAAAATTCCTTTATCCACGGCATTAAGCCGATGGACGGCCCGGGGCATATCCAGCTTATGGCCGAGCGGCTTGACAATACCGTCACCCTGACGGTCATGGATAACGGCGTCGGCATGGACGAGGATGCACTGAATAAGCTGTACACCCTGCTGGACAGTGACCAGCCCGGCCATAAAGAAAATTATGAGTGGGCGAGCATCGGACTGAAAAATGTCCATGATCGGCTGCGCTACCTCTACGGCAGCGACTACGGCATTACGCTGTACAGCACCCCCGGCGTGGGAACGGTCGTCAAGGCCACCATCCCCGCCGATCTGCAAAACCTTGCACAGGAGGAACCTCTATGCTGAAAATGCTCATTGCCGACGATGAGCCGGTCATCATCCGGGGCTTACAGATGCTGATCGACTGGGCGCAGCTTGGCATTGAGATCTGCGCCACCTGCGAAAACGGCGCCGATGCCCTGCGGGAGATCTTTGCCCAAAGCCCGGATTTGGCCCTGCTGGACATCTCGATGCCCGGCAAGACCGGCATTGAAATTTTAAAGGCGCTGCACACCGCCCAAAGCCGCACCAAGGTCATCTTTATCAGCGGCTTTCAGGATTTTTCCTACGCGCACGATGCCCTCAGCTACGGCGCGGTGGACTATCTGTTAAAGCCTGTCAAAAAGGATGACCTGCTGCGCGCCGTGGAAAAATGCCTGCCGGTGCAGCCGGAGCACAGCGCCCCGGCCCCGGCCTCCGACACGGGCAGTTACTCCGATGCGTTCAGCCGGGTGGCCGAGATGGAGCCGGCCAGCTATATTTTGGCGGCCGTTCAGCCGCTGGGGCTGACTGCCAGAAACGCCATGGAACGCCAGCTGATCGAGTTTTCAATCTTCGGCCAGCTGGACACCCTCTGCCGCCAGACCGGGCAGGGGACAGCATTCCAGAAAAAAGGGCAGTGCTATCTGCTGCTGGTCAACATGACGCAGGCGCAGGCAACCGGCTGGCTGCATGAGGCGCAGACCCTGCTGGAGCAGCGCACCAAGTGCAAGGTCGGCTTTGTGTGCAGCCCCGCCACCGCAGAGATGAGCGCCGTGCCAACCTTTACCGCCCCCTGCCGCGATGCCTGCCGCTGG
>NZ_FUYF01000083.1 GCF_900167555.1 Gemmiger formicilis | reverse complement strand
CGTCAAGCAATCTACTTACGCCAGCTACCGCAGTTATCTCAACAAGCACTTTTGTGTACTGGGAAAGATTTTATTAAAGAAATTAGAACCACACAACTTGCAGGAATTTTATAACTACAAATTCCGCGAAGAAGGGCTGTCGCCCAAGACCTTGCACAACTACCACATGGCATTGCATAAGTGCTTACAGCAAGCCGTGAAAGAGCATCTACTGGTCTATAATCCCTGCGATGCCGTGACCCTGCCCAGCGGAGAAAAGCCCGAAATCAGCGTATTTACCAACGACCAGCAGCGAGCGTTGGTGCAGGCCAGCTACCGCCACCGTTACGGCGTGTTTATCCGCTTAGACCTGTGTACAGGGTTACGCATGGGGGAGTTGCTAGCACTGAAGTGGGAAGATATTGACTTTTCTACCGCGCAGCTTCATGTCAGGCGCACGATTAATCGCCTTGCCAAGTACGAAGCCCATGACGGCGAAAACAAAACCGAAATCGTATTCGGCACACCCAAAACGAAAAACTCCCGCCGCACAATAGCAGACGAGCTTACCCGCTGGAAACAACAGCAAGCGCAGGATAAGCAGCGGGCAGGGGATAAGTACACCGACTATGGCTTCATCGTCACCAACGAGTTTGGACACTACTTTGAGCAGAAAACCTTCAAGGATTACTATGACCGCCTGTTGAAGGATGCCGACATCGGGCACTTTACCTTCCACGCCCTGCGGCATACCTTCGCCACCCGTGCGCTGGAGCGCGGCATGGATTACAAAACACTGTCGTCCATCCTCGGTCACTACTCGGTGGCGTTCACAATGGACACCTACGTTCACAGCATGGACGAACACAAGCGGCGCGAGATGGACAAGATGAACGATATGTTCGGGATGCGGTACAGTATCTCGGTTGAAAACCAGCCTTATCCGGTGCTTTGCACACTCTCGGCAGACGGCTGCACTGCCCATGTTCCTGACTTCCCCAAGGTTACCGCACAAGCCCCCACGCTGGACGCTGCCCTGCTCGAAGTCAAGCAGCAAATCCAAAAAGCCCTGCGCCAATACAAGAACCCGCCCATTCCCACCAAACAGGAACAGATCGTCGTGCCTGACAACAGCGTGTTGGTACTCGTCAAAGCAGGTTGATCGCTCTTATATTTACCTGCCAACTCCGCAAAATTTATCCACAAAAAGCGCCCGGATGGTTGAAAATTTCAATCGTCCGGGCGCAGTCGTTTTATCGTTTTGGGGTCATTTTGGGGGCAAAGTTACCAGCTTGTTACCACTTTTGCCATAATGTAGAAAAAAGCTCGCTGAAACTTGTCGTTTCAACGAGCTTTTGTTGGTTGCGGAGACAGGACTTGAACCTGCGACCTCCGGGTTATGAGAAATCTAAAAATCGTGCGTTACGGTGCTGTTTTGTTGGGTTTGGTGGTATTGCGTACCAAGGCTCAGAACGGATTTTGTCCCATGTGTACAAAAGAATGCCATACGGTGATGAACCGTCCCAA
>NZ_FUYF01000087.1 GCF_900167555.1 Gemmiger formicilis | reverse complement strand
CTTTACCACGAGAGAACCAGCTTGCCGGAAGTTTCCTCGGCGGCCAGCCCATCTCCTGCAAAGACCTGTTTCAACTTTTCCCAGCAGCCCACAGGCGGGAAACCGTGCAGTTCCGGGAGTACCGATGTGCTGCCGTCCACAAGCTGGATGTGACCGTCCTCCTGCACGGTCATCGAGTGATGCCCGCGGGAACTGAGGTCAGCTACGATGTTTTCCAGTGTTGTGCGACCCTCGGTTTCATACCAAATGCGCGGATCGGGCAGTGGGGGAGTCTCGGCGGGGATTCGCGGCTTTTCGGGTGCGTCTGCCGTGGGGTTCGGGCGCAACGGCACGGCGTTGATTAACTTACACCGCAGATGCGCCTGCTTGTCCAGTACGACCTCGGCACTCTCAAAACCGTCTAATCCGTGAACACGGATCAGGCAGCGCCCACCCTCTTTAACGATAGCAAGCGGGTCCTTGGTGGCCCATTCCCATGTAATGTTGCTGCCCGCTGTGCGAAGTGCGGCAGTAATGCGCTGGTTCACATGGAGCAGCAGAATGTCGCTGAGCGGTTCGTCCTCAATGTCCGGCACCACAAACTTTGCGCGGCGGGGAGCCTTTGCTTTCTTCTTGGGGACTGCCGGGAGACTGCCTCGCAGATAGTGCAGCACATACAGCCCCCAGACGGAGCAGGCAACAAGCAGAAGCGGCAGCAGTAGCGCGCCGCGCGCGAACGCGGCGATGGCTACGATGATGCCCACAAAAATGCTTGTGCCATTCCGGATGGCATTGTCAGATTTCATTGTCGATTACCGTCCTTTCACAAAAACAAAAAGGGGCTGCATCAGGTGTCCGTTCTGAACACTTGATGCAGCCCAAGGTACGGCCACTGTTCGGCGGCCATGCGGGATGCGGATTGATTCTTGGTTCACTCCTTTCTGCCAATGGCAGGAAATATCTATATAAAAAAGTGCCGGCAGGGGAGACACCGCGCCCAATTCAGCGCAATGCCATCTACTACCGGCACCGATTACAAAAACAACAGCGTATGCTTATATAGCATAAAAATCATTTACAAAGCAATTATAATACTATATCTTGTAGTTGTCAACCCAGAGACGATTTAATATGTATCAATCATAATCTGTTGTCGAAGATAAAGGTTTGCTACTGCTGTGATGACTTCGTGGCTGCAACGGTACTCCCGAACAGCCTGGGCGAAGTTGTCGCAGTTCAAGTCGTTGTCATCGTACAGCTTGTCCAGCACATCGTAGCCGTCCTTCAGGCGACGGATGTCCATTTCGATGCACTTGATAATTTCCGCGCACGAGAGCGGTGTCTGCCGGGCAAGGCGGATGACTTTTTTCTCGCAGGCGCTACGGGC
>NZ_FUYF01000039.1 GCF_900167555.1 Gemmiger formicilis | reverse complement strand
CTGACGGTGATGACGATGTTTTTGATATACCCCTTTACCCTATCCCACTAACACCGTCACCATCGTCACCACCGTCACGCTTATAGTGAAATGACGCTTGCAGTTTACTACTGCTCGAAACAAAAACAATGATACTACGATAAACACAAAATCGGAATGACGCAGATGACGCTAATGACGCTGAATCTGGGATATGGTATAGGGATATCCTCAAAACAGCGTCACAAGCGTCATCTGCGTCACTATCGTCACACAAGAGCAGCGAGGGGGTCTGGGGTACACCCCAGAAATGTGCATGTGGATGACCACATGCTATGCTAGCAAAACATGTCTGCCCCAAAACGGTAGCAATCAAACCGGACAGCCATATAAATTTGTATAAATTTCAGAGTGAATCCGTTTAGATTCATCCAAAAATCCTGACTCGAAAAAGTGAATCCGTTCTGATTCACTTTCCCAAAAGAGTTACGCAGACACCTTGACAACCGCATTGCACTGCGGTATGCTGTAAGAAAAGTGTAAGTGCTTACAACGCCGCAGCTGCGGCAAAGGCGGACAGCGAGGAAGTCATGAACATCTACGATATTGCCAAGGAGGCGGGCGTTTCCATTGCCACGGTTTCCCGCGTGCTGAACAACAAAGGCACGGTCAGCGCGGCGACCCGTGCGCGGGTGGAGGCTATCTTAAAGCAGAACAACTACACCCCCAGCGCCATTGCACGCGGTATGGTGAGCAAATCTATGCGTACCGTCGCGGTTTTGACGGTGGACATCCGCGTACCGCACTACGCCCGCACCGCCTATACCATTGAGCGGGAGTTCAGCCGCCGTGGGTATGAGGTCATCCTTTGCAACACAGGCGGTGACCGGGCAGAAACGCTGCGCTACCTGCAGGCCGTCAACCAGAAGCAGGTGGACGGCATCGTGCTGGTCGGCTCGGTGTTTGACACGATCTGCCAGGGGGCGGAGATGGAAAAGTTGCTTTCCGGCGTGCCGGTGGTGCTGGCAAACGGAAAGCTCGACCTGCCCAACGCCTACTCGGTCACGGTAGACGATAAATACGGCGTCTCGCTGGCGGTGGAGCATCTCGTTGCGCGCGGACGCAAGAATATCTACTACATCAAGGACCGCGACACGGACAGTGCCAAGTCCAAGCGCGACGGCTTTTTGGAAGCCATGCGCCGCAATGGGCTGGAATTTGCCGACCATGTGCTGGAAGCAGGCGAGACGCTGGCATCCGGCATCGTCTGCGGCGAAGACCTGACGGCAGCCGGAGCACTGAAAGCCCTGCTGCGCGCGGGGCTGCGTGTGCCGGAGCAGGTCGCCGTCGTGGGGTTCAACAATTCCGACTATGCGCACCTGTGTGAACCGGTGCTGACCTCCATCGACAACAAGCCGGAGCAGGTCGCACTGCTTTGCGTACAGCTTTTGGAAAGCAGCATCGAGCGCAGCGAAGCGTATTCCTCTGTCGTATTGCAGCCGGAGCTGGCGCAGGGGGAGACGAGCTGAGGGCAGTGACAGGCGAGAGGGCAATATAGGCAGCGCAGCCCCTCATCCGCCCCTGCGGGGCACCTTCCCTCCAAATGGAAGGCGTTACCGTTGTAGGGGGCGGCGTCCCCGACGACCCGCAGCACGTCACGGCAGCTATAACCATAGAAAGATAACTTCTCGACAGGTCACTTTGGACAAAAGTGGCCTGTTTTGTTTTACATAATGTAAGCGGTTACAGTGAAATTGTATAAAACTTAACAGGTGAATTTGTAGCATTCTCCAAATTGTAACCGCTTACATAAAATCTATTGACAAACTCATAAGCAAAGAATATAATCCAATTAAAGTAAGCGCTTACACAACCAATGCAGGCGCACAGATTTGACAAACGCACGAAAACAAAGGAGAATGTAAAATGAAACGTGTACCTTATGAAGAAATGGTCGCCCAGTTTGCCCGCGTACTGGAAAAGAAAGGCTTTACCGCCTCTGACGCGCAGGATGCCGCCATCATCTTTGCCCAGAACAGCTTGGCGGGTGTGTTCAGCCACGGTCTGAACCGCTTCCCCCGCGTGGTCAGCTATCTGGAAAAGGGCGAGATCGACCCCGCCGCCCGCGCCACCTGCGTGTCCAGTATGGGCAGCATCGAGCGCTGGGACGGCCACCGCGGCTTCGGCCCGCTGAACGCCAAGCGTGCTATGGACCGTGCCTGCGAGCTTGCCAAGCAGAACGGCGTCGGCGTTGTGGCGCTGGGCAACAACAACCACTGGATGCGCGGCGGCACCTACGGCTGGCTGGCAGCTGACCACGGCTGCATCGGTATCTGCTGGTCGAACACGATGCCTAACATGCCCGCATGGGGCGGCAAGGACCGCAAAATCGGCAACAACCCGCTTATCATGGCAGTGCCTCGCTCCAACGGTGAGCACGCGATGATCGACTGCGCGGTCAGCCAGTTCAGCTACGGCAAAATCGAGGACTGCCGCCTGCGCGGTGTGCAGCTGCCCGTTCCCGGCGGCTACAACGAAAAGGGCGAGCTGACCACCGACCCCGCCGAGATCGAGAAAACCTGGCGCGTGCTGCCGATGGGCTACTGGAAGGGCAGCGGTCTGTCCATCGCCCTTGACCTGATCGCCACTGTTCTGACGAACGGCAACTCCGTGCATACCATCGGCACCTTCGGCGACGAGATCGGTCTGACCCAGATCATGATCGCCATCGACCCGGCCAAGTTCAACACCGTTGAGGAGACCGACGCCATTGTGGACGCCATTCTGGCGGACGTCAAGAGCAGCGAGCCTGTCACCGAGGGCGGCGAGGTCTACTACCCCGGCGAGCTGGAGCTGAAGAACATCAAGGAAAACAAGGAGCTGGGCGTTCCCGTTATTGAGGAAGTCTGGGAATCCGTGCTGAAGATGTAAGATGCTGCAGGGCGTTTTGTTTGACATGGACGGCCTGATGTTCGACACCGAGCGCGTTGGCCGTGACGGCTGGCACAAGGCCGCCGAAATCCTGCACATCGACCTGCCGGAGGGAATCATCGCCGCCATGCGCGGCACAGGCACAGACCGCTGCCGCGAAATTTTCAACGCGGCGATACCGGGCAGTCTGTATGACACGGCCCACGACCTGCGGCTGCGCTATGCGGACGAGGTCATCGCTGCAAACGGCGTGCCGGTGAAGCCGGGGCTGCGGGAACTGCTGCGCCGGCTGAAAGCATCGGACATCCCGGCAGTGCTGGCAACGTCCACCCGGCGCGAAAAGGCGCTGGCTTACTTGCAGCAAACGGATGTCGAGCGGTACTTCACGGCGGCAGTGTTCGGACCGGAGGTCGCGCGACCCAAGCCCGCGCCCGACATCTTTCTGGCGGCAGCGGCGGCTATCCACGCCGACCCCGCGCACTGCGTCGTGCTGGAGGACAGCCCAAACGGTCTGCAAGCGGCGAAAGCGGCAGGCTGCCCGGCCATTGTCGTGCCGGACCTGACCCCCGCCCCGGCAGAAAGCGAACATCTTTGGAACTACCGTGCAAAAGACCTGCGCGAGGTGCAGCAAATTTTGCTGAAGGAACGAGAAAAACTATAAGGAGCACAATCATGGAATATGTTATCGGCGCACTGCTGCTGGCTTCCTTCTTTGGGCTGGCAGTCTACGCGGTACGCGGCGGCAACCTGATGATCGGTATGCTCATCATCGGTACGCTCTGGACGGTACTGCCCCTGTTCGGCAACACGTTTGCCACCAACCCTGATTTTATTGCGGCTTATCCCGGCGTTACAGACATCAGCTTTGTGGACGCCATCACAAAGGTTTACCAATCCGGCCCCGAGGGCTGGGGCAGCGTGCTGGTCAACGTCGTGTTCGGCGCATGGTTTGGCCGCGTTTTGCTGGAAACCGGCATCGCAGATGCACTGATCCGCAAGACCGTTGAGCTGGGCGGCGATAAGCCCATCGTCATCAGCGTACTGCTCTCCATCGTAACCACGGCGATCTTCTCCACCCTGTTCGGCGCGGGTGCAGTCGTCGCCATCGGCGTCATCATCCTGCCCATCCTTATGAGCCTTGGCATCCCCAAGGTGCTGGCCGTCGGCTCCTTTATGATGAGCGTCGGCGCGGGCATGTACCTGAACCCGGTTCTGAGCGGTCAGTTCCTCGCCTTCTTCCTCGATGAGAACGGCAAGCAGCTTATCACCTATGACGACCCCGCCCGTCTGCGCTGGGCTGTCATCGGTATGCTGGTGCAGCTGGGCATGGTCATTGTTATGACCGCCGTTTCCCTGCGCAAGAAAAAGACTGTTCATGCGTGGGTAGCCTCCGCGGCCCGCCGCGCCCGCCCCGGCTATGTGCCGACCAAGGCACTGATCGCCCCCATCCTGCCGGTCCTGCTGCTGGTCATCTTCAAGGTGCCCATCATCCTCGGCTTCACCCTTGCCAGCCTGTACGCTATGCTGGTCTGCGGCAAGATGAAATCCTTCCGCGGCGTATGCCGTACCATCAACAAGGACTTCTACGACGGTGTTGTTGACACCGCCCCGCTGGTCGGCTTCCTGCTCATGATCCCCATCTTCAACAAGTCTGCCGAACTCTGCGTGCCCTACTTTAACGCACTGCTGGGCGGCATCATCCCGAACAGCACACTGGTCATCAGCATCTTCTTTGCGGTGCTGGCACCCCTTGGCTTGTTCCGCGGTCCGTTTACTCTGTTCGGCTGCGGCGCGGCTACGCTGGGCATTCTGAAAGGCATCGGCTTCTCGACGCCGTACCTGTACGCTTTGATGGTGATTCCCTCCATCACGATGAATGTCTCCATCTGCATGACCCAGAGCTGGATTGCATGGGGCGTCAGCTACGCCAAGGTTTCCACCCGTGAGCACCTGAGAAAGACCCTGCCCTACGCATGGATCACCTGCGCCGTCATGCAGGTCATCACCTTTGTCATGTTCGGCTGAGGAGGAATGGAAAAATGAGTGAAAGAAAAGTACGCATGGGCATCGACGTCGGCGGCACCCATACCAAGGCCGTCGCCATCGACAACGCGACCCACGAGATCATCGGCAAATCCTCGGTCAAGACCACCCACGACGACAAGGCCGGTGTTGCCACCGGCGTTGTGCAGGCGTTCAAAAACTGCCTGAAAGAAAACGACATCGACCCCAAGGATGTTATCTTTGTCGCCCACTCCACCACGCAGGCGACGAACGCCCTGATCGAGGGCGACGTCGCACAGGTCGGCGTCATCGGCATCGGCGGCAAAGGCCCCGGCGGCTGGATCGCCAAGGCGCAGACGAATCTGAAGGACATTGACCTCGGCTCCGGGCGTTCCATCCATCTGCATAACCGCTATCTTGTCGATGATACCCTGTCCGACGCATCGGTCAAGGCCGCCATTCAGGAGTTGACCGGCGAGGGCGCACAGGTCATCGTCGCCAGCGAGGTCTACGGCGTTGATGATATGGAGAATGAGACCGGCGTCTGCGGCATTGCCAAGCAGATGGGGCTGGAGGCTACCGCCGCCAGCGAAATTACCAAGCTGTACGGTCTGACCCGCCGCACCCGCACCGCCGCCATCAACGCTTCCATTCTGCCCAAGATGCTGAACACCGCCAATGAGACCGAGGAGAGCGTCCGCAGCGCGGGCGTAGAAGTTCCCCTGATGATCATGCGCGGCGACGGCGGCGTTATGGAAATCAGCGAGATGAAGAAGCGCCCTGTCCTGACGATGCTGTCCGGTCCCGCCGCCTCCGTTATGGGCAGCCTGATGTACCTGCGTGCGTCCAACGGCGTCTACTTTGAGGTTGGCGGCACGACGACGAACATCGGCGTCATCAAGGACGGCCGCCCCGCCATCGACTACTCCATCGTCGGCGGTCACCGCACCTACATCAGCAGTCTGGACGTCCGCGTTCTGGGCGTGGCGGGCGGCTCGATGGTGCGCGCTGACAAGAACGGCGTCAAGGATGTCGGTCCGCGCTCGGCGCACATTGCCGGCATGGACTACGCCGTCTTTACCCCAGAGGAAGAAATTGTTGACCCGAAGGTCATCTTCTTCTCCCCGAAGGAGGGCGACCCCGACGACTATGTCGCCATCGAGCTGGCAAGCGGCAAGCGCATCACCATCACCAACACCTGTGCCGCGAATGTGCTGGGGCTGATTTCCCCCGATAACTTCGCCTACGGCAATGCCAACGCTGCCCGCAAGGCTATGCAGCCGCTGGCGGACTACATGGGCAAGACTGTCGAGGAGGTCGCTACCCAGATCCTGACCCGCGCCTACGAGAAGATCGAGCCGGTCATCACCGAGCTGGCCGCGAAGTACCGCTTGGAAAAAGACCAGATCAGTCTGGTCGGTGTCGGCGGCGGTGCAGCTGCCCTGATCGGCTTCTGCTCTGACAAGATGGGGCTGCGCTATTCCATCCCCGAAAACGCCGAGGTCATTTCCTCCATCGGTGTTGCACTGGCGATGGTGCGCGACGTCGTTGAGCGCGTTGTGCCTAACCCCACGCCGGAGGACATCCGCTCCATCAAGGCGGAAGCCATCGACAAGGCCGTCGAGAGCGGCGCAACGCCGGACAGCGTCGATGTGCATATCGAAATCGACCCGCAGACCTCCAAGCTGACGGCCATCGCCCTCGGTTCCACCGAGGTCAAGACGACCGACCTGCTGAAGGAATGTACCCGCGAGGAGGCCGCCCAGCTGGCCGCCGACGACCTGAAGGCCACGACTGCCGAGGTCAAGCTGGAGGGCGCGACGAAGAACTTCTTTGTCTACGGTCTTGACCGCAAGAACAAGCACCCGCTGCGCATCCTGGACAAGAAGGGTTTCATCAAAGTCCAGCGCAACGATGGCAAGGCTGTGCTGTGCAAGGCAGGCAGCTACCGCAACATCGTCTCCCAGCTGTGGGAGGAGCTGGCCATCTACCAGCAGGATGCCATTCTGCGGCCTGACTATTACATCTGCGCCGGTGCCCGCGTGATGGACTTCTCCGGCTCGGTGGACCTCGACAAGATCATGATGCTGATGGAAGTCGAAATGCAGATGATCAACCCCGGCGACGATGTGATCATCGTCGGCGCGAAAAACAGCCTGTAATTAAAAAAGGAGAAACGCCATGACGGACTTTTTCAAGCGACTATTGAACCAGCCCGAGCCGCCCGCTGCACCCGATGTGCCGCCCGCGGAGATGGCGGCGTATCTCCGCAGTCTGGATGACCGGCAGTGGGGGCGGTACGCCTTCAGCCGTGAGCCGCTGGAGGGAAAATTCACCCCGCAGCAAAAGGATGCCTACACCGCCGCCGCCAATGCCTGCGGCGCGGAGTGGGCGGACAAGCTGGCCGCGGAACATGACACCCGCGACCCGCTGACGCTTTGCGGCGAACTGGGGCTGAAGCTGAAAACCCCGGCCACGCCCGCGGGCGGTGGGCAGGTGCTGTTCGCCCAGTTTGTGCAGCCGGATGAGATCACGATCTTCACTGACTGTCTTGACAAAGCTGAAACGCTGGGCGGCTTACTCCCCGCCCGCGCCAAGCTGCAAAGCATCATTCTTGCCCACGAGCTGTTCCACGCCGTTGAGGAAGCGAACCCTGATATTTATACCCGCACCGAGAAAATTGAGCTGTGGCGCAAACCGTTCTCCAACAAAAGCTGCATCGTCTGCCTGTCGGAGATCGCGGCGATGGCGTTCGCGAAGCAGCTGCTGGGGCTGGACTTCAACCCCTACGCGCTGGATGTGCTGCTGGTCTACCCCTATGACGCGCAGGCCGCTTGCGGACTGTATGCGGAAATCTGCGATCTGATGAAGGAGGAATGAGCCATGCTGACAACAAATTTGAAGCTGGCCGAGAAATACAACTACCTTGACCCGAAGTTCAAAAAGGCGTTCGAGTTTTTGCGCACGGCAGACTTGGCTGCCCTGCCGCTGGGCAACACGCCCATCGATGGCGACGAGGTCTTTGCCAATGTGCAGGCGTACACGACGCTGCCCGATGCGGACGCGCCGTTCGAGAGCCACGAGAAATATTTTGACTTGCAGTTCGTCGTCTCCGGCGAGGAACGCTTCGGCTATGCGCCGCGCGATCTCTGCAAGCCCGCCATGGCTTACAATGCTGACCGCGACCTTGTGTTCTATGAGGAACCCGCCGAGAGCGGCTGCATCATCCTGAAAGCGGGCAATTTTGCCATCGTCCCGCCGGAGGATGCCCACGCCCCCCGCCGCCAAACCGCCGCAGGCGCGTGCGCGGTAAAAAAAGTCGTGGTAAAGGTCAAAGTGTAAAAGGCAAAAACAATGCCGCTGTGGTTGCGTTGCGCAACTGCAGCGGCATTGTTTGTGGCTTGCGGGAAGCGGCGATGTATGGCAACGCAAACAACAACCGTTTGTTCCTTTTATTCCGAATATGCAACAGTTTCTCCGGTTTTAGTATCCCAAAAACTTGTAAAGAAATCGTCGGACATTTCAATCGCTTCAATGACCTGCTCCAACTTGATAGTCATTTTCTC
>NZ_FUYF01000013.1 GCF_900167555.1 Gemmiger formicilis | reverse complement strand
GCTGTCGCGTTTCCGTGACAGCTTGTATATTATATATCAGATTCTCTCGTTTGTCAAGAGGTTTTCTGAAAGTTTTTTGAAGAAGTTTTCTTCAAAAAACGGCGTACAAGCTGTAGGTAAAGGCTCCAGCGGCTGCCGCCGCGGGCTGGGCTCGCGAGACAGCTTGATTATTATAGCAAGTAGTATGACCTTTGTCAACAGGTTTTTGCAAGTTTTTTTGATTTTTTCGACAAAGTTTGAGGGTGAAGTTTGGGCAAGGTGCATATTGGAGTGACGGCGGTTGGCGGGCACAAATTATGGGGGTGGGTGAGCAACAGAAGGATTGACGGCAGTCGGCGCGAAGTTGCGGGCCGGGCATGCCCGGCCCCTACGGTGTGGTGTAGAGGTGAGCGGGTGCCGGTGGAAGGGTATCATTGGGCCTCTAACAGCTGTTCGCGCATCCATTTCAGGATGCGGCGCTCGCGGCGGGAGATCTGGACCTGGGTCGTACCGAGGACGCGGGCGGTCTCGCTTTGGGTGCGGCCCGCGAAAAAGCGCAGACGGATGAGCTGGCGGTCACCGCTGTCCAGCCTGTCCATCACCTCGGCCAGACCGATGCGGTCCGAGAGTGCTTCCTCCGGGGACTCCACCGGCACGTCAAACTCCCGCAGGCCGTCCTCGTCGTCCACGGGCGTCAGGCTCAGAGTCGGCAGGGCCGCGCGGATGGCCAGAGCGATCTGCTCCGGGGTCGTGCCCAGCGTCTCGGCCAGCTCGGTCACGCCGGGCTCCTGGCCGGTGCGCTTGAGGCAGCGCTCACGCTCGGCATTGATTTTAAGGCTCAGCTCCTTTAACGAACGGCTGACCTTGACTGTGCCGCCATCTCGGAACAGCTTTTTGATCTCGCCCAGGATGACCGGCACGGCATAGGTGGAAAAGCAGACGCCGCGCCCGGTATCAAACCCGTCGCAGGCCTTCACAAGGCCCAGACAGCCCGCGGCGTAGAGTTCCTCATACTCGATGCCCCGCCCCTTGAACCGCCCGGCGCAGGCGTGGACAAGGCCGAGGTTTCTCTCAATAAATTCTTCGCGCGGCAGCTGGTGCATATCCGTGGGCATGACTGTCCCCTCCTTCTATATATGTAGGGGGTCACGCGCGGGCATCCAGCCGCTTGGTCAGGGTCACGCGGGTGCCGCGGCCCGGCGTGGAGGAGACCTTGACCTTGTCCATGAAGCTCTGCATGACGGCAAAGCCCAGACCCGCGCGCTCCTCGGCGTCGCCGGTGGTGAACATCGGCTCCATCGCCTTCGCAATATCCGGGATGCCGACGCCGCGGTCCGTGATGGTAATACGCACAATGCCACCCTCATAGATGGCCGCCGTCATTGTGATGGGGCCGATCTTGTCCGGGTAGGCGTGGACGATGCAGTTGGTCACGGCCTCGGAGACAGCGGTTTTCATATCGGCGAGCTGGGGCACGGTGGGATCAAGCTGCACAAGAAACGCGGCCAGCGCCGCGCGGGCGAAGCCCTCGTTGACGGAGCGGCCCGCAAACGTAATTTTTACCTGATTGAGCATCTTCATCGGTGTTCACCTCCGTTCAGGCGTAGGTTATGTGGGCCAGGTCGAGCATCCGCCGCACGGCGCGCGGCGGGTTCTGGACGGTCAGCCGCCCGCCCAGTGCGCTTACGTGGCGTCCGCGGCCCAAAATCAGGCCGACGCCCGAGGAATCCATGAAGGTGACGCCCGAGAAGTCGAGCGTCAGCAGCTCAGGCAGGCGGTCATCGACCTGGGCATCGATCTCCCGCCGCAGTGTCTGGGCGGCGTGGTGGTCGATCTCGCCGCTCAAATAGGCGGCCAGTGTGCCGCTGCCGGGCACGAAGGTTACTTTGGCCATAGGGTTGTCCTCTTTTTTCATTTATAAGGGTATACAGGGTAGTGTTGGGAAGGTTGCGGGCCGGACATACCCGGCCCCTACGGGGAGAGTTAAAAAATCAACGGGTAATTTCCGGGAGGGGGTGTTGAGACAAAATAAAAAGCCCGTATCGTTATGATACAGGCTTACGGGTGCGTATTTTGTTGAAATGGCGATGGCCGGTTATTTTTCTGCTTCTTTGAGAAGCAGCGGGCGGGCCTCGGCGGCAAGGTAGAGCGAACCGCAGACAACAACGCCCGCGAGGTTGTTCTCGTCCGCGTAGTCCACGGCCTTGCGGATGGCATCGGCCACACTGTCGGCGACCTCGGCGTCGGTGTGGAAGCGTGCCTCCTTCTGCAATTCCTCGGCGCTCAATGCGCGGGGGCAGTTGGGCGTGACGGTGTAGACCTTGGCAAAGCAGGGGGCCAGATCGGACAGCATATCCTTATAGTCCTTGTCGGCCAGCACGCCCAGCACACCGACGAGGTTTTCCTCAAAGTCGGCGCGGGTCAGGGTCGCGGCCAGCATTTTAGCGCCGTCCGGGTTGTGGCAGCCGTCGAGCAGCAGCAGCGGATGGCGGCGGAGCACCTCGATGCGGGCGGGCATCCGGGCATCGGCAAGACCCTGCAGAATGGCATCGTCCGAAATATCATAGCCGAACTCGCGCCAGAGAGCCAGCGCGATCTCGACAGCCATGGCGGCGTGGTTAGCCTGGTGCGTGCCGGGCAGGCCCAGTGCGGCGCGATAGCCGCCGTAGTCAATGCGGTTTTCCAGCCGCTTGCCGCGCAGCAGCGTCAAATCGTCCTTATCGGGCGTGATGATGCTCGTGTGCGCCTCGGCAGCGGCGGTCAGGATCGGCCCCATAGCCTCCGCAGGCTGGTCGGGATAGTTGACGACGACGGTTCCTTCTTTTATAATACCGGCCTTCTCGGCGGCAATTTTATCAAGGGTATCTCCCAGGACTTCCATGTGGTCATAGCCGATCTTTGTGATGGCTGCCACGAGCTTGTGGGGCACGACGTTCGTTGCGTCGCAGCGCCCGCCAAGGCCGGTCTCCAGCACGACCAGGTCACACTTTTCGCGGGCAAACCAGAGGAACGCCAGCGCAGTGACGGCCTCAAACTCCACAGGCTTCTCGCCGCCCTCGGTCTCGATGGCGTCAATCGCGTCGAGCACCTTCTCCGTCAGGTTTGCCAGCGTGCGGGGCGGGATCATCTCGCCGTCGATCTGAAACCGCTCACGGAAGTCCACCACATACGGGCTGATGGTCAGACCGGTCTTGTAGCCCGCTGCCGTCAGGATGGAGGACGTCATGGCCGCAAGGCTGCCCTTGCCATTCGTGCCCGCAATGTGGATGCACTGCAGCTCCTTTTCGGGGTTTCCCAGATGGTCGCACAGGTTCTGCATCCGAGCCAGACCGGGTGTGCCCTGCCCCATGCGCGGCAGGGCGTGCAGGGCTTCAATTGCCTGTTGGGTCGTCATTCTTCGTCCTCCTCATAGTTATCCTCGTCGGGTTCGGGGCGGTTCAGCTGTGCCTCGTGGGCACGGTGGGCGGCGCGGCGGGCCAGCCGCTCATGCTCTCGGCGGCGCAGCTCCGCACTCTCGGCGCGCAGAGCGCGGTTCTCCTGCTTGACGCGGATGAATGCGGTAACGCCGCGCACGATCAGCAGGATGATGAGTGCAAACAGCAGTCCCGCCACGACGCCGGACATATCGATCCAGACATCCACCACCGACGAGGTGCGGTTGAGGCTATGCAGCTGGATGGTCTCATCCATCAGCGCCGTTGTCATGCCGCCCAGCAGCGGCCAGCTCATGTGGCGCACAAAATGCTTTGTGTACACGCGGATGCAGAGCATCAGCAGAAAGCCTTCCAGCGCAAACTCCGAAAAGTGCGCGAGCTTACGGATCAGATGCTCCGACAATGGGCCGAGATGCACCTTGGCCAGCGCACTGTTGACCAGCTGCATGACGGCCTGGCTGCGTGCGGACGACTGGGCACCGTTTTCCAGTGAGTTGCGAAAGATAAACATAATGCAGGCGATCAGCGCCGCCGTAAATACCACGCGGAACAAGATCAGCCACGGACTGGTTCTTTCTTTTTCCATAATACTCCTTTATAGATACTCCTCTATAAACCTGTATTATAGCACGCAGCCCGCATAAGAGCAAGCGCCCTGCCGCAGTTTTCCTCATACTATAGGCCCGGCCTTGTAAGTTGTCAAGGCACGGTTTTTGTGGTATTCTAATGAAAAGAATGTATTTTGCGGGGGGAATGGCCATGAACATCCAGATTTTCGGCACGAACAAGAGCTTTGACACCAAAAAGGCACAGCGGTGGTTCAAGGAGCGCGGCATCAGATTCCAGATGATCGACATGAAGGAAAAAGGCATGAGCCGCGGCGAGTTTGACAACGTCTGCCGCGCCGTGGGCGGCTGGGCAAAGCTCGTCGACGAAAATGCAAAGGACAAGGACACGCTGGCGCTTTTGAAATGGCTCGACGAGAGCCAGCAGGCCGACAAGCTGTTCGAGAACCAGCAGCTCTTCCGCCAGCCCATTGTGCGCAACGGCAGACAGGCCACCGTAGGCTACTGCCCCGAGGTGTGGGAGAAGTGGGAGTAAGACAGACAGCTCACCTCTCTCTGCAGGAGCCCAGGGGCCCGACAGTTTTGGCCCGACGGATTTGCGCCCCCGCCCTTGACAAATCCGCCGCATTGCGGTACATTATAAGGTACAAATGCAGTGCGAAAGAGTGTGCCCGCGTCGTACCTTTGCAGCAAGCCGGGGAGGATGCAAGCCCGGTACGGTGCGGCGGGTGCTGTCACTTTCAAGCAGGCGCGGTGAGAGGGGCTTCTCCCCTGCCAGCCGCGCACGGGGTTGCCGCCGTTATCAGGGCAGGCGGGCTTGTCGGCCTGCCGCAAAGCGGCCCGATCGGGCAACTTGGGTGGTACCGCGACTTGAGCTTTTCAGGCCGTCCCATGATAAACTCATGGGGCGGCCTTTTTTATTTTGTCCAAATGTAAAAATCACGCCCCGCACATTCACGAGGAGGTTTACACTATGCCGAAGGAACTCGCCAAACAGTATGCCCCGCAGGGCACCGAGGATCGCATCTATCAGAACTGGTGCGACAAGGGGTATTTCCATACCCAGATCGACCGCAGCAAAAAACCGTTTACCATCGTCATGCCGCCGCCGAACGTCACCGGCCAGCTGCACATGGGCCACGCCATGGATGAGACCTGGCAGGACATCCTGACCCGCTACAAGCGGATGCAGGGCTATGCCGCGCTGTGGGTGCCCGGCACCGACCATGCGTCCATTGCCACCGAGGCCAAGGTCGTCGCCAAGATGCGCGAGGAGGGCCTGACCAAGGAGATGGTGGGCCGCGACGGCTTTCTGGAGCGTGCCTGGGACTGGAAGAACACCTATGGCAACCGCATCGTCAGCCAGCTGAAGAAGCTGGGCTGCTCCTGCGACTGGCAGCGCGAGCGCTTCACGATGGACGAGGGCTGCTCCGACGCCGTCAAGGAGGTCTTTGTCCGTCTGTACAACGAGGGGCTGATCTACCGCGGCAACCGCATGGTCAACTGGTGCCCCCACTGCAACACCTCGATTTCCGACGCCGAGGTCGAGTATGAGGCCAAAGAAGGCAGCTTCTGGCATCTGCTCTACCCCGTCAAGGAGACCGGCGAAATGCTGGAGCTGGCCACGACCCGCCCCGAGACGATGCTGGGTGATACCGCTGTTGCCATCAACGCCGAGGACCCGCGCTACAAGCACCTGCACGGCTGCCATGTCGTGCTGCCGCTGCTGGGCCGCGAAATTCCCATCGTCTGCGACGAGCACGCCGACATGGAGAAGGGCACCGGCGTTGTGAAGATCACCCCCGCCCACGACCCCAACGACTTTGAGGTCGGCAAGCGCCACGACCTGCCGATGATCCGTGTGCTGACCTACGACGGCCACATGACCGGCGCTGCCGACAAGGCCGCCGTCGATGCCGAGAAGGCGGCGGGCCGCGCTGCCGCCGACGAGCCGGACGTGCTGGACTGCGGCAAGTATGCCGGCATGACCGCACTGGAGGCCCGCAAGGCTATTCTGGCCGATTTGGAGGCCTGCGGTGCGCTGAAGGAGACCGAGCCGCTGACCCACGACGTGGGCACCTGCTACCGCTGCCACTCGGTCATTGAGCCGATGGTCTCCAAGCAGTGGTTCGTCAAGATGGAGCCGCTGGCCAAGCCCGCCATCGAGAGCGTCGAGAAGGGCGAGATCAAGTTCGTGCCCGAGCGCTTCACCAAGAACTATATCAACTGGATGAAGGGCGGCCGTGACTGGTGCATCAGCCGCCAACTGTGGTGGGGCCACCAGATCCCCGCCTGGTACTGCGGCGACTGCGGCGAGACCGTCGTGGCCAAGGAAGCCCCCTGCACCTGCCCCAAGTGCGGCAGTTCCAACATGACCCAGGACCCCGACACGCTGGACACCTGGTTCAGCTCTGCCCTGTGGCCGTTCTCCACGCTGGGCTGGCCCAACGAGAACGCCGAGGATTACAACTACTTCTACCCCACGAACACGCTGGTCACCGGCTATGACATCATCGGCTTCTGGGTGTCCCGCATGATCTTCTCGGGTCTGGCCTACACCGGCAAGGCACCGTTTGACACGGTACTGATCCACGGCATTGTCCGCGACAGCCAGGGCCGCAAAATGTCCAAATCCCTGGGCAACGGCATTGACCCGCTGGAGGTCATTGAGCAGTACGGCGCGGACGCGCTGCGCATGATGCTGATCATCGGCTCCACCGCAGGCAACGATATGCGCTACAGCGATGAAAAAGTCCTTGCCTGCCGCAACTTTGCCAACAAGCTGTGGAACGCCTCCCGCTTTGTGCAGATGAACCTGCCCGAGGACTTTGAGCCGGGTCTGCCCGAGGAAAGCCTGCTCGACATGAGCGACAAGTGGATTTTGTCCGAGCTTGCCAAGGTCGCCGCCGAGGCTACCGCCAACCTCGACAAGTACGAGCTGGGTCTGGCCGCCGAGAAGGTCGAGAACTTCATCTGGGAAGTCTACTGCGACTGGTATATCGAGATCTGCAAGACCCGCCTGAACGGCGAGGACGCGGCAGCCGCCGACGCGGCCCGCAAGGTGCTGGTCTACGTGCTGGACAAGGCGCTCAAGCTGCTGCACCCCTTCATGCCGTTCATCACCGAGGAGATCTATCAGGCTCTGCCCGGCAGCGCCGAGACCATCATGAACGAGAAGTGGCCCGGCGACGAGAATATGAAGGTCTGGGCCGAGGACTGCGCCGACTTTGAGAAGCTGATGGACTACATCAAGGCTGTCCGCGCCATGCGTGCCGAGATGAACGTCCACCCCGCCAAAAAGACGAGCATGATCATTGAGACTGCCTCCCCCGCCGCGTTTGAGAAGGGCGGCGCGTATCTGGCCCGCTTTGCCTTTGCCACCGACGTGACGGTCACGGCAAAGTACGAGGGCAGCACCGACGGCATGGTCAACGTGGCGACCCCCGACGCGAAGGGCTTTATCCCGATGATGGAGCTGATCGACCGCGACAAGGAGCTGGCCCGCCTGAACAAGGAGCTGACCAAGGCCGAGAAGGAGCTGGGCATGTTCACGAACCAGCTGAACAATCCGAAGTTCGTCGAGAAGGCCCCGGCGAAGCTCGTCGAGGAGACCCGCGCTAAGCTGGCTGCCGCCCAGGACAAGGCCGCCAAGATCAAGGAGAGCATTGCGGCGCTGGGGTAAGTCTGAAGGCTTCCCCCGTGGGGGAAGCTGTCACCGCAGGTGACTGATGAGGGCAGCGTTTCCGCCGCAGCTTGTTCACGGGCAATACTGGCACACTCGCCCCTCATCCGGCCCTTCGGGCCACCTTCCCCCGTAGGGGAAGGCTTTTCAGCCACAAACAAAAAATAACCCCGCCCCGTCAGGAACTGCATTCTGACGGGGCGGGGTTTTCTCGTTACAGCACAAAAATTGCAGAGGAATCGTTACAAGGGCAAATTACTTGCGGCGCTTGCCCTTGCCGCCCTTGCGGGTGTTGGTCTTGGCAGCGGCGGTCTTGACGACCTCGACGGCCTTCTCGGCTGCGGGCTTGGCAGCCTCAACAGCCTTCTCAACGACAGGCTCGGCAGCCTTGACGGCCTTCTCGACGACGGGCTTAGCAGCCTCGACGGTTTTCTCAACGACGGGCTCGGCAGCCTTGACGGCCTTCTCAACGACGGGCTCGGCAGCCTTGACGGCCTTCTCGACGACGGGCTTAGCAGCCTTGACAGCCTTCTCAGCGGCAGGCTTGGCAGCCTTGACAGCCTTCTCAGCGGCAGGCTTGGCAGCCTTGACGGCCTTCTCGACGACAGGCTCAGCAGCCTTGACAGCCTTCTCAGCGGCAGGCTTGGCAGCCTTGACGGCCTTCTCGACGACAGGCTCAGCAGCCTTGACGACCTCGGTGGCGGCCTTCTCGGCAGCGGCCTTGGCCTTCACGGTGGTGGCCTTCACGCTGGTCTTGGGCTTGCGGGTGACCTCGTTGATGGTCCAGAACTGGTTGTCACCGTTGACGTCAGCCCAGATCTGCAGCACGGTGCCGTTCTCGGTAGCCATGCCGGGGTCCAGCAGCTTGCCGGCCAGGTTGGACTTGATCTTGACGCGGCCATCGTTGGTAGGCTCCACGACCCACAGCTGGCTGGATGCCTGGGCACCCTCCCACTGGTGGACGCGGGTGCCGTCGCTGACGCCGCCCATGTCCAGATCCATCATCTTGCCGGTGAAGCGGTTCTGGATGCGGTAAACGCCGTCGCCTGCTGCGACGAAGTTCCACTGCTGCCACTCAAAGTTGGCGTTGTCCATCAGCTGGATCTTCGCGCCATTGTCAATGTTATAGTCAGCGACCTCAACGACCTTGCCGTTGGCGGCGCTGATGGTATAGAACTTACCCTCGGTAAGTACGGTCTGTGCAATCTTCTTCGGTGCCATATTTGTTCCTCCTATAGGTATATCATGTATATTATGCGGCAAATCTTGTTTGTAGTTTCCCTCATGCCGCGTGGTCAAACACCGCTTTTTGCGTGTCTACGTATCCTATTATAACCACTTTTTACCTTCCCGTCAACTTTTTGGCGCTGTTGCGGCATTTTGCACAAAAACCGCCGGGACGGCAGATGCTATCCCGGCAGTTTTGATTGATTTTATGCCGTTTTGCGGCTTTTTTCGACATCTCTGCGCTTAAGAGTTCTCGGCAAAGTTGCCGGTGTACAGGCGGTAATAGCGGCCCTTCTGGGCGATCAGCTCGTCGTGGGTGCCGCGCTCAATGATACGGCCCTGTTCCAGCACCATGATGCAGTCCGAGTTGCGCACGGTGGACAGACGGTGGGCAATGACGAAGGTCGTGCGGCCATACATCAGGCCGTCCATGCCGTCCTGCACAAGTTTCTCGGTGCGAGTGTCGATGGAGGACGTTGCCTCATCCAGGATCAGCACCGGCGGGTCTGCGACAGCCGCGCGGGCAATCGCCAGCAGCTGGCGCTGGCCCTGGCTCAGGTTCGTGCCGTCGCCGGTCAGCATCGTGTTGTAGCCGTCGGGCAGATGCTTGATGAAGGTATCCGCATTCGCGAGCTTCGCGGCGGCCATGCACTCCTCATCGGTGGCGGTCAGGCGGCCATAACGGATGTTCTCCATGACCGTGCCGGTGAACAGGTGGGTATCCTGCAGGACGATGCCCAGAGAGGAGCGCAGCGCGTCCTTCTCAATGGACTTGATGTCGTGGCCGTCGTACAGGATCCGGCCCTTCTGGATGTCGTAGAAGCGGTTGATAAGGTTCGTGATCGTCGTCTTGCCCGCGCCGGTGGAGCCGACAAAGGCGATCTTCTGCCCCGGACGGCCATACAGATTGATGTCATGCAGGACGATCTTCTTCTCGTCGTAGCCGAAGTCCACATCCTTAAAGACGATGTCGCCCTCCAGCTTGGTGTACCGGGGCTTGCCGTCGGCATCCATGCGTTTCCACGCCCACATGCCGGTGGACTCGTTCGTCTCGGTGACAGTATCGTCCGCTTCGTACTTGGCGTGGACCAGGGTGATGTCGCCCTCGTTGACCTCAGGCTTTTCATCCAGCAGCGCAAAGATACGCGCACCGCCGGCCAGCGCCATAACGACGGAGTTCAGCTGCATGGAGATCTGGCTGATGGGCTGGTTGAACTGGCGGGTCAGCACAAGGAAGCTGGCGAGGCCGCCCAGCGTAAAGCCGCCGAAGCCGTTGATAGCCAGCGCACCGCCGAGGATGGCGCAGAACACGTAGGACAGGTTGCCCAGCTGGCCGTTGACGGGCATTGCTACCAGCGAATAGGAGTTTGCCTTGTCGGCGCTGTGGAACAGCTCATCGTTGAGCCTGTCGAACTCCTCAATGGCAATTTCCTCATGGCAAAAGACCTTGATGACCTTCTGGCCGTTCATCATTTCCTCAATGTAGCCGTTGACCTTGCCCAGCTCCTGCTGCTGCTTGATGAAGTATTTGCCGGAGTTGCCGGTCAGGTACTTCGTCGCCAGCAGCATGACGCCGACCATCGCGAGGGCCAGCACCGTCAGAGGGATGCTCAGATAGAGCATCGAGGCCAGCACGCCGACAAGGGTCACAACCGTGTTGACGAGCTGCGGCAGGCTCTGGCTGATCATCTGGCGCAGCGTGTCAATGTCGTTCGTGTAGACCGACATAATGTCGCCGTGGGCGTGGGTGTCAAAGTATTTGATGGGCAGCGTCTGCATGTGGGTGAACATCTCGTCACGCAGGTCCTTCAGCGTGCCCTGGGTGATCCTTGCCATCAGGCGGTTCTGCACAAAGACAGCAGCGATGCCGACGCAGTAGATGACTGCCACGCGCAGGATAGCCACGGCCAGACCGCTGAAGTCCGTGCTGCCCGCCTTGAGCAGCGGCAGAATGTAGCTGTCGATCAGCGTCTGGGAGAACATGACGCCCTGCAGCTGGGCGAACACGGCCAGCAGAATGCAGCAGAGCACCACAATGACCTGTGCCTTATAGCGGCTCATGACATAGGCGAGGATGCGCTTGAACACCTTGCCGGGGTTTTCGACCTTGGGGCGGGGGCCATTGCTGCGCCCGCCGGGGCCGACCTTTACGACTTTAGGCTGCTGTGCCATTATGCCTCCCCTCCCTTCTCATCAAAGTCGCCGGAACCTTTGGTCTGGCTGTTGTAGACATCCTGGTAGATGGCATTTGTTTTCAGCAGGTTGGCCGGGGTGTCAAAGCCGCTGACCCTGCCGTTGTCGAGCACGAGGACCTTGTCCGCATTTTCCACGGAGGAAATGCGCTGGGCGATGATGAACACCGTCGTGCCGGGGATTTTTTCCGCAAACGAATGGCGGATCTTTGCGTCCGTCGCGGTATCGACGGCGGAGGTGGAGTCGTCCAGGATCAGGATGCGGGGCTTTTTCAGCAGTGCGCGGGCAATGCAGAGGCGCTGCTTCTGGCCGCCGGAGACGTTGTTGCCGCCCTGCTCGATGTGGGTCTGGTACTTGTCGGGGAAGCGCTCGACAAATTCATCGGCGCAGGCCTGCTTGCAGGCGTCCTCGATCTCGGCGTCGGTGGCGTCGGGGTTGCCCCAGCGCAGGTTCTCGGCAATCGTGCCACTGAACAGCTCGTTCTTCTGCAGCACCATGGCGACGTTGTTGCGCAGGGTGTCGAGGTCATATCTGCGCACATCAACGCCGCCGATGGTCACGCTGCCCTCGGTCACGTCGTACAGACGCGGCAGCAGCTGCACAAGGCTGGACTTAGCCGAACCGGTGCCGCCAATGATGCCGATGGTCTCGCCGGACTTGATGTCGAGGTCAATGTCCTCGAGGGCCTTCTCGCCATCCTTTTTATAGGCAAAGCTGACGTGGTCGAACTTGACGGAGCCATCCCTGACCTCCATAACGGGATTCTCACCGTTCGTCAGGTCGGACTGCTCGTCCAGCACCTCGGCCACGCGCTTGGCGGAGGCTGCAGACATCGTGATCATGACGAACACCGTGGACAGCATCATCAGGCTCATAAGGATGTTCATGCAGTAGCTCAGCATGCTCATCAGGTCGCCGGTGGTGAAGGTCGTTGCGCCGGAGCTGACGATGAGCTGGGCACCGATCCAGGAGATGAGCAGGATGCAGCTGTAGACGGTCAGCTGCATGAGCGGGGCGTTCCAGGCCAGGATCAGCTCGGCACGCATCAGCAGATTGCGCACATTCTCGCTGGCCTTGCGGAACTTCTCGCCCTCAAACTTCTCGCGCACATAGGCCTTGACAACGCGGATGGCGGAGACATTCTCCTGCACGCTCTCGTTCAGGTCGTCGTACTTGCGGAATGCCTCGCCGAAGTACTTGGTGGCGCGGCTCATAATAAAGGCGAGCGCGCAGCCCAGCAGGATGACGGCGATCAAATAGATGTTTGCCAGCCGACGGTTGATCGTGTAGGACATGATCAGCGCCACGATCATGCTGGCGGGCGCACGCACCGACATGCGCAGCAGCATCTGGTAGGCGTTCTGGATGTTGGTGACATCGGTGGTCATGCGGGTGACCAGGCCCGCGGTGGAGTACTTGTCAATGTTGGCAAAGCTGAAGGTCTGGATGTTGCGGAACATGCCGCGGCGCAGGTTGCGGGCAAAGCCCGTGGCCGCGTGGGAGCCGGCCACCGCGCCCAGAATGCCGAACAGCAGGCCGAACAGCGCCGCGACGACCATCTGTGCGCCGACGGTGTAGATGACCTGCATATTGCCCGGCGTGACGCCGTTGTCAATGATGGAGGCCATCAGCTTCGGGATGATCATTTCCATGATGACCTCCGCGATCATAAAGATCGGCGTCAGCACGGAGACCAGGCGGAAGCCCTTGGTTTCACGTCCGAGTGTTTTTAACAATTGGTATTTCCCCTCTCTTGGTTGGTATTTTCCTCTTGCAGGATGTGCTGTGCGTTGCGCAGGGTCTGCTCCAGCACAGCGCGGGCCGCGGCGGCCTGCTGCGGGTCAATGCCGCTTTGCAGGTCATCCTCAAACCGCGCAATGCTTGCCTCGATCTGCTTGTGACAGGCGCGGCCCTTCTCTGTGGCGATAAGGCGCTTTAAGCGGGCGTCTTTCGCCACGGCGCTGCGGGTGATGAAGCCATCCTGCTCCATGCCCTGCAGCATGGCGGTGACGCTGGAGCGGCGAATGTTGAACCACTGCTCAATGTCGCGCTGGTAGACGTCGCGGCCCTGGCGCTCGGCACGGACGATGTCGCCCAGCACCATGCCGCGCACGCCCGACAGCTCCGAGCTGACCTCGGCGTTGATGCGAGCATCCAGCGCACGGCGGATGAGCCGCGAGGTCTGGTTCAGCAGTGCGCCGAAGTGGACATCCGCGCAGCAGCCGCAGTCATCATACGATGATTCGTGCATTTCTTCCCTCCTTTACGATTTTTGGGTCCAAAAAATTAGATTTCGAATTGTTCGTTGTCTAACTGTTCGTTTGCGTACTTTACCAGTATAACACCGGATCGGGGAATGTCAAGAGGGACGGCGCAGAGTTTTTTGTATAGTGCAGTGGCAAACGGGCAGAGCCCCGTCACCCTGCGCTTTCCCGATTCAACGTAGGGGCGGATTCCATATCCGCCCGTGCCCGGCTGTCTTTATTCGCCGCTTTCCCTCTCCACCCCCAGATACGGCAGCACCTTTCCCAGTACCTCGGCGCACACCGGCCCGGAGAGCGCGCCGCCGCTCGTCGTCCAGCTGTGGGGCTCATCCAGGCAGACCAGCACAGCGACCTTGGGGTCGTCGATGGGCGCAACGGAGACAAAGCTCGCAATGCGCGCGCCCTCGTTGGCACTGTCCAGCTTCTGGCTCGTGCCGCTCTTGCCGCCGATGCGGTAGCCCGCCAGCGCGGCCTGCTTACCCGTGCCGCCTGTAACGACACCCTCCATCAGGCGGCACATCGTGGCGGAGGTCTCCGCGCTGATGACGCGGCGCTTCACCGTCGGCTGCACTTCCTTCACAACAGTGCCGTCAGGCGCCGTGATTTTCGCCACAACGTAGGGCTGCATCAGCTCGCCGCCGTTTACCACCGCACAGACCGCCGTGAGCATCTGCAGGTAGCTGACCTTGCTGCTCTGCCCGAACGAGCAGCTCGCCAGCTCCACCGGGCCCATCCGGTCCGCCGTGTAGTATTCGCTGCGCCTGACCTCGCCCGGCAGGTCGATGCCCGTGGCCTCCCGCAGGCCGAAGGCCGCAAAGTAATCGCAGAAGCGTTCTTTTCCAAGCCGCGCACCGATCTGGATAAAGCAGGGGTTGCAGCTGACAGCCAGCCCCCGGGCGAAGGTCTCGGTGCCGTGGATATGCCCGTTTGCACAGCGGAACCGCGTGCCTGCGACGGTTATTTTACCCGCGCAGGTGAAATAGTCCGTGGCCTTACACGCCCCGGAGTCCAGCGCCGCCGACGCCGTGATGAGCTTGAACACGCTGCCCGGCTCATACAGGTCACTGATGGCCTTGTTGCGCCACTGTGCCTGCTGGGCCTTTTGCAGCGCGGCGCTGCGCTCCTCGCCGGTCAGGGCATTCACAGCGTCACGGACTTCCTTATTTATAAGAGTCCGCGGCGCGTTCGGGTCGTAGTCGGGCTGGCAGGACATCGCCAGCACGGCCCCGGTGTGGACATCCATCACGATGCCGACGCCGCGCTCGGCCACATGATGCTCCGTCACGGCGGCGGACAGTGCGCTTTCGAGCCAGTGCTGAATGTTCGCGTCGATGGTCAGCGTCAGCGTGCTGCCGGGCACGGCGTCCACCAGCGTCTGGTAGTGCGTCGGCATATCGTAGCCCCAGGCGTTCTTGGCGGTCAGGATGCGCCCGTTCTGCCCGGTCAATTCGTCGTTGTAACGCAGCTCCAGCCCCCACAGGCCCGCGTTGTCCACGTCGGTAAAGCCTAAAATGCCGCCCATAAAATCCCCCTGTGGGTAGACGCGGCGGGTATCCTGCCGAATTTGTATGCCGTCCACACCGTTCGCCCGGCACCAGTCCCGCACAGCGTCGGCCATCGTCTTATCCACGCGGCGGCGCAGCAGGCAGTCGTTGGAGGTTCGCTGGCTGAATTTGGCCAGCGTATCGGCGTAGTCCAGCTCTAAAATTTCGCTCAACGCCCGCGCAGCCGGTTCTACGGCGTCGTCGGCCATCTCCCGCGGGGCGGCGCGGATGGTCCAGCAGGTCTCGCTGGCGGCCAGCAGCGTACCGTCGGCGGAATAGATCTCCCCGCGGGCGGCGGGCAGCGTGGCCCCGCGCAGCTGCTGGTCGGCGGCGCGTGCCGCGTAGCCGCCGGGGTCGCGCAGCATCAGCACAAACAGCCGCACCGTCAGCCCGCCCAGGCACCCCACCGCCAGCACCGCCGCCAAAAGCCGCATGCGCAGGCGCATTTTTGTATTCTGCTGCGGCGTGATCGGACGCATAGCTCCTGCCCCCTTCCCCATAGAACAGCCTATGAGTGTTCCACTGGCAAAATGCTGAATTATCGCCGGAAAATTCTCTGTATTGTCGATTGACCGTTTAGACACATAAGGTGTATACTGTTAATAACAGATTTTGACATTTAATTGTCAATGTCCGAGAGAGCTATTTTTAAAGGAGGCAAACCCTATGGCTAGATTTACTTTACCCCGTGACCTTTACCACGGCCCCCACGCGCTGGAAGCGTTGAAAACGCTGCCCGGCAAGCGCGCCATGATCTGCGTCGGCGGCGGCTCGATGAAGCGCTTCGGCTTCCTGGACCGCGCCGAGGCCTACTTAAAAGAGGCCGGCATGGAGGTAGAGCTGTTTGAAGGCATCGAGCCCGACCCGTCCGTGGAGACGGTCATGAAGGGTGCTGCCGCCATGGAAAAGTTCCAGCCCGACTGGATCGTCGCAATCGGCGGCGGCTCCCCCATCGACGCAGCCAAGGCCATGTGGATCAAGTACGAGTACCCCGACATCACGTTTGAGGATATGTGCAAGGTGTTCGGCATCCCGCCGCTGCGCCGCAAGGCCCACTTCTGCGCCATCTCCTCCACCTCCGGTACGGCCACCGAGGTCACGGCCTTCTCGATCATCACCGATTACCAGAAGGGCATCAAGTACCCCATCGCCGACTTTGAGATCACGCCCGATGTCGCCATCGTTGACCCCGAGCTGGCCCACACGATGCCCAAGAAGCTCGTCGCCCACACCGGCATGGACGCCATGACCCACGCCATCGAGGCCTACGTTTCCACCGCGAACTGCGACTTTACCGACCCGTTGGCCCTGCACGCCATCGAGATGATCCAGGCGGATCTGGTCGGCAGCTACAACGGCGATATGGATAAGCGCGACGCGATGCACAATGCCCAGTGCCTGGCCGGTATGGCGTTCTCGAACGCGCTGCTCGGCATCGTACACAGCATGGCCCACAAGACCGGCGCGGCGTTTGCCGATTACGGCGCACACATCATCCACGGCGCAGCCAACGCCATGTACCTGCCCAAGGTCATCGCCTACAACGCGAAGGATCCCACCGCCAAGGCACGCTACGGCGTCATTGCCGACAAGATGCACCTGGGCGGCGGGAACGACGACGAGAAGGTCGCGCTGCTCATCCAGTATCTGCGCGGCATGAACGACGATCTGAACATTCCGCACTGCATCGGCCACTACGGCCCCGACTCCTACCCCGCCGAGCAGGGCTTTGTCCCCGAGAACGTATTCCTCGAGAGACTGCCCGAGATTGCAAAGAACGCGATTGCCGATGCCTGCACCGGCTCCAACCCGCGCCAGCCGACCCAGGAGGAGATGGAAAAGCTGCTGAAGTGCTGCTACTACGACACCGAGGTCGACTTCTAACCACCGCCCCTCTGCGGCTCCTGCAAGCCGCCGCATGATCCGCCCCGGCCACCAGCTTTTGTGGCCGGGGCTTTTTGCCGCCGCAAAAGTGGGCAAAATCCTTGCGATTTGATTTTTGCGGATTTTTGCTGTACAGGGCGCAGTTACAGCGTCCGCTGGCATTTTTTGTACAAGTGTCAAATCCTTGATTTCGCATAGATTTTGCTGTATACTAATGGTAAAATCCAAGTAAAAGAGGATGGGAGTTTACCATGACAGCCACTGCAAAATCACAAGGTCCCCTGTTTACCAAGCGGGCGCTGTTCACCCTGATCTGGCCCCTGCTGCTGGAGCAGACATTAAGCGTCACGATGGGCATGGCCGACACGCTGATGGTCGCCGGTGTGGGTGAGGCCGCTGTCTCCAGCGTATCGCTGGTGGACAGCCTGAATATTTTGATTATTCAGATTTTGTCCGCGCTGGCTACCGGCGGTGCGGTCATTGCCAGCCAGTATCTGGGCCGCCGGGATGAGGAAAACGCCAGCCGCAGCGCCGCCCAGCTGTACAGCGTGCTGGGCATCTCTACGGTTGCGGTGGGTGTTGTCTGTATGCTGCTCTCCCGCCCGATCCTTCGGATGGTGTTCGGCAGCATTGATGAGGATGTCATGCGGTTTGCGCAGCAGTACTTCCTTATCAGTGCGGTGTCCTACCCCTTCATCGGCCTGTACAACGGCGGCGCGGCACTGTTCCGTGCGCAGGGCAACAGCCGCATCAGTATGCTGGCCAGCCTTGTCATGAACGTCATCAACATTGCGGGCAACGCGCTGCTGATCTACGGTTTCGGCATGGGCGTTATCGGCGCGGCGCTGGCCACGCTGATTGGGCGTGTGTTCGCCGCGGTGTTCATCCTGTGGCAGAACCAGGACCTGCACAATCCCCTGCGCGTGCAGCGCTTCGCTGACCTGCGGCCCCGGCGCAGGCCCATCATGCAGATTTTGTCCATCGGCATCCCGTCGGGTCTGGAAAACGGCATGTTCCAGATCGGCAAGCTGTGTGTCAGCAGCCTGACGTCTACCTTAGGCACCACGGCCATCGCGGCTAATGCCGTGGCAAACTCGGTCTCGACGCTGGCGAACATCCCCGGCAACACGATGAGCCTTGCCACGATCCCGGTCATCGGGCAGTGCCTTGGCGCAGGCGAGAAAAAGCAGGCGCAGCGTTATTCCGTCACGCTGCTGGGCATCGCCATCACAGGGCTGGCCGTCACGAACGCGGCACTGTTCTTCCTGATGCCCGAGGTCGTGACTTGGTTCAACCTCTCGGCGGAGGCATCCGCCATGTGTACCCACGTGGTCCACTGGTTCAACCTGTTCAGCATCTTCTTCTGGGCGACGAGCTTTACCCTGCCCAACGCCCTGCGCGCGGGCGGCGACGCCAAGTTTACGATGTCGGTCAGCATCGTCAGCATGTGGCTGTTCCGCGTGATTCTGAGCTATATCTTCGTTCTGCAGTTCCACTTAGGACTGACCGGCGTCTGGTTCGGTATGTTCATCGACTGGATCTGCCGCAGCCTGTGTTTCCTTGTGCGGTTTGCCCGTGGAAAATGGATGGAGCATAAGGTGATATAAGACGCAAAAAACTCCCTGCCCGGTGCGGACAGGGAGTTTTCTATTGTATGGCGTGGGAAATTACTCCACCATATATTCAAAATCAATACGGCCCAGCGCCACATCGGCGGCGGCGACCTGGATCTTCATGGAAGAACCCAGCATCCAGCTCTTGCCGGTCAGCGGGTCCAGCATGCTGACGCCGTCGATGACCTGCGGTTCACCCTTGCAGAGCTGCGCGGCGGGGACAAAGCCCTCCACCGTGTTGTCCAGCTCGACAAAGACGCCGCGTGGCGTGATGCCGGCCACCGTGCCGGTGTAGACCTCACCGAGATGATTGTGCATGTACTCGGCCTTGTACAGGTCCTCGACATCGCGCTCAATGCGCACGGCGGCGACCTCCTGCTTGCTGGACTTCTCGCTGGCCTGCTGGGCAAACTCGTTGAAGTCGCGCTGCAGCTGGCTGGCGGAGACACCGTTCAGCATCTCGGTCAAAATACGATGAATCGCCAAATCGGGGTAGCGGCGGATGGGGCTGGTGAAGTGGGCGTAGTCCGCCAGCACCAGACCGTAGTGGCCCAGAGGCTGCGGGGCGTAGCGGGCCTTCTGCATACTGCGCAGAATGCCGGTGTGGACGGGGATCTGGATGGGCTGGCCGCGGGTCTCGTCCAGCAGGGCCGCCAGCTCGAGCTGCGTCGGGATGGGGTTCTTGAACTTGGCGTTCAGACCGCAGGCCAACAGCGTGGCGGACAGCTTCTCCATCTTCTCGGCGTCGGGGGCCTCGTGCACGCGGTAGACGAACGGGGCCTTGTTCGTGCGGCCCGCGTTGGCGGCGCACTGGTTCGCCAGCAGCATGAACTCCTCGATCATGCACTCGGACGTGCCGCGGTCACGCTTGACAATGTCGATGCAGCGTCCGTTCTCGTCCATGACGAGCTTAGCCTCGTTGGACTCAATATCCATGGCGCCGCGGGCCTTGCGCAGGACCAGACGCTTGCGGTACAGCTCGTCCATCGTGGGCAGCTGGTCAAGCACGGCCTCATATTTCGTCTTGAGGTCGGTCAGGTCGGCGTCTGTTTCAGATTCCGGGGGCTCCAGCAGGGCGTTGATCTCCTTGTACACGCCCTTGACGCGGCTGCAGATGACGCTCTTGACGAACTTGTAGCTGCGGATCTCGCCGTTCTCGTCCAGTCGCATCAGACAGGAGAACGCCAGGCGGTCCTCGCCCTCGTTCAGCGAGCAGATGCCGTTGGACAGCTGGGTCGGCAGCATCGGGATGACCTTGTCGGCGTAGTAAATGCTCGTCGCGCGCTCGAACGCTTCCTCATTCAGCGCGGAGCCGGGGCGGACATAGTGGCTGACGTCGGCAATGTGAACGCCCAACTCGTAGCCGTCGTCCAGCTTCTGCAGGCTGATGGCGTCGTCGATGTCCTTCGTCTCGGCGGAGTCAATCGTGAAGATTGGAATGCCGCGCAGGTCCAGGCGCTTCGCGGCCTCGGTGGGGTCAATCGTGGCGTTGTCGTAGGCGTGGGCCTCCGCCAGCACCTCCGGCGGGAACTCCTGGCGGACGCTGCGGCCATACAGGATGGCCTTGGCACACTCGGACGCATAGTCGGAGGAACCGAATTTCTCGACAACGGCGGCGCGGTGGTCGCTGTGGCGGTTGCCGCGGTGGGTGATGAGGAAGCCGACCTTGTCGCCCAGGTGCACGCCCTCGCTCCCCTGCTTGGCCAGCAGGAACTTCACGTCGCGGCAGCCGTCCGGTTCCACGGCCATGCGGCCATCCTCGGACAGGCAGACCGTGCCCGCAAAGCGGTTGTTCGGGACCGTGACCTCGACGACCTCGCCCTCGGAGGAACCCTCCACGCGCGGGTGGTCGAACAGCTTGACGTTGATCTTATCGTTGGGCATTGCGCCGTGCAGCGCGCGGCCCGGGATGAAGATGTCGCCCTCGCCGTCGTCGCGGCTGGCAAAGCCGAAGCGCGCGGCCAGCTTGACGAGCGTGCAGGGAATCGTGTTGGGGGCCGCAGCATTCTCATAGGTCGCAAAGCCGGGCACATAGGTGCCGTTGCGCATCGACAGCTCGCCGGTGGCGACCATCGCGGAAACGGTGGTGCGCAGGCGGGAGTTGTCCACCTGCAGGTTGTTCTGCAGTTCGCGCAGCGTCATGGGACGGCGCTTGACTGCGTTTAAAATAGATTTCTGTAACGGTGTCATAGTTGCTCCTTTAATTTACGTCGCACCGCCATCCGACGGTGCCCTACCCTTATATACATCCACAAAAAACGGTCCGCCGGGGCGCTGCTTACAAAGCCAAAGCGCTTGGCGGACCCTTTTCATCTTTGTTACCCTGCCAAAATCACAGGCGCGCGCTCAAAACGCAGACGACCAGCGTGACGACAAAGAAAACGACGCCGCAGATCTTGGTCAGCTTGGCCAGCTTGGCGTCCACGCCGCGCTCACGGCCTGCTGCCATCGTGGCGGAGCTTTCGCCCATGATCGCGCCGGACAGGCCCTGGCCCTTCTGCTCCTGCGCGAGGGTGAAAACAACGATCAACACGGACACGGCGATGAGGACGACGCCGAGAACGATCTCATACCAGTTCATTAGATTAGCACTCCTTCTATTTCTATCCACGCCGTCGTGACGTGAAAAGTCTCATGCACCGTACAGTATAGCATAGTTTGCCGCACGTTGCAAGCGCTTTTTTCACGTTTTGGGTGTAAAATCAGTTTTGCAGCGCAATTTGTTCGCCCTGCACCAGCGGATAGCGGACCAGCCTGTCCCCGTCAAGGTTTTCCCGGTGCATATCGACGGCAGTGATCTGGTGGTTGCCGTAGGTCGTATAGTAGTAAATGCCCTTGTCAGCGTTGCAGCAGCTTGTGTAGAGCGTGATCTCGTACTTGCCGCCGTCCAGCTCACAGCAGCCGCGCTGCTGCTCGACAGCGTGCAGGATGTGGAAGAACTGCCCGACGCTCTCGGCCTCGCTGCTGCCGGATTTCGCGTTCATCCGCACAAAGGCCGCGCGCACAAAGCGGGACTGGCTGGACAGATCGCCCGGCAGGCCCAGTGCGCCGAGGCCGCGGCTGTAGACGGGCAGGTCAAGGCCGTCCGCAAACGCAACCGCAGGCGTGCGCGGCGAGAGTGCGCGGTAGTTGTTCAGTGCGAAAAGCTGCTGCGGGAACGGCGGATTGTTCGTCAGTACACCGACGGGGTTATCGTAGATGTGCAGGCCGTCGGCGGTGGACTCCACCACGATGCTCCCCGTTTTGTCGGCAATGAGCCAGTGCAGCTGCGCGAGGGGCAGCTGCTCACTGAACGGGATATTGACGATGTTGGTTTTTGCAAGCAGCGTGCGCGCCTCGGCCAGCGTCGCACAGCTGCCCAGCAGCCAGGGGATCAGCTCAAACTGGGCGACGTTGCTTTTGCCATCCTGCGCCGGGTGGTAGATTGCATTGCCGACAAAGTTCAGCCCTGCGATGCCCAGGCCCTTCTCATTGACGGCGTCATAGTAGAGGGGGTACTCCCCCGCCACGTAGGCCATGCCGATCATCGCATATTTTGTGCGGAAGTCCCCCATGCAGCGCAGGCTAAACGGGTAGGCCCGCGGCGTGACGGTGACCTCGTCACCGTAGGAAAATTCATAATCGAGATTGCGGCCAAAGTAGAAACTGTCGGTTGTATAGGTTGCAGCTGTACACATGGTAAACACCCCTTTAATTATAATAGATGCAGCGCGGCTTTCCTGCGTCGAGAATGTAAGGGCGGACATGGTTCGCCCGCGGCACATAGCGGCCGCCGCAAGGTTCACGGGTCGATGGTGAGCATCGGCCCCTGCATTTTCAGTGTAGTTTATATTGTACCACACCCTGCGCGGGATAATCCACCGCCAAATTGTAAACAATGCGTCCTTGCCGAATCCAACGCCGTCACAAAAAAGCTTGCGGCGTATAAAAATCTCCCGGTAACAGAAGTGAAATTACCGGGAGAAGGAGAAAACAAAAACGCTGCAAGCCCCGAAAAAAGGCTTGCAGCGGTGCTTTCTGGCGTCCCAGAGAGGATTTGAACCTCCGGCCCCACGCTTAGGAGTATGGCTTACCATGTGATACACGGTTCGGATGTAACTTCCAATATCATCCCTTACGCAGAATGACTTGTAGTAAACGAACTTTATGGTGCAAAACACCTATTCTGACGCAGTTTTATGTGTCTGTTGGGTGGTCCTATTAGCAAATTCTTAGCAAGAGGACACCCAGCCAAAGCCGATTGCTACTGCCATTCTCCACTCCCTTAGTCAAAATGACAAGGCAAATATATGGAGGTTACTATGGACAAGAAAGAGAAAAAGTCGTTGCCGGAACCGCGCACATATACCGTGGAACAAATTGCGGCCATGCTAAACATTTGCCATATAGCATCACCCTATTACATTGTATAATTCATACTTTGCCCGTGGAATGTTGCTATATGCAGGTTGATTGAAGTTTATAATTCATATATTACATCTTATATTTTTCAAGAGCAGGAATTACAATAGAAGGGAAATGAAAAAAGTAAAAGAAAAATTTCTAAAGTTAAATCCTTTTGGGTTACTCAGTTGTATATTAAGTGTAAGGCGTTTTACACATGGAAGGCGGTGACACGGTATCGAAGATTTCATACTAATTAAAAAAATCCAGTCGGGTGACACAGATGCATTTGAGATAATTGTCCGAAAATATTATCAGTCAATTTATCTATTTTGTTGTCGGCGATTGAACGGCGATCCAGATACCGCCGCAGATATTACACAAGATGTTTTCTTGAAATTGTTGGAGAATATTCAATCAGTACGAAAGATCGGGAAATTTCAAAACTACCTGCTAACGATTGCTGTTAATACCTGTAACAATTATACTAAGAAAGCAAAACCCCTGTATATGGATTTAGAAACTCTTGAAGATATAGAAGATACTGATAATGCCTTTGAAAAAATTGAGCTTAACGAACTTAAAGCGCAAATTCAATATGCAATCAACACATTACCGGACTATCAAAAAGAGGTCATCATTTTACGATTTTATTATGATTTGAAAATCCGAGAGATTGCAACCATTACAAAAGCTAGTGTTTCTACTGTAAAATCTAGGCTCCAACAGGGGATTAAAAAACTGGAACGATATTTGGCTGATTTTAGAGGAGGCGATAATGTATGACCCAAAAACAAAATGGTGTATTAGAATGGTTGCAGAGTTGTGAAACGCCTGCTCCATCTGAACCTAAAATTAAAGCAGTAATCGTAGCTGGAAAAAGTTACATGAATAGTTCTGAATTCAATAAAAATTCAATGCGAGATATTATATTGAACCAACTTCAATTTCTGCCGCTTTCTTTCTGGATTGTTCAAATAATACTCACTATATGTGCAGTATTATTAGCATGTATCCTGGGCCAATGGAGGGTTCCATTTTATTATCCATTGACAATCCTTGCAGTTATGGTTCCATTCCTTGCGTTATTAGGTGCAATAGAAATATCTAAAAGCAACATCTATGGTATGTGGGAAATTGAACAGTCTAGTAGAACAACGCTGGTAAAAATTGTAGCAGGTCGTATGCTGATTATTGGAGTAATCAACCTTTTCCTAATAACAGTCATTTTAATTTCAATGGCATATATTTACCAGAAATCAATGATTGAAATGGTGTTGTATGGTTTGATTCCGTTTAATATTTCTTGCACTTGTTATCTTTTTATATGTGCGAAAAGCAGGACAAACGATAGCTTGTATCATTTAATCGCTTGTATGATTTTTCTTTCTGGAACATTTTCTCTTGTACTCCATCAGCGATTTATATTTGAAGCGTCTATGTTCTGGGGATGGATTGGATTTTATGTGTTATCTATTATCCTATTAGGGAAAACACTTCAACTGTACTTGAAAAAAGAAAAAATGATTGGAGAATTGATATGGAACTTACAATAAATGATCTTTCAAAAGAATATGGAAGAAAAAAAGCTGTAAATCATTTCAGCGCAAAATTAACAAATGGTGTTTATGGTCTACTCGGGGCAAATGGTGCGGGCAAGACAACTTTGATGCGAATTATTTGCGATGTCCAAACTGAAACGAAAGGAGCCATTTTTTTTAACGGGAAAAACATTCATGATTTGGGCGAGAAATATCGTAATATCTTAGGCTACCTGCCACAAAATTTTGGCTATTATCCTAACTTTACAGCGTATAAATTTTTGATGTATATCTCTGCAATAAAGGGGCTGCCGCCTAAAAAAGCCCATAATCGCACAATGGAGCTGTTGCAGGTTGTTGATCTGCTCACACAGAAAAACGAAAAAATCAAAACTTTTTCCGGCGGTATGAAACAACGCTTGGGAATTGCTCAAGCATTACTAAACGATCCCCGTATTTTGATTTTGGATGAACCTACAGCTGGACTTGACCCGAAAGAGCGGGTGCGGTTTAGGAATCTGATTAGTTCTTTGGCAGAAAATAGAATTGTAATTTTGTCCACTCACATTGTTTCTGATGTTGAATATATCGCAAATGAGATTCTGATTATGAATAATGGCGAGTTAATTCAACATGGTTCTCCAGAAGAAATTTTGAAGCCGATTGAAAAATGTGTTTGGGAATGTGATGTATCTCGAAAAGAGGCCGAAGAATTAGAATTGAACTATGTAACAGCAAATCTGAAACATAATAATGGTGCAGAACGGCTGAGGATTATTTCTCAAGAAGCACCATGCAGAACCGCTTGGAATGTTGATCCAACATTGGAAGATTTGTATTTATACTATTTTACGGAGGTATCCGAGCATGAATGAAATGATAAAAGCAGAACGAAATAAAATATGTTCGAGAAAGCAAACACGAATGTTGTTTTTAGCTGGTGTGGTTCTTATCGTTGCCTATTTTTTCTTTTTTCAATTTAATTATCAAAATGTTTTCTATGATTATGACCTTGAAAAAATGGCATTAGCAAGCGGTTTTACAGCCATTGAACAACGGAAGGAAGTAGCAGAAATATTTGAAGGAAAACTCTCTCAAAATACATTACTTACTATGCAAGAAAAAATCGACCAAGCAAAACAAGCAACTGTTGGACAAGATGAAAATTCTGCTTTTTCTGCTGTTCATGTTTATCGTGACCAAGCGGCGATTCTGGAATATTTGACAAATTCTGATGGTAGTTTTAAGTCACTCGAAACAGCATATCCAAATAGTCCAACTGTGACTTTAGGATATTGTGATGGCTGGGATAAGCTATTATCTGGAATGGGGAGCATCTTGTCCATAATGATATGTT
The DNA here is from genome assembly GCF_900167555.1 of Gemmiger formicilis. Classification (GTDB taxonomy): domain Bacteria; phylum Bacillota; class Clostridia; order Oscillospirales; family Ruminococcaceae; genus Gemmiger; species Gemmiger formicilis. The sequence continues at coordinate 46,784 of NZ_FUYF01000013.1, read as the reverse complement.
TAATTGTTGTAATCACTCTATCTCCTGTTTTCTCAGAAGAGTATGCACTTCATACAGATAGCATTATTTATTCGGCTCGGTATGGCCGAACCAAACTCACAACTTCAAAAATTATAGCGGCCTTGGAAGTTGTAATTGGCACATACCTCTTGTATTTACTGCTAAATTTAGTTCTGTATGGCTGTACCTATGGGTTACAGGGGTGGAATGTAAGCATTCAATCTTCATTACATTATGCTTCTTCAATATATAATTTGACCTTTTTGCAAATGTTCTTTATCTCTGTAATATTGAATATTTTTGGGATTGTAGCCTTGACAACTATTACATTGTTTTTAAGTGCTCAAATGAGTTCTCCTGTTACAGCGCTTATTACTTCTTGCGTCATCTGCTTCTTGCCAGTTGTGTTTGATTTTAATGATAGCCTTCCTGTTTTACAAAAAATGCAGGAAATTTGCCCGATTTTTATGCTTCATACAAACGGTATATTTTCTGATATGAAAACATATTTCGGTATGAGCCAGCCGGTCTTTATGATCATCCTTAATGTTGGATTGATATTCGTATTTTATAGACTAACAAAAAATGTATCAAAGAAACATCAAGTTACGGGGTAATTTTGATGAAAGAGACAAGTTGGGTCAGAAATTTGAGACAGCCTTCTATGCCAAGCCTGATCTCCGCAATGTCCGTCCGCCGGAAGAATCGGCAAAATCGGAGCCTGCGACCCTGGACCTTGAAAGCCTTGTGGAGCAGCTTCATAAGTCGCCGGAGCTGGCAAGTGCGCTCGCAGCCCTGATAGCGGCGCAAGCCCCGGCAAAGTGATCCGAAAAATCGAATTAGCAAAACGCAGAATTTTCTTAGCAAATTTCTGAAAAGCGTTCGAGTCCAATTAGCAAATATACATCATGCGGCGTATAAAAATCTCTCGGTAACAGAAGCGAAATTACCGGGAAAAGGAGGAATAAAAAAACGCTGCAAGCCCCGAAAAAAGGCTTGCAGCGGTGCTTCCTGGCGTCCCAGAGAGGATTTGAACCTCCGGCCCCACGCTTAGGAGGCGTGTGCTCTATCCAGCTGAGCTACTGAGACAGGTAACAGTTGCTATTATACCTGTTTTCCGCCCGGATTGCAAGTGCCCGCTGTAATTCTGTGCCCGGTTTCTGATTTTACAGGATGGGCATGAACCACTCCACGGTCTCCGGCTGCGGGGAAATTTAAGGCAATACCGCACAATTCCCACCTTACGGCTCAAGCACCGCTCCGGCGGCTGCGGCACCTCGCTCGCCGTATCGGCACTTAGAATTATAAAGGTTGGCAACAAAAAAAGTCCAACCGCCCGGAAGCAGTTGGACATCTCTATAAAACGCACTTTGAAAATCGGTCATCGCCTTTGCCGGTTTTGTGCGATACAGCAAAGAAAAGAAGCTGCGGCAACATCTTTGCCACAGCTTTTTGGTGGGAGCTGGTGGATTCGCAAGCCGCGGTCTAAAAAACAGTCCGCAGGACTGTTTTTTGCCGTCTGCGGACGGCCGACCTGTTCGAATCCTACCAGCTCCAGCACAAAAAAGAACCCGCAACCTAAGTTGCGGGTCCTTTTTGGTGGGAGCTGGTGGATTCGAACCACCGAAGCATTAAGCAGCAGATTTACAGTCTGTCCCCATTGGCCACTCGGGAAAGCTCCCATATTTTGTTTTGTGTCTGCCGTGTCACCCGGCGACGTATGTTATTATAGCAAAGGTGTTTCCAAATTGCAAGCCTTTTTTTGAATTTTTTTGAGATTTTTTCAAAAAAGTTTGTTCTGCTCGCAGCATCGTGCAAAAACTATACTTGACATCCTTTTGCGGTTAGCGTACATTTATATATAGTAGAATATATAAGCAACGGGAGGTTTTTACAATGGCGATTCGTGTTGGTATCCTGACTTCCGGCGGCGACTGCCCCGGCCTGAACGCTACCCTGCGCGGCGTGGCCAAGGCGTTGTACCACCGCATGGGCGATAAGGTCGAGATCGTCGGCATCATGAACGGCTACGACGGCCTGATCAACGGCAACTTCCGGGAGATGTCTCCGGACGAGTTCTCCGGCATTCTGACCGTGGGCGGCACCATTCTGGGCACCAAACGCACCCCGTTCAAAAAAATGCGCGTGGTCGAGGAGGACAAGGTGGACAAGGTTGCCGCGATGAAGAAAAACTACCGCGCCGCCAAACTGGACTGCCTGCTCTGCCTGGGCGGCAACGGCACCCACAAGACCGCGAACCTGCTCAGCCAGGAAGGCCTGAACATCATCGGTCTGCCCAAGACCATCGACAACGACATCTACGGCACCGACGTGACGTTCGGCTTCCACACTGCTGTGGACATCGCCACCGAGGTCATTGACCGCATCCACACCACCGCGGGCAGCCACAGCCGCGTCATGTGCATTGAGATCATGGGCAACAAAGCCGGCTGGCTGACGCTGTACTCCGGCATTGCGGGCGGCGCGGACATCATCCTGCTGCCGGAGCTGCCCTACGACATCAAGAAGGTCGCCGCTGCTGTCGAGAACCGCGCCAAGGCAGGCAAGAACTTCTCGATTTTGGCCGTGGCCGAGGGTGCCTTCTCCACCGAGGAGGCCAAGATGAAGCGCAAGGAGTGGACCGCCAAGCGCGCCGAGGCCGGTTACACCACCGCCACAGCCCGCATTGCGAAGCAGATCGAGGAGATGACCGGCGCCGAGACCCGCATCTGCGTGCCCGGCCACATGCAGCGCGGCGGCAGCCCCAGCGCCTATGACCGCGTGCTGGCCACCCAGTTCGGCTCCTACGCTGCCGGTCTCGTGGCGGACGAGCACTACGGCGTGACCGTCGCCATGGTCAACCGCCATGTGACCGCCAACCCGCTGGCCGACATCGCCGGCAAGACCCGCGGCGTGCCCGGCGACTGCGACATGCTGAACGTCGCCCGCGCCATGGGCATCAGCCTGGGCTGATTTTCCCTGCAAATCACAACCGCTCCCCTGCCATTTTCCGGCAAGGGAGCGGTTGTTTTTTATTCCAGTTATTCCAGATAAAAATCCCGCAGCGCCTTCAGCCTTGCGGCGTCAAGGCCGAATTCATCGGCAAAGTACGCCTCATAGCTCGGGTAGCGCCGCAAAATTTCGTCGATGGCTCCTGCGCCCATCGGCTCGCTGACGCCCTCGACGGGCAGCAGCAGATCGCGCTCGGCGGCGGGCTTATCCGCCAGGAAGCGCTCAATGATTTCGCGGCGGTAGACATTGGTCAGCATGTAATCGGCCAGCGCGTCCGCGCGGGAGACGCCCAGCGCCAGCAGGATCAGCATGGCCCCGATACCTGTGCGGTCCTTGCCGCAGGAGCAGTGGAACAGCACCGGCACGCGGCGGCCCTCCAACAGGGCAAACAGCGCGTGGTAGGCCGGATTGCGGAACGGCATCTCCCGGTACAGAGCGCTGAACCACTCAAAATCGTGCACCGGGCGGCCCACACTGCGCTCAAAGGCTTCCTTTTCCTGCCGCAGGCGCTCGATGCCCTGACCGGAAAAGTCCATCTCGGTGCCATCGGCGTTGCGCATACCGCAGACACGCTGGTAGTGCGCCCCCGGGACCGCCGGATCGGGGTGCGCAGCGCTCTCCCCTGCACTGCGCAGGTCCAATATTTCCCGCAGGCCCAGCGACGCCAGCCGTGCGTGGTCGGCCTCGCTTTTCAGCAGATCAAGGTTGCCGCCGCGGTAGAGCAGACCGTATTTTACCTGCCGCCCATCCGCCGCGCGGTAGCCGCCCAGCTCACGAAAGTTATTTGCGCCCTCAAATTTTATCTCAGCACCCGGGGAAAACACGACCTGCATGAAACGTCTCCTTTTGTGTTTTTTGTCATTATACCATGGTTCCAAACAGACGGCAAGGCCGCCCCCATCGCACGGGAGCGGCCTTGTACCGTTTTCTTATTTATTCCTCGACGTATTCCTTCTTGAGCAGGCTCAGGATCACAGCGCCGACGACGCTGCCGACGATCAGAGCAACTACGTAGAGCAGTGCGTGGTCAACCACCGGGAATACGAAGATACCGCCGTGGGGTGCGCGCAGGGCGCAGCCGAACACCATGGAGAGCGAACCGGCCAGCGCGGAGCCGATGATGCAGCTGGGCAGGACGCGCAGCGGGTCAGCGGCAGCATACGGGATCGCGCCCTCGGTGACAAAGCAGAGGCCCATAACGTAGTTCACGATGCCGTTGCGGCGCTCGTCGGGGCTCCACTTTTTGGGGCAAAAGGTCGTAGACAGGGCAATCGCAATCGGGGGCACCATGCCGCCGACCATGACCGCGGCCATAACCCCGTAGTTGCCGGAGGCCAGCGCCGCCGTGCCAAAGACGTAGGCTGCCTTGTTGAAGGGGCCGCCCATATCAATGCTCATCATGCCGGCAACGATTGCGCCCAGCAGGATCTTGGACGTGCCGCCCATGGCGTTCAGCCAGTCGGTCATTGCCGTGTTGATGATGCCCATAACCGGGTTGATGCCGCACATGACCGCACCAATAATGAGGATGCCGCCCAGCGGATAGATCAGCATCGGGCGGATGCCGTTGAGGCTGGCAGGCAGCTTCTCGGTGATCTTCTTGAGGAACTGTACGATGTAGCCCGCGGCAAAGCCCGCCAGCAGCGCCGCCAGGAAGCCGCCGGAGATGCCGGTGGTCTCACCGTGGGCAAGGGCGGCAAAGTTCGTACCGTTCATGGCCAGCACGCCGCCCGCAAAGCCGACGGCCAGACCCGGACGGTCCGCAATAGACATGGCGATAAAGCCTGCGAGGATCGGCAGCATATAACCGAACGCCGCACTGCCGACGGTCTTGAAGAACGCCGCCACCGGCGTGTTCATGCCGAAGTTGGACGGGTCAATCGTGTAATCGTCCAGCAGGAAGGCCAGCGCGATCATGATGCCGCCGCCCACGACGAAGGGCAGCATGTGCGATACACCGTTCATCAGGTGCTTGTACAGGCTGTGGCCAAAGCTGTCGTTTGCGCCGCCCGCGGCCTGCCGGGTCTTGGCCCCGGCCTCAGCGTGGTAGATGGGAGTTTCACCGTGGGCAATTTTCTTGATCAGCTCCTCCGGCTTGTGGATGCCATCGTCCACGCGGGCAAACAGCACCGGCTTGCCGTCGAAGCGGGCGGTCTCGACGTTCTTGTCCGCCGCAATGATGATGCCGTCACAGGCGGCGATCTCCTCGGGGGTCAGCACATTCTTGGCTCCGTCGGAGCCGTTCGTCTCGACCTTGGTTGGCAGACCGAGCTTGTCGCCCATCTTGGTCAGGGCCTCAGCAGCCATGTAGGTGTGGGCAATGCCGTTGGGGCAGGCCGTGACGGCCAACACACGGTAGCCGTTCCGGGGGATCTCCTGTTGGGTGAAGCTCTCCTCGCCAAATTGGGCATCCTCCTGGGCGTCGATGGCGTCGAGAAATTCGGCGGGCGTCTTGGCGGCGCGCAGCTTTTCGACGAAGTCGTCGTTCATCAGCATCTGCATCATACGGGCCAGCATGTCAATGTGCAGGCTGCCATTCTCCGGCGCGGCAATCGCAAACAGCAGGTCGGTTTTGCCGTCGTCATCGGCGTTGTACTGGACCGGGGTGCTCAGCCGCAGCGCCGCCAGGCTGGGGCGGGTCACGCAGGCTGTGCGGGCGTGGGGCACCGTGATGCCGTTGTCCACGTAGGTGGATGCCTCGGCCTCGCGGGCGTAGAGGGCCTTTTTGTAGGCGCCCTTATCGGTGATATTGCCGTGGGTCGCCTGCAGATCAACGAGCTTGTCAAGGATGGCGGCCTGATCCGAGGCAGCGACATCCAGCGCGATGGACTGCGCAGTGAACAGTTCCGTGATACGCATAGGACAGTTCTCCTTCTTCTTTTTAAATAATATCTTTGTAGGGGCCGGGCATGCCCGGCCCGCTGCTTTACGGTAAATGGGTGCTGTTGGGAAGGCTGAGGGGCGGCTGCCGTTTTTTTGCAGGGGTCGATGCAGGCATCCTCCGTTACAGCGCCGCGTCACATCGTTGCCAGCAGTGCATCAATATCCGCCTTCGTCGCCAGACCCAGGCTGAACGCGGTGGCGCTGCCGCAGGCGGTGCCCAGGCGGAGGGCAGCCTCATAATCGCCGCCGCTCTGCTGGTAACCGGCCACAAAACCGGCCACCATGCTGTCGCCCGCGCCGACACTGTTGACGACCTTGCCCCTGGGGCAGCCGATGCGGTAGACCGTGCCGTGCTCATCCAGCAGCAGCGCACCGTCGCCCGCCATGCTGACCAGCACATTGCGCGCGCCCTTGTCCTGCATCATGTGGGCAGCAGCGGCAATTTCCTTATCATTCGTCAGCCTGACGCCCGTGATCTCGCTCAGCTCGTGGTTGTTCGGCTTGATGAGGAACGGCTTGTAGGGCAGCACGTTCACGAGCAAATCGCGCGTGGCATCGACCACGGCGCGGATGCCGCGGCCCTCCAGCCGGGCCAGCAGCCGCTCATAGGTCGTCTGGGCCAGGCTGGCCGGAATGCTGCCCGCCAGCACCAGAATGTCATCCTTTTGCAGGGCGTCGAGCTTTTTCTCAAGCGCCTTCATGGCGGCTTCCGGGATGTCGGGGCCCGCGCCGTTGAGCTCTGTCTCCTGCCCGGCCTTGATCTTGACGTTGATGCGGGTCATGCCGTGGTCGAGGTGGACAAAATCGGTTTTCAGGCCCTGCGCAGCCAGGCCGCGCTCCAGCCAGGCGCCGGTCTCGCCCGCCACAAAGCCAAGGGCGACGCTCTCGCACCCGAGCTGGGCCAGCACGCCGGACACATTGATGCCCTTGCCGCCCAGCACGCAGTCCTCGCCTTTGGCGCGGTTGACATCGCCCACGCTCAGTTCACGGTCCAGCCGCACGACATAGTCGATGGCCGGGTTGAATGTCACTGTGTAGATCATTGCTCTGTCTCCTTTACCAGTGTCAGCTGTCTGTATTTTGGGTCAGGGCAGCGGTTCGTCAGGATCGCGCCGCTGTAGATCTCCCCGATGACGGCCGGATAGACCCGGCCGAATTTGCTGTCATCCACCAGATACCAGGTCTCCCGCGCGCGGTGGACGGCAGCGGCCTTGACGGCGGCCTCCTCCGGGTCGGGCGTTGTGAACCCGGCGTTCAGCGCCACGCCGTTGGCCCCGATGAACGCCTTGGTGAAATTGAACTGCTGCAGCGCCGTGATGGCCGCCGCCCCGATGATGGCCTCCGTCTGGGGACGCAGCAGACCGCCCGGCACGCAGACGTGGCAGCTTTTTTGTGCCAGCAGCCGCGCGTGGGCGATGCCGTTGGTGACGTAGTGGGCCTCCAGCGCGGGGCCGCTCAGCGCCCGGACCATGGCCAGCGTGGTTGTACCGGCGTCGATGTAGATGAAATCCTCCGCCCGGATCAGGTCTGCCGCGGCCTGCGCGATGCTGCGCTTCTGCCCGACGGCAAGCGCCTCCTTGGCGGCCATCGTCGGCTCATCGGCCAAAAACTGGCCGTCCGGCAGGGTCGCACCGCCGTGGACCTTATTCAAACGGCCCTGCCGCGCCAGCTCGGTCAGGTCGCGGCGGATCGTGGATTCACTGGCGTTAAGTGCCTCGCACAGCTCCTGCACGGTGGCGGTGCGTTTTTCCGCCAGCAGGTTCAGAATCAGGGCAAAGCGTTCCTCGGCTAACATAGGGGTTTGCTCCTTTCCCGGTCTTTGTTTGACCGATTTTGGTGTTTTATGGATATTTCTGATTGACTGTAGCTTTATTATAGCAGATTATCCGTCAAAATCAATCAGTTTCGGTCATTTTCACTCACCAAAAATGAAGGGTGGTTTTTGTGCAGGATGTACAAAACAAAAAAGGCTTCCCCCTCGGGGGAAGCTGTCACCGAAGGTGACTGATGAGGGGCGAGTTTGCGCAGCAACCCTTTTACGGGCAATCACGGCAAGCTCGCCCCTCATCCGGCCTACGGCCACCTTCCCCAAGGGGGAAGGCATGATACGTTTCAAATAAATTTCCCCGTCCTGCTCTCCGGGTTCCGCTTCACCTCGGCGGGGGTTCCGCAGGCGACGACACGTCCGCCCTCCTCACCGCCGCCGGGTCCCATGTCGATGAGGTAGTCCGCGCTGCGGATGACGTCGAGGTCATGCTCAATGACGATGACCGTCGCGCCGTTTTCGATCAGGGTTCGGAATACGCCCAGCAGTGTGCGCACGTCCAGCGGGTGCAGACCGATGGTCGGCTCGTCAAAGACAAACACTGTGTCATGCTGGGCCCTGCCCATCTCGCTGGCCAGCTTCAGCCGCTGTGCCTCGCCGCCGGACAGGCTCGGCGTTTCCTCGCCCAGCGTCAGGTAGCCAAGGCCCAGATCCTGCAGCACTTTTAAGCGCTGTGTCACCAATTTCAAGTCTGTACAGACGGTCAGCGCCGTGTTGATGTCCATGTCCATGAGCTGCGGCAGCGTGCAGGTCCCGCCGTGCCTGTTCTCGTGCCGCACGGCGTCGGCGTCGCGGCTGTAGCGGGAGCCATGGCACCCGGTACAGGGAATTTCCACATCGGGCAAAAACTGCACGTCCAGACTGATGACGCCGGTGCCGTCACAGACCGGGCAGCGCAGTTTGCCTGTGTTGTAGGAGAAGTCGCCCGCCTTGTAGCCCAGCCGTTTGGCATCGGGCGTGCGGGCAAAAACCTTGCGCAGCTCGTCGTGTACATTGGCGTAGGTCGCCACGGTGGAGCGCACGTTAATGCCAATCGGCGTTGCATCGATGAGCTTTACCTGCGCGATGCCGTCGGCCTCGATAGCCCTTACGTGGGGCGGCAGCGGCTTGCCCGCCGTCTGCGCCGCCAGCGCCGGGACAAGGCTTTCCAGAATCAGCGTCGTCTTGCCGGAGCCGGACACACCCGTGACAACGGTCAGCCGCCCCTTGGGAATGTCCACCTCCAGCGGCTTGACCGTATGGATGGCGTCCGTCGAAAGATGGATGCGCCCCTCGGCAAACAGCTCCGCCGCCGAGCGGTTCCGGGGCGCAGCACTCCCCTGCCCACCCAGAAACGGACCGATTTGGGACGCCGGGTTCCCGGCCAGGTCGGCCACCGTACCCTCGGCAATGACGTGCCCGCCGCCCGCACCGGCCTCGGGGCCCATCTCGATGAGCCAGTCCGACTCCGCCAGCACCTGTGTGTCGTGATCAACGAGCACCACCGAGTTGCCGTCGGCGATCAGGTCGTGCATGACGCCGTTCAGGCCGACGATGTTGGAGGGGTGCAGCCCGATGGACGGCTCGTCCAGCACGTACAAAACACCCGTGGTGCGGTTGCGCACGGCGCGGGCCAGCTGCATCCGCTGCCGCTCACCGGTGGAAAGCGTTGACGACGCGCGGTCCAGCGTCAGGTAGCCGAGCCCCAGATCCAGCAGCCGACGTGCGGTCTCGCGGAACGAGGCGCAGATGCTCTCGGCCATGGGGCGCATCTCGGGCGGCAGGCTGGCGGGCACGCCGTCCACCCAGCCGCAGAGTGCTGTCAGCGTCATCCTGCACGCCTCATCCAGCCCGATGCCCCGCAGCCGCGGCGCACGGGCGGCCTCTGACAGGCGCGAGCCGCGGCAGTCCGGGCAGGTATCCACGCGCAGGAATTTTTCCACCCGCTTCATGCCCTTCTCGTCCTTGACCTTGGCCAGGGCGTTCTCCACCGTGTAGACCGCATTGTAATAGGTAAAGTCCAGTTCCCCGGCCTCGGGCGTGCTTTTGGCTTTGTAGAAGATATGCTTTTTCTCCGCCGGGCCGTTGAAAACGATGTCTCTTTCCCTGTCGGTCAGTTCACGGAACGGCACATTGGTGCGCACGCCCATGGCGCGGCAGACGTCGGTCATGAGCGACCACATCAGGCTGTTCCACGGCGCGACGGCCCCGTCGTCAATGCTGATGCTCTCGTCAGGCACAAGCGTGGCACGGTCCACGGTGCGGACCAGGCCCGTACCATCGCAGGTGCGGCAGGCGCCCTGGCTGTTGAAGGCCAGCTCCTCCGCCGACGGCGCACGCACAAGTGCGCCGCATTCCTGGCAATAAATCGGCTGCTCGGCGGCGACGTTCAGCGTTGGCGGCACGTAATGGCCGTTGGGGCAGCGGTGGCTGGCCAGGCGGGAGAACATGAGCCGCAGACTGTTCAGCAGCTCGGTACCCGTGCCGAAGGTACTGCGGATGCCCGGCACACCGGGCCGCTGGTGCAGCGCCAGCGCGGCGGGGACGTAAAGCACCTCATCCACCTGTGCCTTGGCGGCCTGGGTCATGCGGCGGCGGGTGTAGGTGGACAGCGCGTCAAGGTAGCGGCGCGAGCCCTCGGCATACAGCACGCCGAGTGCCAGCGACGATTTGCCCGACCCGGACACGCCCGCAATGCCGACGATTTTGTTTAAAGGGACATCGACGTCGATGTTTTTCAGGTTGTGTACCCGCGCACCGCGGATTTTTATTGCGTCAATCATAGTACCTCACACAAACAGCTCGATCACAAACACCAGCACACAGCAAATGACCGGCACAGGGAAAAGTCCTGCATCCCGCGCAGAACACCTTGCAGCAGCCCTATAGCTTCCCTGTACTTCATTATAGCGCAGGCACAGGGCAAAAGAAAGGGCGGGCCGCAAAAATGTTGCCGTGCCGCTGCAATCTTGACGCCCGCTCCCTCGTACTTTACAATGAATACGAAAGGGGTTTTTACCATGTCCCGTGATTCCATCAAGATGGTTGCCATGCTCACCATGCTTATCAACCACATTGCGAACGTCTTTCTGCCCGCCGGGCAGCCGCTGACAAATCTATGCCTCTGCATCGGCTACTTTACCGCCGTGACGATGTGCTTTTTTCTCGTCGAAGGCTACGGCTGCACCCGCTCCAAACGCCGCTACGCCGGGCGGCTGCTGGGGTTTGCCGTGCTGGCGCAGCTGCCGTATCAGCTGGCCTTTCCGGCAAACGGCATCGCCGGGTTTGTGCAGTTCAACATGCTGTTCACGCTGCTGCTCTGCTTTCTGGTGCTGCTGGTGCAGGAGAAAATTCAGGACCGCGTGCTGCGCGGCGTCTGCATCGTGCTGCTGATCTGCGCATCGCTGTTCTGTGACTGGGCGCTGCTGGCCCCGGTGTTCACGCTGCTGTTTGCCTGGGCCGGGGAAAATCGCACACGGCAGAAAGCCGCGTTCGGCGCGGCGGCGCTGCTCTACGGCGGCATGGCCGGGCTGGGCAGCGGGCAGGTGTGGGAGGCCGTCGGCTGCGCTGTGCCGATCCTTGTCTCCGCGTTTGTGATCCTGTACCTGTACAATGGCCGGCGCGCCGCCCGCGGGCGCACGTTTTACAAGTGGTTCTTCTATGCCTTCTACCCCGCGCACCTGCTGGTGCTGGGGCTGCTCCGCCTGGCTGTATGATTTTTGCCGCGCCGGGACTTGACGCCCGCACCGCTTGTGTATTATAATGGATAAGTTATAAGAACGAGGTGTTGCGCAGTTGGTAGCGCGCGTGGTTTGGGACCACGAGGCCGCAGGTTCGAGTCCTGTCACCTCGACCATCGGAATGCGCCGCAGATTCATTGAAATCTGCGGCGCTTCTGTTATTCGGTACACATGTAGGAATGTTCTTCGGCTTTCTCTGCCAAAAGGCGCTGCCGCGGTTCATTTTTCTGTTGTCTTTTCCCCACAAAAAGGCTATAATAATCTCAAATTTTGCATAGCATAGGAGGGGTCGCCTTGGAGCGAATCAAACGGTATCTGCGCAGCGCGGCGGGGTATCAGGCGGTGTGCGCCAAGTGGCTGGTGCTGGCGGCGCTGGTGGGCTGCGTGGTAGGCCCGTTGGGCGGCGCATTCGGGCTGGCGCTCAACTGGGCCAACGCCACCCGCGGCGCGCACCCGTGGCTGCTTTACCTGCTGCCCGTTGCCGGTCTTGTTATCGTATTTTTGTATCACCGCTTTGACCCGGATGGCGGCGGCTCTACGAACCAAATCTTCGTATCCGTGCGGGAGCACAAGCCGCTGACACTGCGCACCGCGCCGCTCATCTTTGTTTCCACCGTCGCCACGCATCTGTTCGGCGGGTCCAGCGGACGCGAGGGCGCGGCTCTGCTGCTGGGCGGCAGCGTATCCGGGCAGCTCGGCAGGGCGCTGCGCTTAGAAAACCGCGACTGCCGCTTAATGACGATGTGCGGCATGGCGGGCGCATTCTCGGCCATCTTCGGCACGCCGCTGGCCGCAACGATCTTCACGCTGGAGGTCGTCGATGTCGGCTCCATGCAGTACGCGGCACTGCTTCCCTGTCTGGTGTCGGCGCTGCTGGGCGTTTTCATCAGCGGCAAAATGGGGCTGGCTCCCGAGGCGTTCGTCTTACAGGCCGAGGCTGCCCCCACGCCGGACAATCTCGTCCGCGTTATCATCCTGGGTGCGCTGCTGGCCGCGTTGAGCATCTTCTTCTGTGAGCTGCTCCACGTCACGCCGAAACTGTACCGGAAATTCTTCCCGAACATCTACCTGCGCGTCGCCGCGGGCGGCGTGCTCATTATCGCCTTGACAAAACTGCTGGGCACCACCGACTACAACGGCGCGGGCGCGGCGGTCATCGAGGCCGCCATCGACGGCGAGGCCGTTCCCTACGCCTTCCTTTTAAAGATGCTGTTCACCGCACTGACCCTGGGCGCAGGCTTCAAGGGCGGCGAGATCGTGCCGATCTTCTTCACCGGCGCGACGTTCGGCTGTGTGGCCGCGCCGCTGCTGGGTCTGCCGCCGCAGCTGGGCGCGGCGCTGGGCATGGTTGCGCTGTTCTGCGGCTGCACCAACAGCCCGCTGGCGTCCATCTGCCTTGCCATCGAGGTATTCGGCGGGCAGTGCGTCTCGCTGTTTGCGCTGGCATGCGCGGTTTCCTACATGCTGTCGAGCTATTTCAGCCTTTACCGCGAGCAGCACTTCCTACATTCCAAGCTGCGCATCGTCGGCGTGCAACGGGTACACGGCCACTGGTCCGAGACGGACGCCGCACACCTGACCACAAACGACGACGGCGAAAATTAGAAAATCAGAAAACCTGAAAATTGGTTGCAGGAACGCTGTTTTCATGCTATAATAAACTGTTACGGAGGAAATGGCGCACTATGAATACACTTACCTTGGAAAAGCACTGCTGGGCCGAGATCGATTTGACGGCCCTGCGTGAAAATTATGAATATATCCGCCGCACCGTAGGCGGGCCGGTCTGTGCCGTCGTCAAGGCGGACGCCTACGGCCACGGCGATAACGTCATCGCCCGCGTTCTGCAGGAGGCCGGTGCTGCGGGCTTCGCGGTCAGTTCCCTTGGCGAGGGGCGGCACCTGCGCCGCGGCGGCATCACAACACCCATCCTGATTCTGGGCTACGCCGACCCCACCTATGCGGCTGTGCTGGCTGCCAACGACCTGATCACCACCTGCTATTCGACCGAATACGCACAGGCGCTCTCCGCTGCTGCCGTCAAGGCGGGCGTCAAGGTTAAGGTCCACCTGAAGATCGACACCGGCATGGGCCGCATCGGCTTTGCGGTGCGTTCCGGCTTTGCGGAGACCATCCGCGAGCTGGAGGCTCTCTACGCCCTGCCCGGGCTGGACATCTGCGGCGTCTTTCAGCACTTTGCGGTGGCGGACAGCGTCGAGCCCGACGACGAGCGCTACACCGACGAGCAGCACGCGCTGTTCGCGCAGGTCGTAGAGCGGCTGCGTGCGGACGGCTGCCCTGTCGGCACGGTACACTGCGCCAACTCTGCCGCACAGCTGCGCCACCCCGAGTGGCGACACGACATGACCCGCGCGGGCATCATCCTGTACGGGCTCGACCCCAGCAATGAGGTACACTTCCCCGCCCTGCAGCCCGTCATGTCGCTGAAATCCGTCGTGACCTTTGTCAAGGAGCTGCAGCCCGGTCAGAGCGTCAGCTACGGGCGCACCTTTACCGCCGATAGGCCGATGCGCGTCGCCACAGTCTGTGTGGGCTACGCTGACGGCTACCCGCGGATGCTGTCCGGCGGGCCGGACCGGGGCGTCATGGTCATCCGCGGCCAGCGGGCCCCCGTGGTCGGGCGCGTCTGCATGGACCAGACAATGGTCGATGTGACGGACATTCCCGGCGTGAAGATGGGCGACGAGGTCACGGTCTTTGGCCCGGACGGCGGCGACACGGCTGACACGATTGCCGCCAAGACACAGACCATCAACTACGAAGTCGTGTGCGGCCTTGCCCGCCGCGTGCCCCGCGTATATAAGGAAAACGGCAAGATCTGCGAGATCTGGAACAATTTGGAGGAAACCTGATGGCCCGCAAGAACATCCGCAACTTTTGCATTATTGCCCACATCGACCACGGCAAGTCCACCCTGTCGGACCGTATGCTGGAGCTGACCGACAGCGTCGACAAGCGCACCATGACCGACCAGGTGCTGGACGACATGGACATCGAGAAGGAGCGCGGCATCACCATCAAGGCCCGCGCCGTCACGATGCGCTACAAGGCCGACGACGGCGAGACCTATGAGTTCAACCTCATCGACACCCCGGGCCATGTGGACTTCCAGTACGAGGTCAGCCGCAGTCTGGCCGCCTGCGAGGGCGCAGTCCTCGTCGTCGACGCCAGCCAGGGCGTTGAGGCGCAGACGCTGGCGAACTGCTATCTGGCGCTGGACCACAATCTGGAGGTCGTGCCGATTTTGAACAAGATCGACCTGCCCAGTGCCGACCCTGACGCCGTGGCAAAGGAGGTCGAGGACGTCATCGGCCTGCCCTGCATGGAGGCACCGCGCGTCTCGGCCAAGCTGGGCATCGGCGTCAAAGAGGTGCTGGAAAGCGTTGCGCGGGATATTCCCGCCCCCACCGGCGACCCCGACGCACCGCTGAAGGCGCTGATCTTCGACTCCATCTACGACAGCTACAAGGGCGTCATCGTCTACGTCCGCATCTTTGAGGGCACGGTCAAGCCCGGCGACACCATCCGCCTGATGAGCACCGGCGCGGAGTTCCAGCTGGTGGAGGTCGGCCACATGGGCGCAACGAGCCTGACCCCCTGTGACAAGCTCGAGGCCGGCGAGGTCGGCTACCTGACGGCCAGCATCAAGACCGTGCGCGACACCCGCGTCGGCGATACCGTCACGCTGGCCGCGAACCCCACACCGGAGCCGATGCCCGGCTTCCGCACGGTCACGCCGATGGTGTTCTGCGGCATTTACCCCGCCGACGGCGCGGACTATCCCGACCTGAAGGACGCGCTGGAGAAATTGCAGCTCAACGACGCGAGCCTGATCTTTGAGCCGGAGACGAGTGCCGCGCTGGGCTTCGGCTTCCGCTGCGGTTTCCTGGGCCTGCTCCACATGGAGATCATCACCGAGCGTCTTGAGCGCGAGTTTGACCTTGACCTTATCACGACGACGCCGGGCGTCCAGTACCGCCTGACGCTGACCGACGGCACGGTGGAGGTCATTGACAACCCCTCCGCCTACCCCGACCCGACCCGCATCGTCAAGCAGGAGGAGCCGTTCGTCAACGCGCACATCTACACACCGAACGATTACGTCGGCCCGCTGATGGACCTGTGCCAGACGAAGCGCGGCGTGCTGGTCGATATGAAGTATATGGACGAAACGCGCGTTGACCTGCATTACCTGATCCCGCTGGGCGAGATCGTCTACGACTTCTTTGATGCCATCAAGTCCCGCAGCCGCGGCTATGCCAGCTACGACTACGAGTGGGAGGGCTGGCACGAGAGCAAGCTCGTCCGTCTGGACTTTTTGCTCAACGGCGAGGTCGTCGATGCCCTGTCGATGATCGTCTTTGCAGACAACGCCTACGCGAAGGGCCGCCGCATCTGCGAGAAGCTGAAGGAGAATATCCCCCGCGCGCTGTTTGAGATCCCGGTGCAGGCGGCTGTGGGCGGCAAGGTCATTGCCCGCGAGACGGTCAAGGCCATGCGCAAGGACGTGTTGGCCAAGTGCTACGGCGGTGACATCACCCGTAAGAAGAAGCTGCTGGAAAAGCAGAAGGAAGGCAAAAAGAAGATGCGCCAGCTGGGCAGCGTGACCCTGCCGAGCGAGGCGTTTACTGCGGTGCTGAAGCTGGATTCGGATTCTTAACGGGGGTTTGTTCCTTCTTTGCAAAGAAGGAACCGAAGAAATTCCAAACAAAATCACAATATTGGTAGGGGCCGGGCACGCCCGGCCCGCGGCTTTCCGGTAAAATTGCTTTTGCCGTAAGGTTGCGGGCCGCACATGTGCGGCCCCTACCCTGCTTGTAGGGAGGGGTCTTGACCCCTCCGGGCTGTTTGCGGCCATCGTCACGTTCCCGGAGCGGTCAAGACCGCTCCCTACGAACTACCCATAAACGACATAACAGCAAAAAAGAGGGTACCTGCCATTTCAGCAGATACCCTCTTACATTATGTAATACTAAATTACATCAGGCTGCGGTACAGCTCCTTGATCTCCTCAACGCTGGTGTCGCGGGGGTTGCCCGGGCAGCAGGCGTCGGCAAAGGCGGACTCGGCCAGGAACTGAACGTCCTCCTCCTTCAGGATGCCCTTCAGGTCGGCGGGGATGCCCACGTCGGCGCTCAGCTTCTTGACGGCTGCAATCGTGGCATCGGCGGCCTCGACGTCGTTCATCTCATCAATGCCGGTCACGCCCATCGCCTTGCCGACGGCACGGTAACGCTCGCCGGCCGCGGTCTTGTTGTACTCCAGACCGGTGGGCAGGATGATGGCACAGGCAACGCCGTGGGGGGTGTCATACAGGGCGGACAGGCCGTGGGCCATGCTGTGGACGATGCCCAGGCCGACGTTGGAGAAGCCCATACCGGCAATGTACTGGCCCAGAGCCATGCCCTCGCGGCCCTCCGGGGTGTTCTGCACAGCGCCGCGCAGGTTCTCGGAAATCAACTTGATGGCCTCGAGATGGAACATATCGGAGATGGTGCAGTGGCCCTTGGTGATGTAGCCCTCGATGGCGTGGGTCAGGGCGTCCATGCCGGTAGCGGCGGTCAGACCCTTGGGCATGCTGGACATCATATCGGGATCGACAACGGCGATCTCGGGGATGTCGTTGGTGTCCACGCAGACGAACTTGCGCTTCTTCTCGACATCGGTGATGACGTAGTTGATCGTGACCTCGGCAGCGGTGCCGGCGGTGGTGGGCACCGCAATGGTGAACACGGCGTGCTTCTTGGTGGGGGCAACGCCCTCCAGGCTGCGGACATCCGCGAACTCGGGGTTGTTGATGATGATGCCGATGGCCTTGGCGGTATCCATGGAGGAGCCGCCGCCGATGGTGACGATGCAGTCAGCCTCGGCAGCCTTAAAGGCGGCAACGCCGTCCTGAACGTTCTGGATGGTGGGGTTGGGCTTGATCTCGCTGTAAACGCTGTAGGCAAAGCCGGCGGCGTCCAGCAGGTCGGTGACCTTCTTGGTGACGCCGAACTTGATCAGATCGGGGTCAGAGCAGACGAAAGCCTTCTTGTAGCCGCGGGCGGTCAGCTCGGGAACGATGTTCTCGATTGCGCCGTGGCCGTGGTAGGAAATAGTGTTCAGTACAATACGACTTGCCATAGAAATTCTCTCCTTTTATTGTATCGGCTGTTTGCCGATGATTCCCATGTTCTGCCTTTATTATACCGTTATTTTTTTGACAGCGCCATTTAGAAAAGTGGCGGGGTGTTTGGGAAAATTCCACAAACAAAAAAAGCTTCCCCCTCGGGGGAAGCTGTCATCGAAGGTGACTGATGCGGGCAAAGTCTGTCATTGCAGCCCTTAAACGGGCAAATCTCCACGGGCGGATATAGAATCCGCCCCTACGGTGCCCCCACAGACGGGCAACCGCCATAAGCTCTCCCCTCATCCGGCCCTGCGGGGCCACCTTCTCCCCCAGAGGGAGAAGGCTTGAAGGTCACGCTTCTTCTTTCTCTTTTTGTGCCTTGATGACCTTCAGACGGCTGAATTCCTCGCGCTCACGCTCGCTCAGGACCTCGTCGATGGACTTGATGGTCTTTTGCATCTGGGGGATCTGCACGTTGCCCAGGGCGTTGGCGCGCTTCTGGGTCTTTTGGATGGCCTCGGCCAGACGGATGACGCTGGTCTCGACCTCGGCCAGCTCGACGGTCAGCGTCTTGACCTCATTGAACTTGAGGTAGGCCACATCCAGCGTGCCGTTGGTGGATTCCAAGTCATAGTACAGCCCCATGGGCGAGGTGGTGTTCAGGCGCAGCGTGGGCAGCTCAACGCCCATGACGCTGCGGGTGGACATCTGCACGCCGCGCTCCACCGGCACACCGGCAGCATAGCCGCCGACAGAACCCAGCATGATGTTGGCCTTTTTCAGCGCCTCATACGCCTCGGCGTAGGCCGCGCTGATGCGGTCCTGAATGCCTGCGGCGCGGTCAATCAGCTGCATCATCTCGCGCACAAGGATGTTGCGCTTGCGGTCCATCAGGTCATAGCCCTGGGTCGCCAGCGCCAGACTGCGCTTTGTCGCCATCAGGTTTGATTTTGTGGGAAAAACCTGCTGTGCCATTGGGTACTCCTTTGATAAATAATAAAGAATAAATAATAAATAAAAAAGAAAGTGGATCGCCGCTGCGCGGCTCAAAGTGCGGGCGGATATGGAATCCGCCCCTACGGTAAACCCGAAAATCGTGCAATAGCGGCAAACGGGCGGGCGAACAATGTTCGCCCCTACCTCCCCCTGCCGGGGGTGCTGCCGCGCATCCACATTTATTATTTATTATTTTTTATTTATTATTTGCTTTACTGATTCTCGCCTTCGCCGGTTCGTAATACTTATCCAGCGTCGCGGCGTCGCAGCGGTCCAGAGCGTTGCGGGGCAGGGTCGCCAGCAGCTCCCAGCCGAGGTCGAGGGTCTGCTCCATCGTGCGGTCGGTGTTGCCCTGGCCGATGAACTCCTGCTCAAACGCGCGGCCAAAGGCCATCAGCTGCTTATCGCTCTGGGACAATTCCTCCTCGCCGATGACGCTGGCCAGCGCCTTGGCGTCCTGCACCTTGGCGTAGCAGGCGAACAGCTGGTTGGACAGTGTGACGTGATCCTCGCGGGTGTAGCCTGCGCCGATGCCGTCCTTCATCAGACGGGACAGGCTGGGCAGCACGGACACAGGCGGATACAGGCCGGTGGCATCCATGCCGCGGTCCAGCACGATCTGCCCCTCGGTGATGTAGCCCGTCAGGTCGGGGATGGGGTGGGTAATGTCGTCGCCGGGCATGGTCAGGATCGGGATCTGGGTCACAGAGCCCTTGCTGCCCTTGATGATACCGGCGCGCTCGTACAGGCTGGCCAGATCGGAATACAGGTAGCCGGGGAAGCCTTTGCGGCCCGGGATCTCGCCCTTGGAGGACGAGAATTCACGCAGGGCCTCGCAGTAGCTTGTCATATCGGTCAGGATGACCAGCACGTTCTTGTTCAGGTCAAAGGCCAGATACTCGGCCACCGTCAGCGCGGCGCGCGGGGTGATGATACGCTCGATGATGGGGTCGTTGGCGAGGTTCAGCAGCATGACAACGCGCTCCATCGCGCCGCAGCTCTCGAAGCTCTCGCGGAAATACGACGCAACGTCATTCTTGACGCCCATAGCGGCGAACACGATGGCGAAGTCCGACCCGTCGGCCACGCTGGCCTGACGGACGATCTGGACGGCCAGCTCGTTGTGCTTCATGCCGGAGCCGGAGAAGATCGGCAGTTTCTGGCCGCGGATCAGCGTGGCCAGGCAGTCAATCGAAGAAATGCCGGTGTGGATGTAGTTGCGGGGGTAGACACGGCTGACGGGGTTGATGGGCGCGCCGTTGACATCGCGGCGGGCGACGGGGTAAATGTCACCGAGGCCGTCAATGGGGCGGCCCAGACCGTCCAGCACGCGGCCCAGCAGCTCGGGGCTTAAATCCATCATCATCGGGTGGCCGGTCAGCACCGTGCGGTTGTTGACAAGGCTCAGCCCGCGGGTGCCCTCAAACACCTGAATGACGCAGCGGTCACCATCGACACGGACAACACGGCCCACGCGGGTCGAGCCGTCGTCGAGGTGCAGCTCTGCCATTTCGTCATACTGGACGCCCTTGACGCCGTCCAGCACGACCAGACTGCCGTTGATTTGGGAAAGTCCGATATGTTCCAGAATCATGTTGTTCCCTCCTCATCAGCCCTGGGCCACGGCGGCCAGCTTGGTGTCGATTGCTTTTTGCAGCTCGTCCAGCTTGCTCAAATCGTCGTTGGGCACGGTATACTTCATCTGGACCAGCTCGTCAAACAGGCCGGTGGCCAGCAGACGGCTGACAGGCACCTGCTTGGCGACGAGTGCGGCGCACTTGTCGTACAGGTACAGAATGGTTTCCATCATTTTCAGCTGCTTTTCCAGCGGGACGTAGGTGTCAACCGCGTGGAAGGCGTTCTGCTGCAAAAATCCGACGCGGATGACGCGGGCGATCTCAATCGTCAGCTTCTGGTCGTCGGGCAGCACGTCAGAGCCGATCAGCTTGACGATCTGCATCAGATTGTTCTCCTGCAGCAGCAGGTTGGCGATGCGCTCACGGCAGGACATGAAGTCGTGGCCGACGTTGTCGTAGTACCAGCCGCCGAGGTCACCCAGATACTCGCTGTAGGAGTCGTTCCAGTTGATGGCGGGATAGTGGCGGGCGTAGGCCAGCGACTTATCCAGCGCCCAGAAGCAGCGGGTGAAGCGCTTCGTGTTCTGGGTGACAGGCTCGGAGAAGTCGTTGCCCTGCGGGCTGACAGCGCCGATGACGGAGACAGAGCCTTCCGCGCCGTTCAGCGTCTTGACGTAACCGGCGCGCTCGTAGAACTCGGCCAGACGGCTGGGCAGGTACGCGGGGTAGCCCTCGTCGGCGGGCATCTCCTCCAGACGTCCGCTGATCTCACGCAGAGCCTCGGCCCAGCGGGAGGTGGAGTCGGCCATCATGGCGGCGTGGTAGCCCATGTCGCGGTAATACTCGGCCAGCGTGATGCCGGTGTAGATAGAAGCCTCACGGGCGGCGACAGGCATGTTGGACGTGTTCGCGATCAGGACGGTACGGTCCATCAGGCTCTTGCCCGTGCGGGGGTCGACCAGCTCGCTGAACTCCTGCAAAGCCTGCGTCATCTCGTTGCCGCGTTCGCCGCAGCCGACGTAGATGATGATGTCGGCGTCGCACCATTTTGCGATCTGGTGCTGGGTCATCGTCTTGCCGGTACCGAAGCCGCCGGGGATGGCCGCAGCGCCGCCCTTGGCCAGCGGGAACATCGTATCGATGACACGCTGACCCGTGATCAGCGGGCGGGGCGAGGTCATGCGCTCGGCAGACGGGCGCGGGGTGCGGATAGGCCACTTCTGGCAGAGGGTCAGCGTGTGCTCCTTACCCTTGGCATCGGTCAGCTTGACGATAGGCTCGTTGACGGTGTAGCTGCCGTTGTCGGCCACCCAGGTGACCGTACCGGAGACCGTCGGCGGCACCATGCAGCGGTGCTCGATGGCCGGGGTCTCGGGGCAGGTGGCGTAGATCTGGCCCGCGGTCAGGGTGTCCCCCTGCCGTACGGTCACGGTCACGTCCCACTTGGCGGCCTCGTCCAGAGACGGCTCATGCGCACCGCGCTCGATGAAGCTGCCCATGTGCTGCTCGATGGCGGGCAGCGGACGCTGGATGCCGTCATAGATATTGCGCAGGATGCCGGGGCCGAGGGTCACGGACAGCGGACCGCCCGTGCTCTCGACAGGCTCGCCTGCCTTCAGGCCGCCGGTCTCCTCATAGACCTGGATGGTGGTTTCCTTGTCGTTCATGCGGATGACCTCGCCGACAAGGCGTGCCTTGCCGACATAGACCATCTCCATCATTTCCAGATCGGTCTTGCCCTTGATGGTGACAACGGGGCCGTTGATGCTGTAAATTGTATTTTTCATAGCTTTGCCCCTCAAATGTTAATTTCCAGACCGGCGTTTTCCAGGAACCAGTCGTGCTGGGCCTCCAGACGGGCCTCCAGCGTATCGTCGGCAGCCACGCCCTTCGCGGGGTTTGCGCCCTTCAGGCCGCCCAGCGTGATGCTGTCGTCGGCCTCCAGAACGGTGCCTGCGGGCAGTTCGACGTTTTTCAGCAGCGGCAGGTCGGCGGCGCGGGCCGTGATCTTGGCGTTCTCGCCTAAGGTCTCCGCCAGAGAAGCTGCCTCTTTCTGCAGCCAGGCGGCGTAGTCCTTGCCGGCCACAAAGGCAGCCAGCTGCTCACGGGCCTTCGAGAAGGTCTCGTCGGCGATTTTCTGGCGCTGGGCAGCCAGCGTGGCGCGGGCGGCCATGCGGGCCGCGCTCAAATCGCGGTTGGCGCGGGTCTTGGCGCGCTCGGTCTCAAAGCGCAGGGTGCGCTCCACGCGGGCGTTCTCGGTCTTGCGCGTCTCGTCCAGCTGGGTGTTGATCGCGCGCTCCGTCTCCTCACGGATGGCGGCGCAGGCAGCCTCGCCCTCGGCGCGGATGGACTCGAGGAATCGCTCGGCGCGGGTATCTAATTCGTTCATGGTCACACCTCTTAAATCTTGACGCCGATGGCCTCGCGGATATAGCGGGTCAGGCGGTCCTTACCGGCAGCACCGCCGCCGGTGGAGGGCACCGTGATGAGCAGCGGCCCACCGGCAGCGCGGGCGCTGTCCAGCGTGGCCGTGTAGGTCTCGGCGATCTTCTCGGTCACGAGCAGCACGGCGATGTCGGGCTGCTGGGCTGCCATTTCCAGCGCGTTGCGCAGGTCGGCTTCGCTGCGGGCGACGGTGCCCTCAATACCCGCAAGGCGCAGACCGTTCATGGCGTCGGAGTTGTCGCTGATGAGAAAGAACCGCATGGCGTTACACCAGCTTGGACAGGATCATGATGGAGATGACCAGGCCGTACAGAGCGATGGACTCGCCCAGGGCGACGAAGATCAGGCTCTTGCCGAAGGTCTTTTCATTCTCGCTGTTGGCTGCGATAGCGGCAGGCGCAGCGGAAGCGACGGCCATGCCGCCGCCGATACCGGCAAGACCCGTAGCCAGAGCGGCAGCGACCAGACCGATGCTCAAAGAGCTGTTGTGGTCATTGTCGGTGTTGACGGTCTCGGAAGCGGTGGTGGCAGCGGTGGTGTCGGCATTGGCATCATCCGCGGCAAAGACGCCCAGTGCGCCGCAGCAGGTCACAGCGGCCACGATCAGGATGGTAACGAACAGTTTGCTGAACTTGGTTTTCATAATGGAACCCTCCGTAATTTTTTGTTTTATTCCGCGCCCCTCTGTCAAGGCGCTTTTGCAAGGGCCGGGCATGCCCGGCCCGCGGCTTCGATTCTATCGTCCGATTGTGGAATGGTTGCGGGCCGGATATGTCCGGCCTCTACGGCGCATCTTATGCTTTTGCTTTCTTCAAATCAAAGGCTACGAACTTGCGGCCGCCGCCCTTGTAGCAGCGGCTGAACATCTCGTAGAACTCCAGACGGATGCCCTGAATGGCGGAGAGCAGTGCTTCGAGGCAGATGACCACGAGGTTGCCCAGGATGACCACAACAATGTTGTTCGGCGTACCGGCCAGCGTAAAGACGACCATCATCATACTGGCGTGGACGATGACGAACGCACCGACACGCAAGAACGAGATCGTGTTGGACAGGTAGCTCAGCACCGTTTCCAGCAGCTCAAATACGCTCTGCATCAGGTAGTTGCCCATACCGCCCGCAGGCTTCCAGGGCTTGCCCTCGACCATCGGGGCCAGCAGCTCCGCAAAGAGCAGCAACACCAGACCGACGACCATGCCGACCACCGCCAGCACCTGCGGCATAAACGTGACAGCACCCATATAAGCGGACGCCAGATCAACGCCGCACAGGTAGGTCACCATGCCGACAAGGCCGTTGGGCGAGAAGATGAACTCGCCCCACTCGCTGTGGCGGGCGTGGGTGTACATATTCAGTGCCATGGCGGCCAGCACCAGCACAATGCCGATGTAGACAGCCACCATCAGGATGCCGGTGATGGAATCCATAACGGAAACGGGCTTGCCTGCCATGCCAAGCGCATGGTAGAGCGGGTCAAGGGCCTCCTCGTAGCCAAAGAGAGAACCGTAGACCAGGCCGAAGATCGTGCTCGAAATGCCGCAGGGGATCATCAGATGGAACAGGTCATTGTGCTTGACCTTCCACATGAACGTGCTGAACAGTGCCAGCACGATACCCTGCCCGACGTCGCCAAACATCATGCCGAACAGCACGGTGAATGTGATCGCTACAAAGCCGGTGACATCTGTCTCGCCGTAGGCGGGCAGACCGTACATTTCGACGAAAAACTCAAAAGGGCGGCTCCACCAGGGGTTTTTCAGCTTGGTGGGGGGCGTCATCTTACCGGCGGATTCCGGTCCGTCCACCGTGACGCGCAGCCCATGGATGCCGCGGGCCTTACCCGCGACCTCGTCCACCTCCGACGCCGGGACCCAGCCGACGCAGAAGAAGTGCTCGCCCTTGACCGCGGCCATGCGGCGCAGGTCGTAGATCGCCGCGTAGTAGCAGGCTGTGTTGTACAGCAGCTGGACCTTGTCGGCGTTTTGCTGCCACAGGGCGGCAATGCGGGCGTTGACGTCCTCGACGCTCTTGTTGACAACGTCGAGGTTCTCTTTAAAGTGCTCGATGATCTCGGCGGGCGAGCCAGCCGCGCCGGGCACATGCACCGGCTCAAAGTAGAGCATCGAGAAGATGCCGTCGGTCTCCAGCGCGTGCTCCCGCGGGGTCATGTAGACGCCCCAGTAACCGGCCTTCGTCTGGTTGCAGGGGGTGAACAGGATGTACGGGTCGTCGCCGTAGTTGTTCATCAGCTTGTTGTAGCCCTCCGTC
Source organism: Gemmiger formicilis (assembly GCF_900167555.1). Lineage (GTDB taxonomy): Bacteria > Bacillota > Clostridia > Oscillospirales > Ruminococcaceae > Gemmiger > Gemmiger formicilis. Next base: position 21,926 of record NZ_FUYF01000013.1, on the reverse strand, counting down.
GGCAGGAAGCCGAAACGGATCTTGACGTGGGCGCAGTCGAGAATGTCGTCCACGTTGACCTTCAGGCCGGTAAAGTGGCTGTACTGCTCGATGCCGTCCTCGCAGAGCTTCTTCTGGTCCAGCAGGACCTTGCGCTCGGCGCAGAGGTCGTCGATCTTTTCCAGCAGGTCGCTCAGATAGCTGCGGCCCTCGGCATCCACCGGGTCGCTGTGCTGCTGCCCCTCGTGCAGCTCCATATTGGCCTCTTTGGCCATCGTCTCGATCTGGTCGCGGATCGCGGTGTGGGGGTTCTCCTCATTCAGAGCGCCGTATCCCAGCGATTCCGACATATATCTGGTTGCGGGCTCAAGGTCAAAGCGTCCGTCCATGCAGCACGAGCCGATAAACTCGTTCAGCTGGGGCATCGTGCCCTGCACCCGCACCAGTTTCATCTTTTCAACCAATCAGTTCACACTCCTTGTTTCAGCTTGCCTCCCTCGGCGAGACAGACTCCCCCGACACGGGGAAGGTGGCGCTTGCGCCAGAGGGGGACGGTGCCCCGCAGGGGCGGAGGGAGCGAACCTTGCCATCACCCGAAATTTTTCGGGCTGCCGCAAAGCTCTCTCCCCCACCGCCTGCGGGCGGAGCCCCCTCCCAGAGGGGGCCAAGGGTCACTCAATCCTTCTCATCAAACCCCACCAGCAGCGGCTGGACATCCTCGGGCGGCAGCTTGTAATGCACGCCCTCAATGATGTGATCCAGATCCTGCACCTCACACCGGGCCAGCCAGACGTAGCACAGCATGACCAGCGTCGGGTCGGTGGAGAACCGCAGCCACTTGCGGCACCAGTCGCATCGGTAGTGGAAGAAGCCCTCCTTCAAAACGCTGTACTCATGGTGTCCCAGCAGCGGGCCGTACTTCGTCCCGGCGAACCGCGCCTTGAACGTGTCCAGATCGCGGGCGGCGAGCAGGTATTCCCACTCGTCGTTCGTCAGGGCCGTGCAGTCGCGGCGGGCGTTGGTGCGCACCACCGAGTCCGGCGCGCCGATGCGGATGAGCCGCGCGGCGTTGGAAACAGCGGAGGTGTCGCATTCCAGCTCGACGAGGTCGCGCAGGTTCGGCGCAGCGCTTGTGCCGCCCTTAGCGGGGGCCAGCGCCACCAGTGCGCGGTGGCGGAAGTCCTGCAGAAGCGGCTCGGCCTGGGCGGTCAGACCGCGGTCCGGCTTGGCGCTCTGCAGCGGTGCCAGGACCTTTTCCCACCGCGTACCGGCCACAGCGGCCAGGATACCGTCCAAACTCGTGGCCTTGGCCAGCGCGTAGAGGTCGATGCAGCAGCGCTGCTGCAAGAACTCCGGCAGGCGGAACAGGTAATCGCCCGGGCGGCCTGCATCCAGGCACCGCATGGCGGCAGTCAGCTCATCGACCTCACAGCAGAGGGTAAAATACTCATACACTTTGTTGCCCGCGCTGCGGTCATAGCGGCAAAGGCTGTCGTACCGGGTGTACAGGCTCTGGCGCAGCAGGTTTTCCAGCTGGACGCGGCGGGCGTACTGGGGGTTGACCTCGGCCAGCGCTTCGCTGTACAGCGGGTATTCTTTCAAGGCCGCGGCCAGCTCGGTCATTGTGCGGCAGGCCATCAGGCGGCGGTAATCGTCGGCCCGCAGGTGGCTGCCGTACAGGGCGCGGGCCTTGGCCAGCACGGCGTTGCCGCTTGCCTTGCCCGTGGGCATCATTGTGCGGCCTCCTCGCCCAGGGTACGCTGTACAAGCGCAGCGCACCATTCGGCCTCATGGGCCTTTGCGGCGGCGGTCATGGCCTCGGCTGCCTGGCTGCGCTGGGTCTCCAGCGCGGCCAGCGCGGCGGCGTTGCCCTCCTCGGCAGCTCTTGCGGCGGCGTCGGACTCGGACTTCTCGCGGGCGTCACACTCCGCGATGATCTTCTGCTTCTGCTCGTCCAGAGCAGCCAGCCGGGCAGAGCGCTCGAGCCGGGCCTTCTCGCTTTCGCGGCGCTGGGCGGCATCCATCTCCAAAATGGCCTGCATCAGGTCGTTGACATCTTTCATGCAATGCACCTCACTCTTTGGGAGCTTTACCTGGGTTGGGTTCCCTGCCTCCCTCTGCGAGGGGGCCAAGGGGCTTTTCTCTATATAAATAGGTACACCCAACTTTCAGGTTCAGCCGTATTATAGCACTATTACCAAATATAGCAAGTGGTTTTTGTGCAGTTTTATTGGTACAAAATTGGGTTTGTGTTTTTTCTGTCGATGTATTAGATGTATTATGAAATCGTTATCACTTCTTTTTCATAGCGGCCAGACCCTTGCCAAACACGAACCGCACCAGCGGGCCCGCGCCGCACAGCTGCCACAAAAATGCCGTGGGATAGTTCATCGCCGTGGTCTGCACCCACATGGCGAAAAAGTTCGCGTTGTGGCTGTCCTTGAAGAACAGCGTGGCGAAAAAGCTCATCAACGGGCACATCATCCACGCGGACAGACAGGAGATAGCGGCCACCAGGAACACCTGCTTGTCCTTGCCTGGGGTGAACCAGCCCGTGGCGATGCGCATGGCCGTGGGGCCGACCAGGAACGTGTCCAGCAAAAAGCCAATGACGCCCATGATGGGCAGCTCACTGAGGGCAGCGGCGAAGATGAAATTCTGCATCCCGCCCACATCCAGTGCGATATTGTAGCAGACCATTCCGTAGACCATGACGCAGACCATCATGACGGTGTAGACGATTTCCTGTTTCTTTGTTTGCGGCATTGTAATTACTCCTCATATATACGTTATTTTCTCCAAAACAAAAACAGCCGCAGGGTGTCGCTCAACTCGTTGCGACGCCCTGCGGCTGTTGTCTCACTGCGTTGGAAAGTGAAGTCAGTATACCGCAAAAGTTGCGCTCATGTAATACTCCTGCACAAATTTCTGCACTTTGTATAAAATCTTTCTCCGTTTTGCAGCGTCACTTTGGTACAAAACGCCGCATGTGTTGCTGCAAACTTTACAGCGGCGGCGCGGCGCGCTATAATGGCGGTGTTTAAACGTAATAGAGAGGTCGGAAAGTCATGTCAAAATTATTCCCGCATCACCGCGGCCAGATGTCGGAGGCATTCCGCACGGTCATGTTCTTGTCGGCGTCGGGCGGCCTGCAGGACGCCTACACCTACATTGGGCGCGGCAAGGTGTTTGCCAACGCCCAGACCGGCAACATCGTGCTGATGAGCCAGAGCCTGTTTGATGGCGATTTATCGCGGTTTGCCCACTATTTTATCCCCGTTCTGTCCTTTGCGCTGGGTGTGGCCGCGGCGGAGTGCATCCGCCTGCACTGGCGGCAGGCCCGCCGCATCCACTGGCGTCAGCTCGTCGTGCTGGCCGAGATCGTGCTGCTGTTCGCGGTGGGCTTCTTCCCTGCCGCGTGGGATATTGGCGCAAACGCGCTGGTCTCGTTTGCCTGCGCCATGCAGGTGCAGGCGTTCCGCAAGGTGCATGGCTACCCGTTTGCCAGTACCATGTGCATCGGCAACCTGCGCAGCGGCATGGACGCGCTGGTCGCATTCGGACACAGCCACGATAAAAACGCGCTGTGGAAGTCCCTGCAGTACTTTGCCATTATCTTTATCTTTGCGCTGGGTGCGGGCATCGGTACACAGTGCGTCGGCATCTTCGGCGAGAGGACGATCTGGCTTTCCTGCGCGCTGCTGCTGGTGAGCTTGTGCTTTATGTTTATCAAAGAGGATCTGCCGGAGATCGAGGAGGAGCTGAAAAAATAACGCATCTTCCCTGCCGGAATGGCTGTAGGGGCCGGACATATCCGGCCCGGAACACCGTGGCCGCCGCCAGGCCCCGCGGAGGGGTCAAGACCCCTCCCTGCGATTTCCATTTCTCATAATTCCCCTATTACAATTATAATTTTGATAAAACGACAGCCCCACCCGTTTTTCTGCGGGCGGGGCTGTCGTTTTATACGTGTTTTCGTGCTTTTTTATTTTTCCAATCGTTGACCATGCCGTGCAGCCGCTCGCCCATAAAGACAAGCCCGGCCAGAGTCGGGGCGCTCAGGGCCAGCAGAACGACCAGCACCAGCGTGCTGCCCAGATCCAGCCGCACCAGCGGCAGCCAGCGCGCCAGCAGGAACACCCCGCCGACGCCCGCCACGGTCATACTGCCCCAGATGGTCCAGTGCAGCGGCGTGAACGGGATGCAGACACCCCACAAAATCTGCAAGCCCACGCACAAAATCACCAACGTGCAGATCGTACCGACCATGTCGGACGGGATGTCGAACGCATAGCCGAACCCCTGTGCGCAGAACACAAGCAGGAAATCCGTCAGCCCGCCGGGCAGTGCCTTGCGCAGCACGTTCCGCATGAATTTACCGTGGACAAGCTCGTGGTTCGGCTCAAGCGCCAGAAAGAACGCCGGTGCGCCGATGGTGGCAAACGTAACGAGCGACAGCTGCAGCGGCTGGAACGGGTAGGCCAGCGGCAGGGCCAGCGCGACGATGCTGAGCAAAAACGAGAAGATGTTCTTGACCAGAAACAGCGACGCCGAGCGCTGGATGTTGTTGATGACCCGCCGCCCCTCGGCCACAACGCCGGGCAGCGCGGCAAAGTCCGAATCCAGCAGCACAAGCTGCGCGACCTGGCTGGCCGCCTGCGCGCCCGACGCCATCGCGATGCCACAGTCGGCATCTTTTAACGCAAGTACGTCATTTACACCATCTCCGGTCATGGCTACCGTGTGGCCCTTTGCCTGCAAAGCATGGACGAGCTGGCGCTTCTGCTCGGGCGTGACGCGGCCAAAGACCGTGCATTTTTCGGCAGCCTCGGCCAGCGCCGCCTCACTTTGCAGCGTGGCGGCATCGACCCAGTGCTCGGCCCCGGCAATGCCCGCGTTGGCAGCCACATGGCTGACAGCCTGTGGGTCGTCGCCCGAGATGACCTTGATCTTCACGCCCTGCTTCGCAAAGAAGCGGAACGTCTTGGGCGCACTCTCGCGGATGCGGTTCTGCAACGGCAGCAGAGCCAAAAATTCCAGCTGTGCGGGGTCGAGCGCCGCGGGCGGATCCGGCAGTGTGCCGTTATATTTTGACAGCAGCAGCACGCGGCGGCCCTGGGCCAGCAGCGGGTTCAGCCTGTCGGCAAGCTCCCCCGCCCTGCTGCCCGCCAGCACGTCGGGCGCACCGACGACGTAGCACCCCTGCGCGCCAAAGTCTTTGGCACTGTACTTGTACGCCGTGTTGAACGGGATGGTGCGCACGGCAGCCCATGCCGTGCCGCCCTGCCCGAAGCGGGCTGTCAGGGCGCGGGCCGTGTCGTTATCTGGCTGCCCTCCCGCGTAGAACGCCGATAAAATTTCGGTGATGGGTGTATTTTCCGCCAGCGGCAGCGGGTCGTCCGCCTGCATGGTGCTCTCGGTGATCGTGCCGGTCTTGTCCACGCAGAGAGTGTCCACCCGGGCCAGCGTTTCAATGCAGTTCATGTCGCGGGTCAGCACCTTGCGGCGGGCCAGCCGCATCATGCTCACGGCCAGCGCAACGCTCGTCAGCAGGTACAGTCCCTCCGGGATCATACCGATGAGTGCTGCCACCGTGGCGTCGACAGTCTCCTTCATGGACAGCTCCAGTACCCAATGCTGCTTCCAGATCAGCACCGCGCCGATTGGGATCAGCGCCACACCGATGAATTTTATCAGCCTGTCCAGGCTGCGCATCATCTCGCCGCGCGCGACCCTGTGACCGTCGGCCTGCGCCTCAGCAGTCAGGCGGCTGGCGTAGCTCTCGGCCCCGACACGGGTCAGCCGCGCCACGCAGCGGCCCGCCATCAGAAAGCTGCCGGATTTCAGCTCCGCGCCGCACTCCTTGGGAATGGCCCGCGCCTCGCCCGTGATGAGGGATTCGTTCGCCTGGGCGCTGCCGTCCAGCACGACGGCGTCCGCTGCGATCTGGTCACCCGCGCCGAACTCGACAACATCGTCCTGCACAAGGTCGTCGGACAGCACCTCGCACCACCGGCCGTCGCGCAGGCAGCGGAGCTTCTGCGCTGAGACAAGCGTCAGCTTGTCGATGGTACGCTTGGCGCGAAGCTGCTGCACAATGCCGATGAGGGTATTCCAGAACACGATGCCTAGAAATCCCATATTCAGCCAGGAATGCACGAGCGCCAGCATAACGGCCAGCACCAGAAACACAAGGTTGAAGTAGGTACAGACGTTATCCCGCACGATCTCGCCGGTGGTTTTGGTCTGTGATTTGGGCGGCTGGTTCGTCTGCCCCGCCGCGCGGCGCGCTTCGACCTCGGCGGCGGTCAGGCCGGTGATGGATGGCATAGTAAGGGGTGCTCCTTTCGGGGGTGGATCAAATTGCGGCAGGGGCCGGACATGCCCGGCCCCTACAGGGCGGCGGAATTGTTTAAAACGGCTTGTAGGGAGCGGTCTTGACCGCTCCGGGAAGGTTACGGGCGACGGAAACTGCACCAGGCGGCATATATGCATTCCGCGCAACTATGCGGCAACCGCACAGCGCCGCGGAGGGGTCAAGACCCCTCCCTACAGTACAGACGATTTACGGCAGCCTATTATAACGCCCGCCGCTTATATTTTCCTCAGTATACCCACCAAATATGAACAAAACAAGTGCCCGGCTGCGTTTTGGGGCAGCCGGGCAGTTTTGTACATTATTGAATTTCCAGCGGCTCAAACGCCTCCGCCGGGTCGGCATCGACAGCCTCAAGATTCCTCGTCAGCTGGTCGAGCACCTTATAAAATGTCGCTAAATCGTCTGGGTCTATTCCCTCGTCGGCGCGGCGCTCTACGTCGGCCACAACAGCCCCCACGCGGGCGGCGCGGTCATGGCCTGCGTTGGTCAGCAGGTAGAGGGCATTGTACTTGCCGCTCTCGGCGCGCTTTTCCACCAGGCCGCTGCGCACCAGTTCTGCCAGCACGCGGGAGATCATGGCCGGGTCCAGACCGCACCGTTCTGTCAGCTCCGAGAAGCGCAGGCCCTCCGGCGCGGCGGCCAGCCGGCAGAGCACCAGCGTGTGCCCGGCCTTCAGCTCAATGCGGCTCATGCCGCTCGCCTTGATGCGCTGGATGACCTTTTGCAGCCGGGCCAGCGAGATGGACAGCCGGATAAAACGGTCATTCATATCAATCTTCCTTCAGTTCGCCGCGGGAGGCCGCCTTCAGGTAGGCAAAGATGAAGCCGTCCAGGTCGCCGTCCATGACAGCCTGTACGTTGCTGCTCTCGTAGCCGGTGCGGTTGTCCTTGACCAGCGTGTAGGGCATAAAGACGTAGCTGCGGATCTGGTGGCCCCAGGCGATCTCATTCTGCACGCCCTTGATGTCGTCGATCTTGTCCTTGTGCTGCTGCAAAGCGATCTGATACAGCTTAGCCTTCATCATTTCCATGGCGTACTCGCGGTTCTGCAGCTGGCTGCGCTGGGTCTGGCAGGTCGTCACGATGCCGGTGGGCTTGTGGATCAGGCGGACGGCGGAGGACGTCTTGTTGATGTGCTGGCCGCCTGCGCCGGAGGAGCGGTAGACCTGCATCTCGATGTCGGCGGGGTTGATTTCAATGTTGATGTTGTTGTCCAGCTCGGGCATGACCTCAAGGCTGGAGAAGCTGGTCTGGCGGCGGGCGTTGGCGTCAAACGGGCTGATGCGCACCAGACGGTGGACGCCGTGCTCGCTCTTGAGCATGCCGTAGGCGTTGGGGCCCTTGACCATCATCGACGCGGACTTGATGCCGGCTTCGTCGCCGTCCAGCACGTCGAGCACCTCGACGCTGTAGCCGTGGGCCTCGGCCCAGCGGGTGTACATGCGGTAGAGCATCTCGGCCCAGTCCTGGGCCTCGGTGCCGCCGGTACCGGCGTGGAAGGTCAGGATGGCGTTGTTGTGGTCGTACTCGCCGTTGAGCATCGTCATGAGCTGCAGCTCGTCGATGGACTTCTCGACGCCGTTGACGGCCTCCTCACCCTCGGCGGCCAGGGACGGGTCGTTCTCCTCCTCGATCATGAGCAGCAGCGTCTCGGCCTCCTCATACTGGGTGGACAGCTTGCCGAAGCGCTCGAGCTTGTTCTTGACCTCGCCCATCTCGCTGATGACCTTCTGGCTGCGGGCCTGGTCATCGTAGAAGCCGGGCATCGTCATCTGGTGCTCCAGCTCGGCCAGGCGCTTTTCGCTGGCCTCGATGGACAATGCGTCGCGCAGGTCATCCACGGCGGTCTTCATGCCGCCGAGCTTTGCTTTCAGTTCGTCAATCGTAATCATATATCGTTTCCCTCGTCACACATAAGTTGGCATAAAATTACATAGTACCATTATAAGCGAATTGGCGGGCGTTGTAAAGAGGGGAAATCATATATAATGAAGGTTCGTAGGGAGGGGTCTTGACCCCTCCGGGCCGTTATCGGCAGCGGCGAGGTTTCCGGGCTGTATATATGCCGCCCCTACGGACCTTCCGCAGGCTTGCAGGGGACGCATATATGCGTCCCGGGGCAGTCTGCGACAGCCGTCAGGTTCCGCGGAGGGGTCAAGACCCCTCCCTACAACTCCGCTGTAAAAGCCCGTTTTTCCGTTTATCTTGTAAAGTTTTTATGTTTTCTTTGCATTTATCCATTTGATGCGGTATAATGGCCTTATGTTACGGAAAGGATACCACACATGACACGTTACACAGGAAACCATTGCCCTGTCTGTGAACAGGCATTTACCGACGAGGATGACATCGTCGTCTGCCCCGACTGCGGCACGCCCTACCACCGGGCCTGCTGGCAGAAGGTCGGGGCCTGTATGCACAAGTCGGAGCACGCCGCCGGGTTTGAATGGCAGCCCGAGTTCGGTCCCGAAGCCGAAAAAGCCGCGCAAGAGGCCACCTGCCCGAACTGCGGCACCCACAATCAGCCGGGCGCGGCGCAGTGCAGCCACTGCGGCTGTCCCCTGCCGAAGGACGACGGCCCTCGACCCGACCCGAAGGACGAGGACGCGCAGGTGCCGATCTACGCCCGCGACCCGTCCACCGTGCATAAGCCCGACAACAGCCGCACGACCCCCGGCCCCCGCATCGACACCTACACCGACGACGACAACGGCGGCATCTGCCGCCGCGAGATCGGCCCCGAGGATACCATCGACGGCATCAAGGCCAAGGACTGGGCCGCCTACGTGGGCCGCAGCCCGATGTATTACCTGATGCAGTTTTTCCGCATGAGCATGACGAAGCAGAAGGTCGCAGTCTGCCTGTCGGCATTCCTGTTCGGGCCTGCCTATCTGCTTTACCGCAAGATGTGGAAGGAGGGTCTGCTGACAGCCCTGCTGTCCCTCGCTTTGAGCGTGCCGTCGCTCATCGCCATTGTGGCGACCTTCAACCCGTCGCTGTTCGGCAGTATGCCGCTGCATTGGGTGCCCGTGGCCGCCGACGTCTGTGCCATTGCGGACTGGATCGTCAGGATTTTGCTGGGGCTTTTCTCGGTCTGGCTGTACCGCAACACCTCAAAGAAAAATATTGATAAAATCTACAGCGAATACCCCGAGGGCGACGCCCGCACCGATGCCCTGCTGCAAAAGGGCGGCACCAGCATCTGGGCGGCGCTGCTCTACTTTGGCATCGTGCTGCTGCTCTCCTCGCTGGTCATCAATCTGGCCGGGCCGGGCTTTGTTCAGTACGCCATGGCCATGGCCGGATATTAATTTGCTACCACACCCCAACGCAGGGTGTTTAATTTAGGAGGAAACTATGAAAACTGCACTGGTGATTATGGCCGCCGGTATCGGCTCCCGCTTCGGCGGCGGCATCAAACAGCTGGCTGCCGTCGGTCCCAACGGCGAGATCATCATGGACTATTCCATTCATGACGCCATCGAGGCCGGTTTTGACAAGATCGTCTTTATCATCCGCCACGACATTGAGGAGGCGTTTAAAGAGGCCATCGGTGACCGCATTGAGAAGATCTGCGCCGGGCTGGGCGTTGAGATCGACTATGCGTTCCAGGCGCTCGAGAACGTGCCGGAGGGCTTTTCCGTGCCCGAGGGCCGCTCCAAGCCCTGGGGCACCGGCCAGGCCGTGCTGGCCTGCAAGGGCATTATTAAGGAGCCGTTCGCCGTCATCAACGCCGACGACTACTACGGCAAGGAGGCGTTCGTCCGGCTGCACGACTTCCTGCAGGGCTACACACCCGACAAGCCGGGCGACCTTGCCATGGCGGGCTTTGTGCTGAAAAACACCCTGAGCGACAACGGCGCGGTCACCCGCGGCATCTGCCAGATGAACGACGCCCACTACCTGACCGGCGTGCTGGAGACCGGCGGCATTGAAAAGACCGCCGACGGCGCAGCCGCAGGCGGCAAAAGCATCGACATCGACAGCCTTGTTTCGATGAACATGTGGGCGCTGACCCCCGAGTTCGTGGATCTGCTGGAATCCGGCTTTGTGGAGTTTTTCGAGAAGACCGCCCCCGCCAACCCGCTGAAGGCCGAGTACCTGCTGCCCATCTACATTGATGAACTGCTGCACGCCGACAAGGTCAGCGTCAAGGTGCTGCCCACCCACGACAAGTGGTTCGGTGTCACCTACGCTGAGGACAAGCAGACCGTCATTGACAGCTTTGCCCGGCTCGTCGCCGACGGCGTGTACAAGAAGGATCTGTTCAGCGATCTGAAGAAGTAAAACAGCCAAAAACGCCCCGCTGCGGCAGGTCCTGACGGACAGCACAGCGGGGCTTCGCTTTTGGTTGAAAATTGCAAAAGACTGGCACACAACGCTATGGAAAGCGGAGGCAAAACGCGGTATGGTTACTATAACAGAAGCAGAATCACACCGCATACACCGTTACAGGAGGGCAATCATGGCAAAGAATGAATTTGACATCACATCCCTGACCCCGGAGCAGCGCGACGCACGCCTGGCGTTGGACGTGGAGCGTCTGCTGCGCTTTGGCCACAAGCACAAGCTCATCAAAGATCTGGACATTCTGGTGGCGCGCAACACCCTGCTGGATCTGCTGGCCCTGGCCGCCCCCAGCGAGGCCAAGCCCCCGAAGGAGGACCCAGAGACCCCCGCTGCCCTGCTGGACGAGATGGTCGAGCTGGCCGCGCAGAAGGAGCTGTTCGACGGCGCGGTCAACCAGTACCGCATCAACTTTGAGACCCGCCTGATGGGCGCCCTGATGCCCCGCGAGAGCGAGGTCTGCAAGAAGTTCCGCAAGCTCTACGTCAAGCAGGGCGCCAAGGCCGCTACCGACTGGTTCTATCAGCTCTGCGTCGACACGAACTACATCCGCACCGCGCAGATCGCCAAGAACATCCAGTGGAACACCGCCACCCCCTACGGCGAGCTGGAGATCACCATCAACCTGACGAAGCCCGAGAAGGACCCCAAGACGATTGCCCTTGAGCGCCTGCAGCCCAAATCCGGCTACCCCGCCTGCATGCTCTGCAAGGAGAACATCGGCTACGCGGGCCGCATCAACTTCCCGGCGCGCCAGACCCACCGCATTGTGCCCATCACGCTGGCGGGTGAGCAGTTCTATCTGCAGTACAGCCCCTACGCCTACTTCCATGAGCACTGCATCATGCTGCACGAGCAGCACAAGCCGATGGAGATGAACAAGCAGACGCTGGCGGAAATTTTCGACTTCGTCGGACAGTTCCCCCACTACACCTGCGGCTCCAACGCCGACCTGCCCATCGTCGGCGGCAGCATCCTGAGCCACAGCCACTTCCAGGGCGGGCGGTATGTTTTCCCGATGCAGAAGGCTGACATCGCCGTGCCGATGACCGACATCCGCTACCCCGGCGTCAAGGCGGGCATCCTGAACTGGCCTGTCTCCGCCGTGCGTCTGGTGGGCCGCAGCAGCCAGCAGATGCAGAATGTTGCCAACAACATCCTGTCCGCCTGGCGCAGCTACACCGACGAGAGCGTCGGCATCCTGGCCGAGACCGACGGCACGCCCCACAACACCGTGACGCCGATCCTGCACTACGACGAGACCGAGGGCTACATCCTTGACCTGGCCCTGCGCAACAACCGCACGAGTGAGGAGTACCCCGACGGCATCTTCCACCCGCACAGGGAATACCACAACATTAAAAAGGAAAACATCGGCCTGATCGAGGTCATGGGTCTGGCCATCCTGCCCGCCCGCCTGAAGGATCAGGGCGCGCAGATCGCGGAAATTCTGGCCGGGCAGCGCCCGAACACCAGCCGCGAGGCGGGCGACGCGCTGGCCGTCCATGCCGACTGGATCGACGAGCTGATTGCAAAGTACGGCACCCACATGAAGCCGCAGGACGCCAACAAGGCCGTCAAGGCCGAGATCGGCACCGTGTTCAGCCATGTTTTGGAGAACGCCGGTGTCTTTAAGCAGGACGCCGCCGGTCAGGCCGCCTTTGTCAGGTTCATGCAGAGCGTGGGCTTTAAGAAGGCGTAAAATCGCATAAGAAGCAGGGACACCGACCCGCAAGGGCCGGTGTCCCTGTTTTTGCTGCCTTGTAGGGGCCGGGCATGCCCGGCCCGCGGCCTTCCGGGAGGCAGCCGTTTGCCGTACACATCCCGCGGAGCGGTCAAGACCGCTCCCTACAAAGCACCCGTTATCGTCATCCTGTAGGGAGGGGTCTTGACCCCTCCGTGCGGCTTTCCCGCAAGCGCCTGTTTGCCTTACGCGCGCGGGCCGGGCATGCCCGGCCCCTACCGCGCTGCGTTCTCCTTATACCCGCACTCCCACAGCACGCCCCAATCCAGCTCCTCATCTATCCCGGCTTCATACCGTGCCAGATTTACATCAATGACCCGTTGCTTCACATTCACGCAGCAGAGCAGTGTAAAGCTGACTGCTGCCGCAAAAATGGCGAGCTTCGCCGCCGGGATCGGCTTGAACACCCGCACCAGCGCCAGCACCGCACAGACGGCCAGAACAAACAGGCACCATGCCGCCGTGAACCGCCGGGGCGTCAGGGCGCAGAGCGTCACATAGACAGCCAGCTTGCCCGCTGCCAGCGCAGCAAAAGCCACGCCGAACCCGCAGAACACGGCGGCCAACGCTTTGGGCAGCGGCGCACGGCCAAAGAACTGTATGCCCGCCAGCACCGCAAAATTGAGCAGCAGGATTTTCAGCAGCTCCCAGAAGCCGTTCACCGCAAAAGCGGCGGTGTCCGGTGCGTCCAGCCCCAGCGGCGCAGCGGCGAGCCACTCCCCTGCCTGCACGGCAAAGAACAACGCATAGACGCCGCACAGCGCCATTACAGCCGCCACCGCCGTGGTGCGCGGCACAATGCGGCAGTTTTCCAGCACAGCGGCACACTGCTGCGCCGTGGTGGGCGGGGCTTTGCGGCGCAGGGAGCCACCCACCAGCCCGTACAGCCACGCACCCACCGGGAGTGAGTGCAGGATATACATCAGCTGGTCAATGAATCTCACATTGTTCAGCAGCCTGCCCCACCAGTCGGACACCTGCTGCCCCAGTGCGGCAAAGTTGGCATCGGCTGCTGCCAGCAGCCCCCATGCCACACCGCACAGCGCCAGCGTCACCGCTGCGGTAACGATGAGGCGCAGAACTTTTCGTATCCCCGTGCGGTCCTGCAGATGGGTGCGCAGCGCAGCAAAGACCGTGCGCGCCCGCAGGAAGAAATTCCCGAACGGCAGGAGGACAAATCCGGCCAGCGCGTCCAGCGGGGCCAGGCTGCCGCTCTGCCCCTGCGCCAGCATCCCGCACCGTGCCAGCACATACCAGACGGCGAACAGATGCCATGCCGGCCACTGCCAGTCCCCCAGCGGCCCCGGCTGGTAGCCGTACAACGGATACGCCGCAGCCAGCGCCATCCAGCATACGGCCCAGAGCGGCGTCTCCCTGGCGGCGGTGCGGTGCGCGGCACGGGCGGCACAGTCCACATACACAATGAACAGCGCCGCAAAAACCGGCATCCCCCAATCCGGATATGACTGCGGAAACATCACTCCGCGCAGATAAAAATACGCCAGCGGGTACATTAAAACAGCATACAGCATACCATCACCTCAACGTAGGGGCCGGACAAGTCCGGCTCGGCAGTGTATAACAAACGTTTGCCTGCGGGAAGGCCGCGGGCCGGGCATGCCCGGCCCCTACCGATTCTCGTCCGGCACAAACTCCAGAATATCCCCCGGCTGGCAGTCCAGCGCCCGGCAGAGAGCCTCCAGCGTCGAAAACCGCACAGCCTTGGCCTTGTTATTTTTCAGGATGGACAGATTTGCCGGCGTGATGCCGATCTCCTCGGCCAACTCGCCCGCGCCTTTGTGGCGGCGCGCCATCATTACATCCAGATTGACCACAATGGGCATCGTGCCGCCTCCTTAAATCGTGTAGTCAAGCTCGTCCTTCATGTGGACGGCCTGGGCAAAGGCGTTTTTCAGCACCCGGACAATGAGCGCCATGAACGCCGCGGCCACGCCCAGAAACGCAAACGGCAGATAGATGTACGCCGCAGCCAGGCAGACCACCGCCGCCCCCGCACAGCACCAGCTGATGCGCCGCAGGGCCGTCACGTTGGCGGGCACAAAGACCGCGCCCGCCTCGATGCGGCGCAGGAATTTGTACAGACTGACCAGCATGACGAACGCCAGCACCGCGCAGACGTACCCCATGCCCAGCAGCACCGGGCCGCTGGCGGGCGGCAGGGCGTTGGCGGATACCATCCAACGGGTCAGCCACGGGCCGCTTACCGTCATGATGCCGCAGCCCGCTATTGTCCCCGCCACAACGACGCGGGTCAGAATGATGCTTTTCTGGTCGCTCCAGGTAAATTTCATTTGTATTCCTCCTGATTGCGTGCCCGAACGGTTTCGGATCGCCGCAAGGCTCTCTCCCCCACCGCCTGCGGGCGGAGCCCCCTCCCAGAGGGGGCCAGGGGATTCTCACCCCCGTGGTTCGTGATGCTTGCAGTATACCACGCCGCATATCGTTTTGCAAGTATTTTTTATCGTTTTTCGGTAATTTTGTAAAGTCTGATGGAAACATTTGCACCGCGCCGCAAAATGGTGTATCATAGCAGTGTATAGCATCAAGTGTAAGGGGTGTACCGCATGAAATTACCTGTCCTGCTGGCCGCCGCGGCGCTGGCCGTCTGCCTGACCGGGTGCAGCCATGCCCAGACGGACGCCACGCCGTCCGCCACTGCCGAGACTGCCAAGGCCGCCGCCACAGCGACGCCCGCGGCCACGCCTGCCATGTCGGCGGAGCCTGTCTCTGCCGAGATCGGCACCACCCTGCCCGAGACCGCCGACGCAGGGCGCAGCTATGTTGATGAGACGCTGTTCATCGGCGATTCAAACACGGCGCGCTACCTGCTGTACGCCGACGAGACCGGCACGGCGTTCACAAGTCTGGACAACAACATCGGCGTTGTCAGCATGGGCGTGGGGGCGATCACCTCCCTGAAATGCGAAAAGTTCAAGGGTTCATCCGCGATGTACACCGTACCGGACGCCGTGGCGATGCTCAAGCCCAGGCGCATCATCATCTGCTACGGCACCAACAACCTGTCCGGCTCGTCGACGGACGCGACGAACTACATAAAGACCTATCTGCAGGGGTTACAGGCCATCCAGACCGCGTGGCCCTACTGTGACATCATCGTCAGCGCCATTCCCCCGCTGGACCAACAGCGCGAGAACACGAACCTGACGATGACCCAGGTCGATGCCTACAACGCCGCGCTCGTGCAGATGTGCGAGGAAAACGGCTTTAAGTTTTTGAACAGCGCCGAGGTCCTGCGCGACGGCGCCACGGGCTGGGCCAAAAAGGACTACACGCTGTCAGACGGCGTGCACCTCTCGAAAGAGGCCGTTACCGCGTATTTTACCTACGTGCGCACCCATGCCTATGTCACCGAGGACCGCCGCCCGCAGCCGCTGGGCACGATCCCGACGCCGGACGGCGTGCCCGCGAACCTCATCAACAAGGACCCCATCGCCGTGCGCGGCGCGAAGGTCCCGCTGGAATTTGTCGCCACGAACGGCGGCAAGCTGTCCGGCACGACGAGCCAGCTCGTCAAAAAGGGCGGCACGGCGGCAGCTGTGACCGCAGTGCCTGACGAGGGCTTTGTCTTTGCGGGCTGGACGGCCAGCTCCGGCGGCAGCTACAGCAGCGCGACGATCAGCTTCACGATGCCCCAGAACGCCGACGCGGGCGGCGTCGTGCTGACAGCAAATTTCAAGGCTGACGCCCACGAACACAACTATGCGGAGATCGAGGATACGCGGGTGAACCCGACCTGCACCAACAACGGCTCCGCCAAGTACAAGTGCACGATCTGCGGCGAAGTCATCGAGAAGGAGCTGCCCGCCCTCGGCCACGACTGGGACGGCGGGGTCGTCAGCAACGGCGTCATCACCTTTGCCTGCCGCCGCGAGGGCTGCGGCGAGACCCGCACCGAGGCCGTGCAGGCGACCCCGACGCCGTCGCCCTCGCCGGTGCCGACACCGACAGCCACGCCCGAGCAGCACGTCCACAATTTCCAGCTCGTCAGCGATACCGCGACCTGCGCCGCGGACGGCGTAAAGACCTACCAGTGCAGCTGCGGTGAGCAGATGACCGACCCATCCCCCGCCACCGGCAACCACAGCTGGCAGCTGACCGGCCACACCGACCCGCAGGTCGGCGCGGACGGCAGCAATGTTTACACCTGCTCGGTCTGCGGTCAGACAATGACCGAGACCCTCCCGGCCCTGCCGGCGCCCGACCCGGAGCCGGAGCCTGCACCCGAGCCCACTGTGCCGGAGGAGTCGGCCCCCGCCGCGGAGCCGACCGGCGACCCGGAAATTACCGAATAAGCCACACCTGCCGCGGGCGGATATAGAATCCGCCCCTACGGAGAATGTCGATTTCAACGTAGGGGCGCATTCTATATGCGCCCGCAGGCAGGCGTTTTCCGTAAGGCTGCGGGCCGGGCATGCCCGACCCCTACCGCGATATTTCCCATGCAAAAATCATCAAACGAAAGAGGTACCCATGTCCGAAACCACTACTCCGCAGCGCCCCAAAAACAGCACCCTGATCCGTCGTTTTCTGCCGTATATGGCCAAGTACCGCGGCGTGCTGGCCTTTGACCTGTTCTGCGCCGCGCTGACGACGCTCTGCGACATCGCCCTGCCCGCCATCATGCGCACGCTGACGAACACCGTCTCCGCCGCCGCGCTGACCGTGGACACCGTGCTGCGGCTGGCCGCGCTCTACTTTGTGCTGCGCATCATCGACGGCGCGGCAAGCTACTTTATGTCCGGCATCGGGCACATCATGGGCGTACACATCGAGACCGACATGCGCCGCGACGCCTTTGACCACCTGCTGCGGCTCGACCACACCTACTACAACAACACGAAGGTCGGTCAGATCATGGGCCGCATCACCAACGACCTGTTCGATGTGACCGAGTTTGCCCACCACTGCCCGGAGGAGTTCTTCATTGCGGGCATAAAGATCGCGGCATCGTTTGTTATCCTCTGCCAGGCCAGCGTGCCGCTGACGCTCATCGTCTTTGCCTGCGTGCCGCTGATGGGGCTGGTCTCGGTCAAGCTCAACCACAAGCTGCGGGAACGGTTCCGCCAGCAGCGCTTTCAGATCGGCGAGCTGAACGCCACGATCGAGGACAGCCTGCTGGGGCAGCGCGTCGTCAAGGCGTTTGCCGCCGAGGACATGGAGCGCGAGAAGTTCGCGCAGGGCAACCGGGATTTTGAGGAGATCAAGACCTTAAGCTACCACGCCATGGCGGCGTTCAACACGTCCACGCGCCTTTTTGACGGTCTGATGTACTTTGTCGTCATTCTGGCGGGCGGATTGTCCCTTGTGTACGGGGCCATCAGCGCGGGCGACCTTGTGGCGTATGTGCTGTATGTCTCGACACTGATTGCGACGATTCGCCGCATCGTCGAGTTTGCCGAGCAGTTCCAGCGCGGCATGACCGGCATTGAGCGCTTTGCCGAGATCATGGATACGCCCGTCACCATCGCCGATGCCCCCGACGCGAAGCCGCTGATCGTGAAGGACGGCGGCATCGACTTTGACGACGTCAGCTTTGAGTACCCCGACGACCACAACAAGGTCCTGCGCCACGTTGATCTGCATATCCGCCCGGGCGAGAATGTCGCACTCGTCGGGCCTTCCGGCGGCGGCAAGACGACGCTGTGCAACCTGATCCCCCGTTTCTATGATGTGACGGGCGGCAAGATCCTGATTGACGGCCAGGACGTGCGCGGCGTGACGCTGCACAGCCTGCGCGGGGCCATCGGCGTCGTGCAGCAGGACGTTTACCTGTTCAGCGGCACGGTGGCGGAGAACATCGCCTATGGCCGCCCCGGCGCGACCCGCGCCGAAATTGAGGAGGCTGCCCGCCTGGCCGGAGCCGATGCCTTTGTCCGCGCTTTGAAGGACGGCTACGACACCTACGTCGGTGAGCGCGGCGTCAAGCTGTCCGGCGGGCAGAAGCAGCGTTTGGCGATTGCCCGCGTCTTTTTGAAGAACCCGCGCATCCTGCTGCTGGACGAGGCCACAAGTGCCCTGGACAACGAGAGCGAGATTTTGGTGGGCCAGAGCCTTGACAAGCTGGCAAAGGGCCGCACGACCCTGACGATTGCCCACCGCCTGACGACGATCAAAAATGCGGACCGCATTCTGGTGCTGGGCCGCGACGGCATCGAGGAGGAGGGCAGCCACGACGAGCTGCTGGCGAAGCAGGGCGTATATTACCGGCTGTGGAACGGACTGGTGAGCGGGGAAACGCTGTAACCCGCGCCAAAGGCTTCTCCCCCGAGGGAGAAGCTGTCCGCGAAGCGGACTGATGAGGGGAGCGTCTGCCGTACCTTCCCGTTCACGGGATACCCCCGCAAGCCTTCCCCCTCATCCGACCTCGGACGGGGCCTCGGCCACCTTCCCCCTAGGGGGAAGGCTTTTTTATTTGTTTCATCATCCTCCTCATATTCAGCCCGCAGGTCATCAGATTCGACACGGCCATGACCCCCAGGAACCCCATCATGCCGTACTGCGGCACGACAAGCCAAATCGCCGCAATGCGGAACACCGAGTCAAACAGCGAATATCGGAATGTAGCAAGCTGCTCCCCCAGACCCTTTAACACACCGTCCACCATACTCTCCAGATACATGAACGGCGCGACGAAGCCCAAAAGCTGCACATACCGCCCAACCTTGGCATCCCGGTAGATGAACCCGGCCAGCGGCGCACCGAGCAGCACAAACCCGGCCCCCGCCGCCAGCGAGAACGCGCCGGTCATGCGCAGCATCGTAAAAATCAGGCGGCGCATGGCGGCGGTGTCGCCCTTTGTGTGGGCGCGGGTGATCTCGGGCATCAGCAGGCCGGACAGCGCCCCCAGCACCGAAAACGGGAAAAACAGCAGCGGCAGCGCCATACCCTTTAAGCTGCCGTACTGGGCCACGGCCTCGGCGCGGCTGCCCGTGTAAATCGCCAGTGTGTAGGGGATCAGGCTGCTTTCCGCCGCCTGCAGGGCGCTGGCCAGCAGGCGGCTGCCCTCGACGGGCCACAGGATGTCGTACAGCTCCTTGCGGGTGTAGGGGTGCAGCGGCGCACCGGGCCGGGGTGCAAATTCCGGCGTGCGTGCGGCAAAAGCCAGCATAATGCCGCAGGAGACGCTCTCGCTGACCGTGTTGCCCAGCAGCACGGCGGCGCAGCCGTAGCCCGCGCCCCACTGCGCCAGCACCCGCAGACCCGCCGCGGCGACGGCCATCCGCACCAGCTGTTCGATGAGCTGCGCCGTGATGTTCGGCTGCACCCGCCGCGCGGCCAAAAAGCACCCCCGCACCGCCCCGGACACCGCCATAAACGGCAGACTGGGGGCCAAAATCAGCAGCGCGGTCTCGGCCCGGACGTCGTGCAGCAGATACCGCGCGCACGGCCCGGCCAATACGCTTTGAACCAGCATGGCCGCCGTGCCGAAGCCCAGCGCCGTGATGCACAGCCCGCGCAGGGTCTCGGCCATGCCGCTGCCGCGGGCCAGGCTCTGCGCCGCCAGCCGCGCCGACGCCACATTGACGCCCGCCGTGGCGAACGAGACAAACACCATGTACAGCGCCAGAATCAGCTGGTAAAGACCCATGCCCTCGCTGCCCAGATACGCCGCCAGCACGACCCGGAACCCCATGCCCAGCGCCCGCAGCACCAGCCCCGACCCGGTGAGCAGCGCCGCATTGTGTAGGTACGTTCTGCGTTTGCTCATACGCCGCCCCCTTCCCCTGCTGATGGGTATGCGGGCAGGCGGCGCGGTATGACTTGCGGGAGAGGGATGCACACGGTAAAATGGAGACACCGCTGGGGCGCTTTTAAATTGACCGGTGTCTTGCATTCCGGCGCGATTTTTGGTAAACTGAAGAAAGAGCAATTTTTAAAGGAGCAAATATACCATGAGCGAAGCCTGTACCCACGATTGCAGCAGCTGCAAGTCCAACTGCGATCACCGCGCGCCGCAGCATGAGCCGCCGCACGCAAGAAGCCGTATCCAAAAAGTCATCGGCGTCGTTTCCGGCAAGGGCGGCGTCGGCAAAAGCATGACCAGCGCCATGCTGGCTGTCTCGATGCGCCGCCTTGGCTTTAAGGCCGGCGTGCTGGACGCCGACATCACCGGCCCGTCCATCCCCCGCCTGTTCGGCGTGAAGGGCCCGGCCACCGGTGACGGCGAGAGCATCAACCCGGTTTCCAGCCGTACCGGCGTGGAAATCATGAGCATCAACCTGCTGCTCGACGACCCCGAGGCCCCCGTTGTCTGGCGCGGCCCCGTCATTGCGGGCGCGGTCAAGCAGTTCTGGCAGGAGGTCGTGTGGGACGTTGATTTCCTGTTCGTTGACATGCCCCCGGGCACCGGCGACGTGCCGCTGACCGTGTTCCAGACGCTGCCGGTGGACGGCATCGTCATCGTGTCCAGCCCGCAGGAGCTGGTCGGCATGATCGTCGGCAAGGCCGTCCAGATGGCCCAGATGATGCATGTGCCCATCCTCGGCCTGGTCGAGAACATGAGCTACGCCGTCTGCCCCGACTGCGGCAAGCACATCAACGTCTTTGGCGACAGCCATGTGGACGAGATCGCCGACAAATACAAGCTGCCGGTGCTGGCGAAGATGCCCATCGACCCCGAACTGGCCAAGGAGGCCGATGCGGGCATGATCGAGATGTTCGCGGGCGACTATCTGGACAATGCGGCCCAGACCGTGGCAAAGCTGCTGAAAAAGTAAAACGCTGCATCGGCATTTTAAATTCTGAGGAGGTTACTTATGAAAAAGTTCTTTGAGGAATTCAAAGCCTTTGCCCTGAAGGGCAACATGATGGACATGGCCATCGGTGTTATCATCGGCGGTGCGTTCTCCACGCTGGTCACCTCCCTGACAGACAACCTCATCAGCCCGATTTTGGGTATTCTGGGCAAGGTCAACTTTGACGCCATGATGTGGGATGTCTTTGGCGACGGCAAGCTGGTCTTTAAGTACGGCGCGTTCATCACCGCCGTCATCAACTTCCTGATCATGGCGTTCGTGCTGTTCTGCATCGTCAAGGCCATGAACAAGCTGATGGAGATGGGCAAGCATGAGGAGCCCGCCGCGGAGGAGTCTGCGGCGGAGGAGCCTGCTGCCCCCGCCGCCCCCACGCAGGAGGAGCTGCTGGCCGAGATTCTGGTCGAGCTGAAAAAGCAGAACGGCGAGAAAACGGCGTAACGTTTTTTAGTATGCAAAATGACCGCGCAGGGCGAGGAGCCTTGCGCGGTTTTTGTTTGGGCGGCAGCGGCACACGGTGCGGGAGGGATGAATCCCTCCCCTGCGGGTCAACCGTGAACGGGCGGTTCCGGGAGGCCGCGGGCCGGGCATGCCCGCCCCCTACAGCGCGGCGTACTTTGTAGGGGGCGGCGTCCCCGACGCCCCGCATGGCGGCACGCACTTTCCGGGGATTGTAGGGCGG
>NZ_FUYF01000017.1 GCF_900167555.1 Gemmiger formicilis | reverse complement strand
ATCCGGCTCATGCAGAGGCAGGCCGCGAAACGACAGATTAACCAGAAAATCAGCAAATCCGACAGGGTTATAAACTTGGGTACAGCCTGCAAGTCGGAGATACTCATCGCTGGTCCCAGCAAAGAGTGAAGGCCGTAGTCGCGCAGAACCTGCCATAGATGAGGCAAAACAGTTCCGAAAGCTATTACTGCCGCAACCGCGGTGCTTTGCCACAGCTTTGCTTTCACAGTGTATTTCCGGCCCAAAGGGGTGGATGCCAGAATTTCATCCATGCCGCCCTTGCGCTCCATTGCAAATAGACCGCTGAAGCATAGGGCGCACAGCAATCCTGCTAAAAGTGTATCTTGCACATCACTTGTGCCGGTAAAGCCGAACAGCTTCTTGTAGCCGGTCTCATAAACAAGCCACGCACCGGGATTCTCCTTTAGATAGTAGATGTCTCAATTGTTACTGCGCGGCAGTTTGCTTCCCAGTTGCCGTTCGTCCATGCCACATCACTTTCATGGACATACTGTCCGATATTCGTTTCAGAAACACCGTAGTGGGACGATCCTTTTCGACCTTCGCGCTGCCAAAGTGCGCCCAACGCCTCAATCGTCAGAATACTGGCACAATGGTGAATCGTGATTTCGGAAATAGTGCCGCCCTGCGCTTTGCGATTTTTAGTATAGTTATCCTTGTAGGCCGGGATAAATTTGGTAACCAACTTTGAGTCAGACGCGTCAGAGCCAGCGTCACTATCGCTACCATCGCTGCTGGTTCCGGGTTCAAGAATTGTAAACATCTGTTCTTTTTCGCCCGTGTAGGCCGCCCATTTCAGTGCTGTACCGTCCGCTGTTAAATAGGTATCCCGATCCCGCAGTTTAAGATAGTAGGTATCAGTCAGACTCTCTACCTGTACCGCAGTTATAACCGTGTCGATATCGTCTGCCGTGTTCAGATGCCAAACAATACAGTTGGCATTGCGCGTGTTGTAATTCAGCGCGTACCAGCCTTCACCACGCTGCAAAACGATTCGGACATTGCCATTACCGCCGTAATTTTCCAGCGCCCAGCGCTGATCGGGATTGTTGGTGCGGTTAAACAGGTTGACTGTTTCACCATTTTTTACAGTACCATCTTCGTGATTGCCCAGAACATTCACATACTTACCTGTTGCCACATTCTGCAGCTCATAGTAGTGGTTAAATTCGTATGCCATTTGTGATTCTCCTTTTTCACTTTTTGAGCGGCCGCTCAAAAAGTAAAGAGAGCAAATCGTGCAAAATGTAAATTGAGTTTACATTTTGCGGAATTTGCTCTCTTTTGATAATAAATCTTATAAAAGGAGAATCCGAAGAATATGCAAACAGATTCTATTGAAAAGGCCGTTGGTATCGGCGCAATCGGCCTATGGGCCGCATTGCATGGATGGCTTGGCTGGCTTGTTGTTCTCTATGCCGTCTGCATGATGCTGGATTGGGTAACCGGCACTGTTCTTGCTATAAAAAATGGTGTTTGGAGTTCCCATAAAGCTAGGCAGGGGTTGTGGCATAAATGCGGAAGTATTATAATGATTTTTGTCAGTGTCTTGACAGATATCCTGCTTGGATTGACATTAAATCATATTTCCGGGCTCACGCTTCCGTTTAATTATGATATGCTGCTCACACCAATTGCTTTGTTTTGGTATATTGTATCCGAATTAGGCAGTATCCTTGAAAATGCCGAAAAGATGGGTGCTCCTATTCCTCCACTACTTAAAAATGTTCTTGAAAAGATGCGTGACAGTAACGATGATAAGAATGCCTCCTCGCTATAGGCGTTCATTTTTTCTCATAAAACGCGCAAATGCCCATCGGCTTTTGAACCGATGGGCATTTGTGCGTTTTATGGCTTTCTATACAATGTACTTTATTTTTCTAGTTCGTGGTTTTATGGTTTGGTCAAAATTCTATTTCTCTGTTGTTTCTACAGTAACACCCGACTCAGACAAAAGATTCCCACATAACATGCCAGATAATAAACTTTTGCTTTGCGAGTAAAATCCCCTATTAAAAATACGTAGACAAAAATTCCATAGCACAGTAACACTATACCGTGAACTGGCAACAATTTTAGTGAACCATCTCCCAGAAACATTTCCGCAACAAAGGCAATAAACATCGGCGGAAGCATTGTCGCACTTATATCAATCAATTCGTGAATCTCAAACTTTTGATTTTTGAAGGATATCTGTTGTAGAATAACATACGCCATAATTCCCATCAAACTTCCCAATGTGTTTACAATAAAATCATCTATATCTACGACACCGGTTTTTAGAATGAACTGCGCACTTTCTATGAAGAATGTTGTCAAGCATGACATTCCAACTGCCTTATATACGCGAAAATGCTTCTGGTAATAGCAGTAAATTATTCCAAACGGTACAAACATTACCATATTATAAAGCATATCCCATGAAATAGGATTGCGACCATATTGCAAGTTCTCTCTAACACTATGGAACGGCAGTAGATTAATTTCTTCCACCCGTGTTAGTTGACCACCCATAATTGTCATAATCACGTTAAAACGAGATACACACATACTAAATACTATCATAAAATATAGTATAGTCATAAACTGGAAGCCATGCTTTCTTCTGCTTTTCATGATCGGTTGCCTCTCCAATCGTTTTAATTTATCATAGCTTTCTTTAAATTTGTTTATCTTTACTGCTGGGCATCATATAGTTCCTTATAGATTCTACATGTATCATATAGTCTATCATGTTTTCCGCGAGAAATCAACTTTCCATCGTCAAATACACAAATTTCTTCGTTTCCTCCAATGAAGTTCACAAAATGTTGTAATAACATCACACATACTTTTCTGTTTGCTTGAGCATTAATTTCATTGTACAACATTCTAAATGTGATTGCATCTAACGCCGCATTTGGTTCATCTAGCAAGAGGATTTCATTATCTCTTGCCATTGTTCTGCAAATTGCAAGCCGTTGCCATTGTCCCCCCGATAACTGCACGCCATTCTCAAACCAATATCCAATTTGCTGCTTTGGGTTATCACAAATCGAATCTGGCATCTTGTACTTTTTCATAAGTATTTTTATTTCTTTTTCACTTTTTTTCGTTCCTGTTTGTCCGATATTTACATTTTCCATTCTCTTGCCCGTTCTGCATCTTCTTCACCAGAGCAGCAGCGGGGTGTGCGCGTGCAGCAACCGGGTCAGCGCGTCATCCACGGCATCGGTATAGCCGCCCTCAGCCAAGCGCTGGGTGCGCAGTTGGTTGAGGGCTGCTTTTGCCAGCCGATACTCTGCCGCCGACATCGTCAGCTTGCCGCCTGCGGGCAGATTGTTCACCCGCAGGATGAGCCGTCCCGTTTCTTCGGCACTGCCGCCGCGGGCGCGCTGGCCGTAGTAGACATCGCCCAGCGCCCGGAGCAGGATGCTTTTGTTGGCACGGTCGAGTTTAACTTTACGTTTCAATTCTTTCTTCAATGCCAATTATATATCGGCAAGCGCTTACGCTTCGCGTTAAAGGCTATTCAATTAAAGAAATTTCAGAAATGACAAAAACCAGTGAAGCCACCGTGAAAAGTCGAATTCACCGTGCGTGGAAGCTTCTGCTTGAATCATTTGATGAATAGCCTCTTGAAGTTCGAATACTTATGCTTTGCCATATAGTTAACGGCCTCGGTAAAATTCCAATTTTGCCTTGCTGAAATATTTCCTTGATCCTTTCAATGTCATTCCTGTATCCAGAAGGACCTTGTAATTAGACATTTGTAGAATATGATCGCCGTTTATAAGGTAACTTTTATGGATTCGTAAGAATGCAGATGAAGCAAATTCATGTTCCGCTTCGTCCAATGTAGCATAGAACGACGGAGAGCCTTCCGGCGTTTGGCGTATGCCATCCAAATGGACAAGGACACAATGGTTTTTGCTTTCCAAATAGATGATGTCACGTTCTTCCTTTTCGTAGTCCGCCAGTATCCCTCTGATGGCTCTCTTTACTTTTTCCTCCTTGCCAGGAATTGCCTTCAAGTACTGCGTCCAAAGGGAACGTGCCGTTTCCCAATAGAGAATATCCCGTACAATGAGAGTGTACCTCGGATCATGTTCAACAAGCGGGAACCGATTATATCCGCAGGATAAACTGCACACTACACTATTGTGGGAATTGCAGTAATTGGGAAAAACAATGCAGTCGAAAGAACTATCTCTGCTGGCATCCAGCAACTGTTCCATATTCCAAAACTCATAAATACGACTGATACGGTCTGAAAGTCCTTTATCATGGTACAATATCGTCTTTATCGCTTCGATAGCAATCCCTTTCGGGTCACAAACTGCGATTATCATAAAAATCCACCTTATCTTACAAATATTATCCGTAAGATAAGGTGGATTGGTTTCATAAATTTGTGGAGTTTTTTTGCTGCCTGCTGAGCATCAGCTTTCCGGCCGCAGCATTGGCGAGCGTTGCGGCAATGAGAAGCCCCAGCGTGTTCCATTTGGCGAGGACATCCTTGGCACAGGGGTTCAGGGAAAAGCCGGTTTCTATGGCTTTGCCCACTGCGGGCAGCAAGCCGCCCCAGTAGGAAAAGTCGCTCCACCGGGCGGGGGTGATCCAGGGCGGGAGCAACCGTAGCAGGGCGGGCAGGACGAGCGCAAGCAGAAAAGCGCCGCCCAAAACAAACCAGCACGTTTCCTTTGGGCACCCCCTGCGCACCCGGCCGCCCAGGGTGCGGGCGGCGGCCAGCAGCACCAGCCCCGCCGGGCAGAGGGCATAGGCCGTCAGGGCGGCCATCCAGGGGAAAGGGAAATAGAGGGTCACCTGCTGTGCGATCCCCGCCGCACGCAAAAGCTGCTGCACCGTCTCCACCGGCGGCGCAGCGTAGCCGCCCCAAAACTCGATGTTGGAAAAGCCATGGTCAAGGCTTTCCCCGCACAGGGCCAGGCTGGCGCTGCTGCGAAAGAGCCCGCACACGCGGTAGATGTCTCCTTCTATCTCCAATTCCTGCCCCAGCACGTCCTCGCTGCCCCAGAGCTGCCACGCGGCAGCGGTTGAGACCGCGCATTTGCCATTCTCCTGCGCAGCGGGGAACCGCCCCTCCAGAAGCACGGCAGGATACACCGCGTCATACTCGCCGCAATATAGAATGGCAGTGATCCCGCAGGTTTCCCAGCGGCTTTCCGCCGATCCCTCTGCCTGGCTCCAAAAAGCGGGAACAAGCGCGCTCGCCCCATCCTCCTGCCGCAAAGCAGACCGCAGCGCTTCCAGCTGCCGCCCCGTGACCGGCACGTCGGAGCGCACCGAAACCAGCGGATAGGCTGCCCACAGCCTCCCCGCAAACCAAACAGCGATCCCCCAGGAAACCGCGCATGCCAAAAGCAGCACCGCCTTTCGAATCTTCATCCCGCTGTACGCACACGTGCGCCCTCCTGCAAGCTCTTCGTTGTGGCGGCCACCACCGGCGCACCGGTCGTATAATTCCGCAGGGCCGCCAGCTCGTTGTTGCGCTCCACGACCTCCACATAAACCTTGCGCACGATGTTTTGCAGCCCCAAAATAGTGTTGCGCTCCTCCACCGAATAGACGAAATCCCCGCCGTTATCACTGTGAAGGGCGCTGACCGGCAGGCAGCAGTCATATTCCGTCTCGGAAAGCCGGATTGTGAGTTCCGCTTTTCCCACCTGCCAATCCGACCCGGTCAGCGCAGCGGAAAGCACCACGCCTCCATCCTGCTGAGAAACGGACGAATTGATTTTCACGCTTTCGGACTTTGCTCCCTGCATGACCGTCACCGTAACGCCGGCGGTATCCTGCACCGCGTCCTCGGCCTCCAGCGCAAATCGGATCTGATACCCTCTTTCGGGGTCGGAAATGCTCCCGCCCACCTGGCCGCTGGTCTGCCCCTGCATAAGCTGCAGAGATTCCACGGTACCCGTCTGCGGCGCACAGAAGACGCCCTCCTGCTCGTCCAATTTTTTCAGCGTCTCCACGCTACTTTCCATTTCCCGGATCTGTTCCGCCAGAACCGTGGCACTGGCCGCATTGGCGGCGGCTGTTTCACTGGCGGCTTCCACGCTTTTCTCGTAGGCGTGCCGGGCGTCGTTTCGGGCCTGCTCCGCCTGTTCGGCGGCCTGCGCAGCCGTGCGAGCCGCTTCTTCCCGTTGGCTTTGGACGCTTTCCAGCGCTGCGTCCGCCTCGTTGAGCCGGGCTTCCGCTTCGGCCAGTGCCTCCCGGTTTTGCGTTTCCTCTGCCGTAAGCTGCGTCAGCTCCGCTTCGATCCGGCTGATGATTTCCTCGTCCGGCGATTCTTCCTGCTGCAGCAACTCCCGCTGTGCCTGCTTCTCTGCGATCTCGCGGGCATATTGGGCGGCCTTTTCCTGCCGCTCGTTCAGTTCGCGCTGCAGGGCATCCCGCTCGCTGCCGGCATTCGCTTCTTTCTCCGCCCAGGCTGCCGCGCTGTTCTCCGCTGCCTGGTAGGCGGCCTGCAGGGCCTGCTGGGCTTTTTCCAGATCATAGCTGTCCGCCGCCACCGGTTTGGTAAGCCGGGCATATTCCGTCTGTTTCTGCGCAAGTTCTGCCTGAAGGCTCCGCAGTTTCTGTTCCACATCCTCCCGGCGGAGGGCCGCTATTTTGTCTCCTTCCTGTACAGCCTCCCCCTCCGAGACAAAAACCGCCTCCACCAGCAGCCCTTCGGGCAGATAGAACAGGCTGCCCGCCGCCCACTGAATGGTTCCTGTCGCCGTTAGGCTCTGGGTGATGGTATTGGGCGCCGGCGTGGAGAGCTGCACCTCTGGCAGCAGCGCGCCGGATGTTCCGCGGGCAAGCAGCGTAAAAGCCAGCATCCACAAAAAGAAAAGCGCGATCTGCCGGGGGCGAATCGAAAACCTGTTTTCCTCCGGCGATACGGCCTGCGGCTGCGCCGGTTCCTGACGAACGGCAGAATCCCTGACGATTTTCACAGAAAATGTCTCCTTCCTTATGCCTTGATGCCTCCGGCCTGGATGCCCAGTTCCAGATAGGTTTGCCCATACAGGAACACCAGCATCGCCGGAATCAGCGAGAGCAGGCTGGCCGCCATGGCGATCCCCAGGTTGTCTGTCACAATATCGTTCATATACATGGAAAGCGGCCAGTTGGATTGGGATTTCAGAAAGAGCAGCGGCTGCTCCACCGCGTTCCACCCTTCGATAAAATTCAGCACCAAGGCGGCAAAGATTCCGGCATATCCCAGCGGAACTCCGATCTTCCAAAAGATCTGCCAGGCCGTTGCGCCGTCCAGCTTGGCCGCCTCGAGGAGTTCATTGGGAACATCCTGAAAGCTGCGGGTCATGATAAAAACCGGGAACGCCGAAAACACCCCTGGCAGGATGACGGACAGCGGCGTATCGTAGATTCCAAGGCGTGTGGCGATCAGGTAGTTGGGTACCATCAGTACCTGAAAGGGCAGCACCATCAGCGCAATGTACCCGAGCAGCAGGAAACGCCTGCCCGCAAAGCGCAGCTTGGCAAACGCCCACGATGCGGGGGCGGCGACCACCAGCTGACCGGCGATCTGTGCAAAGGCCAGCAGGCAGGTGTTCCAGAAGACCGAAAAAAACTGCGGGGTGTCCAGCAGCAGCTCCGCCAGCGGTTGGAGCGTCGGCCAGGAAGGCAGAATCGTCCACACCGCATACCCGCCGTCTGCTGTGTCCAACAGGGCCGGCCCCAGGGCGGCTGTCAATTCGTCCGACGCCATCAGCGCACCGTCGACGGTAAACCACAGCGGCCAAAGGACGGTGAAGGCCAGCAGGCCAAGGATCAGCACCGGCAAAAGAGGCTCCTTTTTTCTCATTCCTGCCCACCACCCCAAAAGTGATACAGTAGATACACGACGCAGCCAAGCCCCAGCGCCAGCAGCACGGCGGCGGCAGACAGCTTGCCGATGTCCAGCGACAGGAACCAGTTGTTGAAGAGGTGCTGCAGCAGATATATGCTTTCCTGCGGGTAGTTGCCTGCCACCAAGTAGGCCTCCCGAAAGACCTTAAAGGAGTTGACCAGGCTCAGTATGGTGGTCAGCACCACCGTTGGCAGCAGATTGGGCAGCGTGATAAAGACAAAGGTCTGAAAAGGGGTGGCTCCATCCACCGCTGCCGCTTCATACAAGGGCCGGGGGATGGTCTCCAGACCCGCCAGCCACAGCAGCATATCGTACCCGTTGTTTCGCCAAAGGTAGGTGAAAATCAGCACCCAAAAGGCCGCGCTGCTGCCCATAAAGTCCACGGGCCGGCACCCCAGCCCCACCAGCAAGCCGTTGACCAGCCCCTTGCCGGAGAAAAGCGCCCTCCATAACACAACGATGCTGGCAACAGGGATCGCATAGGGGAGCAGGAGGACGCTTTTGAAAAAGACCGCCCGCCGTTTTGCCGCGCCAAGCAGCACCGCACAGAGCAGGCTGACGGCCAGCAGCGCCGGGATGCAGATGCAGAGAAAGCGGCAGGTGTTGCGGACAGCCAGACGGAACGCAGTATTTTGAAAGAGCGCCCGGTAGTTCCCCCACCCGACGGCCCGGCTGCGCAGCGGGTCCATAAAGCTGGCCCGAACCGTTTCGGCCAGTGGGAACAGATAGAACAGGCACAGCCCCAACAGGCTGGGCAGCAGAAAAGGCAGTGCCTGCCAGCTCTCCCTCCGGCGCAGGCCAGTGACCTTTGGCCGTTTCATCGCCTTCACCTCCCTGCCTACACTGTAGCACAGGGAACCTGAAAAAAACCTGAATACCTTTCTGCCAAAACAGCTTTTAGGTCTCATCCAATTGCGCCAAATGGTCGATTGGTTCGATCTGCGCTTTGATTAATTCTGAATAATACTTCCCAGCTTTCTGCAGTTCCTGATGGGAACCGGATTCGACTAATTCGCCATCTTTTAATACCAGAATGAAATCCGCCAATCGAAGGCTGGAGTATCGATGTGTTATAAAAATGGTAATAGACATTTTTGTTTTCAAGTTAAGCCGCTTAATAATGTGCTGCTCTGAAATAGCATCTAACGCCGAAAAAGGTTCATCAAACAGGTACACATCCATTTAATCCCCGGCGCAGTGTAGGTTCATCAACGATAATGCGATTGTTGATTTTAACCAAGTCGTCAAAGATCGAATGGTAATATATGTTTCTGGCTTTGTAGGCGTCAAGCCCGTCGGTTTCTGCCTTGCGCTGTTGCCATATCATAAGGGGGTTGCACATACCATGAAGAGCATACTTGGGATTGCCGGTGATTTTGTCGTAATACTCATCCAAGCCAGGACAAGTTCCATACGATGGATAAGTAATATTTACATGGCAGGTTGCCGGAAGCCAGTCCAGCGATTCGAAGTATGCATTTACCTGCTCCAACTTTTCAAATCCAAATGGAGGTGTCAACACAGCGTTTATATTAACCGGCATGTGGGAACCTGCGTAGGCATCCGCCAAAATTCGAAGACCGCCAATGCTGTCTTCAAACGTGGGGGCATCATTTGCGTACACACGATATGCGTCGTGGACAGTGCGTGGGCCGTCGATACTGGCCATAATATATAAGTTCGGAACTTGAGCCAGATAGGTGGCGATTTCGCGTGTCATGAGCGACATATTGGAAGTAAAGCTATAAACAATCTCTTTGTTCCCTCTCTTGGCCTGAGACCTCTCAATCACAGCTTTCATCAGCTTAAAGTTGAGCAACGGCTCGCCGCCGTAGAAAGTAATTGCCAGTTTAGCGCCGCTGTTTTCCAACGCCCAATCAATTGCCTTAAAGGCAATTTCTGTCGGCATCCGCCGATTCCCAAAATCACGGTTCCCTGAGAAATCCTCTGAGTAGACGCAGTATTTGCAGCGGAAATTACATTGCTCCGTCACTTCAAGAATGATTTGTTCAACTTTCTGCTCCGTATCGGTTACACCCGCCGCAATTTCTTTTCCCATGCTCAAAAGCGGCGGTCGCTGGAACAAGCGCTCTGCGTCAATTGTCTGTAGGAGGTTTTTCACTGCATTAGGATCGACTTTTGTCAGTGATATCAAAAATGTTTCGGCGCTCAACGTGGGGTCAAACAATACGCGGAAAATGTAGCTGGTATCATCGTCCAACACAATTACCTTTCCGGTGCCTGTATCATAGTAGTAGTTGTTTCTCTTGGTGGAAAACAGTACTCCTTCACGCAGAGCAGACTGCGTAGTTTTCATATCATAAAGTCGCTGCAATACCGGTCGAAGAGAAAGAGGAACCATTTCTAATTCTACTATCTGCATATTGGCGATTCACATCCTATTCCGTAAATTGCCCTTGTTATAGCACGGATTTCATATCAAAGTGCTCATTCGAGCGAAAACGCGCGTTTCTTTCATCGAAAATCGACGATGCCGACGAGTGATTTCTTGTTCGGTATGTACACAAAAAGTGCTGTGAGAAAACCAAAAGGCTCTCACAGCACTTTTTACAATGATGCGACAAACGGTTGTGGATTCTGCCAATATCACGCCTGTGGGATCGTGACCTGCAGCGTAGCGCCGCCGCCCGGCGTATCCCGGATCGTGATGCTGCCGTGATGCAGCGCCACAAGCTTCTGCGCGATGCTCAGGCCCAGACCCAGGCTGGCATCGCCGGTTTGCGGGTCTGCGCGATAAAACTTTTGGAAAGCTCGTTCCTTATCCGCAATGCCCGGCCCCGTATCGGCCACCGACAGGCAGACCGTTCGCCCCGCCGCCACGGCGGAAAGTTCGATCTGCGTACCGCTGGGGGTGTGCTGAACGGCGTTGGACAACAGAATGGCCATCACCTGCTTCAGCGCGTCCTCGTCTGCCCGAATGGGCGGCAGCGCGCCGTCCGGCAGGCGGAGGGTCAGCCGGTCACCGGCCTTTGCCGCCACCGGCTGCCATGTCTCGTAAACTTCCCAGAGAAAGGCCTCGGTGTCCAGCTTTGCCGGCATGATCTGACGGGCAGCGGTCTCCAGACGGGAAAGGGATAGAAGCTCCTGCACCAGCTGCGCCATCCGGTGCGCTTCTGACAGAATGTTGGCGCGGTATTTTGCCTCCTCGCCGCCGGAAGGCAGCAGTTCGGCGCTGGTGATGATCACTGCCAGCGGGCTTTTCAACTCGTGGCTGGCCGCCGCCAAAAACTCCCGCTCCATCCGCTCGGCCCGCCGGGCGGGCTGCATGGCCCAGCCGGTCAGCGCAAAGGCCAGCGCCCCCAAAGCCAGCACGCCGCCCGCCGCCACCGCTACGTACAACAGTTGCATCCTGCCCCATTCCTGCCGGAAGGTCGCGGCATCCTGAAACAGGTACATCTCGATCCAATTCCCACTGGCCGTGGGGATTGCACAGTATTCCGCAAACCAGAGGGCACTCCCGTCCCGCAGGGTGTATGCCTGCCGGACAACCGTTTTGGCCCACAGGCCGTTCTGCCCATCCACGCTTTGCCGCGCCTCTTCCAGCATTGGTTCGCTGAGAGTGAGCAGCGGTGCGGCATCATCGCCCTGCAGGTAGGGATTCTCGATGGGGGCTCCCTTCTCGAATAAGGCGGGCACCAGGCGGTTTTCCACCGCGCTGCTGTAGATTGCCTTATGGTCGATGGTCTGTGTCTCCAGGATCGGCTGTTCCAGGGCGGAACAGAGGGAGGCGAAGGCCAGCCTATGCTTCTCCTCCAGGGCGTTCTTTCCCTGCCGGGCGGCCACGAAACAGAGGGTAGCCACCACCATGGCGGCAAACAGGATGTTCACCGCTACGATCTTCCACCGCAGAACGTCCAACGGCGCGGCCGGTTCAGCGGCCTTCTTTTTCTTCCACAAGGGCATACCCAACACCTCGAACGGTCCGCAAGCTCATCTTGGAGTGGATCTGGGCCAGCCGCCGGCGGAAAAAGCCGATGTAATTGTCCAGAATGGCCTCCTCCACGTCGGCGTCCGCGCCCCATACGCGGGCAAACAGGGTGGCTCGTGCCAGCGCCTGACCCTTGCTTTTCATAAACAGTTCAATCATAAGGCCCAGCTTTTTGGAGACCGCGATCTCCTCCCGGCCACAGGCCAGCAGCAGCGCCTTGGTGTCGTACACCAGATCCCCGTACCGCAGCACCACCAGCTCCTCGATGGGGGCCTGCCGCCGCAGGTTGGCCCGGACACGGGCCAACAGCTCCCGGCTGTCAAAGGGTTTACCCAGATAGTCGTCGGCGCCGGCATCCAGGCAGGTCACCTTGTTTTCCACGGCGGTCAGCGCCGTCAGCATCACCACCGGCGTCATGATTCCCTTGCGGCGGCTTTCCCGCAGGATGTCCGGCCCGCTTTCGCCGGGGAGCATCCAGTCCACCAGCGCCAGGTCGTAGGCGTTCTGCTGCAGATAGTAAGCGCCTTCCTCCCCGTCGGTGCAGGCTTTCACCGTGTAGCCCTCTTTTTCAAGGATTTCGCACAGCATCCGGTTCAGTTTCCGGTCATCTTCGATCACTAGCAAGTTCATGTATTCTACCTCCCGGGGCATATCTCGCAGGCCGTATCAAAAGCGGCAGATTATTTAATTTATAGCACAAATTCTCCCGGAGCGCAACCAAGGCCGGAAAGAGCCGCAGGCGCATTCAGGATTTTTTCAGGTTTTGTGTGGTACAGTGGTATTACCAAAATTGCCAGGGCAGCGGCCGCCTGCGCCGCCGCCCCGTCAGGAGGAATTTGTATGAACCGAATTCGATCACGGCTTGCGCCGCTGGCCGCCCTCATGGCTTTGCTGCTGGCGCTGGCAGGGTGTTCCGCCGCTCCTTCAACCGAGGAGCCGGGAACGGCCTCCCAAACGAAGTACGCCACGGGAAAATACACCCAGACGGAGGTCACCCCCGCGGTGGACAGCGGCTTCGCTCCCGCCAAGCTACAGATGCTGGACGGCGTTCCCACGTTATCGCTGTATAATGACGCCCAAAACACCGCAGCGGCGTTTTCCTGGACGGGGGATGGCTGGGAAACCATCGATCCCTCCACCGTACAAGCCTTTCTGGACGGGCTGGACAAAACGCAGGTGGAAACGCTGACCGCCTGTTACGGCGGCAGCGGCCGGTGGTGGGTGGCCGCCGCCGAGACCGGCGGCGCGTTGACGCTCTACCGCGTCGATTCGCAGGGAAGCGTCCGCACAGTGTTGACGGATACGCCGCCTGCCGGCGGCACCGCGCCCTACATCACCGACTTTGCCGCCGCCCCGGGGTATGCGGTCGTCTGCCTGGCGGACGGCGCAGGAAGCTGTGTTCTGCAGATTGTGGACGGGCAGAGCGGGGATATTTCCGCCACGATCCGTCCCAGCGTTGTGGATTATACCTTTGCGGTATCGGGCAACCGGCTGTATCTGCGCAACCGGAATGCCGGAACGATGGATGTCTATGCGCTTCCTTCCGGTGAAAAGGCCGATTCCTTTGCGATTGTTCCTGAGGCACAGGAGGTGGCCGCCTATGCGGTGGACGGCGAGAACCAGCAGATCGTTTTCCTCACCATGGACGGAGTTTTTCAGGCGGGCTTTGGTTCCTCGGTCAAGCAGGCCATGGTGCAGGAAAAAGGCTTTGTCTACGCCGCACCGCAGACCACCGACTATGAGATTCTCCCGCTGGGGGATGCCGCCTTCCTGGTGTCCTGCCTGCAGAACGGCGCGCCGCTGACTGTCCTGATCCGGTTGGACGCCACCCTGCCCACACAGGCAGCGCAAAGCCTGTATATTTGGGCGCTGGAGGACAGCGATGTCATCCGCAGCGCCGCCGCGGTCTTTGCCAACCAGTACCCGGATTGTGACGTTCAGTTGGAATTTGGCCGCGATGCCACCAGCCAGGCCCTTTCCGACGAGGATATCATCAAGAATCTAAACACCCGTCTGCTGGCCGGTGAAGCGCCCGACGTGCTTTTTCTGGACGGCCTGCCCATCCGTTCGCTGATGGAGAAAGGTGTGCTGGCGTCGCTGGATGGTGTTGTTTCGATGGACGGATACTATGAAAACATCCTGACCGCCTACTCGCTGGACGGCAGGCCCTACGCCTATCCGTCGGTGTTCCGCGTGCCGGTTTTTGTAAGCGGCAGCAGCGAGATCAACGTGGATGACTACGCCTCGCTGGCGTCGCTGGCCGCGCTCTATCAGGAGCAAAGCCTGATTTTTAACACCTCCTACGAGGATATTTTTGATTCCTTCTATATTGCCTCCAGCGCCGGGCTCTTCCCGGAGGAGAAGCGCATTGACGAGGACGCGCTGCGCGCATTCCTGCAATCCACCAGAGAGATGATCGATGGCCAGCAGATCACCGCCCAAACCAACGAGTATGTGATGGCCAGCGGCAACGGACAGAGCGTGGCCCAGTCGGAGTTTGCCATGAGCCTGATCAAGGTGGCCGAGGGGAGTTACCCCTGCGGTACCGGCGTTGTAAGCAGCCGTTCCGACGCGCTGAAGCTGTTTTGGAGCTACCCCGCCGTTGCCATCCGGCCGCTGCCCGGCAGCGGCTTTGAGGCCAAAGAGATCGTTTCCATCCCGGCTAACGCCGCCAACCCCACACTGGCAAAAGCTTTTGTCCAAATCATGCTGACAGACCCCGTTGTGCAGTTGAATTCCCTCTACAAGGGCTTCTCGGTACAGCGGGATGTGGAAAACGCCTATCTGGCGCAGACCATCGCGGACGGGGAGCAGACCTACGCCGCCGACCCGCTGACCTGCGATTGGGATTCCCTGATCGAAGAGCTGGGCGCGCCGTCCGTCAGCTCTGCCACGATTTATGATGTAACGCATGAGGCTGCGTTTGACTACTACGGCAACGAGATCGACCTGGACACCGCCGTCCAGCGCATCGAGGAAAACCTGGGACTCTATTTTTCCGAGCAGCAATAAGCAAAGCAGTAGCAGCATCGCCGAATCATTCTACTTGGCATTATAGCGGCGTTGTGTGGATGCTTTTCAAATGGCGATTTTCAAAGTCTTACTGCTATAATTTAATTTCTTTTTTCTTACGTTTACAAACCGTCCGCTGTTTTCTCCTTACCCTTCGGGGTGATAGAAGAAAATGGTCCCGGAAATTTATCAAGGCATTGTTGCATACCAATCCGGTGATTCAACCGCAGCATGGACACTCGTTCAAAAATTCACACCGCTATTGAAGCACTACGCCTTTATTTTACATCGAGAAGATGGTTTTGAGGATTTGCAGTGCTACTTTTTATCATTACTCAAAACTCTATCCCTGGAACGGTTGTCTTCGACGAGTGACGGCGCTATTATAAAATACATTGCGATCTCTATGCACATCTTCGTATTTTCCCTACAAACGTCCTTTTTCCGTTTGTGGTTAGATATTATTGAAGGAGGATTTCGATTATGACTCAGAAAAGCACAAAAGCCATTCTTTCTATTGCATTATGCACTTGCTTACTGTCGGGATGCAGCATTTCTATTACACCTGCATCGTCCTCGGCATCATCCACTCCTTTATCAAATTCAGAAAACAATTCGGACACAAATTCGACGGATACATCCGCTTCAACACCCCCATCTCCAACTCCTGCTGCCACGGCTTCCGTTGATGAACCTGTCGAGTCGGCATCTGGTGATGTGCTTCCGGAGAGTACTCCCGCCCAAAATGAACAAATTTCCGTATTTCCTGATAATGAAGCGCAGAAATCCGATCTTGCTTTATATACCCAAACTTTGGGACGTTTTTTCCATTCCCCTATGCAAAGCACCAAAGATATTCCTTTAGATTATTCTTTGTCATTCTTTTTGCTATACCAGACTTTTGAAAGAAACGGCGAGGGTTCTTCTTATACACAGAATTCCAATTTTTTCTGGGAAATTCCCGAAAGCGATATTCTGCAAACCGCCGATTTATATTTAGGGCTTTCTGATCTTTCTATTTCGAGTATAACCGAGTGGCCCTTTGGTGATCCGCAAAACGGGACTTGCTATTACAGCCAAGAAACCTCTCTCCCCTACGGCGATATTACGGTAACAGATGTAACGTTCGATACGGCGGCTTCTGAAGCTCTAGTTTTTACAGAAACATCTGATAATCAATTTGAGGATTCCTCAAAACAAAAAAGCGCCTTAGTTTATCACTTCACTTACACTGATAATTCTGATGGGAATGTCGTTTATCAACTAGAGTCAATCACTTCCCAATGAATTTCCCATCATCAATCTTGTAAGACCGCTTTATCTTTTAACTGCCATCTAGCATAAGACAAGAGGCATCCCCCTTGTAGGAGAATGCCTCTTGTCTTATGCTAGGGCGTACTTTTCTCTATTAGAAGTACGCCATCGGGTTGATCCAATCACGATCAACATACCGATCAGTGCCCGTTTCAGGGTTCATATCGGTACTGTTAGCCTGCATAGCAAAGTGCAGATGAGCAGCCGAGGAATTGCCCGTATTCCCCATATAGCCAATGATCTGCCCCTTGGTGACATACTGTCCTACGCTTACGAGCGGTGCAGACTGCATGTGCATATAGATGGTTCGCAAATACGAGCCGCCATTGCTAGGTTTCGGGTTTGCGCTCTGGATAAAAACGCAGTTACCCATGGATGCGTTACCGGAGGTACCCTGAGAGGCATTCCAGTTAAATACGCGCTTAACCTTGCCAGAGCAGAATGCATAAATGGGATCACCTTCAACACCAGCAGTCACTGCACCGATATCAATACCGGTATGTCCAGAGGAATAGGACTGTGTGATACGCGTAGACTTCGTCGGCCACACATAATCGCCCGTACTGCCGCCACCGCTGGACTGGGACGCGCAAAGCTGCCAAATCTGATTGTCTGCATTGGATGCATTTTCCCACGTCAGAGCAGCACCGCTCGAATTGGATGCCGGAGTCAGGTACAGGTTTCATGACAGAAAACTTTGATTTAAGAGTCTTTGCTTACAAGGGAAACAAAGTAAGGATTAAACTATCATTAGAACGCACCAATTGCATGTTTGACCACAGATAGAGCAAAAATCGACAACTCAACTAACCATGCGGTTGCAATAGCAAAAATGAGCTTATCTGACAAACTAATAAAAATGATTGAAGGCTTCTTATTTATCTAAGGTAGGCGTTGGATTTACATTTTCTTGATTCAGAGACTCTTCAGCATCATCTGTGTGATCATGAGTCTCTATATACTTTTTGACAAATCGATTATCAGACGAATGTCTTCCGCGAAGGGTACATTGATTGTTTCTATAATATACTGCCATTATAGAATTGATTTCTGAAATAGTTAAGCCCTGCAGATGTGCGGTGAAGAAATTCATAAATCCATCAGCGGAATCAAAACCAGAAAAATTTGGAATCTTTTTGACCATCAAAAGAGAGAATTCGCCAAGATCAAAATCAGGAGAGTCCTTAACGGCATTATATAAAATTTCAGAATCTATAGATTGTTGTATGGCAGGGGCTTCCTTAAAGAATGTATAAACCGATTTTTCGCTTCTTGGATAAAATGTATGATAATATTTTAAATGATGTGGCACACTAAAAAATTGATCTACTATGTATGCAAAGATGTTTTGATTTTCTCTTACAATATCCATTATAATAGGATAATCCATAATAATTTTAATTAATGCATTTTTCCGTGGGGAAGAGTTTTCAAGTGAACTAACCGGGATTCGCAAAAAAGTGTCTAGTATCGAATCTTCTTTAAATACAGCCTGAAAACCGTGTCTTAGTATGTAACCAGTCATTACATAGGCAAACGCATATAAACCGTAGATGTTTTCAATACACTTTTCATCTTCGGATACAAATAGGAGCCGTATAAATGTTTTGTACGATTTCTTTAGTGAATCATACGTCATACGTTTTAGGTATTTATTCTCTATGTTGGCTTTTA
The DNA here is from genome assembly GCF_900167555.1 of Gemmiger formicilis. Classification (GTDB taxonomy): domain Bacteria; phylum Bacillota; class Clostridia; order Oscillospirales; family Ruminococcaceae; genus Gemmiger; species Gemmiger formicilis. Next base: position 28,164 of record NZ_FUYF01000017.1, on the reverse strand, counting down.
TAGACTCATCAAACTGGCTATCAGAAATATACGATATAGAATTTGTGTAGTTCTCTACATCTGCTTGAGCAATAGAAAACAGATCCATAATAAACGGGGCTTTAACAGATAAAATATGATCATACATTGAACATATTAACATTCTGGCATGATAGTCACTGGGAATATACAAAGTATTATCATCAACTTTAAGATGAGCACATTTGTTTCTACAAATTTTCAAATAATCTATATCCTCAATAAACCTATTAAAATATAAAGGACAATTATCCTTGAAAAATTGAATGATTTCGTTTTCAACCTTTGAGTACTTTTCGTCATCCGCTATCATCGCATTAATGTCTGTAAGCTTTTTATTAGCTTTGCTATCACCTTCATTTGCCATGGTTTGCAATTTCATAAACAGATCGTAGATAACAAAAGAGTATAACAAAACAATTGTTGCGCGGTAATTTTGACTATAATATGATTGCAGAATTTCTTTGAAATAAGAGCGAGAATCTGGGTTATCAAAGACGCTCAAGTCTTTTTCATCAAAAAGCATATTTTTACCTCATCAAATTATATTGTGTAAAAGAAGAATGGATAGTATGTCTAAAACGCTTATTCCTTAATCATACCATATCCGAATTAGTATCTATATATTACGCTACAAAAAAGGTAGGAAGTTATAAAGAAAAAGCAAGAAGCCACTTTTGAAAGCGGCACAAAAGGGTTCCCCTAATATCGTTCCATGAGTTCCATCTTAACCTTTACCCCTCCGTATATTCGCTTGGTGTCTTCCCATAAAATTCTTTGAACTTCCGCGAGAAGAAGTAGGGGTCATCAAAACCTACGGCGGCAGCTACTTCCTTGACATAGGCCTGCTTATTACTGCGGATCATCTCACCGGCGCGTTTCATGCGCACCTCGTTGATGTACTGGAACAGGCCGATGCCGGTCTCTTTGGAGAACAGGCGGCTCAGATATTCCCGGTTCAGCCCTACATAGTCGGCAATGCCGTCCAGCGTCAGCTTGTCCATATAATGCGCGTTTACATAGATGATGACGGCCTGCACCTCTTTTTTGAATTTGCTCAAGGCAATTTTGCTAAGTCCTATGCGCTCCTGCAAAATCAAGCAGAGCAGTTGTTCAAGAGCCTCCGCAGTGGGGGCTTTTTCTATTTCTTTAAAGGTTTGCTCCAGTGTCTCCTGCGGAATCATATTATCGCCGGGACGCTCCAGCAACAGATGGCAGGCTTCACGGACGCGCTGCGGCGGCATACAGAGTGCCGCACAATTCTGGAAGAAAGTATGAACAGCAATCTGCATCTGCAATTCATCGGCATTTTGCGCTGCTGCTGCGGTGGCCTTGGACAGTTCTGCCTGAGAGACATGGAAGGGTTGGGCGGTAACTGTGTGTGCCGTTGCCTTTATGGGAGCGCTGCACCCCACATAAAAGGCGAGCGCCTTAGAATCCTCACACAGCTGGTAGCCTTGGCGGAGTTCAGCCAGTGAAATGGGCTTGTCGTGGTAGATGATGACTGGCGCATCCAGAAAATATGTTGTGACCTGCCGTTGCAAGCGGGCAAGTTTCTTATCCAGAGTGCGCCCGGAGGCTACAAGGCTTTCATTGCTGATCAGCCCGCAGATTTCATCCTCATGGGTGTGCAGAAATACTTTGCCGCTGATTTCATCGAAAACCTCGGTAATTAAGTCGGTCACAGCATCCAGCGCGGGCATAGGATGAGTTTTTGCGGGAATTAAAGTGACGGTAAACAGCCGGATAGGAAAGGACAGCGGCTCCGGCAGCATGGAAAACGGATTAGAAGCAGGGGAGGGCTCAGCAGTGGACGTTACCCATTGGGCGCAGTGAATCAGGGCGTTCTCCTTTTTCTGCGCTTCAATGGCAAAGGATCGGTGGTCCTCCTCCGTCTGGCGCTGCTGCTGGACACGAAGCAAATCGGCCATCTTTTTCAGATGTTCACCGATGCTTTCCCCGTTCATATTGATTTTCAGGAAGTAGTCATAAGCGCCGTCCGTTAGGGCTGTGCGCACGGAATCGAAATCGGAATAGTTGCTCAATACCAAAATCGGGCCGGTAAAGCTGCGCTTTTTCAATTCATGAATGAGTGCAAGCCCATCCATACCGGGCATTTTCAAGTCCGTGATAACCGCATCAATGTGCTGTGTCTCTACAATGTGCAGCGCTTCCTGCCCATTACTGGCTGTTGCCGCCAGCAGGAATCCGTTCTTGCCCCACTCCACGGCGGACTGGAAAGCAACCTTAATCAGTGGCTCATCATCTACAAGCAATAAATTATACATTGTGTTACCTCAACGAATGGCTTCATTTGGAATACGGAGAATGCATTGTGTGCCGATGCCGGGGGCACTTTCAATCGTAAGACCGTATTCATTTCCGTAATGCAGACGCATACGCTCATCTACGTTGCTCAATCCAATGCCGGAGAAGCGCTCAGAATTTTTCTCCTTGATGGCACTGGGGTCAAAACCGCAGCCGGTATCGGAGATATGAATGCTAAGCAGGTTCTCGCTCACAGTGGCGCGGACGGTGATGGTGACAAAATCATCTTCATCCGCCGTGCCGTGCAGGATGGAGTTCTCTACAAGCGGCTGCAAAATAAAGCGCGGTACTGTCCAGTATCCGGCAGCATCTTCAATTTGGTATTCCATCTCAAAGCGCCCTGCGTAGCGCAGCTGCTGAATGTCGCAGTAGTTTTTCAGGTTGCGCAGTTCATCGTCAAACGGAATCAGTTCATCTTTTTTAATAAGGGTGCTTTGCAGCAGGGAAGAGAGGGCATCAATGCCGTGGCTGACCGGGGTGACGTGATTAAGTGTGGCGATCCACTTTAAGGTGTTCAGGGTATTGAACAGGAAGTGCGGGTTGATTTGATATTGCAGGGTCTGCAATTCCAACTCGCGCATTTTGCGCTGATCATCGCTCCAGCGCTGCGCCAGCAGACCAATTTCGTTGACCATGTTGTCGATGGTGCGCGCCAGAAATCCGAGCTCGTCGGGGCTGGTATCATTGATTTTCAGCCCGATTTTCTCATCGCTTTTCGCATTGCAGGCGGCAACCATGTTGTCAATAGGGTGCATAACGCTGCGATAGACAAGCAGTGTCAGGAACAAGCTGACAACGACCAGCACTGCGGCCAGCGCGATGAGCATCATATTGATGGTTTTTGTGCCGTTGGTAATGTAGGCCTGCGGAATTGTGGCTGCCAGATATACATTATAGGTCGTGTTGTATTTGAAAATCGTCAGCGTATCTACGCCGTTCAGCTCACATAAAAAGTTGTTTTCACCCGCCTGACGATGCGCCGTGATCTGCTGGAAAATCGGGTCATCGGCCAAATCTTCTCCCAGCAGTTCCGCGTTCTGAGAAGAAACCACATTGCCGACAGCATCGATCAGCAGGAAGTTGGATCCCTCGCCAAAGGAAACATCGGTAAATATGTAGCGGCTTAGCTGGGATTCGTCAATGTACAGCATGATATACCCCAGCGGCGTGCTGGTGTGGTGCATATCATAGATTTTACGGCCAATGACAATTTTATCGTTGGCGCGGTAAGTGTGGATGTATTGCAGACTATCCTGCGGAGAGGCGGCTTCAATATTATCCAGCAATTCATTAAAACGCTGGGGTGTAATATCGTCATAGCCCAAATCGTAGATGACTGTGCGGTCATTGGAAACGACGCGGATGTTTTTAAGGTGTGTGCTCTGAAAAGGAATTGTGACGATCATTTTACCAATGCCGCTTACAATATCACTCGTAAGGGGGTGCCCATTATTGACAGATGCGACACCATTCTGTACAGTATCAGATACGGAGATGGAACCTATGTAGTCGCTATAAATGCCAAGCTGGGTAGACATATTATTATTGAGTAGTTCGATAGATTGTAAGGCAGCCTGTTTGACCTTTTCGTTCATGGATTGGGTGTATGCATGGTAAGAAAAAATACCAATCGTGATGACGGGAACAAGAGAAATAATCAAAAATGTCACAAACAGACGGGTGCGAAGTTTGATTCGTCGCAACACATTGGGGAAAAACTCACGCGTTTTTTGTGCATTTAGTGACATATATAGGCCTCCGTTTGTGCAAAGTGACTACAATCTATCCATACATTACCTGAATTATAAGGGCAACGACAGAAAAAGTCAATAAAATCCATCTTTAAGTAAAGGGAATACATTTATCAAATCCGGCTTGCCCGATATAATAAGAGTGCAATCAGGGAACGACAGATGAGCCGCATCCCAAACAAAGAAGGAATAATTTTTAGGAGGAAAACTATGAAAAAAGCAATCAGCATGATGCTTGCCACTGCAATGGCAGCTACCTGTCTGGCAGGCTGCGGCAGCGCAGCATCTTCCAGCGCGGCAGCATCCAGTGAGGCCGCTTCTTCCGAAGCAACGTCCGCCGCTACCAGCGAAGCCTCTACCGGTGAGAAGACCTTTGAGAACAATGAACTGAACATCGCGGTGTTCGAGGGCGGCTACGGTTCCGAGTACTGGGACGAAATCATCAAACGCTTTGAGGCCGCTTATCCCGGCGTTACTGTCAATATGCAGATCAGCCCGAAGATCGGCGACATCATCCGCCCGCAGATCGTGGCAGGCAATGTTCCCGACTTCATCTCGATGAACGACAACGACTCCACCGGCCTGATTTCCTCTATGGTCAAGGAGCATGCGCTGATGGATCTGTCCGATGTCTTTGAAGAGGGCGGCATTGATGATGACACCCCGCTGAAGGATCAGGTTATCGATGGTCTGCTGGATTCTGCCAAGTGCTCTCCCTACGGCGATGGCAAAATCTACATTGCCCCGTTTGATGCCAGCCCGATGGGTCTGGTTTACAACAAGACCCTGTTCGAAGAGAACGGCTGGGAAACGCCTGTGACCTGGGATGACTTCTTTGAACTGGGCGAAAAGGCCAAGGAAAAGGGTATCGCGCTGTTTACCTATCAGGGCATCTACCCCGGCTACCTCGAAAGCATGCTGTGGCCCGCGCTGGCTTCTGCCACCGGCATCGACAACATGAAGGCAATCGCCTCCTACACGCCCGGCTCCCTCAGCTCTGATGAGGCCCTCAAGGTCTTCCAGAACATGGCAAAGATCGGCACCGATGGCTACCTGATGGATGGCACCGTTGCTCTGAACCATACCCAGAGCCAGACTGACATGATGATGAACAAGGCTCTGTTCATCCCCAACGGCAACTGGATGGAAGGCGAAATGGCCGATGCTCCCCGTGCTGACGGCTTTGAGTTTGGTCTGACCTGCGCACCCGTTCTGGATGACGGCGAGACCCGCTATGTTATGAGCTCCGTTGAGCAGTTTGAGATTCCTGCCAACGCCAAGAACCCCGAACTGGCAAAAGAGTTCCTGCGCTTCCTGTACACTGAGGATTCCGTTAAGCTGTTCGCAGAAAAAGCCAACGGCATCTACGCTCTGAAGAAGGCCAACGAGATGGTCAAGGGCATCGTTACCGATGGTGTCTACAACATGAACGACATCTATCAGGAAGGCACGTTCATGGTCTTCGGTTGGGATGCAATGCCCGACACCAGCAAGGTCGTTATCGCTGATTCCGTCTTCAATGTTGCCAGTGACGTTATGAATGGTGACATGACTGCCGAGCAGTGGCGTGACGGCATCGAGGCTGCTTTCAAGGAGATTGCTGCTTCCAAGTAAGCTGAATTGCTGAATTTCCACTGACCAAAGTAAGATTGACCCTGCCGAGTAAACGCCATGCGAACTTGGCAGGGTTCTTTTTAAGGGGGAAACTTGTTTGAAAAACCGCCAAAATCGCCAAAAAAAGGCGCAGCCACTTCCTGTACTGTTTGTCTGCATCAGCGTTCTGCCTGCCGTGATCCTAACTCTTATGTTCACGATCTGGCCTACGGCGCAGGCATTATATCTTTCTTTTACCAATGCGACCTCTCTGGGGCTTAACAACAAATTTGTGGGACTGGATAACTATATCTATATGTTCCACGACAAATCTTTCATTCAAGCACTTATAAACACAGCAAAGCTGATGGCGGTTGTTCCCGTTATCACAATTTTCTGTAGTCTGGTGCTGGCATTCGTTTTGAACCAGTGCAAGCTGAAAGAAATGGTCTTGTATCGCACGATTTTCTATTTCCCGAACATCGTTTCTCTGACCGTTGTAGGTATTATCTGGAGTTTTGTGTTCCACCCGAATGTGGGCATCGTCAATAAGATTCTCGGTGCTGTCGGGCTAGAGAGCTTGCAGCGTTCCTGGCTGGGCGACAGCAAGACCGCACTTTGGTGCATCGCGTTCACGCTGCTGTGGCAGGCTGCCGGCTATTACATGGTCATGCATATCGCGGCGATGGACGGCATTTCGCCGGAAATCTACGAGTCCGCAACGCTGGACGGTGCCAGCGCATGGCGCAAGCTCGTCAGTATTACGATGCCTCTGATGAAAGATATTATCGGCATCACCTTTGTTCTGGCGCTTTCCGGCACCATCAACCTGAGCTTTGTTCTCTCGCAGGTCATGACCGGCGGCGGTCCTAACGGTGCATCCAGCGTTCTGCTGCAATATATGTACACGCAGGGCTTTGTCAACGGCAACTTTGGCTATGCCATGGCCATCACGGTCTTTACGCTTGCTATCTCCGTGGCGCTGTCCATGCTGTCCCGCAAATTGACCGATGCTTCCGAAGGAGGTCAGTAATATGACACAAAATGAAAAAAGCAAAATCAGAGCAAAGGTCATCAAGTGGGTGACGCGCCTGTTCCTGATTTTGGTTGCCATTATCATGCTGTACCCTCTGGCGTGGAACGTCGTTTCTTCGTTCAAAACCAGCACTGAATTTCTGACGGATCCCTTTGCATGGCCGCAGGGCTTCGCGTGGGATAACTACGCCCGCGCTTATGAAAAGTCTAACCTTGCTGCCAATATCGGCAACTCGATTTATGTCGTGCTGGAAACGCTGGTCATTATTGTAGTCTGCGTTGTGCCGTGCTCCTACTGCCTTGTGCGGTATAAGTTCCCCGGCGCGAAGTTGATTTTGAACATCTACATGGCGGCCATCTTCATTCAGGCTACTTATATTATGATCCCGCTGTTCTTGCAGATGAACAAGCTGAACCTGCTCAACAGCCTGACGGCGCTGGGTGTGCTGTATGCAACCATGCAGTTCCCGTTCGCAATCTTCCTGTTGACCGGCTTCCTTCGCAGCATCCCGCGCGATTACGAGGAAGCTGCCATGATCGACGGCTGCGGTCCGTTCCGCATTCTGACGAGCATTATCATTCCTATGTGCAAACCCGGCATCGTGACGGTCTGCATGATCTCCGCTATGGCTGCATGGAACGAGTACCCGGTGGCTCTCGTTATGGTTACCGATCCGACCAAGGCTACGCTGCCTGTCGGCCTTGCCAACCTGTATGAGATCCAGCGCTACGCTACCGACTGGGGCGCGCTGTTCGCAGCCCTCGTGTTGGCACTGATTCCCACTGTCATCCTCTTCATCGTCGGCCAGAAGCAGCTCGTGCAGGGCTTGAGCGTCGGCGGCGTTAAGGGCTAAACAAAATCGAATAGGTTAGGAGAACCGATATGCTGCCCCCGAAACATTGCAACATCAATTTGACCGGCCCAATACCCCGCTGGGATGAAGCAATTCCACTGGGGAACGGCATACTCGGTTCTCTTTTTTGGGGGCCGATGGAGCACCTGCGCATTTCCGTGGACATTGCCGGACTGTGGCTGCGCCGCCGCCCGGAGGAAAAACTCGATAAAGAATTTACTTATGCAAAACTGGTAGAGCTTGCACGGAAAGGCGATGTGGCAGAAACACGCCGTATCTTTGATACGCCCTATGCCCGCCCGACACCTACAAAAATCCCCGCGGGACACTTGTTCTTGGATGGACTGCCGCAGGGCAGCTATCAGGCAAGCCTTGATTTGGGTACAGCGGTGGCATCCTTTTCGCAAAAGGGTACAACCATTCTGCGTGCTTTCCTCTGTATGGGGCGGCCTGTTGGGGTACTGATGCTGCCGGAGGCGTACCGGGATGCAGAGCTCACGGTGGAGCGCCTCTCTTTCGGGAATGGCACGCAGGCAGCCGAAGCGGGCAACAGCGTGTCTCCCGGCAGCTTGCAGCAGCTCGCCCTGCCGGATGCTATCCCCGAAACAGAGGATGGCATGATTGGCTTTTCCCAAAAGGTCGATGATCGGACTGCCTATACGCTGCTCTGCAAAAAATTCGGCACAACGCTGTATTATACCGCCGTGCAGGCAGAAAACGTAGAAAAAGCAAGCCGACTGGCGAAGCTGGAACTATGTGCAGCAGAAGATATGGGCGCCGAGAAGTTGCTGCAACAGCATAAACGCTGGTGGCAGCAATACTGGGGGAAAAGCAGTTTGCAGCTGTCGGATGAAACACTCGAACAGCTTTGGTACCGCGCCAATTACTTTTTGGCAGCTGGTTCCGAGCCGGGCAATGCCCCGATGCCGCTGCAAGGGGTATGGTGCGCGGATGACAATCAGCTCCCACCGTGGAAAGGGGATTACCACAACGACCTCAACACCCAATTCACCTACTGTCACTATCTGACTGCCAACCACCCGGAGCAGGGAAAGGTTTTTCTCGACTATCTCTGGTCGCTGCGCCCGCAGGCGGCAAAGTTTTCCCGTGCATTTTACGGCACAGCAGGGGAGTGCCTGCCCAGTGTCATGGACATTGACGGCGGAGCGCTCGGCGGCTGGCCGATGTATTCCCTGTCACCGACCAATCAAATCTGGCTCTGCCAGATGTTTTATGAATACTACCGCCTGACGGGGGATAAAGAGTTTCTGCGTACCCGCGTGGAGCCTTACTTTACCGCCACGGCAGCCTGCCTGGAAGAACTCCTCCAAGAAGGCCCGGACGGAAAGCTGGTTTTACCGGTCTCGTCCTCACCGGAAATTCACGATGATGAGGCAGCCTCATGGCTGACTCCTAACAGCAACTATGATCTAGCGCTGCTGCACTATCTGTTCCACACTCTGGTACAGATCGAGTACCAGCTTGGCAACCCCCGCGGCTATTGGCATGCAATGGAGGCCAAACTTGCTCCGTTGAGCGTAGATACAGAAACCGGGCTGATGCTTTCACCTGATGAAACCTTGCAGGAAACGCACCGCCATTTTTCTCACGCTATGGCAATCGAACCGCTGTGTATGCTGAGCTATGAAAACCCGCAGGATCGAAGCGTAATAGATGCAACGGTAGACCATCTTGTACATCTCGGCAGCGGGCAGTGGGTAGGATTCTCCTTCGGCTGGATGGCACTTTTGCAAATCGCCCGCAGCGATGGAAATGGTGCTTTGTATGAACTGCACCGCTTCGCAGAGCATTTCCTGAGCCCGAACGGATTCCATTTGAACGGCGACTACAAAAACAGCGGCGTTTGTGATTTCCACTATCGCCCCTTTACGCTGGAAGCGGATTTTCTGGCGGCACACGCCGTACAGAAAATGCTGTTGCGTTCCGAAAAGAATCATATCGAGGTTTTACCGGCCTGCCCGCAGGGCTGGAAAAATGAACCTGTTGCATTTCAGAATTTGCGGGCAGAAAATGGTCTGCTGATTTCTTATCAGCGGACAGCAGACGGCAAGCACAGCCTTACCGTAAAAGCAACACAGGACGGAAGCTGGTATCTTTGCAACACGCATTGCTGGGTCACCTTGCAGGCCGGACAAGCTCAATCTTACCAATGGACGGAGGAAAATAAGAAATGAATACCAAAGGTCGTGTAACGATTCCCACCGATATGGACGCAGTACCCGAAACCCTTGACCTGCTCAAGCGCTGGGGCGCGGATGCCATCCGCGACTGCGACGGCACCGAATTCCCGCAGGAGCTGAAGGACACCGGAGCCAAGATCTACGCCACCTATTACACCACCCGCAAGGACAACGCCTGGGCGAAGGCGAACCCCGATGAAACGCAGCAGTGCTACATTATGACCCCGTTCTACACCGCCGAGGACGGCGCGCTGACCATCCCTCTGATGACCGGCATCAGCCGTGAGCTGATGAAGGTCAACGACCACGATGATATTGCCCGCTGGTGGGAGGTCATAGATCGCACGACGGGTGAGCCTGTCCCCACCGCCGACTGGCACTATGATGCCGCCAGCGAAAGCGTTGCCATCGATGCCCCCGCTGCCTACCATGAGTACACGGTCAGCTTTTTGGCGTACCTGATCTGGGACCCCGTCCACATGTACAACTCGGTCATCAATGACTGGAAGGATGTCGAACACCAGATCCCGTTCGATGTGCGCCAGCCCAAGACCCACGCCTACACGATGCGCCGCCTGCGCGAATATCTCGAAAGCCACCCCTATGTCAATGTCGTTCGCTTTACGACCTTCTTCCACTTGTTCACGCTGGTGTTTGACGAGCTGCGCCGCGAGAAGTATGTGGACTGGTACGGCTATTCTGCCTCCGTTTCTCCCTACATTCTGGAACAGTTTGAAAAAGAAGTCGGCTACAAATTTCGCCCCGAGTTCATCATCGACCAGGGCTACTATAACAACCAGTACCGCGTGCCCAGCAAGGAATACAAGGATTTTCAGGCATTCCAGCGCCGCGAGGTCGCCGGGCTGATGAAGGAAATGACCGACATCGTCCACGCCTACGGCAAGGAAGCCATGATGTTCCTGGGCGACCACTGGATTGGCTGCGAGCCGTTCATGCCCGAATTCCAGAAGTCCGGCGTGGATGCCATTGTCGGCAGTGTCGGCAACGGCAGCACCCTGCGCCTGATTTCCGACATCCCCGGTGTCAAGTACACCGAGGGCCGCTTCCTGCCCTACTTCTTCCCCGATACCTTCCACGAGGGCGGCGACCCTGTGCGCGAGGCCAAGGAAAACTGGGTCACCGCGCGCCGCGCCATCCTGCGCAAGCCCATTGACCGCATCGGCTACGGCGGTTACCTGAAGCTGGCCTGCGAGTTCCCGGAATTTCTCGATTATGTCGAGAGCGTCTGCAACGAGTTCCGCGAGCTGTACGAGAACATCAAGGGTACCACGCCCTACTGCGTCAAGACCGTGGCTGTTCTGAACAGCTGGGGGCAGCAGCGCGCCTGGGGCTGCCACATGGTCCACCATGCGCTGTACCAGAAGCAGAATTACAGCTATGCGGGCGTTATCGAGGCGCTGTCCGGTGCGCCGTTTGATGTGAAGTTCATCAGCTTTGACGACATCAAGGCTGACCCGAAGGTGCTGGACGGCATTGACGTCCTCATCAACGTCGGTGACGGCGACACCGCCCACACCGGCGGCAAGGTTTGGGAGGATCCGGATGTTTCCGCTACCGTCAAGGGCTTTGTCCATCGCGGCGGCGGTCTGATCGGTGTCGGCGAGCCGGGCGGCCATCAGTATCAGGGCCGTTATTTGCAGCTGGCCGCGCCGCTTGGCGTGGAGAAGGAAACCGGCTTTACCTTGAACTACGACAAGTACAACTGGGACGAGCACCGCGACCACTTTATTCTGGCCGACTGCCCCGACCATGACGTGGACTTTGGCGAGGGCAAAAAGAGTATCTTCGCGCTGGAAGGCACCGAAATCCTCATTCAGCGTGACAAAGAAGTCCAGATGGCCGCCCACGAATACGGCCAGGGCCGCGGCGTCTATATCAGCGGTCTGCCCTACAGCTTCGTGAACAACCGCGTGCTGTACCGCGCCATTCTGTGGGCCGCCCACGATGAAGCTGACCTGCACAAGTGGTTCAGCACGAACTACAACGTGGAAGTTCATGCCTACGTCAAGAACGGCAAGTACTGTGTGGTCAACAACACCTACGAGCCGCAGGATACCACGGTTTACACCGGCGACGGCAGCAGTTTTGACCTGCATCTGGACGCCAACGAGATCAAGTGGTACAGCATTGAGGGGTAATAGAATGAGAACACCCGAAGAACAGATCCGCTATGCAGCCTCTATCACGCCAAGCCTGCGCCAGTTGGCATGGCAGCAGCTTGAATTTTACGCCTTTACCCATTTCGGCATGAATACCTTCACGAACCGCGAGTGGGGCGACGGCACCGAAGACCCGGCGCTGTTCAACCCCGATGCGCTGGATGCCGACCAGTGGGTTGCCGCAGTCAAAAGTGCCGGCATGAAGGCGCTAATTTTGACCTGTAAGCACCATGACGGCTTCTGCCTGTGGCCGAGCGCCTACACGGAGCATAGCGTCAAGAACAGCCCGTGGAAAGACGGTAAGGGCGATGTTGTGCGCGAAGTCTCGGATGCCTGTCGGCGCGGAGGTATCAAGTTTGGCGTCTATCTCTCCCCGTGGGATCGCCACGATGCACGCTATGGGCAGGGAAAACCGTATGATGATTATTTCGTTTCCCAGCTGACCGAGCTTTCAACAAACTATGGTGATATTTTCTGCTTCTGGTTTGACGGGGCCTGCGGCGAGGGCAAAAACGGCAAAAAGCAAATTTACGATTGGGAACGCTACTATGCAGTGCTGCGTAAATTGCAACCGAATGCGGTTTTGAATGTCTGCGGCCCCGATGTGCGCTGGTGCGGCAACGAGGCAGGGCATTGCCGGAAAGCTGAATGGAGCGTGGTTCCCGCAGAGCTGCGGGATGCAGAGCGCACGGCATCCAAATCGCAGCAGGCGGATGACGGAAAATTTTCCCGTAAAATTGACTCTCAGGACGAGGACATCGGCAGCAGAGCGGTTATCCGCAATGCAAGAGAACTTGTCTGGTATCCGTCCGAGGTGGATACCTCCATCCGAACAGGTTGGTTTTACCACCCGGAGGAGGACACTGACGTGCGCACGGCAGGCGAATTGCTGGACATCTATCTGGATGCCGTCGGTGCGAACGCCAGCCTGCTGCTGAACATTCCGCCTGATACGCATGGGCGTATTGCCGCGGCGGACTGCGCCAGCCTTGCGGAGCTGGGTGCTAAAATCCGGCAGATTTTTGCCGACAACGTAACAGAAAAGGCGGAAATTACGGCAGATTCTGCGATTGCGCAGCACCCCATCACACAGGCTGTGGACGGTATGGCAAATACCTATTGGCAGGCTGCCTACGGACAAGAATCCGATACGATTACTTTGAAATTCCCGGAGCTGCAGAAGGTTTCCTGTGTTGTGCTGGGCGAGCATCTTCCAACGGGACAGCGCATAGAAAGCGGCGAGATTTGGGCAGACGGAAGCAAGGCTGCCGAATTTACGGTAGTGGGACATAAGCGTATCTGCCGCTTTACCCCCGTGGATGTGCAGACGCTTACCATAAAGATCACCGCTTCTCGCACGGAACCAACTCTGCGGCTGCTGGAAGTCTATCAGTAAGGATGCAGGCAAAAGAGGCGTGCTGCGTTGCTGCGGCACGCCTTTCCCTGCCAAAATATAGATGAGGGGTTGGTATGGATAAACGCCCTAATATTATCCTGCTTATGGCAGACCAGATGCGCGGCGATTGCCTTGGTATTGCCGGACACCCGGATGTAAAAACACCGTTTCTCGATGCACTGACCGCAGAGGGCGTGCGCTATGAAAACGCCTATTCTGCCTGTCCGACCTGTGTTCCCGCGCGGGCCTCTCTTTATACAGGTATGTCACAGGAACACACCGGCCGCGTCGGGTATGAGGATTTAGTGCCGTGGAACTATACCCACACGCTGGCTGGGGAACTGAGCAAGGCGGGCTATTATACGCAGTGCGTCGGTAAAATGCACGTCCACCCGCTGCGCAATAATTTGGGATTCAACGATGTACGGCTGCATGATGGCTATCTCCATGCCTACCGCCGCCCCACTACGCCCAGTTATGAAGACCAGCGTGTGGCCGATGACTATTATTGGTGGCTCAAGCAGCAGCTTGGTGTGGATGCAGACCCCGTAGATACTGGCTTGGACTGCAACAGCTGGGTGGTTCGTCCGTGGATTTACGAAGAAAAGTACCATCCCACCAACTGGGTCGCCAGTGAGTGCCGGGATTTTCTGCGCCGCCGTGACCGTTCTAAACCTTTTTTCTTGATGGCCAGCTTCGTGCGGCCACATCCGCCGCTGGACGCCCCGGAATATTATTTGAATTTGTACAAAGATAAGCCGCTGGCCGAACCTTGGCACGGAGACTGGAACGACTGCGTCCGCTGGGAGCGCGACGGTCACAGTTACCATGCCCAGACTGCACCCTCGGATGAAAGCTATATTCAGCAGCTGCGGGCGGGCTATTATGCTGCCATCACCCATATGGATCATCAAATCGGACGCTTGATTTCCGCGCTGGTGGAAGAACAGATTACGGATAGCACCGTGATTTTGTTTGTCTCCGACCACGGTGAAATGCTGGGCGACCATTTGATGTTCCAGAAAGCAAAGCCATTCCAAGGCAGTATCCATGTACCACTGTTTATCTCCGGGCCGGAGCGTTACATCGGAAAGTGCGGCACGGTTCGCACCGACTTGGTCGAGCTGCGCGACGTTATGCCCACACTGCTGGAACTGGCGGGCGCACCCATTCCAGAAACCGTGGACGGCACGAGCCTATTGCACCCCGTCGAACGCGAATACCTGCACGGGGAACACACGCTGGGTGAAGATTCCATGCACTTTATCCTGACAAAAGAGGACAAATATATCTGGTACTCGCAGACCGGGCGGGAACTGTACTTCTACCTGCGCGATGACCCGCACGAAACAAAAAATGTACTGGACGAAAACCCGGAGCGTGTGGCCGAACTGCGTGCCCTGCTGATCGACGCCTTAAAGAACCGCGAAGAACAGTACACAGACGGTCATACCTTGTTTGTGGGCAAAACGCCCCTGACCGTATTGCAGAACACCGAGGTGTTATGAAGCAGCTTCAATTTCTGATAAAACCCGCAGCCGGATTTTGCAATATGCGCTGCCACTATTGCTTTTATCGGGATGAGCAGCAAAACCGCAGCACTTCCGAAGATTGCATGATGACCTTGCAGACAGCCGAGATATTGATACGGCGCTGTTTTGCGGAACTTGACCAAGGCGGCTTTGTTTCGTTTGCCTTTCAAGGCGGAGAACCAACCTTAGCAGGGCTGGATTTCTTTCGGTTCTTTACGCAGACAGTGCGAAAGTACAACCAAAAGCGTGTAACGGTGCAGTACGCCATCCAGACAAACGGCCTTGCTGTTGCCGAAGAATGGGCGAGATTTTTCCGCGAAGAGAACTTCCTTGTTGGTATCAGCTTAGACGGTACGCCAGATGTACATGATGCTTTGCGCCCGGATGCTTCCGGCGACGGAACATGGGCAAGGGTCATGCAGACGATCGAACTGCTGCATCGATACGGCGTGGAGTGCAATCTTTTATGTGTCGTCACCAAACAGTTGGCAAAAAAAGCGGAGCGCGTGTATAAGTCCATGAAGGCTACAGGGGTGCGCTATTTGCAGTTCATTCCTTGTCTGGACCCGCTGGGCATGCCGCAGGGGCAGCAGAACTACTCCCTCACGCCAGAGCTGTACGCGCGGTTCCTGTGCGCCCTGTTTGATGCCTGGTATCGAGACTGGAAAACCAGCACCTATGTCAGCGTCCGCCTGTTTGAGGATTATATCCATTTGCTCATGGGTGGCCCGGCGGTGACCTGTTCCACGACCGGCCGCTGCGGCGGCTATATGGTCGTGGAGGGTAGCGGTGTGGTGTACCCGTGCGACTTTTTCTGCCTGGATGCCTACAAACTCGGAACCGTGCAAGCCGACACCCTGCATTCGCTGCTTGCCAGTGAAAAAATGCGGGTGTTTATCGCTGACGGCTGGCAGATCCCCGCAGAATGTCAGCCATGCAGATGGGTACACCTGTGCCGCGGCGGCTGCAAGCGTGACTGTGATCCCGCCGACAAAGCGCAGCGCAGCTACTACTGCAAAGCCCTGCAAAAGTTTTTCGCCTATGCGGAACTGCGCCTGTGCGAGATGGCCCGCGCCGTGCAGATGTATCGCTGAAAAAGGAGACCGATTCTATTGCACAAGAAAAATAAATACTGGCAGCTGTTTCTATCGACCTTTAAATTGAGTGCCTGCACCTTCGGCGGTGGGTTTGTCATTATCCCGTTGATGCGGGAACGCTTCGTGAAAGAACTGCACTGGATCGAGGAAGAGGAAACGCTGGACCTGACGGCGATTGCCCAATCAAGCCCCGGATCTATTGCCATCAACGCCTCGATTCTGATGGGCTACCATGTAGCAGGCATCCCCGGCGCACTGATTACTGTGGTGGGCGCGGCGCTGCCACCGCTGATTATCATCTCCATCATCTCCGCGTTCTATCAGGCGTTCCGCTCCAACAAGTATGTGAGCATGGCAATGGCCGGTATGCTGGCCGGTGTGGCAGCGGTCATCTTTGATGTGGTCATCAACATGGCGTGGCCCATCCTGAAAAAGAAGCGCTGGCTGCCCATCGCGGTTATGCTGGCAGCTTTTGCGGCGACCCGTTTCTTCTCGGTGAACATCATTTTGATTATCCTCGTCTGCGGCGTCATCGGCGCGCTGGATACCATGTATCTACAAAAGCGGGAGGGTAGCAAATGATCTACCTTGAATTATTCTGGAGCTTTTTCCAAGTTGGCCTGTTCAGCATCGGCGGCGGGTATGCAGCCATGCCTTTGATTCAGGACCAGGCCGTGGAGATTCACCCCTGGCTGACGATGACGGGATTTGCGGATATTATGGCAATCGCCGAAATGACCCCGGGGCCTATCGCCCTTAACGCGGCAACCTTTGTGGGGATTCAGGTGGCGGGGCTGCCTGGGGCACTGATTGCCACGATTGGCTGTATTTTCCCGTCCTGCGTCATCGTCATGGCGCTGGCCTACATGTATTACCGTTTCCGCGGCCTTAGCGTTATGCAGGGTATCTTGGCCGGGCTGCGCCCCGCTGTTATTGCCATGATTGCTTCTGCTGGCATTTCCCTGTTGTGCATGGCCCTGTACAGGCAGCGCACTTTCCCGGCGGATCTGGGCAGCATGGATCTGATTGCACTGGCAATTTTCCTCATGGGCTTTTTTGTTCTACGTAAATGGAAGCCCAGCCCTATCAAGGTCATGGCGGGGGCTGCCGTGGCCGGTGTCGCGCTGTACAGTATCGCGGCATAAACAAAACCAGAGAGGATGTATATACAAATGAAGGATATTTTAACTGCATGGAAATGGAATGGCTCAGTATCAGAGCCGATTCCCTATGGCGAAGGGCATATCAACCAGACGTATGCCATCACGGTAACGTCAGTGCAGGGGGCAAAACGCTACATCCTGCAAAAAATCAATACCAATACATTCAAAGACCCGGCCGGTTTGATGGAAAACGTCTGCGGTGTTACAGATTTTTTGCGCGAAAAGGCTAAGCAGCGCGGGGCTGACCCGGCGCGTGCTACGCTCCATGTGGTGCCTACCAAAGAGGAAAAGCCCTATTATCAGGCTACTGATGGTAGCTGCTGGCGTATCTATGAATTTGTAGAGAACACTGTCTGTTTGCAGCAGGTGCAGTCGGCTGAGGATTTTTACCAGAGCGCTGTTGCATTTGGCAATTTCCAGCATCAGTTGGCTGAATATCCGGCACACACCCTGCATGAGACGATCCCGCACTTCCACGATACGCCCAAGCGCTTCGCTGACTTCCAGCGCGCCGTGGCTGAGGACCGCATGGGTCGTGCCGCACAGGTGCAGCGCGAAATTGAGTTTGTCCGCGCCCGCGAAGCAGAGTATCACGTTATGGTGGATCTGCTGGCGGCGGGTAAGCTGCCGCTGCGCGTCACCCACAACGACACCAAGCTGAACAATATCCTGTTCGACAAAACAACCGGCGAGGGCCTTTGCGTTATCGACCTTGATACCGTCATGCCGGGCTTGGCCGCCAACGATTTCGGTGATTCCATCCGCTTCGGTGCCAACCACTGCGCCGAGGACGAAGCTGACCTCTCGAAAGTCAATTTCAGCATGGAACTGTTTGAAATTTACACCAAGGGCTTCTTGCAGGCAGCAGGAGAAGCGTTCACCCCGCTGGAAAAGCAGACCCTGCCGTGGGGTGCCAAGCTGATGACGATGGAATGTGGTATGCGCTTCCTCGCTGATTATCTGGAGGGAGATCACTACTTCCACATTAACTACGAAACCCAAAACCTCAACCGCGCCCGCACCCAGTTCAAGTTGACTGCCGATATGGAACGGAACTGGGATGCCATGCAAAAAGTAATTGAAAAATACTGCTGATACCACTAATCTGCTTTTTCATTTTGCGGTTTGTGTTTTGCAGTAGAATGCATCATGCAAAATCGTGTTTTCTCCTTCCTTAACTCCCGCGCCTAATGGCCGGGGGGCATAAGAAAGTAATATTGCTTTTTGCAGGAACGGCATGGCTTTGGTCATGCCGTTTCCTCTTTCATCAGTTCATTCAGCGGGATAAAACCCACAAGATCATAGGAAATGCGGATGTTCTGTCGCCGCTTGCCGCTGCTCTTGTTGGGTGCTTCAATATAAACTCCTTTGACAAGCTCACGCAGAGCATACGGGGTAAGCTCGTCCAAGTCCTTGTATTTGTGTGCCCTCTGGATAAACTGCTCCAAATTTTCAATCTGTCGTTCCTGTACTTCAATATCCTGCTGCAAGGTCTGGATTTCCACTTTAGTCGCTGTCCTCGCCGTAGTATTCGCTGTGCAGCTTTTCGCCGGAGCGATAGGCGGCAGACGCAATAGCGGATTGTCCTGCACTGCGCTTGATTTGTGTGACATGAAAATGATATAGAGCGATACTCAACACCTCTCTTTCTGTTCTGCCCGGTTGTGTTCGTTGACCGCTTCCATAAGCAAGCCTTTGACCTCCGGGACGGCAAGAGCTTTTTCAGCAAAGGCATAAAACTCGGTTTCGGTCAAAACCTTTGTCAGCGGTGCAACGCTTTCGATGGCTGCGCCACGGGTGATAAGGTGGTGCGCTCGCTTGTGCCGACCTCCTTTTTCGTAATAGGTGATACGGTTTTCAATCTGTTGCTTTTTGTGTTGGAGCTGCGAGAGCTTGCGTTCATTTTCCGATTTCTCGGCTTCCAGTTCGGGAATAGTTTTCTGTTTTGCCATAGTGTATGACCTCCTTGTTTTTTGGTGGGGATATAAAAAGGCCGCCTACCGAAGATCGGTAAACGGTCTATTTCTAAACGGTACTGTTATTTAGCTTCTTAATTCATCAACGTTTCGTCAGATCCTAAAGTACCTCGATATTTTAGATAGATTTTTTGATTCTCTCCAATTCCCTTCTGTTGAACAAAAGCATACCCAGCAATTTTCGAATAACGTTGTCCAGTTCACAGCAAACATGCTGCACAGCCCAGTTCTTACGACTGTACTCAGAATAGTCAAATGCGAACCGCCCATCCATGAACTCGGAAGCATATGTTTCGATTACTGTTTCAAAGGCTAAGAAATCGCCGTGCGCAATTTTGTTTCTCATTTTTCTAAAGAGTTCAGCCTGCCGCTTTGTATCACTTTCTGGACCAAGCAGCTCAAAAAACTGCGGCAATTTAGCGTCGAGTTCACTTTCTTTGTGCCTTTCGAGAAAAAGCTGGCACAACGAAAAGGCTTTAATCAAATGATTCTCATTGTACTCGTTATCCTTGTGGATGGTATTGACCAAGTAATCGAAAAGCAAATAGTCATTCCTTGAGCATAAGAAGCTGTCAAAGAGCTTTCCCCACTCCTGCAAGGCCAAAATGTACTCAGCGGATTCCTCACCACCCCAGAAAATACGCCAATAGTCAATTCCGTCGTGGTTTGAGGAGAACGTCCATTGCGGTACAGGCTTCGGGATTGCATAGTCGGGTTGGTCTGAATGGGCCATGAAGTTAATGAAGTCTATGATTTTCTCGGAATAATCTTCTTCACACAACCGCCCATCAAAACAATTGGTGTCCCAACCACCAAGAGGCATGTCCGTATAATCATAATCTTGATAGATGAAGATCATTTGATCTGCAATTTTTATATAGTGCTCTTGCTCAAACTCTCCTGGAAGGAGCTCATCTGGAAACAGTGTTTGATATAAATTGATTATCCCGCAGGGATAGTTCGTCCCAAGTTTTTCTTGATAGATTTTGTTTGCCTTTACAGCCAGTTCGAGTTCTTCGGCCAGAGCGTTTCTCCATTCATTGTATTCTTCGTTGGGAAGATTGGCGATGTATAACCCAAGTTTTTCTGATATGCAAATTGGTTCAATTTTTCCGTAAAAGTTTAATACAACCATTTTTCCTCCCGAAAACTAATGAGCAGCCTATCGTTTTCCACGTTCTTTGCGACTGAAAACATAATCGTCAGCTTTGGGATCATAATGAGATGACATTCCTACGATATCGTCTGACGCTATGTAGTCCATATATTCCATCCAAGCATCTAATGGTATGCGATAAAGAACTTTATTGCGATCAAAGTCAGAGGTTACACTGAAGCTATCGATTATGCCGTCTTCATTGAATACAACAAAAAACATATAGGAATGTATCAGCCAATTGCATACGTTCTTTCCCGTAACTACAACTTCTTTCTCGTTTTCCCAGTCATGACTATCTTCCTCTGGCCATCGATGGAGCCGATCAACGGGCTTAAGTGGCTGAACCGAACAGACTTTCAGTGAATAGTTTTCAGATTCGTCGCTGAGTTTTCCTCCGCAATCAATCAGTTTGCGAATAATGAACGCAGAATAGAAAATTGCCTTTTCGATGACCGTATATGTGGTGTCATCATTCTTCTCGAAGTGTTCTGCTGTATTGTATTTGATAATCAGATTTTTACGTCTACGCAAATCCTGTTTCCATGGAAAACTTTCAAAAATCATGATGACACCTCAAATCATTTGCTAATCAGATCCGGTATGTTGTCAGTGTTGGGAGTAGTTTCATAGCCGGGGAAGCGCAAATCAACAAGCCACTATTTATATGACCGTTGTACCGCTTCCTCCAGTAGCTTAATCTGCTTCTGGTTATTTTCAGTCAAAGCATCATAAGAAGAAAGAACTTCTACAATTCTATGTTGTGTCGTAATATTGGACAGACTGATTTCAAGCATTTTAATACTCCAGCATAACATCGGATATTCAATTTTCGGCAAGGTCAAATGCAAGCGCTCAAGCCGTAAATTTCTTGACTCTACAGGCTTTTCTGGTGTTTGTCCATAAATAACGCCCGCATTTGCAAAGCCGTCTGTTAACAGTAAGTACACTGTGGATAGCCGCATAACGGCGCAAGGGGTGCTGACCCTTGTTCGGAACGAAGTGACGCAAAACAACCTGGACTTCAATCGTCCTCCGGGCTGCCTGCCTCGCAGAGCGCACATACAGGGCTTGCCCCTGTATAGAAGTGCGCCCTTTGTTCCAAAGGGATTTCTTCGTAGCTGCTAATTAGATGTTAATTCTCATATTCTGCAACTTAAACATATCGTCACATACAATGTGGTCATACTTGTCCATCCGTAAGACCTCATAGGGGCAGCGGGGCAGATCATAGGCGGGTTTCCACTTTTCTGCAAGCTCTCTCGGCAAGCTGTAAAACAAGGTCAGCCATGATTTGTCGCTGTTCTGTGGTATTTCGATGATTTCACCGGGCAGCACTACAATGAAAGCATTCGGGCTTTTCCGCTTCTCCATAAGCGTCACCTCCAATCGTTTTGAAATAGCCCTCTACTATATATGGCATGAGAAAGGCTGAATTGTTCCAATGTTTCCAAAAAATTTTGATATTTTTTGAAAAAATCTCGGAATGGATGGGATAGGATGATTATAGCTTCATTATACTCGAACCCTGTGAATAAATCTATTGCTTTCAGTTAAGGGCAAAAAAATAACGGGTACTCGGCTTTCACCGAATACCCGTTATCTCATTTGCCAACCCCGTCTGACAGATGCCATAATCGTAATTTCTTGAATTACTTTCTTATGAGCCCCCGTGTAACAAGCGCGGGAGTTTTCTGTGATGCAGCAAGTTGTATGTCCGCTGTGAGGCTAATAAGGTCGTGTGTTGCAATTGGTTTTATGATGTTGGAAACTCAGAACGGTTGATACCAAATGCGAATTGTTGACTAAAAATCGCGCCGACAATGCACTGTCGGCGCGATTTTATATGCTATGCAGTTTTCGATATTTACCCGGAGCTTCAGCCTTATAGCGGCGGAACATCCGGTTAAAGTAGCTGGAATCACTAAAGCCGCAGCTATACGCAATCTCCGTGATGGGATCTTCGGTGGAGCATAACAGCTCGGCAGCACATTCTACCCGGTAGTAATTCAAGTAGTCAATAGGGGAGCGCCCGGTTATGCTGTGAAAGACCCTGCAAAAGTGTTCGGGGGTCATTTCTGCTGTGGAGGCGAGATCTTCCAAGGTGATGCGGCTGGCGTAATTCTTTCGGATGCGCTCTAAGGCCGCTTTCATTTGGGCTGTGCTGCGGTCATTCCGCTTGTTCTCAGAAGTGGATACTGTGTACGAATGCTGCAAAAGGATTTGACCGAACAACTGCCACATCAGACCAATCGTCACAAATTCATATCCCTCCGGCTCTTTTTCCATTGCCTCAAAGAGTCTGTCAATCAGTTGGCAGGTTACGGAGCCGGCCGGTTGATACGGCTCAATTTGTGCGCCGCGTTCAAAAAGCGCATTGTATTTTGCCTGACATACGGAACCACTGCCGAGGAAGCGGTTCATGTCAAAGACAACACACTCGTAAACGCAGTCGCTGGGGGTTCCGCCGTGAACGGCCCCGGCTGAAATGATGGCGGCATCTCCCTTGTGTAAAAGGTAAGAGCGTCCATCAGTCATCAGAAAAAACTCCCCGCTCAGAACCAGCATAAGTTCAAATTCCATGTGCCAGTGAAACGGCATTTCATAGCGCGGGTGCATTTTATCTACATAATAAAGCTCAATGGGAAAGTCAAAAGTGCCGCGCGTACTGCTTTCATGGGAAGCCAGAAACTTCATGGCAGGCATCTCCTAAAATATCAATATCGTCCAATATAATATCATTATACGCAAAGACGAGGGAAAATTGCAACAGTATAATACAAATAAAGGACAAAATCCACTTTAGGAGGTACAAACTGTGCAAATCGAAGAAATCAAAGACCAGATCTGCGATGTCTGCCATAAAATGTGGCAGCTTGGCTGGGTCGCCGCTAACGACGGCAATGTCTCGGTGCGGTTGGAGGACGGAACTTTCCTTGCAACGCCTACGGGCATGAGCAAGAGCTTCATCACGCCGGACAAGCTGCTGCGTATTGATGCAAAGGGCAATGTGCTGGAAGGGGCAGAGGGCCTGCGCCCGTCCAGCGAAATCAAGATGCACCTGCGCTGCTACGAAAAGCGCGCCGATGTAAATGCTGTTGTCCATGCCCATCCGCCGGCAGCCACCGGCTTTGCCGTGGCACATCGCCCGATGGATATGTACAACATGATTGAGGATGTGGCAGCCATCGGCGCTGTGCCGCTGACTCCGTATGGAACCCCCAGCACGACGGAGGTGCCGGACGCAATCGAGCCGTATCTCAACGACCACGATGTTATGCTGCTGGAAAACCACGGCGCGCTGACGGTGGGCAGCGATGTCATCACCGCCTATTACCGCATGGAGAGTCTGGAACTGTGGGCAAAAATCACGATCAACGCAATCATTCTCGGCGGCAGCTATGATATTGACCGCAAGAACATTGATAAGCTCATCAATCTCCGCTCCTACTACAAAATTACCGGCAAACACCCCGGCTATCGCAAATTTGAGCGACGCGAAAAAGGTGAGCCGACGGACAAATAAGGAGACACCGTATGCTGAAGAACATTCCGCCTATCCTTAGCCCGGAACTTCTGAAAGTCCTCTGCGAGATGGGACATGGCGACGAAATCATTCTCGCAGACGGAAACTTCCCGGCTGAAAGCATCGGCAAAGATGCCATTGTGATTCGTGCAGACGGGCACGGAACCGTAGAACTGCTGGAGGCCATCCTGCAATTTCTGCCGTTGGATCAGTATGTGGAAAAGCCTGTCGCGCTGATGAAAGTGGTAGATGGCGATCCGTGCAAGCCGACTATCTGGGATAGCTATAAACAGAAGTTGAACGAGAGCGGCAATGACCCGGCTAAAATTGAAATGGTGGAGCGCTTTGCGTTTTATGAGCGCGCACATCATGCCTATGCGATTATCGCCACCGGGGAAAGCGCAATCTATGCCAACGTACTTTTGAAGAAGGGCGTGGTGCAATGAGTAACACAGCAACTGTGCTGGCCTTCGACTTTGGCGCTTCCAGTGGACGTGCGATTCGAGCCGTGTACGATGGCCAAAACCTCACCTACGAGGAAATCCATCGTTTTGAAAATGTCCCCATCGAAAAGGACGGTCACCTCTGCTGGGATGTGGAAACACTGCTGAAAGAAATTCACACGGCCATTCAAAAGGCGGGTACATTTGACAGCTTAGGATTTGATACATGGGGTGTAGATTTCGGCTTACTGGATACGGACGGTCATCTGCTGGCAAACCCTGTTCATTACCGCGATGTCCGAACGAATGGCAAACTGGAACAGGCCGCTGCCCGTATGCCTGCAGAAGAATTGTATGCCCATACCGGCAATCAAATCATGGCAATCAATACTTTGTTCCAGCTGCTGGCTCTGCGTGAGCAGGACCCGGAACTGCTGCAAAAGGCCGAGCAGATCCTTTTTATGCCGGATTTGTTTGCGGCTCTGTTGGGGGCCGAGCCGGTCTGTGAGCGCAGCATTGCGTCCACCAGTCAGATGCTGGACCCCCGCACGGGGCAGTGGAGCAGGGAAGTGCTGGCCGCCTACGGCTTGAACGCAAACCGCTTCGCGCCCCTTGTTGCCAGCGGCACGGTGACAGGCACACTTGCAAACGGTGCGAAAATCATTGCGGTGGCAGGGCATGATACACAATGCGCCTCGGCTGCTATGCCGTGTGCCGAGGAAGATGCCGAACATACGGCATTTCTCTCCTGCGGCACATGGAGCCTGCTGGGAACGGAACTGGATGCTCCGATTCTGACGGCGGACAGCTGCCAAAGCGGGCTGTCCAATGAACTAGGTGCAAACGGAAAAATCAACTACCTGAAAAATATCATCGGTCTTTGGCTGATCCAGGAAAGCCGCCGTGAGTACAAGCGCCGTGGACAGGCATATTCTTTCGCGGAGCTGGAGCAACAGGCACTTGCCGCCGAACCGCTGCGCAGCTTTATTGACCCGGATGCGCCGGAATTTGTTGCCCCTGGCGACCTGCCGAGCAGAATACAGGAATTTTGCCGCAAAACCGGTCAGCCCATCCCGGAAACAGCGGGCGCTGTGATGCGCTGCATTTATGAAAGCCTTGCGCTGAAATATCGCTACGCGATAGAGCAGCTTTCCGCTGTAACAGGTCGAGCATTTACGACCCTGCACGTTTTGGGCGGCGGCACAAAAGACCGTCTGCTTTGCCAGATGACGGCAGACTGCTGCGGCCTTACAGTAAAGGCAGGCCCGGTGGAAGCTACGGCGCTCGGCAACATTATGATTCAGCTGAAAGCCTTGGGAGTGCTGGACTCCATCACACAAGGACGCCGGCTGATTGCGGAGACAGAGGTCATTAAAACATATACCCCAAGCACACAGAACTATGCGGAATGGAACGCCGCTTATGATCGTTTCAAAACCCTATTATAATAAGGAAGGTGCAACTATGCTGTATCCTAAAATTGGTATTCGCCCTGTCATTGATGGACGCTGGGGCGGTGTCCGTGAAAGCCTGGAAAATCAGACGATGCGCATGGCAGAAAATGCCGCCAAGCTGATTTCGGAGAACCTCAAGTACCCCGATGGTACGCCGGTGCAGTGCGTGATTGGCTGTACGACGATTGGCGGCGGTGCCGAGGCTGCCCGTGTGGCAGAGCAGTTCTCTACCCAGAATGTTACGGCAACGCTGTCCGTGACGCCCTGCTGGTGCTACGGCACCGAGACGTTCGACATGGACCCCAACACCATCAAGGCAGTTTGGGGCTTCAACGGCACCGAGCGCCCCGGCGCGGTGTATCTGGCTGCGGTTCTGGCCGCACACGCCCAGCGCGGTCTGCCTGCTTTCTCCATTTATGGCCATGACGTGCAGGAAGCCAACGATGATACGATTCCCGATGACGTGGCCGAGAAAATTCTGCGTTTCACCCGCTGTGCTGTTGCCGCAGGCTGGATGAAGAACAAAGCTTACGTCAATATTGGCGCTGTGGCGATGGGCATTGCGGGCAGCTTCTGCGATGCGGGTGTTCTGCAAAAATATTTTGGCATCCGCGCCGAGTGGGTGGATGAGGTCGAGATCCTGCGCCGTATTTCCATCGGCATCTATGACCACGACGAATATGAAAAGGCGCTGGCATGGGTGCGCGAGAACTGCAAAGAGGGCTTTGATAAGAACCTCGGCAAGAATCTGCCGCCCGTCATTACGAAGTCGAAGATCGTTCCGGCTGACAAGGATTGGGAGTTTATCGTCAAGATGACCCTGATCATCCGCGACATTCTGTACGGCAATCCGCGTCTGGACGAGATGGGCTGGCATGAAGAAGCACTGGGCCGCAACGCCGTGGTCGGCGGCTTCCAGGGCCAGCGCCAGTGGACGGACTGGCTGCCGAATGCTGACTTCACCGAGGCCATTATGGCTTCTACCTTTGACTGGAACGGCCCGAAGGCCCCGACTCCGTTCGCCACTGAGAACGACACCTGCAACGGCATTGCCATGATGCTGGGCAGCCTTGTCTCCGGTTCTGCACCGTGCTTCCATGATGTGCGTACCTACTGGAGTCCCGAAGCCTGCGAGCGTGTGACCGGGCAGAAGCCTGACGGCGTTGCCGCCAACGGCTTTATTCACCTCATCAATTCCGGCGCAACGGCCCTGGACGGTTCCGGTGCCTGCGTAGATGCCAAGGGTAATCATGTGATGAAACCGTTCTGGGAGATGACCGATGCGGACATCAAGGCGTGCCTGAACGCCACCGATTGGTGCCGTGCGGACTATGAGTACTTCCGCGGCGGTGGATATTCCAGCCACTTCCGCTGCAAGGCAGAGATGCCTGTTACGATGCTGCGTTTCAACATTGTGGAGGGCATTGGCCCCGTCCTGCAAATTGCCGAGGGTTGGACGGCTGATCTGCCCGACGAGATCCACAACACCATCGACAAGCGCACCGACCCGACCTGGCCGACCACGTGGTTCTGCCCGCGCCTGACCGGACAGGGTGCGTTCACCGATGTGTACAGCGTTATGGCAAACTGGGGTGCCAACCATGGCGTGACCGTTTACGGCCATGTGGGTGCTGACCTCATTACACTGGCCAGCATGTTGCGCATCCCTGTTACGATGCACAATGTCCCTGCCGAGAAGGTTTATCGCCCCCACGCATGGGCCAGTTTCGGCACACAGGATCAGCAGGCTGCGGATTATGCTGCGTGCAAGCAGTATGGGCCGCTGTATCGGTAAGTTACCTGTCGTAAATATTCTGCCGGAAAGATTTTGACATAGCCCTTAATACCAGTTAAGGAGAGGTTTCCTTGGAAGCCTCTCCTTGTTTTTTTCATTTGGAGGTATACAATAAATTCAAAAGATAAAAAGTACCTTGAGGCCTCTTTTCTCAAAGTGCGGTTATAAGCCATTGCCTATAACTTAATAGGCTTTTCCTCTATACGGAGAACCGCATTATGAGTTTGTCGAATGAATAACTCTGGCAATTCCACGCGAAAAACGAAATGGAGTTACCACTGCCATATGCGAATCCTGACGGTACATGCTCCACACAGGTGGACATATACTGAAGAATTTGCGTGTGTCAATTTTCAATTCGACAAGATTCTTTGTCGCTGTCGTTCACCACCAGTATTCCCATCGAAGAAAAAATGATGGGAGTACAGAAATGATAAAAAAGAACGATGGCATATCCAAAGATGATATATGCCAAAACCAATTCACTGCTTATGTGGTTTTGGCAGTAAAACGAAAACGCCAATCTTACATAAAGAAGAAACAGAGAGAGCATGAAAAAGAAACCAGAACTAAAAAGGAGGCAGAACAATCCGAATTTAGAACCGCCGGGTATGATATGTGGAGCAGAATGGAGCCGCAAAATGAAAAACTGATGGCTGCTATGCA
>NZ_FUYF01000040.1 GCF_900167555.1 Gemmiger formicilis | reverse complement strand
TAAGGGCTGGAGCGATGCGCTGCCGCAGGAACTGGCTGAAAATGCAGCACTCTATCTGTACCAGTCCGGTCACAACCCGGCCTACCAATACACGGCGAGGACTTTAGCGGAAAGTTTCCGCACCCGGATTCCGCAAAAACCGGTGCTGAACAGCGAGCCATGCTATGAGCAGATGGGCTACAGCCGTCTGGCTTACGGACGCCATCGGCGGGAGGACTGCCGCCGTATCCTTTGGACAAGCCTGCTTTCGGGTGCTTGCGCGGGCGTCACCTACGGTGCCCACGGCGTCTGGAACTGGTATAAGCCCGGTATGCCGGAAAATCCCGTCAGCGGCGAGGGCTTTTTGCAAGCGCCCCTTTGCACGGACGCTTTGGGGCTGCCCGGCGCAGAGGATTTCGCATTTGCCCGGCAGCTATGTGAGCGTTGGGGCAGATGGGATTTTACCCCCTGCCCGGAGGTGCTGCTTGCCTACCGGGAGGAGGTTCCCGCCGCCCGCAGCGGTGTGCGCACCGTGCTGTATCTGCCCACAGCGGCGCCGCTTCCGCTGGCAGATACCCTTTCTGTGCAAAAAATATACTTTATAGATTTGGAAACCCGAAAAACACTGCCGGCACACTGCCTCTACAAGGCAGGGGTCTTACATTTGGAACAGGCTCCCTGTTATCGGGACGCATTACTGATTATAGAAGGAGAATCATCATGCTGAAGCTGAACACAACCGAAAAGAACTGGGCAAGCACCACCGCGGCACGCTTTGAGCACAAGCTGCGCGCCGTGCGCGAGCGCAGCGCCGAGAAAATCCCCAACCGTGCCGTGGACGGTGTACACAACAACAAAGCCGATGGCGGCAGCTACACCCCCGATGACGGCCTCTGCTGGTGGACAAACGGCTTTTGGGCGGGAATGCTCTGGCAGGCCTGCCACGCGACCCATGATGACCGCTATGCCGAGATTGCCCGTTACACCGAGCGCCGCCTGGATGAGGCGTTCAACATTTACTTGGGGCTGCACCATGATGTCGGCTTTATGTGGCTGCCCAGCGCCGTGGCGGACTACCGCCTGACCGGCGACGCCGATGCCCGCCGCCGCGGCCTGCACGCCGCCCAGCTGCTGGCAGGGCGGTTCAACCCGGCGGGGTTCATCCGCGCGTGGAACGACATCCCCGGCTCCGACTCCGACACCCGCGGCTGGGCGATCATCGACTGCCTGTTCAACATTCCGCTTTTGTATTGGGCGAGCGAGGAAACCAAGGACCCGCGCTTTAGAAAAATTGCGATGACCCACGCCGACACCGTGGCGGCAAACTTTATCCGCGCAGACGGCAGTGTGCGCCATATCGTGGAGTTTGACCCCGAAACCGGCGCGTTTGTCCGCGATTACGGCGGGCAGGGCTATGCGCGGGGCTCCAGCTGGACGCGCGGGCAGACCTGGGCGCTCTACGGCTTTGTGATGAGCTACAAGCACACCGGTGCGGTGCGCTACCTTGCGATGGCGCAAAAGGTGGCGGAGTATTTTATTGCGCATATCCCCGCAGACGGGCGCATCCCGGTGGACTTCTGCCAGCCCGCCGAACCGAAATATTATGACGACATTGCCGCCGCCGTGGCCGCCTGCGGTCTGATCGAGCTGGCAATCCTTGTGCCGGACAGGCAGGACGAATACCTGACCCCTGCGCTGAAAATGCTGCACGCGCTGGATGACACCGTCGACTGGGACGAGGCGCACGATGGCTACCTGCAGTATTGCAGCGCCGACTACCACGGCAAGGAGCACAATGTCAACTTTACCTACGGCGATTACTATTTCTATGAGGCACTGCTGAAGCTGACCGGGGACGAGGTTTTTTTGTGGTAAGGGGAGAACACAATGCGTGAAATTCTGAACCGTTACACCTTGGGCGGGCTGACCGCCGTCTACCGCCGCGAAGAGGATATTGTCGAGCTGCTGCTTGTGCCTGCGGGCAGCGAGGGCGGCATTGCCCGTGCCGACTGCGCCGCCGAGCCACTCATTCAAGCCAAGCTGACCGAGGACGATGCCCCGGCGTTTTTCAGCGGCGGGCGCACGATGCGCAACAGCCCCACCGTAAAAGCCATGCGGTACGCCGGGCAGACTGCACAAAAATCTGCCGATAAAACAGTCGTTGTGACAAAGCTGACCGACCCGCGCGGCCTTGCCTACACCCACACACTTACCCTCTACGCCGGCAACCCTGCTGCGGAGGTCGTGACAAGTGTGGAGAATACCGGCAGCGAAGCCCACACGCTGGAGATGCTGTCGAGCTTTACGCTGGGCAGTCTGTCGCCGTTTTCGGAAGGGCTTGCGCCTGAAAGCCTGAAAATCCACCGTCTGCGTTCAACATGGAGCGCCGAGGGGCGCTTGGTGACCGAAGCTGCCGAGGATCTGCAGCTGGAGCCGAGCTGGAAGTGCTACTCCGCCAACAGTGTGCGGTTCGGCAGTGTGGGCAGCTTTCCCGTGCGCGGCTTTGTGCCGTTTTGCGCGGTGGAGGACACCGCCCACGGCGTGACATGGGCCGCCGCCACCACGCAGGGCAGCAGTTGGCAGATGGAGCTGTATCGGCAGGATTTCGGGCTGTCCCTGTCGGGCGGGTTGGCGGATCGGGAGTTCGGCACATGGTGCAAGACCCTTGCCCCCGGCGCGCGCTTCACCGCGCCCAAAGCGGTGCTGACCGCCGTGTGCGGCGGTGCGGACACGGCGGCGCAGGTGCTGGCTGAAAACACCCGCCGCGCCATCGAGCCGCTTTTGCCCGCATCGGAAAAGACCCTGCCTGTGCTGTTCAACGAATTCTGCTCCACATGGGGCAAGCCCACCGAGGAAACCGTCCTGCGCCATGTCCGCGCGCTGAAAGGCAAAAATTTGGGCTTCTACGTCATTGACGCGGGCTGGTACGATGATGACGCCTTTGAGGCGGCAGCCAAATTGGGCAGATGGGAGCTGAGCCGCAGGGCGTTCCCGCACGGTCTTAAATATGTCGTGGACGCGATTCACAACGCCGGGATGAAGGCCGGCATCTGGTTCGAGTTTGAGATGGCCGGGCGGGACGAACCGGACTGCTTTACCAAAACGGACTGGCTGCTGACCCGCGACGGGCGGCCCATCACGGCAGGTGACCGCCGCTTTTGGGATATGCGCAAGCCCAAGGTGCAGGAGTATCTGGCGCACAGGGTCATTGATTTTCTGCGTGACAACGATATTGACTATATGAAGGTCGATTACAACGAAACCATCGGCCTTGGCTGTGACGGTGCGGAAAGTCTGGGCGAAGGGCTGTATGAGCAGATTCTGGCAAGTCAGCAATTTTTTGCCCGCATCCGCCGCGAGCTGCCCGACTTGGTGCTGGAGCTTTGTGCATCGGGCGGGCATCGGCTCTGCCACAGCTTTTTGGAGCTTGCCTGTATGGCGAGCTTCTCCGATGCGCACGAGTGCGATGAAATTCCCATCATTGCCGCCAATATGCACCGTATGATTTTGCCGCGCCAGAGCCAGATCTGGGCGGTGGCCAAGGCAGGGCAGCCGCTGCAAAAGCTGTACTACCAAATCTGCAGCGGGCTTCTGGGGCGGCTCTGCTTTTCCGGCGAGCCGGACGCCCTCTCGGCAGCGCAGTGGACTGTTATGGACGAAGGCACGGCATTTTACGGCAAGGCGGCCTCCATCATAGACCACGGCGTCAGCCAGCGGTTTGGTTCCCGCATCGTCAGCTACCGCGCGCCCAGGGGCTGGCAGGCAGTCGTGCGGCGCGGTGAAACGCAGACGCTTGTCGTTGTACACACCTTCGGCGCAGCGCCCGAAGCCGTCACCCTGCCGGTGGGCGGCAAAATCGCCGCACAGTTTATGCGGTATGGCCTGACGGTGACGCACCTTGACGGCCAACTGACCGTGCATGGGTTTACCGATTTTGACGCCGCCGCCTTTATCTTGGAAAACGAGGGCTGACTTATGAATACCATACAAAATCCGATCCTTCCGGGCTTTGCGCCCGATGCCAGCGCCCTGCATGTGGGCGAGGATTACTACATTGCAACCTCCACCTTTGAGTGGTGGCCCGGCATTGAAATTTATCATTCCAAGGATTTGGTCAACTGGGAGTGGGCCGCTGCGCCCATTGCCCGGCGCGATATGGTCCCGAGTGAGCTGCTGGGCAACTACAATTCCGGCAGCCTGTGGGCGCCGCATCTCT
The DNA here is from genome assembly GCF_900167555.1 of Gemmiger formicilis. Lineage (GTDB taxonomy): Bacteria > Bacillota > Clostridia > Oscillospirales > Ruminococcaceae > Gemmiger > Gemmiger formicilis. The sequence goes on along the minus strand of NZ_FUYF01000040.1, from coordinate 4,128 downwards.
CCTACGCGGACGGGCTGTTCTGGCTGGTTTATACCGATGTCAAAAGCTCGACTGCCTTCAAGGATACCTTGAACTATGTCGTCACTGCGCCAAAAATCACCGGTCCGTGGAGTGAACCGACCCTTGTCACCGCCAGCGGCTTTGACCCGGCGCTTTTTCACGATGACGACGGACGCCACTATTTCTTGAATATGCTGTTTGACTGGCGGCTGGAAAACCCCGGCTTTGCCGGGACTGTCATTCAGGAGTTTGACCCCGTCACGCGGCAGCTGGTGGGCGAGCGCAGGCACTTTTACCGCGGCACATCTCTAGGTGTCTGCGAGGGGCCGCAGATCCTCAAAAAGGACGGCTGGTATTACCTGCTCTGCGCGGCGGGCGGCACGGGCTACCTGCACGCCGCCACAGTCGCGCGCGCCAAAACGCTGGACGGCCCGTGGGAGGATTCGCCCTATTTCCCGCTGCTGACCGCGCGGGACGATGCCGCCAACCCGCTGCAAAAAAGCGGTCACGCCTGTTTTGTCGAGATCGGTGGCGAGTGGTACATCACCCACATCTGCGCCCGCCCCCTGACGGAGCGCGGAAACTGCACGCTGGGGCGCGAAACCGCTCTGCAAAAAATCGAGTGGACGGACGGCTGGCCGCGCCTGGCCAACGGCACGCACCACCCGGAGCTGGTCATTTCCGCGCCGAAAGCGGCAGGGAATGTCCGGCAGCTTCTCGACCACAGCGAGCGCGTGACCTTTGCACCGGACAAGGACCTGCCCCATACCTTTAAGACATTGCGCACACCGCTGACCCCCGAAACCGATTACAGCCTGACGGCCCGCCCCGGCTGGCTGCGGCTCTACGGCGGGCAGACGCTCTCCAGCCACCACAAGCAGACGCTGTTTGCCCGCCGCTGGCAGCATTTTGCATTTACAGCAAAGGTAAAAATCGACTTTGTACCGCAGAATTTCCAACAGGTGGCGGGGCTGGTGCTGTTCTACGATACCTGCAACTGGATCTACGCCTATATCACACGGGACGAGCGTATCAACGCCCGCACGCTGCAAATTCTGCGGTGCGATTTTAAGGATTTCACCTACGGCAGCGAGGCAGTCCCCCTGCCGGACGGCGAAATTTCGCTGAAGGTGTGCGTAAACGGCGCAGAGGCTCAGTTTTATTACAAGGCTGACGGCGGCTGGCAGCCCTTGGGCGATGTTCAGCCCGCCGACCACCTCAGTGATGACTATGTCGAGACCCGCCGCGGGCGGTGCGCCTTCACCGGCGCGATGGTCGGCATCTGTGCGCAGGATATGGATGCCCACCAAAGCCACGCGGATTTTGCCTGTTTTGACTATGAGGAACAGCGATGAAAAACGGAGCACTTTGGCTTGACACCGACGGGCGCGGCATTCAGGCGCACGGCGGCAGCATTTTGCAGCACAACGGCATTTTTTATTGGTACGGTGAGAACAAGGATACCGACACGCACAACCGCAGCGTGGATTTTGTGGGGTTTTCCTGCTACAAAAGCCGCGACCTGCTGCACTGGGAAAACTGCGGTCTTGTACTCTCGGCTGTCAATGAGTTGGGACACGACCTGCACCCGGACAGCGTCTGTGAGCGCCCCAGTGTGCTATATAACGCAGAAACGCAAAAGTTTGTGCTGTGGTTTCATCTGGATAACCGCCGCTACACCCGCGCCGAGGTCGGGCTTGCCGTGAGCAACACCCCGACCGGGCCGTTCACCTACATGGGCAGTCAGCGCCCCGGCAGCCATGACAGCCGTGACTTCACGGCGTTTCAGGACAGGGACGGCAGGGCGTATCTGTTCTGCTCGTCCGACTGGAACGCCACTATGCGCGTCTGGGAGCTGGACAAAACCTACACAAAATTGACCGGCAGCGGCAAGGAAATTTTGATCGATCAGGCGCGCGAGGCCCCGGCGCTGTGGCACAGCGGCGAGAAATATCTCATGTTTTCATCGGGCTGCACCGGGTGGAGCCCCAATACGATGCTGTACGCCGAGAGCAGCGCGATTTTCGGCAGCTGGCGGCTCATTGACGCCCCCTGCCGCGGCCCCGGCGCCCGCCGGACCTTCGGCGCACAGAGCGCCGCCGTGTTTGCCGCAAACGGTCAGCCTTACCTTCTGCTGGATCACTGGCACCCGGACGATCTGCGCAATTCGGGCTACACGATTTTGCCCATCACCTTTGAAAACGGCTTGCCTGCGCTGAACTGGCAGGACGAATGGATGGGCATCTGAGGAGGATTTTTTTATGTATTATCTGGGCGTTGACCTGGGCGGCACCAACATCAAGGCCGCCCTTGTAAGCGAAAGCGGCGAAATTGTAAAGGAAGCCGCCGCCCCCACCAACCTGCCCCGCACGGCGCAGGAGGTCTGTGACGATATTGCCGCGCTGTGTCTGCAGCTCAGCGCGAGGGAGCAGGTCGCCGGCATCGGTGTGGGCTGCCCCGGCACAGTGTGTGACGGCGTAGTGCTTTACTCCAACAATCTCGACTGGCACGATTTTGCTATGGCGGACTACTTGCAAACCAAAACCGGGCTGCCTGTCTGCCTCGGCAACGATGCCAATGTGGCTGCCCTCGGCGAAGCGCTGGCGGGCTGCGCCAAAGGGGCACAGAGTGCGGTGATCCTGACGCTCGGCACCGGCGTCGGTGCGGGCGTTGTGCTGGGCGGAAAGCTGCTGACCGGCTATACCGGCGCAGCATCCGAAGCCGGACACATGGTAATTGCCGACGCGCCCGATGCCCCGCTGTGTACCTGCGGGCGGCGCGGCTGCCTTGAATCCCTCGCCAGCGCCACGGCGCTGATCCGCATGACGCGCGAAGCACGCCGCACCCACCCGGAAAGCCTGCTGAACACTCTGGCACCCACCGAAGCGGATGTCAACGGGCGCACGGTTTTTGATGCCGCTGCGCAGGGGGATGCCGCCGCCAAAGCCGTTGCGGACGACTACATTCACCATCTGGCAGTCGGCGTGGCAAACCTAATCAATATCTTTTTCCCGGAGGTCATCGGGCTGTCCGGCGGCGTGGCAAATCAGGGCGAAAACCTCTTAAAGCCGCTGCGTGCCGCCGCAGCGCCGATGGTGTTCGGCAGCGCCTTTGCCAAAAAGCATACCCGCATCACGACCTGTACGCTCGGCTACCGGGCGGGCGTCATCGGCGCGGCACTGCTGGCAAAGCAGGAGATGTGAAGCATGGCAGAAATCAAGCTGAAAGTCATCGGTGCAGCGGGCGACACGCTGGCCGTCAGCCGCGCGGGAGAGCGCATCTCGCTGGTGCATACAGCCCCCTACGCGGACGGCGATTGGATCGCGCTGGAATGCGACGAGCCGGGCCTGTACTGTGTGGTGCAGCTCGAGGACACGATGCCCCCGGCACTCGTATACATCAGGGAGCGCGGGCTGGATTTTCCCATTCCGCCCGCCGACAACCGCGTCAATTACAGCCCGCGCAGCTTTACCGGCACCTGCCATCTGCTGCGCGCCCGCCTTGCCACGGCGGAGGAGGTCGCCGCGCGGCGGAACCTCGCGTTCAACCCCTACGACTGCCACGGCAGCCACGGATTTTACCCGCACGCATCCGCTAATGTGGAAACGCGTGGCGAGGCTGTGTTTGCCGCGCGCAATGCCGTGGATGGCATTTATGAGAACGATGCCCACGGCACATGGCCCTACCAAAGCTGGGGCATCAACCGCGACCCCAACGCCGCACTCACGCTGGACTTTGGCCGCCCGGTCACCATCGACGAGCTGCGCCTGACCCTGCGCGCCGACTTCCCGCATGACGCCTGGTGGACCCAGGCCACCGTGGAATTTGACGACGGCAGCCGCGAAGTGCTGGAGCTGAAGAAGTCCGCCGCCCCGCAGTGCTTTGCCATCGCCCCGCGCACGGTCAAGAGCCTGAAGCTGTTTGAGCTTAAAAAGGCGGACGATGCCTCGCCGTTCCCGGCGCTGACGCAGATCGAAGTCTGGGGAACGGAGGGATAATTCTATGCCGATACTCAAATTGACCCCGAGCTGCAAGGATTATCTGTGGGGCGGCAGCCGCCTGCGCACCGATTTCGGCATCAAGAGCGACCTTGAACCGCTGGCCGAAGCGTGGGTGCTGTCCTGCCAC
>NZ_FUYF01000003.1 GCF_900167555.1 Gemmiger formicilis | reverse complement strand
TTGTCCTGCCGATACTGAGTGAGTCCATAGCCGCCGTAAGCCTGTTCCCGATAATACTGCCCGATTTTCACAAGGCTTTCTATCTCAGTGTATTTGTCGTGAAGGTAGGCTCTCTTTTCTTCCATGGTTTTATCGGAAAGCTCGACACCTACTGCGCGATAAGCTGATGCAGGAGGCTGTTTGGCGGTGGGGCGGGTGCCCATCCACAGCAGCAAGAGATTGGCGGACGCCAGTATCGCCAACAGGACAGGGAACACCCTGCCACCCCAGATTTTGCGGAGTTCAGCAAAAAATAGACTCATTTACCGTCTCCCTCACCAAACACATTCAAGTACACATCTTCCAGACCTTGGCCGGGCGCGTATTTTTCAATCAGCTCCGGCACGGGCGCGGCATCCACAATTTTGCCCGCACGCAGCAGAATGACCTTGGTAGCGACCGTTTCCACGTCCGAAACAACGTGCGTTGCCACAAGAATAATGCGGTCTTTTGCCATATCTGCCAGCAATTCACGCAGGCGAACGCGCTCCTTTGGGTCAAGACCCGCCGTTGGTTCATCCAAAATCAGCAGCTTGGGGTCACCCAACAAGGCGGAGGCTAACAGCAGACGCTGTTTCATGCCGCCGGAATAGGCAGAAAGGCGCTTGTCCAATTCGGCGGTTAAATTTACGGCGGCAGCCACACGGGCTATCTCGGCGGCAACGGTCTTTCGCGGGATTTCTTTCAGCGCGGCCATATAGGCAAGAAAACGGCGGCCGGTATAGCTGTCATACAAACCCTGCTGCTGCGGCATATAGCCAAGAATACGGCGGAAGACAATACCCATTGCAGGCTTGCCGCACCAGCGAACCTCTCCAGAATCAGGAGCCAGGCTACCAGTTATTATATGGATTAGGGTGGATTTTCCTGCACCGTTGGGGCCGAGGAGACCATAGAGGCCTGGCGCAAGAGTGATTGTGATACCAGCTAGAGCGTGCTTTATTAGATGTGAATGTTTGGTATGAGGTGTCCGAATAGATGGCAGTTCGTATGTCTTTTGCAAATCCGTTATCGAAAGATTCACAAATGAACCGGCATTTATATGCTTAGCCATATGAAAGCGCTCCTCAAAATGAAGTTGGCAAGAAATATCATGAAATTAGAATTGTAGTCGTCTCCACTGGTGTAAAAAAAGTATATGGAATCGCCAGCTACTCAATCGAACATGTCCTCAACCATTTCATAACCGGCGTCGTTAGAGTTCACATAGTCTTTTTTTGATATAAAGGCATATTCGTATGCAATATATTCATAATTTTCACTGCCCCCATCTTGAAAGCTTTGCTTGACAGTGTAAGTTTTATAGTCAGTGGCCACATAGAGTTTGTCTCCAACGGTTGCATAAACATAAACAGGGCGATTATTATACGGCGTCCGCAAGGAAATTTCAGTTGCTGTATCATTATCAAAGTCGATATAATAAGCACAAACATCATATTTTCCGTTTACTACAGGGCTTCCTTCGGTTACAAGAAGATTATTATCATACGCATACTGCATTGCCGGGTCGCTATAGCCTTCTTTTATAGGAAATGCAGTGATACGCTTTTCTCCTGAAATCAAATTGGTTCGTGTAACGCATTCGCCTTCTTCGTTTATAGTATATAAAAATCCATTTGATACAAACGAGTCAGCGTGCCCAGAATTGTCTGTATAGAATGGGGCATCAAAATTAAGTTCCTGGGGAGTAGAAAGATAATATTTGATATTACTATTACTATCAATTGTGGCAAAACATAATTTAGATCCCGCGCAACCACATAGGTAGTAGAACTGTTCATCACTGCCTAAGTCAGCAACTTCCTGGGCTTCTTTACTCTCGATGTTTGCGTGCCACAGTTGATAATGCAACGACGAGTCAGAATCTGTTTGTACTACATCAAAATAAATATCGTCATTACTTATGTAAAAATTACCTCTAACATATTGATTTGATGCTAATTCAAATACTGTCTGCCGATTACTTCCGTCCAAATCGATTGAAATCATGGACGGATTGCTACCTTCTAAGGCTTCTGTAAACATGAGCAAAATTTTCTTGCCATTGGTTAAAAGCATTGGCGGGTAAGTGCGGCCTGGTGTTGAAAAGTAGGCAGAGCAACTTTCATTGTCATGTGTGCAGTTAGGTGCTCCACATAGATAGATTCGCTTTTGCTGAATCGGATCTGTGTAAAAAATACTACACGAATTTTCATAGACAATTTGCGCTTCATAAATGCCCGAATCAAGTGACACAAGCGGTCCATTCCCTGCCTTGACAAATGAAGCTGTTGAGATCGGTTCAGAATCATCCATCGACGTAGTGGAGTCAGAAGCCGTAGTAGGCGGAGGGCTTTGGACATCTGAAGAGATAGTATCTTTTGCGGTTGAGCATGATGAGCAGGCGAGTGACAGTAAAAGCATAAATGAACAGATAGCGAAAAAGCGACGATTTGACATTGGAAGCCTCCACGTGAAGAAAATTTCAAATAAGTAAAATAATCCAAATACAAGCACAACCCCATTACAATAATGAGTTTGTGCTTGTATTACTTTTCTATAGAATTGGAATACTTGTTTTATTAAATAGCCTTATAAAGAGCAAATCTCATCAGGAAGTTTTGGATACCCAGTCAGAGTTGCCAGAGCCGCCAAAGTAAACGCGGCTGTAATTTGCTATGGGATAGATAGCTGTAAGCTTTTCACCGGTTCTCCGTAAAGTAATGTTGCTTTTGCTTGTGCTTACCAAGCAAGAGTCATCAACGCCAGAGCTGATATCCCAAATAATAGCGCACGCATCTGCAGTAGAACGGTTGACAGCGTAACTGAGATGTCGTGTGACATACATGAAAAAACCGCTCGCTTCACTGGAAGTACCAATGGTGAAATTTTGGTCATTGTGGGCGGTGTTGGGCTTGTAATCCGTCTCGTACAAGCAAAGAGGACGCTGGTACACACTTTGGAAAGTGCTACTCCTAGTGATGTTTAAGTAGAGATTGTCGCATCCGGCAGGGTGGAATCCGTCAGCAAACGTAGGTGCCGCCATTGCCACCATCATTGCAAGAGCGAGCAGGAACATGGGGATGCGTTTCTACATCGTTGACATTTGATAAGCCTCCAATCTAATGGATTTAATAGGTGTGATGTTCGGACGATATTTCAGCATCTTCGCGCCGATGCTTAATACTGAGTATGAAACGGTCAGAAGTTGTGTGTTATCTTGACATCAAAATAGCACAGTTAATTCACCATTTCTACAAATTCGACATAAAATTAGAGTGCTTTGCTACAAAGTACGAGTATATAAAAAATAGCCCGGCAACAATGCCGAGCTGTTTCTAAGCGATAATGAGATAAATGCTATCAATTAATAAATTAACAAGATTCCCGCCTAAGCGTAGCCGCTGTTCACTGGCCAACTTTTGGGGCGAATTAGAGCCAAATACTTGTAGAATTTCTGCAACGAGAGCTTTCTGCGTGGGATTCAATGTGCGAACCGAGACTAAATCGGCAGTTTCCCCATAAACCAACGTGTCAATAGAAACGCCAAAAACTTCCGCCATTTCAATCAAGCAGTCTGCAGAAGGCAGCTTGGCATTGGTTTCATAGGCGCTGATAGTTGAGGTCTTCTTCCCCAGCTTTTTGCCTAGTGTTTGCTGCGTCCAGCCCTTGCTTTCTCGCAATGCACAAATGTGTTCTCCAATATAATGATGGCGTTCTGTATCTTTCATATCGATATCCTGTTTGTTTTTATATCCAATAGCACAATTTCTCCATGTCAATACAATTTTATACGATTTCACTTGCAAATCGGTGTAGTTGAGAGTTAATATTACACTGCAAGTGTATTTTTGCCGAAAAACTTGACTTTTAGGAGATTTAACCGTATGTTGGATTGCAAAGAAGGCCGTCTGCTTCGACAAGTTAAAAGAGAGGATACTACCATGAAAATAAATATTTTGCTCTGTGATGATGACAAAGACTTTTTGCAACGATTAACAGAAGTCGTTACCAGCCAACCGTTACCTCCGGGAATATCGGCCTGCGTAACAAAAAGTGCGCACTCCTCTGCCATAACGGATCGACAGTTGTCGCAGTATCAGATTATGTTTCTGGATATTGATATGGATGAACGAAGTGGTATGGATATTGCACGGCGAGTACGTGAACTGCATCTGGACACAATAATCATTTTCGTGACGAACTACCCTGAATTTTCTATGGAAGGGTATGAAGTACGGGCGTTTCGCTACCTTTTGAAGCAAGAAATGCAGCAGAAGCTACCACTTTATTTTCGTGACGCTTTGGCTGAAATTCCCCACGATAAAAAAGAACTGCGATTTTCCGTAAACGCTGAACCTTATCGAGTTGCCTATAAGGACATACTTTATCTGGAAAGTCAACAGCGCATTGTGGTTTTGCATACTGAAAATCCTCTGCAAGGCGGAGATCGTTTTTACGGAAAACTTGAGGATTTGGAGAATGAGTTAGAACCAGACGGATTTTTGCGGATCCAGAAGAGCTATCTTGTTAATATGGCACATATAAAAAAGCTAAATTATGATAAAGTCGCTCTAAGCAATGGAGAGGAACTGCCCGTCAGTCAAAAGCGCTACGCACAGATTAAAATTCAGTATTTGGGCTGGAAAAATAAACAATGGGGGTCCGCACTTTGAGCGAATATCTATTGACCTATTTATGGGTAGGCATGGAATGTGTGGCAGCTGTTTTACTGTTTGATGCATTCTCTCAGAGGAAGAAAAAACAAATTGTTCATTGGATTACAGTGACGTGCTTTGCTTTTTTGGATGCTACGTTTCTAAATCTAATGAGTCCTAATATGGCAAGTTTTGGAAGAATAGCAATTGCTTTAGCTGCTTATTATTCCCTTCATAGAATACTTTATGTCGGAAAGCGAATATTCAGCTTATACATAGCGGTGATTATCTATGCGACTGTATGCTGCATAGATAATATTTGGTTCACTTTCTTGATTCTGACGTTAGGTATGCAAAACGGTGCCATTTTTAGTCAAACTTTTATTTCAAGTTTCTTAATGCATTGCTTAATGCTTGCAAGCTGCTATTTACAACTATTTGTACGAAAGCGTAGCCATAATCAAACAGCTGCCTATAGATGGTACACTATTCCAGCAGTGCTTTCCGCTGTAAGCGTCTTAATGATTTTCTTCTTTGGTGATTCCTTTCAGAATGAACAGATATCGGCGCTCCCACTATTTGTTTGCGCCTCCTTTATTACTTGCATGCAAATAGCAGCGCTGCTTTTGGTCAGCTGGATGGAGCAAAATGCGTACTTTCGTGAAGAAGCGCTTAGCTTACAGACAAAATCAATGGCACAGAAAGAGAGCATTGAAGCATTGAGTGCTGCTTATGCACAACAACGGAAACTAACGCACGATTTTCGTGCACATTTGGATACACTGTCTGCTATGTTGGAGCAGCAACCTTTTGACATAAATGCAATTGAATCCTATGTACGCAGCCTTCAATCCGCACAGACCAGCCGTATCCTGCTTGTTAATACACATCATTCAGCATTAGATGCGCTCTTGAATCAAAAGGCGCTTGTCGCACGAAATAGAAGTATCGATGTTCAATTTAGGGTGAATGACCTATCTGCTATGAAAATTGATTTGGTTGACTTAACGGTTATCATCAGCAATACATTGGACAATGCGATTGAGGCGTGTGAGAAACTCCCTGTGCAAGACAGGCAAATCTATATACAAGTTGTTTTGGATGATAATGAACTGTTCTATGCTGTTCGTAATCGCTCCTTGCCGGTAGATGTATCAGCGGATAGACTCCCCGTCACAACCAAAGAAAATCCGTCCTTTCATGGATATGGCCTACAGAATGTGCAAACCACTTTGGCAAAATATCATTCTGTCTATGCTATGGATTACGCAGATGGATGGTTTGAATTTGCAACAGATTTGCCCAATACTCTCATTTCATGACAGGAAACTTTGATTTTATTACAAAAATAGTGGAAAATATAGGACTTCCTGCTTTAATATATGTAGCTATGAAGTAATGGGAGCCTATTAATGGAACGGTTTGCAGAAAAAATTGTTCAAAAATGCATAAAAAGTAAAACATCCTTGTTGTTTCAAGCCCGTCGCATCCCTGAAGTGTGATGGGCTATTTTTATACATCGCATGATTTGCTTTCTGTGAATATACAAGCGGAGCTATACAAATGATATTAAAGTAGAAAAATAATGATAAAACTAAACCTAGGAACGTATAAATTAACGATGATATTTGATTAAGAAAATAAAAAGGTAAAAAGAAATTGCCCTATAAGGCTCGTAATAGCTGACGATTTTGAGCCTTATAGGGCATATTATTTGAATTAATTATATGGAGGGCCTTGAATTATTATTAAACGGAATGCAAGTCAAATTCTCGAAATGGAATAACGTCCTTCAAAGACCATAAGCCGATAGAACTCTCCCCGCCAATAGAAATTCATTCGTAGTGCCTTCCATCCAGACGGTAAGACGGGGGAGAAGACCGGCGTATCTCCATCAAAGGTCGCTCCCAAGAAGCCGAAGAAAATGCTCGACCACGTTTCGCCCAAGCAGGCAAGATGAAGACCTTCTTTTCCGGTGTTGTTCATGATTTCGTGTAGGTCGAGATACAACGCTTTTTTGAAGTATTTTTCGGCAGCTTCCTGCAGGCCGTTTTGTGCAGCAAAAAGTGCATGGCTGGCGAAGCTCAGAGTGGAATCGTGCAAGCAGCACGGCTCGAAATCTTCCCATGCGTTCAGACGCTCTTCGGGAGTGAACTTCTTAGGCAGCCGGGACATCAGAAGCAGCGTATCAGCCTGCTTGATAACTTGATACCTTTGCAGACGGTCAAAGCAAACATGATGATAGCTGGCACCGTCATCGGTTTTGAGCGTTTTAATGTCTACGGGCTCTAGCCGAGTAAAAGTCTCATCCGGCAAATATCGGCCAGTTTGCGGATTGCGACATTCTTTCAGATTGTCTCGCAGAGAATGCCAGGCAAGAACTTCTTCATCGCTGAGGGAAAGCTTCGAATATCGATTGGGATTGGTTTTCTTGAGCTTCAGCGCTGCCTTGATGGCCAAATCAAGATTAAACTTTACCATGCAATTGGTAAAGAGATTGTTGTTGGTAATGCCGCAATATTCATCAGGCCCCTTGCAGAACATGAGGTCAGCAGAGCCATCAGGATGAATGATGCAGCGGCTATACCAGAAGCGGGCAGTTTCGATGTAAACTTCCATAGCTTGCAGGTGAAAATTCTCATCACCGGTGGCATCAAAGTACTGCTGCATAGCGAAAGGAATATCTGCGGTAATGTGCAGCTCACTGGCACCAATGTCCCAGCTTTCGCACTGCTCAGAACCGTCGAAAGATGTCATCCAAGGATACCGGGCACCGGCATTGTTCATCTTTTGGGCGTTCTCTTTCGCCTGCGGAAGGGTTCTTACGCGATATTCCATTAAGTTTTTGGCGGCTTCGGGGTGGGTATACAGGAAAAAGGATAACATAAAGAGATCCGTATCCCAGAAATAGCATCCCTTATACCGTGTGTGCGTCAATCCGCGAGCGCCGATACTTACGCTGCTGTCGCGGGCAGAACAGCTGGTGATAAGCTGGAAAATGTTGTACCGCACAGCGGACTGATCATCAGGAGCTCCATCAATTTCGATATCCGACTCGCTCCATCGAGAGGTCCATGCAAGAGAGGATTTTGCAAACAGTTCATCATAAGTGTCAGAAATTTCGTTGCTCCCAATAAGTGGGTCGATATCTCGACTTGTGGTGATGCGTGTGGTGATTTCCAAAACAAGATTTTGACCGCTTTGTAAAATCCCACGCCACTGCTTTCCAAGGACATCATCAGAGATATAGTCTTCAGAATCTGAAAAAGAAGTATGGAAAGATATCTGTTCTCTTACAATCAAGCCGGTACCTAAAATGGAGAAAGTACAATCGACAGAATCCTTGCACATGTCATGCTGGGTGGGCTCGGCAAGTTTGATGGTTTCGTGATTTTCTTTTACCTGATCATCCGGAACAGGGCAGTTGCAACAAGCAGTATGAATTCCTGCATGTACCGAGATATTGGAGGTGCGTGATGCGGAGAAAGAAAGCCGCTGTACGAGCAGTGAGGGATCGGACATACTGCAGAACACCTGATGCTCAATATTTAGAGTGGTTTCACCGCTTTTGGCTAAAAAAGACTGTGAGCGAACGCCTGTTTTCATATCTAGGGTGCTGGATACAGGAGAGGAAAGTGTAATAGGATGTCCATCACATTCGATATTTCCCCATACGGGGGTAGGTAGGTTCACAAAATCGGTGATGCCGGGTTTGATTTCACCGAAGATACCGGCAACGAACAAACCTGTCTCAAAGGTGCGCTTTTCCTGCCAGAATGGAAGATATCCACGGATGCCCATGCGTCCGTTCCCGGTGAAAAAAGTGCTTTCTTCAAAACTGTCACTTGTGCTATTTGTCGTAAGCTCAATTTGCCAAGGCTTCAAAATTATGTCTTGACGCATAAAAGCATCCTTCTTTCTTTTATAGTAATGCTTCACGGATAGAATGGCAAAGGAATCCTGCGCAGGTAGCGAAAGCCTCGCCGGTGGTGCAGTAACCAGTCACTTCATCAACGCTTTCGCATGCGATGCCATTGTCCATAGAGATTTTTTCCAAAATGGCGCGGCAATGTTCTACGCGCCCGCACAGCAAGCTATTGGCTAAACTTAAGATCCAGGGGTGAGGTGCGTGTGGACACCCGATTTCGTTGATTGGACTGTTAGCAAAGCTGTATTTGTATTCCGGTGAACGAATCATTGCAACGGTATTGCGGTATATCTCATCAGTGGGACTGCAAAAGTCGAAGAAGGGAAGCAGCTGTAGACTTCCCGGCGGCTCGTCGTAAACATCGTGACTGCCGTTCAAATCAATAGACCATCCGAAATAAGGCTTTCCCGCTGAATCCTTTTGGACACAATGCGTCATAATAGCATCTTTGATTTCATCGGCAGTTTTTTCAAGATGTGCATATTGAGGTGCGAGTTGGGCCAAATCTTTAAGTGCTTTCCACACAAGCACATTATCGTATGTAATATAGGGGTAAACGTGCTCATCGTCTGTTGGCTGCAGGAAAGTATCATACAATCTGCAAGATGCGGCTTCATGCTGCCGCAGGCGATTCAAAATGAGGCTTATGCCTTGAGCAATATCGGAATCATTCAAAATGGATTTGTCGTCGGTTTTGTTAATGTAGCGTTCAAGCGCCAGAAGAGGGGCAACGAGTTCGTCCAGCTCAAAGCCCGGCTCCAAAACAGTGCCATCAATGTATCGTGAATGGATGCCAAAATTTCGGCGCTGTCGGCCGAATACATAGGAAAGCATTTCTTTGGCACGTTTGGGATCGGCGTCCAAAATAGCCGGGAAACTCCAAAGCAGACTGTCTCGATCCCAATAAGCGGCACTTACATAGTAGCGGGGGCTTCTGCTGGTAACGAGCACCAACTCTTCGGTGTCAAGTGTAATGCCGGTTGAGAAGAACATACAGAAGAACAGATTCGTATTGTAGAGCTGTGTGAGCTTTGCATCACCATTAAAGGTGACACGACGCTCTTGAAGCCAAGTTCTTGTTTTTGTAAGTTCTACATCGAAAGTTTGCCGAAGCATCTCTTTGGCGCTTGTTGCGGCAGCAACTTCCTCGAAACCGAGACCCCAATAAAATACGACCGAGGCTGTTCCATCGGCAGCAATTGTACAGTGATGGAATAAATCGTAAGTAATACTGCCATCATCGGAACAGGTAAAAGAAGAATCTGTTTGTGCATCGGCCATAGGGGCAAAGGCAAACATCGGGAATCCTGCATGATATTCGAAAATCAAACTGCTGTTCCAGCCACTGCGGAAACAAGTTGCTTTACCACTTAACGGCTTGTCCTCGTTTACACAGTGCCAAGAGGAGGCCCAGCATCCATTTAACCCTATAACAACATCTTTTGCACTTTCAGAAGTGTTATGAACCGTCATCTGAATTGCAAAACCACGTTCATCGATAGGCGGTATATAAAGGGTTTTGAGTTCAAGACTGCCAAGCTGTGCAGTAGACTGGGGCAGCCAATCATCAAGTCGGGTCCATGCAAGGCATGCTGGAGAAATAGCACAGTCTCCATTTAGATGAACATAAGGCTGAATCAAAGGTGCGGATTCGCTCCCGCGAATATCTATAAGCCCTTTTGCGGCCATATATAGGAATGTTATGTCCTCTATCCCGCCCGTTCGTTCGTTGATGCGGGGCAAAGAAACGAAATCATTGCCGGTTGGCAGATACTTGTCCATAGTGAATCCCCTTATAAAGTGAAATGAGCACACAAATAAGATTAAGCGATTAACCTTGTTACTATCATCAATATAACAGGAATGTTCAGCATAGTCAACAATATTTTTCCATAAATAACAGGTTAATTTAATTAACTGTTGACATTTTGCTGCCCACGTGGTATTGTAATGCCAGAGAAAAGAGTTAAACGCTTAAACTAAATCCGTAAGATTGGTGGAGTCGATATGGCAAGACGCGCAACACTAAAAGATGTGGCAGAGCGTGCCCAAGTCAGTACGGCTACGGTGTCTTATGTTTTGAATGACAAGAAATCAATCTCCGAGCAGACCAAGACCCGTGTGTACGATGCGATTCGGGATTTGAATTATGTTCCCGATCTCAGTGCGCGAAGCCTGTCCAGTAGAGATTCAAAGCTGATTGGAATTGTCATTCCACAGACCGAGCCCGGCAGCAAACTGATGCTACAAAATGATTTTTACAGTGAAATCGTTGGCAGCATTGAGTATCACGCAAGACAGCATGGCTATCATGTGATTATTTCAGCCACGGATGTAAATGAAAGCTACTTAACTTTGGCTAAAGAGAGAAACCTTGACGGAATTATTGTTATCGGTATGTACCCGGATGACTTTTACCGTCAAATGAAGAAAACACAAATCCCCATTGTATTGATTGACAGCTACTGTAACGATCATTATTACCATAGCATACGAATTGATGATGCCTATGGAAGTTATCTGGCTACCAATCATGTGATTGGATATGGGCATAAAAAAATTGCTTTTTTCTGCGGTCAAATCAAAGAAAACGGTGTCATAAAGAAAAGACTCTGCGGCTACCAACAGGCACTGGAAGAAGCCGGAATCCCATATGATCCCACGCTTGTTTACGAAGGCAAAGTTGATTACGATAGTGGCATCGAGCTTGCACGTAAACTGTGCAATGAAAATAAGGATGTCACAGCAGTAGTTGCTACCGCAGATATCTTAGCTATTGGAGCTATGAAGGGGTTCTACGAACAGGGAGTTTCGGTTCCCAATGACATTTCTATCGTTGGATTTGACGATTTGGAAATTTCTAAATACCTGACACCAGGGCTGACAACGGTTCGCCAAGAAATTTCTCAAAAAGGTGAAAAAGCAGTTGAACTGCTTTTAGATAACATTCAAGACGCGGATATGACAAAGCGAGAGGTTATTATTCCGGTTAGCCTTTCTCGCCGGGAATCCGTTCGAGATATGAGAGGGGAGGAATAAAAAAGGACTGCACCAACCGTCCAAAGTCTGTGCAGCCCAAATCCAAAGAGCGTCTTATTGCTCTTCTATAATAAGTGTAAGCGAAGAAGAGCAAAAAATCAAGTGTTCCACTACTTATACAAGGAGGAAAAACAATGAAAAAGGCGATTTCTTACATGGCATGCTCGATGGCCGCAATGCTTGCACTCAGTGCCTGCGGTTCGGCAGCCTCGTCTACAAGTACCGTGGCAAGCTCTTCTGATGCAGCTTCTACGGAAAGCACGGCAGCATCGGAGGCTTCTAATGAGCCTGTGACAATCACGTTTGCACAGTACTCCGGGTCCGGAGACAACGAGCAGTATCTGCAGCAGATGGTTGACAACTATATGAAAGAAAACCCCAATGTCGCCATCGACCTGCAGACCTATGGCTATGACGACTACTTTACGCAGATGACGGCGAAGGTTTCCGGTGGCCAGGCTCCCGATGTTTTTGAACTGGATTACCAGAATTTCGTCTCCTACGCAAAGAAGGGCGCATTGATGCCGCTGGATGACATCCTGACCAAAGACGGCATCGACACCTCTATCTACAACGATATGGCCCTGAAAGCGTTCAGTGCTGACGGCGTACAGTATGGCGTTCCTGATAGCTTCTCGAATGTTGTGCTGATTTACAACAAGGATCTGTTTGATCAGGCCGGTATCGACTATCCCACGGATGACTGGAAGTGGGAGGATGCAATGGCTGCGGCGGAGAAAATCCGTGCGCTGGGTGATAATATCTTTGGCTATTATCATCCCATTTCCTTCAACGAGTTCTATAAGACCGTTAAGCAGAACGGCGGCAGCCTTTTCAATGATGACTTTACGGAGTTCACGATGGATACCCCGGAAAACATTGAAACGCTGCAGTACATGGTTGACATGCAGCAGAAAACCAATGTTATGCCCACCGAGGAGCAGATGGCAGGCATGGGTGACTGGGACCTGTTTGAGTCTGGCCGCCTTGGCATGATTGTGACGGGTATTTGGGCATTCCCCGAATATACGAGCAATTGCGACTTTGATTGGGATATCGTTGTTGAACCTGGTCACACTCAGAAGGCTACGCACTTCTTCTCCAACGGTTACGTCGTTTCCAAAGATTCTCAGGTTGCTGATGAAGCCGTTAAGTTCATCACCTACATTTCCTCCAACCGTGAAGCAACGCAGATCCGCTTGGACGCAGGCTGGGAGCTGCCTCCGGTTCAGGACGAGGATATCATCGCTCAGTACAAAGAAAAGACTCCTCCGGCAAATCGCGAAGCGGTCTTTAAGAGCCTTGATTACCTTGTGACTCCTCCTGTTATCACCCAGTATGCAGAGCTGCAGGACATCGTTGGTCAGCATTTGAGCGCTGCGGCCGCCGGCACTGTCACCCCGGAGCAGGCGCTGAAGGATATGCAGGCTGAGTGCGAACAGAAAATCGATTTGACCAAGTAAATAGTTTGACGGGGGCAGGCGGGAGCCTGTCCCCGTATTTTTATCGGAGGGTTTATAGAATATGAAAAATTCCCGATTGGCAAGCTGGAAAACAGCATTACCATTTTTGCTTCCAAGTTTGGCTGGTTTTGTTGTGTTCAGTATCATCCCAATGATTATGCAAATTTTTGTCAGCCTGACCAGTTGGGATGGATTGAGCGAACTGACATTGTTCAGTGATTTTAGCGGATTCATGGATCGATTCTACGTAGGGATCGAGAACTATAAGGAAATTCTCACATCAAAAGAGTTTTATCAGGTGATTGGAAACACGCTGGAATTTGTGATCCTCTACATTCCTTTGATGCTTATTGCCTCCATGATTGTGGCGCTCATTTTGAACAGTCATGTAAAGGGTGTTGGAATTTTCCGCGTTCTTTACTATATCCCGGTTATCACCTCATGGGTTGCGGGCGCATTGATTTGGAAATGGGTTCTTAGTCCTGAGTATGGTGCTATTAACAATATTCTGGCCTTGTTCGGAATTGAGGGGCCCTCGTGGCTTCAAAGCTCAAAGTGGGCAATGCCCGCAATCGTTCTTGCCTCGGTCTGGAAGGATATGGGGTACTTTGGCCTTATGCTGATGTCTGGCCTTCAGGGAATCAATCAGGAATACTACGATGCGGCGGCAATCGACGGTGCCGGCAAAATCAAACAGTTTACAAGAATTACATTGCCATTGCTGACTCCTACGCTTTTCTTTGTCTTGATTATCAGCTTGATTAACTCCTTCCAGCTGTTTACGCAGATTATGATCATGACCCCCGATGGTGGCCCGCTTGGCTCGACAATGGTGATGGTTGAACGCATTTATAAGTGCGGCTTCCGTTACTATGAAATGGGTACGGCTGCCGCATATAGCTGGATTCTGTTTGCGATTTTGCTGCTTCTGACAATGGTTCAGATGAAACTTCAGAACAAGTGGGTGAACTACGATGACTAACGCTAAAACATCTTCTTTGACAGGGCTGAAACAAAGACGAATCATTGGAAAAGTGGCATTTTATGTACTGGGATTGTTGGTGGCCATAATTGTCTGCATCCCGTTTTATTGGATGATTATCACCAGCTTAAAAGGCCGCGGCGCTATTATGAGCATTCCCGTGGAGTGGATTCCAAAAGAACCGACACTTGATGCATACAAAAAACTTTTTGCTATGCCGGAATTTGTGGGCTCTATCTTCAACAGCTTTTACGTGTCTGTTCTTTGCACGGCAGTGCGGCTTCTGTGTGCCGCGATGGCTGCATTTGCACTGACAAAAATTCCGTTCAAGGGACGTAATGCGGTCTTTGGTATTTATGTTACGGCGCTGATGATTCCGTCGCAGATCACTTTTATTCCGCTGTTCATTATTATGACGAATATGCACCTTACCAATAGCTTAAATGCGTTTATGCTGTTGCAGCTGTTTAATGCCTTTGCCATTTTTATGATGCGGCAGAAAATGATGACGATCAACGATGCCTATATCGAAGCAGCCGTTATTGATGGCGCGAGCATGTGGCGCATTTTTTTCAAAATCATACTGCCCATGAGCGGCAGCGCTATGGCAACGCTGGCAATCCTTGCATTTATGGACATGTGGAATGATTACCTACTGCCGTTGGTTTTGCTGAGTGACAGAAGCAAATTTACGCTTCCACTGCTGCTGAGCACGTTGTCCGGCCAGTACAAGAATCAGTACAACCTGACAATGGCAGGCGCACTGATTTCGATTATTCCGATTCTGATCGTTTATATTTTTGCGCAGAAGTATTTCAAAGAAGGCCTTACGGTTGGCGGCGTGAAAGGATAAAAGCATATGATTGAGTGGGAGCCTAATAAGAACGATGCCAATCTGAACATACCAGTAGACGGTCAGGTGGCTTCTATATGCTGGGATGAACAGACAAAGCTGCTCACCATGAGTCTTGCGTATTCAGCAGTTTATGGAATGGGTGAACGGTATAATGGACTCAACCAGAATGACCGCATCGTGAAAATCGAGGTGGAAGAAAAGTTCTGTAATCAAGGGGATAAAAGCTATTGTCCCTCGCCGTTCTTTTTCACGGATACAGGGTTCTCTTTCTGTACATTGTCTGGTGGCACATTGATATTCGATTTCACACAGAAAAGCGTCATAACGGTTCATGCGCCCGGCAATTGTAAGTTTATATTCAACGCAGGAACGCCTGAAAAACTAATTTCTGAGTATATGTCTTTGTCCGGGCCTGCGATTCTTCCGCCTGACTGGGTCTTCGGGCCGTGGATTTCTGCAAACCATTGGAATACGCAAAAGGAAACGGAAAAACAGATTGAACTTCTGAAGAAGTATCAATTCCCGGCTACCGTGCTGGTTCTTGAAGCATGGAGCGATGAAGCAACCTTTTACATTTTTAATGGTGCCAAATATAAGGAAAGGCCGAACGGAGCGCCTTTTGCAGTAGATGACTTTGACTATTCGGAAAGCGCCTATTGGCCGAACCCACAAGAAATGATTGAAAAGCTGCATAAGGCAGGACTTCATCTGGTGCTCTGGCAGGTCCCGGTGTATAAGCAGCAAGGCGATGATGAAATCAGAAATCATCAGAATGATTTGAATCGGGAGGATGCAGTAAAACGCTCCCTGTGTATTCATAACTTGGATGGGACACCCTATAAGATTCCGGAAGGACATTGGTTCCCCGGCTCGATGATCCCTGATTTTACAAATCCTGAAACTTGCAAAACATGGTTCGGGAAAAGACAGTACCTGCTTGACATGGGCGTAGATGGATTCAAAACCGATGGCGGCGAATTTGTTTGCACAGATGAAGTCTCCTTTTATGACGGCAGCACGGGCAAGGAAAGCCGCAACTGCTATCCGCAGCAATACACGAAGGCATATACCAAATTTCTTGGCGATAATCATGTTCTTTTCAGCCGTGCAGGCTACATGGGACAGCACACAACACCGTGCCATTGGGGCGGGGATCAGCAGTCCACAAATGATGAACTGCGGCATGTCCTTTCCGCAGGGCTTAGTGCAGCTTTAAGCGGCATTCTGTTCTGGGGATTTGATCTTGCCGGGTTTGCAGGGCCGCTTCCGACGTTGGATCTCTATCGCCGTGCAACGATGCTGGCGTGTTTTACGCCAATTATGCAATGGCATTCTGAACCCGATGGCGGTCAGTTCAAAGAATTGATGCCTGGCGGCGAGGGAAACAATGAACGCAGCCCGTGGAATATGGCAGCAGTCTATAATTCTCCTAAATTCGTGACAGAGATGCGTTTTTGGCATTGGCTCAGAATGAATTTGCGGCCCTATTTGATGGCCACTGCATTCAGGTGCGCAGCAGAGAAAGTCCCAATGATGCGTCCGCTGGTGTACGAATGGCCGCGGGACAAAGCCGCTCGCCAAGTTGAGGACGAATTCCTTCTGGGGGATGCTATCCTTGTTGCACCGCTGTTGGAAGAAAACCAAACTGCAAGAGAAGTCTATCTGCCGGAGGGCGAATGGTACGCCTTTTTTACGGGAAAATGCTATCATGGCTGCCAGACAATTTCTACGACGGCAGATATGAAATTCCCTGTTTTTATCCGCGGCGGCTATGCAGTTCCTCTGCACGCCGATAGCATGGATTCTCTTGGTAATCCGGTTTCTCAGAATCTTAATTCTAAACTGATTCTGCTTGTCGCTGGAGCGGCAGGCAAAAGTACTTTCACCACAAATAAGTCGGTTCTTACCTGCGAGTGGAAAAACAAAAAGGTCCGCGTGGAAGGAACTGGAGCAGAAACCGTTCAAATTCACCATTTTTGCTGACCGCAAGAGGCTTTAGCACACAGCAAGAGGCTGTTTATTTGCAGTCAAAAGGATTTGCCTATGAACGCTATTATTTTCGATTTAGATGGTGTTCTGTGCCATACAGATGAATATCACTATATGGCATGGAAAGCCATAGCTGATGAATTGCATATTCCTTTTAATAGAGAAGTCAATAACCAGCTGCGAGGCGTTTCGCGGATGGAGAGTCTCAAACTAATCCTGCGCAATTCGCCAGTCTGTTATAGCGAGCAGGAAAAATTTCTGCTTGCGGAAAAGAAAAACAATATTTACAGAGAACTGCTACAAAATATAACTTCAAAGGATTTGGCAGATGGTGCATGGACAGTTCTGGAAAAGCTGCATGCCGTCCATATCCCGATGGCTATTGGATCTTCAAGTAAGAATACACCGCTTATTGTAGAAAAACTTGGAATTGGAAAATTCTTTGATGCTATTGTAGATGGAAATCAAATTTCACATTCAAAACCGGATCCGGAGGTCTTTTTGCTGGCGGCAGAAAAGCTGCACCAAAAGCCAAGTGATTGCCTTGTCGTTGAAGATGCAGAGGCAGGTGTGAAAGCCGCCCTCAATGGGGGCTTTCTGGTGGCTGGAATCGGGCCAGCAAAAGATTGCCCGAACGTCAATTATCCGCTTCTATCCTTAAGTGAACTTCTTGCAGTAGAGGGCCATCCAGCCTGATGGAAAACTAAATAAAAGGTGATGATAAAAGAGCCTGCATTCTGAAGTCCAGTTGGACTTGGATGCAGGCCTCTTTTTGTTATAAGTTATTTTTCCGTTTTGCGTTTCTTTCAAGTGATGAGCTATATGATTTGCAGTATAAGTAGGAAACTATTGATATCTTGAAATACAGAGATTATTGTACGATTCTCTTTTATAAAAAAATAAAAATAAGGGGCAAGGTTTTTGCCCCATAGCGTGATAGTCTAAAATCAGAGCCACACCAATAGGAGGTGAGTCAGCGATAAATGCGTCAGAACGACGCCGCGAGATTATAGAGATACTCTTTTCCAGAACAGAAAAAGTGAAAATCAATGATCTGGTTGTGCGTTTTGGCACCTGCCGCAGAACGATTCGCTACGATGTGGAAATCTTGTCGCTTACATACCAGATAGGAAGCACGCCCGGTCGTCATGGTGGAATATACATTGATTCACCGATTCATTCGCAACCAAGGTATCTTACTCCGGAAGAAGCAGCGGCACTTCTCCACATGCTGTCCTACATACAGGAAGAAGATAAGACATATTTGAAGTCCATCCTCCGTGATTTGGCTCGCATTGACCGTCTTTGAGGCAGCTAATGCCTGTACCTTGACAATCAAATATCCAGCATAACAGGTACTTTTCTTTCCCAGCAAGCCCCAGTGGGCGGTCCGGCAAACCGGAATTGCGGCGGGAAAGACCACAATGATACGCCAGCGGCCTCCCGCGTCAGAGGGGGTGACCGAGCCGGAGTTGTAAGCAGTAAGACTCCGGCGGAGTCAGTGAATGGGTGTGCCAACACCCTGCCTGTTGTGTTCCCGGTGTCAGGGGGGGCGGGCGGCAAATGTGGCACACTTACTTAACTATCTACTTTTGCCGTTTAGGGCAAATCGTGGGCAGCAGGACCCCAAGCGCCTGCTGCCCATCATTTTGCTTTAAACGGGATGGAAAACAGGGGTGTAAACCAATGCAAACCTATCCAACGGGCTATGCGGAATCCCACCGTATGGCCGAGAAAATTTGCCGGGACATTTTGCCCCGGCACGGTATGGCGGTGCGCGAGGAACAAATCGCGCTTTGCCATGAAGTTTTAGATACCTTATATAATAAGGAAATTTCCCTGTGCGAAGCAGGCGTAGGCACCGGCAAAACGCTGGCTTACCTCGTGGGCTGTATCCTTTGGCAGATGAATCGTCCAGAACAAATGAAACTGCCCATTGTTATATCCACTTCCAGCGTTGCCTTGCAGGATGCTATCCTTACAGAGTATCTGCCCGACCTGTCCGCTATTTTGCTGGACGAGGGTATCATCACCGCACCCATCACAGCCGTTGTCCGCAAGGGCAAAGAGCGCTTTGTCTGCGATGCCCGCCTTGCCGAAAGAGCATCGCTGGTGCAGCCAAGCAGAGAACGGGAGACCAACAGCCTGAACATTGCTGCGCACATTTTGGACATGGATCATATTCCGGAGCTTTCCCGGTATGACCGCTGCCGAATCTCTGTGCCGCGGTCCTGCCCGTGAGATTGTTTCATGCGTTTGGATTGCCGCTATCAGCAATATCTGCGAGATTCCATGAAGCCCGATATCCAAATTTGCAACCACAATTACCTGTTGGCCGATGCTGCACACCGCATGGAAAATCAGCCACTTTTGCTTCGAAGTTATCAGGCGTTGGTGGTGGATGAAGCGCACAAGCTGCCCGATGCTGCCCGCCAGATGTACACAGAAAAGCTGTCTGAAGCAGATATGGACGACCTGTGTTTGCAGTTGCAGCAGGCACACTATTTGCATCTGGAACAGCGCTTGCGGTCGACCTTTCTTGCGTTCTCCATTTCTTGCGGGCAAAATCTCAGCAGACTGAGAAGAAAAGACAGCGTATCGTTTACGCTTACGCCGTTTCGCCGCGAAGCGTTGGCCGATTGCATCGCCATTTTGCAGTATGCAGGCGCGATTCTGGGGATGCCGCGCTATCTGCGGCACAGGCTGGGAGAAGCAGAAAGTTTCTTCCGTCTTTTTTTGCTGGAGGTTCCAACACGCATCCTCTACATCGACTACGATGCCGATGGCAAACCTACGTTCTGCGCCGCCAGCAGCCGCGTACCGCAGCTGCTCCGCAGCGCCCTATGGAACACCCGCGAACCTGCGATTTTGACCTCCGGCACCTTGGCGGCGGCCGGTGATTTCAGCCACACCGAACAGCTTTTGGGGCTGACAACCTACCGGCCGCTGCGCCACTTCCGCGCGGATTCTCCGTTTAATTACAAGGAAAAATGTCTGTTATACCTCCCACCACGCATAATGGCGCGGGTAGATAACCGCCGAATGGCCGAAGAAATCGTTCAGCTGGTCGATGCTTGCCACGGCCATGCTCTGGTGCTGTTCACGTCTTACCGCCAAATGGCAGAAGTCCGCGCATTGACGGACGGCCAGTGGCTGTACCCAACCTATCAGGCGTGGCGCAACGGCGGCAAAATTATCCGGCAGTTCAAGCAATCCAGCAACGGTGTGCTGTTCGCAGCCGGTTCCTGCTGGGAGGGCATTGACTTTCCCGGCGATATGGTGTCTCTGCTGATCATCGCCAAACTGCCGTTCCCGATACCCGACCCGGTCAGCGACTATGAGCGCCGGCAGTACCCGAACCTGCGCGACTACATAAACGCCGAAATCATCCCCGAAATGCAGAAAAAACTGCGACAGGGTTTTGGCCGTGCTATCCGTACCGAGCAGGATTCCTGCGTGGTAGCGATTCTGGATGAGCGCGCGGGCATTGGCGGCAGGTATCATGACGCCGCGCTGGCAGCACTGCCGATCTGTCCGACCACCGAGAAAATCGAAGATGTGCAGCAATTCATCCGGGAGCAGAAGCGCCCGGATTACTTTTTGTGAAAAGAGGAACCTGAGATGTACCTTATGCGAAACCACGATGTCTGGATTTATGTGCGCTGCGCCAACAGCGATCCGCGCATTGCCTTTGACCGGCTGTATGACCTTATCGACGAAGCCGCCGGACACGGTTTTCTTGTGCGCGGCACATCTTTTGACCATTGCAGCGGAAACACCTTGAAAGACCGCATCGGTCTGCGCACCATGCTGGACGCAGTAGAGAACGGTCGGGTCGAAGCTGTGATGGTGCGCGATTTGGAGCAAATCAGCCGCAATAGCTACATACTGGTGGGAGTTATTGAAATTCTGCGTCAGAATGATGTCTACCTTATTACCACTGAATGTGACCTGAACGCCGAACTCATCAACAGCGGGCTGGAGCGTTTTGTCGGTGACCGTTTCACGCGGGCATCGTTCGGCAAGCCGCGATTTGATGTCCGCCTCCCGCTGATGGATCAATTCTGAGGTGCACCCATGAAAGAATACAAAATTTGGGCGTTCGCCCGCAGTGCCGCACCGAATCTGCCGGCACTGGAAGAACAGCTTGCAGAAGTCATGCGCGAAGCCGACAGGCGCGGCTACATCATCGTCAACTCCTGCATGGAGCAGAAGTACGGCACCGAATTTTGGAGGCCTGCCCTGTTCGCCATGCTTACCGCTGTGCAGCAGGGGCGCGTCAATGTCGTCATGGTGCAGAGCCTTGACCGTTTGAGTCACGACATTACAACCTTGTACCGCATCCTGCGCTTTCTGCAGAATTACGGTGCAGTGCTGATTACGACCGAGACCAATCTACAATATGAACTCTATCTGACAGGGTTGGAGAGTCGGATCCTGGCTCGCACCGCGCGAAGCGGAAAAAGAGTGCCGTGGGAGGTGGCTGTCGATGCGGATTGACCCGTTTCCCGTAAGACTGGAACAGGAGCTGAAATATGCACTGGCCTATGCCGCGCTGGTATCCGCTGCCGCAAACGGAAGATTGCCTAGGGACATCTGCCAGCGCACGAATGTTGGTTATGCCCGGAAATGCGGCGTTTTGCGCCGAGAAGTTTAGTGGTTCTCGTGAATAGCTTTTGACCTGCCTTTCGGGTATGTTGTATGTGACAAAAAGAATGTCACAGCGTCAAACTCGGAGGGAATAGTATGCTGCAAGTCCAAGTCATCCAGCCGATACAGCAACAGCCGAAGCGTCTGCGTGTGGCAGCCTATGCCCGTGTCAGCACGAAATCCAATGAACAACTTCATTCCATGTCGGTGCAGACAGAATACTATGAAGACCTTATCCAGAAGAACCCGAACTGGGAGTTCGTTGGAGTGTATGCAGATGAAGGTATCTCTGGCACGAGTATCAAGCACAGAGCAGAACTAAACCGCCTTATGGAAGACTGTCGAGCGGGCATGATTGACCGTATTCTGGTGAAATCTGCATCACGCATGGCCAGGAACACGGTAGATCTGCTGACGCTCGTCCGAGAACTGAAAAGCATCGGTGTAACAGTACAATTTGAAAAAGAACAGTTTGATACGGATAGCGCCACAGGGGAAATGATGCTGAGCATGATGTGCGCTATTGCACAGGAAGAATCCTTGTCTATCTCCAAAAACATGAAATGGGGTATCCGTAAAAAGATGCAGGCGGGAACCTATGTGAACTGTGCGACTCCTTTCGGATACAGGCAGCAGGATCACCAGCTGGTACTGGAAAAGGATGAGGCAGCAGTAGTCCGCTTGGTTTTTGAAAAGTACCTGAGCGGGGTGGGAATCGCAGAAATTGCACGTTACTTAAATGAAAACCATCCGAAAGAGGGTGGCTGGTGGTACACTTCCGCTGTGCGATTCATGCTTCATAACGAAGCCTATAAAGGCGATACGTTGCACCAAAAACATTGCACCACGGACACATTGCCGTTCATGGCCTACCACAACGAGGGCCAGTTTCCGAAATACTGTGCCTATAAAAGCCATGTGGCAATCGTTTCGGACGAGGATTTCGACAAAGTGCAGCAACTTCTGAAAACCAAGCAGATGTCCGTGCCCAATGCTGCTCCACGAGTATTCACAAAGAAAATCTACTGTGCCGAGTGCGGCACTGTGTTTGCCCAAGCCAGCAGAGCAAATGGTGCTGTGGCTTGGGGCTGCAGAAAACATTTGAATAAATCCAGCTTATGCCCGGTAAAGTCTGTTTACGAAACAGAACTTTGCCGGGCTTTTTTATATATGTATAACAAGCTGCAAGCAAATCGTGCAAGGATATTCCGGCCGATGGTAGACAGCCTTTTGCAGCTAAAATCACAACAAGAACACCAGAATACCGCACGAGAATCTATTTATGCGGAAATTCAACGTCTTGCAAAACAAAATCATAATTTGGAAAGAATCCATGCACAAGGTTACATCGAAGATACCCAATACATAGAACGAAAAACCCTTATGGAACAGCAGCTTGACGAGAAAAGAGTTCAGCTGTCCAGAACTTCCATCAGCAGGAATGTTGAACAAACTTTGAAAAGCACAAGGCAGATTGAGAAAATATTGGATTCCGGTCCGCCGGTGACATACTTTGATGAGCATACTTTTACCGAGATGGTCAAAAAAGTGTCGGTCAGTAATACGGCGATAGAATTTGAACTCATCAATGGTATGAAACTTTCGGAGGAACGGACGGAAAAATGAAAAAGCGATACCTGCCATTTGGCTACCAAATCACAGACGGAAAAACAACTATAGTTCAAGAAGAAGCCGAAGCAGTGCAATATATTTTTGAGGAATACACAGCAGGGAAGTCCCTTCGAAAAATTGCGGAGGGCATGACAACGAGGAAAACGCCGTACCATGAGGACACTCAAAAATGGAATCAGAACATGGTGAGCCGCGTCCTTGCAAATGAAATTTACTGTGGCAATGAAAAATATCCGCCGATCATTACAGAGACCCAATATCGCGTGGTAGAAAAATTTCGCCAGAGGAAAGCGCAAACATACTCTACGGTTTTACAGCCGTTTCGCCAAGATATGCAATGCGGATGCTGCGGAGAACGCCTATACTGGAGGCCTAAAACCGAACAATGGTTTTGCCGCCAATGTGGAATGTGGACGAAACCCATCCAAGAAAAAGAATTGTCTGATGCTATTACAATAAAATTAGAGTGGACTCAGAGACATTCAGAGGTTATTCGCTCACCAACAACACAGCGCAATGTCCAATCCATAAAAGCCGCCAAACTAGCACGAGAAATTCAAACGGATTTGCTGGAAACAGAGCCTAATGCCGATGCACTAATCGCCAAAATCTTACGCCGGGCGGAACTGGAATATGAATTCTGCTCTGCAGGAGATGCCGACCCGGCAACTATGCAAATACGAAAAGCTTGTGCCGAGTATGATCTGACAGACGGCTTTCCATATACCTTTTATAAGGAGGTCGTCAGCAAGGTTATTCTGTACCGTGACACCCACATTGAAGTCAGACTGCAAAACGGACAAATCGTGTAAAGGGGAAAAGCTGTGAATAACATGAGAATCGTTGAGATTCCCGCCTCAATGCGGGAAAGCGCCGGACGAAAAAATGCCGTGCGCAAGCTGCGGGTAGCTGCCTACTGCCGTGTTAGCACCGAGGAAGAAGAACAGCAGGGCAGTTTTGAAATCCAGAAGTTGTACTACACCGAGAAAATTGAATCAACTCCGGAGTGGGAGGTCGCGGGCATTTACGCAGATGATGGTATTTCCGGTGTGCATACAAAGAAGCGCGATGGTTTCAACCAGATGATTCGGGACTGCAAGAAGCACAGAATCGACCTTATCCTGACGAAATCTATTTCACGGTTTGCCCGCAACACGCTTGATAGTATCCAATACGTCCGAATGCTGAAGCAGATGGGAATCGCGGTGGTATTTGAAAAAGAGAACATCAACACCGCCACCATGAACTCTGAGATGATCATTACCGTACTGAGCGCCTTTGCACAGGCTGAGAGTGAATCCATCTCTCAAAATGTAGCGCGCGGCAAACGCATGGGATATAAGCACGGCAAATTTGCATTTCCTTACGGCAGAATCATCGGCTACCGAAAAGGGGCGGACGGCAAGCCCGAAATCATCCCGGAACAAGCTGAAATCATTCGGCTGATTTTCAACCGCTACTTGCAGGGCGACAGCCTGCAAAGCATCAAGGCAAAGCTGGAAACCGCGGGTGCGCTCACAGCCCGCGGCAACACCGCATGGTCAGCGCAAAGCATCCAACGCATCCTGCAAAATGAAAAATACTGTGGTGACGTATTACTGCAAAAGACCTTTACCGAGGATGTGCTGACGGGTGTACATAAGAAAAACACCGGGCAGCTCCCGCAATATTACATTGAAAATTACCACGAGGGCATTGTCAGCAAACAGATGTTCCGAGAGGTGCAAGCTGAGATTGCCCGCCGAAACAGCAAGTCGGCAGCCAACCAACGCAAGCGCCGCCGTGGCCGCTACAACAGCAAGTACGCCTTGTCCGAGCGACTGTTCTGCGGTGACTGCGGCAGCCCTTACAAGAGAGTGACTTGGAATATTCACGGCAGAAAGCAAATCGTCTGGCGGTGCGTGAACCGCATCGAGTACGGAACAAAATTTTGCGGTAACTCGCCGTCCATCCCGGAAGAAGAATTGTACCGCGCCATTTTGAAAGCGGTACAGGGTTTGGCGGCAAACTTCACCGATGAAGTCGCTGCCCAGATTAATGGCATCCTGCATGACATCCAGACCGGCGAAAGCACAAAGCCAAATTTGCAGGAGCAACTGGAGCAGACCCAGCAGGAATTTGACCGTCTGCTGGAAATGTCCTTGGACTTTGATGAGGATACTCCGTTTCTGGATAACAGGTTGAAAAAGCTGAATAATAAAATTAAGAGTCTGAAAAAAGCCATCGAGGACACCGCCGCCCAGCAGGAAAAAGCCAGCCAGCCGGAGATGCTGCTGTCAGCCAAAGACCTACAAATCCAAGAATATGATGATGCGTTGACTGCGAGGCTTATTGAGAAAATTACGGTGAGGTCGCGCAATGAAATTGAAATACAGTTCATTGGTGGATATGAGAAAGCAATGCCGCTAGAATAAGGAACCTTGAGTGAAACACATTATGGACTACCGCTCGCAGAAAATTAAGAATCTGGAGTGAAACAAAACTTGATAAAAAGAACGCTTTATGGTAAGATAGAGACAAAGAACAAGAAGTAAAAAGGGGAGGTGTACACCAATGGGATTAGCTGATACGGTCACAAAAGCCTATATGAAAGAAAATACTGTGTTTGCAGATGCATTTAACTATCTGATTTATGGCGGTAAGGCAGTTGTTGATCCAGCGCAGTTGCAGGAATTGGACACAACAGAAATAGCTTTGCCGTTTGGTGCGCAGGACGAGAGCGGAAACCAGACGGATGATGTGGCACAAAAATACCGTGATGTGCTGAAATCGGCAGTCATCAAGCAGGACGGCGAAGCGGCTTACATCCTTTTGGGCATCGAAAACCAAACGAATATCCACTATGCAATGCCGGTACGCAACATTATTTATGATGCACTCCAGTACGGAAAGCAGGTCACTGATATAGCAGCAAAGCATCGCACCGATGGTTCGAAAGGACACAGCCGGGGCGAGTACCTGTCCGGATTCTATAAGGACGATAAGATCACACCTGTCATTACGTTGGTGCTGCACTTTGGAGCGAACGAGTGGGATGGCCCGCTGTCTTTGCATGAAATGATGGCAGTCAAGAATGAGAGTCTGCTGAACTTTGTGCAAGATTATCAGATCCACTTGATTGACCCGGCAAAACTGAGCAAAGAGGACTTGGAGAAATTCTCGACAAGTCTCCGAGAGGTAATCGGGTACATCAAGTATTCCAAAGACAAAAAACGATTGACAGAATTTTTGACCGACAACCCGCGTATGCTTATGGAAGCGAACGCGGCGCGAGTAATCAAAGCTGTAACGAACACACCTCTGGACATTCCAGAGGACGCGGAGGTGATTGATGTGTGCAAAGCAGTTGAGGATATGATGAACGAGAGTAAAACCGAGGGTGCGGTTGCTGTTCTTGCAGGGCTTGTCAAGGATGGGTTACTGAGCATTAAAGAAGCTGCGCACCGTGCTAATATGACGGAAAGTGCATTTGAAGCAGAGGTAAAGAAGCTATCTTGAACAGAAAATTATCTATCGTCCGCAAAAAATGAAATAAAGGAAAACGTCAGAGAAAAACTGCTGTAGTTACCTAAAATCTATTTACAAATAGGAAGTGCATGAGCATGGCCAATAAGGATAAATGCTTTATTATTACACCAATAGGAGATGACACAGATCCTATCCGACGTCATATAGAAGGCATCATTGATGCAGCATTAAGACCTGCATTAGAAGATAAATATGATTTGGTTGTTGCTCACAGGATTAGTGAACCAGGTTCAATAACAAAGCAAATCATTACCGAGATATACTCTGCAAAATTGGTTGTTGCGAACCTGACAAACAGGAATCCGAATGTAATGTATGAATTGGCGCTTCGGCATAGTCTCGGAAAGCCAGTGATAATGATTGCGGAGAAGGGAACACCGCTGCCATCAGATATAGTTATGGAGCGAACAATTTTTTACCAAAATGATGCACGTGGAGTAATTGAGTTAAGAGAAAATATTGCAGCAGCAGAGAAAGAAATTGACTACGATAAGACAGAGAGTCCAATATATAATGTGTTGCATGATGTCTTAAAGGACAGACAAATTATAGAATTTTCTGAAAGTCAATCTATAAGTCAGGAGGATGATGGGAATGCAACGGTTCTGAAATATATCCTCCAAAAGCTAACTAACTTGGAAGATGCTGTTCAAACCAGCCGACCACTGATGCAGAATGCTGAAAGTAGAAGATGCTTT
Source organism: Gemmiger formicilis (assembly GCF_900167555.1). Taxonomy (GTDB): domain Bacteria; phylum Bacillota; class Clostridia; order Oscillospirales; family Ruminococcaceae; genus Gemmiger; species Gemmiger formicilis. The sequence goes on along the minus strand of NZ_FUYF01000003.1, from coordinate 284,522 downwards.
GACGGAGTAGTATTTGCTTTTAGTTATGTAAAAAGCACACAGCCTTATCAAGTAGAAAAACTTTTGATGAGATTGCAAAGAGTGACCCAGATAGAGCAAGATATTTCTGTTGTAGATGTACATATTTATGAAGAGAGAAAGAAAATTTGGGTTTATACTATGGGACTATCCGATAAATCTAATGCGTCAGACATATACCGCTCGTTTGCTAAAACCTTAAGCCAATTTGGATTCGAAGGGGTAAAAGCTATTCATCCGTAAGATCGAAAATCCATTTTGGAAATAACAAAAATAACCTGCAAAAAAATTTTGAAAGAACTCACGCAATCTGAACGGTCTGTTGAGACAGTTTGTTGCGTGGTTTTTTATATCCGCAAACACAAATGGGTGATTTTTCATAAATCTGATAGTGTTGGTTTTGTTTCGGATTACAAATCGTATTTGATAATTGAGAGGAGGGGCATCAATGAATCACAATGATCGAGAACACTTCTGGCAAACATTATGTTCTTTGCCAGGAAATGATATTGTGGCAGAACGAGAACAGCTTTTCAAAGCAATTAAGTATCCGAAGCTGCTTTTCCGGTATCGACCTGTCAGCACAAAGAGCTTGGATGCCCTCAGAACGAATAAGCTCTATTTTTCTTCTGCGAATTATTATGATGACCCTTTCGATACCTTTCTTCACATCGACATTGAGGCAATCCGGAAAGAGTATTTAAGTGCATTCCAGACTCCGGAAAGTACAGAAGCTGTTGTGGATGGTGTTAAGTCATTGCTTGGGAATATTCTCTCTGAGGAGCAAGCAGCGCAGTTTACGGTTGAGAATGTGACAAACGCGCTTTCTCACGGGCTTACCGAAAGCTTTCTGAATGCAGCGCTTTCACTCCGTGATGAAGTTAAAAAGGATACGTGGTCAGTTTGTTTCTCCGAAAATGGGTTTAATGAGGTTCTGTGGCTGAAATATGCAGATCAGCACAGAGGTTTTGTGCAAATCTACGATCTTGAAAATGAAGACAACTTTTTATGCGGTAAACAAGAAAAATGCGCAAATTGCGGAATCAAGAACTACGGAACGCCGCTATATCCGATTTATTATTCGGACACGCCTTATGATGCAACGAAATTTGCAAAATTCGTTATGCTCCGCAAAATAGCAGAGACAGCAAAAACTCAGATTCCTCAAGAGCTATATGTAGAGATGGGAAATGTGCTATGGGAACAAGAAAGAACGACTCTGATCAAAAAAGAGTGCCATAAATATGATGAAGAATGGCGAATGATTACCGGCTGCATTATGAAACCGCCGATTATGATGGAATGGATCCCCAATGGCATAATTCTTGGTCTGCGAATGGGCGTAGCAGAGGAAAATCTTGTTGTAAGCATGGCAAAAGAAGCCGGAATCAAAAATATTTATAAATCCTACATAAATGCGCAAAACAAGCTGGATGCTTATCCTTTGAAATTGTAATCTTTCCAGCGGGTAAGTGAGTAGTTGAAATGAGGTGAAAGCAATGAGGAGAGAAGAATACGCTTGTCCTAATGGGTGTTCTCTTCCACCCAGAAAAAAGCAACTTAGGGAATATCGCAACGGTACATATGGGTTTGACTTTTATGATTTTACATTCTGTCCTTGTTGCGGCAGTTTAATGCCATATTCGCTAAAGAAGCTCAAAGGATTTTTTGAGGTATACAATATCCACGCAGCGTTATCGGATGCGGTGCAACTCATATATAAATCCGAGTTTGAGTCGGCAGCACGTGAAGCCTTCGTGGCTGTGGAAAATTATCTCAAAAAGAAGTCAGGCCTGGATTCGCATGGATTCGATCTGGCGACAAGAGCACTTTCTTTTGAAATAGACAAGCAAACCGGCGAAATAAAGAGGGCTCCCCTTATTGCAATCAATGATCTGAAAAACGAATCGGAGCGCAATGAGCAGGACGGCATCAGGTATATGCTTATGGGTTTCTTTCAGGGGCCTCGTAATCTGTACCAACACAATCATATTGGCTCCGGTGCAAGCAATTCTATTTCCGTAATCATCGAAGCATCCTTCTTCCTTCATCTGCTTGATGGGCACAGCATTACTCAAAACGGACGGTGGATTCCAGAAACAGTAGATTATCGGGAAATTTATCAAAAGATGCCTAAGCGAATTGATCGCTGGAGGCTGGTACGTCTATTGAAGAAGCGTGCTCGTAGATTGAAGAAAAATTCATGATGTACTAAAAAGATAAAATCAGCCGTTGTGTGAACGGCTGAAATGAGGTAATATCATGCCTACTATCCACGGCAGAAAACAAATTGTCTGGCGGTGCGAGAACCGCATCGAGTATGGCACGAAATTCTGCAGTAGTTCACCGTCCCTCCCGGAAGAAGAACTGCACCGTGCTATTTTGAAAGCGGTGCAGGATTTGGCAGCAAACTTCACCGATGAGGTCGCTGCTCAGATCAACGGCATCCTTCATGACATACAGACGGCGAAAGTACAAAGCCCAATTTGCAGGAGCTGCTGGAACAGACCCAGCAGTAATTTGACCGTCTGCTGGAAATGTCTTTGGAGCTCGATGAGGATACCCCGTTTCTGGATGACAGGTTGAAAAAGCTGAATAATAAAATTAAGAGTCTGAAAAAAGCCATCGAGGACAGCAACGCCCGACAGGAAAAAGTCAGCCAGCCGGAGATGCTGCTGTCAGCCAAGGATCTGCAAATTCAAGAATATGACGATGCGCTGACCGCGAGAATTATTGAGAAAATTACAGTAAGGGCACGCAATGAAATTGAAATACGGTTCATCGGCGGCTACAAAAAGACCATGCGGCTGGCATAAAAATAAAGAGGGCATACCCAATCGGAGATAAGGCATCTTCGATTGGGTATGCCCTTTTTCACTTTTATCGGAAAGAGGTAGCTATGAAGCTGGGAGAGAAAATCAAGCTGGTTCGTAAGCACAGAGGACTAACGCAGCGGGAACTGGGAGAACGACTGCACTTGGATGGAAACGCAGCAAATCGCATTGCCCAATATGAATCAGGATTCCGAACGCCCAAAGAGAGCAGAACCAAAGACATAGCCAAAGCGTTGAATGTTCGCGAAGAAAATTTCTTTACAAGGGCAGAAACACCGGAGGACATTATTCGCTTGATGATTTGGTATGACTGGGAACATGGCTGCGGCGGGAGCGTTCCGATTGACACGATTCTGCTTTTTGATAATTTTGAGGAAGTGGAAAAATTATTGAAAGAGTGGTATAGCCAAAAGGAAAAATTAAGAACGAGGAAAATTACAGGAGCAGAGTATCTGGAATGGATGCTGCAGTGACCCTTTAGCAAAAGAAAACAATAAAATTTTTCTGCATCGTTGATTTTCCACTTTCAAAACAGGGTATCTTTTTTATCACACTCACACATAAGACTGTGATGAAAAAGATGTCACAGTCTTTTTTATTTGCTGTATCGTTGATAATTGGAGGTTTCACCAACCGATTTTTGGACACGGTTTTACAGTGTTGTCCAACCGTTTTTGGGCGGTTTGCCCACCTTGATGCCCACTTTTTCTGCCGCTTTCTGGAATTTGGCAGGGGAGAGGGCAATTTTTTTGAGAAAAAACAGAATAAATCCTGCTGTTTTCAGAATGTTTTCAATTTCCTCGCAGCCAATTTCCTGTTGGCTGCGAGGATTTTTCGTTTCTTTCGACAGTTTTCAGTTTGTTTTCAAGTTTTCCATTTTATACCTATTAATTATAATAAGGAGGATTTCCACTATGAGCATCATTATCGGCATCGACCACGGCTACTACGCCATCAAAACAGCTCACTGCTCGTTTCCCGCAGGGCTTACAAGCTACGGTGAACACGAACCCTGCGGTTGCTTATCTTTCACTATCTTTCTGTGTCTTATAGCAGATTTAAGCGACAAATAAGCGACAAGCTACAAGTTACAGTGCTATGAAAGTGCATAAAACTACAATATATAGCACAAAATGGCAAGAAAACGCCCTGTATTTGGTATTGGAATCAAATACGGGGCTGTTGCGATATACTCCTTTTCATACTGCCTGCCGCGGTGAGTCGTTTGCACAGAAACGGGAGTTCCGCTTTGATTCCACCGGCGGGCCGAATCTTGTCACGCCCCAGTCCACAATCGACACATGGATGGACGAGGTACGCGCACTGCTGTAAAATCTATCTTGTACAAATGAAAAGCAACATTCAATGTGATTTAGAATGTGACTTTTTGTTGTATTTGAGAACCCTGCCTTTTAACTTAACCGTGTAGAAATAGATGAAGTTAGAATCGGAATATCCATTGCTTTGACCTGGGTAAGCAGAGATTCCCAATCGGAAGAACGAAAAGGCGCGGCGGAGATGCAGATGCTATCCTTCAAGGAAATGCGTGCTTTGTATAGGCTCTCCGGCGCGGACAAATCTGTGCGGGGAGCGGCGGAACGGCTTACTAAAATCATGAGGAAATGTCCCGACAGGAGGGCGCAGAGGATGCGCTTTTTGGGCAGAACGGCAAGCGGGCCGTCAGCGGCAGGTTGATGTAGAGATGTGCAGCGAATGGAGCTGTCGCTGCAAAAAGTGACGGTTTGCTTGCACAGAGCATCCGCGCCGAAGCAGCGGCGGAGTCTCCACCTTATGGCATGACGATGAAAAAGGCCGTAGCAAAATACAAAATAAGCCCGCAGATCATACAACAAAAACACATGCAGAAGCAACAGGCAGACGACACCAAAAACAACCGCATACTGTGGGCCGTACCCGGGCGAGGTACACAGCGCCGGAATTTCTGTGACATAGGAGACCAGCAGGAAAAAGGCAACGGCGGACACCGCAAAAGACACGCCCCGCGGGAAGGTGGCCCACTTGGACAGTGCGGCCATGCGCAGCAGCGGCTCGGTGGATACAAGGTATTCGTCGGCGGTCATTTCGATGGTGCAGGTTACGCCGTTGGCGCTGTGGGTAATTGTGGACTCGGACATAAAAATCAACTCCTGATAGAAAATTGGGTAGAGACGATAGGGGGAAAACATGGTTCGCCCGTGGCTGTGTTCAACAGCCGCAAAGTGTCCGGGCGGATATGGAATCCGCTCCTACGGCGGTAAAGCAACTGCTGCTCGTCGGTCAGAAACTCCGGCGCAGGAACGTTCAAATCCTGCTCACTCCGCCTGCTCCCCAAACGATTTCAGCAGCATGGCCCGGGCGCGGTGGATGCGGGTCTTGACGTTGGACTCGCTCGAATCGGTGATTTTGGCAATCTCGCGGATGGAATACCCCTTCACGCGCAAAACCAGTGTCTGGCGGTAAATCAGCGGCATTTCGTCCAGCAGGGCAATAGCCTTGTCCAGCTGCAAATTTGTCAGGGCCACTTCCTCCGGTTCCGCGTAGTTGTCCAGCGCGGCGGCCAGGCTTTCGTAATCGGGCTGGGCACCGCGGCGGCGCTCCCACTTGCGCAGGAAATCAATGCTCCGCTCCCGGGTCACCATATAAAGGTAGGATTTCAGAGCCCGCTCGTTATCAATGCGCAGCGTGTCGATTCCACGCAGCAGCTGCACAAACGTCTCATGCACCGCATCCTCGGCCAAGGTGGGATTTTTAATAATGCCCGCAGCCGTGTGCAGCATAAAGCGGTAATATTTGCGGTATATGTATTCAAATTTGTTTTTGTCGTCGTCGCTGTCCAGCGCGGCAAGATAGAAAACCAGCACGTAGGCTCCTCCTGAATATAAACTTCCGTGTTATAAGGTATCCGTCACAAGGCGGCGTTTGGTTACACAATTTGTCAAATTTATTCCAGCACAATGCCCTGGGCAATTTTGATAAGCTCATGCAGGCTGATGTTGCCCTCTACGGAGCAGGCGAGTTTGTTATGCTCCCACAGCAAATCATTCATTTGGCCTTCAAACATATCGCCCCAAATCGCGTCGTGGCCGTCAAAGGTAATCGAGTAATATTGGGAGTGTTCATCGTCCAGGATGACATCCTGCCTACCCTGAATGGGTACAATCATTACGGTAAAGAACGCTCCGGTCTCCGTATTATCATACGAGGCATAGTAGTGCCCGACATCCTTCGGCTCCCTGACCTCGGTCAGGGTAAAGCCGTCCGGTAGATAGGACAGCGTCACTGACTCCGGCATAACGCCCCACTCCTCGCTGACATAGCTGACCGCCACAAATTGGTCATGCCACGTCATCAGTGTTTGGGCAACCGCGTCCCGCACGGCCTTGACGGGCAGCATTGTGCAGGAGAAAATCGCCATTGCCACGGCCAGCGCAATTAAAAGCCGCTTGGCCGCCCGCAAATGCCGCTTTCGGTCAGCCTTGCGCCGGGTATTGCGGACCAGCGCGTCCATTTTGCGTAGAAACGCATCCGACGGCTGCACGTCCCCGGCGGCCTCCGGCCCCGACATCTGCGCCAGCGCGCGGTCCTGCGCCTCGGTCACGATCATAGCAATCAGGGCATCCGGGGAAATGCAAAGCTTGTCATCGTTCATGGTCTTCTCCTCCTGTTCAGCGGTGTTTCTATCTATAATCCGGAGTATACCGCAAAAAAGTTTCACTGACAATATAAACTGTGCCGCCAGCACTACGCCCGGGGGATTGCAAAGCACCCGGTATCGTGTTATACTACAATGGCAGTGATATAAGTCATACTTGTCATGAACGGACAAAAGGCTTGTAAAACCGGCAGGAAGGCCGGGATTGCAGGCCTTTTGTTTTTTGCGGCAAAATCAAAAGGCAAGAGGTATGGGATTTTATGGTTCTTGAAGCAATTGCAACCATCAATCAGGCGGTCAACAACTTTGTGTGGGGCATCCCGGCGATGGTGTGCATCATCGGCGTGGGGCTGCTGCTCAGTGTGCGGACGGGCTTTTTGCAGATCCGCAAATTCCCGTATGCGATCAAAACCACCATCGGGCGTATGTTCCACAAAAAGGATGCCTCTGACGGTGCGATGACGCCGTTTCAAGCCGTCTGCACGGCGCTGGCGGGCACGGTGGGCACGGGCAACATTGCGGGCGTTGCGGGCGCTATCGCCATCGGCGGGCCGGGCGCAGTGTTCTGGATGTGGTGCTCTGCGCTGTTGGGTATGTGCACCAAATTTGCGGAGGTCACGCTCGCTGTACATTTTCGGGAGCGCAGCGCCGCCGGCGAGTGGGTCGGCGGCCCGATGTACTACATCAAAAACGGTCTGGGCAAGCACTGGCAGTTCCTAGCCGTGCTCTACTCGCTGTTCGGCGTGCTGACGGTTTTTGGCACCGGCAATGCGACCCAGGTCAACACCATCGTCGCCGCCATCGACACGGCCCTGACGGAGTTCAATGTGGTCGGTCAGAACGCGCTTTCCACCCTGAACCTCGTTGTCGGCATCGTTGTGGCGATGCTCGTCGCCATGGTGCTGCTGGGCGGCATCAAGCGCATCGGCAGCGTCAGTGAACGGCTGGTGCCCTTCATGGCACTGTTCTACATCGTGCTGGCTGTGGGCGTCGTTATTCTGAACATTCAGCGCTTCCCGGCGGTGATCGAGGCCATCTTTGCAGGTGCGTTCAACCCGGCGGCCTTCACGGGCGGCACCATCGGCAGCCTGTTCATCAGTATGCAGAAGGGCGTCTCCCGCGGCATCTTCTCCAACGAGGCCGGCCTTGGCACGGGTTCCATCGCCCACGCCTGTGCCGACACGAAAAAGCCGGTCAAGCAGGGCATGTTCGGCATCTTTGAGGTCTTTGCGGACACCATCGTCATCTGCACGCTGACGGCTATGGTCATTCTGTGCAGCGGCACGACGGTCAACTACGGCACCGCCGCGGGCGCGGAGCTGACGATCTCCGGCTTTACCACGACCTACGGCGGTTGGGCATCCATCTTCACGGCGGTGGCACTGTGCTGCTTTGCCTTCTCCACCATCATCGGCTGGGGGCTGTACGGCTCACGCTTTATCGCATTCCTCTGCCGCAGCGACAAGGTCGTGCGCCCATTCTTCGTGGTGTACTCCTTCGTTTCCATCCTGGGTGCTACGATGGACCTGGGCCTGATGTGGAGCATTGCCGATACCTTCAACGGTCTGATGAGCATCCCGAACCTGATTGCGCTGCTGCTGCTTTCCGGCACAGTGGCGCAGCTGACAAAGGAATATTTTGAAAAGGAAAAGGTGTAAGAAATGTTTGTAGGAACTTGGTGGTCCCTGATGCCGCCGATCATCGCCATTCTGCTGGCGCTGCTCACAAAGGAAGTCTATCTCTCGCTGTTCGCTGGCTGTGCGCTGGGTGCGCTGCTGGTGGCAGAGTTTCACCCATGGGTCGCGTTTGACACACTGTTCAACACGATGATCGACAGCGTCGACTTCTCGATTCTGATGTTCATGATCCTGCTGGGTATGGTCGTTATGCTCATGCAGGAGTCCGGCGGCACCCGCGCTTATGGTGAGTGGGCGGCGAAAAAGCTCAAGAGCAAGCGCGCCACGCTCGTGGCGACCTCGCTGTTGGGTGCGCTGATTTTTGTGGACGACTACTTCAACTGCCTGACCGTCGGCTCCGTCATGCGCCCGGTTACCGACAAGTACAAGGTTTCCCGCGCCAAGCTGGCCTACCTCATCGACGCCACGGCGGCCCCGGTCTGCATCATTGCGCCAATCTCGTCCTGGGCGGCGGCGGTCAACTCCTACGTCCCGGCGGGCAGCTCGATGTCCGGCTTTGAGATGTTCGTCCGCACGATCCCGTTCAACCTGTACGCGATGCTGACGCTCTACATGGTGTTCTTTACCTCGCTGCTGGGTTTCGACTTCGGCCTGATGAAAAAGCACGAGCGCAACGCTGCCCACGGTGACCTGTTCACCTCGGGCGGGGAGGCATTCCAAAACCAGGAAATTAAGGACCCCACCGAGGGCGGTAAATTCGCCAAGGGCAAGGTCATTGACCTGATTGCACCGATGATCGTCATGATCTTTACGGCCATCGCCACGATGATCTGGACCGGCTACCTGAACGGCGGCACGAACCTTGTCGAGGACTTTGCCAACTGCTCCTCGTCGGAGTCGCTTGTCTTTGCGGGTCTTGTCACGGTGGGCTTCCTGCTGCTGTTCTACCTGCCGCGCCGCGTTATTGGCTTTAAGGACTTCATGAACTCCGTGCCCGAGGGCGGCAAGCTGATGATGCCGCCCATCCTGATTCTGGTGCTGGCCTGGACGCTGAAGGGCATGACCGACGCGCTGGGCATCGGCGACTTTGTGCGCCAGGCCGTCAGCCTGAATGAGGGTCTCATGCGCTTTGTGCCGCTGCTGATCTTCTGCATTGCGATTTTTATTGCGTTCTCCTCCGGCACCAGCTGGGGCACGTTTGCGATTTTGGTCCCCATCGTCGTCAATATGTTCTCCGAGACGGACCCCACCATGATGATCGTAGCGGTATCCGCGGTGCTGGCGGGTGCGGTCTGCGGCGACCATATTTCGCCGATCTCGGATACGACCATCATGTCCAGCTCCGGTGCACAGTCGAACCACATCAACCACGTGCAGACCCAGATGCAGTACGCCATGGTCGTCGTGGCGGCCTGTGTGCCCGGCTACCTGATCGCGGGCTTTACCGAAAACTGGCTCATCACGCTGGTGTCGTCGCTTGCCATTCTGACCGCAGCCCTGCTGTATCTGCGCAGGCGCAGTCTGGCCGAGGACGCCAGGGCATAAAGAAAAAGCAGTGCTTTCCAAGCGGAAAGCACTGCTTTTTTGTAGGGGCGACCATTGGTCGCCCGCAGCCGTTTGCGGCGGCGAAAAGCCCCGCGGGTCGTCGAGGACGCCGACCCCTACACCGTAGGGACAAATTCCGTATCCGCCCGGGCCAAAGCCTTTACTTCAGCGTACCGTCCAGAATCTGCTGGTAATACCACGGCTTCTCGGCGTGGAATACCCGCCCGGCGAGATGCGCAAACCGCGGGTCGCTGATTTGCGCAGGAAAGCGCAGCTCCCACGCGCAGAGCGCCTGATACTTGAACCGCAGCTCGCGGTTGGCGGCGTTGTTGCCGTACTTGGAATCACCCAGAATCGGGCAGCCGATGTGTGCTAAATGCGCGCGGATCTGATGGGTGCGCCCGGTCACAAGCTCGACCTTCAACAGGGCCAGCCGTCCGCTGACAGCCAGCGTCTCATACCCGGTGATGACCTCCTTCGCGCCGCCCGCCGTCGTGTCGGTGATGCGCACAATGCCGCGCTCGGCGTCCTTCAAAAGATAGTCGCGCAGCAGGGCGGCGGGCGGGTTCGGGCGGCCAAACGTCACGCAGAGGTAGCGCTTTTCAATGTCGCGCGCCTTAATGGCGGCGGTCAGAAACGCCTCCGCCGCACTGTTCTTCGCCAGCAGCACCAGCCCGCTTGTACCGGTGTCCAGCCGGTGGCAGAGCACGGCGTGGGCAACCTTGCCCTCAGCGGCCAGCTTCGTTTGCACGCGGCGGAGCAGCGTGTCACTGTCCGGGCCGTCCACAGCGATGCCTGCGGGCTTGCTGGCAATGATGATGTCGTCGTCCTCATACACAAACACGGCGGCGGGGGTGGGGCGGTTCTCCAGCTGGTCGTCGTTTAGGAACAGCTTGATAATATCGCCGTTCTGCACGCGGGTGGAGAGCGGCTGCTTCTTGCCGTTCAGCTTGATCTTGTTCTCACGCAGGGCCTTGTTCAGCCGCCCCATGCCCAGAGCGGGGAACTGGTCCATCAGGTACTTGTCCAGCCGCACGGGCAGCAGGCTTTTTACATGCAGTTCTTTCATTTTGTCGTCAACTCCTGATCCCACAAAACCGTGGCATCCTCAATATCCAAGGTGACCATCAGCCAACCGGCGTCGTGGTCATCGACCTTCAAAATCGGGTACTCCTGCCCGCCCGCGCAAAGCAATGACGCACCGTCCAGCTTAGTGCGCGCAAACGGGGAATCCTTAAAGCAGACCGTCTGCTTTGTTTCATCCAGCACGCCGCGGTTCCACAGCGCGTCGGTGTAGTCTGCCAGGCGCAGGGGATAGTCCTCGTCGTAGGGCGTACACAAAGCGTCAAATGTTTGTCCCTGCAGCCCCGGCGCAATGACATACCAGCTGGCGCTGCCGTCGGCGCTCGTCACGCGCCCGCACCAGGCCAGCGCCTTGACCGGTTCCACGGCCTGCAAAAAGGCACCCTCGTCCTCGAACAGGTAGAGCGTGTCACTCTGCGGCGTGCCCGCGTCCAGAGCGTCCAGCGCGGTTTGGCGCTCGGCGGCAAGAGCAGTCTCGTCGTAGCGGGCGGCGAACGGATCGTTCGTCGTCATGCCGTTATCGGCGGCCCAAAGCGCTAAGTGCAAGCTGTCGGCCTGCATGCCCTGCACGGATTCGGTGTGGCGATACTGTGCCGCGCTCTGCCAGAAATCGCTGTCCAGCTCGGACGGGAACGCGTCCGTGACCTGCGCGGCCTGCATGGCGTCGTGCCGCTGGCAAAGCGCCGGGCTTACATCCCACAGCTGCACGGCGGCAAACAGTGCGACCCAGACTGCCCCGCGGGGCAGACGCGCCAGCCCTGCGAACGCTGCCAGCGTCAGCAGGTAGTAGACGGGCCAGAACAGCCGCCCGCCGGAGCGAAAGACCGAGAACAGCTTAATAAAGGAAGCGGGCAGCGGCAGCGTAGCGAGCGTCACGCCGTTGGCGGTGATGACGTTGCTGACGGCAAACGCGGTCAGCACAGCGCAGACCGCGCACAGCGCCCAGTGACGGCGCACAGCGGGCAGGAGATGCCGCCGCGCTGACACGACCACGACAGGCAGTGCAGCCAGCACGCCCAGCCCCAGATAGGCAAAGGCGTCATAGTTGCCGCCGACCTGATTCTGTGCGGGCAGCAGGCGGCTGTACAAAACGCCGTTCACACCCGCCGGGTTCCACAGCGCGTTCAGGTTCATGGCAAAATAGCCGTACAGCGCCTGCCCGCCGCTGGTGGCTGTGCCGTAAAGCAGCCCCAGCGCCCAGCCCAGCGCCGCGGTGCAGAGCATGTTGCCGCCCAAAAACAGCGCGGGCCGCAGCCATTGCCGCTGCTTTACGGCGTACTCAAGCAAAAGCGCCAGTGTGACAGCGTAGGTCATGGGCAGAAAATACGGGTGGATACCGACGGCCAGAATGTTGATGACAAACAATCCGCGCGACGCAAACCGGCTCTGTCGGCGGCAGACGAAATAACAGTACAGCGCCGCCAGCACAAGCCACTGCGCACCGAGCGAGGTGTGCCGGAACGCGCGCTCCAGTAAAATCGGGCTGGCCGCAAACACAAGCGAGCCCGCCAAAGGGGCGGCAAGCCCCTCAGCAAACAGCCCGCACAGCAGCGCCGCAAAGCCGCCTTGCAAAGCAAAGCAGACAAGGGTAAACCAGCCGAAATACTGGAACGTCCCGCCCAGCGCTGCCGCCAGCGGGCGGCACAGCACAGCCAGCAGCGGGATAGAATCGGTGTACGCAACGCTGACGCCCTGCGGCGCGTTGACGGCCTGCGTTACGCCGAGCGGCCAGCCCGGCGCACTGTTTCGGTAGAACAGCCAGCCCGCGTAGTGCTGTTGGATGTCCTTTTCAATGTAGCCGCCGCGGCAGAAGGCGTCGTTGGCTACGTCCAGTGGTGCAAGGCCGTACACAAGCAAAAATACGGCAGCGCCGAGCAGCGCCCCCAGCCAGAACAGCCGGGCGCTGCGGGTAGATTTATGGTTCAGCATACCATGCCTCACAGGGTCCAATAGAAAAAACCGAAACAACCGGTAAAGCTGTTTCGGCTCGGGTAAATGCCGCTGACCGGGATCGAACCGGTACGGTATCGCTACCGAGGGATTTTAAGTCCCTTGCGTCTGCCAGTTCCGCCACAGCGGCATAATATATGTATTGTAGCGCAAGAAGGCGAAAATGTCAATCTTCCCGCGGCGTCTTTTTGCCGTCTATTTGCGGAACGGGTGCAAAAAGCGGATTCCCCGCCCGACGGCACAAAAAATTCACTTTCTGCCGCTTGTGCTTTTGCTTCGAATTTGTTATACTAATATGGTATGTTTGGATAGGTGCGCCCATTTGGGCGTTTATATAAGGAGAAATTCACTTGGAAAAACTGACCTACACCCACAACGATGCCGCCGCCAAGGCGCTGGCGGCGTTCTATGAGACACCGCCGCTGGCGTATGTACGCAGCTACGGCTGCCAGCAGAACGTCAACGACGGCGAGAAGATCAAGGGCGTTTTGCAGGATGTCGGCTACGGCCTGTGCGACAATGTCGAACACGCCGACCTCATCCTGTTCAACACCTGCGCCGTGCGTGAGCACGCCGAGCAGCGCGTTTTCGGCAATGTCGGCGCGCTGAAAAAGCTCAAGGAGCAGAACCCGCGCCTGATGATCGGTGTCTGCGGCTGCATGGCCCAGCAGGAGCACATCGTCGAAAAGCTGCGCCAGAGCTACCCCTATGTGGACCTTGTCTTTGGCGTGGACGGCATTGACCGGCTGCCCGCCATGCTGGCCGAGCGCATCCGCAAGGGCAAGCGCTATCTGGAAAAGCCCGCCGAGCGCAACGCCGTGGTCGAGGAGCTGCCCATCCGCCGCGATTCCGGCTTCCGCGCGTGGCTGCCCATCATGTACGGGTGCGACAACTTCTGCACCTACTGCATCGTGCCCTACGTCCGCGGGCGGGAACGCAGCCGCGAGCCCGCCGCAATTCTGGCGGAGTTCAGGCAGCTTGTCGAGCAGGGCTATAAGGAGATCACCCTCCTGGGCCAGAACGTCAACAGCTACGGCAAGGGGCTGGAACATCCCATCGACTTTGCCGACCTTTTGAACCTGCTGTGCGAAGTCCCCGGCGACTACCAGATCCGCTTCATGACGAGCCACCCGAAGGACGCCAGCCGCAAGCTCATCGACACGATTGCCGCGCAGGAGCATCTGTGCAAGCATATCCACCTGCCCGTGCAGTCCGGCTCGGACCGACTGCTCAAGGAGATGAACCGCCACTACAACGTCGCGCAGTACATGGATCTGATCCGCTACGCCAAGGAAAAAATTCCCGGTGTGACCTTCTCCAGCGACATCATCGTCGGCTTCCCCGGAGAGACGGAGGAGGACTTTGCCGCAACGCTCGACCTCATCCGTGAGGTGGGCTATATGCAGCTGTTTACCTTCATCTATTCCAAACGCGCCGGCACCCCGGCGGCCAAGCTGCCCGACCCAACGACCCACGCTGAGAAGGCCGCCCGCATGGACCGCCTGCTGAAAACGCAGGAGGAGTTCGCCTTTGCCGCCACCGCCGCCATGGCAGGCCGGACCGTCCGCGTGCTGGTCGAGGCTGCGGGCCGCAATGAGGGCACCGTCAACGGACGTCTCGACAACAATCTGGTCGTGGAGTTCAAGGCTCCTGAAAGTCTTATCGGCCAGTGGGCCGATGTCCACATCACCGGCTCGCGCGCCGCGCTGCTTGTGGGCGAGCTTGCTGAATAAACCTATGGCAACACCGCATAATTCCCGCCTTACGGCTTAAGCACCGCTCCGGCGGCTGCGGCACGGCATCTGCGTTGCCAAAATGCTCGATAATACACAAAGTATTATCTGCGCTTTTGGCTTAGCAGCTGCCGCACCTCGCTCGCCGTATCGGCACTTAGAATTATGCGGTATTGCCCCATACATTATATTTATAAGGAGAATTTTACAATGGATTGCATTGATCTTTTCAAGAAAGCCGCCGCTGCCCTGCAGACTGACCCCCGCTACCTGGAGCTGGACGCTGCCCGCCGAGAAAACGACATGGACGAGGAGCTGCAGAACATGATCGGTGAGTTCAACCTCGCCCGCCTCGACCTGAACAATGAGAGTGCCAAGGCCGAGACCGATGCCGCCCGCGTGGCCGAGCTGAACCAGCGCGTCAACGACCTGTACAGCCAGATCATGGCCAGCGAGGGCATGGTCCGCTACAACGCCGCCAAGGCCGAGTGCGAGGCAATGGTCAGCCACATTGACGCCATCATCAACACCGCTATGAACGGCGGCGACCCCATGACCGTGCAGGCCCCCACCGGCGGCTGCACCGGCAGCTGCTCCACCTGCGGCGGCTGCCACTAAAGATTGAGGCGCGGGGCAGAGAGGCCGTAGGGGCGCATTCTATATGCGCCCGCAGCACTGTACGCAGCCGCATACCTTCCGGGCGGATATGGAATCCGCCTCTACAAGAACAACATACCAACAAGAATCAACAGGAGTGTGAAACATGGCCGAGCAAGCAGTATCGCCCATGATGCAGCAGTATTTTGAAATCAAAAAACAGCATCCCAACGAGATTCTGTTCTACCGCGTCGGTGACTTCTATGAAATGTTCTACGACGACGCGCTGACGGCTTCGCGGGAGCTGGAGCTGACGCTGACCGGCAAAAACTGCGGCAAGGAAGAACGCGCCCCTATGTGCGGCGTGCCGTTCCACTCCTACGAGACTTACATGGCGCGCCTGGTCGCTAAGGGCTATAAGGTCGCCATCTGTGAGCAGATGGAGGACCCTGCCCTCGCCAAGGGTCTTGTCAAGCGCGACATCATCCGCGTTGTCACGCCCGGCACGGTCATTGAAAGCAGCATGCTGTCCGAGGATAAAAACAACTATCTGGCGAGCATTTACTGCAAGCGCACCCGTGGCCGCTGGCGTGCGGGCGTCTGCTTTGCGGACGTTTCCACCGGCGAGGCCTACGCCACCGAGCTGAACGCTGAAAAAATCGGCGGAGCCATCATCACTGAGCTGTGCCGCTATATGCCCAGCGAGATTTTGATCTGCCCGCCGATGCTTGACTTTAAAGATGTCACGACCTACATCAAGCAGCACACGAACGCCCTGGTCGAGCTGCGCGAGGATGCCTGCTTTAAGGACGCCGTCATGGAGCAGACCATGGCCGACCAGTTCGGCGCCGACTGGCGCACGACCCTCGGCTATGAGAAGGACGCGCTTGTCCCGTATGCTGTGGCGGCGCTTCTCAACTACCTGCACGAGACCCAAAAGCACGGCGTTGAGCGCATCAAGACCGTGCAGAACTACGCCGACGCACAGTATATGCGCCTGTCGCCTGTGACCCGCGCAAATCTGGAACTGACCGAGACGATGCGCGGGCGCGAGAAGCGCGGCACGCTGCTCTGGGTGCTCGACAAGACCGAAACCTCGATGGGCAAGCGTCTGCTGCGCTCCTGGATCGAGCAGCCCCTTGTGGACGCCGAGGCCATCAACGCGCGGCTCTGTGCGGTGCAGGCGCTCTATTCTGCCAGCATCGCCCGCGCCGATTTGAAAGAAGCCCTCGGCCATGTCTTTGACATTGAGCGGCTGACGACCCGCATTCTCTACGGCTCCGCCACCCCGCGCGAGGTCAAGGCGCTGGGAGATACCTGCGCCATGCTGCCCCAGGTCAAGGCCCAGGCTGCGGCCTGCGGTGCGCCGCTGCTGACGCAGCTGGCTGACCAGATCGACCTGCTCGAGGATGTTTTGCAGAACATCCAGACCGCCCTTGTGGATGACCCGCCCGCCAACATGAAGGACGGCGGCGCTATCCGCGCTGGCTTCAACAGCGAGGTCGATGAGCTGCGCGACATCATGCACGGCGGCAAGGGGTATCTGTCAAACCTTGAGGCCCGCTACCGCGAGGAGACCGGCATCCCCAAGCTGAAGATCGGCTTCAACAAGGTGTTCGGCTACTATATTGAGGTCAGCCGCTCCTACACCGACTCGGTGCCCGATACCTTCACCCGCAAGCAGACGCTGACGACGGGTGAGCGCTACATCACGCCCGAACTGAAGGAACTGGAAAATAAGATCCTCGGCGCAAACGAGCGTCTGCTGGTTCTGGAACACCAGCTGTTTGCCGACCTGCTTTCGTCAATCTCCGCCGAGGTCGTCCGCATCCAGCGCACGGCATCGGCTGTGGCCCAGCTCGATGTGCTGGCAGGCTTTGCCGAGGCGGCGCTGCAAAACAACTACGTCATGCCAAACGTGGATGAGAGCGGTGTTATGGAGATCAAGGAGGGCCGCCACCCGGTCATTGAACAGATGCTCAAGGGCAGTCTGTTTGTGCCCAACGATACGATGCTCGACGAGGACGAGAACCGGATGCTGCTCATCACCGGCCCGAACATGGCCGGTAAATCTACGTACATGCGCCAGAATGCGCTGATTGCCCTGATGGCGCAGATTGGCAGCTTTGTGCCTGCCGCCGCGGCGCATATCGGCGTGGTGGATGCCATCTTCACCCGCGTCGGCGCGTCGGATGACCTCGCCGCCGGGCAGTCGACTTTCATGGTCGAGATGACCGAGGTTGCGGAGATCCTGAAAAACGCGACGAAGGACAGCTTAGTGATTCTGGATGAAATTGGCCGCGGCACTTCGACGTTTGACGGCATGAGCATTGCGCGCAGTGTGGTAGAATTTATCTGCGAGAACATAGGCTGCAAGACGCTGTTCGCCACGCACTACCACGAGCTGACGAGCATGGAGCAGGATATTCACGGCGTCAAAAACTATAATATCGCCGTCAAAAAGCGCGGCGAGGACATCACGTTTTTGCGCCGCATTGTGGCAGGCCCCGCCGACGACAGCTACGGCATCGAGGTCGCGAAGCTCGCGGGTCTGCCCGGCAGCGTGACAAAGCGCGCCCACGCCGTGCTGCGCCAGCTGGAGGCCAGCGCACCGGGGCGCAATAACACGATGCAGCTCGATTTTGACACCGTCGAGGCTTACAACAACCCCAGCGTACCCAGCGAGGTCGTCGAAAAACTCCACAATGTAGACATTGAGACACTGACCCCGCTGGAGGCGCTGAACTTCCTGTACGAGCTGAAAAATACACTGGACAAAGACTAAAGGCAGGTGAAAACCATGGCGGAAATTCGTGTACTGGACAAGCATACCGCAGAGCTGATCGCGGCGGGCGAGGTCGTCGAACGGCCCGCCTCCGTGGCGAAGGAGCTGCTGGAAAATGCCATCGACGCAGGCGCGACGCAGATCACGCTGTCGGCGGTGCGCGGCGGCATCCAGCAGCTGCAAATCGTAGATAACGGTTCAGGCATAGAAGCGGAATATATCGATAAAGCGTTTATCCGCCATGCCACCAGCAAGATCGCGACGGCGGAGGACCTCGGGCACATCCATACCTTGGGCTTCCGCGGCGAGGCACTTGCCTCCATTGCCAGCGTTGCCCGCGTCGAGGTGCTGACCCGCACAGAGACCGACGAGTACGCCTGCTGCTACCGCATCGAAGGCGGCGAGGAGCGTGGGATGGAGCCAGGCGCGCGCCCCGTCGGCACGACCATCACGGTTAGTGACCTGTTTTACAACACGCCCGCCCGCATGAAGTTTTTGAAAAAGGACGCCAGCGAGGGCACGTTTGTGGCTGAGACCGTCCTGCACGCGGCGCTGTCCCACCCGGAGATCAGCTTCCGCTATCTGCGCGACGGCAAGCAGCAGTATGTGACCCCCGGCGACGGCGACCTGCGCAGTGCGGTCTACGCGGTCCTGGGCCGTGAATTTGCCCGCGACCTGCTGCCCGTGGACGGCGGCAGCGAGCTGTACCATGTGACCGGCCTGGTCACGCCGCCGCGTGCCTGCCGCGCCAGCCGCGGTGCGCAGCATTTCTTTGTTAATGGCCGCTACGTCAAAAACCGCACAATGATGGCGGCACTCGAAAACGCCTACAAGGGCACGATGATGCAGGGCAAGTTCCCGGGCGCGGTGCTCATGCTGGAGCTGCCGCCCGACATGGTCGATGTCAACGTCCACCCGGCGAAAACCGAAATTCGCTTTGCGAAAGAGAGTGACGTCTTTGACGCTGTCTACCGCGCCGTGCGCGCCGCGCTGGCAACGCCCGGCAGCGGCGAGTGCCGCTTTGAGATGGGCCACACCGCGCCCGAAGAAAAGCCCGGGCAGACCGTGCTGCAGCCCGCCGCCCCGGCACCTGCTGCGCGGCCCGCTGCAGCCCAGCCGAAAAAGGGCGGCTTCACGACGCTGTCCGCGGCAGAATACCGCGCTTTGAACGGTCTGACCGCGCCCGTGCCTGCGCGCCCGCTGCCGATGGCGCAGGGCGTTCAGAATGCACAGGGCACACAGCCTGTCCCGGGCGTGCTGGAGGCACAGTCCCCGAAGCCCGCCTACACGGCGGGACCCGCACCGAGACCGCTGACCCCGGTCGCGCCGGTGACGGCGGTTGAAACGCCCGCGTCGGAGCCCGTAACGATTCCCGCCCCGCAGCCGATGCCCCACGCCGTCAGCGATGACACGGTGCTGGACATCCTGCCGGAGCTGCCCGACGAGGCCCCCGCAGCAGACCCCGAGACGGATTACGTTCGGAATGACCCGCATGCTTTAAGCGCCCTGCCCGACATGGTCAGCACACGTCCCGAGCAGACGACGCTGACCCCGCCGCCTGCAAGCGAGCCGCTGCGCCTTGTCGGCGAGGTGTTCAAGACCTATATCATCACCGAGCGCGGCAGTGAGCTTTGCCTTATCGACAAGCACGCTGCGCATGAGCGCATTCTGTTTGAGCAGCTGGCCAGGGACTACGGCAGCGTGCCGTCCCAGATGCTGCTCGTCCCCGTGCAGGTCAATCTGACCGCCGCGGAAAAGCAGGCCGTTTTGCAGAACCTTGACCTTCTGACCGATGCCGGCATCGAGGCCGAGGACTTCGGCGGCTCGACTGTTGTCGTGCGCGCCGTGCCCGCAGACGTGCCGGTGGACGATGTAGAGGATATGATCGTGGAGCTGGCGGCAAAACTCGCCGACGGCGGACGCGACGCCCTGCGTGAAAAGACCGAGTGGGTGCTGCATTCCATTGCCTGCCGCGCGGCCATCAAAGCGGGGGACCGCACGAACGCCGCCGAGATGCTCGCGCTGGCCCAGCGCATCATGGACGGCACGGTCCCGCCGTTCTGCCCGCACGGGCGGCCCTGCGTATTGAAAATCACCCGGAAGGAGCTGGAAAAGCAGTTTGGCCGACTTGTCTAAACCCCGCGTCGTCGCCGTCGGCGGGCCGACGGCCAGCGGCAAGACCGCACTTTCCGTCGCGCTGGCCAGAGCCTTTGACGGCGAGATCATCAACGCAGACTCGATGCAGATTTACAAAAATCTCGACGTAGGCACGGCGAAGCCGAGTGCAGAGGAGCGGCAGGGGATACCGCATTATCTTTTGGGCTTTCTGTCGCCGGAGACCCCCTACAGCGTGGCGGACTTCACCGCCGCCGCCGACCCGCTGATACGGGACATCACGGCCCGCGGCAGACTGCCCCTCGTCGTGGGCGGCACGGGGCTGTATATCACCAGTCTTTTGAGCGGTATGGCGTTTGCCCCGGAAAAGACCGACCCCGCCATCCGCGCCCGATTACAGGCGCGGGCGGACACCGAGGGCGGCGCGGCGCTTTACGCCGAGCTGCAAAGAATCGACCCCGACTACGCCGCTCAGGTCCACCCCAACAACCTGCCGCGCGTCATCCGCGCACTGGAGCTTTTTGAAGCCACAGGCCGCCGCATGAGCGACCAGCGCCGCGAGGCCAGGCCCGCCGAGGCACCCTACCATGCGCTCTGCCTCTGCCTGACCTGCCGGGACCGCGCAGTGCTGTACAGCCGCATTGACCGCCGCGTGGACGAAATGGTCGAAAACGGTGTGCTGGACGAAGCAAGGCAGGTCTACGACCACCGCGATGCCTACCGCACGGCGGCGCAGGCCATCGGCTACAAGGAATTCTTCCCGTACTTTGAGGGCACGGCCAATCTGACCGAATGCACCGAGCGTCTCAAGCAGGCAACGCGCAACTACGCCAAGCGCCAGCTGACCTGGTTCCGCCGTCAGAACGACGCGGTGTGGCTCTATCTGGATGAGGAGGATGTCACCGAGCGCGCCTGCACGCTGGTGCGGGCTTTTTTGCACAACGAGAAATAACGGAAAGGAGGGTGCACCGTGAGCAACCGGCAGGACCGCCCGCTGGCAAAAAAACTTTTACACGCGCTGGGTCTGCTGGCACTGGCACTCTTCCTGCTGTATGTTGCCGTCCAGTTCGTGCTGATCTTCCATCGGTCCTACAAGACTGAGACCGCCATCCGCTACACGCTGGCCGAAAGCCTGAACCTGACCGGCGTTGTGGCGTTTGACGCTGTGGATGTGCCGGGCAGCGGCAATCTCGGCTATCTTGTGCAGGATGGCGAGCGCGTGACGAACGGCACGGTGGTAGCCGAATGCTACACCGATGACACCCAGGGCCTGCAGCGTGAGCGTCTGGACCGGCTCGAGCGCTCCATCACGCTGCTTACGAAGTCGCAGAATTCTGCCGGCAGTGAGCTTTCGGTGCTGACAAACCAGACAAAGCAGGCGTTGTACAACCTGCTGGATAAGCTGGACACTGCCCAGTATACCGGCATCTCCGACGCGCAGGACAGCTTTCTGCTGGCCCAGAACCGTCTGCAGATCAGCACCGGGCAGACGGCGGATTTCTCCCAGTCCATCGCAGCGCTGCAGACCGAGTACGACGGCATCAAGGCACAGCTCGACACGCTGCAGACCGTCACCGCCACAACGAACGGCTATTTCAGCCGCACGGAGGCCTCGCCCGCCATCCGGACGGACTGCCGGGCGCTGGCCGATGCCGACCCGGCCACGCTGCAAAAAATGCTGGCAGACGGCTTCCCGGCAGCGGATACAAACCGCGCCGGACAGATCGTGACGGGCTTCAGCTGGAAATTCTACGCGGTCTGCGATTTGGATACCGCCGCACGGTTCGACGGTCTGTCCACGGTGAAAATCAGCGTACCCGGCAAGCAGAACACCCCGCTTTCCGCCACGGTGGAGGAAGTCACCGAGGACAAGGACAACGGCATTGCCAAGATCGTGCTGCAATGCCAGACCATCAGCGCCGAGGTCCTGGGCCTGGGCTGCGAGACCGTGCAGGTCGATTTAAAAACCTACGAGGGCATCCGCATCGACAAGGCGGCGCTGCATATCGTGAACGGTCAGCGCGGTGTCTATGTCAAGTACGGCAACCTGCAGCGCTTTTTGAAGATCACAACGCTGTATGAGAACGACAGCTACATTCTTGTCCCGGAGGACGGCAAGCTCGGCAGTGCAAATGAGGTGCGCCTCTATGATGAGATCATCGTGCAGGGCACAAATTTGGAGGATGGCAAACTATTATAACGAAAATACGCCGTTTGTATTGACAAGACTGCCAAAAAAGAAGATAATATTTAATGTATATCGCTGTAATGACGCGCTGACGTAAACGGCGCTTTCTAATCAAAGGAGTTTTACGACCATGTCCATGCTTGACAGTTTGAGAAGCAAGCTCGGTATCGACCCCGATGCAGATTCCTATGTAGATGACACTGAAGAGAATGTTTTCCCCGGCGGGCAGGGGGCTGCAGCTGCGCAGGAGTATACCCAGCAGCAGGAGATCAAACAGCACAGCAATAAGGTCGTGAACATCAACGCGACGACCCAGCTGCAGGTCGTTCTGGTCAAACCGGAACGCTTTGACGATGCGTCCAGCATTGCGGACCAGCTCAACGCAAAGCATACTGTGGTGCTGAATCTGGAGTCTGCCAGCAAAGAGGTCTCCCGCCGTCTGATCGACTTCCTGTCCGGTGTAGCGTATGCCAACAACGGCCAGATCAAGCGCGTGGCGACCAGCACCTTCATTATTACGCCGTACAACGTTGATATTATGGGTGACCTGCTCGACGAGCTGGAAAACAATGGCGTCTTCTTCTGATACCGCCAATGCGGTGCGCGGCTTTGTGCCGCCGCAGAATGACGGCGAGCGCCGCCTGATGCGCCGTGTCGAGGAGCTGTGCCGCGTTGCGGTAAGCCGCGGCATCCCGCGTTATACGGGTTTTCTCTCGGACCGGGAGCAGAGCCTGGCGCAGGCCGCTTGCAACAAGGCCGGGTGCAGCTGCATCCGCTTTTGGGGCGGCTTTGACGCGGCAGAACGCCGAGTGCTCTGTATTGAGCCGCCCGACGCCTGGCAGGAAGAACCGCTGGCCTACCTGCAATGCACCGCTTACGGGAATAAGCTGCCGACCCACCGGGATTATCTCGGTGCGATTCTGGGCCTTGGCCTTGAGCGCAGCTGCGTGGGGGACCTGCTGGCAGACCCCGAGCGTGAGGACACGTTTTACGCGGTGATCCTCGCCGACAAGCAGGAATTTATAAACGCGGAGCTGACCGGCGCAGGGCACTGCACCGTGCATACTGCGTGCATCGACGCACTGCCCGCCCGTCTGGCCGAAAGCCGCGAGCGCACCCTGCAGGAGGCTACCGTGCCGTCCCTGCGTGCGGACGCGGTGCTGGCAGCCATGTTGCACACCTCCCGCACCCGCGCGGCAGAATATATCGCCGCGGGCCGTGTAGAGATCAACCACCTGCCGTTGAAGGCAGCCCACGAGACCGCCTACGCCGCGGATATTTTTACAGTGCGCGGCGTGGGGCGCTTCAAGCTGGCGGCCATCGGCGGCAAAAGCCGCAAGGATCGTCTGTTCATATCCTTTTACCAATATTGAGCGCAGGATCGCCCGCAGCGCTGCGGGCAGGGAATAACGGGGCCGTGCGCCCCGCATACAGGAGGAAAGCTGTCATGATCTCTTCCGAGGATGTCCGCCACGTCACATTTGACAAAGCGTTCCAGGGCTATCGCCGTGAGGATGTGGATGATTATCTCAAGCAGGTCGCCCAGGCAATGGACGACCTGGCTGCCCAGAATGATGATTTGCAGAAAAAGCTCGTCATGCTGGCCCAGCGCATTGAAAAATACCGAACGATGGAAAACTCCCTGAGTACGTCGATGATCAACGCCCAGCGCATGGGGGACAGTATTATCCGCGAGTCCAAGCAGAAAGCGGCGGAGATCATCCGCTCGGCCAACATCAAGGCGGAGGACCGTGAGCAGCGCGCCCGCGATGACGTCGAGCTGGCCAAGCAGGAGATCGTCACGCTCAAGGGTGAGGCAGACAGCTTCAAGCGTTCGCTGATCGAGATGTACCGCAAGCATATCAACCTTATCAATAAACTGCCCGATTATACCAGACGGCCCGAGGATGAACCCGTTCCGCCGCCGTCCCCGGCCCCGGAGCAGGCCGCTGCCCCTGCGGCAGAGCCGCAGCCCGCTGTGCAGGCCCCGGTCTACACGGCCCCCGCAGCCCAGCCTGTGCCGGAGTCGGCCCCGATACAGCAGGCAGCCCAGATGCCCGCCATGCAGGAGACGGCCTACTATGAGCCGCCCACAGCCCAGCCCGTGCCGGAGCCGACGGAAAGTGCCCGGGCTCAGGGCGAAAAGGTAGACACGGTGGAATTTGCCATCGCGCCGCACCCGGAGGAACCGGAGGAAGCCGAGCCCGCCCCGATCCCCGTGGAGGAGCCCGCCATCGACGAGACGCGATTCCAGGATGTCTCCGGCCTGTATGACGAGCCGGAGGCCAAGCCTGCCCGCCGCCGCAAGGCCGGTACGACAAGGCGCACGACCCGCAAAAAGGCAAGTGACGAACCGCAGGAGGAGCTGAATTCCCCGGCGTTCGATAACTTTGAAGGCGTTGACTTTGACAGCTGACGCCCGATGTGATATAACTAAAGAATCCAATAAATAGAGGAGAGTAGGAAACTTTGGCGCAGAACTACAACGACACCATCCATAAGATGCAGACCCCGTTTGAAATGCGGGCCGGTCTGCCGAAGAAGGAACCCAAAATGCTCGAGGACTGGGAGCAGAACCATGTCTATGAGCAGATGATTAAGAACAATGAGGGCAAGCCGCAGTACATCCTGCATGACGGCCCTCCGTATGCCAACGGCAATATCCACATGGGTACGGCCCTGAACAAGATCATCAAGGACATCATCATCCGCTATAAGAACATGTCCGGCTTCCAGGCACCCTACGTGCCCGGCTATGACACCCACGGCCTGCCCATCGAGCTGAAGGCGCTGAGCTCCCTCGGCGACAAGAAGGCCGGTGTCTCCAAGCTGGAGCTGCGCCAGATCTGCAAGGAGTTTGCCACCGAGCACATCGGCGTCATGAACGAGCAGTTCAAGCGTCTGGGCGTGCAGGGCGACTTTGAGAACCCCTACCTGACCCTGCGCCCCGAGTTTGAGGCCCGCCAGGTCGAGATCTTCGGCGAGATGGCCAAGAAGGGTTACATCTACAAGGGCATGAAGGCCGTGTACTGGTGCCCCGAGGACCGCACCGCCCTGGCCGAGGCTGAGATCGAGTACGCCGAGGACGAGTGCGATTCCATCTATGTCCGCTTCAAGCTGACCGACGACCCCAACGGCGTGCTGGCCAAGCATAACATCCCGCTGGACAAGGCATGGATCGTCATCTGGACGACCACCACCTGGACGCTGCCCGCCAACGTCGCGACCTGCCTGAACCCCAATCTGGAATATGCCTTCGTCAAGATCGGTGACGCCTACCACATCATGGCCCGCGAGCTCGTTGAGTCCACGATGAAGGGTTGCCATATCGACGAGTACGAGGTCCTGCCCGAGACTGTTCTCGGCAGTGAGCTCGAGCTCATGCAGTATCAGCATCCGTTCCTTGACCGCAAGGGTCTGGTCATTCTGGGTGACCACGTCACGCTGGAAGGCGGCACGGGCTGCGTCCACACCGCTCCCGGCCATGGTGTTGAGGACTTTGAGGTCTGCGTCAATCACTATCCGCAGGTTCCCGTTGTCGTTCCCGTGGACGACGCGGGCCGCCTGACCGCCGAGGCGGGCGAGAAGTTTGCCGGTCTCAAGGTCTGGGACGCCAACAAGGTCATTCTGGAGCACATCAAGGAGAGCGGCCATCTGATGGGCGTGCAGCACATCACCCACCAGTACCCGCATTGCTGGCGCTGCCATCATCCCATCATCTTCCGTGCTACCGAGCAGTGGTTCTGCTCCATCGACGCCTTCAAGGAGGACGTCTACAAGGCCATTGACAGCGTGCACTGGCAGCCGGCGTGGGGCCATGACCGCATGGCCGGTATGGTCCGTGACCGCAGTGACTGGTGCATCAGCCGCCAGCGCGTCTGGGGCGTGCCCATCCCGGTATTCTACTGCAAGAAGTGCGGCAAGTACCATATCACCGATGCCTCCATCAAGGCTGTGTCCGACCTGTTCCGCAAGGAGGGCAGCGACGCCTGGTACAAGTACGATGCCAACGACATCCTGCCCAAGACCGAGGTCTGCGAGTGCGGTGCCTCCGACTGGGAGAAGGACCCCGACATCATGGACGTCTGGTTTGACTCTGGCTCCACCTGGAGCGCTGTCTGCCGTGAGCGCCCCGAGCTGCGCTGGCCCGTTGATATGTATATGGAGGGTGCCGACCAGTTCCGCGGCTGGTTCCAGTCCAGTCTGCTGACCAGCGTCGCCACCCAGGGTGTGGCCCCGTACCGCGAGGTTCTGTGCCACGGCTGGGTCGTCGATGCCCAGGGCAAGCAGATGCACAAGTCCGCCGGCAACGGCATGGAGCCCAGTGAGATCATCCGCGACTACGGTGCTGACATCATCCGTCTGTGGGTCGCTTCCAGCGATTACACCGTCGACGTCCGCGCCGGTAAGGAAATTTTCCGCCAGCTGTCCGAGGCGTACCGCAAGATGCGCAACACGGCCCGCTTCATGCTGGGCAATATCAGCGACTTTGATCCCGCGAAGGATATGGTCGATGATGACCAGCTGTTCGAGATCGACCGCTGGGCGCTCGAGGCCTGCAACAAGCTGACCGCCACCATGCGCGATGCCTACGAGCACTACGACTTCAGCCGTGCCTACCACGCACTGTACAACTTCTGCGTCATTGATATGTCCAACTTCTACATGGACGTCATCAAGGATCGTCTGTACTGCGCAGATGACCACGCACGCCGCTGTGCCCAGACCGCGCTATACCGCATCCTGGTCGACTTCACCAAGCTGCTGGCACCTATCCTGTGCTTCACCAGCCAGGAGATCTGGAGCTACATCCCGAAGCTGGACGGCATGAAGGACTATGTTGTCTTTGAGCAGATGCCCGAGGCCAAGGCTGCCGCCGATGAGGCGTTTGAAGCTAAGTGGGACCGCATCATGGCCATCCGCGACGATGTCAAGAAGGTGCTGGAGCAGGCCCGTGCCGATAAGGTCATCGGCTCTGCGCTGGAGGCCGGTCTGACGCTGTACTGCAGCAAGGAGGTCTACGACTTCCTGAACGCCATCCCGATGGATGAGCTGGCTGACCTGTTCATCGTCTCCCACGTTGACCTTGTCGAGGGTGAGGGCGGCGTCAAGGGCCTGGTCGAGGGTCTCGGCGTCAGCGCTGCCCATGCGGCTGGCAACAAGTGCCTGCGCTGCTGGAAGTACGAGACCACCGTCGGTGAGGACGGCCTCTGCCCGCGCTGCGCTAAGGTCTTGAAGCAGTAAATTTACTCTACCGTCAGCGGTGCTTATACGTTTAAGCACCGCTGATTTTTTCGGATAAGGTGTTGTATGATTTCTGGTTTGTTATCGCTGGCAGGAGCGGCCATTCTGGTCGTCATTGACCAGCTCATCAAGCACTGGGCCACGGCGGCGCTGCTGCCGGTGGGCAGCATGGACGTGCTGCCCGGCGTTGTGGAGCTGCGCTACTGCCTGAATGACGGCATGGCGTTTTCGATGCTGGCCGGTAAGCAGGGACTGCTCATCGGCATGACGTCGGTCATGCTGCTGGCTGTCCTTATCATGCTGTTCGTGCGCAAAATGCCGCTGACAGAGCGCGCAGCCTGGACGCTGGTACTGGGCGGCGGCGTGGGCAACCTCATTGACCGCGTGCTCAACGGTGTGGTCGTGGACTACATCAATGTGCTGTTCATGCGGTTTGCCATCTTCAATTTTGCGGACATCTGCGTCTGTGTCGGCGTCGGTCTGCTGATGCTCGCCGTGCTGCTGGACTCTTTCAAAAAGGATAAGAGCGCAGAGCCAAAGGCGGACGAAGATGGAGCGGCTTGAGCTTACCGCAGCCCCCGGCGACAGCGGACGCCTGGACGCCTGGCTGACCGGGCAGTGCCCGACGCTGTCCCGCAGTGCGCTGCAAAATCTGATCGAGCAGGGGCTTGTGACCTGCGGCGGCGCGCCCGTCAACAAAAAGGATAAGGTGGCGCCCGGCAAAATCTACGCCATCGACCTGCCTGACCCGCAGCCCATCGAGGCCCGGCCCCAGAACATCCCGCTGGACATTGTGTACGAGGACGACGACCTGCTCGTTGTCAACAAGCCTAAGGGCATGGTCGTGCACCCGGCCCCCGGCAACCCGGACGGCACGCTCGTCAACGCGCTGCTTTACCACTGCGCGGGGCAGCTGTCGGGCATCGGCGGGGCCATCCGTCCGGGCATCGTCCACCGCATTGACAAGGACACGAGCGGCCTTCTCGTCGTTGCCAAAAACGATGCCGCCCATCAGGCGCTCAGCGCCCAGATGAGCGTACACAGCATCCACCGCGTCTACCATGCCGTGGTGTACGGTAACCTCAAGGAGGACGAGGGCTTTGTGGAAAAGTGGCTCGGACGCGACCCGCGGGACCGCAAGAAAATGGCCGTCCTGGCCGAGAACGCGGCGGGGGCCAAGTATGCCTACACGGGCTGGCAGGTGCTGGAACGCTGCGGCAATTTCACTTACATTGCGTGCAAATTAAAGACCGGGCGCACCCATCAGATTCGTGTACACATGGCCTCGACGGGGCATCCGTTGGCAGGGGATGCTGTGTACGGCCCCAAAAACTGCATCAAATCGCTGAATGGCCAGTGCCTGCACGCCAAGGAGCTGGGCTTTGTCCACCCGCGGACAGGGGAGTGGATGCAGTTTGATTCGCCCCTGCCGCCCTATTTTACAGAGTTTCTGACACGGTTAAGAAAGGAACATCGCGCATGAAACCACCCCTAAGCGATACCCTTGTGATCTGTGATATGGATAATACACTGCTGACGGCCAAGGAGGGCATCCCCGCCTGCAACCGCGCGGTCATCCAGCTGTACACCGGCATGGGGGGGCTTTTCACGGTGGCAACGGGCCGCCCGCCGGAGTCCATCCGCGCGGCGCTGGGGAACATCCGCCTGTCGCTGCCGGCCATCTCCTGCAACGGGGCGCTGCTGTATGATTTCTCCGCCGAGTCGGTGCTGCACCGCTCAACGCTGAACCGCGAGCAGGCGACGACGGCCATCCTTGACATCCTGAACAAGTTTCCGCATATAGGCGTGGAGGTCATGGCCGGAAACGGCGAGATGTTCGTCATCCATGCCAATGAGGTGACCCACGCCCATCAGGTGGACGAGCACCTCGGCAGCATTGCCTGCCCGGTGGAGAGTGTGCCCGACGGCTGGGTCAAGGTCGTCTTTGCCTCCGACCCGGAGAGCATCCGCAAACTGGGCCAGTACGCCAAGACGCGGTACTACGGGCGGGAAAACTACTTCCTGGCCACGAACAGCATTTACTTAGAGATCATGCCCAGCGGCGTCAGCAAGGCCAGCGGTCTGCATGACCTGTGCGCCCTCATGAGCAAATCCATGAAGAACACCGTCGTTATCGGTGATTACTACAATGACCTGGAGATCATGCGGGAGGCCGGCTACGCCGTGGCTGTCGCCAACGCACCGGCAGAGGTCAAGGCTGCCGCCGACCATGTGACGACCTGCACCTGCGCCGAGGGCGCAGTGGGGGAGTATCTGTACAGCCTGATCAGCAGAGCCGAAGGACGTGAGGTTTGACGATGAAGGTCAGCGAACTGATGAACCCCAAGGGCGTACTGCTCTATGCAAAGATCGATAACTCTGCCGACGCGCTCGGCATTCTGGTCGAGCTGCAGGAGGGCATCGGCGTTATCACCAACGGCAATGCCTACTACAATGCGGTCAGCTACCGGGAAACGTTCGGCGGCACAACGGCCATCGGGGGCGGCATTGCGCTGCCCCACGCCTGCAACGCGGGCGTGTCCGCACCGGGCATCTCGGCGCTGCTGCTGCGCCGCGGTGTCGACTGGGGCGCACCGGACGGGGAACCCGTGGATCTTGTGTTCATGATCGCTGTTCCGCCGGGCAGTGAGAGCCTGCATCTGCAGATCCTGGCGCGGCTCGTAAACCTTCTGAGCCGCAGCGACCTTGTGGAAAGCCTGCGCACAGCCAGCAACCCCCACCGCTTTGTGGAGCTGATCGCCAAGGCGGAAAACGCCTGTTTTGCGGAATAACACCGAAAGTTGTCCCAGCTTATTTGCAAGCTGGGGCTTTTTGTTTGCCTCCGCAGGGGCGCATTCTATATGTACTCGCGCAGCCTGCGGTAACTACCGCGGGCGGATATGGGATCCGCCCCTACGGGGCATCAATTTGGATATTCGTCAACATAACCAAAAAATGCTGCAAATCACAGGACGCATTATACGTATTTGCGCTTGCTTTAAACCGGTGAAGTGTGCTATACTTTAAAGCACTAAACCGGCTGCGCAGGAGGGACCCGCGTGAGGAGACGCGGGTGTACACCTGAAACAAAAAGGTTGCGCAGCAGGTACTATGGAGGAATAGACATGAAAAAAGCAGTTTCCCTTATGATGGCAGCCGCCATGACCATGGGTCTGGCCGCCTGCGGCTCCACCGCATCCACCGACACCGCCGCTTCTGCTGCGGACACCGCCTCCAGCACCGAGGCTGCTGCAAGCACTGCTGACAGCACCGTCGCTGCGGATGGCAAGGTCTATAACATCGGTATCTGCCAGCTTGTCCAGCATGAAGCGCTGGATGCCGCTACTCAGGGCTTCAAGGATGCTCTGGCCGAGAAGCTGGGCGAGGGCAGCGTCAAATTTGACGAGCAGAACGCCTCCGGCGATTCCGCCAACTGCGCCACCATTGTGAATGGCTTTGTCTCCAACGGCGTTGACCTGATCCTTGCCAACGCCACCGCACCGCTGCAGGCCGCCGCACAGGCGACTGCCGACATCCCGGTGCTGGGAACCTCCATCACTGACTACGCCACCGCGCTGGACATCAGCGACTGGACCGGCACTGTCGGCAACAATATTTCCGGAACCTCTGACCTGGCTCCGCTGGACCAGCAGGCAGCCATGATCCAGGAACTCTTCCCGGATGCCAAGAGCGTCGGTCTGCTCTACTGCAGTGCAGAGCCGAACTCCGTCTACCAGTGCGACGTCATTGAAGGCTACCTGACCGAGGAGGGCTACACCGTTGCCCGCTATGCCTTCACCGATACGAACGACGTCACCTCCGTGGCCCAGACTGCCGCCGATAACTCCGACGTCATCTACATCCCCACTGACAACACCGCAGCCTCCAACACCGAAGCCATCGCAAACGTTGTCATCCCCGCCAAGGTCCCCGTTGTGGCCGGTGAGGAAGGCATCTGCTCCGGCTGCGGCGTTGCAACGCTCTCCATCAGCTATTACGACCTCGGCTACGCCACCGGTGAGATGGCTGCCAAGATCCTCGCGGACGGCGCGGACGTCTCTGCGATGCCCGTTGAGTTCGCTCCGAACGTGACCAAGAAGTACAACGCCGCCAACTGCGAGGCGCTGGGCATCACCCCGCCGTCCGACTACGTGGCTATCGGCTGATTGAACTGAACAGCGACTGAAAATCATCATAACAGCGAGGAAGGGGAGATTACTCTCTTTCCCCGCTGTTTTGATGCTTTACGAAATGAGGATGTTTTTATGGATTTCCTGACCTCTTTGGTAAACTCCATGCCCGGCGCTGTGGCGCAGGGCCTCATCTGGGGCATCATGGCCATCGGCGTGTACATTACCTACCGCATTCTGGATGTGGCCGATCTGACCGTTGACGGCTCCCTCGGCACGGGCGGCGCGGTCTGCGTGGTGCTGGTGCTCAACGGCGTGCCTGTGGGCGTCGCCCTTGTGGCAGCCACGCTGGTCGGTATGCTGGCGGGCCTTGTCACGGGTCTGTTCCACACGGCCTGCGGCATCCCGGCAATTCTGGCCGGTATTTTGACCCAGCTGGCGCTGTATTCTATCAACCTGCGCATCATGGGCACCGGCACGGGCGGCGGCAAGGCAAACCTGCCCATCAGTGTGGACAAGTACAGCCTGCTGGTCTCGGCCCGCTATGTCCGCGCGCTGGCGCTCAACAACCCGATCTTCGTGCTGCTCATCTTCTGCGCGGTCCTGATCGGTGTGCTGTACTGGTTCTTCGGCACGGAGCTTGGCTGCTCGCTGCGCGCTACCGGCGCAAACCAGCACATGGCCCGCGCCCAGGGCATCAACACGAACGTCACCATCGTGCTCGGCCTTATGGTTTCCAACGGCCTTGTGGCGCTGGCTGGCGGTCTGCTGTCCCAGTACCAGGGCTTCTCGGACATCAACATGGGCCGCGGCGCCATCGTCATCGGTCTGGCCGCCGTCATCATCGGTGAGGTCATCTTCGGCAAGATCTTCCGCAACTTTGCGCTCAAGCTGACCGCCGCTGTCATCGGCGCGATCATCTACTACATCGTTATGAACTTCGTGCTGCGCATGGGTCTGTCCACCGATGACCTCAAGCTGCTGACCGCGCTGGTCGTGGCCGTGTTCCTGACCATCCCGTACTGGAAGGGCAAATACTTCACCAAAGTACCCGTGAAAAAGGGAGGCAAGGACAATGCTTGAGATCAAGAATGTATACAAGACCTTCAATGCAGGAACCGTCAATGAGAAGGTCGCCTTGAAGGGACTGGATCTGACGCTGGAGGATGGCGACTTTGTCACGGTCATCGGCGGCAACGGCGCGGGCAAATCCACGATGCTGAACGCCGTCGCGGGCGTCTGGCCGGTGGATATGGGCAAAATCATTATTGACGGGAAGGATGTGACCCGCCTGTCCGAGCACCAGCGTGCCAAGTACATTGGCCGCGTGTTCCAGGATCCGATGATGGGCACTGCCGCGACGATGCAGATCGACGAGAACCTGGCCCTGGCGGCCCGCCGGGGTCTTGCCCGCACGCTCAAGATCGGCATCACGAAGAAGGAGCACGACGAATACTACGAGCTGCTCAAAACGCTGGATCTGGGGCTGGAAAACCGTATGACCAGCAAGGTCGGTCTGCTCTCCGGCGGTCAGCGCCAGGCTGTCACGCTGCTGATGGCGACCCTCAAAAAGCCCAAGCTCCTGCTGCTGGACGAGCACACCGCCGCCCTTGACCCCAAGACCGCGGCCAAGGTGCTGACGTTGTCCGAGAAGATCGTCGAGGAAAACCACCTGACCACCCTGATGATCACCCATAACATGAAGGATGCCATCAAGTACGGCAACCGCCTGATCATGATGTACGAGGGTCACGTCATCTACGATGTGCGCGGCGAGGAAAAGAAGAACCTGCAGGTCAGCGACCTGCTGCAGCGCTTTGAGCAGGTCAGCGACGGCGAGCTTGCCAACGACAGAATGCTGCTTTCCTGAAATCGAACCCAATTTTGCCCGGGATGTCAAATCCCGGGCTTTTTGCTTGTAATAAAATTGTAATACGTGACAATTTTTTGAAAACCATGTTCAAAGCCCGGCAAATATGATATAATTCATACTATGTATACTAGGTGGGTTGTGGCCATGGGTACGCCCGCTTTCGATAATTAAGGAGGTTGCCGTTCCCGATGAGCAGAGAACGTAATGAGGAGAAAAAAGGCCTGAGCCCGACACAGCGCAAAGCGTGTGTGGTGCTGGCGCTGTGCGCGCTGGCCGTTGTGATGAGCATTCTGGCGGCATGGGTGCTGCCGACGAAGCTGGGCCTGTTTGCAGGCGGGAAGGATTCCTACGACCCGGACGCCTACCCGCTGGATACGAC
Source organism: Gemmiger formicilis (assembly GCF_900167555.1). Classification (GTDB taxonomy): domain Bacteria; phylum Bacillota; class Clostridia; order Oscillospirales; family Ruminococcaceae; genus Gemmiger; species Gemmiger formicilis. Next base: position 250,759 of record NZ_FUYF01000003.1, on the reverse strand, counting down.
GCTGGATTCCATCCTGCCGCAGAGCGCGGCGGATGACGCCTATATTACGGCCAGCATTTTTGCGGGTGACCAGTACGCCGTGACGCTGCAGAAGGACACCCGCATCACGCTGAATCAGTTTGTCGGGCAGGAGGGATTGCAGATTTCCAAGGCGTTGTCCACCTCCTGTGTAAACTTTGCATCGGACGCCAGCAGCTACACGATCCCGCAGGCCATCCCCAAGATGAAGGCCCGCCGCGTCTTTGTGGTGCTGGGCGCGAACGATGTGGATGGCTCGGTCAGTGTGGACTCCTTCATTGCTGACTACAAGCAGTTCTTGCAGAGCATCCGCTCGGCCTACGCCTACTGCGACATCATCGCGGTGGGCATCCCGCCCGTTACCGAGGACAGCACGAACGCTGCCGAGACCCAGACCCGCATTGACCAGTTCAACCAGGCCATTGCGGCGGCCAGCAGCGATCTGGGCTTCAAGTACCTGAACACCGCCGAGGCCCTTAAAAACACCCGCGGCTACGGCGAGGGCACCTACTTTGAATCCAACGGTTTCAGCACCTCCGGCGCACGCGCCCTGCTGGAGTACGCCAAGAGCCACGCCTGCAATACGATGGACAGCCGTCCCGACACGTCGGACATCCCGCAGCGTGCGTCGGCCTCCGCAGGCAGCAACACGCCGGTGCCGACCTCGACGCCGACGAAGTTCACGGCCAGCTATGAGGTCGAGGACAGCGCCAAGGGCACGCTGACCGGCAACGGCCAGACCGGCGTGTCCAGCGTCGAAATTCAGGCCGACTCCGGCACAAGCGTCAACGTCACGGCAGTGGCGGCGGAGGGCTTTGTGTTCTACAAGTGGAGCGACGGCGTCACCACCGCGACCCGCTATGACAATATTACCAAGGACATCTCCGTCAAGGCCATGTTCAATGACGCCCGCGTCGAGCTGACGCTGGACAAGGGAGATACGACGATCAAGCAGGGCGAAAGCCTGACTGTCAATGCCGCGGTCAAGCTGGGCAACAAGGCCTACGACGCCGCGAACGTCCAGTGGTCCATCAACGATGAGATGGAGAAGAACGGCAGCAGCCTGACCTTCAAGCCCGATGCTGCCGGGACCTACACGATCAAGGCAGGCATTGAGATCAACGGCACCTTCTCGACGGCACAGCTGATCGTCACCGTGGAGGCCGAGGCCACCACGATCAACATCAGCGGCACAGGCACGCTGACCGCAGGCCAGAGTACGACGCTGACGGCTACCGTGGAAAACGGCAGCGGCGACACGCTTTGGGGCTGCGAGGAGACCTCCTGGCGCACAACGGGCACGCAGGTGACCTTCACGGCCAACGAGCCCGGCACCTACCACATCCACGCGGTCAACAACGGTGCGGACAGCGTCTTTGTGCTGACTGTCAGCGCCGCGGCTACGCCGGAACCCACCGCTGTGCCCACGCCGATGCCGGAGTCGACCTCCGCCGATTCCACACCGCAATAAGCATACGAGGTTACAAAGATGGCAATTTATACCTGCGTCCTTCTGGACGTTGACAATACGATTTTGGACTTTGACGCCGCAGAGCGCCAGGCCCTGACCGATATGCTCGCCGAGTACGAGCTGCCCCACGACGAGGCCACTTATGATACCTACCACAAGGTCAACCGCGAGCTGTGGGATTCGCTGGCCAAAGGCCAGCTGAACAAGCAGAAGCTGTTCCAGATCCGCTTCTCCCGCTTCATGCAGGCCATGCAGCTGCCCGACAACGGCAAGGGCAAGGCCATGAATGACCGCTATGAGGAGCTGCTGGCGACCCATGCCGACCTGCTGCCCGGCGCACTGACCGCGCTGGAGGAGCTGAGCGAGGTCGCCACGCTGGCCCTCGTCTCGAACGGTGCCATTGCCGTGCAGGAGTCCCGCATTGCGGCCTCCGGCATCGACAGGTACATGGACGGCATCTATATTTCCGAGAAGGTCGGCGCGGCCAAGCCCAGCGCCAAGCTGTTTGAGCATGCCTTCCGTGACCTCGGCATCACGAACAAGAGCCGTGTGCTGATGGTCGGCGACGATCTGCTGGCCGACATCAAGGGCGGCCTGAACGCCGGCGTGGATACCTGCTGGTTCAACCCCGGCAATCTTGAAAACAAGTCCGGCATCACGCCCAAATATACGGTGAGCTCCTATGAGGAGCTCTACCGCATCGTGATGGAGCCGGAGGAACTAGAAAATATCGGTGTGCGCAACCGCCGCCACAGCAACGAAGCCCTGCTGTAAGGCAAGGGCGCACTGCCGCTGCCCGTTTGTCAGGCGGCGGCATCATTTTGGAATTGAGGATGTACCGCTATGTTGTTGGAACTTCAAAACTTAGGCAAGAGCTTCGGCGAACACGAGGTACTGCGTGATGTAAATGCAGGTGTCGAGCGCGGGGATCGTATCGGCATCATCGGTGCCAACGGCACCGGCAAGACGACGCTTTTGCGGATCCTCTGCGGCGAGAGCCTGCCCGACGCCGGAGATGCCGCGTTCGGCACCGGCGTGACTACCGGCTACCTTGAACAGAACGCCCGGCTGGACCCGTCACTGGACATCTATGCCACAATGCGGCTGGTCTTTACCCCGGCGCTTGACGCCATGCAGGAGATGGACGCGCTGCAAAAGCAGCTGGCCGCAGACCCGCACAATGCGGAACTGACCGAAAAGATCGCCCACTGCACCGCTGTCATCGACGCGATGGACGCTTATAACATGGACACCCAGATCAAAAAGGTGCTCAACGGCATGGGCTTTCCCGCCGACACCTGGACAAAGCTGGCGGGCGTGCTTTCGGGCGGTGAGCAGACCCGGCTACGTCTGGCACGGCTGCTGCTGGAGCGCCCCGACCTGCTGATCCTGGACGAGCCGACGAACCATCTGGACCTGGAAACGATGGAGTGGCTCGAAAATTATCTGAAAGCCTACCGCGGTGCGGTGCTCGTTGTCAGCCATGACCGCTACTTCCTCGACGCCGTCTGCACCCGCATTTGGGAGCTGCGCGGCAAGAGCATCAAGACCTACCGCGGCAACTACTCGGCCTATCTGCCCCAGCGCGAGGCCGCTGACGAGCGCCAGCAGAAGCTGCATGACGCCGCTGTAGAAAAAGCTGCCAAATTGCAGGACTACGTGGACCGTAATCTTGTGCGCGCCTCCACGACGAAGATGGCCCAGAGCCGCCGCAAGCAGCTGGAAAAGCTCGAGATCGTCGAGGCCCCGACCACTGAGGCGTGGGAGCTGAACTTTCGCTTTGAGTACGACATTGAGCCCTATGACGAGCTGGTCATCATGAAGAATCTGAGCGTCCATATCGGTGAACGCACCCTCATCGACGCCCTGGATTACGTCGTTCACCGCGGGGACAAGCTCGTCATTGCAGGTCCCAACGGCGCAGGCAAGTCCACGCTTTTGCAGGTGTTGGACGGCAAGCGCCGCCCGTCGGGTGGTATGGTCCGCCTGGGCAGCGGCGCCAAGCCGGGCGTATTCACTCAGCAGCAGGCCCGCCGCGCAGGCCGCGTCATTGACGCTATCTGGAACCAGTACCCGCGCTTTACCGAGCTCGAGGTCCGCAGCCATCTGGCACGCTTCGGCTACCGCGGTGAGGAGGTCTTTAAGGACTGTGCGTCGCTGTCCGGCGGTGAGCTGGCCCGCCTGCGCTTTGCTGAGCTGGCGCTCGAGCGCCCGAACCTGATGTTCCTGGACGAGCCGACGAACCACCTGGACATCTACATGCGCGAGAGCCTGACCCAGGCGCTGGCGGCCTACACCGGCACACTGCTGCTCGTCACCCATGACCGCTACCTGATGCAGACGCTGGGCTGCCCGATCATGTACCTGGAGGACGGCAAAGCGACGTTTTACCCGAGCTTTGCCGCCCTGCAAAACCGTGACGCCGGTAAAACCCAGGAGCAGCAAAAGACCGATGACACTGCCAAAAAGCAGGCATACGGCAAGGAGCAGCGCAAGCACCGCGCCGAGGTCCGCGCCCGCCTGAAAAAGGTGGAGAGCGAGATCGAGGAGCTGGGTGCGCATATTGTCGAGCTGGAAAATGAGATCAACGACCCCGAGGTCCTGCGCGACCATCTGCTGCTGCGCGACAAATGCGACGAGCTTGACGACACCCGCTTCCACCAGCAGGAGCTCTACGACGAGTGGGAAAAGCTGGCCGAGGAGCAGGAAACCTTTGAAAACGAGGGCGAATGACCTTTTTACCGTTCTGTAACTTGTATTCCTGCCAAAAAGCGTTATACTATAGGTTTAGCAAGCTCACCAGGAAAAAGAGTATAGGAATGTATGTAAGGCGGGTAGAACACATTGCAGACCACCATTATCGTAGCAACGCATAAACCGTACTGGGTGCCGGATGACCCGATGTACCTTCCGGTACAGATGGGCCATGCCGTCCACCCGGCCTGCGGCTATATCGGCGATGATACCGGCGACAATATCTCGGAGCGCAACGCAAATTTCTGCGAGCTGACGGGCCTGTACTGGGCGGCGCACAACATCGATTCCGATTATATCGGCATCGTGCATTACCGCCGCTATTTTGCCAGCCGCCGCAAAAGCCGCTTTGCGGACAAGAAGTCGCGTGTCATCAGCCATGAGGAGCTCTGCAGCATTCTGGCTACGACGAACGTCGTCCTGCCGAAGGAGCGCCACTATTTTATTGAGACGAACTACACCCAGTATATCCACGCCCATCACAAGCAGGATCTGGAGGTGACCCGCGCCATCATTGCGCGCAAATGCCCCGAGTACCTGCCCGCGTATGACCTGTATATGTCCAAGACCCACGGCCACCACTTCAACATGTTCGTCATGAAGAAGGAACTTTTGCAGCACTACTGCACCTGGCTGTTCGACATTCTGTTTGAGCTTGAGCGGGAGCTGGACATGACGGGCTACACGGTCAATGACCGCCGGGTCTTTGGCTTTGTGAGTGAGCGCCTGCTGGACGCCTGGCTCACCACGAACAACATCAGCTTTGAGGAACTGAGCATCGTTTACATGGAGCACCAGAACTGGCTGCGCAAGGGCACAGCCTTCCTCAAGCGCAAATTCTTCCCGAAAAAAGATGCTTGACGCAAGAAATGTCACGGCCATCGTCGTGACCTACAACCGTCTGCCGCTGCTCAAACAATGCCTGGCCGCCCTGCGTGCCCAGACCGTGCAGGGCTTTACGGTGCTGCTGGTGGACAATGCGTCCACTGACGGCACGGCGGACTATATAAAGACGCTGGCAATGCCTGGGCTGGTCTGCCGCAATCCGGGGGAAAACCTCGGCGGTGCGGGCGGCTTTGCCTACGGCATCCGCGCCGCGGCGGAGCTGGGATGTGAGGCCGTCTGGATCATGGACGACGACACGCTGCCCGAGCCGGACGCGCTGGCCGCCCTGCTGGCCGCCGATGCCGCCCACGGCGACGACTGCGGCTGGCTGTCCAGCAGGGCACTCGCCCCGGACGGCACCGACCAGCCGATGAACCTGCAGCGCAAAACGATGTACCGCGATATTGACGGCTTCGATGTGGCGGAGGTTCCCGCCGTAATGGCGAGCTTTGTCTCGCTGTTCCTGCGCACCGAAGCCGTGCGGCAGTTCGGCCTGCCGATTGCCGAGTTCTTCATCTGGTCCGACGACTGGGAGTACACCCGCCGCATTTCCCGCGCAAAGCCCTGCTATGTCATCCCGGCCAGCCGGGTCGTGCACGCCATGCAGAACCCCGGCGTCGTGAACATTGCCAGGGATGTGCCCGCCCGCTGGGCACGCTACCGCTATTTTTACCGCAACGATGTGGTGCTCTACCGCCGGGAGGGACTGTCCGGCTGGCTGTGGCTGCTGGCCAAGGACAGCTGGCACACCGTACAGGTCCTGCGTGACAGGCAGGGCTGCCGCGCCGAGCGCATAAAAATCATCTGGAAGGGCTTTGCCGCCGGGGTGCGGTTCCGCCCGCAGATACCGTACCTGCCATGAACCTGACAAAACAAATTTGCCATAAAGCTGCGCACTTTGACGCCGTCGCCTTTGACGTGTTTGACACGCTTATAAAACGCGACGTTGCTGTGCCGACAGGACTTTTCCGCCTGATGGGCGACGATTTTTACGCTGCCCGCATCCGGGCCGAGCGTGAGGCCCGCGCCGCCCAAAGCGGGGAAGTAACGCTGGCTGAAATCTACGCCCGCCCGTGCCTTGCCCGCTATGACGCAGCGGCGGAGTGTGCTGCAGAGCTGGCCGCCTGTGCGGCGAACAAGCCCGTGCTGGATGCGGTGCAAACGCTTAAAAAGCAGGGGAAAAAGCTCTACTATATCTCCGATATGTACCTGCCGCAGACGCAGATCGACGCGATGCTGCGCCGCTGCGGCTATCCCTGCTTTGACGGCGGCTTTGTCTCCTGCACTTACGGCGTGCAGAAGCGCAGCGGCAGACTGTTCAAGCGCTTTTTGCAGGAAACCGGCCTCACAGCGAAGCAGCTGCTTTTCATCGGTGACAGCTGGCGCGCCGATGTGGCCGGGGCCACGCTGGCGGGCATCACCGCCTGGCATCTGCCGACGCCGCCTGCACCTGCGGATGACGCTGCGGCTTTTGTGGAGAACCGTCTGCCGCAGCAGCGATCTGACGGTGAGTCCCTCGGCTTTTCCGTGCTGGGACCGCTGGCAGCGGCATTCTGCCAATGGCTGCACGCGCGCCGTGCCGCCCGCCCGGAGGCCCGGCTGTATTTTCTCGCCCGTGATATGTACCTGATGCGGGACGTCTATCACACGCTCTACCCGCAGGAGGAGACCGGCTATTTACAGGTCTCCCGCCGCAGCCTGGCTCCGGCGTTTCTGGCGGCGGGGGACTGGGCCACAGTGCTGGCCGCCCTGCCGCGGCAGACTTTGACCGGTGCGCAGATCGCCGAATACTGCGGCACGACCTGCCCGCCTGAGCTGGCGGACAGACAGCTTGATTTGAAGCAGCCGGACAGGGAAGCGCTGCACGCCTTTTTGCGGCAGCTGCCCCGCCCGGACGCCGCCGACGCGGTCACAGCCTATCTGTCTGCGCAGGGCATCCGCCCCGGCGATTTCCTTGTTGACATCGGCAGCGGTGGTACAACGCAGCTGCTGTTAGAGCGACTGCTGCAATTTCCGCTGCACGGGCTGCAGCTCTCGGCGGATGACCGGCTGCGCACCCGCTTTGCGCCCGATCAAACGGAAGTATTCCTGTTTGACGGCAAGCCCGCGCCGCGCCTGTATTGGGCGGGTCAGCCGATGCTCGAACGCCTGCTCTCACAGGATGTCGGGGCTACGCTGGGCTACTGCGCGGAGAAGAGGGGCATCGTCCGTGTGCGCACGGCCAGGCAGCCCGCCGAGCCGCGCATTGTACAGATCCAATCCGGCGTGCGCCGCTTTGCCGCCGCCTGGCGGGACAGCGTGCTGAACGGCCAGCCCATCCCGCCGCAGCGGGCCATTGCCCCGTTTTTGCGGTTGGTGGAAAGCCCGACAGCTTTACAGCTGGATCTGCTCGGTGACCTGACGGTTGAGGACGGCGGCACCTATCCGCTGGCTGCGCCGCAGCACACAGCGCACTACCTGACCCACCCGCGGCAGGCAAGGCGTGACTTTGCGGAGGCACGCTGGAAGATCGGCTTTTTGCAGCGTGCCGTACCGCTGCCGCTGCCTTACGGAAAATTATATCTGAAACTGAAAAAATAATGCGAAATGCGAAAGGAGGTACCCCCATGGCCAAGATCAGCGTGATCATCCCGGCGTACAATGCCGAGACGACCCTGCGCACCGCCGTGGAATCCATCCTTTCCCAGCAGGTGCCAGAGCTCGAGATCATCATCGTCAACGACGGCTCGACGGACGGTACGGACCGGTTTTGCCACGCGCTGGCGAGCGAGTACCCCTGCATCCACGTCATCACCCAGAAGAATGCCGGTATCTGCGCGGCCCGCAACCGCGGCATGGAGGCCGCGAGCGGGGAGTACATCACCTTCTGTGACGATGACGACCTGTTCTGGCAGGGAGCACTGCGCCTGCTTTTGCAGACGGCAGAGGACACCCGCGCCGACCTTGTGCGCGGCGGCTATGAGCTGCTGCGCCAGCGCCCGGACGGTACCTTTGCCGAGCAGCCGCACCCTGCCGGAAGCCCCTGCACGATAGCGCTGGGCCGCGGCGGCAGCTACGGTGCTTTTTTGGAGAACAGCGGCCCGCAGTTTGTATGGAACGCCCTCTACCGCCGCACGGCGCTGCTGGGGCTGCGCTTCAATGAGCGGTGCAGCTACGGGCTGGAGGACTTTGTCTTTAACGCCGCAGCCTATCGGCGCGTCGGCAAGGCGGTCTACATCCCGCAGGTCGTCTACCGCCATTTTGAGAGTGCACAGAGCACCTCCTGCGCGCACACGGCGCAGGCACTTTTGGGCCGCATCCGGGCGCTGGAGCCATGGATGGAGGCTGAATTCCACGCCGCCCAGCGCTGGTGCGGCCCGGAGGAGCTGCAGGCCGTCTGGAAGGACCGCCGCGCACAGGCCGTCACCTTTTTGATGCACCAGCTGCGCGACGCACACGCCCCGGGCGTGCTGCGCCGCAAGGCCTGGCGCACGCTGCGGGAGGCCCTGGCCCCGTACCCGGGCAGTCTGCTGGACACCCTGCACGACGCAGGGCACAATAAAAAACAAACAATGGCACTGCTTTTATACCAGATGCGGCTGCAGAAACTCTACGATCTGCTGCCGGTCAGAGAGGAACAGTTATGAAAACGATTCTTGTTACCGGTGCAGCGGGCTACATTGGCCGCCATGTCGTAAAAAATGCGCTGGACCGCGGCTACCGCGTCATTGCGGCGGATTTTAACTTCAAGGGCGTCGACGAGCGCGCCGAGTTCTGCGATGTGCCGCTGTTCGGCGGTGACGCCGACCTGTACCGCAAGCTGGGCAGCCCGGACGTCTGCATCCATCTGGCCTGGCGCGACGGCTTCCGCCATAATTCCGCCGCCCACATGAAGGATCTGTCCAGTCATGTGACGTTTTTGAACACGCTGATCGACGGCGGCCTGAAGGACCTGAGCGTCATGGGCACGATGCATGAGGTCGGCTACTGGGAAGGTGCTATCAATGAGAGCACGCCCTGCAAGCCGCAGAGCCAGTACGGCATTGCCAAGAACGCCCTGCGCCAGAGCATGATGCTGACGCTGGCGGATTCCCCCTGCAAGCTGCACTGGCTGCGCGCATACTATATCACCGGTGACGAGGTGCACGGCAGCTCGATCTTTGCCAAGATCACCCAGGCCGAGCAGGACGGCAAAAAGACTTTCCCGTTCACGAGCGGCAGCAACCTCTATGACTTCATCGACGTGGACGAGCTGGCCAACATGATCGTGGCCGCCAGTGTGCAGGAGGAGATCAACGGCATCATCAATGTCTGCACCGGCAAGCCGATGAGTCTGGCGGACCGCGTGGAGCAGTTCCTGCGCGACAAGAACTACAAGATCAAGCTCGACTACGGCGCGTTCCCGGACCGTCCGTATGACAGCCCGGGCACCTGGGGCGACCCGACAAAAATCAACCGCATTCTGGCAAACGATACCTGCAAGCGTGCATAACATACAAAAAGGAAAAACGCAATGAAACGATTGGGCATCTTTTTCTTCTATGAAAAAAACGGCGACGTGGATGATTTTATCACCTACTACCTTGCCGACCTGAATAAGAACCTGACCGAGCTGGTCGTTGTCTGCAACGGCAAATTGAGCGAGCAGGGCCGCGCGGCCTTCTCGCAGTTTACCGACAACATCATCGTGCGCGAGAACAAGGGTCTTGACGTCTGGGCGTACAAGACCGCGCTGGATTCCTACGGCTGGGCGAAGCTCTCGGAATTTGACGAGATCGTCATGACGAACTCCACCCTGATGGGTCCTGTGCGCCCGCTGAAAGAGATGTTCGACGCCATGTGGGAGAATCAGGACCTCGATTTCTGGGGCCTGTCCATCCACCACGGTGCCAAGTCGAACCCCTTCAAGGGCAAGCACCTGTATAACTATCTGCCCGTACACATCCAGTCTCACTTCATCGTTTACCGTCGGCGCTTTGTGCAGAACCCGGAGCTGCAGGCCTACTGGGACAACATGCCGATGATCGAGAGCTACACCGACTCGGTGCAGCGATACGAGGCTGTGTTCACCAAGCAGTTTGAGGATAAGGGCTTCAAGTGGGATGTCTATGTGAAAACCGATGACCTGAAGGACTTCACAGACTATCCGCTGCTCGTCTGCCCGACGCTTTTATTGCGGGAGAAAAAATGCCCGCTGTTCAAGCGCCGCAGCTTTATGCACGAGCTGGAGGCCTATCTCAACGACACGGCAGGTGAGCCGGTGCAGGAGCTGTACGACTATCTGCGGGACGAGACGGACTATCCGATGGACCTCATCTGGAAGAACATGATCCGCACGATGCACCCGCACGATTTTACCCGCAATCTCGCACTGACCCGCATCATCGAGCCGACGGTGTTGGACGAGGCAACGGCACAGAGCATCCGCCAAAACCGCCGCATTGCGCTGGCCATGCACCTGTATTTCATGGATATGCTGGATTCCAGCAAGGCGTTTGCGGCAAAGTTCCCGCCAGAGACGGATATTTTCATCTCGACGAGCAGTGCTGATAAGAAGCCGCAGATCGAGGCCGCCTTTGCGGACCTGAACGTCCGCAGCGTCACCGTGACCGTGGTGGAGAACCAGGGCCGCGACGTCGGCGCCTTCCTCTGTGACCTGGCCCCGCAGCTGCGGGACTATGACTACGCCTGCTTCATGCACGACAAAAAAGCCATCCAGACCCGCCCCGGCAGCGTCGGCGCGAGCTTTGGCTATGTCTGCAATGAGAATGTCTGCAAAAACGCTGCTCATGTGCTGAATGTGCTGTGCGAGTTTGAGAAGGACCCGTACCTCGGCATTCTCTGCCCGCCGTACCCGACGCACGGACTTTACTTCATGAATATGTGCTCCGGCGGCTGGGGCCCGAACTTTGAGAACACGAAAAAGCTGATGAAAGACCTTGGCATCGATGCGCCTGTTTCCGGTGAAAAATCGCCCATTGCGCCCTACGGCAGTGTGTTCTGGTTCCGCCCCAAGGCACTGGCACCGCTGTTTGACCACGGCTGGCAGCACTCGGACTTTCCGCCCGAGCCGCTGCCGCAGGACGGCACGATCAGCCATGCCATTGAGCGAATCTATCCGTTTGTGGCCCAGAGCGCGGGCTACTACCCGGCAGTGGTCATGAGCAAGAGCTACGCCGTGACCCACAACGATACGATGCAGGCCTACGCGGGCGGCGTGATCCGCCCGCTGGCCCGCGTGTTTGACTGCACGACCTTCTATGGTGCGGTCAGCTCGGCCACCGGCTTTGCCTACAAAAAGCACCACCTGTTCAGCCACTACGGCCCGTACTCCGACAGCCGCCGCCGTCACGCGCGCAACTGGCTGCGGGACAATCTGCCCGCAGGCTCCTACAAGGTCATCATCAACACCAAGCGCGCTATCTTTGGCCCCCACGAAGGCCCCTATGAGGACTGACAACGCATGAAACGACTGGTCATCTACTTCCACTATGACCCGGCAGGCTGCATCGATACGGCCTGCCGCATTGCCGTACAGGCTGTGCAGAAATACGGCAGGGTAGTATTCGTCACCAACGGCACGCTTGCCCCGGCGGACCGCGTCTGGGTGCGCCAGTCCGGTGCGGGCCGCATCGAACGGGAAAACGTCGGTTTCGACGTCGGCGCATACAGGGAGGTTCTGTTGACTCTGGGCCGGGAGAAGCTGGCCGAGTATGAGGAAATCGTCCTGATGAACTACACGCTGGCCGGGCCGGTCTGCTCACTGGCGGCGATGTTCACCGCGATGGACGCCCGCCCGGAGCTGGACTTCTGGGGGCTGACCCGCCACTACGCCATGCAGAGCCGCCGCTTTGGCGGCGCAGTGCCCGAGCATCTGCAATCCCATTTTATTGCGGTGCGCCCGCGGCTGTTCAACAGTGACGATTTCTGGAGCTACTGGCAGGAAATGGCGCTGCCGGCCAGCTACGAACAGTCTATCATCCGCCACGAAACGCGGTTCACGCCGTATTTTGCCGCCAGGGGCTATGCCTGGGATACCTACGTGCAGACGGACGACCTGAAACCGGTTTTTGTAAACCCCATTATGGCCTGCCCGCGGGAGCTGCTGGCAAACCGCGGCTGCCCGTTTTTCAAACGGCGCAGCCTGTTCACGCCCTATGCGGATGAACTGCGCCGCACGGACGGCCTCGCCGCGCGGGAGCTCTGCGACTATGTGACGGCCTATACGGATTTTCCACTGGAGCTGCTGCTGGTCTCGCTGTTAAAAACACAGCCGCTTTCAGCCCTTGCCCAAAACCTGCACTGGTGCTATCCTGTCGGCGCACCGACAGGGGAAACGCCCGACCTGAACGAGCTGGGCCTGCGGCTGCTTCATTACGAACAGCCCGCCGCGGACCCCGTGACCGACTGGTATAACCGGCAGGCAGCCGCCAACGCGGACACACTGCTGGCAGAAGCTGCTGCTTTGTTTGAAAAAAATCCGATGCTTGGCGTGTTAAGCCCTTCTCTGCCGCTGTGGCAGGGCTGCACCGCCGCCCGCCGCGCCGCCTGGATGCGGGAGAAGGACGCACTGGCACAGGAGGTATCCGTGCCCGTCGGCAGTGACCCGCCGCCCGCGCCCAACTGCGGCTGGGTGCTTGTGCGGGAGTCTGCCTTCCCGGACGGCATACCAGCCTGCACAAGCCAGCGTGACGCCTGGAAGCTGGCCCTGACCGCCCAGAAAAACGGTGCCTATACCGCCGCCTTTGAGCCGTTGACCCGGTCTGCGGCGCGGGCGGATATCTTAAATGAGTATGAGACCGCCGCCGCTCAGCCTGCCGCTGTAGCCAAGCAGCTGGGGCGGCTCGTCAAGCACAGACTGCAAAAGTAAAAGGGGAGACCACCCATCAAAAAGCAACGCCTGTTTTATCTTGATCTTGTCCGTGCCGCAGCGCTGATCTGCATCTTGATCGTGCATTTCAACGCGACGGTCACGGGGTATTTTACACTGCCGCACAAACTCTTTACCAGCACGCTGCCGCTGGGCATTTATCTGGGAGATTTCGGCTCCTCGCTGTTTTTCATTGTGTCCGGCGCATCGCTGGCGCTGACCGTCCCGGCGGAGCAAAGCCCTGCGCAGTTTTACAAAAGGCGTGCGAGGGCTGTCTACCCGCTGTTCTGGCTCGCGTGGTTCGTCGTGTTCAGCTATCGGTTTGTGGCGCACCCCGGCAGCTTCGGCGGGGCAAGGACCGTCACGCTGGTGCTGACGCTTCTGGGTCTCGACAACTTTGCCGTTGCCGCGGGCTGGGTCGGAACAGACTTTGCCTGTGTGGGCGAGTGGTTCCTCGGCAGCATCCTGTTTTTATACTTGCTGTTCCCGCTTTTGCAGCGGGGGCTGCGCAAAAGGCCGTGGCTGACCTGGGCGCTGACGCTGGTGGTCTGCATCCCGGTGCACCTGCTGGGCTGGGACGCGCGGCTTGTGGCCGTGCATATCCCGGAATTTCTGTTCGGCATGACGTTTTTAACGCTCGCCGGACGCACACGGTATATTCTGGCCCCGCTGCTGCTGGCGGGGGCCGTGCTGGCACAGCCATGGGACGGTAAGATCACCTGCGCGCTGGCCGGTGCCGGGGTGTTCATCCTGCTGGCGCTGGCGGCCCCGCTGCTGGACCGCCCGTGGCCCCGCGCGGTGGGCGCACAGCTTGCCAAAATATCCTACGCGGTGTTCCTTGTGCATCACGTTCTGATCCAGGAGCTGGCCGCGCACTTTGATCTGGCGGTGCTGTCCCGCCGGGACACGGCGTTTTTGTTTGTCGTCTATCTGGCCGCAACATTTGCCGCAGCGCACGCACTGCTCTGGCTGCAAAGAACGCTGCGCACCGGCCTTGCCGCCTTGCGCCCCCAAATATAAAGCTCCGCCCGCTGTTTCCACAAAAACAGCGGGTATTTTTTTAACATTGTGCGCCCGCGCCCTCTGTACAAAAACGGGCGGGTACGGTATAATAGAAAATAATGTTTGAAACTAGGAAAGGGGCGTTCCACTGTGTCCGAATTCTCTGTTTCCCTTGCAAAATTGGCCGAGGAAGCCAACCTGACGATTGCCTACACCCCCTGTGAGCTGGATAAAATTCAGGTCACAGCCACCGAGGTCTACCGTCCGGGTATCCTGCTGGCCGGTTACTACGAAAACTTTGACAGCAAACGCATCCAGATCATCGGCCTGACCGAGATGTCCTATCTGGATGAGCTGTCCACCTCACTGCGCAACACCCATCTGGAAAAGCTGTTCTCCTTCCAGCCGCCGGCCATCGTGCTGACCCGCGGCATGCAGCCGCTTTCCGAAATGATGCAGTTTGCCAAGCAGTACGGTGTACCGATCCTGATGTCCACCGAGATGACGTCCGCCCTGATGGGGCAGCTCATCACGACCCTGAACACCGAGCTGGCCCCCCGCATCACCCGCCACGGCGTGCTTGTCGAGGTCTACGGCGAGGGCATCCTGATTCTGGGCGACTCCGGTGTCGGCAAGAGCGAGACGGCCATTGAGCTCGTCAAGCGCGGCCACCGCCTGATCGCTGATGATGCGGTTGAGCTGCGCCGGGTATCCTACCGCAAAATTTTGGGCACCGCGCCCGCCAACATCCGCCACTTTATTGAGCTGCGCGGCATCGGCATTATCAACGTGGCGCGGGTGTTCGGCATCGGCTCGGTCCGCTCGAGCGTCGAGGTCGAGATGGTCGTCCAGCTCGAGCCCTGGGACCGCACCAAGAACTATGACCGCACGGGCCTGGAGACGGAGTATTACGACATCCTCGGTGTCAAGGTGCCCAGCATGCTCATTCCCGTTATGCCGGGCCGTAACCTGGCCGTCATTCTGGAAACGGCTGCCATCAACAACCGCCAGAAGGAGATGGGCTACAACGCTGCCAAGGAGCTGCTGACCCAGCTGGGCCTGGCAGACGACATTACAAAATAAAAGAGGTTTTTCCGTTCCATGCAGATGATCGCAGACCTGCACACGCATACCCTGTGCGCAACGCACGCATACAATACTTTTACGGAAATGGCCGCAGCCGCTAAGGAAATCGGCTACTGCGCGCTGGCTGTGACCGACCATGCGCCCGCCATGCCGGATTCGCCCCACGCCTGGCACTTCCAGAACTGGAGCGCGATGCCCCGGGAAATCGGCGGTGTCGTCATGCTCTACGGAGCGGAGGCCAACGTCATGGACACCAAGGGCGGGCTGGACCTTTCGGAAAGCCAGCTCAAAGCGCAGGATTGGGTCGTCGCATCCATCCATAGCTCCTGCGTGCCGGGTCTGCTGACCCGCAGGGAGGCTAACCGCCTCTGGTTGGCTGTGGCCGAGAACCCCTATGTCGACATCATCGGTCACTCCGAGCAGGAAAACTACCGCTATGACTACGACCTTGTCACGAAGGCATTTGCCCGCAATCACAAGGTCGTGGAGCTGAACGGCAACTCGTTCAACGTCCGCAGGGACGGCATCCCCAATATGCGCGCCCTGCTGCGGGCCTGCCTTGCCAACGGCTGTCATATATCAGTGGACAGTGATGCCCACAGCACCCACCAGCTGCAGCACGGCCTGACGGCCCTCTACGCCATGCTGGAGGAAATGCAGTTCCCGCAGGAGCTGATCGTGAACGCGACGCGGGAAAATCTGGTACAGGAATTACAACTGCACGGTAAGCCCTGTGCAGAAGAAGTAGGAGGAATTTTGTTATGAGCAAATACACGATTGGTATCGACCTGGGCGGCACCACAATGACCGCCGGTATTGTCAACGAAAATTATGAGATCGTCGGTAAGCTGACCTGGGCCACCCGTCTGCCGCGCCCGGCGGAGGATCTGGAAAAGGCACTGGCCGACCTGTGCCGCACCGTGGCCCGGGATAATAAGGTCGATTTTGCCGACATCAAATATGTCGGCATCGGCACGCCCGGCAGCGTGAACTTTACCACCGGCTTCGTCGGCTTCAACACGAACTTCGGCTATTACGACTGGAACCTCGGCCCTGACCTCGAGGCCCTGCTCGGCTGCAAGGTCTATGTCGAGAACGACGCCAACGCCGCCGCCTACGGCGAGTACATTGCGGGTGGTGCAAAGGGGTACAACGATGCGGTCGTCATTACTTTAGGCACCGGCATCGGCAGCGGCATTATCCTGGGCGGCAAGATTTTGCGCGGCTTCAACTTCGCCGCCGGTGAAATGGGTCACAACGTCATTGTCAAGGACGGCATCCAGTGCACCTGCGGACGCAGGGGCTGCTGGGAGCGCTACGCCTCCGCCAGCGCACTGACCCGCGAGACGAAGGCCGCCATGCAGGCCGACAAGAACACCATTATGTGGTCGATGACCCAGGACATCGACCACGTCAACGCCAAGCTGGCCTTTGATGCCGCTGCCAAGGGCGATGAGACCGCCCGGAAGGTCATCGACAGCTGGATCGAGTATGTCGGCGTCGGCATCGCCAACGTCATCAACACGTTCGAGCCGGAGGTCATCTGCATCGGCGGCGGTGTGTCCAACCAGGGCGAGGTCCTGCTGGCCCCCGTCCGCGCCTATGCGGAGAACGAGACCCGGAACATCACCACCGGCAAGTTCCCGGTTATCTGCGCCTGCCAGCTGCACAACGATGCAGGTGTGATCGGCGCTGCCGCACTGGGCAGTTCTATTTGATAAAACGCTGATACTACGGAGGTTTCCATGCAGGAACAGACGATCACGGCTCTTTGCGCGGCGCTGACGGCACAGCAGCTGCCCTTTGCGCAGGGGGAGCCGCTGGCCCCCCACACGACGTTTAAGATCGGCGGCCCGGCAGCCTTCTGGTGTACGCCCCGGGATGCAGAGCAGCTGCGCCGCACCCTGCAGCTCTGCCGGGAAAACGGTGTCCGCGTCTACCTGCTCGGCAACGGCTCCAACACACTGTTTGACGATGCCGGGTTTGACGGCGCGGTCATTGACATGCGCGGCCTGTCCGGGATGGAAAATTCCGGCCTTGATACGGACGCGGTGCGCATCACCGCCGGGGCCGGGCAGACGCTGGGGCGGCTGTGCAGCAAGGCGCAGACGCTGGGCCTGACGGGTCTGGAATTTGCCTGCGGTATCCCCGGTACGGTGGGCGGTGCGGTCTATATGAACGCCGGTGCCTACGGCAGTGAGCTGAAGGACGTGCTGGAGAGCGTGACCTTCCTTGACAGTGATTTGCAGTTGCGCACACTGCCTGCGGCAGACCTGGCCATGGGCTACCGCACGAGCATTTTTGAGCAGAACCCCGACTGGTGCATCCTGTCGGCCACGGTGGTGCTGCACCGCGGTGACGGAGCCGCCGTGCTGGCCCGTATGCAGGAGCTGCTGGGCAAGCGCAGGGAAAAGCAGCCCCTTGAATGGCCGAGCGCCGGCAGCACCTTCAAGCGGCCCCAGGGCGCGTTTGCGGGCAAGCTGATCGAGGACTGCGGCCTGCGGGGTTTTACCGTGGGCGGTGCACAGATCAGTGAAAAGCACTGCGGCTTTGTCATCAACCGCGGCGGCGCGACCTGCGCCGACGTGGTCGCACTGACCGAGCAGGTCCGTCAAATTGTTGAGGCCAGGACCGGCTTTGTGCTGGAACGCGAAATTCGCGTGGTAAAATAAGAGAGCGGTGGGGAAGATGAATTTTCTGATCGTGACCGGCCTTTCCGGCGCGGGCAAGTCAATGGCTGTCAACGCGCTGGAGGACATCGGCTTTTTCTGCATTGACAACATCCCGGTGGCGCTGCTGCCGCGTATCGTGGACTTCGCCCTGCAGGGCGAAAACCAGCTGAACCGCGTCGCCGTCGTCATGGACGTGCGCGGCGTGCGCAGCATTGAAAAGCTGCAGGAGGCGCTGGCCGACCTTGATGAAAAGAAGATCGACTACGATATTCTTTTCCTGGATGCCAACGATGCAGCCATTCAGCGCCGCTACAAGGAGACGCGCCGCCAGCACCCGCTGGCCGCCGCCGAGAAAATTCCCATCACCGAGGCCATCGCGCGGGAACGCCGCCTTCTGCAGCCGCTGCGCGATAAGGCAAAGTATGTCATTGACACGTCGCTGCTCTCGGCGGCGCAGAACCGGGAACGGGTGTGCAGCCTGTTCCTGGACAAGGGCGAAAGCCCGATGGAGCTGATGGTCGTATCCTTCGGCTTCAAGTACGGGCTGCCGCAGGAGGCAGATCTCGTGCTCGATGTGCGCTGCCTGCCGAACCCCTTCTATGTGCCGGAGCTCAAGCACAAGACCGGTCTGGATCAGGAGGTCGTTGACTACGTCATGGCCTCCGAGGAGTCGCAGGAGCTGCTGCACCGCTATGAGTATATGCTCGAATATGCGCTGCCGCTCTACGTGAAGGAGGGCAAGAGCCAGCTGATGATCGCGGTGGGCTGCACCGGCGGCAAGCACCGCTCCATCACCTTTGCGCGTAAGATCGGTGAATTTTGCAAGAAGCTCGGCTACGCACCCAGCGTACAGCACCGCGACGTGAACCGAAGTCTATAATAAGGGAGAACACCGCCTTGAGCTTTTCTCAAGAAGTGAAAAACGAAATACTGCGCCGCAAAATTTCAAAGCCCTGCTGCAACATGGCCGCCGCGTATGCGGTGGCCTGTTTTGGCAAATACTTTGATGACCGCGGCGTTGTTCTGCAAACCGAAAATGAGGGCGTGGCCCATTTTGCCCAAAAGCTCTACCGCCGCTGCGGCGTGCAGGGGACGGTCATCAGCAAGGAGCGCCCCACCGGCCCCGTGTATGAGTTCAGTGTGAAGGACCCTGACGAGGTCGCCAAAATGCTGGCGCTCTTTGGCCACACCGGCAAGGAACCGACCCTGCGCATCCGCCCGGAAAACTTCAAATGCCAAAACTGTATGCAGGCGTTCATCGCCACGGCGTTTCTGTGCTGCGGCACGATGACAGACCCCGAAAAGAGCTATAATCTGGAGTTCCTCTCCACGCGGCATTACCTTTCCCAACAGCTGGAGGCCATGCTGGCGGAGCATAACTTCCACCCGCACCGCGCACTGCGCAAGGGCGCGAACACGATCTACATCAAGGCGGCGGATCATATCGAGGACCTGCTGACCTTTATGGGCGCGGGCGGCGCGGCCATGCGTATCATGGACCAGCGCATGTACAATGAAATGCGCAACAAGACGAACCGCCTTTCCAACTGCGAGACGGCCAACATCAGCAAAAGCGTGAATGCCGCCGTGCAGGTGCAGCTGGCGATTGAAAAGCTGCAGGCGGCAGGGGCGCTGAACACCCTGCCCGAGACCCTGCGCCACACCGCCAGGCTGCGGATGCAGTACCCAGACCTGCCGCTGGCCAAGCTGGCGCAGAAGTTTGATCCGCCGGTCAGCAAGGCCGGGCTTTCCCACCGCATGAAGAAGATCCAGGAGGCCGCCGCCCGTCTGGATGCTGCCCCGGAGCCTACCGAAAAGGAAGCAACGAATGCCTGAAACGACCCAAAGACAATTTACCCACCTGCATGTGCATACCGAGTACAGCCTGCTGGACGGTGCCTGCCGCATTGACCGGATGTTTGACCGACTGAAGGCGATGGGGCAGACGGCGTGTGCCATCACGGATCACGGCGTTATGTACGGCTGTGTGGCGTTTTTTGACGCCGCCAAGGCCGCAGGCATCAAGCCGATCATCGGCTGTGAGGTCTACGTGGCGACCCGCACCCGGTTTGACAAGGTCAACCGCATCGACGGCAACAACCACCTGATTTTGCTGTGCAAAAATGAGACAGGCTACAAGAATCTTATCAAGATGGTCTCCGCCGGCTTTACCGAGGGCTTTTACTCAAAGCCCCGCATCGACAAGCAGCTGCTGGAAAAATACCACGACGGCCTGATCTGCCTGTCTGCTTGTCTCGCGGGCGAGATCCCCAAGGCACTGCTGGCGGGGGACTACGACCGCGCCAGGCAGACGGCCCTGTGGTACCGTGACCTGTTTGGTGCGGAAAACTACTATATCGAATTGCAGGACCACGGCCTTGAGGAGGACCAGGCCGTGCTGCCGCAGCTCATCCGCTTAGCGCGTGAGACCGGCATCCCGATGGTCGCAACGAACGACGCCCACTACATCACGAAAGAGGACGCCAAGATGCAGAGCATTCTGCTGTGCATCCAGACCGGCAAGACCATCAACGATGTGGACCGCATGGAGTTCCAGACCGACGAGTTCTACCTGAAATCCACCGACGAGATGTACGACCTGTTCTCGATGGTGCCGGAGGCCTGCGAGAACACGAACAAAATTGCCGAGCAGTGCAATTTCGAGTTCACCTTTGGCGAGACAAAGCTGCCGTACTTCAAGGCCCCGGACGGCATGGAGAACCAGGAATACTTTGAAAAGCTCTGCTGGGACGGCCTCGAGCGCCGCTATCCCGGCAGGGTCACGGACGCTTTGAAGGAGCGCCTGACCTATGAGATCAATGTCGTCAAGACGATGGGCTACACGAACTACTACCTTATCGTCTACGACTTTATCAACTACGCCAAAAGCCACGACATCCCCGTCGGACCGGGCCGTGGCTCCGGCGCGGGCAGTCTGGCGGCCTACTGCGTCGGCATCACCGACATAGACCCCATCCGGTACAATCTGATTTTTGAACGCTTCCTGAACCCCGAGCGCGTCTCAATGCCCGACTTTGACGTTGACTTCTGCTACGAGCGCCGTCAGGAGGTCATTGACTACGTCAACGAGAAGTATGGCCGCGACCATGTGGCCCAGATCGTGACGTTCGGTACGATGGCCGCCCGCGCCGCTGTGCGCGATGTGGGCCGCGTTATGGGCATGAGCTATCAGGACGTGGACCGTGTGGCAAAGCTCATCCCCACAGACCTGAAAATGACGCTGAAAAAGGCGCTGGAGGTCAGCCCCGACTTAAAGACGCTGTACGACGCCGACAATCAGGTACATGAGCTGATCGACACCTCGCTGAAGGTCGAGGGCATGCCGCGCCACGCCTCCACCCACGCGGCGGGCGTCGTCATCACTCGTGACCCCGCTACCGAGTATGTGCCGCTGTCCACCAACGACGGCCTGCCCGTGACCCAGTTCAACATGGTGGAAATCGAGCGTCTGGGTCTTTTGAAAATGGATTTTCTGGGTCTGCGCACGCTGACGGTCATCCATGATACCGAGCTGGCCGTGCGCCGCAAGGACCCGGATTTCCGCATTGCGAACCTCGACTATGACGATCCCGACACCTACGCGATGCTGGCAAAGGGCGAGACCGAGGGTATCTTCCAGCTTGAATCCACGGGCATGACGCAGGTGCTTGTCGGCATGCGCCCGAAAAACCTCGAGGACATTATCGCACTGATCTCGCTCTACCGCCCCGGCCCGATGGACTCCATCCCGACCTATCTGCGCAACCGCAAGGACCCGTCCCATGTGACCTATAAGACGCCGCAGATGGCGCACATCGTCGATGTCACGAACGGCGTTGTCATCTATCAGGAGCAGGTCATGCAGATCTGCCGCGAGCTGGCCGGCTTCAGCTTCGGCCAGGCTGATAACGTCCGCCGCGCCATGAGTAAAAAGAAGCTCAAGGTCATGGAGGCGGAGCGTGAGCACTTCGTCCACGGCTGCAAGGAGCCGGGCAAGGAGTGCGCAGGCTGTGTTGCCAACGGCGTGCCGGAAAATATTGCCAACGAAATTTACGACGATATGATCAGCTTTGCGTCGTATGCGTTCAACAAATCCCACGCCGCCTGCTATGCCTACGTGGCGTTCCAGACTGCGTATTTGAAATGCCACTACCCGCATGAGTTCATGGCGGCGCTGCTGACGAGCGTGCTCGACAACACATCCAAGGTCATTGAGTACACGACGGAGTGCCAGCGCTTGGGGATAAAGGTCCAGCAGCCTGACATCAACGTGTCGCGCGGCGGCTTCACGGCGGACGGCGAGCGGATCCGCTTTGGCTTGAACGCTGTCAAGAGCGTGGGCCGCGACCTGATCGAGGCCGTCATTAAGGAGCGTGCCGAGCGCCCCTATAGCAGCCTCTATGACTTCTGCAAGCGGCTGCACGGCACGGGTCTCAACCGCCGTGCGCTGGAGAACCTCGTCAAAGCCGGTGCATTCGATACTCTGGAGCCGACCCGCCACGGTATGCTCGAGAGTGTCGAGGGTATTCTGAAAAGTGTCGAGACCGACGCCCGCCAGAATCTGGACGGCCAGATGGACTTGTTCGGCCTGATGGGCGGAGGAGAGGACGAGAAACCCGCAAACGACTATAAGGTCCCGAACCTGCCGGAATATTCCGCCTCTGATCTGCTGAAAATGGAGAAGGAGGTCTCCGGCCTCTACCTGTCCGGCCATCCGCTGGACGCCTACCGTGCCCAAATCGCGCAGGTTTCCACCTGCACGATTGCTCAGCTGCTGGGCGAGGACGCAAAGCAGTTTGACAACCAGACGGTGACGCTTGTCTGCACAATCGTCAAAAACAAGATCATGACCACCAAGTCCAACACGCTGATGGCCTTTACCACCGTCGAGGACCTGACCGGCAGCATGGAGCTGCTGGTGTTCCCGCGCATCCTGGCCGAGTGCCGCGCGGCCTTGCAGGAAAACGCCGTTGTGGTCGCCAATGGCCGCGTCTCCGTCAAGGAGGACGAGGCTGCCCGCCTGATCGTCGAGGGCGTGCAGCCCATCGAGACCTACGACCCCGGTAAAAACTTTGGCATGAACCGCGTGGAGCGCGTCAAGCGTGAGACAAGCGGGGGAGGGGCCGCCGGGTACTTCCTGACCGTACCCTCCCGCGACAGTGCGCAGATGCACAAGGTAGAAAACCTGCTCTGCAACATTTTCGACGGTGGCACGGTGCGGGTGTATTTCCGCTTCCAAGATACCGGCAGGGCCATGCTGGCGCGGCACATGGCGGTAAAAGATGACCCGCTTCTGCGCGCTGAATTGGAGCGCATTTTGGGCAAGGACTGTGTAAAAGTGCAGGATGTTGAGCACTCTGCAAAATAAATCCATACGTTTTGCGCGATTTATCCATAATTTCAGGGCGCAAAGTGTGGTATAATGTGTATGGTCGCGAGATTGTTAAAAATTTATTGTAACGTGATGACCACGCCTGAATAAATCGTAATGGTTCAGGCGGGTCCATAGTTCCCGAAATAGGAGGGGCTCGCTTTATGGCTAAGGAAATCAAAACGATCGGTGTGCTCACCAGCGGCGGTGACGCACCTGGCATGAACGCTGCTGTGCGTGCCATTGTTCGTGCAGGCATCAGCAAGGGCTACCGCATGATGGGCATCCAGCGTGGTTACAACGGCCTGATCAACGGCGAAGTTTATGAAATGAACGTCCGCAGCGTATCGGAGATCATCCACCGCGGCGGTACGATTCTGTATACCGCGCGCTGCCTGGAGTTCAAGACGAAGGAAGGCCAGGCCAAGGGTCTTGCCCGCTGCAAGGAGCTGGGCATCGACGCACTGGTCGTCATCGGCGGCGACGGCTCCTTCATGGGCGCCCGTGCGCTGGCCAACCAGGGCATTCCCTGCATCGGCCTGCCCGGCACCATCGATAACGACATCGCCTGCAGCGAATACACCATCGGCTACGATACGGCTATGAATACCGCTGTCGAGGCCATCGATAAGCTGCGCGACACCACCCAGAGCCATGACCGTTGCTCTGTCGTTGAGGTCATGGGCCATCATGCCGGTTATATTGCCCTGAACGTCGGTATCGCTACCGGCGCTGTGGCTGTTCTGCTGCCTGAGATCCCGTTCGATTTTGAGCGCGATATTCTCGAGCGTATGCGCCAGACCCAGGTCACGGGCAAGAAACACTTCATTATCATTGTGTCCGAGGGCGTTGTCGGTGCGCAGGAGCTGGCCAACCAGATCCAGGCGGCCACCGGCGTTGACTCCCGAGCAACCGTTCTGGGCCACATCCAGCGCGGCGGCTCTCCGACGGTCCGTGACCGCGTGAACGCCTCGCTGATGGGCTACCACGCCATTGACCTGCTGGACAAGGGCATCTACAACCGTGTTGTTGCCGTCTCCGGCGACAAGATCGTTGACTACGATGTCAACGTTGCACTGTCCATGCACAAGACGATTGACCGCGATATGATCGAGATCGCCAAAGCAATCTCCATCTAAAAGTATAGCTTGCAGGGCCGCATTCCGCAGGGAATGCGGCCTTTTTGTCATTCTGAAATATTTTATAAGCGTAACCCAGCTTTTATAAGATTTATAAGATTTTATAAGATTTTTGCAAAAACCTGTTGACATTTGAAAAAAGGTTTGCTATAATAGCAAACGTCGTCAGGAGCGAGCGCACCGAGGCGACGCCAGCTATGGGGGATTAGCTCAGCTGGGAGAGCGCTTGCATGGCATGCAAGAGGTCACCGGTTCGATCCCGGTATTCTCCACCACAAAGACCTGTCAGAGAATTCTGACAGGTCTTTTTTTACATATTCGATTATTAGCGCACCCTGCATGCAAAGAACCCATCCGCTTTGTCACACGCCGCGTAAAACACCTCGCCATGCTGGCCGATGCCCTGCGCGTGGAGCCGGGCGTCCAGCCAGCGCTCGTCGCGGCCTGCAGCCTTTAAATTGTCCTGCATGAGATGGCCGTCTATAATCAGGTCATACCAGGTGCTGGCGGCGTCCGGGTGCAGCTGCATATCGTCGGGCGTCAGGGGACGGTTGCAGCTTTTGGGCAGAAAGCTAATCTGGCCGTTTGTCTCTAAAATTGCCGTTTCTATTTCGTTCGGGTCAAAGTATCCGGCCACGCGGGCCTGACCCAGGAACTCGTTCACGTCGATGGCAGCGCGCTGCAGGCTGCTTTTCAGGATAACACCGTCGTCCATCAAAATCAGGCTGCGTCCGCTCCAAAGGCTGCGCATAGCGTTGCTCTTGCAGGCAGTGTAGTGCACGAACCACGTCACCAGCCCATAGACAATAAGCGCAGAGAAGGGCCGCCACCACTGCTCAAGATTCGTCGCCAGCTCTGCGCCGATGGAACCCACCGTGACGGCGTTCAGGTAGTCGAACGGGCTCATCTGCGCAATCTGCCGCTTGCCGCCCGCGCGGGTGAAAATAAACATCGCGGCCAGCGACAGCAGGCTCGTCAGCACGACCTGCCCGACCTCCGGAAAAACGTCAGCCATAAAAAACACTCCTCTCTGCGTTAGCTTTTGCGCAGTTATGACCTTTTATGCGGAAAAATCAGTTGACAAGCGGCGCAAAACGGCATATAATAAGCCTGTAAAAAGGAAAATAGCGATGAAAGGGCCAATGCCGTCCGTTCCGTCCCTCAGAGAGAAAGCCGTTTGGTGCAAGGCTTTCACGCGGAAGCACGGCAGAGCCACCCCGGAGCTTTCGGCGCAGAGCCGAACGTACCTGCGGCGTTAACGCAGACACAAAGCGGCAGTGCTGTTGTATTGTATTCTTGCGGCGCTGCAAACCGGGTGGTACCACGGAAGCATAACAGCCTTCGTCCCTGTATTGGGGCGTGGGCTGTAATTTTTTGTGGCGGACCCTGCATCGCAATTTTATGGATTGGAGAACAACACCTATGCAATGGACCGGATTGAACGAGCTTCGCGAAAAGTACCTGCATTATTTTGAGACGAAGGGCCACCTGCGTCTGGGCAGCTTCCCGCTGGTTCCGAAGGATGACCCCAGCCTCCTGCTGATCAACAGCGGCATGGCCCCCATGAAGAAATGGTTCCTCGGCCAGGAGGAGCCGCCGCGGCATCGCGTGACCACCTGCCAGAAGTGCATCCGCACCCCGGATATTGAGCGCGTCGGCATCACGGCCCGCCATGGCTGCTTCTTTGAGATGCTGGGCAACTTCAGCTTCCAGGA
This sequence comes from Gemmiger formicilis, assembly GCF_900167555.1. Taxonomy (GTDB): domain Bacteria; phylum Bacillota; class Clostridia; order Oscillospirales; family Ruminococcaceae; genus Gemmiger; species Gemmiger formicilis. Next base: position 224,797 of record NZ_FUYF01000003.1, on the reverse strand, counting down.
TTACTTCAAGAAGGAAGTCATTCCCTGGGCGTGGGAGTTCCTGACCAAGGAACTCGAGATTCCCGCTGACCGCCTGTACATCTCGGTTTATCAGGAGGATGACGAGGCCTATGACATCTGGACGAAGGAAGTCGGCATCCCCGAGGATCACATGGTCCGCCTGGGCAAGGAGGACAACTTCTGGGAGCACGGCTCCGGCCCCTGCGGCCCCTGCTCTGAGATCTACTATGACCGCGGCCTGAAGTACGGCTGCGGCAAGCCGACCTGCGGCGTCGGCTGCGACTGTGACCGCTTCATGGAGATCTGGAACCTCGTGTTCAGTCAGTATGATGCCGACGGCAAGGGCAACTATGAACTGCTGGCCAAGCCGAACATTGATACCGGCATGGGCCTGGAGCGTCTGGCCGTCGTCATGCAGGATGTAAACAACCTGTTCGAGGTCGATACCGTTGCCGCCGTTCTGCACCACGTCGAGCGCATCGCGGGCAAGAAGTACGGCGAGAACGAGAAGGATGACATCTCCATCCGCGTGATTACCGACCACATCCGTGCCACCGTCTTTATGGCCTCCGACGGCATCCTGCCGTCCAACGAGGGCCGCGGCTACGTCATGCGCCGTCTGCTGCGCCGCGCCGCCCGCCATGGCCGTATGCTGGGCATCAACCGCCCGTTCCTGACCGAGCTGGTCGAAACGGTCATCGAGTCCAGCGAGGCCGGTTACCCCGAGCTGCGCGAGCATGAGTCTTATATCAAGAAGGTCATCGGCACCGAGGAGCTGCGCTTTGGCCGCACCATCGACGCCGGTCTGAACATCCTGACCGGCATGATGGGCCGCCTGAAGGAGGCCCATGAGAAGGTCCTGTCCGGTGTCGAGGCGTTCAAGCTGAACGATACCTTCGGCTTCCCGCTCGACCTGACCCGTGAGATTGCCGCCGAGGCAGGCTTTGCCGTCGATGAGGCCGCGTTCCACATCGAGATGACCAAGCAGCGTGAGCGCGCCCGCGCCGAGCGCCTGGCCAAGGATATTTCCGGTTGGAGCGCTGACCTGTTCGGTGAGCTGACCGCCGAGCCCACCCAGTTTGACGGCTACGAGACCCTGTCCGAGAAGGCTAAGGTTCTGGCTTTGTCCGACGGGGAGGAACTCGTCGATGCCATCGCCACCGACGAGGCGGGCGAGGCCAAGGACGGCTTGCTGGTCGTGCTGGACCGTACCCCGTTCTATGCGGAGATGGGCGGTCAGGTCGCTGACCACGGTTATCTTGTCAGCGGCGACGCCAAGTTGAAGGTCACCCAGGTCAAAAAGACCCCGAAGGGCTATTTCGTCCATACCTGTGAGCTGCTGGACGGCACCATCCACGTTGACGACGAGGTCACCGCTTCCGTCGATGAGAAGCGCCGTGCCGCCATCTGCCGCAACCACACCGCCACCCACCTGCTGCAGAAGGCTCTGCGCGAGGTCCTGGGCGAGCATGTTCATCAGGCTGGCAGCTATCAGGACGACCAGATCACCCACTTCGACTTTACGCATTTCAGCGCCGTCAGCCCCGCCGAGCTGGCCGAGGTCGAGCGCCGCGTCAACGAGAAGATTTACGAGGCTCTGCCCGTCACCGTCAAGAACCTGCCCATCGAGGAAGCCAAGAAGATGGGCGCTATGGCTCTGTTCGGTGAGAAGTACGGCAGTGTCGTCCGCGTTGTCGACGCCGGCGGCTGGAGCACCGAGTTCTGCGGCGGCACCCATGTCACGAACACCGCACAGATCGGCTGCTTCAAGATTTTGAGCGAGTCCAGCGTGGCTGCCGGTATCCGCCGCATCGAGGCTACCACCGCCTTCGGCGTGCTGGATCTGCTGGATGACCGCACCGAGATTTTGGCCAAGACCGCTGTTGCCCTGAAGGCCAACAACCTGAAGGACGCTCCGGCCCGCGCCGAGGCACTGGCTGCCGAGCTGAAGGAGACCGCCAAGCAGCTTGAAATCCTGAAGGCCCAGATGGCTGCCGCCAAGATCGACGGCCTGTTTGAGAACGCCGCCGACATCGACGGCGTGCGCATCGTATCGGCCTACCTGACCGGCACCGGTGCCGATACCCTGCGCGACATGGTCGATAAGGTGCGCGACAAGGCGCCCAACGCCGTGACCGTGCTTATCGGCAGCGACGGTAATAAGACGATGATGGCTGTCGGCGTTTCCAAGAACGCCCTGGCCCGCGGCCTGAAGGCAGGCGCCCTCGTCAAGAAGATTGCCGCTATCGCAGGCGGCAACGGCGGCGGCAAGCCCGACTTCGCTATGGCCGGTATCCGCGACACGTCCAAGATCGACGACGCACTGAACGCTGTGCCCGAGATCGTCAAGGCGGAAATGAATCAGTAATTCTTTGCCATAAAATTCACTGCAAAGGAGGGATTCCGGATGGAGGATTGTCTGTTCTGCAAGATCGCCGCAGGCGAGATCCCCTCGAACAAGCTGTTTGAGGACGACAAGCTGCTGGCGTTCTACGACATCGACCCGCAGGCCCCCGTGCATTTTCTCGTCATCCCGAAGCAGCACATTGCGTCTGCCGCAGCCCTGACCGAGGATGACGCCGCGCTGCTGGGCCACATCTACGCGGTCATTGCGCAGCTGTGCAAAAAGCTGGGCGTCGACGAGAGCGGCTACCGCGTTGTGACCAATGTCGGCGCGGACGGCGGCCAGAGCGTTAAGCACCTGCACTTTCATGTGCTGGCCAAGCGCAGCCTTGCATGGCCTCCGGGCTGATGCCGGGCGTTGCACAAAACACTTGTGAATCAATAAAGAGAGGTAAACTAACATGGCAGATACCTATACACTGCACATTGCGGGTCTGACCCGTGAGCTGCCCATCTGCAAGGTCAATGACCACATGGATATTGCCGCTTTCATCATGTTCAGTGATGTGGAGCTGACCGAGGCATGCGCCGCAGCTCTGCTGAAAAAAGCCCCCGAGTTTGACGTGATCCTGACCGCCGAGGCGAAGGGCATCCCTCTGGCCTACGAAATGGCGCGCCAGAGCGGCAAATACTGGATCCCCGCCCGCAAAGGTCCGAAGCTGTATATGCGTGAGCCTGTCATCATCGAGGATCAGTCTATCACGACTGCCGGTAAGCAGACGCTGGTCATCGACAAGAAGGACATCGAGTATATGGACGGCAAGCGCATCCTGATCGTGGATGACGTTATCTCCACCGGCGGCTCCCTGCATGCACTGGAAACGCTGGCCGCCAAGAGCACCGGCACGGTAGTCGGCTGCTGCGCAGCACTCGCTGAGGGCGATGCTGCCAAGCGCACCGACATCTTCTTCCTGGAGCCGCTGCCGCTCTTCCTGCACTAAGCAATGAAACGAAAGCTCGGTTGGTTTGGCCTCGGTTTTGCCGGGGCTGAGCTTGCTGCGGCCATTCTGCCGCCGCTGGTCTGTGTGCCCGCGGCGGCATTTTTGGTATGCCTGGCGCTATTATGGATAAAACGCCGCAGAGACAGCGCCATCCCGGTACTGGGTGTGCTGTGCGGTCTTGCGTGGTTTCTGGTGTTTACTCTTGTATGGGTGCGGCCCGTCAAGGCACTGGCAGGGCAGACCGTGACCTGCACGGTGGTGGTGGAGACGGACGCCGATGCTTCCTACAGCGAAAGCCGCCTGCGCGGTACGCTGCGGCTGACTGAAATTGACGGCAGGGCGGCCAACGTAAAGGTGCAGTGCGCGTCCTTTCCCGGCGAGAGTGCGGGGGAGCGGTTCACTGCAAAATTTGCGCTGACCGAGCTGCCCGCCAACAAATACCGCCTGAGCCGCCAAAGCAAGGGTGTCTATTTGCAGGCGGAGTATCTGGGCAGCTACCACCCATTGGACGCCAGCCGCGCGCCGCGGTTTGCGCTGTATCGGCTGCGGCAGCGCTGGTCGGCCACACTGCGCCGCTGGCTGCCGCGGCAGCTGGACGGCATCGAGGCCGCCATGCTGCTGGCGGACAAAAGCCATCTGGATGACAGCGTGCAGCAAGCCTTCCGCACGGCGGGGGTATCGCATCTGCTGGCGGTGTCTGGGCTGCATCTGGCGCTGCTCTGCGGGCTGCTGGGCTTTGGCCGCAAATGGAAATTTTATAAGCCGTTGATTTTGCTGCGCGCTGCGGCGGCGCTGTTTTACCTGCTGCTGACCGGAATGCCGGTCTCTGTATCGCGCGCCGGGATCGTGCTGTTGGTGGCGCTGGTGGGGGACTTCTTCCTGCTGCCGCCCGACCTGCTGACCTCAACGAGCTTTGCGGCCATCCTGCTGGGGCTGCAAAACGCCTATGCGCCGTGCGACCTTGGCTTTCAGCTGTCGTTCTGCGCCGTGATGGGCGTGCAGGCTGCGGCAGCACTGGCCCGCACCGAGCAGTGCGCAGCACAGGACAAGCCCGCCGCCGTCAAGGCGCTATGCCAAGTGGCAGAGCCTGTGCAAACGGCAGTGCTTGCCAGCCTTGCCACGCTGCCGGTGCTGGTGGCCCACGGCATGGCGGCCAGCCTGGTCGGGGTGCTCTGCAACCTGCTGGTCGTCTGGATGGTCCAGCCCGCCCTGCAGCTAGGCATCCTGCTGCTGGTGTGCAGCGCTGTGCCGTTTCTGGCGGCAATCACGAACCTGACGGCCCTCGTGCTGAGTCTCTGGCTCAAGGGGCTGCTCTGGCTGGTACGGTGCTGCGCCGCACTGCCGTTTGCGTCGATTTGTCTGCCACAGCGGTACACGCTGTTTGCGCTGGCTGTGCTGGGCGCGCTGGCGGTCTGCTTCTGGCATGCCAGGCGGCTGCGGCTCTATCTGCCCGCGGCGGCGCTCTGCACAGTGCTGGCCGTGGGGCTGGGGGTCTGGATGCAGCGAGATGTTGTGCAGATCAATCTGGTCGGCGCATCCAACAATCCCTGCGTCGTCTGCGTGCAGAACGGGCAGGCTGTGGTGTTCTTCCGCGGCGGGGAGAGCAACTGGAGCGCCGTGCAGAACTATCTTGCCGGGCGCAGCAGACAGGAGCCCGCGCTGGTCGTTGACCTGCGTGCCAAGCCGACGCAGATGGAATTTTCCGCGGCAGAGATCGTGACGGTGCAGGAGCTTGCCGACTTTACGACCCGCCCGGTGCTTGACGGATTGACGCTGGACCTGTATCATAATAAAAGCGCAAACCTCGCTGTGCTGGGCGTGGGGGAGCGGCACATTGCCGTGGGGGCAGGCAGGCTCGAGCTGGCAGAGCCGGTGCGGGTGGATGTCCTCTGCGCACCGGGCACGCTGTCCGATTCCGTGCGGCCCGACACGATTTTGTACACCGCTGCCGCACCGCGCTGGCTGGACGACGCTGCAGGCTGCACCCTGCGCTATGGCGAGGACACGCCCGGACTGACCCTGCGCCCGGGCCGCAGCATGATTTGGGAGGAGGCACAGACGATTGCTGTACAGTGAAAAGGAGCTGGAAAAACGCCTGAAGGCAGGCTGCGCGCTCTACTATTTCTACGCATCGGACGAGGCACTCGTCCACACGGCGGCGCAGAAGACGCTGAAATATCTGAACCGCGACGACCCCGAGACGACGGTGCTGGACGGGCCGACCCCCTCGGTGGAGGAAATCGTGCTAGCTGCCGGTACGATTTCATTCTTCGGCGGCAAACGCCTGGTACTCATGCCGCTGATCCGTCCGTCAACCTATTCCGACAAGGATTTGCAGGAGCTTTGCGACACGCTGGCCGACACAGAGAACGCCATCTTTGTGCTGACGAGCATCATCGAGGAGAGCTACGGCAAACTGCGCCCCGGCAAGCGGGAGCAAAAGCTCATTGCCAGCTGCGAGAAGCTCGGCTACTGCGTGCAGCTCAACCGCCCCACGGGCGCGGCTTTACAGGCCATGGCCCGTGATTGGGCGAAGGAGGCCGGTGCGGACTTTGCCCCCGGCGCCGAGGCTGCGCTGCTGGCCCGCTGCGGCGAGAATCAGTTCCTGCTTAAAAATGAGGTGGAAAAGCTGGCTGCGCTGGCCAACTACAGCACAATTACAAAAGAAATGGTCAGCCGGCTCGGCACGGTCACGCTCGACGCGGACACGTTCGATATGGTCAAGCTGCTGACGAGCGGCCAGGCCGATAAGGCCCAGCAAAAGCTGAAAACGCTGCTGGCGCTGCAAAACGAGCCGATCATGATTACCGGCGCACTCATCAGCAACTATCTGGATCTGTACCGCGTGCTGCTGGGCCGCCGCAGCCGCCGGGGCCTCGGCGATGTGGCCAAGGACTTTGGCTACAAGGGCAATTGGAATTACCGCCTCAATTCTACCGAAAAAACCGCGTTGCGCTTCAAGCGTGCCCAGCTGGAGGACTGCCTGCACATCCTGCAAAGACTGGACACCGACCTGAAAAGCAGCAAGCTGGACGCCGACCTTTTAATGCAGAAGGCGCTGTGTGAGCTGGCGCTGGCCGGGAGGGCATAAATGCTGAAATTGGAACAAGCCCTGCTGGTGGAGGGCAAATACGACGCCGCACGCCTTAGCAATATCGTGGACGGCACGATCCTGACGACGGACGGCTTCCGGGTGTTCAAGGACGGCGCGCTGCAAAGGCTGCTCAAGCGCATTGCTGCAGCGCAGGGGCTTATCATTTTGACAGACTCCGACGCCGCCGGGTTCAAGATTCGCCACTTTGTCACGGGTCTTGTCGGTGCGGAGCATGTCCTGCAGGCCTACGTCCCGGCAATTGCGGGCAAGGAGTCACGCAAGGCCGAACCCGGCAAGGAGGGACTGCTCGGCGTCGAGGGCGTATCCGACGATTTGATTGTACAGGGCCTTGAAACCGCCCTGGCAAGTAAAACTGCTTGCCAGCAGAAAACGACCCAGTCGCGCTCCATCACGTACACCGATTTGTACGACTGGGGCATCTCCGGCACGGCCAACAGCGCCGAGAACCGCCGGGTGTTTTTGCGCCGCCTCGGTCTGCCGCCGCGGTTGAGCAAAAAGGAGCTGCTGCAGGTGCTCAACACACTCTACACCTACGACGCTCTGAACGCCGAAATCAAAAAGCTATAAAAATTGCCCGGAACCGTGCAAGTGGTTCCGGGCATTTTTATACGCGGGTAACGCGATCAGACTTCCAGTTTTTCTAATTCTGCCATCCACAGCGTATTGCAGGCGTCGCTGGGCATGCGCCAGTCGCCGCGGGGGGACAGCGTGACCGAGCCGACCTTCGGGCCGTCGGGCAGACAGCTGCGCTTGAACTGCTGGGCAAAGAAACGGCGGTAGAAATTTTTCAGCCAAGCCAGCAGGACCTCCGGCTCATACCGGCCGTCAAAGGCTGTGCGGGCCAGATGGTAGATTTTTGTCGGACTGAACCCAAAGCGCAGCACATAGTAGAGATAGAAGTCGTGCAGCTCATACGGGCCGACGAGTTTTTCGGTCTGCTGGGCAATCGTGCCGTCTGCGGCGGTGGGCAGCAGCTCGGGGCTGACGGGGGTGTCCAGAATATCCACCAGCACGTCCCGCAGCGTGTCATTGCCGCAGGTGTCGGCCACGTACTGCACAATATGGCGCACCAGCGTTTTCGGCACACCGGTGTTGACGCCGTACATGCTCATGTGGTCGCCGTTGTAGGTGGCCCAGCCCAGCGCCAGCTCGCTTAAGTCGCCGGTGCCGATGACAAAGCCGCCGTTCTTGTTGGCATAGTCCATCAGCTCCAGCGTGCGCACGCGGGCCTGGCAGTTTTCAAACGTGACATCGTACTTGTCGGCGGGCTGGCCGATGTCCGCAAAGTGGCTCTTGACGGTCTCGGTGATGTTGATCTCGCCGAACGTCACGCCCAAAGCCTCGCACAGAATCTCGGCGTTGGAGCGGGTGCGCTTCGTCGTGCCGAAGCAGGGCATCGTCAGGGCCACAATATCCTTCGCGTCGCGGCCCAGCACCTTACAGGCGCGCACGGCCACCAGCAGGGCCAGGCAGCTGTCCAGCCCGCCGGAGATACCCAGCACGCCGCACTTGGCGTGGGTGTGCTCCATGCGCTTGGCAAGGCCCTCGGCCTGGATGCGCAGAATCAGCTCGCACCGCTCGGCGCGGGTCGCGGCGTCCTGCGGCACAAACGGCGTGCAGGAGACAGGGCGGATCAGCGCCAGCTCCACGGGCGGTAGCTCAAATTCCACAGTGGTGTAGCCGTTCGTTTCCGGCATAAAGGTCGTGTTGCGCTGGCGCTCCTGCACCATGCGGTCCAGGTCCAGCTCGGTTACGGCATCCTCGCCCGCAAACGGTGCGGCGTCGGCCAGCAGACTGCCGTTTTCGGCAATCAGGTTGTGGCCCGCAAACGTCATGTCGGTGGTGCTTTCGCCGTGGCCTGCGTCGGCGTAGAGGTACGCACACAGCAGACGTGCGCTCTGCCCGCAGACCAGCTCACGGCGGTAGGCTGCCTTGCCGACGGTTTCATCGCTGGCGGACAGGTTTGCCACAACGGTAGCCCCGGCCAGTGCGTGGGCACAGCTCGGCGGAATGGGAGACCACAGGTCCTCGCAGACCTCGGCTGCCAGCACAAAGGCGGGCAGCTGTTTGCAGGCAAACAGAAGGTTCGTGCCGATCAGCGTCTCCTGCCCAGCCAGCTCGATGCACTCGGGCTCACGCATACCGGGGATAAAGTGGCGCTTCTCGTAAAACTCGCCGTAGTTGGGCAGGTGTACTTTCGGCACCAGACCCAGCAGCTCACCGTTGCAGAGCACCGCCGCACAGTTGTACAGCTTGCCGTTGTGGCGCACAGGCAGGCCGACGAGGACAACGACGTTCAGTCCCTCGCTGGCCTTCAAAATCGCGGCAAGGCCGTCCTCGGCCCCACGCAGCAGGGTATCCTGCAAGAACAGGTCACTGCAGGTGTAGCCGGTCAGCGCAAACTCCGGCAGGCAGAGCAGCTGCACATTTTTTTCGGCGTACTCGCGCATGACGCCGATGATCTGGTCGGCGTTGTAGGTGCAGTCGGCCACGCGCAGGGCGGGGCTGGCCGCAGCAGCGCGGATAAAGCCGTTTTCAAAAGCGGGAAAGCTGTACTTCATAGCCAAACTTCCTTTATCATAATCTATAAAAACTATCATAGCACAGTGGGCGAATTGCCGCAAGTGCGGGTTTTGTAGGGAAAATTTATTTTTCAAAAAGTAATATATACTTGACATAATGTAAGGCACGTGCTATAGTAAAGTCACAGCAAGAGGAAAGGAAACGAAGGCAATGGCAAAGAATCTGAAGCTGAAGGCTGCCCGCGCTGCGCTGGATATGACCCAGGCGGATCTGGCGGCGGTGGTGGGCGTGTCCCGCCAGACCATCAATGCAATCGAAAAAGGCGAGTACAACCCCACCATCAACCTCTGCCGCAGCATCTGCAGGGTGCTGGGCAAGACATTGGACGAGCTGTTCTGGGAGGAATGAGCGATGAATCTGAAGGAATTTTTTAAGCACGATAATCTTGACGAAATGCAAAAACAGACCCTTTTAAAAATCGAGTCACGCGGCTTCTGGGTGCTGTGGGTGCTGCTGCTGGCGGCGCTGATCATCGAAAGTCTGCTGGGCTTTGCCCCGCGGGAGATGGCGGCAGAATGGTTTATCTTTATGCTGGGGGCCGCCTATTCGGTCCTGAGTGATCTGCGTGCCGGTATCTGGGACCGTCACCTTAAACCGAATACGAAAACCAATGTCGTTGTGTCCGTTGCGGGCGGTGTTGCCGTGTTTGTGTGGGGGCTTATCAAATTTGCAGCGCTTGGCGCAGGCATTGCGGTGCTGCAGGCGGTCATCATGGGGGTCTGTACCTGGGTGCTGTGCTTTGCATTGCTGCAGCTCAGCATGAAGGCTTACAAAAAGCGCCACGCTGAGTTGGAAAACCCAAAGGAGGACGACGATGAAAACGAATAAAAAAGAGCTGACTGTCTTTGCGCTCTGTGCTTACGCAATTCCGTTTCTGATGATGCCGCTTTTGTACATCTGCCTGCAAAACGGGCGGGACACCTCGATTTTTGCCAACGCCCAGATGTTCTACCCGGCGGCGGGCGTTATGCTGGCGTTTTTGCTGGCAAGACGGCAGGGGACGCCAAAGCGGTTTTACATCCTGCACATCGCGGCCACTGCGCTGATGCTCGCCATGAGCGTTCTGTCTGCGTTCCTGCCGCAGGAGGGCTGGCTGAATATTGCAAACTTTGTCATCATTATCGCGTCGGTGCTGGGCTGGATCTTCCTGCTGACCGAGAAAAAGACAAAGCGCGAGGCATGCGGCCTGCGCCTGCACGGCAAGCTGCTGACGGCTCTTGTCATCTGCGTCTATTTCCTTGCGGTCAAGACCGCTATGGTCTTTCTTTCGATGGCGATGCAGGGCGGTGATAGCTGGGCTGAATATCTGGCCTACTGGCGCACATCTGCACCGTGGGTTATGGCAGTGGTGCTTGTACCGAACTTCTTTTTGAGCTTTCTGCCGTTTTTTGGCGAGGAATACGGTTGGCGCTACTACCTGACGCCAGCCCTGCAAGGCCGCTTCGGCGCACGGCTCGGCGCACTGGCCGTTGGTGTGCTGTGGGGCCTGTGGCACCTGCCGCTGAATCTTTTCTTCTACAGTCCCGATACATCACTGCAGAGCATTGCCGCACAGCTTGTTGTCTGTGTGACGCTCGGTGTATTTTTCACCTTTGCGTATGAGAAGTGCGGCAAAAATATCTGGCTCCCCGTGGTGCTGCACTACCTAAACAACAGCATGGTCTTGGTCTGGACCGGTACGGCGGATATTTCAAATCAGATCATCAGCTGGACCGATGTGGCAATCAGCGCCATCATGTATGGGGTTGTATTCCTGCCGTTTCTGGTAGCAAAGTGCTACCGCAACAACAAATAAAAAAACAGGTGCAGCCCTTTAAATGGGGTTGCACCTGCTTTTTGATTGCCGTCAGACTGCAAACGCCTTATGCAGGGCATCGAGGGCGGTGTCCTCGTCCTGCTGGCGGATCAGCAGGGAGATGTCAAGGTCGCTCGTTGTGATGAGCACGATTTCAATACCTGCACCGGCCAGTGCGGCCAGCGCACGGGCGGCGACGCCGCAGCTGGTGACCATCTCCTCACCAAAGAGGTTGATCTTGCTGTAGCCGCCGGAGACCAGCGGGGGATTGGCCTTGGCTGCGGCGGGCAGAGCCTTCATAACGGCGGCAAAGTTGTCATAGCTCGTCGTAAAGCTGAAATCCACCGCGGAGCCGCGGGGCGCGCTCTGGCAGATCATATCGACCACAATACCGGCTTTGGCAAAAACGTCCAGATGCTCGGCCAGGCTCTGTGCGCTGTACTGGGCACCGGGGAAGGTGGTGAGCATAATGTTCTGCTCGCTGCTGATCTTGCTGACACCGTACATAAAAATCATCCTTTCATTCAATCTAACGTGAGGAACTCCTCGTCAATCGTGCTGCGGAGCATGCTCTCTATGTATTCGCGGGAGAGGGTGAACTCTCCGTGTGCTGCACCCAGTTCGTCTGTGTACTGGCTGTAGGGGATGACCCGGATATTCTTGTACCCGGTCTCATACTGGCTGATAACGCAGTGCAGCTTCGGGTCACGGATGGCAATGCTCACACTGCCGTCAGGCTGGGTCGTCTTATCAAAATACACGTCCAGAATCGCGCCGATGACATTATCGCGCGAGGACTGCGCGTTGATGAAGTTGCCCAGGCTGTAGACGATGAAGGTCGTGTTGCCGTTCACACCGGTCAGCCATGCGGCGTTCTGTACTACATGCGGGTGGGTGCCGATGATAACATCGACGCCCTGGTCGGCCAGCCACTGAGCAGTCTCCCTTTGAAAGTCGTTGACCTCGTGCGTGCCCTCGGTGCCCATGTGGGCGCTGACGATAAGAACATCGCAGTTCGGGCGCATATCGGCGATCTGTTTGGCAATCGTTTCATGGTCGTCCAGATACACAACGCCATAGTCTGTGCCGGACGGCGTGGGCAGGCCGTTGGTGTGCTCCGTATAGGAGAGATAGCCGAACGTGATGCCGTTGACGGTCTGGTAGGCGTAGTTGTCATAGGTTTCCAAATTGTAAAAGCCCATTGTGACCACATCGTCCGGCATGGCAGCCCAGTGTGCCATGGATGCCTCAATGCCCGCCGCCCCCTTGTCGTAGCTGTGATTGTTGGAGAGGCTGAACACGCGGAAGCCCAAATTATACAGCGTGTCGGTGATCTCGCCGGGGGTGGAGAACATCGGATAGCCGCTGGCGGCGAACTCGTCGTTGACGAGCGTCTCCTGATTGAGCCAGTTCACATCAAACTGGTCGTAGTAGCCCTGCATGGCTGCGTAGGCGGCGTCAAAATCGTAGTGGTCGCCGCCGCGCCCCTTAGCCTGCAAAAAGATACCATCGTGAATCAGGTCGTCGCCCGTGGCGGAAAAGTGCACGGTCTCGACGGTTGGCGTCGGCTCGGGGGTCGGCTCCGGTGTAGCGGTTGGTTCCGGCTCTGCCGGCATATCCACGACTACGGGCTGCGGATTGGCCGCGGGCAGGGTCACAGCCTGATTGCCGACGCCCAGCAGAGAGCCGACAACTACGCCGCCGACGCCCAGTGCGATGACCGCGCAGGCGGCAAGGTCGTTGCTGTTCATTCGCATATCAGTTTACCTCGCAGCAGGTCGGTCATCGTGTAATAGCCGGGGGCCAGCGCAGCAATATAGAGCGCAGCCTGTACGGCACCGTCGGCAAAGACGCCGCGGCTGCCCGCGCTGTGGCTCAGCGTCACGACCTCGTCGGGGCCGCAGAACAGCACATCGTGCTCGCCCACAATGCCGCCGCCGCGGATGGAACTGATGCCCAGCTCCTGTGCGCCGCGCTTCTGGCGAACCTGCGTGCGGTCATAGACGTACTCATATTTGCCGTTCGCCTCGGTGTTGATGGCGTCGGCAATCATCAGCGCTGTGCCGCTGGGCGCGTCCAGCTTGTTATGATGGTGCTTCTCGATGATCTCAATGTCAAACTCGCCGCCCAGGATCTTCGTAGCCTGGCGGGCCAGCTCGATCAGCACGTTGACACCCACCGACATGTTTGCGCTGCGGAAGATCGGCGTCCTGGTGCTGGCAGCCTCCAGTGCAGCCTCATCCTCCCTGGAAAGGCCGGTGGAGCAGATGACGCAGGGCAGACCGTTGGCGGCACCGTGCTGCGCTGCTGCAACCGCCCCGGCGGGTGAGGAAAAGTCGATGATGACGCCCTTGCAGGGCAGTGCGTCGAACCCGGCGTAAACGGGAATTTCGCCGACCCGCCCGGCTTCGCGATCCACACCGGCGACGATGCGGCAATCCTCGCGCGCACCGATCTTCTCGACCAGTGCGCGGCCCATACGGCCATAGATGCCCTGAATGATAATATCCGTCATGTGTTATTGTTCCTTTCATGCAAAAGTCGTGCAAAAGCAAAAAGCCGACCCGCGGCATGGCAGTGGGTCGGCTGTGAAATTATTTCAGCAGGCCGAACTCCTGCATGGCAGTCTCCAGCTGCGCCTGCACTGCGGCGGAGGGCGCAACGAGCGGCAGACGGCAGTCGCCGGCATTCCAGCCAAGGCGGTTCATGGCCCATTTGACCGGGATGGGGTTGACGTCGGCAAACAGTGCCTTGATAAGCGGCACCGCCTTGAGCTGCATGGACAGGCTCTCGGCAGTCTCACCAGCAAACCATTTGGCGCAGATGTCATGGGTGTACTGCGGGGCTACGTTGGACAGCACGCTGATCACGCCCTTGCCGCCCAGAGCCAGCAGCGGCACGATCTGGTCATCGTTGCCGGAGTAGATGTTCAGGCTGTCACCGCAGGCCGCTGCGATCTCGGCCACGTGGCTGATGTTGCCGCTGGCCTCCTTGACGGCGTTGATGTTCGGGTGCTTCGCAAGCTCGGCCAGCGTGGCGGGCGTCAGGTTGCAGCCCGTGCGGCTGGGCACATTGTACAGGATGCAGGGAATATGCACAGCGTCCGCAATGGCTGTGTAGTGGGCCAGCAGGCCCGCCTGGCTCGTCTTGTTGTAGTAGGGCGTGACCAGCAGCAGTGCGTCGGCACCGTCGGCCTCAGCCTGCTGGGACAGCCAGATGGCATACTTCGTGTCGTTGGAGCCGGTACCCGCAATCACCGGGACGCGGCCTGCCGTCTTTTTGACGGTATAGCGGATGCACTCGGTGTGCTCCTCGTCGGTCAGCGTCGGGGACTCACCCGTCGTGCCGCAGATGACAATGGCATCCGTGCTGTGGGCAATCTGGTCGTCGATGATGCGGCCAAGCTCGTCATAGTTGACGCTGCCGTCGGTGTTCATCGGGGTGATGATTGCCACGGCGGCACCGGTAAATACGGGTCTCTTCATACGAATTCTCCTTACACCAAGGCTGCCATGCGCAGCCAATCAGTCAAAATAGCCCTTGGCAGCCAGCAGCTCGGCCAGCAGCACCGCGCCGCCGGCAGCGCCGCGCAGCGTGTTGTGGGACAGGCAGACGAACTTGTAGTCGTACTGGTTATCCTCACGCAGACGGCCAATGCTGACAGCCATGCCGTTTTCCAGCATACGGTCCAGCTTGGGCTGCGGGCGGTCATTTTCCTCAAAGTAATGCAGGAACTGCTTCGGGGCGCTGGGCAGCTCCAGATCCTGTGCGGGGCCGTGGAATTCCTTCCAGGCCTGCAGAATTTCTTCCTTAGAAGGCTTATTCTCAAAGCGCACGAACACCGCGCCCATGTGGCCGTCAGAGACAGGCACGCGCAGGCACTGGGCCGTAAAGCGGGGAGACTCGGCCGAGACGATCTTGTCGCCCTCGATGCGGCCCCACAGCTTCAGCGGCTCCTGCTCGCTCTTTTCCTCCTCGCCGCCGATGTAGGGGATGACGTTGTCGAGGATGTCGGGGAAGGTCTCAAACGTCTTGCCTGCGCCGGAGATGGCCTGATAGGTGCAGACGAGCACGTCAGAGATGCCGTATTTGCGCAGGGGATGCAGGGCAGGCACATAGCTCTGCAGGCTGCAGTTGGACTTGACGGCCACAAAGCCGCGCTTGGTGCCCAGGCGCTTGCGCTGGGCAGGGATGATGTCGATGTGGTCGGCGTTGATCTCGGGTACGACCATCGGCACGTCAGGGGTAAAGCGGTGCGCGCTGTTGTTGGACACGACCGGGCACTCGGCCTTGGCGTAGGCCTCCTCCAGTGCCTTGATCTCGTCCTTCTTCATGTTGACGGCGCAAAAGACAAAATCGACCTTGGCGGCGACCTCCTTCACATTGGCGGCGTCCAGCACAACCATCTTTTTAACACTCTCGGGCATGGGGGTCTTCATCAACCAGCGGCTGCCGACGGCCTCCTCATAGGTTTTGCCAGCGCTGCGTGCGCTGGCCGCAAGGGCAACCAGATTAAACCAGGGGTGATTTTCCAGCAGTGTAATAAAGCGCTGGCCGACCATACCGGTTGCACCGATAACACCAACATTGTACTGTTTCATCCTGACTAAGACCTTCCTTTCACGATACCCTTCCTTATATCTATGCGGCTCCCACGGAAATTTGCACAGATAATAAAAAAACCGGCTTGAAAACCGGCACAAAATGCAATATAATATCATATTGCATATAACACAGCGCAACACACTGTTTTACAGCGTGACAGTCCCGCACCTGTTCGGCTGCGGACCCAGAAAATGCGTGCCGCGCATTTTCTTCGGCGAAGAACCCTTTCCCGGCTCTCGCCCCTGGCAGGGCATGATGAAAACCGGTACTGATGCGCTTCGCGCCTCTGTGTTTGGATTCATTATAATATTCCCACATAAGAATGTCAAGACGATAACGCTTTAAAGTAAAAAAGGATGATACAAAAATGCTCAAAAAAGATTTCTGGTACGACCTGCCGAAGGAGCTGATCGCGCAGGAGCCTGCCGACCCCCGCGATGCCGCCCGTTTGATGGTGCTGGACCGCAAAAATGATAAGATCCTGCACTCGGTATTCCATGAGCTGCCGCATTATCTTGAAAAGGGCGATCTGCTCGTTGTCAATAACTCCAAGGTCCTGCCTGCCCGCCTGATGGGCACCAAGGTGCCCACAGGCGCTGTCTGCGAACTGCTGCTGCTCCGCCAGGTCAAGGGCGATACCTGGGAGTGCCTGGCCCGCCCCGGCAAGCGGATGCAGCCGGGCACAAAGGTGGAGTTCGGCGACGGCAGCCTGACCGCCGTGGTGGATGAGACGCTGCCTGACGGCAATAAGTATGTGACCTTTACCTACGACACCGAGACACTGTACGAGAAGCTGGACGAGTTCGGCAAGATGCCGCTGCCGCCCTACATCACGAAGCAGCTCGAGGATCAGAGCCAGTACCAGACCGTCTACGCCAAGGAACTGGGCAGCGCCGCCGCGCCCACCGCGGGCCTGCACTTTACCCCGCAGTTGATGGATACGATCCGCTCCCGCGGCGTCAACATTGCCGAGGTCACGCTGCATGTCGGCCTGGGCACCTTCCGTCCCGTGAATGAGGAATCCATTGAGGACCACCAGATGCACAGCGAGTGGTACTCCGTCAGCGAGGAAACGGCGAAGCTCATCAACGAGACCCGCGCCGCGGGCCACCGCGTCATTGCCGTGGGCACAACGAGCTGCCGCACGCTGGAATCTGTCTGGGCTAAGTACGGCAAGATCGTGCCGTGCAGCGGGAATACCAGCATCTTCATCTATCCCGGCATCGAGCTGAAAGCCATCGACGGCCTGATTACGAACTTCCACCTGCCGGAGAGCACCCTTATCATGCTGATTGCCGCCTTCTACGGCTACGACAAAACGATGGCCGCCTACAAGGTCGCCGTTGAGGAAAAGTACCGCTTCTTCAGCTTTGGTGATGCGATGTTCATTCGGTAACAGAAAATATCTTTTGCGAAAGCGCCGGGGCAGATCTTCGGCGCTTTTGTTGTGATGCGAGGGGGGCATTGTATGGAGCAGGGCAGACTGTTCAAAATCGTGTATCATCTGTTGGACAAGGGCAGAGCCACGGCCCCCGAGCTGGCAGAAAAATTTGAAGTATCGGTAAGAACGATTTACCGCGACCTGGATGCCATCAGTGCTGCCGGGATACCGATTTATACTGTGCAGGGAAAGGGCGGCGGTATTTTTATCCTGCCGGAGTTTGTGCTGGAGAAATCGCTGCTGACGCCGCAGGAAAAAGAGCAAATTTTGATGGCACTGCGGGGCCTTGCCGCCGTGGAAAACAGCCGGACCGATGAACTGCTTACCAAATTGGGCGGGCTTTTCCGGGTACAGGGCGCAAATTGGATCGAGGTCGATTTTTCCGACTGGCACAAAAATACGGCGGGTGCGGAGCTGTTCGACGAGCTCAAAAGGGCTGTTTTCAGCTGCCGCAGGGTCAGCTTTTCGTATTTTGCGGGCGAAGGCGGCGGCACTGTCCGCACGGTGGAACCGGTCAAGCTGATTTTCAAGAGCAAGGACTGGTATTTGTACGGCTTCTGCCTTTTGCGAAACGACTACCGCTTTTTCAAGCTGACCCGCATCAAGAATTTGACGCTTCTGCCGGAGACCTTCCTGCGCAGGAAGGCGGATGTCCCGGAGCTAAAACCGACGATACAGCAGGAGCGGCTGATCTCGGTAAGGCTGAAATTCTCCCCGGCGGCTGCCTTCCGCGTCTATGACGAGTTTACCGATACCGTGGAGAAGGATGCGCAGGGAAGCCTGTACGTGACCGTCAATATGCCAGAAAGAACGCTGTATAGCTACATTTTGTCCTATGGCGACGCAGTTGAAATCCTGGAGCCCGACGAATTGCGGCGCAGCGTGAAAGAAAAGCTGACCCGCATGGCAGAAAAATATAAAACATGACAGAGGGTGTCATGCTTTCTGCGGTATTCTGAAAAGCGCAAGGAGGCGCTTTTTATGAAATACGAATGGAGAAGGCAGGAAAAGCAGCTTTACGGTGCAAAAACAACCCCGGTCTTGGTGACGGTTCCGACACAAAGCTGCATCATGATAAACGGTGAAGGAAACCCGAATGACACGGATTTTTCAAACCGCGTATCGGCATTGTATTCCGTGGCCTATGCGGTCAAAATGGCTTACAAAAAGACTGCAAAGGGCGAGTATGACGACTTTGCCGTGTACCCACTGGAGGGCGTCTGGCAGAAAATTGAGAACTGCGAGCTCATCAAGGAAAAGCTGCGCTACACTCTCGTGATCCGCCAGCCGGATTTTGTCGGAGAGGACGGCGTGTGCGCTGCGCTGGAACGTACAAAACACCGAAAACCAAACCCGCTCTTGGAAGAGGTCCGCTTCGGCACCGTGCCGGGCGAAACCTGTGTGCAGCTTTTGCATGTCGGCGCGTATGACGATGAGCCGGTTTCTTTCACAAAAATGGACGAATTCGTACACGCCCACAGCCTGACGCGCACGGAGGAAGGCCACCGGGAAATCTACCTGAGCAATGCCACCCGCACAGAAAAAAACAGGCTCAAAACCATTTTGCGCTATAGGGTAAAATAATTTTCCCGGCGGGGGTGGTGATTCTGCCGATTTACAGTTGACGAACCACGGATTTTCTTTTATAATAATTTATTAGGCGGTGCAGGGAAAAAGCCCCCTGCGCCGCCTTTTTCGATGAAATATTTTTAAAACGGAGATAGAAAGCTATGCCTTACCGCCTTATCAAACAGGAAGGGGCTGCCCGCCGCGGCGAATTTACCACGGTGCACGGCACGGTCCAGACCCCTGCATTCCAGAATGTCGCCACGGCTGCCGCCATCAAGGGCGGTCTGTCGGCGTTGGACCTCAAGGACATCCGCGCACAGGTCATGCTGTGCAACACCTATCATCTGCACCTGCGCCCGGGCGACAAACTCGTGGCTGAGATGGGCGGTCTGCACAAGTTTACCAAGTGGGACGGCCCCATCCTGACCGACAGCGGCGGCTTTCAGGTGTTCAGTCTGGCCAAGCTGCGCCATATTACGGAGGAGGGCGTGACCTTCAACTCCCACCTCGACGGCCACCGTATCTTTATGGGACCGGAGCAGAGCATGCAGATTCAGGCAAACCTTGGCTCTACGATTGCCATGGCCTTTGACGAGTGCGTCGAAAACCCGGCTACCTACGAGTACGCCAAGAACAGCTGCGCCCGCACGGCCCGTTGGCTGCTGCGCTGCAAGGACGAGATGAACCGCCTGAAGCATGAGGAAAAGGCCGTCAATCCCGACCAGCTGCTGTTTGGCATCAACCAGGGCTGCACGTTCGCCGACCTGCGCGTTGAGCACATGAAGCAGATCGCAGAGTATGATCTGGACGGCTACGCCATCGGCGGTCTGGCCGTCGGCGAGCCCGCCGAGGTCATGTATGACATCATCTCTGCCGTAGAGCCGTTTGCGCCGAAAAACAAAATCCGCTATCTGATGGGCGTCGGCACGCCGGGCAACATCATTGAGGGCGTCTACCGCGGCGTTGATCTGTTCGACTGCGTCATGCCCAGCCGCAACGCGCGCCACGGGCATCTGTTCACCTGGGACGGC
Source organism: Gemmiger formicilis (assembly GCF_900167555.1). Classification (GTDB taxonomy): domain Bacteria; phylum Bacillota; class Clostridia; order Oscillospirales; family Ruminococcaceae; genus Gemmiger; species Gemmiger formicilis. Next base: position 205,314 of record NZ_FUYF01000003.1, on the reverse strand, counting down.
ATCATCAATATCAAGAACCTGAAATACGAGCGCGACGAGTCGCCCATCGACCCGCACTGTGACTGCCCGGTCTGCCGCAATTTCTCCCGCGCGTATATCCGCCATTTGCAGAAAGCAGACGAGCTGCTGGGCATGCGCCTGGCTGTCATGCACAACCTGTACTTCTACAATCACCTGATGGAGCGCATCCGCGAGGCGCTAGACAACGGCACCTTCCAGCAGTTCCACGACACCTATGTGCATAAACTTGATACCCGCATCTGATTTTTCCGGCAAAATGCTTGCACAATGCGCATTTATCCGATATAATAGAAGAAATCGTTATTTTTAAGGAGTATACTTGCTATGATCCAGTTTCTGAATGCCGCCACCGGCACGGCTACCACGGCTGAAATGCTGCTGAGCTTCCTGCCGATGATCCTTATCATCGTGTTTATGATCATCCTGATCTACCTGCCGCAGAAGCGCCAGGACAAGAAGGATGCTGCCATGCGCAGTTCCATCGAGATCGGCGACAAAGTCACCACCATCGGCGGTATCGTCGGCATCGTCTGCGCCATTGCGGACAAGGATGACACCATCGTCATCGAGACCGGCAGTGACCGCACGAAGATTCGCTTCCGCCGCTCCGCAATCTCCTCTGTGGAGAAGCTGGACACCGGTAAGGACAGCAAGTCCACCCCCGTCAAGAAGTAATTGACATAAAACCCACGCCCCTTTGCATAGTGTTGACTGTGCAAGGGGGCGTTTTGTTATGGCTAAAAATCTGCGCAAACCAAAAACCGGCGTTAAAAATCCGGCCGCGGCGGCGCTGCTGCTGTCCTTTGGCTGCGGTGTGGGCGTGTGCATATTGTTGCTGGCGCTGGCGGCGTTTCTGCTGACGCATACAGGGCTGCCATTGTCCGCAGTGCGGCCTATGGCCTGTATGGCGGCGGCAGTGGGGGCGGCTGTGTCTGCTGCCGTGCTGGCCCGCAGATTGCAGAAAAGGCTGCTGCTGTGCGGGCTGGGCTGCGGGGCGTTTTACACGGTCTGTCTGCTGGCGGCAACGCTGCTGGCAAACGGCAGACTGGATTGGCAGGGAAGCAACGCCATGCTGCCGCTGGCACTGCTGCTAGGGGGCCTGTTGGGCGGTGCACTGACGGCCCTGCGGGCGGGCCGCTGATGCGGGCGGCACAGACGGCGCTGCGCCGCCCGGGGCTGCCGATGCTGCGGCCTGCGGTAGAGCGCCCGCACCGGGAACATACGCCGCAGACGGAAAGCGGGGCGGCGCTGGCATTTGGCGTGATATTTCTGGCAGGTTACCTGCCGGGCATCTGGCTGGGACGCAGCGGGACAGCGCCTCTGGGGCAGCAGCTGGCGGCCTACTACACAAGCCGCCCCGAAGGTACGAGCCTTGCGGCAGCCTTCGGGGCGCAGCTTGCGGTGAACCTTTTGCAGCTGATACTGGTGCTGCTGTGCGGCTTTTGCGTGTGGGGCGTCGGTTTGCTGGCGCTGCTGTTTGCGGCGCGCGGGCTGTTCCTGGGCTTTTGCGCGGCGTCAGTGGCAACGCAAAGCGGTGCGTCGGCGCTGCTGCGCTATCGGCTGGACACGCTGCTTTCTGATGTGGGTACGCTGCTTCTCTGCCTGTGGCTGGCAGGCTGGGCAGTGCGGCTGGCGATGGAACTTTTCCGCGCGGTGCGCGGGCGTGCTGCGCGGGAGACACCGGGCACAGCGCGGCGGCTGGCAGTCCGTTTTGCCGCGGCGCTGGCGCTGTCAGCGGCTTTCGCTGCCGTCGGGGCTGTACTCGCCGTCATTAGGATCGGGGGCGTCGGGCGCTGACGGCTTTTGCTCCACGTATTTCTGGGTGGCCAGCGGGGAGGCGGCTACAGCCTTTTTCAGCTGTTCACGGTTGATGTGGGTGTAGATCTGGGTCGTGGAGACGTTCTCGTGCCCCAAAATCTCCTTCAAGGCCAGCATATCGACGCCGCCCTGATACATAAGCGTGGCGGCGGTGTGGCGCAGCTTGTGCGGGGAAAACCCGCGTCCGCTCAGGCCGGCGCTTTGCAGGCAGCGCGCGACGATTTGCTCGATCCGCCGCGCAGACAGCCGCTTGCCGGTGCGCTTGGAGACGAACAGAGCGTCCCTGTCCACAAGGTTCGGCAGGGAAGCGCGCACCTTTTTATAGCGCTGCAGCGCATCCAGACAGGCGTCATTCAAATAAACAAGCCGCTCCTTGCTGCCCTTGCCGACAATGCGGATCGTGTCATCGCGAAAATCACCCATATCAATCGTGACAAGCTCGGCTAACCGCATGCCGCAGTTCAAAAATAACGTTAATATGCAGTAATCACGCTCGTAAAAATCACTTTGTATATTACTTAACAAAGTGACAGCTTCGTCCCGGGTCAGATATTTGGGCAGAGCCCTGGCCGGCGAGCCGAGGCTGATGTTTTCCGTGGGGTTCGCGGCCAGCCGATTGACTTGCGTGCACATATAGTTGAAAAAGCCCTTCAGGGCGCTCAGCTTCCGTGCGCGGGCCTTGGGACCGTTGTCAGCACTGCGCGCATGGTCAAGAAAATCAAAAATATCGTGCTTGGTGATCGTTCGGATGTCGGCGGTGGTAATGCCGGTCAGATCAATTTCCTCGGGCGGCGTATCGTCGGCCACGCGCTGCCAGCGCTGCATCATATAGCGGAAGAAGCCGCGCAGGTCCAGATAGTACCCGTTGACGGTGCGCGGGGAGCGCAGCTTTACAAAATCGAGGTAATGCAGGTAGTCAACCACATCATCAGGAATATCCAGGTACGGCGCATGGCGCTCCGGGTGGACCACATCAATATAACTGCTCATGGAAGCCCTCAACTTAACATATTAATTTGCAGAAGCACGCGGAAACGATGCTTCTGCTTTTTTATTGTAGCACAGCAGGCAACACCTCGTCAATTTCACCAACTTATAAGAAACGCAAAGAACCGCTCATATTACAAAGCGTTGATAATCTGTATATGTGTGCATAATCATGCAAATGATGCTTTTCGCTGTGGGAGAGGGCGTCCGCGACAGGATTTTAGCAAGTGATAACATTTCGCTAAATGCAAATTTAGCGAAATATAGGGAGGGCATTAAAGCAGGGAGGGTGCGAAAAAACCGGAACCAGAGCTCGGGACTAAACAGAAAAAACGATAACGGAAGCCACCAAAAGCCGGATTGCCGAACGGCGCTTTGCTATTGATAAAGTAAAGCAGTCTGAAAATGTCAGCCCCTCCGAATGAAACCTACGCCAAGCTTGCAATTCCTGAAAAATCTGGTATGATGAATTAAAAGGAGTTGAAATCATGAACAAGGACACCATCATCAAGGTTCTGCTGGCCATCATTGCGCTGATGGTCTTTGCGTGGCTGTGGCGTATCATCAGCGGTATGCTCATCGGCACGCTGGTGCTTACGACCTCACTGCTGTCGGTGCTGATTGCGCTTATCATTCAAATTGTACTTCCGATTGCTGTTATTGTGTTTGCCGTAAAGCTCTTTACTAAGAAAAAGTGAGTGTGAATCCCATGGCATTGTTTGCGAAGAAAAAGCCGCCCGAGCCTGCTGCTGCAGACGAGCAAAAAATCAGTCTGGCTCTGACGCCCGATGAAATCGACCTGCTGCGCGAATGCATGAAGCGCACCGAGGACTATTACCGCGGCCTTTTGCTGCTGAAGCAGGATTGGAACGCCGCGCAAAACGAGGCTGCGATTGCCATGATAAAGGTCAGGCTGAATATGATCGATAAATTGCAGGAAAAGACGCTCTACGACGGCCAGTCCGAGTATTACCGCAATCTGCAATAAAAAACTGCCCGCAGGAACGCAAAATTCCTGCGGGCAGTTTGCTATTATCAGCGGTTGACAGACTGTGCCATTTTGTGGTAGGTGTGGCGCTCGCCGCGGATGGCAATGGAGTATGCCATGATGTTCTGCGGCAAGGCCATGCCGGGCACGCCGGTATCACCGATGTGGTGGATGTCGGCACCGGCCATCTTGCACATCAGCGCGATCTGGCGGATGGTCGCCGCGTCCGCGCCCTCCTGCGAGGTGCCGATAGCCGTCAGTGCCAGCTTGCCGCGGCTGTGCACGACCTCAATCAGCCTGTGCGCGTACTCCTGTGTGATGCCCGGTACCGTGCCGGGTGCCGGCAGCAGAATAATATCCGCACCGGCTGCCATGAAGGCCTCGGCGTCGGCGGGGGTCATGATTTTCTCCCCGCCCTCCCCTGCTACGCCGGATGCATGCATCTTGCCGGCGGCCAGCAGCACGCGGTCACCGACGGCGGCAGAAATCGCTTTCAGCGCTTCTACGATCAATTCGTTGCTGACGCCGTTGCCGGGGTTGCCGGTCAGAACGATCAGATCAACGCCCATTTCGGCGGCCCTGCGTGTATTTTCTACGGTGGCCAAGCGTCCGCCGCTCATTTTCCAGAGCGTTCCATCGTTGCTTTTGGCGGCCTGCAGGTCGCAAGGCTCCAGATTGATGCCCACGACGCGCCCGGTCAGACGCTTGAGCTCCCGCACGGTCTCGACTTCGGGAACCTTCGGCAGTGCGTTGATGACAGGGTGCTGCACGTCAAACATATTCAGCAGCAGAATGTCAGCACTCAGGGAGGCCGCATACTCCGCATTCGTCACGTCCACCAGCAGCGGAGGCGTCAGGCCGATGGTCTCGCACGCCAGTACGCGGCCCTCACTGCCCGCAATCGCGTCCAGCAGCTCCGCCTTGGTGTACCGGGCCAGCTCGCTGGGGGTGCAGTCCAGCAGACGCTTTACGCTCATTCGTCGTCATCCTCCTCAATCACGCGGCCAATGCCCTTGCGGTAGAACGGCTCGCTGCCCTGCATACCCTGCTGGCCCAGCGGAGAAATCGAGGTCGTGATGTTCAGATCCATCTTCTTCTCACGGCTGAGCAGGTACGGGCGGGCGGCCTGTGCTACGGAGGCAAACAGCTTCTCGTCCTTGGGGCCGTCCAGCACCAGCAGATAGCTGCGGGCGTCACCGTTTACGATCATAACGGACAGATAGGCAGAGCCCACACCGGGGGCGTCGGCCAGCACCGCGCAGACCGGGTCGATCATGGCGTCGGGCAGAATGCTGGGCTCGACCAGCGTGACCTTGTCGCCGGGATGGATGCGGCGGGCCTGCTGCTCGGCCAGCTGCGCTGCGATCTTCTGGGAAACCTCGTCCTTCGTCTTTTTGACGGACTCGATCAGCGGGCGTTCCAGGCGCAGACTATTGTCGCCGGGGTTGATGACCAGACCGCTGGCCTCGGCGTTTTTCGCGATCATGTTGGCGTAGTCATCAAAGCGCAGCAGGATGATCTGCTGTGCGGCTTTGGGCTGTGCCTTCTGCCACTCGTGCACAGCGTCCCAATCGCTGAAGCCCAGGTAGTAGCGCTTGCCCTCGGGGCTGGTGACCATTACCAGGCTGATCTTGGTCTCCTTGGGCAGCTGCACGCGGCCATCGGCCTCCGGCTTGGGGGCTGGCTGGCCCTGCAGGTCAAACACGGCGGGGGCCAGCAGCGGCGAGCGTACCAGCTCGTTCAGGATGTCATTGAGATTTTTAGGGTTGTTGTTCTCCTTGAAGGCTGCAATGGTCTCCTTGACCTTCGGATTGAAGGCGGGTGCTTTGGGGAGATTCTTTTCGTTCTGTTCGGGCATGGGTCCATTCCTCACTTTAATTTTATTGCGTTGATGGCTTCCCGCAGGTAGGACACGCCCACGAGCTTCAAGCCGGGAAATTGCGAAGGGTCAATCATTTTCAGGTTGTGCTTGGGCAAAATGGCGGTGTCGAAGCCGACGCGCTGTGCCTCGCGCAGGCGCGTTTCCAGATGGGTCACGCTGCGCACCTCGCCGCCGAGGCCGACCTCGCCGATGGCGATGGTCTTTTCGTCTACCGGCAGGTCAAGCAGGCTGGACGCCAGCGCGATGCAGACCGGCAGGTCGCAGGCAGTCTCGTCCAGCTTCAGGCCGCCGATGATGTTGATGTAGACATCCTGATTGTAAAAGGCGTATCCGGCGCGCTTTTCCAGCACGGCCAAAAGCAGGTACATGCGGTTGTAGTCAAAGCCGCTCGCCGTGCGCCGCGGGCTGGGAAAGCTTGTTTTCGTCGCCAGCGCCTGAATTTCACTCAGCACCGGGCGCGTGCCTTCCATGACGCAGGCTACGCAGGTGCCGCTGATGCCGATGGGCCGCCCCTCCAGCATGACCTGTGACGGGTTCTCGATCTGCGCAAGGCCGCGGCCTGTCATATCGAACATACCGATCTCATTCGTGGAGCCGTAGCGGTTCTTGACGGCCCGCAGCACGCGGTACGGCAAGGTCTTGTCGCCCTCAAAGTAAAGCACGGTATCCACAATATGCTCCATGACCTTGGGGCCGGCAATCGCGCCGTCCTTGTTGACATGGCCGACGATGAAGGTTGGAATCTCCAGCGTTTTTGCTACATTTAAAAAGCGCGCCGAGCTCTCCTTGACCTGACTGACCGTGCCGGACGACGACGAAATATCCGTGCAGCGCATCGTCTGGATCGAATCAATAACGACCAAATCGGGTTTCATCGATTCGATCAGACCGCAGATCTCGTCCACGTCGCTCTCGGCAACGAGGGAGATATTGTCCTCGGGTACGTTCAGGCGGACGGCACGCAGCTTGATCTGCCGCACCGATTCCTCGCCCGTGACGTAGAGCACATTTTTGGTTTTGCTGACCTCGCCGCAGAGCTGCAGCAAAATCGTGGACTTGCCGATGCCCGGCTCACCGCCGATCAGCGTTACACTGCCGATGACGATACCGCCGCCCAGGACCCGGTCCAGTTCGCTGATGCCGGTCACGATGCGGCTTTTTTCCTCGGTGGTGCTGATGCTTTTCAGCTTCTGCGGCACAAGGCTTGTCTGCCCTGTTACACGTGGCGCAGCGGCGGCCTTGCCGGAGGACGTTTTGGCAGGCTCGGCTACGACATCCTCGGTCATGGTATTCCACGCGCCGCAGGACGGGCAGCGCCCCAGCCAGCGGGGGCTGGTCTCGCCGCATTGGGTGCAGACGTAGATGGTTTTGAGTTTCTCTTTGGGCATGGATGCCTCCTGAAAGTCGATACTCCCTTTATTATAGCCCAAAACACGCCCGGGGGCAAGTATGCGCAGTATAAAAACATTTGCAGCCGGAAAAGTGCAATTTTAATAACCGACCTGACCGCTGAGGAGTGCGGCACCCCGCACGGCAACAACGAGCGTATCCGCGTCGAGACCGTAGGACGCGCCGTGAAATTTTACGTCCGTTTGACGCGCCAGTGCTGAGGAAAATAGGCATCAAAAAAGGTGCGGCCCTTTTGCAAGGCTACACCTTTTTGTGGGTTGCAATCCGTCGGGGCAGCGTTCTCGACGCCCCGACGCACAAACTGGAATTTATTTGGAAGATTTTATTATCCATTCATCAAGAAATTTCATTTGTTCATCCGTATGAAACCAATGCTCTCCATTTTTCATAATAGAAAGTGTTGAATTAGTCCTCTGTACAAATTCAAGTATCGTTCCATAAGAGGTAAGATTATCTTTTTCACCATACAAAATGTGCGTTGGGATTTCCCATATAATAGGATTTTCTCTTGCATAGCAAAGATAATCCCATGAAAGGGTCTCTCCAAAGGTTGTCTGAATTTCTTTTTTCTCTTTGAGTTCATCCTCTGTAACATTTGCCCAAATCATCATATCAGCAATAAGCCTTTCCATATCTACAACGGGCGAAATAAAATATGCTTTCTCTATTTGCTGATTTGATAAGGCATTGATAGCAAAATACGCTCCAATGCTATTGGCAATTACTTCAACAGTCTTGTGGTTTCTATAAATTGAATTAAAAAGTAATGGAAATTCTTCTTTTGCTTCCCATGGAAACTGTGCAGTATAGTCGAGACCAATCACATCACAATTACTAAAGAGTGGTTTGTAATGAATAGCTTCTTCAGCATTACCACCTTTTCCATGTATATAAATAACTGCTTTATCCACAATAGTTATCCTCCACAAATTTGTTCCAGTATACCATACAAAAATCCCCCTGTCCAACACCGTTTGTGGTGCGGGCGGGAGGATTGCGGCCTTGTATTTATGTGTTGAGATTGCTGTAAAGCAGCCCTGCTTTACAGCGCAACCTTGTGGTAAACCTTCTTGCCCTTCTTGATGACGACGCCCTTATTCAGCGCGTCAACGGTCAGAACAGCCTTCGGGTCGGTGACCTTCTCGCCGTCGACGAGGACGCCGCCCTGCTGGACAAGCTGGCGGGCTTCACGGTTGGAGCTGCACAGACCCGCGGCGACCATGGCGGCCAGCAGGCCGACACCACCGTCCTTGACAAGCTCGGCGTCCAGCTTCGTGCTGGGCATATTCTCGTGGTCGGCGGCACCGCTGAACAGGCCGCGGGCAGTGGCCTGCGCCTTTTCGGCCTCCTCCTCACCGTGGACCATCTTCGTCAGCTCGTAGGCCAGAATCTCCTTGGCCTTGTTCAGCTGCTCACCCTCCCAGTGGTCCATCTCGTCGATCTGCTCCAGCGGCAGGAAGGTCAGCATACGGATGCACTTGAGCACATCCGCGTCGCCGACGTTGCGCCAGTACTGGTAGAACTCGAACGGGCTCGTCTTGTTGGGATCAAGCCAGACGGCGTTGCCCGCGGTCTTGCCCATCTTCTTGCCCTGGGAGTCGGTCAGCAGCGTGATGGTCATGGCGTAGGCATCCTTGCCCAGCTTGCGGCGGATCAGCTCGGTGCCGCCCAGCATGTTGCTCCACTGGTCGTCGCCGCCGAACTCCATATTGCAGCCGTAATTCTGGAACAGATGGTAGAAGTCGTAGCTCTGCATGATCATGTAGTTGAACTCGAGGAAGGACAGGCCCTTCTCCATGCGCTGCTTGTAGCACTCGGCGCGCAGCATGTTGTTCACGCTGAAGCAGGGGCCGACCTCGCGCAGCAGCTCAATGTAGTTCAGGTCCAGCAGCCAGTCGGCGTTGTTCAGCATCAGGGCCTTGCCCTCGCCGAACTCAATAAAGCGCTCCATCTGACGCTTGAAGCACTCGGCGTTGTGGTCGATGTCCTCCTTGGTCAGCATCTTGCGCATATCGGTACGGCCAGACGGGTCACCGATCATCGTCGTGCCGCCGCCAATCAGGGCAATGGGGCGGTTGCCGGCCTGCTGCAGGCGCTTCATCAGGGTCAGGGCCATAAAGTGACCGGCAGTCAGGCTGTCCGCCGTGCAGTCAAAGCCAATGTAGAACGTGGCCTTGCCGTTGTTGATGACCTCCTTGATCTCCTCCTCGTCGGTGACCTGGGCAATCAGGCCGCGGGCCTTCAGTTCGTCATAAATCGTCATGGGTTTTACCTCCGTTTGTTGCGGCAAGGGCAAAAATAAAAGCCCCTGCCAAATGTGAATTTGGCAGAGGGCGAAAGTTCGCGGTACCACCTCTGTTTGCCCGTCCCTCACGGCGGCGGGCCTTCGCGGGTGCGGCAGACAAAGGGCTGCGTACACCCCAAGCGCTGTAACGTGCGCACACGGCACAGCCTACTGGCTTTCGCGTTCAGCCTGCTGCTCCGGGCTGTATTCCGCCGCCTGCACTGCCGACCCCTTGCACCAACCGGGGCTTCTCTGAAACATAACAGACGGGTACTGGCTCCCATCACTGCATTTAACAAGAGATACTGTATCATATCCAACACGGGTTGTCAAGGGGGGTGCATATAGAATGCGCCCGCAGCCGGCGCGAGGGTTATTTGGATTTCTCAATCAATTCCCGCGCACTGGCCAGGCTCAACTCGCTGACCTTGTCGCCGGAGATCATCCGTGCCAGCACCTCCACGCGGCCATCCATGTCAAGCGTGTGGATCTCGGTGAACGTGCGGTCCTTGCGGACATTCTTCTGGATCAGCAGCTGGTTGTCCGCAAACGCAGCGACCTGCGGCGTGTGGGTGATGCAAAGCACCTGATGCCCTCTGGCCGTCTGGTGCAGCAGCTGCCCGATGCGCCCCGCGGCCAGGCCGGAAACGCCGGTGTCGATCTCATCGTAGATGACCGTCGGCAGCGCGTCGCGGTCCGCCAGCGCGCTCTTGAACGCCAGCATAATGCGGGAAAGCTCACCGCCGGACGCGATCTTTGCCAGCGGCTTCGGCTCCTCGCCGGGGTTCGTCGAAATCAAAAATTCCACGGTATCCTGCCCGTGGGAGGACAGCGGCCCCCGCGTATGCTTGAGCGCAAAGCGGATGCCAGGCATGTTCAGAAATTCCAGCGCCGCCTTCATCTCCTTGTTCATGGCAGCAAAGCCTTTCAGGCGGCTCTGGGTCAGCTTCTCGGCAGCCTCCTTGGCGGCGGCATACAGCGTCTGCATCTGCGCTTTCAGCTCGGCGATCTTCTGCCCCGACGACTGGAATGTCTCCAGCTCTGCAGCGGCGGCCTCGCGCCGTGCAAGCAGCTCGTCGACCTCCATGCCGAACTTCTGCTTGATGCGGTAGATCGTATCAAGCCGCGTTTCGATCTGGTCCAGCTCCCCGGCGTCAAAGCCGTAGGCATCCAGCCGGTCCGCCAGGTCGGTAGCCAGCTCGCGCGCGCTGTAGTACAGGTCGTTCAGCCGCTCGGACATGGCCGTCAGCGACTCGTCGAGCCGTGCACTGTTCTGCAGCCCGTCAACGGCCCCGCCCAAGAGGTCTGCCGCGCCCGCCTGCTCACCGTCCTCGTCACCGGCCAGCGCCAGATGGGCGGCGGTGATGCCCGCCAGAATGCTCTGGGCGTGGGTGATGACGTTCTTGCGCTCCTGCAGCGTCTTTTCCTCGCCGGGCTGCAGGGCTGCGGCGTCGATGGTGTCGATCTCGGCGGTCAGTGCCTCAATGCGGCGCTGTTTGTCGGATTCGCTTGCGTTCAGGGCATCCAGCTGCCGCTTGACCGTGACCAGCTCGCGGTAGCGGCGGTAATACTCGGCGAACAAATCGCGGTTCTGGGCATACTGATCCAGCAGCCCCAGATGCAGTGCCGGGTTTGTCAGGCTCTGGCTGTCGTGCTGGCCGTGGATGGAGAGCAGCCCCGACGAAATGTCCCGCACCACCGCCGCCGTGGCGGGCATGCCGTTGACGCGGCAGCTGCCCTTGCCCTCGGCGTTGATCTCGCGGTACAAAAGCAGGTCGTCGGTGACCTCATAGCCGCATTTTTCCAGCTGCTTTTTGACGGAGGCCGGGATACTCTCAAACGTTGCCCAGATGCACGCCTTCTGTGCGCCGCTTCGCACCAGCTCACGCGAGGTGCGGTTGCCTAAAATCGCATTGATGGAGTCGATCAGGATGGATTTACCGGCACCGGTCTCACCTGTCAGCACGTTAAAGCCGGGGGTAAAATTCACCTCGGCTTTTTCAATAACGGCTACATTTTCAATTTTCAGGCTTGCCAGCATGGGGCAGCTCCTCCCTGTCGTTAAAATTACCCGCGGCGGGTGTACTGCTGCAGCTGCTTGCAGATGGCGGCTGCGTCATCCTCGCTGCGCATCAAGATAAAGAACGTGTCATCGCCGGAAAGCGTGCCGACGACATTGTCCCACTGCTTGGCGTCGAACACCTCGCACGCAGCGTTGGCCATGCCGGAAAAACACTTGACCAGTACCATGTGCCCGGCGTAATCCACCTTGAGCACCGACTCGCGGAAAATCATCTCAAACCGGCTGGGTGAATGCGTTACCTTGCCGGACGCAGACGCCGGCACGTAGCGGTAACGCCCGTCAGCGGTGGCTGTTTTGACCAGCTGCAGCTCACGAATATCGCGGGATACCGTGGCCTGCGTCACGTCAAAGCCTTCCTCCCGCAGGTGGGCCAGCAGGTCCTCCTGCCGGTCAATAGGGTGCTGTTCGATCAGGTCAAGAATTGCCTGATGACGTGCACTTTTCACAGGGATCATCTCCTCATCAATTTGTTTTCAATCGCATGGAACTGTTCCGCGTCGTCGAAGGCAATCAACCGCAGGCGCTGCCCACAGCCGGTCACCAGCAGGCTTTCACCCGGCAGCAGGTCGCACTGGGCGCTGCTGTCCGCACAGGCAAAGCTGCCGTCGCGGTTTTCGGCATCGGCGATAATTTTCAGATGGCGGTCAGCCGCAAACACAAGCGGCGCGGCGTGTACATTGTGCGCACAGACCGGCGTCAGGACCAATACGTCCGCGGCGGCGTCCAAGATCGGCCCGCCCGCCGAGAACGAGTACGCGGTGGAGCCCGTCGGCGTTGCCAGAATCATGCCGTCGCTGCGGTAGCTGCCCACCAATGCGCCGTCGCAGTACACCTTATAATCCATCGGGTGCAGCCGGGTCTGACCGAACACCACAAGGTCATTGATGGCGTCAGCCTGCCAACCGTGGGCCGGGGCCTCGGCGTGGAGCAGACGGCGGCTGGCAAGGGTGAACTCCCCCGCGGCCAGCCGTTTGAGCTTGGCCGTAAGCTCGCCGACCTCGCAGGTCGCCAGAAAGCCGGTGCGGCCAAGGTTGACACCCAGAACGGGCTTGCCGTGCTTCATGCAGGAAAGCCCGGCGCGCAGCAGCGTGCCGTCACCGCCGATGGTCACGACCTGGTCGGCGGCGCGGTAGGCATCTGCCTCGGGCAGAAAATGCACACCCGTCAGCCCGGCAGAACCAAATTCGTTCGCAAAGGGCTGCGGCATCAAGACCGGCACGCCCAGCCCGGCCAGCACAGCGGCAGCCTGCCGCGTAACGGCAAGCCCGGTGTCCTTGGTCGGGTTGGGAATCAGCAAAACCGACATTGTGTCAGGGTCCTTTCTCAGTGCAGATTGGGCGCTTTGTCCAGCGTATCGTGGGAGGCTGCGACGACCTTTTCAATCAGGCCCTCCGGCAGCGGCTGCGGGGTATCGCAGTGCTGGACGTACATCAGGTATTCAATGTTGCCCTCGGGTCCCTTAATGGGCGAAAAGTCCAGGCCCGCGGGGGTAAAGTGGTTCGCCATGGCATACCCCTCGGCCATTTTCAGTACCTCGCGGTGGGTAGCCGGGTCGCGCACGACGCCCTTTTTGCCGACCTTCTCGCGGCCAGCCTCAAACTGCGGCTTGACCAGGCAGACGCCGACAGCGTCCGGCGTGCAGATGGCGTCTGCCACCGGGAAGATATGCTTGAGCGAGATGAACGAAACGTCCACGCTGAAGAACGCAACCGGCTCTGTCAGGTCCTCAGGCTTTACATTGCGGATGTTCGTTCTTTCCATATTGATGACGCGCGCATCGGTGCGCAGGCTCCACGCCAGCTGGCCGTAGCCCACATCGACGGCGTAGACCTTGACCGCGCCGTTTTGCAGCATACAGTCGGTAAAGCCGCCCGTGGACGCGCCAATGTCCATGCAGACCTTGCCGTCCGGGCGCATCGGAAAGACCTGCATGGCCTTTTCCAGCTTGAGGCCGCCGCGGCTGACATAGCCGATGTCATGCCCACGCACCTCGACCTTGGCGTCGGGTGCGATCATCTCACCGGCCTTGTCGACCTTCTGCTCGTTGACAAAGACGATGCCGGACATGATGAGCGCCTTGGCGCGCTCACGGCTCTGTACCAGTCCGTTCTGGCACAGGTATTGATCCAGGCGAATCTTGCTCATGCCTGTTTCTCCTTTAAAGCGTTCAAAATATCTGTGCAGAGGGCCGCGGCGTCAAGCTGCTGATCCTTGCGCAGTTCGGGCACATTGGCGTGCAGCAGATGGCTGTTGTCCACGGCATGCAGCAGGAATTCGCCCTGCCAGCCGCATTGCTGCATGGCAAAGCCCAGCTGCTCGCCGATGCCGCCGGTGCGCACCGTATCCTCGGCAAACAAAATCGTGTCGTAGTGCTTCAGTGTATCGCACACACCGTCCGGCAGCGGGTAAAGCTGCGTCAGCTTGACGCAGTCCGCCTGCACGCCATGCTGGGCCAGCAGATCCTTGGCGGCAATGATCTCCTCGGTCTCGGCACCGTAGCTGACAAGTGCGACACGTGCACCATCGACGGGGTCCAGCACATCGTAGCGTGCGCCTGTGCAGGGCAGCGCCGCCAGTGCGGGGTTCTCGCCGCCGCGGGCATAGCGGATCATCCGCGGGCCGTGTGCCTCGCGCACAAGATAGGTCAGCCAGTAGCGCAGCTCCGCATAGTTGGCGGGGGCAAAAATCGGGATGTTCACATTCGAGAAGAACGCCACATCGTAAATGCCTTGGTGTGTGGCACCGTCGCCGGGCACCAGCCCCGCGCGGTCCACAGCGAACAGCACATCCAGCTGCATCAGATTGACATCATGGATGATCTGGTCGTAGGCACGCTGGAAAAATGTGGAATAGATGGCGACCACGGGCAGCAACCCCTGGCTGGCCAGGCCCGCCGCAAACGTGACAGCGTGTTCCTCCGCCATGCCGACGTCAAAGAAACGCCCGGGATGGCGGTGCTTGAAGAAGTTCAGGCCGGTGCCGTACTTCATGGCGGCGGTGATGCCGCACAGCCGCGGCTCGTCGTCGCCCAGATCTGCCAGCGCACAGCCGAACGTAGACGAGAAGGAATCCTTCGGTGACAGCTCGGGGTCAGTCAGATGGTTCAAATCGATGGACGATACGGCGTGGAACTCGCCGGGGTTCTCCTCGGCGGGCTTCAGGCCCCTTCCCTTTTTGGTGACGACGTGCAGGAAAACCGGCGCATACTGCTCGCCGCGCAGGTTCGTCAGCGTGTGAGTCAGCATGCCCACATCATGGCCGTCGATGGGCCCGATATACTGGAAGCCCATCTCCTCAAACATCGTGGACTTGTAGATGCCGCGGCGGATCAGCTGCTTGCCGCCCTGCAAGACCCTGACCAGCGCGTCACCTGCCACGGGGATGCGCTCGAGCGTCGTCTCCATGTGGGCCTTGACGTGGGAGTATTTCGGGTCGGTGCGCAGCTTGGTCAGATAATTCGCCATCTGGCCGACATTTTTGGAAATCGACATCTTGTTGTCGTTCAGGATGACGATCAGATTGTTCAGCTTGCTGACATTGTTCATGCCCTCGTAGACCATGCCGCCGGTAAACGCACCGTCGCCAACGATGACCACGACCTTGCCCGGCTCGTTCTTGAGCTTTTTGGCGCGGGCAATGCCGATGGCTGTTGACAGCGCCGCACTGCCGTGGCCGGCAATAAAGGCGTCACAATCGCTCTCCCGCGGGCTGGGAAAGCCGGAAATGCCGTTTTTGCGGCGCAGCTGGGCGAAGCCTTCGCGCCGCCCGGTCAGCAGCTTGTGGGTGTAGCACTGATGGCCGACGTCAAACAGCAACTTGTCCTGCGGAAAGTCCAGCACGCGGTGCAGGGCCACCGTCAGCTCCACAACGCCGAGGTTCGACGACAGATGGCCGCCGGTCTCGGAAACGCTCTTGATCAAAAACTGCCGGATCTCCTCACACAGGGCGGGCATATCGGACGCGGGCAGATTTTTTATTTCTCCGGGCGCATTGATGCGCTCCAGCAAGGGATAGCTCATATACGCACCTCGTTTTTACACCATCGGCATGGCAAAGCCCAGCACAATGCCGAGCGCCGCACCGGTCACAACTTCGATCGGCGTATGGCCGACCATTTCCTTCAGCTTTTTGCCGTGGGGCAGCTGGAACTGCTCAAACCCCTGGTCCATCCATTCGGTGAACATCCGGTTCAGCACCTTGGCCTGCTCGCCGGTCTCGTAGCGCACGCCCATGGCGTCATACATGACAATGATGGACAGCACCGCCGCAATGGCGAAGATTGGGGAATTGACGCCGCAGTACCGCCCCGTGGCAACGACCATGGCGCAGACCGTGGCCGAGTGGGAGCTGGGCATGCCGCCCGCACCCCACATACGCTCGGCAATAAAGCGGTGGAAGATAAACAGATTCAGAAGAACCTTAATAAGCTGGGCCAGCAGCGATGCACAGATCGCCGTAGCCAGCACAAAATTCCAACTCAGCGCAGCGCGCAGCAGTGGCATGGGATCACATCCTTATTTCTTACGTTCCAGCAGCTCCGCTGCCATCAGGCGCAGAAAATCTGCCCTGGGGCCAAGCGCATCCAGCGCGGCCAGCGCTGCGGTATTGTGGCGCTCGGCTTCCTCATGTGCGCCCTGTAAACCGTACAGCGTGATAAAGGTGGTTTTGTCGTTGTCGGCGTCGCTGCCCACGGGCTTGCCCAGCTCCTCCGTCGTAGAGGTGACGTCCAGAATGTCATCGACGATCTGGAAAACCAGGCCAAGCTCGGCAGCGTAGCGCACCAGCGCCTTGCGGGTGTCCGTGTCGGGGCGCACACCCGCGGCGGCACAGCCCAGCTCGACGGCGGCAATGATGAGCGCACCGGTTTTGTGGGCGTGCAGGTTTAAAAGCTCGGCCTCACCGGCGCGCACAGTTTCAAAATGCTTGTCCAGCTCCTGGCCGTAGAGCATGCCGCGGTCCCCGCCGCCTTTGGCCAGCAGCTGCACGGCCTCAATGCGGCTCTCGGCAGAGCACTTTGCATGGGCAAGGACCTCAAACGCTGCCGTGACCAGTGCGTCCGCGGCCAGCAGGGCCGTAGCCTCGCCAAACTGCTTGTGGCAGCTCGGGCGTCCGCGGCGGAAATCATCGTTGTCCATGCAGGGCATATCATCATGAATGAGCGAGTAGCAGTGCAGCATTTCCAGCGCACAGGCATAGTCCAGCGCATCGGCAGCGTCGGCACCGGCCAGCTGGCAGGCGGCCAGCGTCAGCACGGCGCGAACCCGTTTGCCGCCGCCCAGAAGGCTGTAGCGCGCGGCCTGCCCCAGCTCAGACTGCTGCGGCAGGTATTCATCGCACAATGCGGCCAGGCGCTTTTCGGTCAGACCGGCCCAGGCGGTAAGCTGCTGCTTATATTCCTCATGCGTCATGGGGCACCTCCACATCCGGGGCAAGGCTGGCGTCGATCTCCTCGACCTGCAGCCGGGCCTTGTCCAGCGCTGTATTACAGTAATGGATCAGCCCGGCGGCCTCGGCGTACAGCTTGACGGAATCAGCCAGCGGTGTGGCTTCATCCTGCAGCTGGGTCAGAAGTCCCTGCAGGCGGTCCATGCCTTCCTCGAAGGATTTGGGCTGCTTCATCGGGTATCACTCCCCTGTTTTTTGTTCCAAAGTGTGTACCGCTTCCACGCGGCATTCGGCGGCGGCTCTGGCACCGCGCAGCGTCACGGCTTCGCCGGGACGCAGTGTTTCGACGGCGCAGGGCGTGCCGTTTTGCTCCGGCAGCGCGTAGCCGCGGGCCAGCACCGCGTAAGGGCTCAGGGATTCCGCCACCGCAGCGGCGCTTTGCAGGCTGCGCTGAGCATCCTGCACATGGCGCTGTGCGGCCTGCCGGACAGCGGCCTGCGCAATGGCAAGCTCCTGCCCGCGGCGGTCTAACTGCTGGTGCTGACGCTGCAAAAGCTGCGCCGTGGCCAGCTGGTTAAACCTATTATAGCATAGATTGCAGCGATTCTGTATATTTTTTTGAATATTTTGCTGCAAAATGAATATTTTCTGCCGTACATCCCCCTGATCGGGCACGCAGAGCTCCGCCGCTGCGGACGGTGTCGGCGCGCGCAGGTCGGCAACATAGTCCAGAATCGAAGTGTCGATCTCATGCCCTACCGCCGAGACCACCGGCCTGCGGCAGGCGGCTGCCGCGCGGGCGATACGCTCGGAGTTGAACACCCATAGATCCTCTTTGCTGCCGCCGCCGCGGGTGACCAGGATCAGGTCGGGCCGCGGGTCGCGGTCCAGCCTGCGGATGCCGTCCACGATACTCTTTTCAGCCTCGATGCCCTGCACGCTGACGGGGGCCAGCAGCAATTTCACCATCGGCCAGCGACGGCCAATGACGTTCTGCACGTCCTGCCACGCTGCGCCGGTCTTGCTCGTGACAACGCCGATACACCTCGGTACGGCGGGCAGCGGGCGCTTGCGCTCGGGCGCAAACAACCCCTCGGCCTCCAGCTTTTTGTACAGCGCGTCAAACGCCATCTGCGCGGCACCCGCGCCGAAGGGCTTCATATAGTCAGCGTAGAGCTGGAACGCGCCGTCCCGCTCATAGATCGTGGCGCGTCCGTAGACGAGCACCAGCATACCGTTCTGCGGTTCGAAGTTCAAAAGCTGTGCCTGGGAGCGGAACATGACAGTTTTGATGGAGGCGTTCTCATCCTTGAGCGTGAAATACAGATGCCCGCTCTTGTAATGCCGCGTAAAGCCGGAAATCTCCCCGCAGACGATCAGATCGTTCAGTGGGTCGCATTGCTCCAATACGCGCTTTGCCAGCCGGTTCAGGCTGGTTACATTGATGTAGTCGGCCATGCGCCACACTCCCTCGCCGCCAGGATCGAGATGCCAATGGCATTGTCACTGGCAAATTTTCCCGGTACAAAATGTGCGTTCGGCACGCGGTTCGTCACATAGGTGCGGATCAGATCACTGCTCATAACGCCGCCCGCAAAAACCACGGGCAGACCCGGATGCTCGGCCAGGGCGTTGTTTGCCATCCGCACAAGCGTTTCGCCCACGCAGAGCAGACAGTATTTGCAGACATAGGGCGCGTCATGCCCGTCGGCCAGCAGCTTGGCGCACTGGTTCTCAAGGCCGGACAGACTGCACGTCAGCCCGTGTACACTGACCTTGGGATGGACTTTTTCTTTACACAAAGCGGCCTGCTCGCTGACATAGACGCCCGCCGGGAACGGAAAGCCCAGCTTGACGCCGAGGCGGTCCACAGCCTGTCCGGCGTACAGATCGCTGCTTGTGCCCAGCGGCGTGATGCGCTCGGCCCCATGGCACAAAAGAAGGTCGGTGGTGCCGCCGGAGACATGAAATACAAGTGACTCCCGCTCAAACAGCGTGAAATCCCCCGCCGCGTACAGCGCCGCGGCAATATGCCCCTGCTGGTGGGTCAGCTCGATGAGCGGCAGCGCGCGGGACAGGCTGAACGCCGTCGCGGCGCTGACACCGGCCAGAAAGCACGGCATATACGACCCCTCCACGGGGCGCGGCCTGGCGGACACGCCAACGGCCCTGACCTGCGTCAGGTCGGCCCTTGCGCCCAGCTCCGCCAGCATGGCGGGCAGGGCTGCCGTGTGGTGGAACAGCGCGTCACTCTGCCGCAGACCGAGCTGCCCTTCCTTGACGGG
Source organism: Gemmiger formicilis (assembly GCF_900167555.1). Taxonomy (GTDB): domain Bacteria; phylum Bacillota; class Clostridia; order Oscillospirales; family Ruminococcaceae; genus Gemmiger; species Gemmiger formicilis. Next base: position 186,171 of record NZ_FUYF01000003.1, on the reverse strand, counting down.
CAAAAACTTTTTGCAATCGCAAACAACCTCTCCGGCGTCTGTGTCAAACACTGCCAGAGAGGTTGCGTAATTGCTGGTGTCGATGCCCAGCGTCAGCATTGGGGTTCGGGGGTCTCGCCGCGCTCACGCGCAACGGCACCCAACAGGCCGTTGACGAACTGGTAGTCGTCCTCGGCACCGTATTTCTTGACCAGCTCGACAGCCTCGTTGATGGCGACGCCGGGCTTCTGTTCGTCGCCGTACAGCATCTCGGCCAGGGCCAGGCGCAGGGCAACCAGGCTCACGCGGGGCACGCGGGAAAGCGTCCAGCCCTTCAGGTGGGCGGTGATGATCTCATCCAGCTCGGCGGCGTGGTCGTTCATGGCGGCCAGCAGCTGGTTGGCGAATGCGTCTGGGGCGGCGTGCTCCTCGGCGGGGACCGTCGGCTCTTCGGGTTCAAACGTGGCGGCAAACGCCGTCAGGAAGGCCGTCTCGCGGGATTCGCGGCGGGTCAGCTTTTTCTCCATACGTAAAGTTCCTGTCTTTCCTTGATTCTCTTACTCTTTTTCGGCTGCGTCGGTCAGGCCCACGACCAGAACATCCACGCGGGACACGGTGATGCCCGTCATGTTCTGGATCGTCTGCTTGACGTTCTCCTGCACCTTTTCGCACAGGGGCATGACCTTGCTGCCGTACACAACGGTGAGGTGCACCGTGACGGTGGCAATGCCGTCCTCCATGACGACGGTGACCGGCTTCTGCAGGCCGGTGCGGCCCAGAAGCGAGCGGACGTTCTGGCTGGTGCCGGTGGCTACATCGGCAACACCGTCAACCTCCAGCGCGGCCAGACGCGCAATTTTTGCGATAACCTCGGTCGAGATCTGTAAGCTGCCGCCGATGGTATTGTGTACATCCATAGTGTGTACCCTCCCGTTGCAAACGGCCTTGCGGCCATAGTTCTACTAATATAAATCAGTGTACCACAAAACAGCACGGTTTGCAACAGAATGTTCAGTTATTTTACCTCTACAATCGTAATGTCCTGTGCAGTCAGCCCCTTGCACTGGCTCAAAAGCGCATCGCGGATGCGGGTGACCTCCTCGGCAGTCAGGGCATCGCTCTCGGTCATGACGGTCACATTGGCCTTGCTGCCCTCCAGATTCACCACGCAGTCGGTAAAGCCCTTCGACTTGATGAGCGTTTCCAGCTTGGTTTCAAGCGTGATATTGCTGATGCGGTCACTCAGCTGGGTCGTCAGCTGCTCCTTTTCCTCGCTGGTCAGCTTGGTGTCCTTCAGGGACTTTTTCAGGGTGTCCAGCGCCTCATCCCGCGCTTTGCTGCGCGTTAAGCGGGCGGACTCAAAAAACTCGGTGCCGGAATCCTTGTTTACGCTGACGAGCTGGGCCTCGCCGTAGTTCTTGTTGGCGGTTTCCTCAGCGCTCATCATCTGCGTATCGGCCCCGGCAGATGTCTCCAGCACGAGCGGATCGGTGATCGGCTCGGCGGCCTGGGCCGAGGTCTCCACGGCTTCCCCGGCAGTGTCTGACACGACCAGACTGGGCGGGGCCTCGCGGGAGAAGGACCAGTTCAGGTACACGGCGGCTCCCAGCGCCAGTGTCAGAACGACGGCAGTTGCGCCGCGGCTTTTCAGCTTGGCAGAAAGTTGCTTCATGGTGTTCCTCCCTCTAGTTGGCCGATGCCATTTTTGCAACGGTGATATGATTGGTGCCGATGCCGGTCAGTGCCTGCACCAGGGCGGTGACGCGGCTCTGCACGGCAGCACTGCCGCCGCCCTCGCAGACAACGGCGACGCCGAGCACGCGGGGCGTCTCGACGGTCTCCACAAGGCCGTCCGCCCCGCCGCTGCCCAAAAGTACATGGGTGGAGCTGCCGTCGCTGTCGGTGTCGGTAGCATAGATGCTCTCGCTGTCGGATTCCAGCGTGACCATGACGGCAGTCTTGCCCGCACCCTCCACACGGGAAATCAGTGCGGTCAGGCGGGTCTCCAGCTCTGCGGCATAGTCGGCGGTGCTGTCGGTCATGGCGGCTGGCGCGGCGCTCTGCGTGCTGCTGTCCGCGGGCAGCCAGGACGAGACCGCCAGCAGCAACAGCCCGGCCAGCCCCATGCAGACCAGCAGATTTACCCGCTGCTTTTCATCTGCCAGCGCTGCGCACAGCCGGGCGGTCAGCGGAGCCAGACGCTCCCGGGCGGTCATGGGGCAGCCTCCGCAAAGCGCCAGGGCAGCTCCCCCGCATTGACGGCGAGCAGGGCCTCAATGGCGGGCTTGTCGCGCGGGTCCACGGGCGTGATGACACATACGCCATTCTGCCAGCTGACCGCAGCGTTGATTCCGGCGTTCCGCAAAACCTCGCGCACGGCATCCACCGAGGCGGCCAGCGCAAGCTCCCGGCTGTAATCGGAGTAGTCGGCGGTGTCCTGCCCATCGGGCAGGCTGCGCAGCTCCCGCACAAGGCCGTCCCAGTCAAGACCGTGCACCAGCTGCACGCCCACTGTTAAAATATACAGCACCAGCACGGCATTTATGACGGATTTGAAGCCGTTCTCCGGCCAGAAAAGCCGCAGTATGCCCGCCAGCGCGGACAGCACGCAGCATCCCAGCGCTATGTGACGCAGTGAAGTCATCCCAAGCCCCCGTTCCCCGCCAGCAGCAACAGCGCCGTGGACAGAAAGATCATGAAGAAATACAGCACCAGCATGGACCCGCAGAGCCGTGCCCCCTCAAAGTAAAGGCGGCAGAGCTGTGCGCACTGCCTTTGACCGGTGGCCCCGGCCAGAATGCCCGCGGCGGCAAAGGCCAGCGCGCAGGCAAGGCACTGGAGCAGTACCGGGGCAAACAGCGCGGCCAGTGCCAGTAGCGCCGCCAGGGCCAGAGAACCCTTCAGCAGCTGTACGGCGGCGGCAGCGCCCGTCAGCGCTGCGGCTGCGGCGTCCCCGACAACGGGAATGACACCCTGCAAGACCCCCTTGCCGGTCCGCAGGGCCGCACTGTCCACCGTGGCCGCCAGTGCGCTTTGCAGCCCCAGCACGAGACTGAACAGCGCCCCGCAGCCCTTGAGCAGCCAATGCAGGCAGCGGGAAAACAGCGCGGCGGCATCCCCCATGCCGGGGTTGTCCCACAGGCAGGCCGAGACCGCAAAGCAGAAATACAGCTGCATGACAGGCAGAAGCAGCTTTTGGATGACGGCTGAAAGAAACCCGGACATGGCAAAAAACATGCCGCTGTAGACAAGTGCCCCCGACGTCTGCCCGCCCGCGGCGGCCAGGCCGCTGAACACCGGCACAAAGGCAGTCAGATAGGTGCGGCAGTCCTGCGCCGTCGCGGCGACAAGTTCGGTCAGCTGCATGGCAGCGGAAAGGCTCAGCGTGCCAAAGCCGAGTACCGCGAGGATCTCCACATAGGCGCGGTACGGGTCCCCGGCCAGCAGGCCCAGCAGCCCCGCCAGCAGCAGATACCCGGCGGACTGCGCCGCAAGGTGCAGTGCGGGATGCAAACCCTCGGCGGCCCAGGCACCGACGGTGTCACATAAATCGGAAAAGCGCCAGCGGGCGGCGTCGGATAGGTCAGTGCCGCCTTCGTCCAAGATGTCCCGAGTGCTTTTGGGCAATTCGCCGGACAGCTCGTCCGCAAACACAGGCGGCGGTACGGCCAGCAAAAGCACTACTGCAAATAGGCCGCAAACGAGCCGAGCAGCGATTGCAGCAGCGGCAGCGCCTGCAACAGCGCCAGCACCCTGCCGCAGAGCTCGATGGCGGTAGCCGCCGCGGAAAGCCCGGCCTCCTTGCAGGTATCGGCGGCAAGCTGCGCCACCAGCGCAATGCCCAGCACCTGCAAAAGCACTGCCGGGCTCTGCCCCTGAAAATACCCGTCCAGCGTGCGCAGCCAGTCGAGCAGAGGCTGGACCTGCCGCACAACGATGGCCAGCAGCCCCGCGGCGGTGCAGACCGAGACGAGGAACGCGAACGCGGGCTGGTCCTTTTTCAGGAGCAGGGTCAACACAGCCGCCACAAGCACTGCGGCGGCCAGCTTGCACAACAGCATCATAGCTCATAGCTCAAACAAGGCTTTGATCAGCACAAACAGGTCACTGATCTGCCGTACCAGCATCGACAGCACGACGATCAGCCCCGCCAGCGTGGTCATCATGGCCTGATCTTCCCGCCCGGAGCGGATGAGCAGCTGATTCAGAACGGCCACGATGATGCCGGTGGCGGCAATTTTAAAAACAAGGTCGATGTCCATAGGGGCCACTCCTTACCACAGCAAAATGGCGGCCAGTGCGCCGAGGTAGCCCCCCAGCCGCGGCCATAGCCTCCGGGCCGTGCGGCAGTGCTCCGCAGCCTCCGCAGACTGCGCCTCACAGCGCGAAGCCAGGCGGTGCAGCGTGGCACAGGCTGTCAGGCGCGGAGCCTCCTCGGCGGCGGAAAGGCTCGACTGCACCTCCTGCCGCAGTGCGTCCGGCATACAGGCAGGCGGTGTCAGCGCGGACAGGCTCTCCCCCGGTGCGGGACAAAAAACGGCAAACGCCGGGTCCTGCGCCGCGCGGCGTAATAGTTCCGGTCCGGTGAGCGCTTGTGCGTCCAGCAGCTCGGCCAGGTATGTAAGCAGGCGGGCAAAGCTGTGCAGCTGGCGGCGGCTGTTCTCGGCGCGGGCAGCGGCGGCAAAGCCGCCGCCCATCCCGGCCAAAAGCAAAAGCAGCGTGCCGAGCAGCCGCAAAAGCAGCGTCACAGCGTTACCCACTGCGCCACCGCACCGGGACGGGAGCGTCCGGACAGGAACACGGCCTTTGCAAAAGCACCGGTATCCAGCAGCGCGGCCAGCGCCGGCTTTTTGCGCAGTCCCGCCGGGTCGTCACAGTGTACCGTGGCAAAGAATACAACGCCGGAGGCGACCCCCTGTGCAACGGCCTCGGCGTCGCCGGGCGTGCCCAGCTCATCACAGACGATGACCTGTGGGTTCATGCAGCGCAGCGCCATGGCAATACCCTCGGCCTTGGTGCAGCGGGCGTAGACATCGCACCGAATCTGCGCTGCGCGGGGCAGGCTGCCTGCCTCACAGGCCATCAGCTCGCCGCGCTCATCAATGACGCTGACAAGTGCGTCCCCCTCGCAGAGCTTTTGCACAAGAGAGCGCAGCAGGGTGGTCTTGCCGCTGCCCGGCGGGCCGGCCAGCAGCAGCCCGCCGGTGGGGGCAACGGTCAGTGCTTCCAGCTCGGGCGGCAGCGGACAGGTCAGCCAGCGTGCAATGCGCAGATTGAGCGACGTTACGGCGGAAAAGCCGCCCGGCCCGCGGCAGCCCGCTACCCCGATGCGACAGCCGCCCTGCACGGTGAAATACCCCTGCTTCAGCTCGTCCTCATAGGCGTAGACCGAGCGGCGGCAGAGCTGCAGAAAGCAGTCCCGCAGGGTGTCGGTCTCCAGCGCGGCGGGCAGACCCGTTCCGGGCAGAAATTTGGCCGCGGGGCACAGTCTGCCGCGAATCGTGAACTGTACGGGCTGGCCCAGCCGCAGACGGATCTCCTGAATGTGCGGCGCATAGTGGGCATCCAGCTTGGCCAGCGGTGTGCGCAGTGCGGGCGGCAGGCTTTCCAGGATGCGGTAGTACTCGTCCATCGTTTCTTCACCTCACACTGCCAGTGTATGAGGGTGCGGCGCGGGGTAGAACAAAAAAGAGGACATCCCGTGGTGGGATGCCCTGTGGAAAGGTGTGTGCTGTTTTATTGCCCGTTATCCTTGATCAGCTGATACAGCCCGGCCTCGTCCAGTACGGGGATGCCAAGCGTCTGCGCCTTTGTCAGCTTGGAACCTGCGGCTTCACCGGCCACAACATAGCTCGTCTTTTTGCTGACCGAGCCAGCCGCCTTGCCGCCGTTCTGGGTGATGAGTGCCTCGGCCTCCTGACGGGAGAGTGTCGGCAGCGTGCCCGTGACGACAAGCGTCATACCGGCCAGCGCGGTGCCCTTCTTCTCGCCGGTCCATTGCATGTTCACGCCGTCGCGCACAAGGCGGTTCAGCAGGTCGGTTGTGCCGTCCTTTGCAAAAAATTCCAGCACGCTCTGGGCCATGACTTCGCCGAAGCCGTCGATCTCGCACATCTGCTCGGCAGTGGCCTGGCGCAGGGCGTCCATGCTGCCGAAATGCTCACCCAGCAGCGCGGCGGCCTTGTCGCCGATGTTGCGGATGCCAAGGCCGAAAATCAGCTTATCAAGATTGTTGCGCTTTGAGCCTTCGATTGCGTTCAAAAGGTTCTGTGCGCTCTTTTTCTTGAATTTGTCCAGCGTAAGCAGCTGCTCCTCGGTCAGAGTGTACAGGTCAGCTACCGTGGAGACCAGCCCCTTGTCGATGAGCTGTACGGCCACAGCCTCGCCCAGACCGTCAATGGCCATGGCGTTGCGGGACGCAAAGTGGATGAGGTTGCGCAGGCTCTGCGCCGGGCACTCTGGGTTGACGCAGCGCAGGGCTGTTTCGTCCTGCAAATGCACCACGGGTGCGCCGCAGCTCGGGCAGGTCGTGGGCATGGCAAAGGGCTTGTTGCCCGGCAGGCGTGCCGATACGCCGATGACCTCCGGGATGATGTCCCCCGCCTTGCGCACCTTGATGGTGTCCCCGATGCCGACGCCTAAGTTTGCGATAATATCGCCGTTGTGCAGGCTCGCGCGGGAAACGCTGGTGCCCGCAAGGAAGATCGGGTCGAACACAGCCGTCGGGGTCAGCACGCCGGTGCGGCCAACGGTGACCTCGATATTGCGCACGACGCTTTCCTTGACCTCGGGCGGATACTTGAACGCAATGGCCCACCGCGGGAACTTGTTCGTGCTGCCCAGGGTGCGGCGGGCGGCCAGGTCGTTGACCTTGATGACCGCACCGTCAATGTCAAATCCCAGCGTGCCGCGGGCCTCGCCGATGGCTTCAATTTCTTTAATAGCATCCTCGATATTCTCAAACACGCTGTACCGCGGAGAAACCGGGAAACCCAGTGATTTGATATAGTCCAGCGTCTCACGGTGGGTCCTGAAGGTGCGGCCCTCGCACTGCTGCAGGTTAAAGACAAAGATGGACAGCCCGCGCTCCGCAGTGATTTTGGAATCCTTCTGACGCAGTGAGCCGGCCGCCGCGTTGCGGGGGTTCTTGAACGGCGTTTTATCCTCCAGCTCCTGCTGCTCTTTTAATTTAAAAAACGCCGAGTGCGGCATATATACCTCGCCGCGCACCTCGAGAAAGTCCGGCGCGTCAGGCAGCTCGTGCGGAATGTCCTTAATGGTCATGATGTTCTCGGTCACATCCTCGCCGACGACACCGTCGCCGCGGGTCGAGCCGCGCACCAGCTGGCCCATGCGGTACTCAAGGCTGACAGACAGGCCGTCGATTTTGGCCTCGACGACGTACTCGGGCCGGATGCCTGCCTCCCGCACGCGGGTGTCAAACTCCCGCAGCTCGTCAAACGAGAACGCATCCTGCAGGCTCTCCATCTTGACGGCATGGGTCACCTTGCTGAATTTGCTGCTGGCCGTGCCGCCCACATACTGCGTGGGTGAGCTGGCCGTGACCAGCTCGGGGTATTCGGTTTCGATCTGCTTGAGCTCACGGTTCAAAGCGTCGTACTCGAAATCCTCCAGTTCGGGGGCGTCCTGGTCGTAGTATAAGCGGTTGTTTTTTTCTATGATGACGCGCAGTTCTTCGGCGCGTTTGCGGGCCTGCTCTAATTCCATATTGCTACACTCCGTTTGTTGGTATCAGCTTAGTATACCACATCTGCGGGGGCAAATTCAATCCAAATCGGAGGCATAGGCGTTCGGAATATCGCCGCAGACGAGCAGGCTTGCCAGCGGATAGTCCGCCGCAACAGTCAGCGTGGCCGTGCTGCCGTCCAAAATCATGTTGACGGTGACGGACAGCTGCAAGACAGCGCTGTACCGTGTGGTATTGATGGAAAGCGACTGTGTTGTCTCGCGTATCTCCCCCTGCACATACCCCTTGGGCCGAATCGACAGCAGCCAGCCGGGGCCAAGGCCGCTCAGCAGTGAATTGTTCGTCAGACTGCCGAACGGGACGGCATAGCAGATCTCCGGCAGAGCGTCCATCTCGGTCTGCACGGCGCTGACAAATTGGGTCTGCGCGGCCCCGGCGGCTGCGGCGTCCAAACTGACAAGCCCGGAGCCCTGTGTAAAAAGCGCGTCACACAGCGCCGGGGAGCGCGTCAGCTCCGCAGCAACGGCGCGGTTCATGGCCTGCACGGCGGCAGAGCGGGCCTCGTATTCGGCCAGTTCGTGCAGCGTCGGCTTGACGACGGTGTTGACGTAGCGGTTCAGGGACAGCACCCCCGCAGTCAGTACAAGAACGGCCAACAGGCAGAAACCGCTCCGCCGGGCTTGCCGCCTGTCTTTTGCACTGCACCGCCGCATAGTACCACCCCTGCGTATCCTATGCAAAAACGCCCCGGAGCGTTCAGGCTCCGGGGCGTCGGGCGACTTGGTCAGTGATTATTTGAAGTAGCGGTCCAGCAGGCCCTGCATACCGCGGCCATGGCGAGCCTCGTCCTTCGCCATCTCATGGACGGTGTCGTGGATGGCGTCGAGGTTCAGCTCCTTGGCCTTCTTGGCCAGATCCATCTTGCCGGCGCAGGCACCGCACTCGGCGTCAACGCGCATCTGCAGGTTCTTCTTGGTGCTGTCGGTCAAGACCTCGCCCAGCAGCTCGGCAAACTTGGAGGCATGCTCGGCCTCCTCAAAGGCGTAGCGCTTCCAGGCCTCGGCGATCTCGGGATAGCCCTCGCGGTCAGCGACGCGGCTCATGGCCAGATACATGCCGACCTCGCTGCACTCGCCGTTGAAGTTCTCGCGCAGACCCTGCTTGATCTCCTCGGGAACGTCCTTGGCGATGCCGACGACATGCTCGGTGACGTAGGTGTTGTCCTTCTTCTCAATGAACTTGGATGCCGGGGCCTTGCAGACCGGGCAGAACTCGGGGATGGAACCCTCTGCGATATAACCACAAACGGTGCAAACATACTTAGTCATAAGAATTGCCTCCTGTTATTTTGTAATTGCTCCTAGGACACATTCCTGTGTCGATGGCTTTATTATACGGCATGTACGCATAAATGTCAATAGGCAAAATAAAAATTTTAAGAAAGATTCTTATTTTTGAAACGGACTCCCCCGGCGCTGCCGCCAGGCCTGCTTCGGCAGTGCAGCAAACAGCGCCCGGGACAAAGTGCAGCTGATGCCGCCCACGATCAGCCCTGCCGCCAGCAGCACCGGCGCGTAGCCCAGTGCCATCGCACTGGAAAGCAGCACGGCGGCCCCGGCCAACTGCCCCAGGTTGTGAGCCAGCGCCGAACCGGCACAGAAGATATACCCGCTGACCGGCAGCTGCAGCAGCACAAGCATGACGGCCAGAGACAGCGCCCCGCCGCACAGCGACAGAAACCCGGCGGTGGCCCCGCGGGTCAGAAAGGCGAACAGAGCCTTTAACACAACCAGCAGCAGCGCCGTGCGGGTGCGCAGAAACAGCAGCGCGTACATGACGACGATGTTGGACAGTCCTAATTTAATAGCCGGCATCAGCCCCAGCAGCGGCGACACGAGCGATTCCAGATAGGACAGCGCGATGGCTAAGGCAAACAGCATCCCGGTCCAGGCTGTCTCCCGGGCTTTTTGACTGCGCACAGGCATACCCCCCACAAATTACAATTTTCTTTGACTATACCCTGCCGCGGAGGGATTGTCAAGGCATAAAAAATTTACATATTCTGTGCCGGTATCGCGGCAGGTTTTGCCAGAAACGCCTTGAAAAAAACAGGAAAATAGTGTATCCTTATAAAAGTATAGGGCAAGCTATGCCCATACGTGAAGGAAATAACCACAGTGTTATAATAAAAGGAGAACCTGACCTATGAAAAAACTGATCCCCGTTATTCTGTGCTGCGCCATGCTGCTGGCCGCCTGCGGCTCCTCCGCAGACTCTGCCCCCGCCGCAAGCGAGAGCACTTCCGCTGCCGCATCTTCCGAGGCAGCCTCCTCTGCAGAAACCATCATCGGCGGCGCGGACGGCGAGACCGACATCGCCGTGAGCGATGAAGCCAACACCGCAAACCTTGATGCCGCTGTTGCCGCCATCGAGGCTGTGAACCCCATCGCCAACCCTCGTGCGCTGGATGACTTCTCCGTGGAGAATGAGCTGATGCTGACGATGGACAACCTTGTCGGCTACAAGGGCGATGTCACGAACGACCAGGCGGACTGCGGTCTCGTCTTTGTTGCCCAGGCCAAGGACGGCAAGGTCGATGCCGTCAAGGCAGAGCTGGAAGCCTACAAGGAGAGCCTGTCCGCCAATGACCTGTACGCCGAGTTTGCCGACAAGGTCGCACTGGCCAAGGATGCCCGCATTGTGACCAACGGCAACTATGTTGCCATCGTCATTGCCGGTATCGCCAACCCCGACTACGCCCCCATCGATACCGCGCTGGAGACTGCGCTGAACTTCTGATTGATCCCTGTACCCTGCAGGCCGCTGCCGTTCGGCAACGGCCTTTTTTGCTAACGATGAAATTCACCAAAAGAAAGGGAGTCCGCCATGGTTTTTAACAGTGTGGTGTTCCTGTTCTGCTTCCTGCCGCTTTCCCTGCTGCTGTATTATCTGGTGCCGGGCCGCGCCAAAAATGCAGTGCTGCTGGCAGAAAGCCTCATCTTCTACTGCTGGACCGGTGTTGCGTTCCTGCCGCTGATCGCCGTGCTGATCGCTTTTAACTACCTGTGGGCACTGCTGACAGCGCGGGCAAAGTCCAAACTGCGCGGTCTGCTGCCGCTGGCAGCGGTGCTCGTCAATTTGGGCGTGCTGGTGTACTTCAAGTATGCCAACTTCCTGATCGACACGGTCAACCAGGTCGCGCATCTGGGGCTGGCGGCGCTGAACATCGGCACGGTGCTGCCGCTGGGCATCAGCTACTACATTTTCAAGATCATCAGCTATGAGGTCGACGTCTGCACCGGCAAAATCGCGCCGGAAAAAAACTTCATCACGTTTGCCGTGTATGTGCTTTTCTTCCCGCAGCTGATCGTCGGGCCTATCGTCAAATACCGCGAGATGGCCGACCAGCTGCATGACGGCGCGAACCGCTGCACGCCGGCAAGGGCCGAGCACGGCGCAGAGCTGTTTGTGTTCGGCCTTGCGAAGAAGGTCATTCTGGCGGACTCCATCGGCGCACTCTGGACCGACATCATCGGCGCGGGCGGCGTTGGGCTGGCGAATGTCTCGACCCCGCTGGCGTGGCTGGGCATCATCGCCTACAGTTTACAGCTCTACTTTGATTTTGCGGGCTACAGCGAGATGAGCAACGGCCTGGCCGCACTGCTCGGCTTTGACTGTCCGGCCAACTTCAACCTGCCGTATATCTCGGGCAGCATCACCGAGTTCTGGCGGCGCTGGCATATTACGCTGTCGGGCTGGTTCCGGGATTACATCTACATTCCCCTGGGCGGCAACCGCAAGGGCCAGGCGCGCCAGCTGCTCAATATGTTCCTGGTCTGGGCTGCTACCGGCATCTGGCACGGGGCCAGCTGGAACTTTATTGCATGGGGCCTTTACTACTTTGTGCTGCTCACGATTGAAAAAACCTTCCTGCTGAAATATCTCAAAAAGGGCAAGGTCTGGCCGCATATCTATACGCTGTTCTTTGTGGTGCTGGGCTGGGGCATCTTTACGGCCAACCAGCCCGGCGCGCCGCTGGGTCTGCTGCTGCAAAAGCTGTTTGTGCCCCAGGGAGGCATTTCGCCCGTGTACTACCTGCGCAATTACGGTGTGCTGCTGGTGCTGGGCTGTGTCTGCTCGTCCGCGCTGCCGCACTGGCTGTGGGAGAAAATCAGCAAAAATACTGTGGCAAAGCTCCTTGTGTTTGCCCTGCTGACTGCGCTGTGCGTCTGCTACGTAGTGGCCGCCACGAACGCTACTGCGCTGTACGCGAATTTCTGAGAGGAGGAACGGACAAATGTCAAAGGTTGTGTACCGTAAAAACGGTGGCAGACGCCGTGCGGGGTATCCGCTGCTGGTGCTCTGCGCCGTGCTGCTGTTCGGGTTCTCCCTCGTCAATATTGTGTGGCCCAAGCGCACGCAGCTCGAACTGGAAAACCGCAAGGCCGCACAGCTCCCGGCGTTCAGCGTGAGCGCACTGCTGGACGGCAGCTGGCAGAGCGGCTTTGCCCGCTGGATGCAGGATCAGTTCTCCCTGCGTGACGCAGCGGTCAACACCCAGCGCGCGGCGGACGAGGTGCTGTTCCGGAAGGCGGAGGAGGGCGGCATTCTGCTGGGTAAGGACCGCTGGATGTTCACAAAGCTGTTCACGGTGGACGACGCCACCCGGAAGCAGCTTGCCAAGAACGTACAGGCCGTCAGCGAGTTTGCCGCGAACCACCCGGGCAAGGTCACCTTCCTGCTGGCCCCGTCGGCCAGCGTCATCTACCCGGAGGAACTGCCCGCAGGTGCACCGATGGTGGATGAAAACGCGATGCTCGATGATATTTTTGCCAAAGTCGGCCAGAGCGCCGATGTCATCGACCTGCGCGGGACGTTCACAGACCTGAAGGACGAATACCTGTATTTCAAGACCGACCACCACTGGACGCCCAACGGCGCGTACCGTGCCTATGAGCAGTTCTGCAGCCTCAAGGGCCTGACGCCGTTTGACCGCGCCGCGCATGAGCCGATCACGGTGACAGACTTTCAGGGCACCCATTACTCGGCCACGCGGCTGTGGAACGTCGAAAACGATGAAATCACCTACTACCCGTTCGACAGCCTGATGACGATCTACAAAATCACGGGCGAGGCCGCCTACGAGCCGGAAACGACGGAAAACATCGTGAATATGCAGAAGTTTAACACCCGCGATAAGTACGCCGCCTTTTTGGACGGCAACAACGGTTATTCAACGATCGAGGGCCGAGGCACAGGCAGTATTCTGGTGGTCAAGGACAGCTACGCGAACAGCTTTGTGCCCTACCTGACCGAGAATTACGCGAAAATCGGTGTGGTGGATTTCCGCAACTTCAAGTACGGCTTGGATTCCACAATTGAAAAAGAGGGCTATGACGAGGTGCTGGTGCTCTACAACTTCCAGACCTTTATCGCAGACACGAATCTGATCTATATTTCCCGTCCGTCAACGCTCTCCTGACAGAAATAAGCGATGCCCGGTCAGAAATGGCCGGGCATTTTCTGTGCCTATTCAAATAGGATTTCCAGCCGCGGCACGGGCAGAGCACTGCCGGGCCCCCACAGATTGACGTGCCAGAATTGCAGATGGAAAAAATCAGCGGCATCGTCTGTGGTCAGGGCCGAGAACGCCTGCTGCAATTCGGTGCAGAGCAGTGCCTGCCAATCCTCGTTGTACGCCCCCAGCGGCTGAAAATCCGTATCCCTCAGATGGAGCTGCACGGTGGTATCCTCCGCCGTGACGTTGACCCGGGTGTCACAGACGGCCTGCCCGCCCGCAAAGGCCGTAAAGAAGCGGCCCGTCTGCCCGCAGAGCGCCGCGGCCAGCTGAGCCTGCAAGCCGGAGACGTACACGGAAGCTCCGTCTGCTGCCAGCAGCGCAAAGTCATACCCGCTGTCAGCGCGGTAGGCGGGCACTGCACAGCCGTCCGCCTGGGTAAAAAGCTGCTGTAAGCCGCAGTGCAGGTTGTATTCCCTTTCCACGGCCTTCATGTCCTCATACAGGGAGGCCGCGTCCGCGGCCCAGCTGTGGTCGGCGGTGTCCAGCACAAAAACCGAAAGCTCCGGCGCGGGCTGGGCCTTGTCGTAGAGCAGCGAGCCAAGTGTCTGCGCGTCAGCCCAATCACAGCCCGGCGGCAGTGCGGCCAGGTCGAGCAGCCCGTAGTAGAGCCGGCCCGGCAGAGCGTCCTCGGCCAGGTGGAGCGCCTGCGCGGCAGTGTCCCCGCGGGCAGACGCGGTTTTGTACTGCACGCCGTCACTCTCTGCGTTCTGATCGGCCAGCAGCAGACAGGCGGAGTATGCCCCCTGCTGCCGCGCAAAAAACACAGCGCGGACGATCTCCCGCTCGGAGAGCGCCTGCCCGCAGCCGCAGAGCAGCAGCGCGGCGCAGACGGTCAGCAGCGCCTTAGCCTTCGGTACAGACATGCGGCGGCACCTCCTATCCAGGTCAAGCCCACAAAACTCCAGGTCAGCACATTGCGCAGTGAGAGGGCCGCGTCTAAATCGAGCTTGCGCAGCACCGCGCACAAAAGCCAGACGCCGCCCGGATACAGAGGAAACCGATCCAACCCGGCGGCGCTGTCTTCGGCCTTGTTCTGCCCGCCCAGCAGCCGCACCAGCGCATAAAGGTAGAGAGCCAGCTTGACCGTGACGGCCATGACCCACAGAATAAATTGCAGCCACTCGAGCCGGTTGAAAATCGACAGTGCTCCGCATCGCGCGGCGGCGTGCACCGGGTCGATGCGCAGCGGCATGGCCGCGCCGTAGAACAATTCCAGAATCAGGTGCATCCCCACGTCAAACGCCAGTGCCCACGCGGCCAGCCGCAGCAGCGTATGGCGGCCACGCTTGTCCTGCTCGGGCCAGAGCGCGGGCAGCAGGTATTCCGGGTAGAGCGTCAGCTGGTCTCTGACGGCGGCGAGAAAATCGCCCTGTGTCAGTGCGGCAGTTTGCAGATTGACGATGCACAGCCGCGGAAGCACCGATGCCAGCATGGCGACGGTTGCCAGTACCAGCAGACAGAGCACGGCATAGGCCGTCTGGGACAGCGCCGAAACCCGCCGCAGATAGACAACAGGCAGCACAACGAGCAGACAGACCGAGGTCAACGTGACCGCGCCGGGATAGAGCCGGTCCGCCAGCTGCCAGAGCCGCAGCAGCTCCAGTACCGATGTGTAGACGAGCAGCGCGCCGAACAGCAGCTTGTACACGGGGTCGGCGGCTAGCCGCCAGCTGCGGGCAAACAGCCAGCCGACGCCAGCCAGCAGCGGCGCACAGACCACCGCACTGAAAAGCCCGGCGCGCGGCCAGTAGGCGGTCTGGCTGCGCAGCAGCACATTGACGAGCAGACTGACGAGCAGTGCGGCGAAAAGACTGGGGCGTTCACGCTTCATGGCGGCTGATCACCTCCCCGGATTTGGCAAGGCGGCTCCAGATGCTGCGCACAAAGCCGTCCCGCACGCTGGCCCGGCCCGGCGGCATGAGCGGATATAGATAGTCGTACCCGAACGGCTCACTGCCGCAGGCCATCGCCAGAATCGTCAGTGCGGCGCAGGCCAGCCCCGGCACGCCGAAGCACCCGGCCAGCACGATGACGGCAAAGCGGAACAGGATCGACTGCTCATACAGCGACGGCACAGCCAGCGTGGCAATCGTCGCCGCAGCGGCCATCGTTAAAACCGGCACACTGACGATGCCCGCGCTGACGGCGGTCTCGCCGATGATGAGCGCGCCGACCAGGCTGACCGTGTGGCTGATAGACTGCGGCGCACGCAGCCCGGCCTCGCGGACGATTTCTAAAAGCAGCGTTACGCAGAGCATTTCCAGCATTGGCGGCAGCGGCGTGGATGCCTCGCCCTGTGCCAGCTTGGTCAAAAGCCGGATAGGGATGATCTCCGGCGCAAAGGCCACAGCCATAACGTAGAGCCCCGGCCCGAACACGGCCAGCAGGAAGGCAAGATATTTTAAAATACGGATAAGTCCGGCGAACACTGCGCCCGAGGCGTAGTCGTCGAGGCACTCGAAGTGCTCGGCAAAAAAGCTGGGCACAATGAGCGCATACGGACAGCCCGCTACAAGAACGACGGCCTTGCCCTCACACAGGCGGGCACAGGCCGTGGCGGGGCGTTCGGTGTAGGCAGCTGCCGGGAAAAGATTCAGCTTGTCCTGCTTGAGGAACGACGCAAAGTAGGCACTGTCCAGCAGAACGGGAATCTCCACCCGTTTCAGCCGCTCCCGCAGAGCGTCGATGGTTTCCTTTGGTGCCAGGGTACTGTCGTAGCACAGACAGTATTCGGTCTTGGCACGGGTCCTGGCGGTGGAGATTTCTGCCACAAGCGTTCCGGTGCGGAACTGCCGCCGCAGCAGCGAAATGTTATTGCGCAGCAGCTCGGTGAATGCCTCCTGCGGGCCGCGCAGGTTGCCCTCGCTCATCGGCGTCGAGATCGAGCGCTGGGGCATCTCCTGCGTCGAAAACGCGACGCCGCGCCGCACGCCGTCGATGAGCAAAACGGACAGTCCGTTGGAGAGCAGCTCCACCAGCGCGGTGTGATCCTCCACCGCGTCAGGCTCGGCGGGGACGCGGCTCTGGGTCAGCAGATAGTCGCACAGCCCCTCCCCGCCGCCCAGCATGGCGGGGTCGCGGTCCAGCATATCCAACGCCATGCGGCAGAGCTTTTCCGGCGAGGACAGCCCTGTGAACATGACGATAGCGCACGGGATACCGGCAAGCATCAGGCGCTTGGTATAAAAATCGTCGGAACGGCCAAACATTTCCTCCAGAAGCGCAAGGTTGGCATCCAGCGAGCGGTACAGCGGTTTCTGCGTCATGGTTCTCCCCCTCTCACGCAGGATAGTGTGGCCGCCTTTGCGGGAATTTATGAGGAGGTGCCGGGATGATTTCTTCGGTTGTGCGCACGGTGCTGGTGTATCTGGCTGTGGTGGTGGCCATGCGGCTGATGGGCAAGCGCCAGCTGGGAGAACTGCAGCCCGCCGAGCTGGTGACGACGCTGCTGATTTCCAACGTCGCATCCATCTGCATCGACGAGCCGGATCTACCGCTCTCGGCCAGCCTGGTGCCGATTTTCTTAATCACGGCTCTTGAAATTCTGAATTCCACGCTGGTTTGGTTTTGCCCGAAATATGCCCAGCTGCTTTTGGGAAAGCCGGTGACGATCATCCGCAACGGGGAAATTTTGCAGGACGAGCTGGCACAGCTGCGCATCACGGCATCCGACCTGGCCGAGGCCCTGCGCGGCAAGGACATCTTTTCACCCAAGGATGTTTACTGGGGCGTGATCGAGCCGAACGGCAGCATCACAGCGGCCCCAATGCCGCAGGACGGCGGCGAGCCGCCTATGCTGCCGCTGCTCATCGATAAGGCAGTTTACAAGGAAAATCTTGCGTTCTTCGGCATGGATACGGCAGCGCTGGATGCACTGCTGCGCCGTGAGCAGACGACCCGCGAGGCGGTTCTGCTGCTGCTCTACAACGGCAAAAAATCCATCCTGATACAGAAAAAGGCCGCCCCGAAAGGGGCGGCCTGAAAAGGTGTGCGTATGAAGCGAAATTGGTATGCCGCAATCATTCTGCTGGCTCTGTGCGTGCTGCTGTTCCGGGCGGGGCAGTATGTGGACCGCACCACAGCCGGAATGCAGCGGCAGCTTGAAGCAGCCTACGCTCTGGCGGAGCAAGGCGACTACCCTGCCGCACGCCGCGCGTACAGCCGTGCGGCCAACCGGGCACTGCGCAGCACTCAGATTCTGGGCCTGCTTGTGCGCCGCAATATTCTGGATCAGCTCAACCAGACGCTGGCCGTGCTGCCGCCCTGTGCCGAGGCCGACAGCCTGGCAGACCTCGAGATGGAGACGCAGCGCGCCTGCACCCAGATCGAGCAGGTGCGGCAATCATTTTTCAGCGGTTTTTGAGCGGCTGTCCAGCATATCCTTCAGTTCTTCCATAAAGGTGTTGACATCGCTGAACTGACGGTAGACGGAGGCAAAGCGCACGTAGGCGACATCGTCCATCTGCTTGAGCTCCTGCATGGCCAGATCGCCGATATGGATGGAGGAAACCTCGCGGTCATAGGAGTTGAGCAGCTGCTGCTCAATGCGGTCCACGGCGGCATCCAGCTGGGTGTAGCTGACGGGGCGCTTCTCGCAGGCGCGCAGCATGCCGTTCAGCAGCTTCTGGCGGTCAAAGACCTCGCGGGAGCGATCCTTCTTCACGACCATCAGCGGGACCGTCTCAACGATCTCGTAGGTGGTAAAGCGCTTTTTGCAGTTCAGGCACTCGCGGCGGCGGCGGATCTTTTCACCGTCCTCCGTCGGGCGGGAGTCGATGACTTTAGAGTCAACTTCACCGCAATAGGGGCATTTCATATCGGGTTCCCTCCTTTTCTACAAGCTCAGGCCTTCTTGGCAGCCTTCTTCTTGTTCTTCCAGTCGACCCACAGCGGCGTGGCGATGCAGATCGTGCTGTAGACGCCGCTGACCATGCCGAACAGCAGCGGGAACGCGAAGGAATAGATGCTGTCCAGACGGTAGATGACCGAGACCACGCAGACAACGCCCAGGGCGAGGCAGGTCGTGATGGAGGTCATCAGAGAACGGGCAAAGCTCTGGTTGACGGACAGGTTGACCAGCTCGGCCAGGCTCATCTGCTTCTTGCCGTACAGGGCGCTGTTCTCGCGGATACGGTCATAGATAACGACGGTATCGTTGATGGAGTAGCCCAGGATGGTCAGCAGGGCAGCAATAAAGTTGCCGTTCAGGGGAATGCGCAGGAGGACAAAGACGCCGAAGACGACGAACATGTCGTGCAGCAAAGCCACAATGGCGGTAGAACCGGCCTTGAGGCCGCCGATCTTGCGGAAGCGGTAGGCCACGTAGAGCAGGATCAGCACGCAGGCCGCAACCAGCGCGACGACGCTCTTGAGCAGGAACTCCTTACCGATGGTGGCATCGACGTTGCTGACCTCATTCTGGACGAACTTGTTGTCGGGGTACTGCTCATTCAGGGCAGCCAGCAGGTTGTCGAGCTGCTCGGTGGTCAGCGTGTCACTGCCGGGCAGGGTGACAGTCAGGGTCTGGTTGCCGGAAATATCAGAGCCGGTCTGCAGGGTCAGATTGGACTTGCCCAGCTCGGTGCCGATGGTGGACTTCAGGTCGTTCAGGTCAGCGTCGCCCTCATAGGCCAGCGTGATCATGGAACCGCCCTTGAACTCGACGTCCATCTTGACGCCGAAGATGCCGCAGAACACAAGCACGACAGCGATCAGCGCACAGGAGAAGGTATAGAACTTCTTGCGGTTGCCGATGAAGTTGATGGACGGGGTCTTGAAGTCGGCACCGCCCTCCTTCTTGCCGCCGAACAGCCATGCCTTGCGCAGAGGCTTGAAGTGGACAGCGCCGCGAATCATAACGCGGGTCGCCCAGACGCCAAAGACAAAGTTCAGCAGAACGCTGGTCAGCAGGGTGAAGCCAAAGGAATAGATCGTACCGGCAGTGGAAGGTCCGAACCAGTAGAAGATCGGGTTAAAGACCTTGGCCCAGAAACCGTCCGTCGGGCCAAAGGCGCCCATCAGGATGGCGGCGACGATGACGATGGTCACGTTGCCGTCGATGATGGGGGTCAGGCCCATCTTGAAGCCGCTGTTGACAGCGCCCTCGAGGGTCTTGTTCTTGGACAGCTCCTCCTTGATGCGCTCGGCGGTGATAACGTTGGCGTCAACACCCATGCCGATGCCGAGGATAATACCGGCAATGCCGGGCAGCGTCAGCGTGGAGCCGGGGAAAACCGTGAAATAGCCGGACACAACAGCCAGCGTGGCGGCGGCCTGGCCCATCAGGGAGATGACCGCGATGGTGCCGGGCAGACGGTAGCGCACGATCATCAGGATCGCAACCAGAATGAAGGCAATGATACCGGCCTGCACCATGACGTTCAGGCTCTTGGCACCCAGAGACGGGCTGATGGTGGAGTAGCTCTCAGCGGACAGGGCAAACGGCAGAGAGCCGGAGTTGATCTGGTTCGCCAGCGTGGAGGCGCTGTCCTGATCAAAGTTGCCCTTGATGATGGCCTCACCGCCGGTGATGGCCTCGTTGACCGTGGCGGTGGAGATGTTATTGTCATCCAGCCAGATGGAGATCGTGCCGTTGCTGGCTGCCAGCTCGGTGGTGGCCGTGGCAAAGGCAGATGCGCCCGCAGAGTTGAACTTCAGCTGGACGACCCAGCCTTCGGTCTCGTTGTAGGCAGCGCTTGCGGAAGCCACGTCGTCACCGCTCAGGATCTCCTCACCCGTGGCGGACGAGCCCTTGCGGAACACCATCTTGGCGGTGGTGCCGATCTCGTCGATTGCGGTCTGCGGGTTGAAGTCCGCCTCGTCATTCTTCCACGGGAAACGCACGATGATACGATTCTTGTTGTTGTCAACGTAGCTCTCGTAGTCGGTGATGCCGAGGCCGACAAGGCGGTCCTCGATAACCGTTTTGGCTGCGGTCATCTGGGCATCGGTGGCCTCCACATCGTCGGCAGGCATGAACGTAACGTCCACGCCGCCGCGGATGTCGATGCCGAAGCGGATGTCAGATGCGCCCTTGACGTAGACATTCTTGGTGTCGCCGTAGGTATAGCTCACACCAAAGATGGCCGTCAGGGAGAACAGCACGATCAAAATTGCCACGACGAACAACGGCCATGACTTCCCTTTTCTGTTCATAGAAACCTCCAAAAAACTTGCCCGCACCGGCGGGCGGGATTATATTTTACTGCTGGTCGGCCAGCAGCTTTTCAACAACTGCCAGGCGCACACAGACGCAGAGCAGTGCAGAAGCAGTTTCGACCTCGGTCAGGCTCGGGTAGGTCGGCGCAATGCGCAGATGCGAGTCATCGGGATCCTTGTGGTAGGGGTAGGCAGAGCCGGCACCCGTCAGGGTCAGGCCGCAGTCCTTGCACAGCTGGGCTACGCGCTTGGCGCAGCCGGGCATGACGTACAGGCTGATGAAGTAACCGCCCTTCGGGTTCGTCCAGTGGGCGATGTTGCCGCAGGGGGTCAGCTCCTCGGCAAAGGTGGTTTTGACGGCGTCAAAGCAGGGCACCAGGCGGCGGCGATGCTTGGCCATGTGGGCCAGGACACCGGCCTTATTCTTGAGAAAACGGACATGGCGCAGCTGGTTCATCTTGTCGTAGCTGATGATCATCGTCGAGAAGCGCTTGCACATGTACTTCATCGAGTTCTCGCTGCAGGCGATGGCGGAGATGCCCGCGCCCGGGAAGGTGATCTTGCTCGTGGAGGTGAACATAAAGACACGGTCCTCATTGCCGTACTTCTTGGCCTCGTTCAGCAAAACCGGCGTCTCGATGATCTCATCGGTCAGGTGGTGGACGATGTACGCCTCATCCCAGAAGATCTTGAAATCGGGGGCGGCGGTCTTGAGCGCGGCAAAGCGGCGGATCGTCTCGTCGCTGTAGGTGTAGCCGTCGGGGTTGGAGTACTGCGGCACGCACCAGATTCCCTTGATGGTGTCATCCTCGGCGACGAGCTTTTCAATCATGTCCATGTCAGGGCCGTCGGGGCTCATGGGCACGGAGATCAGCTCAAAGCCCATCTCCTCGGTGATGCCAAAGTGGCGGTCATAGCCGGGCACGGGGCAGAGGAACTTGCGGTGCTCGACCTGGCCCCAGGGCTTCGGGGAATCCTGGAAACCGAACATCATGCCGATGGCGACCAGGTTGTACATCAGCTGCAGGCTGGAGTTGCCGCCCACGAAAACCTCGCCGGGCTGCACGCCGAACACATCGGCAAACAGTGCGCGGGCCTCGGGCAGACCCTCCAGCTCACCGTAGTTGCGGGCGTCAAAGCCGTTGTCGGTGATGTAGTTGTCCATCTTGAGCAGGTCCATGGCCAGATCCATCTGGTGAGGGCCGGGCTTGCCGCGGGCCATATTCAGCTTCAGGTTCATGCCCTGAAACTTCTTGTACTGGGCCTCCAGCGCGGTCTTTTCAGCGGTGAGTTCGTCGTGATCCATTGCAAAGTAATCAGCCATAAGTACGATCCCCCTAAATAAAATATATACGTTTCCCTTCATAATCCTGTGCGCGCCACCCTCTATCTTGGCACAACCACAGGCGTACACTACATTATATACGATTTATCTGAAATAAACAAGCACTTTTTGCCAGATAGTGCGCTTTTTTATGCAGAAAAATACAAAAAAGCACATCTGCACAAAAAAACAGATGTGCTTTTGCAAAAAACAAAGAAAAAACGACTGGACCGTAAGCCGGGTTCTGTATCAAACGACGATCTATCTTGTCCTTGCGTCGCCGCAAGGCTCACGCCATCACCGGGACGCGCGAGACTCCGCATAATGTCCCATACGGATGTTGCTTCGAGCAGGGTTTACATAGCCGCAAAGTCGCCAGTGCGCTGGTGAGCTCTTACCTCGCCTTTCCATCCTTACCGCTTTCGCGGCGGTTTCTTTCTGTTGCACTATCCCTGGGGTCACCCCCGGCTGCCGTTAGCAGTTACTCTGTCTCTGTGAAGCCCGGACTTTCCTCAGGCAGCCCTTGCGGGCTGTCCCGCCGCCGTATGTTCCACTCGTTTTCTAAAAGAGTATAGCATACTTCCGCCCTGTTGGCAAGGCATTTTATAAAAGCAGCCGCAAAATCAGCAGGGCCGTCACGCCGGGCAATCCCAAAACGCCCGCGCAGAACGCCGTAAAGCGATTCAGCGGCAGCGCAATGCCGGTCACCGGCTCCAACAGGCCCAGCAGGGCCAGCGCGCCCAGACCGCAGACGGCCCCTGCCAGCAGACTGCGCATTCCGTGCCGCTGGCGGGCGGCACAGCGCAGTACGGCGATGGCGCACACAGCTGCGAGCAGACAGGGCCAATATTCGGTCATGGCTCCTCCCCTTCCGCCCGCAGTGTGCGAAGCAGCGCCCGGCAGCGGCACATCAGCGCGGCGTGCTGGTAGGTCAGCTGGTCAATATAAAATGGGTCCTGCGCCTCCGTGAAGGCGCGCTCGTTCGAGCGCAGTGCCTGCAAGGTCGTTTCCAGCTCGGCCCTAGCGGCGCGGCGCTCACGCTCCTGCCTGGAAATGCGTCTGAACATAACTCCTCCGTCACAGCAGAATGCAGATCAGCCCGTCGCAGCCCTCGTTGATGATGCGCTCAAGTGTCTGCTGCAGGCGGCTGCGTGCCTCCTGCGGCATGTGCAGCAGCTTTGCCTGCACGCCCTCGCTGACCAGCTCGTTCAGGCTCTTGCCGAAAATATTTGTGCTCCACAGCTTGCCGGGGTCGGTCTCAAAGTCTGCCAGCAGGCTTTTGATGAGCTCCTCCCCCTGCTGCTCACTGCCGACGGTAGGCGAAAGCTCGGTGTGGATGTTGGCGCGCATGATGTGCAGGCTGGGGGCGCTGGCCGACAGCCGCACGCCGTACTGCCCGCCCTGCCTGACGATTTCGGGTTCTTCCAATGTCAATTCATCAATGCCCGGCATGACGATGCCGTAGCCCGTGGCCTCGACCTGGTCAAGGGCGGATTTGATCTTGTCATAGGCGCGCTTGGCCCGGGCCAGGCTGACGACGCAGGGCAAAAGGCTTGCCTCGTCCACGATGTCCAGCCCGGTCTGTTCACCGAGGATCTTATAGAAAATATCCGGGGCGACGGCAGCGGTGATGCTGACACTGCCGCTGGCCAAATCCATGCCGGTCAGGCTGGCGGCGGTGATGTATTCACACCCCAGCTGAGGGCGCTTGCCTGCAAGGTCGGCCATCCGGTGCACCGAGGCAGCAAAATCCAGCATGGACGTGTAGACCGCGCTTTGCAGCCAGTGCCCGCTTTCGAGCATCGTGACCCAGGCGGGCATCTGCACGGCGATCTCGCGAATCGGGAACTCGTACAAAAGCGTTTGCAGCAGCTTGTCGAGGGTCTCGACGGTCATCGTCGTGCAGTTCAGCGGAAGGACCGCGTGGCCGTAGGTCTCGGCCAGCTCGGCGGCAAGGCGCTGTGCATCGTCGCTGTCCGGCTCGGCGCAGTTCAGCAGGATGATATACGGCTTGCCGATACCATCCAGCTCTGCGATGATACGGCGCTCGGCGTCGAGATACGCCTCCCGCGGCAGGTCGGCAACGGAGCCGTCCGTCGTTACGACGAGGCCCACCGTGGCGTGTTCCCGGATGACGCAGCGGGTGCCGGTCTCGGCGGCCAGGTCAAACGGGACCTCGTGGTCGAACCAGGGACTCTTGACCAGGCGCGGAGCCTCGTTTTCCTCATGGCCGAGCGCGCCGTCCACCATGTAGCCGACGCAGTCGATGAGCCGCGCCTTGAAGCTGCCGCCGCCCGAAAGCTCGAGCTTTACGGCTTTCTCGGGGATGAACTTCGGCTCCGTTGTCATGATGGTGCGCCCGGCGGCGGATTGGGGCAGCTCGTCATGGGCGCGGGCACGACGGGCTTCGTTCTTGATGCGCGGCAGCAGCATCAGCTCGGCAAACCGCTTGATAAAGGTGCTTTTGCCGCTGCGCACCGGGCCGACGACGCCGAGATAGATGTCCCCGCCGGTGCGCTGTGCAATGTTTTGGTAGATTTGATCCTGTGTCACGGATGTGTCCCTCCTTTACAGCGCTGCGGGGATCAGCAGACAGGCAGTGTCCGTCGTAAGCTCCTGCGGCGGGTCACCGTTGGTGTCCAGATGGTTGGCGGCGGCCAGGTCACGGGCGCGGGCATGGTAGCGCCTGGCAATGTCAAAGATACGCTCCCCCTGCCGGGCGTAGTAAATATAGAGGGCCGGGCCGTCGCTGTCGTCGTATTCCTCGCCCAGCTCCACGCCGCAAAGCGCGTCAAAGCTCTGCGCCTGGAACAGGGCGCCGCTGATCTCAATCTCTAAATCGACCCGCAGCCGTGCACCGTTTTTGCTGCTGGCGACCCGCGCGACGGAGGCCCCGACACTTGGCCACGCACCGTCAGTGCTGCCGGGCCAGAGGCCGTCAGGCTGCCAGGTAAACGCCTTGTCGTAGCAGGTCAGCTCACCGCGGGCATCGCTGATGAACACATGCGCAGTCCCCTTGCCCAGTAGTTTTAAATGTGTTTCAGCCTTGTTGCCGTCAGCCTGTGCGGCGCACAGGGCGCCCAGCGTTACAAAGCAGCCGAGAACAGTGCCCTCGGCGTCTGGCAGGTCGTCGTCAAGCGTGACCGGGATACGCCCGGTCAAATCCGCGGTTTTCTGCAAAAGGCGGCAGACCGTCTGCACGGTCTGGGTCTTACAGAGCGTGGAGTAGGCGTCGGCCACGACGGTGTGCTGCACGCTGCGCCAGACCTCGACGCGCAGTTTCCAGGTCACCGAGAGGGACGCTTCCCCTGCGCCGTCGACTGCGCTCAGTGTGCAGGCCAGCACCTCGCCGCGCACAAGGGCTGTGTCGTCCTCGGTCACGCCGGGCAGCTCCAGCGTCTGCTGCACGGCAAGATCCTTGCTGCGCACGGTCAGCTCGCCGGTGCCGGTGTTCTGGCTGCATATTTGAATTTGCAGCGTCCCCTGCACACTGACCTGCCCGGTGGCCGGCGCTGCGCTGCCGACGGCAAAGCTGCCGGTGATGTCCAGCACGCTTTCCCCGGTGCCGGGCAGCGCCGCAGCGGTCTCGGCAGTCAACGTTTTTTCCTCGGTCACGGCGCATTGCAGGCCCTGCATCGTGCGGGTGTACTGCTCAATGCCGCAGTCGGCCAGTGCGGTCAGCAGCTCGGACTCCCGCCGCACGGCCACTGCGGCGCAGAGGATGTACGCGCCGCGCAGGTCGATGCGGTGCTCACTGACGGCGCGGCAGTTGCAGTATTCCGGCTCGCCCCAGACCTGGGCCGGGCCGTCGGCGTACTGCCCGGCGGGCAGCTCGACCAGTTTTTCAAAGGCAAA
This sequence comes from Gemmiger formicilis, assembly GCF_900167555.1. Lineage (GTDB taxonomy): Bacteria > Bacillota > Clostridia > Oscillospirales > Ruminococcaceae > Gemmiger > Gemmiger formicilis. Next base: position 160,566 of record NZ_FUYF01000003.1, on the reverse strand, counting down.
TTTCTGCTCGGTGCGCAAAAGGCGCGTGCCGGGCTCCTCGCTCTGGTAATAGACGGTGCAGCGCAGATAGCCCTCGCTCTGCCAGCGCCCGCCGGATACACGGTTCTGCAGCACGACGGGCGTGATCAGGCACTTGACGATTTTGAATACGGCGGGCAGGTAGTCGGGAATCAGAATCTCCGTTTCCACGGGAAGCTCCAGCCGTGTTTCCCAGCGTCCGCCGTAGGATGCGATGGTGTCTTTGAACACCTTGAGTTCCATATTGCTTGCCCCTTTCCGGTTATGTTCTGGGGCATTATATGCGGCAAGGCAAAAAAATAGCCCCTGCCCGGAACAGGCAGGGGAAAAATTTGGATTCAGACCTTGAAGGCTGCGCGTAAGATCCAACGGAAGGCGCGCGGGCAGCGAACTACGACCACATGCATGGCATACACCTCACTTTCCGTGTTTGTGTACGCCATACTATGCCGGGCAGTGCTGCGGTGTTACGCATCGTCGCGGGTCAGCACAACGAGACCGCAGCCGCCGGAGCATTGCAGCTGTGCGGTGTCCGCGGTAAACTCATTGCTGACGCCGAGCGGATAGTCCGCGGTCAGCACGGCGTTTTCCAGCGGGTAGAACGCGCCGCGGATGCAGACGCCGGTCAGCCGGCCCTCCATCGGGAAAAGGGAGAGATACTTCCAGTCCCTGCGCTGCAAAATAAGCTCGCGGTCCGGCACAAGATACCGCAGCTCGCTGCGCTCGTTGGCCAGCAGGACGTTCACGCCGTTTTTGGCAAGATACAGCCCGGTGGCAAGGTTGGCCAGCGTGTGCTCCAGCCGTGCCCCGCCCAGAGCGCCTAGCAGGGCGATCTCGTCATAGCCGTGCTCCAGCAGCCAATGGGCGGCGTACTGGGTATCGGTATCGTCCTTCACATGGGGCAGCACAATGGTCTCGTGCTCGGTTTTGGGCTGCGGGGCGGAGTCAAAGTCACCGACGATGAGGTCGGGGCGCAGGTCAAGCCGTTCGGCATTGCGGTAGCCCGCATCGCAGGCCACAACAAAATCACCGGGCTGCACATAGCGGCACAGTGCGGTGGAAACCGGCACGGCGGAAAGAATCACGGCACGCCTGCTCATTTCTCCCACTCCTTCCGTGCGCTGGCTTCCTCATACATGGCAAGGTAGCTTGCATAGCGCGTTTTGCTGATGGTCCCGGCCTCGACAGCCTCACGCACAGCACAACCGGTCTCACTGCGGTGGGAGCAGCCCGTAAAGCGGCACTGCCCGAAATAGGGTCCGAACTCCGGGAAGGTGTGCTGCAGATCATCCTTCGGGATGCGGCAGAGCTTCTGCGCCTCCAGGCTGGCAAAGCCCGGCGTATCAGCCAGACGCCCTCCGCAAATCTCAAAAATTTCAACCTCGCGAGTCGTGTGCCGCCCGCGGCCCAGCTTTTGGCTGATCTGCCCGGTCTCGCGGTGCAGCGCGGGGGCCAGCGTGTTGAGCAGCGTCGATTTACCGACGCCGGAGTTGCCGCAGAAGGCGCAGAGATGCCCTTCAATATAGCCCTTGACCTCGTCAAGGCCCTCGCCGGTCTCGTAATTTAGCTGCACCAGCGGGATGCCGCTGCCCGCGTAGGCGGTGCGCAGCATATCGGCAGCGGCCAAATCAGATTTTGTCACAACAAGCACGGGCTGCACATCCTTGTAGATGGCAGCGGCGGCCAGCTGGTCCAGCACCAACGTGCTGGGTACAGGCTGGGTCGTGCTGGTAACGATGAACAGAATATCCAGATTGGCAATCGGTGGACGAATAAAGACGTTTTTGCGCGGTAAAATCTCATCGATCATTGTGCCGTCGTCGGACAGGGTGACGTTGTCTCCCGCCACCGGCGTGATGCCGCGCTTGCGGAAGATGCCGCGCGCCTTGCACTCGACGATGCCGTCCGGCGTCTTTACATAGTAGAAGCCGCCGATGCCCTTTGTAATATACGCCATGACTTCCCCCACATCAGGCAATGGGGTTGCCCTGTGCGTCGCACCGCTGGCCGTTCTCGTTCCACATGGTACCGTCGGTCAGCTGATGGATCTGGTGACTGCCGTCAGCACTCGGCCACCAGCTCTCCTGCACGGTGATGGTACCGTCCTCGTTCACAGTGGGTTCGACTGGCTCGGGGGTGGCGACGACCTCGGGCACGCCGGTGGACACCACGAGTGTGATGACGCTCGACTTACGGACCGTGGAACCGGCATCGGGGCTCTGGCTCAGTACCGTGCCCGCGGGCTGTTCGCTGGCCTGCTCGATTGTGCGGATGGACAGGTTCAGCCCCTTGACCTCATTGCGGGCTTCCTCGATGGTCTTGCCGGTCAGGCTCGGGACCTGGCTCTCCTTGCTGACCTCGGAGCGGCTGACGTACAGGATGACCGTGGAGTCACCCTCGACGGTCTCCCCGGCGGCGGGCTGGGTGTAGACAACAGCGCCGTTGGCCACGGAGTTGTCGGACATGGGCTTCTTGGTCACGCGCAGACCCATATCCTTCAGGGTCTGCTCGGCATCCTCGGCCACCATGTTCTTCGTCTCGGGGATCGTGACGTATTGGGTGCCCAGGCTGACGGTCAGCACGATGCGCTGCTTTTCCTTGACGGTACGCCCGGCCTTGGGGGTCTGGCGGATGATCGTGCCCGCGGGTTCACTGGAATACTCCTCCGGGAATTCGGCGCGCAGCAGGTTGTTGTAGTCGGTGGCGAGAAACTCGTCCTTTGTCATGCCCACAAAGCTGATGACCTGCACATCGGCACGGTTAGAGAACAGCAGGTTGCTGGAATTGGTGAAGATCAGATAGATCAGGATGGCAGCGCCGATGACAAACGCCACGGCCATGCCGAAGAAGATCGGCAGCAGGGAAAAGCCCTTGGATGCCTTTTTCTTCTTCTTTTGGGCAGATTTGCTGCGGCCCGGGTTCGAGGTGCCGACACGACGGGCGTCACCTGTGTGGATGCTGGTGGATTTCGGGCTGGGCTTTGTGTTGCTTACCACGCGGTTGATGTTCCTTTCCGGGTTGTCCTCGGCACTGCGGTACTCATACGCAAACTGGATGGACGGGTTGCGCTTGAATTCCTCGATAGCGGCCAGCATCTCCTGGGCGCTCTGGTAGCGCTTGTCGGGGTCCTTTTCCATGGCTTTCTCGGTAATCTGGCGCAGTCCTGCCGGGGTCTGGGGTGCGATTTCGGCCAGCGGCTTCGGCTTCTCCGAAATCTGCATGATGGCGATGGACACTGCACCGTCGCCGTCAAACGGCAGGCGACCCGACAGCATCTCGTACAGCATAACGCCGACAGAGTAGATGTCGGTGCGGGCGTCGGTGCGCTCACCCTTGGCCTGCTCGGGGCTGATGTAGTGCACTGAGCCGATGGCCTTGTCGCTGACGGTCTGGCTCTGTGCGCGGGAGAAGCGTGCGATGCCGAAGTCCATCATCTTGATGGAGCCATCTGCCAGCAGCATGATGTTCTGCGGCTTGACGTCGCGGTGAATGATGCCCTTGGAGTGGGCGTGCTGCAGAGCACTCAAAATCTGGGTGGCAAAGTGCACGGTCTCCTTCCAGGTCAGGGCACCGCCGCGCTGCTTGAGATATTCCTTTAAAGTGATGCCGTCCACATATTCCATGACGATGTATTGCAATTTGTCGGTGACAGAGACGTCATAGACCTTGACGATGTTGGGATGGCTCAGAATGGAGATCGCCTTCGATTCGTTCTTGAAGCGGCGGACCAGTTCCTCATTGTCCAGAAATTCGTCTTTTAATACCTTGACGGCGATCTGGTTGCCCGTTTTTAAATCAGTGCCGCGGTAGACATTGGCCATGCCGCCGACACCCACGAGACTTTCAATTGAGTAGCGGCCATCCAGCCGTTTGCCAATCAGATTATCCATTGTTGACCTCCGTAGCTTCCACGCCCATGAGCAGGACCGTAATGTTATCCTGACCGCCCGCCTGCAGGGCGCGGTCTACCAAAATGCTGGTTGCATCAAAAAAAGGAACCTCGCGCAGTACCTGCGCAATGTCATCGTCCGCGACCATGTTCGTCAGGCCGTCGGTGCACAGCAGCAGGATGTCCCCCTCCTCGATTTCGCAGCGGTTGTACTCCGGCACAATGTTGGCCGAGACGCCGAGCGCGCGGGTGATGAGGTTCTTCTGCGGGTGGACGGCAGCCTGCTCCCGCGTGATCTGGCCGCTGTCAACGAGCTGCTGCACCATCGAGTGGTCGCGGGTGATCTGCCGCAGCCCGCCCGCGTGGAACAGGTAGGCGCGGGAATCCCCGGCGTGCACCACATGGGCCATGCCGCGGCTGGCGTAGGCGCAGACGCCGGTGGTACCCATGCCCTGCATCTCGGGGTCAGAGGTGGACTTTTCATACACGGCGCGGTTCGTGATGTCGAACCCGCGCATGATGAAAGTCTTTTCCATGCCAGGCTGCAGGGCCTTCATGTGGCGGGCAAAATACTGCTGCATGGTGTCGGTGGCAATGCGTGCAGCAATGCGCCCGCCGTTGACACCGCCCATGCCGTCGCAGACGATGCCCCAGGCGGTGCCGCCTGCCAGCTGCTGCGCACAGTAATTGTCCTGGTTTTCCTGTCGGCAGCTGCCGATGTCCGTGATCGCGGCAATCTTCATTCGGGTTGGTTCCTTTCCGCTGCTCCGTTGCGGAGCAAGACTCATTTTCCCTGCGCGTCCTCGCGGCGCAGCTGGCCGCAGGCGGCGCTGATGTCGGTACCCAGACGGCGGCGCACCGTGGCGTTGACGCCCAGTGCCTCCAGCTCCTTCTGGAAGCGGTGCACATTGGCATCGTCGGTGGCAGAATAGGGGCTGCCGTCCACGGGGTTGATGGGAATCAGGTTGACGTGCGCGCCCATGCCCTTGATGAGGTTGGCGAGCTTCTGCGCCATCTCACTGCTGTCATTGACACCGCGCACCATCGAATACTCAAAGCTGATGCGGCGGCCCGTCTCCTTCTGGTAGCGGCGGCAGGCCGGGATCAGCTGCTCCAGCGGGAACGCATCGTTGACCGGCATCATGCCGGAACGGGTCTTATTGTCCGGCGCATGGAGCGAGACAGACAGTGTCAGCTGCAGATGGCGCTTCGCCAGCTCGTCGATCTTAGGCACAAGGCCGCAGGTCGACAGGCTGATGTTGCGCATACCGATGTTGACGCCCTCCGGGCAGGAGATGATCTCCAGAAAGTCCATCACATTATTAAAATTGTGCAGCGGCTCACCGATGCCCATCAAAACAATGTGGGAGACGCGCTCGCCGGTGTCCTTCTGTGCGGTGTAAATTTCCGCCGCGATCTCCCCTGCCGTCAGGTCGCGCACGCGGCCCGCCTGGGTGGAAGCGCAGAACCGGCAGCCCATCGCGCAGCCCACCTGGGTGGACACACAGACAGTATTGCCGTATTTGTAGCGCATGAGCACGGTCTCGATGCAGTTGCCGTCGGCCAGCTGCAAAAGATACTTGACCGTACCGTCCCTGGACTGCTGGCGGCGGCGGATGACGGGGGCTGCAATCGTGCACTGCTCCTCCAGCTGGGCCAACAGCGCCTTGGGCTGGTCGGTCATCTGGGAGAACTCCGTCACAAGCTTCTGGTGCAGCCATTTAAAAATCTGCTTGGCGCGGAATTTTGGCTGACCCAGTCCCACGATGTAGGCCGTCAGCGCGTCCAGCGTCAGGTCGGAAATACAGATTTTTTCGCCCATGCGGGGTCACCTCCTTTTATAAGAACGAGTTTACAGTCAGTTTCGTTCCAGGATGGCGGCAAAAAAACCGTCCGTCCCGGTTCTGTGGGGCAAAAACAGCGTGCCCAGCGGCGTGATGTCCGCCCCCGGCAGCGCCGTCTTTGGCAGTACAACGTGAAAATCAGGATTGGCGGAGAGAAATTTCTCCACCTGGGCCTGATTCTCCTTATCGTTCACTGTACAGGTAGAATACACCAAACGGCCATTTTCGGCAAGTGAATCTGCGCCGTTTTGCAGGATTTTTTGCTGGGCAGCGAGCAGATTCTCTATCCCGTCCAAATCCTTGTAACGAATGTCCGGCTTTTTGGCGATAACGCCCAAACCCGAGCAGGGCACATCGCAGAGCACACGGTCAAATGTTGGCCAGTCGGAATTGTGCTGTGTGGCGTCATTTTCAACCGCTACGGCACAGGTGATGCCGCAGCGGTCAAACGCCTGCTGCAAAAGCGGCACGCGGCTGGGCACGAACTCGCCGCTGACAAGCTGGCCTTTGTCCTGCATGGCCTCAGCCAACGTCAGGCTTTTGCCGCCCGGCGCGGCGCAGAAATCGAGCACCTGCTGCCCCGGCAGTGCGTCAACGCAGAGCGCGGCAAACTGGCTGGCAAGCCCCTGCACATGGAAAAGCCCTTTTTTGAATGCCGCGCTCGCGGCGGGCGAACCGGCAAACTCCACGACCAGCGCCCCCGGCCAGGGGCCGGGCGTCACGGTATGGCCCTCCTGCTGCAAAAGCGCGGTCAGGGCGGTATCGTTCGTGCGCAGTGTGTTGACGCGGATCGTCGTCTTAGGCTTTTCATAAAATGCAGCGGCCAGGGGGAACGCCTCCGCCCCGAACTGCGCATAGAAAAGCTCGGCCACCGGGCGGGACAGGCAGTAGTAGATCGAGAGCCGGTCCAGAGGGTCGGCAAAATCGGCTTCGGAGACATCGGCGGCAGCGGCGCGGCGCAGCACGGCGTTGACCATGCCTGCGGCGCTGGATTTTCCCAGTGCCCGCGTCAGCTTGACCGATTCATTCACAGCGGCGGGCAGCGGGACATTCATGTACAGTGCCTGTGCCAGTCCCGCCCGCAGCACGGCGCGCACCGGCGCGTCCAGCTTGGCGATGGGCTTTTTCGTAAACTGATTTATACGATAGTCCAGCAGCGGCAGACGCTCGAGCGTTGTGTAAAAAATGCGCGCGGCAAAGGCGGCGTCGCGGCTGTCCAGCGGCGGCGTGCACTTTTTCAGCTCGGCGTCCAGCACAAGGTTGGCGTAGCCTGCCTGCTCCTGATGAATCAGGGCCTTGACGGCGAGACGGCGCGGCGTCACAGGCTGTCCCCCACTTTCAGGCGGCGGCCCGCGGCCCAGGCTGTGCCCGCCATCGGCTTGCCGCCCTCGGGCGTGACAGTCAGCAGCGCGACAGCGCCGTTTTCAGCGGCAATCGTCAGCGGCTTCAGGGCCAGCACGGTGCCGGGGGCTGCGTGCTGCGGGTTTTCGGCCAGGCGGCTTTCCAACACCTTGATGCGCTTGCCGTCCTGCGCGAACCACGCCACGGGCCACGGGTTCATGCCACGCACCCAGTTGTGGATGTGGGCGGCATCCTGCGTAAAGACGAACTGTGCCATGTCCTTCGTCAGCGGCGGGGCCATGGTGGCGGCAGCGTTATCCTGCTTGCGCGGGGTCAACTCCCCTGCCTCGATTTTTTCCAGCGCGGTGACCAGCGTTCCGGCACCCACGGCGCTGACGCGGTCAAACAATTCACCGCTTGTCTCCTCGGGGCCAATGGTGACCGGCTCCACCATCAGGATGTCGCCGGTGTCCAGCCCTTCGTCCAGCTGCATGATGGTCACACCGGTGCCCTCGTCACCGTTGAGCACGGCCCACTGGATGGGCGCGGAGCCGCGGTATTTGGGCAGCAGCGAAACATGCAGATTGATGCAGCCGTACTTCGCCGCATGCAGAAGCTGCGGCGGGATGATGCAACCGTAGGCCACAACGACGATGATGTCGGGCGCCAACTCTTTGATAAGCTCATCGGACGAGCCGTCCCGCAGCGTGCGGGGCTGGTAGACCGAAAGACCGTGCTCAACAGCCAGCTGCTTGACCGGCGGCGCGGTCAGGATCTGCTTGCGGCCCACGGGCTTGTCGCGGCGGGTAAAGACACCGCAGACCTCGTGCCCGGCGTCCAGCAGGGCGGCCAGGCTTTCGGCGGCGATGTCAGGAGTTCCCATAAACAGGATGCGCATAAATTTTAGTCCTCGTTTTCCTCGGGGTAGTCGTCCTCATAGAAATGCTCGGCCAGGTCCATGATGGTGATGCCGTCCAGATGGTTGTTCTCATGCTGGATGCAACGGGCGAGCATGTCATCAGCCTCCAGTTCAAACCACTCGCCGTGGCGGTCCTGTGCTTTGACCTTGACGTGCTTCGAGCGCTTGATCGCACCGTTATGTCCCGGGAAGGACAGGCAGCCTTCGTACAGTTCGACCTGCTCGTCGCTCAGCTCGAGGATCTCGGGGTTGATGAACTCAATGAACTTGTACTCGTAGTTCGCGGGAACCTCCTCGGGCAGGTCGCGGTCATCCAGGCAGATGAACAGGCGGCGCATCATGCCCACCTGCGGGCCGGCCAGACCCAGGCCGTTCGCGGCCAGCAGGGTCTCCTTCATATCGTCGAGCAGAGTGCCCAGACGATCATCAAACTTGGTAACGGGGCGGCAGACTTTCTTCAGGATCGGGTCGCCGTCCTGCACAATGGTACGCAGTGCCATAAAAATAACCTCCAAATGTTATAAATCGCCATCAGAATTGAAATCGAGGATCACGGATGCCTTCTGCGGCAGCTTTTCGGCATCGTAGGCGTCCAGTGTCTCGTGCAAAAGCGCGCGGAACGCCGCGTCATTGCGGCATTTCAGCGTCAGCTTGTAGCGAAATTTGTTGTTGAGCATCGTAATGTTCATCGGCGCGGGGCCTAAAATGCGCAGCGGGATATTGGGCTTTTGTGCGGCGTGCTGACCCAGCAGTGCGCCAAACCGCTGGGCTGCGATGAACACGGCCCCCTCCTGGTCACCGATGAAGCCGACGACCACGAACGAGCAGAACGGCGGGTACAGACTGAACCGGCGGAAGGTGATTTCTTCCCGGTAGAAGCCCTTGTAGTCCTGCGCGGCGGCCAGCTGCAAAACGGGGTGGTCAGGCACGGATGTCTGGATCAGCGCCCGCCCGGGCAGTGCGGCGCGCCCGCCGCGGCCCACGACCTGGGTGATAAGGCTGAACACGCTCTCGTATGCGCGGAAGCCCTGCCCGAACAGCAGCGAGTCAATGCCTAAAACGCCGACGAGCGTGACCTTTTCAAAGTCAAGGCCCTTGGCGACCATCTGGGTTCCCAGCAGAATATCATATTCGTGCCGCGCAAACTGTGCAAGCATCGTCTCATGCGCGTCCTTGCGGGAGGTGGAATCCTGATCCATACGCAGGATGCGCGCACCGGGCAGCAGCTCGGCCAGCTCCTCCTCCACCCGCTGGGTGCCGAAGCCGCTGTAGCTGATTTTGCCGCCGCACTCGGGGCAGGTCTGCGGCAGCGGGTGTACCGTGTGGCCGCAATGGTGGCACAACAGTGCCTGCTGCGGCTTGTGGTAGACGAGCGGCACGCTGCAATTCGGACATTTCAGCACATGGCCGCAGGTGGTGCACATGCCGATGGTGCGGTAGCCGCGGCGGTTGAGCAGCAGAATGCTCTGCTCGCCGTTGTCGAGGTTTTCCTGCAGTTCCCGCGCCAGCCGCACGCTGACCTCGCGCGGGTTGCCTGCGGCCAGTTCGGCGCGCATGTCGATGAAATCGACGCTGGGCAGAGGCCGCCCGCCGTAGCGGTGGGTCAGCTGCACCAGCTGCAGCTTGCCGCTCTCGGCGGCGTGGTAGGTCTCGGTCAGTGGTGTGGCCGAGGCAAACAGCAGCAGGGCGTTTTCCATGACCGCACGCTTTTTGGCAACATCGTGGGCGTCAAAGCGCGGGGCGGACTCGCTCTGGTAGGTGTGCTCCTGTTCCTCATCCATGATGATAAGGCCAAGGTTTTGCAGCGGCGCAAACACTGCACTGCGCGTACCTACGACAATATCGGCGTTTCCCTGCTGGATCATCCGCCACTGCAAAAGGCGCTCGGTATTGTTGAGCGCCGAATGCTGCACGGCCAGACGACTGCCGAAGGTGGACTTGAGCCGTCGTATCATCTGTGGTGTCAGGCTGATCTCCGGCACCAGGACCAGTGCGCGGCGGCCCAGCTCCAGCGTGCGCTGGATAAGCCGCAGAAACACAATGGTCTTGCCGCTGCCGGTTACGCCGTGCAGCAGTGCCGCGTGGGGTCTGGCATCCTCCAGATTCGGCAGCAGATCGTTAAAAACCTGCTGCTGTTCAGGGGACAGCTCCAGCGGCTGCGGGTCAAACGGGATGGCCGCAAACAGGTCGATGGCCTTGTCCTGCTCGGCGGCGGTCAGCACGCCCTTTTTGACAAGGCCGTCCAGCGTTGCCCGGGAAATACCGACCTCGTCGAGCTGCCGCGCGGTCAGCGGGCCGTTTTGCAGGGCGGCGACAGCGGCCAGTTGGCGCGGGCCGGGCTTTGGCTTTTCCGGCAGCGCCCCCGCCAGCGTGTACAGGCGCTCTGTAGAGCGGGTCAGGCGGCCTTGCATGACGTGCCTGCCGTCCACGACAGCGGGCCGGTACTGTGCGCCATACGGGATGACTGCCTTGACGGCCTCGAACCAGGTGCAGAAGGTGCGCTCTTTTAGAAAGCGCACAAGCTCCAGAAGGTCCGGCGTCAGGCGGGCATCCTCGGGGGCGGCGTCGTAGAGCGTTTTCAGCCCCTTGGGGGCGTCGCTCTCGTCCACCTCCCCGACAGCCAGCACAACAGCCATCCGGGCCTTGCTGCCCCGGCCAAACGGCACCAGCACCATACTGCCGGGAAAGACCCTCCCGGCCAGCTCCGCGGGGATGCGGTAGGAGTACAGCTTGTCAAAGTGGATGTTCGCGTCGTTGACGGCAGCCTGGGCCAGCAGCAGGCTCATTCGTCGCTGCCGTGCTGCAGCTTGAACTGGATGATGGAATAAATGCTCTCGGCGCAGGAGTCGACCTCAATGTTGACGACATGCTCGTCGTAGTTGACGGAGTTTGCAATCTCTGCCTCGGCACGCTTCAGGCGGCGCTGGATGGTCTCCTCATCCTCGGTGCCGCGGCAGCGCAGACGGCGCTCGAGCTCCTGCATATCCGGGGGCAGCACAAAGATGGTCGTTGCACCGGGGTACATCTTCTTGATGTTGCCTGCGCCCTCGACCTCGATGACGAGGATGACCGGGATGCCCAGCTTCATGCGGCCCTCGATCTCGCTGCGCAGCGTGCCGTAGTAGTTCTCGCAGTATTTTGTGTGCTCGACGATCTGGTCATGGGCCAGATTATCCTCAAAATCGGCTACAGACATGAAGTGGTAGTTGATGCCGTCCTTTTCACCCTCACGCGGGGTGCGGGTCGTGGCGGAGACGGTGTGCTGAATTTCAGGGTGCTTTTTCAGCAGAGCGGCAACAACGGTATCCTTGCCGGTGCCGGAAGGGCCGGAGACAACAAACAGATATTTTTCACCTTTCATCGTTACTTCCTCTTTTCTTCAGTTTCTTCGTTGGCACGCCCGGTCAGGCTTTCCAGCGGGATGCCGGACAAAATCACATGGTCAGAGTCCATGATGAGCACGGCCTGGGTGCGCCGCCCGTAGCTGGCATCGATCAGTGCGCCCTTCTCGCGGGCATCCTGCACCAGACGCTTGATAGGCGCAGAATCCGGGCTGACGATGCCGATGATGCGGTCAGCATTGACCATGTTGCCAAAGCCAATGTTCAGCAGCTTCATGGCGGACCTCCGTTACTCGATGTTCTGAATCTGCTCGCGAATTTTTTCGATTTCGGATTTCAACTCGACGACCAGCCGCGTGATGGCTACGTCCTGGCACTTGGAGCCAATCGTGTTGGACTCGCGGTTCAACTCCTGCGTCAAAAAGTCGAGCTTGCGGCCAATCGGCTCGTCCAGCTCGAGGATCTCGCGGTACTGCGCCACATGGCTGTGCAGACGGACGGTTTCCTCGTCGATGGCGGTCTTGTCCGCAAAAATCGCGGCCTCGGTCACAAGGCGTCCCTCGTCGATGCTGCGATCCCCCAGCAGCTCCTGCAGGCGGGCGTAGAGCTTATCGCTGTAGGCCTGCACGCGGCCCGCGCTGTTCTCCTCGATTTTGGCGACGAGCGTTTCAATCGTGGTCAGGCGGCCTGCAACATCGGCCTTCATCTTCTCGCCTTCGACGGCGCGCATTGCGACAAAGGCGTCCACGGCCTGCTCGGCCACTGTCCTGACATCCTCCCACAGCTCGTCCTCATTCGTCGGGGCGGCAGTCTGGGTCAGCACGTCCGGGAAGCGGGACAGCATCCCGACGGAGACGTCGTTTTTCAGATCCATCCGCTCGGCCATCGCATTCAGTGCGGCGCGGTAGCCCTCGGCCAGCTGCCAGTTGACGGTGACGACGGTATCCGCCGCCGTGACGGTCTGGATGGAAAGGCTCAGTTCTACCTTGCCGCGGCTGACCTTGGAGGCGACGAGCTTTTTCAGCTTGTCCTCCAGAAATGCGCAGGAGCGCGGCAGGCGCGAGGAGTATTCAAAAAAGCGCGCGTTGACGCTGCGAAGTTCAACCTTGATGTCACGGCCATGCAGCAGCGCACCGGCACGGCCATATCCTGTCATGCTCAAAACCATAACCTACACCTCATAAACACATATATTTTATATTTTACTATTTTTGGGCGCAAGATGCAAGGCTGACGCCGGGATTTTGCAATATTTCACGCAGTTTTTGTGGCGCGGTAAACAAAAACCGCCCCCGCGGCAGAGCGGGAGCGGCAATTTTTTTACTTAGACGGGGTGAGACTTGTTTTCGTAGTCGGCGTGCAGAGCATCGACACCCTGCAGACGGGCGTTGCGCTTCTCAAAGAACTTGGGCGCGACCTGCGGGAACATGGCGTAGGTCAGAACGTCCTCCTCCTGGATGGCGTACTTGGAGGCCTCGGCCTTCAGCTTCTCCATCTCGGGCTCAAGGGTGTCGGCAAAGCGGCAGGTGATCGGCTGCTCGCCCTTCAGGATGAAATCACTGAACTCCTTCTTAATGGGCGCGGGGGTCTTGCCGTAATCGCCGTGGACCAGGCCCTTGAACTCCTTGGTGACCATCTTGTAGCGCTCACCCATGATGACGTTAAAGACGGCCTGGGTACCAACGATCTGGCTGGTCGGGGTGACCAGCGGCGGATAACCGGCATCCTCACGGACGCGGGGAATCTCCTCCAGAACGTCCTGGAGCTTGTCCTCCTTACCGGCGTCCTTCAGCTGCTTGAGCATATTGGAGAACATGCCGCCCGGAACCTGATACAGCAGGGTGTTGGCATCAACGCCCAAAGACTTCTGGTTGATCTGGCCGTTGGCGATGTACTTCTCGCGCAGCTTGTTGAAGTAAGCACGGACGACATTCAGCTGGTTCAGATCCAGACCGGTGTCGTAGTCGGTGCCCTGCAGGGCGGCGACCAGGCTTTCGGTGGGCATGTGAGAAGTGCCCAGAGCCAGAGGGCTCATAGCGGTATCGACGATGTCGGCACCAGCCTCGATGCCCTTCAGGATGGACATGGAAGCCAGACCTGCGGTGTAGTGGCTGTGGATGTCCACGGGGATCTTGACGGTCTTTTTCAGCTCGGAGACCAGCTCATAGCAGGTGTAGGGCTTGAGCAGGCCGGCCATATCCTTGATGCAGATGGAGTCAGCGCCCATCTCCTCGAGAGTCTTGGCATAGTTGGCGAAGTACTCGTTGTTATGTACCGGGCTCAGGGTGTAGCTGATGCAGGCCTGAACATGGGCACCCTCCTTGTTGGCTGCCTTGATGGCAGTCTGCAGGTTGCGGGGGTCGTTCAGCGCGTCAAAGATACGGATGACGTCGATGCCGTTGGCAACGGACTTCTGGACGAAGTACTCGACGGCGTCATCAGCGTAGGGACGGTAGCCCAGCATGTTCTGGCCGCGGAACAGCATCTGCAGCTTCTGGTGGGGCAACTCCTTGCGCAGAATGCGCAGACGCTCCCAGGGGTCCTCGTCCAGGAAGCGGATGCAGGAGTCGAACGTAGCGCCGCCCCAGCACTCAACGGAGAAATACGGGATCTTGTCCATTTCGGGCAGGATGGGGCGCATCTCGTCCATGGTCATACGGGTGGCCAGCAGAGACTGATGGGCGTCACGCAGGACGACCTCAGTAATCTTAATGGGTTTCTTAGCCAATGTGATTCACCCGGCCTTTCTATTAGTTCATGGTGATGAGCAGGTCGCCGGAGTTGACAACGTCGCCCTTGCGCACATTGACGCTGGCAATGGTGCCGTCCTGCGGAGCGCTGATCTCGTTCTCCATCTTCATGGCCTCGAGGATCAGCAGGGTGTCGCCAGCCTTGACGGAGTCACCGGCCTTGACCTTGACATCCAGGATATTGCCGGGCATGGGAGCGGTGACGGAGACAGCACCGGCGGCACCGGCAGGAGCGGCAGCAGGTGCAGGAGCAGCGGCGGGAGCCGGAGCGGCTGCGGGGGCAGCAACAGGAGCAGCAGCGGCAACGGGAGCGCCGGTGCCTTCCTCAACGGTGACATTATAAGCAACGCCGTTAACGGTAACGATCAGGTTTTTCATGGAAAAGTCCTCCCTATTTCAAGGTTGATGATTACAGCGTGATATTGCCGTGCTTCTTAGCCAGGCGCACAGTACGCTTGCTGGCCAGCATATCCAGAGCCTGAGCGACAGCGCCGCGGGCGGTGGCAGCATCGGCAATGGCGTCAGCAGCACCGTTGGCCACAGCGGCATTGGCGCTGCAGACCTCCTTGGCGTAGGCGGCAGCCTTGGCCTTGGTGGCGTTGACGATGTTATCGGAAGCAAAGATCTCGTCCTTGTACAGAACGGTGACAGCGGCCTCGGGAGCCAGCGGGGCTACGGTGCAGCCCTGCACAGCGACACGCCAGTCGGCGCAGGCGGCAAAGACCGTGTAGGCAGGGCCGACGGCCTCACCGGCCAGTACGGCGACCTTGACGGTGGTAGCCTCGGCGTAGACACCGGCCATACGGGCAGCCTGACGGATGCCGCCAGCCTGATCGTCGCCCTCGCTCTTGCCGAAGCCCTCGGTGTTGACGACGGTCACAACGGGGATGCTATAGGCATCGCACAGACGAACGAAGCGGGCAGCCTTGGCGGTGCACTTGTGGCACAGGGCGGCCTTCTCGGTGGCCAGGATACCAACGGCGCTGCCGTTGATGGTAGCCAGCGCGGTGACGATGTTCTTGCCGTAGCCTGCGTACAGCTCCACAGTGCTGCCCTCATCGGCCAGAGCAGAGATCGCGTCAGCCGCGGAGTACTTGACGAGGTCAAGAGCCTTGGAGGGAGCGGCAAAGTCGAACAGCGCAGGACCGGCCAGATTGTTGGCGGGCAGCAGGGCGACGATGGAGGCAGCCTGCTTGGCGGCGGCAACGGCGTCCGCAGCGGTAACGGCGGCGACACCGGCCTTGGCGGCAAACGCGGCAGAGCCGGCGTTTGCAACCTTGTCCTCAGCGTTGAACGGAGCGTTCAGGAACAGCTCGGCATCCTCTGCCATGACACAGACGTCCGCGGCAGCGGCGTTGATGGCGTTGGTGCCGGCGCAGGTACCGGTGACAACGGCGACCTGAGGCACAACGCCGGAAACGCGCGCAATCTCTGCGGTCAGGCGGGCGTTGGCGTTGAGCAGATCAAGACCGCCCTCAAGCTTGGCACCCGTGGAATCATAGAACGTAACAACCGGTGCGCCGGTCTCGGCGGCCATCTCCAGCACGCGGATATTCTTTTCAATATCCTGCACGCCGACGGGAGAACCGTCCTCAAACACGACGTAGGCGTTCTGGCCGTTTGCACAGCCGTAAGCAGCACTCACTGCGCCGTCGGTAAACAGCGGCGAGTAGGTGCCGTCATCAAAAAATGCTGCAAGGATCTCTGCCTTGCCGGGCTTATTTGCTGCCATACAGTTTCCTCCTATGGTAAAGCTGACTGTTTTTTATAAAAATACTTTACAAAAAATCCGCCATTTAATTGAATTATACTACGTTCGCGACGTTTCCACAAGTGGAATATTGCACATTTTTCAGAATTTTCTGCAATTTTAGTCAGAATTTGTGCGCTTTTTAAGGGGACCGGGACGGCGGGCCGGGCTGGCAGCACGGCTCTCCCCTTTGCCGGCAGATTTCATGGCTGCGTTGCGCAGGGCATTGATCTCACTCTTTTTCAGCTCACGGTACTCGCCGGGCTGCAGCATACCGAGCTTGACGGGACCCTCGGCGCTGCGGCGCAGGCGCACGACCTGCAGGCCGACAGCGGAGCACATGCGGCGGATCTGGCGGTTGCGGCCCTCGTGCAGGGTGATCTCCAGCACACTGCGGCCCGGCTCATCGACCACGACGTGGATGACGCAGGGCTTGGTCTTGACGCCGTCATCCAGCACAACGCCGGACGACATCTCGATGATCTGCTGCTCAGTGGCGCGGGGATTGACCGTGACGCGGTACAGCTTGCCGACACCGCCGGACGGGTGGGTCAGCATATTGATGAACGCGCCGTCATCGGTCATGAGCAGCAGACCCTCGCTGTCCTTGTCCAGGCGGCCCACCGGGCGCAGCATGGCGGGCACATCGGAAACAAGATCCATGACGGTCTTGCGGCCACGGTCGTCAGAGCGGGTCGTCAGATAGCCGCGGGGCTTGTGCAGCATGATATAGGTGTACTGGCGCTTGCGCACGATGCGCTGTGTCTGCCCGTCGATCATGACCTTGTCATAGTCGGGGTCCATCTTGTCGCCCAGGGTGACCGGGTGGCCGTTGACCTTGACTTTGCCCGCAGCGATCAGGCGCTCGGCCTCGCGGCGGGAGCAGATGCCCTGGTCGGCCAGTACCTTTTGAATACGTTGTTCTGCCATTAAAATTTATACTCCTTATTCGGCGGGTGCGTCAGCACCCGGCTTTTCTTTCTTGATGAGCGCAGCGACCTTGTCCACCAGCTCCGGCAGCGAGGCTATAACATTGTCAACGGCGGAGACCTTCTCCACCAGCTGGACGGTGCGCACATTGCCGTTGGAAACTACGAGAAATGCCACCGGCGTGACCGAGACGCCTGCGCCGCTGCCGCCGCCGAACATCTGCTTGTTGGAGCTGGGGCCGACGTCGGAGCCGCCGGACACAAACCCGAAGGTGACGCGGGAGACCGGGATGATGGTGGTGTCATCCACATGGATCGGGTCGCCGATGATGGTCTCGGCGTTGACCATGTCGCGGATTTTCTCGATGGTGACGCCCATCAGACCTTGAATAGGATGTTCAGCCATTGTAAGTTCCTCCTTTTATCGAAAAAAGAAATCGTTTATGCCTTTGCGGCGGGCTGCAGCTGCGGGTCCTTCCACAGACGGTGCAGCAGCCGGATGACGAGCCAGAGCAGCACGGCGGCGCAGGACGTCAGACGGAACGAGACGATACGCTCCCCTGCGCGCTCGCCGGTGAAATCCGGCTCGAGCCAGAGGCGGTCACTCTGTACGCGGATGTACTGCTGGACCAGAGCCAGCAGATTGTTGGCAAGCGCCATTTCGGCGCCGAACAGCTCGGCGGTGGCGCTGGCCTCGTCGGCGGTCACGGTCCAGAAGATGTCCAGCCCGGACATCCGCACCGAACGCAGCAGATGACGCCCCAGCCAGCCTGTGTGGCCCAGCATGCACCGGGCAAATGCCATCGGGTCATTGGACAGCAGCTGCATAGCGGCGTCGATGCGCGCCGAGATGCCGAACGGCAGACCGATCTTTTTCGCGCTGCCCTCAGCATCGGCGTCTTCAGCGGGGACACTGTCAGCAGGGTTCGGCGCTTCGGGCTTCCCCTGCGCCGCGGGCTGCCGGGCGACGGTCTGTGCGGGCTTGTCCGGCTTGACCGCCACGGTGACGGAAGCCTGTTCGCCGTCCGCCGTCTTGCGCACGGTCTGCCCGGGCGGTGCGGCGGAGGCGGGCTTGTTCAGTGCTTCCGGCTGGCCCTTGCGCGGCCAGAGCGTGAAGTGCAGCGGTCCGTAGCAGGCCGTGGCCCGCACGCTGCCCGGACGGTACGCAAACCGAACGCCCAGCGGTATCAGCAGGGCGACGAGCAGCAGCAAGAGCACCGCCAGCAGCACCCAGCCGATCAGTCGGAGAAGGAACAACAGAATGGCCATAAGCAATCACTTCCATTCCAGCTGACCGTCGTCGCCTTCCGTCTCCTCCGGCTCGGCGCTCTCGGCAGCCTCGCCGTGAAGCGGTGGCAGGTCGGCCAGACTGCCGAGGCCAAAGACGCGTAGAAATGTGTCCGTGACCTGGAAAGCTACCGGCTTGCCGGGCAGGTCCAGGCGGCCCGCCTCCTCGATCAGTCCCTTGTCCAACAGCTTGGTGACGGTGGACGACGAGTCAACGCCGCGTACCTGCTCGATAAAGCTGCGGGAGACGGGCTGATTGTAGGCGATGACGGCCAGTACCTCCAGTGCGGCAGGCGAAAGCGGCGCGTTGCGGCGGGTGTCCAGAATGCGCTTGACCATCTCGCCGTAGTACGGGCGGGTCGTCATCTGCCAGCGGTCAGGCTCGAAGTACAGGATGACCATGCCGCTCTCCTGCTCATCGTAGTGTTTTTGCAGCTTTTGCAAAAGCGTGGTGACCTCGTCGGCGTCCAGCCGCAGGGCGTCGGCCAGGCGGGCGGTCTCCACAGGCTCGGCGTGGGCAAACAGCATGGCTTCAAGAGAGCCGAGCTCCTGTCGTTCTGTCATGGCGTTTTGTCCTTTCTTCTGCGGTGTGTGCGGTCCAGCTGCAAGGTGCCGCTGTCGTCGACCTTGACGCGTCCCGCGCGGATGAGCTCGAGCAGCGCCAGGAAGGTCGCTACGTTTGTGCTGCGGCTTTCCTCATGGCTGAACAGCTGGCCTATTTTTTGCAGGCTGCCCTTGAGCAAGCCGCGCAGCATGTGGGAGACGCGGCTGGCGACGGAGACAAACGGCGCGGTGACGAGCGGCTCAAACTTTTCCTGCGTGGGCTTTTTCTTGCGGGTGCTGCGGCCCATCAGATTAAACCACGCCTGCACGAGCCAGTTCGGGTCATGGCGGCGGGTGTATTCGGCAGCGCCGACCAGCGGCATCGGCTCACGGGCTACGGTGTACAGGTCACGGGCACGGCTGCCCAGCTGGGCGGCCACCTCCTTGCAGGCGCTGTACTCGATCAAACGCCCCGTCAGCTCGGCCTTCATGCGCTCAGCCTCGGGGCTGCGCGGCAGCAGCAGGGCGCTTTTCATCTGCACCAGATGCGCCGCCATGTCGATGAACTCGCTGGAAATCTCCATCCGGTCCTGCTGCATCTCCCGGATGGCAGCGGTGTACTGCTCGATCAGCTCCATGATGTTGACATCATAGAGGTTCATTTTATTTTTGCCCACCAGGTACAGCAGCAAATCCAGTGGGCCCTCAAAATCTTCTATTTTAAATGTCAGAACTTCCGGCAAAAACTCAATACCCCCAAAGCAGCTCCACAAAGCCTGTCAGGTGCAGCATCAGCCGCCACATACCGTTGACAAGCCAAGACAGCGGCGCGTCCAGCAGACCCAAAAACACCAGTGCCAGCACGGCCAGCATAATATATCGCTCATATTTCATCGCTCTGAAATAGAGCCGCTGCGGCAAAAACAAAAGCGCAATGCGGCTGCCGTCAAACGGCGGCACCGGCAGCAGATTGAAAACCGCCAGGCTCAGATTCATGGCTACCATATAATATAGGAACATCGTCAGCACGGGCACGGCGTCCCCCAGCCCGCTGTACCAGCACAGCTTGTACAGGATCATCGACACCCACGCCAGCAGCAGATTGCTGGCAGGGCCCGCGGCGGCGGACAGCGCCATGCCGACCTTGGGGTTCTTATAGTTGTACGGGTTGATCGAGACGGGCTTGGCCCAGCCGACGCCTCCCACCAGCATGCACAGGGCACCCAGCGGGTCGAAGTGGCGCAGCGGATTCATCGAGAGACGCCCGGCGCGCACGGCAGTGTCATCACCCAGCAGATGGCTGGCCAGCGCGTGGGCCGACTCGTGAAACGGGATGGTGATGAGCACGACAACAGCGCGCAGCAGATACTGCACGATCACCGCGGGAGACAACAATCCGTTCAAAAGATAACACCACCCCATTAAAAGCTTAGTCTATTATATCGTAGAAATGGCGGCAAGACAAGCCCTGTGGGCACCGAAAACACAATATTTAGCGCCTGAATCAAACAAAAACGCAAAATTATGAAAAAAATCAAAATTTTTTCTGTCAAAACACTTGCATTTTCGCGCAGTATACGCTATACTATTAAAGCTATTGAAAAGGAGGTGCAAGCAATTATGGCCAAATGTTCTTGCTGTGGCAAGGGTGTCACGTTCGGTATCAAGGTTTCTCACTCTCATCGTCGGAGCAACCGTACCTGGAACCCCAATGTCAAGCGCGTGAAGGCGATCGTGGACGGTTCCCCGAAGTATATCTACGCCTGCACCCGCTGCCTGCGCTCTGGTAAAGTTACCCGCGCGGTCTGATTGGAAGGAAAAAATGCCGGTCACATCGTGTGACCGGCTTTTTCTCTTTTACGCTTGCTTTTTAGGAGGTGGGTCTATGCTCCCCCGTGACCCTGTAATGCTGTTGAGCTATGTAAACACCCAACTGCGGGACCGCGACGCCAGTTTGGACGCGCTGTGTGACCGTGAGGAGACTGACCGTGACGCGCTGTGTGCGGCCCTGCGCGAGATCGGCTATGAGTATGACGCTGCACAGAATCGCTTTGTGTGACGCCGGTTTGTGTGAAGTTTGAGAGAGGAAGTTGAAGTACCCGATGAATTTTATCTTTGTCAGCCCGCATTTTCCCAAGACCTACTGGAATTTCTGTGACCGTCTGCACCGCAACGGCGTCAATGTGCTGGGCATCGGTGATGCTCCGTTTGACGAGATTCCCTGGGAATTGAAGCAGTGCCTGACTGAGTATTACCGCGTGAATGATCTTGGCAATTACGACGAGATGCTCCGCGCTGTCGCGTACTTTACCTTCCACTATGGCAAGATCGACTGGATCGAGTCCAACAACGAGTATTGGCTGGAGATGGACGCCCAGCTGCGCACGGATTTCAACATCAATACCGGTGCGAAGAATGACTTCATCGAGCGCATCAAGTACAAGAGCAAAATGAAGGAAAGCTACATCGCTGCGGGTGTACCGGTGGCGCGCTACCATATTGTCAGCACACTGGCCGAGGCCCGCGCCTTCATCAAAGAGGTCGGCTATCCGGTCATCGTCAAGCCGGACAACGGCTGCGGTGCCGAGGCAACCTACAAGCTACGCAATTTTACCGAGCTGAAAGAATTCTACGCCGAGCCGCATAACGTCCGGTACATTATGGAGGAGTACATCAACGGCACCATCGTCAGCTTTGACGGTGTGGCCGACAGCCATTGCGTGCCGCTGTTCTACACCTCCAACGTGTTCCCCACCCCGCTGCTGGACATCGTCAGTCAGAACGGCGATCTCTCCTACTGGACGCAGAAGTCCGTGCCCGCTGCGCTGAAGGACGTGGGCTTCCGCACCATCAAGGCGTTCGGCGCAAAGAGCCGCTTCTTCCACTGTGAGTTCTTCCAGTTGAATGAGGACAAGCCGGGTCTTGGCAAAAAGGGCGACTACGTCGCGCTGGAGGTCAACATGCGCCCCGCAGGCGGCTACACGCCCGACATGATCAACTATGCGAACTCGGTGGACTGCTACCAGATCTGGGCGGACATGGTCTGCTACGACGAGGTACGCAACGCCGAACTGGACGGCCCGAAGTATTTCTGCGTCTACGTAGGCCGCCGCGACTGCCATGAGTACAAGCACACCCATGCGCAGATCATGGCCAAGTACGGCTCCCGTATGCGGATGTGTGAGCGCATTCCCCAGGCGCTGCGCCTGGACATGGGCGACTGGATGTACACGGCCGTTGTGCGCTCCACCGCGGAGCGCGATGCGTTTATTCGGTACGTGCAGGAGCAGGCGTAACGAAAAGGCTTCCCCCCCGGGGAAGCCTTTTACTTATATAAAACAGGAGCCTGACCGGCTGTGGTCAGGCTCCTGTTGGTTTATTTCAGCTTCACGCTCTTGTGGTATACGACCATTGAAATGCCCGCCGTGATGACCTCGGTCACCCAGAAGGCGTTCCAGATGCCGTCGGCACCCAGCAGGCGGCAGAACAGCCAGGCCAGCGGCATGATGACAACGATGTAACGGCACAGCGAGATGACCAGTGACTGCACGCCCATGCCGAGACCCTCCAGCGAGCCGGAGGCGACGACTGAAATCGTCGAGACGATGAAACCTACGCAGATGATGCGCAGGGCCGACGTGCCGATGGCGATGGTCTCGGCGTTCGAGCTGAAAAGCCCGATCAGCTGGCCGGACAGCGCCAGACAGAGCACCGTGCCCGCGGCCATGATGGCGGCACACATGCCCATGGACGTGCGGTAGAGCTTTTTGACGCGGTCATACTCCCCCGCGCCGTAGTTGTAGCCGATGATGGGGCGCAGACCCTGCACAATGCCGTTGGCGGGCAGGTACAGGAAGGTCTGCAATTTATAGTAGATACCCAGCACGACGACATAGCTTTGAGAGTAGACGGCCAGCAGCGAGTTCAGGAAGGTGATGAGCACCGAGGGCAGCGCCAGATTCAGGATGGCCGGTACGCCGATGGAATAGAGCTGCAGGGCCATTTTGGCGTCCGGCTTTAGGCAGCCGGAGCGCAGTCTGACCGGGATAGGGCTGACGAAGTAGACGATCAGATAGAAGATGACAGGGACCATCTGGCCGATGCCGGTAGCCAGCGCCGCACCGGCAATGCCCATTTTGGGGAACGGGCCGATGCCGAAAATCAACAGCGGGTCCAGAATGATGTTGCAGACCGAGCCGCCCATCAGGCCGATCATCGTAATGTTCATCCGGCCCACCGCCTGAAAGATCTTCTCAAACGCCATAGCGGCCATGATGACGACGGCGAACATAAAGGCAACGCGGGAGTAGGTCACGCCCATGGCAATGACGGTCTCGTCGCTGGTGAAGGAGCGCAGGAACCGCGGCATGATGGCGGTGCAGACGATGGAAATCACGACGCCGTGGATCAGCGAAAGCACCATGCCGTGGGTGGCGGCCATGTCAGCCTTTTCTTTGTTGCCTGCACCGAGATGCAGCGAGATCAGCGCGGCAATGCCGATGCTGAAGCCGATGGCAATCGCGTTGATGAGGTTCTGCACCGGGTAGACGAGGGAAAGCGCAGTCATGGCTTCCTCACTGATGCGGGCGACAAAGAGGCTGTCCACGATGTTGTACAGTGCATTGACCAGCATCGAGACGACCATGGGCAGGGCCATTGAGGTCAGCAGTGGAAAAATCGGCTTTTCTTTCATGAAGGTATCGTTCATGGGCTTCTCCTTTTGACACAACAAAAACCACACAACGCTTTCCCGGAAAGAAAGCGCTGTGTGGCGAAAAGTAGTATCAGAACTGTAAAAATCCACACCTTATTTTAGGTGTTTCTATTATACAAACCAGCGCGGAATTTGTCAAGCCGCTTGCAACAGCTGCGCAAAAACGGTACAATAAAGACAAAAATCGTATTGCGAGGGAAAAGACATGAAAAAGCTATTGGTCTCCGGCGCGGGCGGCTTTGTGGGGGCACGCATCATGACCCAGCTGGCGGGGCGGTACGAGCTGTGCGCCTTCCCCAAAGGAATGCTGGCCGCAGCGGATGAGCAGACCGTGGCCGACTGGGTGCGGCGCGAGCAGCCAGATGTGATCGTACACACGGCGGCGCTCTCTGACACGGGCTACAGCGAAAAGCACCCGGACGAGTCCTACCGCGCCAACGTTCTGCTGCCGTGCTGGATGGCGGCTGCAGCGCAAAAAAGCGGCGCAAGGCTGGTTGCGTTCAGCTCTGACCAGGTCTACACGGGCCTTACTGAGCACGGGCCGTTTGACGAGGATATACCGCTCTCCCCCGCCAACGTCTATGGCCGCCACAAGCAGGAGATGGAGCAGCGCGTGCTGGATATTTTGCCCGATGCCGTGCTGCTGCGGGCGGCCTGGATGTACGACCTGCCCGGGTACGGCCTGCCGATCCGCGGTAACTTCCTGCTGAACCTGCTGACCGCTGCTATGCGGCAGGAGACGCTGCGGTTTTCGGCGCGGGACTACCGCGGCATCACCTATGTGCGGGAGGCCGTGGAGCGGCTGACCCAGGCCATGGAACTGCCGGGCGGTGTGTACAACTTTGGCAGCGAGAACGACTGCGACATGGTCACGACGGCCCGGCGCGCCTGTGCGCTGCTGGACATCCACCCCGTCATAGAGACGGCAGACTGGCCGCGCAGCCTGCTGATGGACGGCGGCAGGTTCCGTGCGGCAGCGGGTGTCGGCTTTGACGATACCCTGACGGGTGTACAGCGCTGTCTGCGGGATTACGGTCTGCTGAAATAAAGCTGCAATAAAAAACCTGTACCGGCAAAAGCGGTACAGGAATTTTTTTACATCTCGCCGCGTCCGGCCATGGCACGGTACAGCGTCGTCTCATCGGCGTATTCCAGACTCGAGCCGACGGGCAGGCCATAGGCCAGGCGGGTCGTTTTGATGCCCAGCGGTTTGATGAGTTTGGCGATATACATCGCCGTGGCCTCGCCCTCCACCGTCGGGCTGGTGGCCATGATGACCTCCTTGACGGTATCATTCAGACGGGCCAGCAGCTCCTTGATGCAGAGCTGATCAGCACCGATGCCATCCATCGGCGAAATCAGGCCGTGCAGCACATGGTACAGGCCGTTGTACTCGTGGGTGCGCTCAATCGACTTGATGTCGCGCGGGCCCTCGACCACGCAGATAATGCTGCGGTCACGCTTCTGGGAGGCACAGATCTTGCAGACATCGCCGGTGGTGTAGTCCTGGCAGATGCGGCAGCGGTGCAGGTCGCTTTTGGCGTGCTCAATCGCCTTGGCCAGCTCCATGGCCTGCTTGGGCGGCATCGACATGACCTGATAGGCCATACGCACCGCACTTTTGCGGCCAATGCCGGGAAACTGGGCAAACTGGTCGATCAGATTCTCCAGCGGCTCAACATTGTTGTTGAACATAGGCAGCCTCTTAGCCCAGACCGGGGATGTTCAGACCGCCGGTCATCTTGGACATCTCCTCCTCGGAGTCCTTGTCAACGGCAGCGGAAGCGCTGTTGACGGCGGCGGCAATCAGATCCTCAAGCATTTCAATATCATCGGGGTCGACGGCCTCGGGCTTGATCTTGACGGCGGTGATCTCATGCTTGCCGTTCATCGTGACAGTGACCATCTCACCGCTGGCGGTGCCGGTGTACTCCTTGGCTTCGAGCTCCTCCTGCTTGGCGCGGATGTCGTCCTGCATCTTCTGGACCTGACGCATCATGGCGTTGGGATCGGGTCGGCCATAGCCCTTGGGCAGTCTTGCTTTCATGGTTGTATCCTCCAAAAATAATTATTTATCAACGATTTTCAAATCGACACCAAGCGCCTGCATCGTGTGCAGGGTCTCATCCAAGCTGACGGCAGCGGTGGTGTCGTCGGTCTTCGGCTCCACATAGGGGCCGATACTGTACTTGGTGCGCGATACACGGTAAATAGCTTCCTTAAGACGCTTGCTGACCTCCCGGTTATTGCGGATATAATCGCGGAAGGCGTCGCTGCACTCAAACAGCACGCGCTTGCCGTCACAGTAGGCCCGGGTGCCGCGCAAAAAGGAGATGAGCATCGCATCATTCTCCTCCAAATCGGCCAGCACGGCGGGCCAGAAGGCGAACGGCTCCAACGGGCCTGCCTGCCGCGGCGGCTCGGCCTTACGCGGGGCCGGGGCAGCGGGTGCTGGCGGTACCGACGCGGGAGTTTGCTGCGGGGCGGGCTTCAGCTCCGGCTGCAGGAACGGCGGGTCATCGTCAATGGGCGGCGGTACATCATCCGGTGCAGCGGCGGGAACGCTCTGCGGCTGTACCACGGGCGGCACTACAGAGGGCGCAGCCTGTACCGGCGGCGCTGCCGTGTAGGCGCGCGGCGTGCTGGCGAACGCCTGGGGCGCGGCGGGTGCTGCCGGGGCGGGTTGCCGGATGATAACAGGTGCGGCGGCAGTCTCGGGCTGAGTCAGCGAGAAAATCGCCAGCTCCAGCTCAATGCGCTGGTCAGTGCCGCGGCTCATTTTCTCAAGCGCCGAGCCGAACGCATTGACAGCACGGATGGCTTCCAGCTGCGGGAAGTCCCTGCGCTGGGTGTAGGCGGCCTCCTCCTCCGGCGAGATGCCGGTCAGAAGTGACGTGCCGCCCGGCAGCGCGCAGAGCATCAAATTGCGGTAATGCCCGGCGAGCTCCATGCAGAGGCGGCGCATATCGACGCTCTGCTGGCGCAGCTCGGCGATCTTTTCCAGTGCAGTGACGGAGTCTCCTGCCGCGATGGCGTCGCTGATCTCAAACAGGTAGCCCCTGTCCGTGACACCGGCCATACGGCGGACGAGCGCCTCGTCCACGTGGTTGTCGACACCGGCGCAGGTGTCCAGAATGGACAGCGCGTCACGCATGGCACCGTCTGCCAGACGGCCAATCAACTGTGCGGCGTTCTCGTCCAGCTCGATCTTCTCCTGCCCGGCCACGTAGAGCAGCCGCCCGGCAATGTCATCCGCCGTGATGCGGGTGAAGTCATACCGCTGGCAGCGGCTCAAAATCGTGACGGGAACCTTCTGCACCTCGGTGGTGGCTAAGATAAAGATGACGTGCTCTGGCGGTTCCTCCATCGTTTTGAGCAGCGCGTTGAACGCCGCGGTGGAGAGCATGTGCACCTCGTCGATGATGTAGACCTTGTACTTGCAGACCGACGGCAGATAGGCCACCTCGTCGCGCAGGTCGCGGATGTCGTCAACGCCGTTGTTCGACGCGGCATCCATCTCGATGATGTCCATGACGGAGCCGGAGTCAATGCCCTTACAAATTTCACACTCGCCGCAGGGGTCAGGGCTGGAGGTGTCCAGACAGTTGACCGCCTTGGCAAAGATCTTGGCGCAGGTCGTCTTGCCGGTGCCGCGGGTACCGGTGAACAGATACGCATGGCCGATGCGCCCGGCAGAAATCTGGTTCTGCAGGGCCGTGACGATGGCCGTTTGGCCAACCACGTCCGCAAAGCGCTGGGGACGCCATTTTCGATACAGGGCACGGTACATCGGCTCACCTCCTGCAAAGCTACAAAAAACAGCGGGCAGAGCACGCGGCTGCGCTGCTTTGCGTACAGATGCAGGCTTGACCGCGGCACTAGGCAAGCGCCGCTTAATGCTGCTCGGTTCCCCGCCTGACATGGTTCACAGGCTGCCCACGCGCGGGACCTGCATCTGTACGCGAAACAGCGCAATTCAGCCCTGTCCGCTTTTAGTATTATACAATAAGTTTGGAATAAATGCAAGCGTTATCTTATATTTCGGGCATCTCGGACATCAATCTTCCTGCAGGCGCTGGACCATCTTGTAAAGGGCCTCGGCGCTGTTGAAGTTCTGCGGCATGATTTCGGATGCGGGGATCGAAATGTCGTATTCCTCATTCAGGGCCGAGATGATCTGCAGAATGTCGAAAGAGTCCAGGATGGCGTCATCGATCAGCGTTGTACAGGTGGAAAAGTCCACGTCCTCTTTGATTTCGCTTAAAATTTCCAGTAAACGTTCCATTGGTATTTCTCCTTTTCAAATTATCTTACACAGCGGGTGTATTGATGGGATAGGTCGGCGTTTCACTGCGTACCGGGTGCGGCGTGCCGTTCTGCCACAGAATGACCTGCGGCAGGTCGCGGCTCAAAAACAGACCAAGTCCTTCCGTAACAGAGTAGGCACCGGTGTTTTCAAAAACAAGCAGGTCGCCGGGGCATAGTCCGGCCAGCGGCATACTGCGCACAAGAACATCGTTCGTAGTACAAAGGCTGCCGCAAAGTGTCCAGTCCTGTACGGAAGCTGCCCGGGCAGCAAAATGGCGCAGATGCGGGCGTTTCATACCCATGATCTGGCCAAGATAATTCAGGTGGTTCATTCCACCGTCCACAATGCAGTAGTGCTGCCCGCCGTGGTCCTTGCAGTCCATGGCGGTGGTCAGGTAATAACCGCATTCGGCGGTGTAAAAGCGGCCCATCTCAACGGTCAGATGGACCCAGCTGCTGACTTCGCGCAGTGCTGGCGCAAGGTCTTTGGCCGGGGACAGTGTGTCGGTAAAATCGTCGCCGTCAAAATACGGCACCGCCAGCCCTGGGCCGTATTCCAGTTCCGGCAGACGCAGGCCGAAGGTCTGCTCAATTTCAGCGTACAGTTCCCGCAGCATGGCCAGCTCTTTTTGCTGATTGACCAGCTTTTTGCGCTGGGTCCCGACAAAGTAGTGAATGCCGATAAACTCCAGATCAGGTGTTTCCCTGCGATGCGCCAATGCGGTGAAAAGATCCTCCTTTGACATGCCGAACTGACTGCCCGCGTTCAGCCGCAGCAGCACAGGCAGCCGCTTGGCGGCCTTGCGTGCAGCATCCTGCAGATAGCGGACCTGCAGCAGAGATTCCGCTGTGCAGGTGCCGACGCCGTCGGCCAAGGCGCGGGCAATATCCACGGGCGTCTTATTAACACCCGAATAGATAACACGTGCATCCGCAGCATGCAGGCTCTCGCAGAGCGAAAGCTCTCCGGGACTGCATACTTCCAGCCGCGCAGTGACCTGCATCATGGCAGGCAGCAGAAATGGGTTGGCTTTGATGGAATAGCAAAGGTCGATTTCCCTGCCCCAGATCGTCTGAATAGCGCGCACGCGGGCCTGCAAAGCGTCAGTGTCAAAGACAAACGTCGGTGTGCCGTAGGTGGCAGCAATTTTTTGTAAAGAAGCGTCGGTCATTTATGGGCTCCTTTTTTCGTCAGGGCAGCCAGTGCCGTGCGGTCAATTTTGCCGTTTTTATTCAGCGGCATCTCGTCCAGCTGCACAGCAGTATTCGGCTGCATAAAAGGCGGCAGACTTTCTTTCAGCGCAGCCAGCAGGGCAGCTTTCTCACAGCTGCCCGTGTAAAACAGGTGGAGCCGCTGGCGTTCGGCATCAAACGTGCAGCAGGCACGGGTCACAGCGTCGCAGCGCATAGCGGCAGCTTCAATTTCGCCAAGCTCTACGCGGTGTCCCATGTGCTTGATCTGGAAATCCCGGCGGCCAATATAATACAGGCTGCCGCTTTCGTCGTAGCGGGCCAGGTCGCCGGTGCGGTAAATACGCTCATACCAGTTGGTGTTCAGCGGATTCTGGGTAAAGGCCTGCGCTGTGCGCACAGGGTCAGCATAGTAGCCGAGGGCAAGCGCCGTACCGGAAACGCAGATCTCCCCTGCCTGCCCGGGCACGGTGACAAGGGCGTCATTCTCGTCCAGCAGAAAGACCTTCTCGTTGGGAAACGCGCATCCGATGGGCAGCGCCTCATCCGGGGCAAAATCGCGGTCCGGCAAAATGGCGTAGGTGCAGTTGCAGGTAATCTCTGTCGGGCCGTAGAGGTTCACAAACCGGGCGTGCGGCAGAGCGGACTTCCACTTCATCAGGTGCTTGATGGGCATGACTTCGCCGCTGAACAATACCTGCCGTATGTGGGAAGGGATACGGTAGCTAAAGCCGTTCATGATGGAGACAAAGCACATGGCACTGACGGCCCAGACAAGTATGGTGACCTCATGGTCTGCCAGATAGTCCATGAGTTTTGTGGGCTGACTGAAATAAGCGCGCGGGATGATCTGCACCTTAGCCCCCGTGTACAGTGCCGTGTACAGGTCTTTGACCGAAACGTCAAAGTCAAAGGGAGCCTGATTGCCCAGAATATCGTTTTGTGTGATGCCGAAAATTTCGGCAAACTGCGGGATAAAATCCAGCACCGAGCGGTGGCTGACGGTGACGCCTTTTGGCACACCGGTGCTTCCGCTTGTGAAGTTGATATACAGAGGGTCAACGTCCACAGCCTGACGGCGGCGATTTACCAGCAGGGCAGCGTCCGCGGGTGCGGCCAGCAGATCGTCAAGCCGGATGATTTGCCCGCTGTACCCCAGCGCGGCGGCTGCGGCAGCGTGGGCCTCGTCCGTAACAAGAAGTGCAGGGGTCAAAGTATCCAATACCTGCAAAGTGCGGGCAGCGGGCTGGCGGGTGTCAAGCACCGAGTAGCAGCAGCCCGCGTAGACTGTGCCAAGCATGGCAGCAAAGGCGGAAACGGATTTTTCCAGGTAAAATGCCACCGGGCGGCGCGGCATCGTGCGGGACGCCAGAAAGCTGCCGGCGCGGCGGGCCGTGTCGGCCAGCTGTGCCCAGGTACAGTCTGTCTTGTCATCCCCCACAGCGGGGGCATCCGGGCAGCGGGCGGACGTGGCTTCAAGCCAGTCCAGAATGTTTGTTTGCATAGAAAGCTCTTTTCTTAAAAGTTGGCATAGAGGAAACCAACGGTTTCATTGACGCAGATAAAGCTGAGGAGTACCATGAAAATAACAAGATAGTATAAAACCCAGCGCAGCGCAAGCGGCAGCCGCTGTACCTCTGCGTAAGGGTCGCGGCCTTGTTCCTTCAGCACACTATGGGCAAAGACCAGAAGGGTACTGATGATGACAAGCCCCCAGGCCGGGCCGGAGACTGCCTTGAAAGCGCCGGGTGCATTCGCGGCCAATGCGGACAAATTGAAATCCGTAAAGGTGCTGCGCAGGTAGATGCACCCCTGCACAAACTCATTGCGGTCAAAGTACCAGCCGATGTTGACGATGATAAAGGTCCGCACGATGCGAAAAACGTGCCAGCCGCGGCTTTCGGTAGGAATGTGCAGCGCCGTGTTGAGCTTTTTGAAAGCGGGTTCCAGCAGGTCAGCCAGCGCAATGACAAGACCGTTATACAGACCCCAGACAAGGTAGTGCGCTTGCGGGCCGTGCCAGATGCCGACCACAGCAAACACAAGCAGGTTGGCGACTGCAGCGGGCAGCACACGGCCAAAATGCTTGCCACAATGCGATGTGGCCCACTTGCCGAAGCGCTGCATCGGCTTGGTCAGTGCAAAGGGATAGAACAGGTAATCACGCATCCACGCACCCAGCGAAATATGCCAGCGCCGCCAGAAATCCCCCAGCGAGGTAGAAAAATACGGTTGCCGGAAGTTGGGCATCATCTCAATGCCGTACAGCTGCGCAACACCCAATACCATATCAATGCCGCCGGAAAAATCTGCATACTGCTGCAGCGAGTACAGCAAAATGGCCAGCAGTGCCATAGAACCGGCCAGCTTGGGGTCATTGCCGTCGAGGATGGCGGCAATCGTCGGGGCGGTCAGGTTTGCGATGGCATATTTCTTCATTGCGCCGAACAGAAACAGGAACAGTGCACGTTTGGTACGCTCCCAGTTCCAGATGTGACGGGCGGTGAGCTGCGGGGCCATCTCTCCGTAGCGGTTGATGGGGCCCTGGATCAGCTGCGGGAAAAAGCTGATGAAAAGCAGAAAGCGGACGTAGTTTTTCTCTGCCGGGTGCCGACCACGGTAGCAGTCAATCAGATAACCGACGGCCTGAAACGTGTAAAAGCTGATGCCAAGCGGCATGACCAGCCCCAGTGAGGACGGCGCTGTGGCCGAAAATGCACCGGAGAGCAGCTCCGCAAAATAGGACCAGTATTTGAAGTAGCCAAGCACAAGAAAGTTGGCAGTCAGCACAGCAGCAACAAGACATTTTTTGCGGCGCACCGACTGTGCTTTGATGGCCTTTTTTTCGTCCTTGGTTATGCCCGGAGCCTTTCGCCGCGCGGCGGAATCGGCATCCAGCTTTGCCAGCTGCAAGCCGCCGAGCCAGATCGTCAACGCAGTGAAAAGCAGAAAAACAAGGCCCTTCCAGCCGCTGGCGGTAAAAAACAGCAGGCTCAACCCCAGCAGGCAGATCCATTGGCAGCGGCTGAAAACAGTATAATATAAAATGAGTCCAACGCTGACCAGCAGGAAGAAACTCAGGGAATAGATTTCCACACTACACCATCCACAAAATCAAAAATCGACAGAACATTCATAATATCGCTCAAAATCGGCGGAAGAACCAACAATACGGGCATTCACGCGGAACTGGTAGGTGCCGTGCTCCGCCGCTGGGTACTCGGTCCAGGAGCGGGTAGAATACGCGGAAACCCGGCTGTATTCGCTCTCCCCCGGCGCTTTGACCCAGAACTCGTATTCAGCCTGTACGGACGGACCGTGGTAGGAACCGGCCAGCAGCAAAATCTTGTCCGGGTGAACCTCCGGCGTCAGGTAGACGTTGGTGATATAGTTTACGGCGGCCAGATATTCTGACGGTGTCTCGAACAACGATTCCACATCCTGCCCGGCGTCCAGCATGGCCAGAAACTTTGCCATGCTCAGGCTGAACGCATGCCCGCCGGCAGCATTCATGTGGGTGAAATCCTTGTGATAGTCAGGCTCTTTGTTCTCAAACAGCTCTGGCTTTGCAAGGTTAAAGTCATAATAGGAAGCCCCATACTCTGCTGCCAGCTGCTTGAAGTAGGCGTAGTCGTCAAAATACGTCTCGTAGCTCACGACATCCAGCGTGGTCTTGGGCGCACTGATGAGCAAAAGGCGTGTGCCGTTCTCCTGACAGAGCTGCAGCATGGAGGTCAGCTCCTCAATGTGCTGCGCGCTAAAATCGTGGGCGTTCTGGTTCCAGGTGTTCACCGCGCCGACAGTGTCAAAGTTGATGACTGCGGTATCCTCCGGCTGGGCATGGGCCGCACCGCGCCGATGCGGCAGACGATTCAGTACGGCATTCCATTTCTGTTGGATCGTAGCGGGCCAGTCGGTGGGCCAGCTGCCGCTCTGCCAGGGAAAAAGCGCATTCAGGGAATCTGCACCTGTAAAGTTATCACGGCTGGTCATGTAGCGCAGCAGGTCAGCGGGCTTATCCTTCCAGGAATCCGTCTGCAGCTCTGCATATAAAAAAGCCTTTTGGGCTTTGGCATAGGGTTTGCCTGTCATGTTGGTCAGATCCATGACAAGGATCACATACCGGGGAGAATGCTCCCGAAGCAGGGTCTCCAGCGCGATCTGCGACATATCCAAGCTTTGGGCGTTTGTTGCCATCAGTGCAACGGTCTCCCCTGTTGCGGCGGCGAGTTCTTCTTCGGGCAGGGCGCAGGAAGCCAGCGAAGAGCCAATGACGGCAATGTCAATGGACTGCTTTTGGTGGTAGCTGCGCCACATGTCAAGGCTGGAACCATTATCAGGCGGCATAAAGCCGCAGAGAATCAGATTTATAATCAGAAAAATCGCGGTGAACGCTGCGATTTTGGCTATGTGCTTCAAAAGATACGCTCCTAAAACAGACAAAGAAAGGAAAATGTCCAAAAACAATAAACACGACTATTATACATCAATTGGAACTTCCCTGCAATGGTGATTTGCTGACAAAGGTAAGATTTTACAATTGTGCAAAAAACCGCGTTTCTTCGTGAAACGCGGCTCTATACAATCAGCCTAAAAGCTGCTTGGCCAAATCAGCGCTGGCCTTGGCATCCTTGCAGTAGTAGTCGGCACCGATGTCCCGGGCGTAGTCGGGCGTCAGCACCGCGCCGCCGACCATGACCTTGCAGTCAAGGTGCGCGGCATGCAGGGCCTCGATCGTGGCCTGCATATTGGGAACGGTGGTCGTCATCAGGGCCGACAAGCCGACGAGCTTTGCACCGGTCTGGCGCACGGCCTCTACGACACGCTCGGGGTCAACGTCGCGCCCGAGGTCGAGTACGTCATAGCCGTAGTTTTCGAGGATGACACGGACAATGTTCTTGCCGATGTCATGCACGTCGCCCTTGACTGTGGCAATGACGATCTTGCCCTTGCTGCCCTGCGCCTGGCCGGAGGCGGCAATTTTGGCCTTGATGGCCTCGAACGCAGCCTGCGCGGCGGTGGCGGCCTGCAAAAGCTGCGGCAGGAATACCGTGCCTTTCTCAAAACCGTCGCCCACGGCGTCCAGTGCGGGAATCAGCGAGACATTCACTACGTCCAGCGGTTCGCGCATTGTCAGCGCGGCGTCCGCGGCGGCGCGGGCTTCGGCCTTCAGGCCGCGGCGCACAGCCTCAAACAGGGCGTCCCCGCCCGGTGCGGCGGCGCCGACCTCGGCCACGGTGGCGGCGGACTTGCTCGTCTGCGTCGTCTGGATCTGCACATCGGCATAGGCGGCAACGTAGTCGGTGCTCTGTAAATCCTGCGAGGTCAGCACGCGGTAGGCGCGCACGGCAGCCATCATTTCCGGCGTGTTGGGATTCATGATGGCAAGGTCGAGCCCGGCAGACATGGCCATCGTCAAAAACGTTGTGTTCAGGTAGCCGCGGCACGGCAGGCCGAAGCTGATGTTCGACACGCCCAGCACAGTGCGCACGCCCAGCTCACGCTTGCAGCGGGACAGAGCCTCCAGCGTCTGGACGGCACCCTCCTGCTGGGCACTGGCGGTCAGCGTCAGGCAGTCAATGTAGATGTCCTCATTCGGGATACCGGCGGCGTTGGCAGCGGCGACAATGCGTTGAGCAATCGCAAAGCGGCCCTCGGCTGTCGGCGGGATACCGCCCTTGTCCAGCGCCAGGCCGACGACGGCGGCGCCGTACTTTTTGCAGAGCGGCAGAATCTTTTCCAACGTCTCCGGCTCACCGTTGACCGAGTTAACGATGGGCTTGCCGTTGTAGATGCGCAGCGCACGGGACAAGGCCTCGGGATTCGAGGAGTCGAGCTGCAGCGGCAGGTCGGTGACGGCCTGCAAATCCTTGACAAGCTGCTCCAGCGTGGCGGCCTCGTCGATGCCGGGCAGGCCCGCATTGACGTCGAGCACCTGCGCACCGGCCTCGGCCTGGGCCACAGCCTGAGTGCAGGGGTAGGCGCTGTCGCCGTCCCGCAGGGCCTGCTGCAGCCGTTTTTTGCCGGTGGGATTGATGCGCTCCCCCACCACAGTGATGCCGTTGACCTCCACAAAGCGGACCGGCGTGCACAGACAGCTGCGGCGGATGGGAATCTTGTCAGCCGGGGTCAGCGGGCTGAAGGTCTCATGCAGCCTGGCGATAAACGCGGGCGTCGTGCCGCAGCAGCCGCCGACCATTGAAACGCCGATGGCGGCGTACTCCTTCATCTCGGCGGCAAATTCATCCGGGTCGAGATTGTAGCTGCCGTCGGGGTTCGGCAGACCGGCGTTCGGCTTGACAAAGACCGGAACACCTGCGGGCACGCTGCGGCAGAGGCGCTGCGCGAAGGGCAGAATCTCCTTGGGGCCGAGTGAGCAGTTGATGCCCACGGCGTCCGCGCCGAGACCCGCTGCCGTGACGGCGTAGCTTTCGACGGTGCAGCCCGTGAAGGTGCGCCCGCGGCTCTCAAAGCTCATTGAGGTGAAAACAGGCAGATTGCAGTTTTCCCTGGCGGCGAGGATGGCGGCCTTCAGCTCATACAGGTCGGTCATCGTCTCCAAAAAGACGAGGTCAGCCCCTGCCGCCGCACCGGCGCGGATGACCTGTGCAAACTCATTGTAGGCATCCTCAAACGCCAGCGTGCCCGCGGGGACGAGCAGCTCACCCAGAGGGCCGATGTCCAGCGCGACACACGCGCCGGTGGTCTCGGCGGCCTTGCGCGCACAGGCGATGGAAGCGGAAACGACCTCCTCCACCGTGTGGCCGCAGCCGGTCAGCTTCTTGGCGTTGGCACCAAAGGTATTTGCCAGCAGAATATCCGCGCCCGCGTTGGCGTAGTCAGTGTGGATGGCCGTTAAAACCTCCGGCATTTCCAGCGCGGCAAGCTCGGGCTTCTGCCCGGGCTGCAGACCGCGTGCCTGCAGCTGGGTGCCCATGCCGCCGTCCAGAAAAACAAACCGCTTGCGGTCAAAAACTTCACGAATCTGCATACGCTTCTCCCCTATCAGTCTTGTGTGAAACAGGTCGTGCCGCGCTTGCGGAACGAGCAGGTCTCCTTTAAATGGCAGGTCGCACAGCCTGCGCGGGTGCCGGTCACGGGATGGTCGGCAATGCCTAAAATGGCGGTGGTACTCTTGCGGGGGGTCAAAAGGTGCTGGGGCGTCACGGCCAGGCCGCAGCCGCGCACCGTGTCCGCCGCAAGGCAGAGCGCGTCGTTCAGCTCCAGCGGGCAGTCACCGTAGCCCGGCGCGTAGCGCCCGGTCATAAAGACACCCTGCGCCTCGATTTGAGCGCGTATTTCGTTCTCCAGTTCGTCACAGACCTGTTCCAAAAGCACCGAGGCCAGCGCGTCTGCCGCGGCGGCCAGGGCAATGTCAGTCAGCTCCATGCGGCGCAAAAGCTTGTCAACCTCGGCCCCGAGGGTCGCTGCCAGCAGAAGGACCTCGTCACAGCCCTGCAGATGGCGCGTCAGGTCGCTGCCGCAGTTTTCCAGCGGCAGGGCGGTACGCGGCAGACGGCGGTACACCGCACGCGGCGCAGCAGCGGTCAGCACGGTCTGCTCGGCCTTGTCCAGCAGGACCGCGGTGGCGGCATCGGGCGTCCAGCCGGACGCACCCATGTAGCGCAGCGCCGTGGCGCGGTCAATGGCGGCGGGCTTGCGGCGCTCCATTACAGCAGATCCCTGATGCCGTCGTAGACCTTCGCGGCCACGGCGGCGTCATTCATTGCGTACAGGTGGATGCCGTCTGCGCCGCCCTCAATGAGGTCGCGCAGCTGCCTGACGGCGTAGTCGATACCGGCGTCGTACAGGCTGGCCGGGTCGTCCTGATAGCGGGAGATCATACGGGTGAACTCAGACGGCAGGCTGGCCGAAGAAAGCGAAACGGTGCGTTCGATCTGGCTGCGCTTGACGATGGGCATGACACCGGCAGAGACCGGCAGCGTGATGCCTGCGCGGCGTGCCAGATTCAGAAAGCGGTAAAAGTGCATGTTGTCAAAGAAAAGCTGGGTCAGCAGGTGCTCGGCACCGGCGGCCTGCTTGATGCGCAGGTTCTCAACGTCATGCAGTAGGCTGTCGGCCTCGGGGTGGCCCTCCGGGTAGCAGGCACCGTGAACGGAAAATTCCGGCTTCTTCCATTTAAAGGACGTCAGGTCGCTGGCGTGTTTGAAGTCGGGGCTCTCCGGGCGGGACGGGCTGCGGTCCCCGCGCAGGGCCAGCACATCCCGGACGCCGACAGATTCCAGCTGATCCAAAATCTCCGCTGCACGGGTCTCGTCGTTGCCCATGCAGATCAGGTGCGCCAGCGTGGGGATATGCAGCTCGTTCTGAATGTAGTCGGCCACCTCCGCGGTGGAGACGCCGCCCGCAGAGCCGCCCGCACCGAAGGTGACGCTGATGAAGCCGGGGTCCATGGCCTGCATCTGGCGCAGGGTGTCCTTGAGCTTATCCATCTGGGTTGTCTGTTTCGGCGGGAAGCATTCGATAGAGAAAACGCAGCGTTTGGCTTTGAACTGTTCCGTAATCGTCATTTTCTACTCCTTATTTTTACGCCGCAAAATCGGCGGAGTCCGCGGAAGTTTCCACGTTGAGGGTATTGTTCTGCCAGATGAAGGTGAGGCTGCCCTCCAGGTCAGTGCGCCATACCTCGGCACCGACCTCTGCGTAATTTTGCAGGGCAGCGCGGTGCGGATGGCCGTAATCGTTGTGCAGCCCGCAGCTGACGGCCACGGCCTCGGGCCGGACTGCCTGCATAAAGGTCGGGCTGTTGGAGGTGTAGGACCCGTGATGCCCCGCCTTGAAAAGAGTGGCATGCAGGGTCGGGCCGTAGGTATCGACCAGGCGCTGCTCGGCGTCTGCCTCTGCGTCGCCGGTATCGAGAAAGCGGAAATCGCCCGCCGTGAACAGCGTGCAGAGCGAGGCATCGTTGACGCTGTCGGCATCCTCGCTGCCGCCCTGCAAAATTTGCAGCTTGCCGCTGCCAAGCGGGAATTCCTCCCCGGCTTCTGCTGTGAGAATTTCTGCTCCGCTGTCGGCGGCCAGCTCTGCGAGATGGCGCGGCCAGTCGGCGGTCTCATCCGCCGTGGGCTGCCACAGCGGCAGCAGCAGGGTCTTGACCGGGAGGGTGCGCAGCACCGCGCGGGCGTTGCCGGTGTGGTCTGCGTGGGGATGGGTCAGCACAAGATAGTCAAGCGACGGCACACCCAGCACGTCCAGGTCATAGAGCAGCGTGTCCTCAGCCTCTGCAGGACCGGTGTCGATCAGGCAGTACGCGCCGTCCTGACAAAGCAGTACGGCATCGCCCTGCCCGACATCCAGCACATACACGACAGTGCTGCCGTCCGCAGTCTGCGGAGCGCTTTCCTCGGTTTGGAGCGGTACGCCAAGCGCAGCGCGCAGCTGCTGCCAGCCGGGAACGCTGCCCCTGCCGCCCAAAAGCTGGACGACAAATGCGGCAACCACCAGCAGGCAGACGGCAACCGCCGCGGCCAGACGGGCAAATCGCTTACCCGTCATACTGGTCGTTCAGCTTGCGCTCTTCCCACTCGGCCTTGGTCACAAGCACGGCGCGGGGCTTGGCACCCTCATAGGGGCCGATGATCTTTTCCTGCTCCATCTGGTCCATGATGCGGGCGGCGCGGGCGTAGCCCAGCTTGCAGCGGCGCTGCAAAAGGCTGGTGCTGGCCTGTCCGGCCTCAATAACACACTCAACGGCCTGCTCAAACATAGCATCCAGTGCACCGCCGCCGTCTCCGTCATCGTCGCCGCCCTTCTTGCTGCCCTTTTCGGCAACGGCGCGGCGCTCCATTTCGGCAATCATTTCTTCATCGTACTGGGCGGTGGAGGTGGACTTGATAAAGCTCAGCACCGCGCCGATCTCCTCATCGGTCACGAAGGTACCCTGCACACGCACGGGCTTGGACGCGCCGACGGGCAGGAAGAGCATATCACCGTTGCCCAGCAGCTTCTCGGCACCGCCGCTGTCCAGAATGGTGCGGCTGTCGATCTGGCTGGAAACGGCAAAGGCGATACGGCTGGGGATGTTGGCCTTGATAAGGCCGGTGATGACGTCCACGCTGGGGCGCTGGGTCGCAACGATCAGGTGGATGCCGGCGGCGCGGGCCTTCTGCGCGATGCGGCAGATATAGTCCTCGACCTCCTTGCCCGCGACCATCATCAGGTCAGCCAACTCGTCAATGACGATGGCGATATAGGGAAGGTGCTCCATGCCGGTCTGGGCGGCCAGCTTGTTGTAGGCCTTGATCTCGCGGACGTTGTTCTCGGCAAAGAGCTTGTAGCGGCGCTCCATCTCGGCCACGCTGGCACCCAGCGCACCGGCAGCCTTGCGCGGCTCGGTGACGACGGGCATCAGCAGGTGCGGAATGCCGTTGTACTCGGCCAGCTCGACGACCTTCGGGTCAATCAGAATGAGCTTGACATCCTCGGGGCCGGAGCGGAACAGGAAGCTGATGATAATGGAGTTGACGCAGACGGATTTACCGCTGCCGGTGGAACCGGCAATCAGCAGGTGGGGCATCTTGCAGAGATCCGCGACCTGCGCCGTACCGGCAATGTCCTTGCCGAGGGCCATCGTCAGCGGGCTGCGCATGTTGATATAATTCTGGGATTCAAAGACTGCGCGGATGTTGACGGTGGAGCGGATCTTGTTCGGGACCTCGATGCCGACGGCGGGCTTGCCGGGGATGGGCGCTTCAATGCGCACACCCGCGGTGGCCAGGTTCAGGGCGATGTCGTCGGCCAGGCTTGTGATGCGGCTGACCTTGATACCGGCCTGGGGCTGCAGCTCATACCGGGTGACGGACGGGCCGCGGCAGATGTCGAGCATCGTCGTCTTGACGCCGAAGCTGTCCAGCGTGTTGACCAGAATGTCCGCGTTTTTCTTCATTTCGCGGGCGGCCCCGGCCTCGTCGTCGGGGCGCGTGGCGTTAAAGAGATTCAGCGACGGATAGCAGTAGGGCTCCGGCGGCTGCTCCTCCGAGGTGGGCAGACGCATGGCGTTGGGGTCGGCCTTGGCCGCACAGGGCGGCGTATGGATGGGCGCACCGGCAGAGTTGCCGACAGCGGTGCTGACCTGCACGCGGGCAGCCTCCCCCTGCCGGGGCACAGTGAAGCTGCTCTGGGTCGTCTCCGCCGCAGGGCGGGTCATGGCAGGAGCAGACTGGTACGGCTGTGGGGGTGCTGCCGGGGCCGGAGCCTCGACAACAGGCTGGGCAGGGGCAGCGGGTGTCTCGGCCAGCATATCATCCAGCATTTCGGAGACAGAGCGCCCGGACTGCCAGGCAGCGCTGACCGCACTGCCGGTATCGCTGAAGCTGCCGCCCAGTGTCGGGATCGGTGCGGAAACAGCGGGGGCCTCCGGTGCGGCGGGCACAGCTGCGGGGGCGGGCGTACCCAGGGGCGCAGCGTCTGCGGCCATCTGTGCAGCAAGATCAGCCGGAGAAAGGACCATTGTATCGCCCTGCACACGGCCTGTCATATCCAGCTGCGGCAGCTCGACAGGGATCGGCTCGGGCTCGTCATCCACGGGAATGAGAGGCGTGTCAAATTTGGGTTCCTGCGGGACAGGCGTCAGCGGGGTCTCAAACTCGGTAGGCTGCGGCAGGTCCAGCGTCGTCTCGGCACTGACCTCCTGCGGCGTATAGTAAGGCGCGTGGCCGCTGACAGCGCGGTTGATGAGCGCATCCAGCTCGTCCTGCGGCGCGGTGGACGCCTGTGCGGCGGGCGCGGGCGTGACCGGGGTCAGCGGGGTGCTGTACACCGGCGCGGCAGGCTCTGAGGCAGGCTGCAATTGCAGCTCAAAATCCTCCTTCGGTGCGGGAGCAGGCTGGGGCTGGGTGTGGCGCAGTGTGCTGTTGGCCCGGTTGGACAGCGGATCCATGCCGAACGTGCCGCCCGGGCCGATGCTGACCGGCTTCAGTGGGTCATCGCTGACGGCCTTTTGGCGGGCATTTTCCCCTGCACTGGGGCCAAGATCCACGTCAAACGACGCATGGGTCTGGGCGGCGGGCTTGGCGGCAAACGGTGCCTCGGGCACAGCAGGTGTCACGGGGGGCGTGTAGGCGGCCTGCCGCTGCGGGGCGGGCGGGGTCTGCTTCGGGAAACGGCTCGTGTCCGCGATGACGTCGTAAACCGGATGGTGCGGGCGGCTGCTGTCCGGCAGCGCACCGGTCAGATTCTCGACGCTCTCCTCCTCGGGCTCCTGGTCAAACAGGCGGGTGTCGTAGGCGTGCTCGGCTGCGGCGCGCTCCTCGCGCTTGGCCTGCAGGATCTTGTACTGGCCGTCTACAAACAGAACGACGTCCGCGGGGGTGATGGCAAAGAAGAACATCAGCCCCAGCAGGAAGATGAGCAGCATGATAATGTTGGAGGCAGGACGCCCGAACAGCGCCAGCAGCGTGGCACCGATGGGCGCACCGAGGACGCCGCCCTCCCAGAAGTAGGTGCCGCCGCGGGTAAAGAGCATCTTGACGATCTCCCCGACCTTGAGGTTCTCAATATTGAGCTTGGAGAAGATGACTGGCACGCTGGCGCAGAGCACGCCCATCAGCGATACCTTGCCCGCAAACAGTGCGACGCGGTAGCCGGTGGCCAGCAGGTAGGCCAGGTACAGCAGGAACGGTCCGACCAGATAGGTCGTGATACCGAAAACGCCAAAGTACCAGCTGCGCAGCGTGCGCCAAAGATTCTGCCCGGGCACAAGCACGAGCGCAACGCAAAGCAGACCCAGCCCCACCAGCAGGATGCTGCGGGCCAGGTTCGGGGTCTCGGCGCGGCGCTGGGCACGGCGGGACGGCTGACGGCTGCGGGAGGCCGCACTGCTGCGCGCAGATGCGGAGCGCCCGGTGCTGCTGCGGCCCGTGCCCCGGGAGGAGGCGGTGCTCTTTTTGCCGGAGGAGCTCTTTGTTGATTTTTTACCGGAACGAGATTGTGCCATGTTACAGTGTTTCCCTCTCTTATTTCTCTGAACGCTTCTTTAGGCAATACCGCATAATTCCCGCCTTACGGCTTAAGCACCGCTCCGGCGGCTGCGGCACGGCACCTGCGTTGCCAAAATGCTCGATAATACACAAAGTATTATCTGCGCTTTTGGCTTAGCAGCTGCCGCACCTCGCTCGCCGTATCGGCGCTTAGAATTATGCGATATTGCCTTTATATATAAGTAGTCTGTACAGGTACAGAACGGTAAGGACATACGACTTTTATTTTAGCACGATTTCCGGGGATTGTAAAGAAAAATGCCCGCGGTGCCGGATTACAAAAAAATAAATCCCCGCCCTGAGGGATGGGCGGGGATTTACAAGAAAGGAGGAGAAGAACACATGAAAATGTGATAAAGCTATTTGACTTGGGGTTCATTTAGCTTGCAACTAAATTGTAACTGTTTTGTCACCAAATGTCAATAGCAAATTGTAAATCTTTTGTCATTTTTCAATTTGTTCACAAATTGGCAGGCGCAGCTCCGCACAGCCGCCGGGCGTGTTGGACAGGCGCAGCGTGCCGCTGTGTGAAAGCGCGACCCTGCGTGCAAAATACAGCCCAAAGCCCTGGTGGGCTGTGTCACTGCGGGCAGCTTCTGTATAAAGCAACTCCCCCGCTCTGGCGAGAGCCTCGGCAGTGAAGCCGGGGCCGGTATCGGTCACACGCAGGATGAAATCCTGTTTTTCTTTTGTAACCAACAGTGTGACAGTGCCGCCGCGGGGCGTATAGCGCACGGCGTTGTCCAGCAGGTTTTCGGCAGCCCGGAGCAGGTCGCACTGTGCCGCGCACAGTGTCCCCTGCCACTGCTCGTTCAGTATAAGCTGCACCCCGGCAGGTGCGCAGAGGGCGCGGGCTGTTTCCGCCAATTCACTGACAAGGGTGTGACTGGGAAAGGTTTCCCCTGCGGCGGACGGTGCACAGGCGGTGCGCAGGGCGGCCAGATATTGCTGGGCACGGTCCGTGCCACGCAGGATGGCTTCGACCTGTGTCTGCTGGTCGGCGGACAGAGCATCCTCGGCCAGCAGGTCTGCGTTGCCCTGAATGATGGACAGCGGCGTTTTCAAGTCATGCGTCAGCGCGGCAATCTGCTCGGCGCGCTGCTGCTCCATCCGCCATTGGCTTTGCAGGCTGTCGGTCAGCTCCCGGCCCATCGTCTGCATGGCCTGCAGCGTGGCGGAAAACTCTCGCAGACGTGCGCCGTCTGCGTCAATGTGCTCGGGCTGCTGCGCAGCGATGGCGTCCACCGCGCGGTGCAGACGGGCAGTCTCGGCGGCAAAGACCCGCACGGTGCAGTGGGTCTGCCAGCCCAGCCAAACGAGGATGAGCGCCGCCAGAAGCACAAAATAGCAGGTCTGGAAATCCGGCAGCGTGTCCCGCAGGGCCGGGTCGGCGTAGGGCGTAGCATAGTCGTACTGCAAAAGGCAAAAGCTTCCGTCAGCCATTTTGACATCGTACTGGTACTGCGTATACCCCAGATTGCCGCTGCCGCCGTGAAAGGCGTTGAGGGCAATTTTCAGCTGACGGGCGGTCATGTTGGTCTGCAAGACTGTGTCATTCTGCACCACAGCCCAGCGGCACAGGTCACTGATTTGGTTGGAATCAAATGTTTCTGCGGTCACGGCGGCTACGGCCTCCCGGGCCTCGGCACAGGCCTGGGCGGACGCCACGGCAGGCAGCAGAAAACCGATGTTTATCAGCTGCATAAAAATGACCCACCAGAGTACCAGAATCAGCGCACACCCGCCGCCGCACAGAAGAAGATACCGCAGCAGCACGGTGCGCAGACTGGTCAGCTTTCGTTTTGCCATTGGTAGCCTACTCCCCATATCGTTTGCAGCACCTCCCCTGCCCCGACTGCGCGCAGCTTGGCACGAATGTTTTTAATGTGCTGGGTGATGGCCGTGTCATCCGCTGTACCGTCATAACCGAACACGGCTTCATAGATTTGTTCTTTGGAAAAGGTCTGCCCTGCATGGAGGGCCAGCAGCTCACAGATGGCGTACTCAGATTTTGTCAGGTGTAAAGGCGTGCTGCCAACGCTGGCTTCTTTGGCAGAAAGGTCCAGCGTCACCCCGCCGCGGGTGATTTTATGGGAGGGTGCGCGGTTCTGCCGCCGCAGGTGGGCGGCGACCCGGGCACGCAGCTCGGCCACGCGGAACGGCTTGGTCAGGTAATCGTCCGCACCAAGACCGAGACCGGTCAGCACTGACGGTTCATCGGTGCGGGCTGTCAGAAACAGGATCGGCGCGTCCGTCTCGGTGCGGATGCGGCGGCAGACGGCAAAGCCGTCCTCACCGGGCATCATCACATCCAGCAGGATGCAGTCTGCCCAGCGGCAGAGCGTATCGGTCAGCTGTGTGCCGGAGGTGCGCGTTTCTACGGTGTGGCCGTCGCGCTCCAGCGCGGTTTTCAGCAGTGCGCAGAGGTCGTGGTCGTCGTCAACTGCCAGAATGTGTGCCATAATAGCCCCTTTTATTGCAGTA
Source organism: Gemmiger formicilis (assembly GCF_900167555.1). Taxonomy (GTDB): domain Bacteria; phylum Bacillota; class Clostridia; order Oscillospirales; family Ruminococcaceae; genus Gemmiger; species Gemmiger formicilis. The sequence continues at coordinate 116,260 of NZ_FUYF01000003.1, read as the reverse complement.
AGCTGTAAACAAGACAGGATGCGCCGTAAAGCAGATAGACATGTGCCGGGTAGAACCAGTAGAACAGCTGCTTGTGGCCGCTGCCGCGCTGGCCGTTGTACAGCGCCATGCCGATAACGGCAAAGACGCCGAGCCACTCATAGTTGGCTGTGAACATCTGGGAAAAGGCAAAATCCGGCAGACCGCGAACCTGCAGAAAGACCAGAACAAAATCACACAGGAAGGTCATAGCCGCCCAAACGACCAGCCGCAGGCGCTTGTGGCCGTACAGTGCATACAACACAACGCCCCCGGCCAGAAAAGACCAGCCGCCGTCGGTGATGGATGTCCACAAAGGCAGCGGCGCGGTGATGACCCACGCCAGCACGGCAGAGCCGATCGGTGCGTCCTGAATTTTGGGAAAAAGCATCAGCAGCGCTACGATGCAAAACGGCCATACAATCGGCATGGCAGCAGCCAGTGCGCCCCGTACAAACCGGCGCTGACGCAGCCAGTCGATGCCCTGCCAGATGATGCAGAGCAGCATCAGATCCTGAAAAATGGCATTCAGCGGGTAGAAGCCGTCCCCGCGGCGGAAGGCCCCTGTATAGATCATGAAAAATTCCACCGTGCCCATCGCAGTACCGATGGCCCAGATGCGCAGAAAGTAGCGCCTGCGGTCATGGGTGTGGGCGAAGCCCTCCACAGTGCAGAACAAAAACAGCGGTGCAGACAGCCGCGCCAGCATACTGAACCATTCCGGCACAACGCCCGTAAATTCAAAAAAGTAGTGAATGTGGTCCATCACCATGAGGACGAGCGCAATGGTTTTGAGCGCTGTGCCGGTCAGACCGAATTTTTGCTTTGTCATAATAATAACCCCTTTCATTGTTGCTGTAAACAGTGTAACAGGGGTTTATGTAGGAATTATAAGGATTTGAAGGTCAGCAGCGCCTCAAACGCGGATTTTCCCTCCCGCTCGCCGTCAAAATAGAGCTCGTTGTCGGCAAGGGCGGCACGGCGCAGGGTGAAGCTCTCGCCGCGGGGCACCTCGCGGTGGTAGCTGATGATGAAATCCGAAATCTGCGCACTGTCCCAGACCTGCCACGGTACGGCATCGCAGACAATGTCGGCATAGCGGGTGTTGTTGAGATGCCCGTTCATGTCGCAGCGGGAGTAGGCAGCGGTCTGCGTGCCCAGCGTCTCGCAGTCCTCGGGCGCAACGCGGGGCAGGCGCATCGGCAGCTCAAGGGGCACATCCTCGGCCCACTGGTCGGCAAACTGCTCCGGGTGCTTGCGCAGGATCATCCGCTTTTCGGTATCAATGAGCACCCAGCGGCTGTCCATTGTGACGACCTCTGCCTCGTCGGCATCGTAAAAATGGGTGATGCGCTTGTTGACGGCGCGCTTGCAGCGCTCGGGCTGGGTGACAAGGGTCAGCTCCTCGTCCACACGGGGCAGCCGTGTGACGTGCAGGGCCAGCTTGGCCAGTACGTAGGCGGTGTGGGTCTCGCGGTAAAGGGCGTCGTTCAGCCCCACGGCCTCGGCGTGGGTCGTGGCGATCTGCTGGGCATAGCGCAGCAGGGCCCCGAGCTTGGCATGGCCGAGATGGTCGCCATCCGCGCGGTAGACGGTGAATTTTTGGGTGTAGGTTATGAGTTTTTCGGGCATAGGGACGCCCTCCTTGATGGATTTTGAATTGATTTGTCAAGGAGAGTATAGCACAAATGTTGGAAAAATGCAAAGGCGGGGGCTTTTGGGACTGGCCGTAGGGGCCGATGCTTGCATCGGCCCGCGGAGGGGTCAGGACCCCCTGCAAATCGAACTATAAAGGGGCGCTGACATCAAGCCGCGGGCCGGGCATGCCCGGCCCCTACAGGGCGGCATACAAAAAGGCTGCACACGCAAAACGGTGTGCAGCCGGAAGCTGTTTAATAGTTATCGCGGGATTTTTTGCGGAGCTTGCGCCAGATATTGAACGCAGAGATAGCGATGGCCAGAAGCAGCAGGGCAACGACCATCCAGCCGCTGCCGCCCTCCTCGTAGCTCTTCATCTCGCTCCACTGGGCATCCATGGCGGCGTTGATGTCGTCGGGCAGGGTCTCAAAGACCTCCGCCTTGTCCAGAACCTCCGCGCTCGGGTAGGCAATTTCGCTGTACTTCAAATCGTCGTCCAGCATCTCCCACACGGCGGTGATGGGAGTGGAATAGCCGATGAAGTCCGCGTTGGCCAGGCCGACGTCCGGCTCGCACAGGTAGTTGATGAACATTTCGGCGGCCTCCTGGTGCTTGGCGTTGGCCGGAATGCACATGCTGTCGATGAAGAAGTTGACACCTTCCTCCGGATGGACGAAAGCCAGGTCGGGGTTTTCGTCGATCATCGTGATGGCATCGCCCGCATAGTAGGGTGCCATGGCGGCTTCGCCGCCCTCCATCTTGTCAAAGACCTCGTCCATGACGTAGGCCTGCACGATGTTCTTTTGGGCCTTCAGCGCATCGGTGATGGCGGTGATCTCATCAACGGACTGCGGATTCATCGACAGACCGATCGTCTTGGCCGCAATCGCGTAAGCGTCGCGGGAGTTGTTGAACATCAGCACATTGTTTGTGTACTCAACATCCCACATGTCCGCCCATTTTGTGGGCGGCTCCTCGACCATCGTCGTGTTGTAGATCAGGCCCGTTGTGCCCCACATGTAGGGCACGCTGTACTTGTTGCCGGGGTCGAAGCTGCGGTCCAGATACGTTTCGCCGATGCCGGCAAAGTTCGGAATGTTGTCCATGTTCAGCTCGGACAGCATGCCCTCCTTGGCCATCTTGCCCACCATGTAATCCGACGGGAAGATGACGTCATAGGATACGCCGCCGGATTTCAGCTTGGCGTAGAGGCTCTCGTTGGAGTCGTAGGTCGTGTAGTTGACCTTGATGCCGGTCAGCTCCTCGAATGCGGACAGAACGTTGATGCTCTCGTCCGAGCCGTCGGAGATGTACAGGCCGTTGTTGTAGACGTTCAGCGTGATATGGTCGTTGGCAAAGCGCTTCCAATCGTAGTCGCCGGAGACGGAAATATCCTCGTTGACCTCGATGTCATCGGCGGCCAGCACCGGAGCAGCGCTCATCATGGTGACAGTCAGTGCAGCCAGCACCGCAGCGGAAAACTTTTTCAGCTTCATCTTCAGCGCCTCCCTTCGTCCAGCATGGCTTTGCGGATGGCCTTCTGGTTGCGGCGGTAGGCGCGGGAGTCTGCGGCGTTGGAAATCAGGATGATTGCCAGAATGACGCAGAACATGACTGCAGACAGCGCGTTGATCTCGGGGCTGACCTTCTTGCGGGTCATCGAGTAGATGGCGATAGGCAGCGTCTGCATCGTGCCGGAGTTGAAGTAGGAAATCATGAAGTCATCAATAGAGTAGGTCAGGCAGATGAGGAATGCCGACAAAATGGCCGGGGACAGCTGCGGCATGATGACTTTGGTGAAAGCCTGGCGCGGTGTGCAGCCCAGATCCAGCGCCGCATTGTACAGGCTGGGATCGAGCTGGCGCAGCTTGGGGCCTACATTAAAGATAACATACGGGATGTTGAAGGTGATGTGCGCAATCAGCAGTGTCGGCCAGCCGAAGACGCCGCTCTCGCCGCCGATGCCGAAGTTCTGCGCCATGACAAAAAGAAGCATCAGGGAGACGCCGGTGATGATCTCCGGGTTGACGACGGGCACATAGCTGATGTTATTGATGATGAGCTGGCTTTTGCGGGACATCGAGTTGATGCCAAGAGTCGCCAGCGTGCCCAGCACCGTGGCGATAATGCTGGACACCAGCGCCAGCACAAGGCTCAGACCCAGCGCGGACAAAATCATCTCGTTGTGGAACAGGCTTTTGTACCAGCCGAGGGTGAAGCCCGTAAAATTTGAGCGGGATTTGCTCTCATTGAAGCTGAACGCGATCATGACCGCGATGGGCAGATACATGAAGCAGAACACCAGAATGACGTAGGTGCGCATGAGCAATGCGGAATGTTTCTTTGCCATATCACATCACTCCTTCCATCTCGGACTCGTCAAAGCTCGAAGTGAAGCTCATGCAGAGCAGGACAATGACCATCAGCACGAGGCTCATGGCGGAGCCGAGGTTCAGGTTGTAGGAGTTGCCAAGGAACTGCAGCTCGATCAAATCACCGATCAGCAGGTTGGAGCCGCCGCCCAGCATACGGCTGATAATAAAGGTAGAGACTGCGGGCACGAACACTTGCGTGATGCCGGTGGCAATGCCGGGGCCTGTCAGCGGGACGAGCACCCGGAACAGAATATGCCAGACGTTGCAGCCCAGATCCTGTGCGGCCTCAATGATGGAATCATCGATTTTTGTCATGGCCGTGTAGATGGGCAAAATCATAAACGGCAGGTAGTTGTACACCATGCCCAGCACGACAGCACCCGAGGTGTTGATCATGTTGAAGGGGCCAAGGCCGAACAAGCCGAAGAACTTGTTGATAAGGCCGTTTTTCTCCAGCAGCGTCATCCAGGCGTAGGTGCGCAGCAGGAAGTTCATCCACATGGGCAGCATAATGAGCATCAGCATAATGTGCTGCTTGTTGGCGCGCAGGCGGGAGAGAAAATACCCCACCGGGAACGCCATGACCAGGCAGATCACGGTAGAGATCGCGGCCAAAATCAGGCTGCGGGCAAACACGCTGGAATACCGCCCGATCTGGGTGAGGTTGTCAAAGGTGAACTGGCCATCCGCGTTCGTCATGGCGTACCAGATGACGATGAAAAGCGGTACGACTGTGAAAATGGCCATCCAGACCAGATACGGCCCGGCCAGCCAGCGGGAGGATTTGGATTTGAGCATGGATCACACCTCCGAACGCTTCATGATATGAATTTCGTCCGGGCCGATGTTCATGCCGATAAGCTCGCCGGGCTGGCTGGCCTGGGTAGAATGGATGATCCACTCATAGCCTTCCACATCGACGTGCATTTCAAAGTGAACGCCCTTGAAGATGACCTCGCGCACAAGGCCGGTCAGCATACCGACAGAGGGCGGCACGATCTGCACGTCCTCCGGGCGGATGACGACCTGCACCGGCTCGTTGACTTTAAAGCCGCGGTCCACGCAGGTGAAATCATGACCGCCGAAGTTGACCAGAAAGTCCTTGAGCATGACGCCGTCGACAATGTTGGAATCACCGATAAAGCGGGCGACAAAGGCGTTCTTGGGTTCGTTGTAAATATCCTGCGGGGAGCCGATCTGCTGGATCTTGCCGCCGGACATAACGACGACGGTATCCGACATAGTCAGGGCTTCCTCCTGATCGTGGGTGACGTAGACGAAGGTGATGTTCATTTCACGCTGCAGGCGCTTCAGCTCCAACTGCATCTCCTTGCGCAGCTTGAGGTCGAGCGCGCCGAGCGGCTCGTCAAGCAGCAGGACGCGGGGCTGGTTGACCAGGCTGCGGGCAATGGCCACGCGCTGCTGCTGGCCGCCGGACAGCTGGTGGATGCTGCGGCGTTCAAAGCCTTTCAGGCCGACGATCTCGAGCATCTCGAGCACCTTCGGGCGGATCTCATCCTCGGTCATCTTTTTCAGGCGCAGACCGAAGGCGACATTCTCGAACACGTTCAGGTGCGGGAACAGCGCATACTTCTGGAACACCGTGTTCACAGGCCGCTTGTACGGCGGCATGTTGGCGATGTCCTTGCCATCAAAAAAGACATTGCCCGATTTCGGTGTTACAAAGCCGGCAATCACACGCAGGGTCGTCGTCTTGCCGCAGCCCGAGGGGCCCAGGAAGGTGACAAACTCCTTGTCGTGGATGTCCAGCGAAAGTCCGTCCAGGACCTTCTGCCCATCGAATTCGACAACAATGTCTTTCAGAGATACGATCAGATTTTCATTCATTTTTATTGCATCCCCCTTTGCGGAATTTCCCGTTACAGCACTCTCTTTACGTACCGTTTCTTCCTTAGGCCGGCACAGAGTCCTTAACGAGTCAGCGTCAATTATGCCGCCCCGCAAAGGTTTGTTACACGGCTCCCTGCTGAAGGAGCCGCTGCAAGCAGCACATACAACGCCAATGTGTCAGGGCAGAAAAGATTTGCCCTATAGATGCACACACAAGGTATATTATACGGCTTATGGAATGTTTGTCAATAAAAACCTTTCATATTATGGTAATGAAAATTTCATATTTCGGTAAAGCGGTGCGCAGTATCATTTTTTCGCTGCAAAACCGGCTGCCCCGGCCGCCACTTCCCCACCAGAATCGGGAAATACCTGTGCGCCAGCGTGCCGTAAATTTTGCCGCACACGACGAGATACAAGTGCAGTGACAGAGCAAAACGAAGTGCAGCGTTTGCAAGCGCAGCGGTGCATTGACAGAAAATCAGGCGGTAAAAACGAAAATTCATAAATGCCTCCTTTGCATTTGCAGACTAACGGTCTGTAAACGAGGTAAAAATCAGCAAAGCTCCTCCAACAGAGTGCATTGTTCCTCTGTCAGGAGGTCAAGGCCAATCCCCTGCGGGAAAAGTCAAGACATTTGCCGCAGATTGTACGGTGCGCGGTGGCGGGTGGTGTGTTATAATTATCCGCATAGAGAGGTGAAATGAATGTGGCAAAAATCGGCGTTATCGATGTGGGCGGCGGGCTGCGCGGCATTTACGCGGCGGGCGTGTTCGACTGGTGCTTGGAAAACGGCGTGAAATTTGATTACGGCATCGGCATTTCGGCGGGCAGCGCGAACCTTGCTTCCTATCTGAGCGGCCAGCGCGGGCGGAACTACCTGTTTTATGAGGAATACTCGATGCGCAGGCAGTACATGGGCGCGGGCAATATGTTGCGCAGCGGGTCGTTTTTGAATCTGCAATACATCTACGGCACATTGAGCAACGCGGGCTGCGAGAATCCGCTGGATTTTGAAAAAATGTCTGCCAATCCGATGGAGTGGTATATGATCGCCACCGATGCGACAACTGGCAAGCCAAAATACTTTACACGCAACGATATGCATCAGGATGACTACCGCGTGCTGATGGCTTCCTGCTGCATCCCGGTGGCCTGCAAGCCAATCGTCATTGACGGCATCCCCTATTACGACGGCGCGCTGGGTGATACGATCCCCTTGAAAAAGGCATTTGCGGACGGCTGTGACAAGGTCGTGCTGATTCTGACAAAGCCAGAAGGCACTGTGCGCGCTGACAGCACCGACCGTAAGCTGGCACGAGTCATCCGCCGCCGCTATCCTAAGGCGGCCGAGCAGTTGGCCTTGCGGGCGCAGCATTATAACGAGGGTATCGCGCTGGCGGAACAGCTGGCAGCCGAGGGCAAGGTGCTTATCATCGCACCAGACGATACCTGCGGCGTCAAGACGCTGACCCGCGACCAAGAGGCGCTGAAAAAGCTCTACTCCAAGGGCATCCGCGACGCACAAGCCATCGAGGCATTTATAAAATAAACGAAGCCCGCCGCTTTTCCGGGATACGGATAAAGCGGCGGGCTTTATGTTTTTCTAGTAAAATTACGCCAGATTCAGCCGCTTCGTCATGAGCCACTGGGTCAGTGCCCACAGCAGGGCATCGACAATGGCAATCAGCGCAAAGACGGCGAGCAGGGTGAGCACGATAACGCCCAAGGTGTTGTCGGGACCGAAAAACGACGCGGCGCTGAAGTTAGTATTGTTCAGGTACTTGTACCCGCGGAACGCGACAAAGACTGCCGTCACAAGGGCTGCCATCTGCCCGATAAAGCCGATGACAAAGTAGGCGGCGATGCTGATGAGCAGCCGCTGCTGGGTAAACTGCGCGGCAAAGGCACAGGCCAGATATGCGTGCAGCAGTGCGCCCGCGATAAGGGCCAGTATAATCAAAAGCATTGCAGACCAGATGGCGACATCCTCGGCAGTGACGCGGCTGAAATCCAATGCAAACCCGCTGCCACTGACCGTGTCGGTAGTCAGCATGCCGCAAAGTGTAAAAAATACCATGCCGAACAGCGTCCATACCGTGCCGCAAATGACCTTAGCAGCAATGTGCTGCCAAATGGGCACGGGCAGAGCCAGCATCAAGTACCCGCGCTCGCCCAACAGGCGGTAAAACTGCTGAATTTCAATAAAAAAGCAGATGGCGAGCACAACAAGAAGGCTTACGGCAGATGCCAGTGCCAGCAAGGCCATGGCGACCCCGGCCAGCGGCAGCCTGTCGGAGGTGTTCTGGACAAAATGGCTCAGAATATTAGTAAAAATGTTCAGCACAAGCACGCCCGCCGCAATGGGCAGAACAACACGGCCTGTGGATTTGAACTCATAATGTAAAAGATTCGTCAGCATTTGTAAACCTCCCGGAAGTAAGCGTCCACGCTCTCCCCTGTTTCCTCGCGCAGCTCGTCGACGGCGGTCTGGCGCAGGACCTTGCCGTCCTGTAAAAGAATGACCTCGTCCAGCACCTTTTCAATGTCGCCGATGAGGTGCGTGGACAGCATAAGCGCGGCATCCTCACTGTAGTTGTGCATGATGGTGCTTAAAATGTAGTCGCGGGCGGCGGGGTCCACGCCGCCCAGAGGCTCATCCAGCAGGTAGAGCCTGGCGGCACGGCTCATCGTCAGGCAGAGCTGCATCTTTTCCTGTGTGCCTTTGCTCATGGAATCGATTTTGTCCCGCCCGCCGATATGCAGGTCGGCCAGCATGGCGTTTGCCTTGACTTTGTCAAAATCGGTGAAGAAATCCGCGTACAGGCTTACGGCGTCATCGGCGGTGAACTCCGTCGGCAGGGCCATACGGTCCGGCAGATAGCTGGTGACAGCCTTGGTGAAAACGCCGACAGGAACTTTATCAATAATGACGCTGCCCGCCGTGGGCTGCAAAAGCCCGGCAGAGATTTTCATAAGCGTTGTTTTGCCGCTGCCGTTGGGGCCAAGCAGGCCAACAAGCTTGCCAGGCGTGACGGCAAAGTCCACGCCGTTCAGCGCAGCGGTGCGGCCATAGCGCTTGGTCAGGCCGTGTACCTCATAAATTGCATCCATGGTTTACTCCTTTTTTGGTGCCTTCTGTGCGGTCTCGCGCAGCAGGGTCTCGATTTCGGCTTCGGTCAGGCCGAGGGCCTGCATCTGGTGCAGAAACTCCGCCGCCAGCGTGCCGGCGCGCCGACGGCGCAAGGCCTGCAGGGCAGTGTCATCCGCTGTGACGGTGCGCCCGGCGGTGCGCTGCGCCTGCAAAAGGCCGCGGCTTTCCAGCTCCTGCAAAGCGCGCTGCATGGTGTTGGGGTTGACCCCGGCGTCAGCGGCCAACTCCCGCACGGGCGGAATGCGGCTGCCGGGCGGGAACTCCCCTGCGACGAGGGCAAGCTCCAACTGCTCGACCAGCTGCACATAGACCGGGCGGCCCGCAGTAATGTTCCAGTTCATGGTGTTTTATGCTCCTTTGTATTATTGTGTTAAGAGCTTAATACAATAATACACGCGGGATACAGCTTTGTCAATAGAAAAAATAAAAAAATCCCCCGCCGGGCTGGCGGAGGAAATATTGCATGATACAACGTCAGGAAATATGATCCTCGATCCATGTCAACACGTAGTCGAACACCTCGTCGCGGTTTGTTTCGTTGTGCAGCTCGTGGCGGCCTCCTTCAAAAATCTGGCAGGTCAGATCCCTGACACCGGCGTCACCCAGCATGGCCCAGACCTTGCGAACGCCGCTGCCGTAGTCGCCGACGGGGTCGCAGTCACCGGCAATCAGCAGCACGGGCAGATCCTTGTCAATAGCCTGTGCCCATGCCTTTGTGCTGACGTGGTTGAGCGTCGCGAGCATCTCGCGGTAGGTCGCAGCGGTAAACCGGAAGGTACACAGCCCGTCGGCGTCATAGGCTTTCACAACGCTTTTATCGCGGGAAAGCCAGGCGTTGGGCGACTGCGCGTTCTCGATTTTCCTGCAATAGCTGCCGAAGTTCAGCTTGACCATCAGCGGCGAGACATAGCGCGGTCCCTTGATGCGGGCAATCAGCCCGGCCAGACGCTGGCCGACGACATTCATAAAGCTTGGGCCTGCCGTGCCGGAAATGATCAGCGCCGTGATGCTTTCCGGCCACTTCTCGGCGTACCAGCGCGCGTAAAAGCTGCCCATGCTGTGGCCGTAGAGGATGATGGGCGTATCGGGAAAGCGCTCGTGCAGGATACGGTTCATCGTGTGCAGGTCGTTCAGGACGTGACAACGGCCATTCGGCTCACCGTAGTGGCCGTGCTCCCCTGCCTGGGCGGTGTCACCGTGGCCGAGGTGGTCGTTGCCCGCCAGCGCAATGCCGTGGGCAGCGTAGAACTCGGCCATCGGTGCATAGCGGCGCACATATTCGCACATGCCGTGGCTGAGCTGAAGGACAGCCCGCACAGGCTGGCCGGGTACAGTGTAGAGGAATGCGGAGGAGGTGTGCTTTCCGTCCGACGACGGGAAGGCAATGGCTTCGCAGTGGAGGTTGGGCATGATTACAGTTCTCCTTTGATTTTTTTCCAGTATTGTGCGAAAGCCTGCTCGTTTTTATTATCGCCGGGGACATAGTACTGCCGGTCCTTGATGGCGTCGGGCAGGTATTGCTGGGCGGTCCAGTGGTTGGGGTAGTCATGCGGGTAGAGGTAGTGCTGCCCCTTGACCTTGGCGTCTGCGCCGTCGTAGTGCTTGTTTTGCAGCTGGCGCGGGATGGGCCCGGTGCGCCCGGCCTGAATGTCCGCAATGGCGGCATTGATGCCGTCGTGGGCGGAGTTGGACTTGGGTGCGGTAGCCACCAGCACCACGGCATCCGCCAGCGGCAGACGGGCCTCCGGCAGACCGACGGCGTTGGCAATGTCAACAGCGGCCTTGACGATGGGGATGATCTGCGGCCAGGCCAGGCCGACATCCTCGCACGCGCAGACCATCAAACGGCGGCAGGCGCTGGGCAGGTCACCCGCTTCCAGTAGACGGCCCAGATAGTGCAGCGCTGCGTCTGGGTCGGAGCCGCGCATCGACTTCTGGTAGGCCGAGACGATGTCATAGTGGTCGTCGCCGAGCTTATCATACCGCATGGCCGTGCGCACGGCGACCTGCTGCACCATGTCCAGTGTGATCGTGCGGCAGCCGTTTTCTACGGGTGCAGCGGTGACGGCAAATTCCAGATTGCCCAGCGCCTTGCGCATATCGCCGCCCGCACTCTGGGCCAGGTATTCCAGCGCGTCGTCGGGAATGAGCACGGGAGACTTGTCCTCAGCCCCGAGGCGCGCAGCGGCGCTGCGCAGCCCGGTGCGGATGTCGTCGGTGGTCAGGGATTTGAACTCAAACACCGTGCAGCGGGACAGAAGCGCGTTATATACATAAAAGTAGGGATTCTCAGTGGTGGAGGCAATCAGGGTGACTGTACCCTGCTCCACACATTCCAGAAGGCTCTGCTGCTGTCGCTTGTTAAAATATTGTATCTCGTCAAGATATAAAAGAATGCCGCCCGACGCGCCGAGTGTGCCGATGTCCGCGAGCACCGACTTGATGTCGCTCGTCGAGGCCGTCGTGCCGTTGAGCTTGTGCAGCTGCATACCGCTGCCCGCTGCAATGATGCTGGCAACGGTGGTCTTGCCGACGCCGGACGGGCCGTAGAAGATCATGTTGGGAATCTTGCCGCTCTCGACAGTGCGGCGGAAAACCTGATTTTTGCCGAGTAGATGCTGCTGGCCGCAGACCTCATCCAGGGTGCGCGGGCGCAGACGCTGTGCCAATGGTTCCATTTTGCGTTCCTTTTTTTAGATAAGTTTGAGATAGTGTACTAAAACATCATACTTCTATACTTGATTATAACGGCTCGGCGTGGTAGAATCAAGAGAAAAGGATTGAAACGGAGAAAATGCTGTGACCAAACAAGAGCTGGCTGCGATCTGCATTGCGCGCCTGAAGGCAGAATATCCCGATTCCGACTGCACGCTGGATTATGACCATGCGTGGCAGCTGCTTGTGTCGGTGCGGCTGGCGGCCCAGTGCACCGATGCCCGCGTAAACGTGGTGGTGCAGGAGCTGTTTGCCAAGTACCCCGGCGTAAAAGAACTGGCTGCAGCGGATCCTGCGGATATTGAGGCCATCGTCAAGCCCTGCGGGCTGGGCCACAGCAAGGCACGGGATATTTCAGCCTGTATGCGGATGCTGCGCGACAGGTACGACTGCCGTGTACCGGATGATTTCAACGCGCTGCTTGCCCTGCCCGGCGTGGGCCGTAAGAGTGCGAATCTGATCATGGGGGACGTATTCGGCAAGCCTGCCATCGTGACGGACACCCACTGCATCCGGCTGTGCAACCGCATCGGGCTGGTGGACAACGTCAAGGAGCCGGCCAAGGTCGAGCGGGAGCTGTGGAAGATCATCCCGCCTGCGGAGGGCAACGGCTTCTGCCACCGGCTGGTGGACCATGGCCGCGCCGTGTGCACAGCCCGCACCAAGCCCTACTGCGACAAATGCTGCCTGGCGGACGTATGCCGGGCACGAAAGGAATTTTTGCATGAATAAAACGACGGAAAACCGCCTGGGCGGTGAGCTGCGCAGCCATCAGGCAGCCCGGCGCCTGCTGGAGGAGCTGCGCCGCGGACGCTATGCAGACGCCGCCCAGCTGCCCAGCGAGCTGGAGCTGGCCGATGTTCTGGGCGTGAGCCGCACCGTGGTGCGCGATGCCCTGAGCGATCTGGAGCGCGACGGCTATCTGGAGCGTGTGCGCGGCATCGGCACCCTTGTCAACCGCGATGTGGTCCGGGTCGAGAACCGCATGGACCAGAAGCTGGAATTCAACCGCATGATCCGCTCAATTGGCCGCGTGCCCCACAGCGATAACCTGATGGTCACGCGGGAGACTGCCATGCCGGAGCTGGCCGCAAAGCTCGGCCTTGACCCGGAGCGCGAGCACACACTTGTGTTTGTGCGCCGCCGGGTACTGGCCGATGAAACGCCGGTGCTCTACTCCACCGATATTCTGCCGCTGGCGCTGTTTGGCGGCAAGCGGCTGGATACGATCGATTTCAGCCGCCCGATCTTTGAGATCGTGGAGCAGCACTGCCATGTGGAGGTCACCGAGACGCTGACGACGCTGCACGCCGTGCAGGGGGTGCCCGGCATCCGCCGCCAGCTGGGGCTGCGCCCGGAGCAGGCGCTTTTGCAGCTGGATGAGATCTGCTATTCCCGCACCTGCAAGCCGGTGCTTTGCTGCCAGACCTGCTATACGGATTTCTTTGACTTTGCGATGGTACGCAAGCTGATTTGATTTTGAACGGCACAGCGCCGTTTGGAATAAATAGAGTAAACAAAGGGGATTGTGTATGAGACATTTGATCGACCCGGCGGATTTCACGCTGGAAGAAACGCTCAGCCTGATGGACCTTGCAGACCGTATCCATGATGACCCGGCTGCCTATAAAGATGTAGCTGCCCGTAAGCGGCTGGCAACACTGTTCTACGAACCGAGCACCCGTACCCGTCTTTCGTTTGAGGCGGCCATGCTGAACCTGGGCGGTCAGGTACTGGGCTTCCCCGATGCCGGTGTTTCCAGCGCCTCCAAGGGCGAGACCGTAGCCGATACCATCCGCGTGATCAGCTGTGTGGCAGACATTGCCGCCATGCGCCACCCCAAGGAGGGCGCACCGCTGCGCGCGTCCCGCTACAGCCGCATTCCGGTCATCAACGCCGGTGACGGCGGCCACAGCCATCCCACCCAGACGCTGCTGGACATGATGACGATCCGCCAGCGCAAGGGGCACCTGGATCATCTGACCATCGGCTTCTGCGGCGACCTCAAGTTTGGCCGCACGGTGCACAGCCTGATCAAGAGCCTGTCCCGTCTGCCGGGCATGAAGTTTGTGCTCATCTCACCCGAGGAGCTGCGCGTGCCGGATTACATCATCAGCGAGATCCTCGAGCCTAACAACATCCCCTATGTTGAGACACGCAGCATGGAGGAGGCTCTGCCCGATTTGGACGTCCTCTACATGACCCGCGTCCAGCGTGAGCGGTTCTTTAATGAAGAAGATTACATCCGCCTGAAAAACAGCTATGTCCTGACAAAGGAAAAGCTGGCCCTGGCCCCCGCGGATATGCCGGTGCTGCATCCCCTGCCCCGCGTGAATGAGATCACGCTGGACGTGGATGACGACCCGCGCGCAGCGTACTTTGACCAGGTGCAGAACGGTGTCTATATGCGCATGGCGCTGATCATGACTTTGCTGGGTCTCAAAGACCCCAAGACCGGGGAGGTAGCGTTCAATGTTGAAGGTTGATGAAATCCAGAACGGCGTGGTCATTGACCACATTACCGCAGGCACGGGTCTGGCGCTCTACCACATGATGGAGCTGGAAAAGCTGAACAATGCCAGCGTGGCACTTTTGCAGAACGTCCGCAGCCAAAAGGACGGAAAAAAGGACATAATAAAGATCGAGGGCGATGTCAGCGAGATGAGCTTTGACGTTCTCGCCTATGTCGACCCGAAAATCTCCATCACCTTTATCCGGGACGGCAGGGTGACGGAGAAGAAACACCCCGAGCAGCCCAAGCGGCTGGTCAACGTCATCAAATGCACGAACCCGCGCTGCATCACTTCTATCGAGGAGGGCTGTGACCACATCTTTGCCCTGACGCCGAGCGGACGCTATCGCTGCATCTACTGCGAGCAGGAGTTCCGCGTAAAACCGTAAACGAGGTAATACTATGGAAAAGCCGAAATTTCACCTGAACCCTAACGAGGAAATCGTCAAAACCATCCGCGAGGGCCTCAAGCGCACGGGCGGCTACTGCCCCTGCCGCTTGCAGCACATTCCGGAGAATATCTGCATCTGCAAGGAGTTCAAGGAGCAGCTGGCCGACCCGGACTACCACGGGGCGTGCCATTGCGGGCTGTATGTGAAGGATTGAGGTTTTTTCCCTTTTACAACAATTATAATAAGGGCAATACCGCATAATTCTAAGTGCCGATACGGCGAGCGAGGTGCGGCAGCTGCTAAGCCAAAAGCGCAGATAATACTTTGTGTATTATCGAGCATTTTGGCAACGCAGATGCCGTGCCGTAGCCGCCGGAGCGGTGCTTAAGCCGCAAGGCGGGAATTATGCGGTGTTGCCTAAACAAAACGAGGTATCTGCCACGGAAAGCAGGTACCTCGTTTTGCTTATGCTACACGCACGCCGCCAGTGTATCCTCGGTCAGGATAATGTGCCCGTCGGCGTCAACATCGGCGGTGTAAACGGTGCCGGGGTGGGCCGTACCGGCAGCGATGCGGTCCGCAAGGGCCTGCTCCACGGCACGGCTGACGGTGCGGCGCAGCTCCCGCGCACCGTAGGGCGGCACCTTGTCCCCGGCCAGCATCTTGGCTGCGGCGGGCGTGTGGTGCAGTGTGTAGCCCTGCCGGGCTGCGCGCTGCTCAAGCTCGACAAGCAGCCGGTCTGCGATCCCGGCCAGCTGCTCCGGGCCGAGCGGGTCAAAGAGGACGGTCTCATCCAGACGCCCCATCAGTTCGGGGCGGAAAAACTCCTTAGCCTCCTGGATGGCTTGCTGGCCGCGGCGCTGGGTCTCGGCAGCGGCGGCCCCAAAGCCCAGCGGCGACGTCTGCCCGGACAGACACCGCGCACCCAGATTAGAGGTGAGCAAAATAATCGTGTTGGAAAAATCCGCCCGGCGTCCCTGGGAGTCGGTCAGATTGCCGTCCTCCAAGATTTGCAGCAGCAGGTTCTGGATGTCGCTGTGCGCCTTTTCGATTTCATCAAATAAGACAACACTGTACGGGCGGCGGCGCACGGCCTCGGTCAGCTGGCCGCCCTCGTCGTGGCCGACATAGCCCGGCGGCGCGCCGAGCAGCCGCGCGACGGTATGCCGCTCCATATACTCCGACATGTCAAAGCGCAGCAGGGCTTTTTCGCTGCCGAACCAGCATTTTGCCAGCGTGCGTGCCAGCTGGGTCTTGCCGACGCCAGTCGGCCCGAGGAACAGCATAGCTCCTATGGGCCGCCCGCTCTCCCGCAGGCCGGTGCGGCTGCGTCGGATGGCAGATGCCACGGCGGCCACGGCCTGCGGCTGGCCGATGACCTCGGCGGCAAGGCGCTGTTCCAAATTAGCAAGCCGCTCCCTCTCGGCTTCGCCCACGCGCTCTGCGGGCACGCCGCTGGCCTTGCTGACGACCCTTGCAATATCGGCGGGGGTCAGTGCCCGGCGGTTCCCGCTGGCATCGGCAATGCGGCGGGCCGCGGCGGCTTCGTCCAGCAGGTCAATGGCCTTGTCGGGCAGATACCGCCCGGGCAGGTAACGCACGCTCAGCTCCACCGCGGCGTGGATGGCCTCGGGCGGGATGCTGACACCGTGGTAGCGCTCATACCGCGGCATCAGTCCGGCCAGAATCGTTTCTGCGGCAGCAGGGGTGGGCTCCTCGACCATGACCCTTCCAAAGCGGCGCTCGAGCGCGGAATCCTTCTGGATGGTTTTGCGGTATTCCTCAGGCGTGGTCGCGCCGATAAGCTGAATTTCGCCGCGTGCCAGCATCGGCTTTAAGATGCTGGCGGCGTCAATGGCTCCCTCCGCCGCCCCGGCCCCGGCAATGATGTGGATTTCATCGATAAACAAAATCGTTGAGCGGTCACGGTACAGTTCTTCCAACAGGTTCTTGAACCGCTCCTCAAAGTCGCCGCGGTATTTGGTGCCCGCGACCATCGACGCCATGTCCAGCGCCAGCACCCGCTTGCCGCGCAGTGCCGGGGTGATCTGCCCCGCAGCGATCCGCTGCGCCAGTGCCTCCGCCAGCGCAGACTTGCCGACACCCGGCTCACCCAGGAGGCAGGGATTGTTTTTCTGGCGGCGGCAGAGAATTTCAATCATGCGATCCAGCTCGGCATCACGGCAGAGCACCGGGTCGAGCCGACCCTCCTGTGCGAGGCGCGTCAGGTCGCGGCCGTATTTATCGCTGGGGCGGCCCGTGCGGGAGGCAGCCATCCGCGGCTGGGCGGGCAGCACAAGCTGACCAGAAAGCTGGCGGCATTCCCGCGCGGCCTGCGGCAGCTCGATGCCCAGAGCCGCCAGCCACCGGCTGGCCGTGCAGGACGAGTCCTCGAGGATGGCGCAGAGCAGGTGCTCGTTCTCCGCCTTGGCGGCACTGGCCGCGTGCGCACCCAGCACGGCAAATTCCATGGCCTTGCTCAGCTCGGGGGCAAGGTCCCGGCTGTGCAGGCGGCGCGGACGGCCCGCCGCGTGGGCGGCGGTATGCTCGGCCAGGGCGGTGGATGTCACCCGCTTGCGGCGCAGAAAATCCGCCGCTGTCCCCTGTGCTGTCTGCACCAACGCCAGCAGCAAATGGCCGGTATCCGCCTGGCTGCACCCCTGCTGCCCCGCCAGCACCAGCGCCGTGTGCACGGTGCGTGCCGCCGTGAAGGAAAAACCTTTATATCTGTAGACCCAGAACATCTGCAAATCCTCCTCTGAAAAGTACCCATTGAAAGTATAGACGCCGGGCCAATAAATAATCATCGAAATCTGGGGGATTCTGCAAGACAAATTGAGAAAACCGTGGTATAATAAACTGATTGTTTTTATTTTTACGTATGAGGTGGTTTTCAATGCACAAATTGATGCGCTACATCAAGGGCTATGAGAAGCAAGCCCTGTTAGCGCCGCTTTTCAAGATGCTGGAAGCCTGTTTTGAATTGTTTGTGCCGCTGGTCATTGCCAGCATCATCGACACGGGCATCAAAAACGAGGATGCAGCCTTCATCTGGACGCGCTGCGGCCTGCTGATCCTGCTGGCTGCTATCGGCTTGGCCAGCAGCCTGACGGCCCAGTGGTTCTCCGCAAAGGCGGCGCTGGGCTTTGGCACGGCATTGCGCAAGGACCTGTTCCGCCATATTGGCACGCTGAGCTACAGCGAGCTGGACGGCATCGGCACCCCGACGCTTGTCACCCGCATGACGAGCGACATCAATCAGGTACAGAACGGCGTCAACCTGACGCTGCGTCTGCTGCTGCGCTCGCCGTTCATCGTGATCGGCGCGCTTATTATGGCGTTCTCCATCAGCCCGAAGCTGACGATGCTTTTCATCGGCGTTACGATCATGGTGTCGCTTATTATATGGGCCATCATGCGCGTGACCGTTCCCATCTACCATGAGGCCCAGAACGGCTTGGACCGTGTGACGCTGCTGACGCGCGAAAACTACGTCGGCGCGCGCGTGGTGCGTGCCTTTGCCCGCCAGGCGGACGAGCTGGCCGCCTTTGTGGAGACAAATGACCATCTGAAAAAGCTGCAATTTGCGGCAGGCCGTATTTCGGCGCTGATGAACCCGTTGACCTATCTCGTCGTCAACCTGGCCGTTGTGGCGCTGCTGCTGCGCGGCGGTGTAGAGGTCGATGCCGGTAAGCTGACGCAGGGCGAGGTCATTGCCCTTATCAACTATATGAGCCAGATCCTGCTGAGCCTGCTGCGTCTGGCGGATCTGGTCGTTTCGGTCACCCGCGCACTGGCCAGCGGCATGCGCGTCAATGAGATTCTGAACACCCACACGACGATGCAGGATCCCGGCACTGCAGAGCTGGCTGTGAACGACGCTGCCGAGGCGGCTAAGTTTGAGCACGTCACCTTCACCTACAAGGATGCCGGCGCACCGAGCCTGACGGACATCACGTTCACGGCCAGGCCCGGTGAGACCATCGGCGTCATCGGCGGTACGGGCAGCGGCAAATCGACGCTGATCGACCTGGTCTGCCGCTTCTACGATGCCGACAGCGGCGGCGTTGCGCTGTTCGGCCATGATGTAAAGCAGTACAGCTTTGCACAGCTGCGCAGGCTGGTGGGCGTCGTGCCCCAGCAGGCCGTGCTGTTTACAGGTACGATCCGCGACAATATGCAGTGGGCCGCCCCCGGAGCTTCCGATGAGGAAATCTGGCAGGCGCTGGAGATAGCCCAGGCGGCGGAGTTTGTCCGCGGCAAACCCGGCATGCTGGATGCGCCGGTGGAGACCGCGGGCCGCAACTTCTCCGGCGGCCAGCGCCAGCGCCTGACGATTGCCCGCGCGTTGGTACCAAAGCCGAAGATCCTGATTCTGGATGACAGTGCCTCGGCGCTGGATTTTGCAACGGACGCAGCCCTGCGCAAGGCAATCAAAGAGGAAACGCACGGCATGACTGTGTTTATCGTCTCCCAGCGCGCGGCCAGCGTGCAGCGCGCCGACCACATTCTGGTGCTGGATGACGGCAAGCTGGTTGGCGACGCGCCCCATGCCGAACTGCTGCGCAGCTGCGAGGTCTATAAGGAAATCTGCCTGAGCCAGTTGAGCAAGGAGGAGGTGGCAAAGACGCTATGAGCAAGACAAAGCAAAAGCTGGACCAGAATACGATCCATCGCGTCCTGAAGCTAATCCGCCCCTACACCGGCATGGTCATCCTGACGCTGACCCTTGCGCTGATCACAGTGGTCACGACTCTGCTGGCCCCGGTACTGTCCGGCAAGGCCGTGGATATGATCCTGGGACCCGGTCAGGTTGATTTTGCAGGGCTTGGCAAAATTGCGATAGCGATGGCTGCCACGATTGCCTGCACAGCGCTGGCCCAGTGGCTGATGAATGTCGTCAATAACCGAATTACTTTTCAGGTCGTGCGTGATATGCGTGTCCGTGCGTTTGGCCAGCTGGAGATTCTGCCGCTCAAATATATGGACGCCCACCGCCCCGGCGATGCTATCAGCCGCATTACCACCGACGTGGAGCAGTTCAGCGACGGTCTGCTGATGGGCTTTACCCAGCTGTTCACCGGCATGCTGACGATTTTGGGCACGCTGGGAGTCATGCTGTTCATCGACTGGCGCATTGCGCTGGTCGTTGTGGCGTTGACGCCGCTGTCGATTTTCGTCGCGCGGTTTATTGCCACCCACACCTATTCTATGTTCAAGGTGCAGAGCGAGACCCGCGCCGAAATGACGAGTCTGGTCGAAGAACTGGTCGGCAACGAGCATCTTGTCCGTGCGTTCGGCTATGAGCGCCGCGCCGAGGAACGCTTCGATAAGATCAACCTCGATTTGCAGAAGTGCGGCGTCAAGGCGACGTTCTTCTCCTCTACCACGAACCCCTGCACCCGCTTTGTGAATGCGCTGGTCTACGCCGCCGTCGGCGTACTGGGTGCGTTCGTCGCCATTGCCGGCGGCATCACGGTGGGCCAGCTGTCGGTCTTTCTGAACTACGCAAACCAGTACACGAAGCCGTTCAATGACATTTCGGACGTTATGACCGAACTGCAGAACGCGCTGGCTTGTGCGCAGCGCGTGTTTGACCTGATTGACGAGACGCCCATCGTGCCCGATGGCCCGGATGCTGTTGCCCTGCCCCACGGCGCAGGCAGCGTGGAGTTTGACCACGTCAGGTTCCGCTATGTGGACGATGTGCCGCTGATCGAGGATATGAACCTGAAGGTTGCGCCGGGCCAGCGCATTGCACTGGTCGGCCCCACGGGCTGCGGCAAGACGACACTGGTCAATCTATTGATGCGGTTTTATGAGATCAACGGCGGTACACTGCGCGTCGACGGGTATTCCATCGACAATGTGACCCGCGACAGCCTGCGCGGCAACCTGGGCATGGTGCTGCAGGAGACCTGGTTGAAGGCCGGTACGATTGCGGAGAATATCGCCTACGGCAAGCCGGATGCGACCCGCGAGGAGATCATCGCCGCAGCCAAGAAGGCGCACGCCCATAGCTTTATCTGCCGCCTGCCCAACGGGTACGACACGCAGGTAGCCGAGGACGGCGGCAACATCAGCCAGGGCCAGCGGCAGCTGCTCTGCATTGCCCGTGTCATGCTGCGACGCCCGCCGATTTTGATTCTGGATGAGGCAACGTCCAGCATCGACACCCGTACCGAGGTGCTGGTGCAGGATGCCTTTGAGGAGCTGATGAAGGGCCGCACGAGCTTTATCGTGGCCCATCGCCTGTCTACCATCAAGAATGCTGACCAGATCCTGGTCATGAAGGCCGGCAACATCATTGAGCGCGGAACCCACGAAGAACTGCTGGCGCAGGGCGGCTTCTACAAGCAGCTGTACGAGAGCCAGTTCGCCAAGGCATAAAGCCATACACCAGGAAAGAAATAGGAGGAAGTATTATGAGTCACATTACCATTCCGGAAGGATACCAAAGCCTTCTGGGTTTGTATGACACCCAGAAGGCCATCGGCCTCATCAAGACGATCTTTCAGGAGAAGCTCTGCATGGCGCTGCACCTCAAGCGCGTCACGGCTCCCCTGTTTGTCATGCAGGGCAGCGGCCTGAACGACGACCTGAACGGCGTCGAGCGCCCTGTTTCGTTCGATGTGCCCAGCCTGAACGAGCAGGCAGAGGTCGTCCACAGTCTGGCTAAGTGGAAGCGCTACGCCCTGTACAAGTACGGCTTCCGCCCCGGTCAGGGCATTGTGACCGATATGAACGCCGTCCGCCGCGACGAGGAGCTGGACAACCTGCACAGCATCTACGTGGACCAGTGGGACTGGGAGCGCGTTATCACTGCCGACCAGCGCACGCTGGAATTTCTGCAGGAGACCGTGCGGGACATCGTGGACGCTGTCTGCGCAACGTCTGACGAGCTGCGCTGGAAGTTCCCCGAGCTGAAAAACAACATCCACCTGCGCCGCGAGGTGGCATTTATCACGACGCAGGAGCTCGAGGACAGGTACCCGGACTTCACGCCGAAGCAGCGCGAAAATGCCTTTGCCAAAGAGCATGGAACCGTCTGCATCATGCAGATCGGCGGCAGGCTCAAGAGTGGCCAGCCCCACGACGGGCGCGCACCCGACTATGATGACTGGACGCTGAACTGCGACATCCTGTTCTGGCACAAGCCGCTGGACTGCGCACTGGAGCTGTCCAGTATGGGTATACGCGTTGACGCCGACGCCCTGCGCCGCCAGCTGGACGCCGCAGGCTGCCCGCAGCGCGCGGAGCTGCCCTTCCACAAACTGCTGCTGGATGGCACCCTGCCCCTGACAATGGGCGGCGGCATCGGCCAGAGCCGCCTGTGCATGCTGCTGCTGGGCAAGGCCCATGTCGGCGAGGTACAGGTCAGCCTGTGGGATGACGCTACGGTACAGGCATGCAGGAATTCGGGCGTGGAGCTGCTGTAACCCTTGACAAACCCCTGCCGATTGTGATATTATATTAGAGTTCCCGCTAGTATAGCACAATTGGCAGTGCAGCTGATTTGTAATCAGCAGGTTGCAGGTTCGATTCCTGTTACTAGCTCCAAGAAAAAATCCCCGATACATCGTAGTAAACACGGTGCGTCGGGGATTTCTTTTTGTCTATATTCAAGCTGATTTTGACGCGAATGGTCATAATTTGGGCATAAATCTTTTCAAAACCCAGTTTTCAGCCGATTTCTTGCCGCTGTTTGATTCTGTCAAAGATGTTGCCCAGAGCGTCGGCCGCTGCTGCATCTGACGACCGAATCATAGCTGCATAAATGTTTGTCGTTGTCGAGACTTGTGCGTGACCCAAGCGCCCCGCAACCGTAGTTGCCGGAACGTGGGCAGCAATCAGCAAGGCCGCGTTTGAGTGGCGCAGACTATGGAAGCGGCACGGCGGGAGGCCGTGTTCTCTTAAGAATACGGGAAACCAGCTTGAAACAACGTTCGGGTCAATCGGCTTGCCATCCGGCTTTGTGAACAGCAAATCATTTTTCACGAGTTTGCCGCCCTCAATGGTAATAGTCCGTTGCCAGAACGTCCCCACTTTCAGTCGCTCCCGCATCTGCCACTGCTTATAATCTTTCAGTAGTGCTATACAGTCGTCGCTTAGCTTAATGCAGCGGCGGCTTTTTTTCGTTTTGGGATAATCAAAAATTGTTCCCTTGTGGGCAATATAAGACAGATTTCTATTGATTGCCATAACTCCGGCATCTAAATCAATGTCAGACCAGCGCAAACCGCAAATTTCGCCCCGCCGGGCACCCGTAAACAAAGCAAGCTGCGTAATAACTGACAGCTGCACAGGGGCATCAGGGAGCGCCGCAAGCAAGTCCGCAATACCGGTTTCATCCAGAAATTCAACGTCTTGTTCAACCAGCTTTGGAGGCGTGACACGTTCACACGGGTTTGCATCCATCAACTGCCACCGCACGGCAGTACTGAACATACTTGACAACATCAGATGATAATGCCGCTGACTGCTTGCGCTTAGTGTATCGGTGCTTGTACAACTGAAAGCCTTTGTAAATGCCCATCCAGCGGCAGCGGCTATCTTTTCGGCTGACTGTTTGGAAACGGTGCGCCCTTGCATAATAGCGGCCATTGTGCCTTGCGATAGCCCAGCAGCTTTTTGTAATTCAATGCGCGTTCCTTTGGGGAACGCTTCAATAAAGGCCGCTTTCGCCTTGTATTTTCCATCTTCACGAATGCCCGGCTGCGCAAGCTGTTTGTAAAATTCTTGAATATGGCCGGGTTGCAACTTTGACAGCTTAATGTGCCCGATTGCAGCGGAAACACGAGGCAGCAGCTTTTTGTAATCTTCGGTCGTGTGCGGTTTCAAATTCGGTTCGCAAAATTCTGTCAGCCACTTTTGGGCAAGGCCGTCAACGGTCAAATCCGTTTCAGCAAACAAACCCCTTTGAACTCTTTGCTCAAAGTCCCGCGCAAATTCCTGCACTGCCTTTTCCGTCTGCCGTGCTGTCAGCTTTGTCGGAGGCGTGAACGTGGCGGAGCGGTACACATACCGACCATCTGCGCCCAGCCCGGCGGATACCTTGACGCGGTATGACGTTGTTCCGTCTTTATTCGCTCTCCTCGTTACGTTCGCCATAGTCTTAACCTCCTAACCACTTTTTCTCTTTATTTATTCTTTTTAAAAAATTGTAATATAGAGTTAGATTATCAACGGTCGGTCTTTCTCTTGCGGCACATTCTAATTCCGTGTTTTCCTTTTCAAACTCTGGTAGGAATGTACTGTTGTGTAGCTGTGCAGAAACTGTACGGCTTGCTTTTGTCCGGATGGCGCCTCTAAGTCGTGTACAGTTCTGCATGATTTGCCGCACCGCTTGTTCGCAACTTTTATTTTCGCCCTTCAAAATCCCACCACAACACGGGCTAATCCGTTTGCAATACTGATTCTTTAGGCTCTTTGTAGCAAACCAGCATCCACAATGACGGCATTTCACAAGCTTAAGCCCATAGTAGGCATAGTAATAAAGCAATGCTACCATTACTTGTGTAACGTTTGTCAAATCGTCAAATTCCATGCTTGTTGTTTCATTGATGCTGACAGGCAGATAGTTTGACTTCATGCGGCTTGCTATGCGAATTTTGTCAACATCTTGCAATGAAAACACAACAGATTCCTTACCGTCAAAGTATTCATGGAAGAAAAGCAATGTATGCCCTCTTTCAACACGTCCAAGCAATTTGTAAGATGTTGCAGGATGAATATCTTTGCCAGTCATTGCGTTACGCATATAGTTGATACAGTTTGTAACTATGGCATCCTCATTAAAATTGGGTAAATGTCTTTCCAAAGAATTGTATATAAGACCAAAGCAGTTTTCGGTCTTTATTGTCCACTGGCATTGTGCATTGTCATTCCTGATAGTGGTAGTTTGTTCTGTGATACAAATATTCACCCGAGCTATGACCTCACTTTCTTATAAAAATGTTTCCTTTCAATTATATTTTACACCAACATTTTCATGCTGTCAACAACAACATTCTGATGTAAAATAAAGACATAACAAACGATGCACCGCATGTTATATCTTTATGGGAAGGTGATTTTATGAACCGGGCTAACGCCGATATTCGGAACGCTGTCGCAACAAACGGGTTCAGGCTGTGGGAGCTTGCTGCTGCACTCGGAATCAATGACGGAAACTTAAGCCGCAAGTTGCGTACAGAACTTCCGCCAAGCGAAAAACGCCATTTGTACGAGGTTATTGCAGCCATGAAAGCTCAAAGAGAGGGGCAGAACCATGTCAAAAATTGAATTTCCCCGTATGGCAACCATCTCGCAAGCTGCCGCTGAATCTGGCATCCCTGCCTACCGCATCCGACAGCTTTGCAAGATCGGTCAGGTGCGCAGCGTCAAGTGTGGGCGCAAGATACTTGTGAACCTGTCGAGCCTTGCAGCTTGGATGCAGGGAGACACAGAGCCACAGCAGCCCGGTATCCGCCGGGTTGGCTTATGAAAACAAAAAAGCCACCCAGCGTGTTACAGCACGCCAGACGGCCAAAGAGGCAGAGAAAAAATACAATTCTATCTTCTGCTCCCATTTTATCAAACCGAAGGGAGTTTTTCAAGTATGATTATCACTGAAATTTTAAAGCATGGCCGTGAAAACGCAACCCGCGCTGATGAACTGGCCGCCAAGTTAGAAACTACCCCGCGAGGTCTGCGCAGCCAGATTATGCGAGCCCGTGATGCTGGCGAGATTATCCTCTACGCTCCCGGCGGCTACGGCGGATATTTCTTGCCAAGCGATGACCCGGAGATTGCACAAAAGGAAATGTCTGCTTTCTATCACGTCCAAGCCGCCCGGTGCAAGCATGGACTAAAGGCAATCGCACCTGTTGCCCGCAAGCTGGGCATCCCATTAGGCCAGCTGGATTTTGAAAGTGAGGAAACGCTATAATGGCACGCCGTAGAATGTTCAGCCTTGACGTGGTCGATACAGACAGATTTCTTGATATGCCGAGTAGCACACAGGCTCTTTACTTCCACTTAGGTATGCGGGCCGATGATGACGGCTTTGTAGCATCTCCAAAGCGTACCACCGCGATGTGTGGATGCAGCGCCGACGACCTCAATCTGCTAGCGGCAAAGGGATTCGTAAGACCGTTTGAAAGTGGTGTACTGGTCATCGTGGACTGGAAGAAAAACAACCTACTTCGCCCAAACCGATACACCCCGACGCAGTTTCAAAAAGAAAAGGCACAGCTTGGTATACCGGCGGTAAACCAAAGTACATACCAGCGGGTTCCACAGGTTAGTATAGGTAAGGATAGTATAGATAAGGTTAGTGTAAAGAGAGAACGTAAGGCGGACAAGCCGCCCCGCCCACGCTTCACACCACCGTCTGAGGATGATGCTATTGCTTATTTTTGCGAACAAGGTTCGTCAGCGGTGGAAGCCCAGTCTTTTATTGACTACTTTGCCGCCAACGGCTGGAAGATTGGCGGTAGAGCCAGTATGAAGGACTGGCAAGCAGCTGCCCGCAACTGGATACGCCGTTCTGGGCAGTATAACCGCCCACAGACAAGGAACACAACGCAAGAATCGCCGTCTGATACATTGAGCCGCGTAGCGGATAGGCTCAAAGCAGGAGACTTTTCACTTTTGGAGGTAGGGAAATGACCGTTGATGAAGTTACAGCTTTGATGAGATGGAATGTGGCAATGTACGCTAACTGCGCCAAGCCGTTAAGTGAGGAGAACGCTGCTACTCAAATTACGATTTGGGCAGCAGAACTTGCTAACGTACCAGCTTATGCTGGGCAGAAAGCTATGCGCAAGGCTTTTACCGTCTGCAAGTTTCCCGTGACGTTGGCCGATTTATGCGACCAGCTGCGCAGCATCCAAGCAGAGTATGCGGTCCCTGTTGCTGATGCCTGGAAGAAAATTTTGTGGATGATCTCACGGGTTCATTATTGCGGAGAACCGCCGCTTGACTATCCTGCAATGTTTTCGAATCTTCCCGATGTGGCACGGGATTGGCTGGGAAGCTATCATGCAGCGCTTGCACTTAACAATATGAGCGATGAGGGGCGCATGTACAAGCGTAGTGAGTTTGAGAGATTCTACGAGAAATGGACGAAGACGGCGCCACTAAATCCGGTGTTACTTCCAGTCAACGAAGAAGTAGAAAAGCAGCTTGCAGCCGAAAGACAGAAACCTTTACTCCGCCCAAAGCGCGGATATGACGGCTGGTATTAAAATGACGGTTGTGCTATCTAGACCTCACCGGGCGTGTTCATTAAGTGGTGGAGGATAAAATGTCAGCAGCAGAACAGCAGGCCACATACGCAGCCCTTGCAACACTGGCGGCCGCTGGCAATAGCTACGCGCTGGGCCAGCTGCGGGAGACAAACAGGGGACTTATCCGCTCAATGTTCTGGAAATGGTATCCCCATCACAAAGACCTTGCAGATCAGCACGGTGTGACGGCAGATGACTTTGAACAGGAAGGCTTTTTCGCCGTCAAGTACGCCGCCCAGACCTACGACCCGGCGGCTGGCGCGTTCTCTACATGGCTTGCCCAGGCCATGCAGCGGCAGATACAGCTTGCCTTATCTAACGGCCACCGGCGAAAATTTGTTGATGAGGACGGCAAGACCCACACGACCAGCGCCGACCCGTTAAACCATTGTTTCAGCCTGGACTTGCCCATCGACAGCGAAAATGCAGACGGCCCCACGCTAGGCGAGGTTCAGCCAGACCCGGCAGCAGAACAGGCGTTTACAGCAGCAGAGGAGCGCATATCCAGCGCCCAAACCCGTGCCGTGCTTGTTGATGCCTTAGACCGTTGCGGCACCATAGAAAGCGCTGTAATGCGGCACAGGTTCTTTGATGGGCTGTCGATGGCGGCCACTGGCGAAAAGATGGGCATAACCCCGGCGCAAGTGCGCACTATAGAAACCCGCGCACTTCGAAAGCTGCGCAGCGACCCGAAACTACGCCGCTGGCATGACAGGGAACTTGAAAACCGTGCCTGGCATGGAGTCGGCTACCTGACATGGCGAGAGACCGGCAGCAGTGTGCAGGAGCGTGTCACTGAACGGCTGGAAACGATAGAACTGAATAAAATTGCCGCAAAGCGTGAAAAAACGCTCAAAAATGAACATTTAAGAGAGGGGGTGTGAAAGATTACACAGAGACAGCAAAAGGCCCTGGCAGCGTTGCTAACGTGCCCTACAGTAAAAGCAGCTGCCCGCGCTGCAGGGCTGGATGAGAGCACGATCCGCCGCTACAGGCAAGACCCCGCCTTTATTGCAGAGTACGAGCGGCGCTGCGCTGAAATGCTGGAAACGGCCACAGACAATGCAAAAGCGGCTATGCCGCCCGCCATTGACCGCCTGCGCGGCATTATAGACGATGACCAGCAGCAGCCGCAGCAGCATATTGCGGCGGCCCGCGCTGTGCTGGAATATGGTTTGCGGCTTGTAGAAGCCAACGACTTTGAACAGCGCTTGCGGGCGCTGGAAGAAAGGAGCAGAAAATGAAACGTGACTTCACAGCCAGATTGAAAGCGCTTGAAGATTCCCTGACAGCGCAAGACCCTGTTGCAATCGTTGAACCCGTGCCCGGCGGCTACCTGCTGAAAACCGGCACACAGAAAGGCGCGATTGTAACGATGAACGAATTACACCAGCGGTACGACGTAGTGATCATTGACGATGTGCCGCGAATTGAAGAAAGTGAGTAAAAAAATTATGAATTACGCAAAATCTTACATTGACAACTTCCGCGAATATGCCGCCGCCGTTGCAGCCGAAAAGGAAGCCCGTGCCGCACTCGAAGCCGAGTACAACGCCCGCAGCATTACAAAGGCTACATTTGACGCCAAACTTGCCGCCATTCTCGAAACTGCCCCGAAAGAGGCCGAGTTCCGCAAAAAGGCTGACAAAATCGTTGCAGACTTTGACGCGGCCTATTCTGCATGGATTGCGCCGGACGGCAGCAAGGTTGATGAAGCCGACCTGAAAGTGCTTAACCCCGTGTTTATCACGAGCGCAGCTGACTTGCAGCACATTGCCGACAGGCATCGCAAAAACCCGACCATGTGCAAACCCATCCGCAAATATGCCGCAGAAAAAGGCTTTAATATCCGCATCCTTGACGTGGATGCCCCGTTGCGTGCCATGAATACGCTGAAAATGTTTGCACAGAAAGCACTTAGCGATGTTAACGGCTATAGTGCCGCCTGCCTTGCAAACGACAAGTTTTGCCAGAAATTCATTGACATGATGGACGTTCTGGACGGCAAGGAACTGTTGACGGATACCATCGAAGAATAACGAGAGTGTCGTGTCATTAAACTAAAGCACCCCCGGCGGCTTGTAACCACCGGGGGCTTTTGCATACTTTGAGCATCGCAACGCCACAGCGCGAGGAACACGCCTGTTTTGGCGTTGCAGGTCTGTTTAATATAGTTTTTCCGTCTGGAATACAAAACGCGCCACAGAGCCTTGCAGGGGCTTTGCAGCGCATTGTCTTATTCTTTGCTATCATTCCCGGCGGGTACGCCTTGCAGCTTTTCCAAAAGCGCCGCCCGCTTGCTTTCCGTGTCTGGGTCTGTCTGACCTGCGCCGGGCAATTCTATAAAATTTTGTTTTTGTCAATACTTCGTTATTTTTTGGTTTCGGTCGAGGGGCGTATATATGTTTCATCGCCAGCCGGGTCGTTGCTATAAAAAAGAGGGGGAGCACCGAAGCGTTCCCCCTCTTTGCTGGACTATTCAAGCTGTGCAACGGATTCTTCATCCGAAATAAATTCTTCCACATCGTCAAGGTCTAAGTCGAATCGAGTCCCCCTGACAATGGCATTGTATTCAGTGTCGATTATTGCATAGCCACCGAAATTATCAATGCTGTCTCGTCTGCAGTTCATTTTCATCATGGTATAGCCCAGCTTATTCAATTTGCGGCGCAGTCGTACTGCACGGTTTCTTTCATCGTTTGTCATGGTAATATCTCCTTTTTGAAATAAAAATGATTTATTCCATGCCAAACCATACCACGCCTTGCCCTGCCGCACCTCACCTCGCCACACCTTGAACCACTAGTATTTGTGGGCAATATCAGTATCTGTTATAGATTTGCCCACGATTCCCGGCATCTACGACCCGCACAATTAACTGGCCGTTATCTACAGTGTAAATAATGCGGTAGTTGCCGACACGCAACCGAAAAAATCCAGGATGGCCTTTAAGCTGCTTTCTGTCTCCCTCATCTGGGAGCTTGGCAATTGCCTTTAAAACTCTGGTTTCGTCCGGGTGCGGCAGCTTTTTAAGGAATTTCTGAGCATCCTTTTCAATCTTGATTTGGTATTTCATAGCGCAATGCCTTCTTGCGCCGCGAACTCTTCTAGGCTGACGTTTTCGTGCTTGTCGGGCGAATCATCGTTTAGATAATCGTCAACCAGCTTTTCACAGAAACGATCATCTTCTAGTTCATCGTCAAACTCTACGCCGCGCAGGAACATCAAAATAGCCTGCATCTTGTAATCCGGCAAGGTATCAATAATCTGCTTTGCCTGCTCTCTCTCGCTCATAATAGCGCCCCCTTTACGGTTTCTCTTTGTTTAACTGTTGGCTAATTGCCGCCACAATATACGCATTCAGGCTAACTCCCTCTGCATCGGCAGCGGCTTGAACTTCATCCTTTGTCGGGCTGGTATCTTTTTTCAACACGAGGTTTACACGGTCATAGGCTTTAGCATTCCATTTGTTATTCGCCTTTGTTCTTGCTGTTCCCAATGGTTACACCTCCCCTTACATATTATAGCACGCAATCTGTACTTGCGCAAGTGTACAATTTGTACTTATGCAAGTGTATATCTTTGTGCAATTTGCATATTGAATGTACTTGCGCAATGGTATATAATAAAGATGTCGAAAGGAAAAAGGTCAAGGCGGACGTCAAGCGAAAGCCCACCAGAAACGCCAGATAAGACGCGGACAGGATTGCTAGAACCTCACAGAGCGCAGACAGCACCGAGCCACCGCGAACCTTAACCCCCAACGGCAAAAAGAAAAGCGCCCGGCATAGCTACCAACTACACACCGAGCGCACCCCACACAATAGGGCAAACCCATTATAGCACGGTTTGCCCCAAAATGTAAAGGAGCAAGCAATGAAGCAGTATGACCTTAGCGCGATTATGAGCCGTGCGTGGACGATTTTCCGCAAGGGCGGGATGGTATTTGCCGAAGCCCTGCACAGAGCTTGGCAGAGCGCCAAAGCCCGCCCACAGAACGCGGCAGCGATTGCAGCAGCCAAAGCAGCCGCCGGGATTGCAGAGGATTGCAAAACGTGGGCTGACTGGAAAGCGGCGGGCTTTGAAGTGGTTCACGGCAACAAGGCGCTTTTCCGCGCCGTCCTAATCTGGGCAAGTCACGGCGATGGCGCGAGGTACACGGCAAGTTTTTTCGGCGCAAGCCAAGTGCAGCCGATTAAAGCATAACAAACGAATAAACGCAGCTGCGCTAACGGCTTGACGGGCTTGCGAGGTATTGAAAATGGATGAAGCTACCGCCGAAATGATAGAACGTGCCATCGATCAGATGACCAAAGAGGAATTAAACGAGCTTACGAAACACGCTTACCGCCGATTAGTCGAACTCGGTACTAACGAAAGCAACCTTGCGGGAATCCGCGCCAAATATGGACTTAATGAAAAGGGTGGTTTAT
The DNA here is from genome assembly GCF_900167555.1 of Gemmiger formicilis. Classification (GTDB taxonomy): domain Bacteria; phylum Bacillota; class Clostridia; order Oscillospirales; family Ruminococcaceae; genus Gemmiger; species Gemmiger formicilis. The sequence goes on along the minus strand of NZ_FUYF01000003.1, from coordinate 84,900 downwards.
ATGACTGAACATCAGAAAAAGGTACAGCAGGCCATTGATTTGATGATGCAGATCGATGCTATCGACACCGAAATTTTTATCGAAGCCGTGAAAAGCGGTTACTTCAAGCAAGACCACACCGAAACCGAATTACGGGCATACATAGAGAACGCCCGGCAGCAGCGCAAGGCATAACAAACACGGCTGTGCTATCTGGCTATACGGGCTTATGAGGTGATGAAATGAAAGACTACGAACAGCGAGAACGTGACTTAGCTAACATGGGACACAAAGACCTAATCCGCTTTATGCGCCATGCCTACAACTGGTTACTTGATGACGGCATGAGCGAAAGCGAACTTGAAGCAAGTCTTGCGAAATTCGGACTTTGCAAAGAGGATATTTTCGCCAAGCGGCAAAGAATGGGGGATGTTTGCAATGACGGCTGAAGCATCAGAAAACATTGAAAAACTTGTGTCCATATTGCTGACCTTTTCCCCTGAGCAAATGGCTGCGTTTGTGGCAGGTGCGCGGGAAATCATCGCCCAGTACACCCCGAAAAATTGACCCCGTGCGCCAACACCCCCGGCGGGAAGAGCCCATAACAGGCAGAGCGCCCTTAACGGGGCGCTTTCCCCATTTATGGGACTGCAAAAATGGTCATAATTTGGGCATAATTGCATTGAAAACTACTAAAAACAACTAAAAGGCACAACAAGCAGATATGCGAATTATCGCACAATATTGCACGTTATTTAACGATGCAACGCCAAGAATCATCAATTTGTAATCAGCAGGTTGCAGGTTCGATTCCTGTTACTAGCTCCAAACTTAAAAAAGCGCGTTACAAAGTAAATCTACTTTGCAACGCGCTTTTTTCTTGTTTTTGTATGTCTTTTTGCGTCCTAAACAGTAAAAAACAGGTCGTAAACGCAGTAGAATCGCATAACGCGGAGTCAGGGTTGAACTCAGGATATTGTAACAGATGCTGCTGTACATAAAGCTGATGGATTGTTCTTGAGGAATATTTAGAGAAGCTTTTCCTTATTGCACACTACTCTATATACTCCTAAAAAGCGCCCGGTAAGCGTGATGCTTACCGGGCGTTTTGCTTTGCTGTTTTAAGTGTTTGCCAGTGCCGTCTGCAGAGCGCAGTAATTCTCCAGTGTCAGCTGCTCGGGGCGGGAACGCTCATCAAGACCGGCGGCCTGCAGGGCGGAGATGACCTGCGCCTTGGGCAGGTGCAGGCCATTGGCGATGGCGTTGGCGGCGGTCTTGCGGCGCTGGGAGAAGGCGGCGCGAATCAGCGCGAAGAAGACGGCTTCGTCGCCGTTCGGCACGGTTACGGCGGGCTTCTCCCTCACATCCAGGCGGATGACGGCGCTTGTCACCTTGGGGGCGGGGTAAAAGCTGCCGGGTTGGACGCTGAACAACAGCTTCGGCTCGGCGTAATAGGCCACGGCGTAGCTGATTGCACCCGCATCCCGCGTGCCGGGGGCGGCGCAGAGGCGCTGTGCGGCCTCCTTCTGCACCATTACGGTGATGTTCCGGATAGGCAGCTTTTCCTCCAGCAGACGCATCAGAATCGGGCTGGTGATGTAGTACGGCAGGTTGGCACAGACGGCGACGGGCTTGCCGCCGAACTCCTCGGCCAGCAGAGCCTTCAAATCGACCTTCAGCACGTCGTTCAGGATGAGCTTGAAGTTGTCGTAGTCGGCCATCGTCTCTTCCAGCAGCGGCGGCAGACGCTTGTCGACCTCGATGGAGACGACATTGTCCGCACGCTTGCAAAGCTGTTCGGTCAACACGCCGATGCCGGGGCCGACCTCAAGTGCGCCCCAGCCGGGGCCGATACCGGAGGCCTCCGCAATGCGGGGGCAGATGCCGGGGTTGATGATGAAATTCTGGCCGAAGCCCTTGGACAGGGCAAAGTCATACCGTGCGCAGAGGTCACGGATGGTGGACAGGTCAGTCAATGTGGGCACGGTGGACGTCCTTTCCGAGTCAATAAAAATCAGTTCTGCCCGGCCAGTGCCGTGGCCGCGTTGACGGCCTTGCTGATCTGCGGGTCAGTATCAAGTGTGTAATCGTAGTAGGCGTTCTGCTCGTCGACGGAGAGCGCGGCGTCAATGTCGGGGCGCAGGCCCTCCTCATTCCAGGTCTGATCCTCGTTATCGAGCAGCAGGCCCACCGTGATGTAAGCGGCGGAGCCGTCGGAGAAGCTCTGGGCGTCGCTCAGAACGACGCCCTTACCCGCAGTTTTGGTGCCGACGAGCGTCGCACCGGCCATCTTGCGCAGGGCATTGGCGAACAGCTCGGCGCTGCCCGCGGTGGAGCCGTTGACAAGGCAGACAATCGGAACATTGATCTCGGTCTCATCGGACATGCGCAGCACGGTCACATTGCCGTCCCTGTCCTGCTGCTTGGCAATCTCACCGGAAGGCACACAGTAATCCGCGGCCACAAGGGCGGCGTTCAGGTTCTCGCCGGTGTTGTCGCGCAGGTCAAAGACAAGGCTGTTCGCTCCCTGCTGCAGCAACTCATCCACAGCAGCCTTGAACTCGCTGGCCGTGCCGGAGGTGAAGGCGTCAATGCGGATGTACCCGCAGGTGTCCGCGACCATCTGACGGGTGTAGATGGAGGGTGTTTTGTAGTTGGAGTGGACAAGATTCAGCTGCTGCTCCTGGCGGTCCGGCGTCAGGTAGGTGATCGTGGTGGTCGTACCCTCCTCACCCAGCAGCTTGGAGGTCAGGCGCGCGGTAGAGGTGATGTTGCGCGTCGACTCATCGTTGATAGCGGTGATGAAGCCGCCGACCTGCATCCCGGCCTCTGCGGCGGGCGAGTTGTCATACAGGCGGATGATGCGGGCGTAGCCGGAGGATGTGTCATTGACGACAGCGACGCCGATGCCGGTCAGTGTGCCCTTCTCCACAGACTGCTTCTCGCTGTATTCCTTGGCGGTGTAGTAGACGGCGTACTTGTCGTTGATGCCGTTCATGTAGCCCGCAGCCAAGCGGTCATTCAGGGTGTCCTCGTCGATGGTGAAATACTCCCCTGCGCGGACAAAACGATCAATTTCGGACAGCTTGTTGTACTGGCGCTCCTTGTTTTTGACGCTGGACACTGTGGTGTTGAACATCTTCATGGACACGACCATGGTCAGCGAGAAGGTGACGGCCATTGCAATGATGGCAATGGTGGCCGCCACGCCAAGACTGATTTTTTTGCTCATGGGTCTGATGGCTCCTTACTGTGTTTGCGTTATGCCCCGTAGGCTAGTGAGAAAAATACCGTAGAGAAAAGGCTGAGTATCATCAGAACGGCGACTACAAGGCAGAAAATACGCACGGAGGTTTTGTGCTTCTGCGGCTTCATACAGATTCCCCTTTCGTTATGAGAGGTAGTTCATGACATTGACCAGGACGTTGTTGACCTTCATTTCCAGGTGCAGATGGTTGCCTGTGGAGTTGCCGGTGGAGCCGACATAACCAAGGACCTTGCCCTTTTCCACGGGCTGGCCCACGCTGACAACGGGCGCGCTGTTCATGTGGGCGTACAGCGTCGAATAAGTATTGCCGTTGTCATCCTTGCCGTGGTAGACCTGCACGTAGTAGCCCCAGCTCCAGTGGTAGGCCGCAGCGGTGACGACACCGCCGGAGACGGCGTAGATTTCGGTGCCGCCCGGTGCGGCGTAATCGGTGCCGCGGTGGCCGTTGCCGCCGAAGTAGCAGGAGACGTACTTATAGGTGGCCAGCGGACGGCCAAAGTCCAGCGAGCACTGGATGGACGCATTGCCGTAAGCCTGGTTGGCGGCGTTCAGCGCGGCGTCCAGCTCGGCAGCAGCCTTATCCACGGCCTTGTTGGCTTCGATCAGGGCCGCCTTGTTGGCCTCGATCTCCGCATCCGCTGCGGAAATGTTGGCGTCGGTCTGGGAGATATTCTGGGCAAGCTCATTCGTCTTGCCGTCCAGCGCGGTCTTTTGGGTCTCCAGATCGGCCTGCGTGGCCTCCAGGTCCGCCTTGGCCTGCTCCAGCTCGGCGCGCTGCTGCTCCAGCTCGGCGTGCTCATTTTCAAGCTGTTGGCAGGTGTCCTCGTCCTTATTAACGATCTGATCCAATGTGGTGGCAAAGGTCAGCAGCTGGTACAGGTTGGTGGCACTGGACAACAGTGCGATGGAGCCGCCGTCATTCAGACGCTGCATCGCACGCATACGATCTTTAAAGTCCGCCCAGCGCTGGTCGTATTCGGCCTGCTTCTGGTCGACCTCCTGCTGCTTCCGGTCAATCTCGTCCTGCTTGTTGACGATTTCCTCATCCAAAGAACCGATCTGCTCGGACAGGTTGCTGATCTGGCTTAAAATCAGTGCCTTCTGCTGCTCAAGCTGCGTTTTGAGAGCCTCAGCGTCGGCCTTGTTGCTCTGCGCGTCCTTGAGCTGCTGGTTGACCTTTTCCTGCTCAGTCTGCAGTTCCTGCAGCTTCTGGCGCAGGTCGCTGACGCTGGAGGAGGCGGCCAGCGGCGTCATGACGGTGGAAAGCGTCATGCTCATGGCGACAGCCGCGCTCAGCAGAAGCGAAATCAGCTTTTTGCCGTGTTTTACATGCTTCATGGTCTTATACGTTCCCTTTATCCCCTGTTATACATTCAGATGCTTGCGGATGCTGGTGGCGGTGCCGAGGCCGCAGAGCAAGAAGCCCAGCAGCACAAAGCCGCCGACGATGTAGTACCAGACGCTTTCCAGCGGGACAAGCGTGCCGCCGAACATCTGCGAGAGGTTGGACGGATTCTCGGCATACCAGCGGCAGAGTGTATAGTACGCGCCGCAGACGATGCCGGACGCAATGCCAGCCGAAATCAGGCCGGAGGTGACGCCCTCGACAAAGAACGGAAAGCGGATGAAGCCGTTGGTCGCGCCGACGAGCTTCATAATGCCGATCTCCTTGCGGCGGTTAAAGACGGTGATTTTGATCGTGTTGTTGATGACGACGATGGAGACGATGGCCAGCACCGCGACCAGGCCGTAGCAGGCGTAGTTGATGACCTTCTGCAGGGACGTGAAGGTATCCGCCATAGCCAGCGGGGCCTTGACGCTGTAAACGCCGTCGATCTGCATGAGCTGGGCGGAGACTTCCTCAATGTTGTCGGGGTCGTCCACGGTCACGCGGTAGTTGGGAGTGAACGGGTTGTCATTGGCAAAGACCTGCTGCAGGTTTGTGTAATCCTTCAGCATATCGCTGTAGGTCGCCAGAACGTCCTCCGGCGACATATAGGTCACGCTCACAACGTGGGGCGTGCTGCGGATGGCCGCGTCGGCGGCGGCAATCTGCTCGTCGGTGGCGACCTCGCTCTCGCCGGTGCCGCCCATGTAGACGACGGTCTCGTTCTGGTTGCCGATGTATTCGACCATGTGGTCAATGTTGATGCCCAGCAGCGAGGCTGCGCCGATCAGCAGCATGCAGACGGTCAGCACGCCCATGGAGGCAAAGGTCATCAGCCGGTTGGCGCGCAGGTTGTGCAGGCCCTGGCCGACTAAGTAGATAAAACTGGAAAAACGCATGGTGTCCCCTCTTACTTACAAATCAGTCCTCGTCGTACTCGTAGTCGTCCTCTTCGCGCTCGGCCATGGCGGCAGCGTAGCGGCGCGCGGCAGCAGGGTCAGCGGTATCGGAGGCTACCATGCCGTTGGCCAGCGTGATGACGCGGTTGCCGTACTTGCGGGCCAGCTTGTGGACGAGCTCGTGCTCATGGGTGACGACGACGACGGTGATGTTGACCTTGTTGATGGCCTCAAAGAGCTGCATGATGTCCATCGACATTTCGGGGTCGATGTTGCCGGTGGGCTCGTCCGCGATGATGAGCTTGGGGCCGTGGGCCAGCGCGCGGGCAACGGCCACACGCTGCTGCTCGCCGCCGGAGAGCTCATCCGGCAGGCGGTCCATTTTGTCCTCCAGACCGACAAGGGAGAGTGCAAACGGTACGCGGTCCTTGATCTTTTTGGTCGAGATGTTCGTCACGCGCATAGCGAAGGCGACATTCTCATAGACGGTCATGGTGGGGATCAGGCGGAAGTCCTGGAACACAACGCCCATCTGACGGCGCAGGTAGGGCACCTTGCGGCGCTTGATGCGCGTTAAATCCTGCCCATTGATAAAGACCTTGCCCTCGGTGGGCTTCTCCTCCATCTGGATGAGCTTTAAAAACGTGGATTTGCCCGCGCCGGAATGGCCGAGGATAAAGACGAACTCGCCCTCGTCAATATGGATGTTGATGTCCTCCAGCGCGACGTTCTCATCGTTGTGGGTCTCGTAGGTTTTATATACATGTTCAAAATCGATCATTCGGGGTTCTCCTGCCGTGGTGTGGCTTTGCTGTTATGGTTACAGTCATACATATAATAGAATACCATGTCAGACCTCTGCGGTCAAGGTGCTTTGCGGCTATAAAAAGCAGGAAAATGGCGCTGCCTTGCGGTGCAGCGCCATTTGTGAAAGTTTTTTTAAAATCAATATTTGGCCGGGTTGGCGGACAGGTATTTCTTGACCATCAGCGCTACCTTAAAGACGATGGCATCATCGAAGTTGCGCAGGTCAAGGCCGGTCAGCTTGCGGATCTTCTCAAGGCGGTAGACCAGCGTGTTGCGGTGAACGAACAGACCGCGACTCGTCTCAGAGACGTTCAGGTTGTTCTCAAAGAAGCGCTGGATCGTGAACAGCGTCTCGGCATCGAGGGAGTCGATGCTCTCCTGCTTGAACACCTCGCGCAGGAATGCCTCGCAGAGCGTCGTAGGCAGCTGGTAGATCAGGCGCGCAATGCCCAGATGGTCATAGCTGATGACCTGACGCTCGGTGTCAAACACCTTGCCGACCTCCATGGCAATCTGGGCTTCCTTAAAGCTGGAGGCCAGGTCCTTGATGTTGCCGATGGGCGTACCGATGCCGACGACGGCCTTGATGTAATGGTCGCCCTGCAGCGTATCGACGATGGAGGCAGCCAGCTTTTCCATATCGCGGGTGTTGTTGTCGGGTTTGATCTCCTTGACCAGGACGGTGTCGGTCTCGCTGATGTTAAAGACGAAGTCCTTCTGTTTGTCCGGGAAAAGGCCGCTGACGACATCGTAGGCGGAAATATCATTGCCGGAGGTCACGCGGATCAGTAGTACGACGCGCTGCACGTCAGAGACAAAGTGCAGCTCCCGCGCCTTGGCGTAGATGTCGCCGGGCAGGATGTTGTCGAGCACGACGTTCTTGATGAAGTTCGTCTTGTCGAATTTTTCGTCGTGGTACTGCTTGATGCTCTGCAGGCTGATGGAGAGCATGGCGGCGAATTGCTCGGCGGTAGTGTCAGTGCCCTCGACAAAGACGGCGTAGTCATTGTGCTTGGCGTTGGAGAACTGATGGTAGGCATACCCATCGCGCACGAAAGCATCCCCGGCCGTCTGGCGGACTGCGGCCACGCCCTCGCGCACCTCACCGATCTGTCCCAGCTCAGAGCAGGAAATGACGGTGCCGGTCTCATCAATCACGCCGACGACACGATCCACTGCGTCCTTCATCTGGTAGACCACGTTCTGGAATACCCTGTTTGCCATAATATGTGACTCCCCTTTTAGCTGTTATTTAGACAGTCTGCACCGGTGTGCAGTGCGGGCTATGCGTGTTTGGCAAAATTGCCGTTTGGTAATCTGCCTGAAAACCAAAACATCATAATGTATATTTTACACAATCCGCTTGGCTTTTGCAACATATTTTCACGAAAATCGCAAGATTTTCTTGTACATTTTTTAAATCAGCACAAAAAATGTACCTGCCGGTGTTTTCCCGGCAGGTACAACGTCCGTCATTTTGACGATTTTTCCTCTTTTGTCTGGTTCATGGCACCGGTGCCGCCCTCGACGACGCCGCGGCGCTGGAACACATAGGTGATGCTGCGGAAGAAAATCTTTACATCATTCCAGAACGTCACATGGGCGGCGTACTCACCGTCGTAGCGGGCTTTGACGTCAATCGGCAGCTCGTCGCGTCCGTTGACCTGTGCTAAGCCGGTCAGGCCCGGGCGGATGTCGTTGGCGCGGACCTTGTCGCGCGCTTCGATCAGGTCGTACTGGTTGTACAGTGCGGGGCGCGGGCCGATGACGCTCATCTGCCCTGCCAGTATGTTGTAGATCTGCGGCAGCTCGTCCAGGCTCGTCTTGCGCAGGAAGGCACCGCTCCCGGTAATGTAGCTGTCCGCATCTTTCAAAAGGTGCGTGGGAACGTCGTGCGGGGTGTCGCCGCGCATCGTGCGGAACTTCAGGATGTTAAAGTGCGTTTTGCCTTTGCCGACGCGGCGCTGCTTGAAAAAGACCGGCCCCGGGGAGTCGAGCTTGATCCACAGCGCGACCAGCCCCATCGGAATTGCAAGAATGATCGTGGCTGCCAGCGAAAGGATAATGTCCAGCAGGCGCTTACCGTAACGCTCGTACATAAATCAGCCCTCCTCGGCGGGATGCTCTGTCTCCCGGAGCTTCTGCGCAATCTCCTCCCGGGAGAAAAGCGCGGTGTTGCCGGTGGCGGCCACAACGGTGTGGTCAGCGCGCACGCGGCGGTTGGGGTGGTAGGTCGGGACCATCTCCTGCAGAACGTCGACGACCTCGTCGCTGTTGTGCAGGGCAGAGTCCTTGAGCCGCTGCAGGTCGGTGTAGAATTTTTCCAGATCGATCTGCATGGGCGGCGCGATGAAGATTTTGTTGTGGGCGGTTTTGGCCATCTTGTCCTGCTCGGAGTCCATGAGCAGTTCCTCGTACAGCTTTTCGCCGGGGCGCAGACCGGTGACCTTGACCTGCATATTTACGCCCGGCTCGTAGCCGTAGAAGCGTATCAGGCGGTTGGCCAGATCCATGATCTTGACCGGCTCGCCCATGTCCAGCACGTAGATGCTGCCGCCCTTCGCCAGACCGCCGGCCTGCAGAACGAGCTGCGCAGCCTCGGTGATGGTCATAAAGTAGCGGACAATATCGGGATGCGTGATGGTCACAGGGCCGCCGCGCTTGATTTGCTCCTCAAACAGCGGGATGACGCTGCCGTGGCTGCCCAGCACGTTGCCGAAGCGCACCGCAACGCAGGTCATCGACGTGGCCCGGGAGAAGGTCTGGATCAGCATCTCGCACAGGCGCTTGGTGCAGCCCATGACGTTCGTCGGATTGACAGCCTTGTCTGTAGAGAGCTGGACGAACCGCTCCACGCCGTGCTCGGCGGCGGAGGTCAGCAGGTTCTTGGTGCCAAAGACGTTGTTCTTGACGGCCTCGGCGGGGCTGATCTCCATCAGCGGCACATGCTTGTGCGCCGCCGCGTGAAAGACGACGGACGGATGATAGGTGTCGAACACATCGTCCAGACGTGCTTTATCGCGGATGGAGCCGATGAGGGTGATAACAGGAGCCTCGGGGCCGTACTTGTTTTTCAGCTCGGTTTCCAGCTCATAGGCGCAGTTCTCGTAGATATCAAAAATCAGCAGACGGCGGGGCTGGTAGCGCATGATCTGACGGCAGAGCTCGCTGCCGATGGAGCCGCCGCCGCCCGTGACGAGAACAATCTTGTCATGCAGGTACTCGGAGATCTGGGCATTGTTCAGCTGGATCTCGTCGCGGGAGAGGAAGTCCGCCGTGTTCAGCTCACGGAAGCCCGCCGCCACAGGATTGCCGTTCTCGTCAACAGCCTGCGGGTCACTGATCATCCGCACGCGGCAGTGGGTGGAGTTGCAGAGGTTGATGATCTCGCTCAAACGGTCACCCTTGACCGTCGTGATGGCGATGACGATCTCGAGAATATGATATTTGCGCACCAGCTCCGGTATGTCGGAGATCGTGCCGCGCACCGGTACGCCCTGCACGCGCAGGCCCTTTTTGGTCAGGTCGTCGTCAACGATGCAGACCGGGTTACCGAAGCTCTGATTTTTCGTCTTGCAGAGGTTGACGGCCCACGCACCGGCGTTGCCGGCGCCGACAATGAGCAATGGCGTATTGTCCTCCGGCTTGTTGGCCTTGGCGTTGCGCATCGTCAGGACCAGCCGCCACAGGAACCGCACGCCCGCTATGGCCGCCGTGTTGAATACCGCGCCGAAGATCAGCACCGCGCCGGAGATCGGGCGGCTGTGGTAGATCAGATCGAACAGCATGATGATGCCCGTCGCCAGCCCGGAAAGGCAGGTCAGGCGTGCAAGGTCGCGCATACCGGCGTATTCCCACATGATCTCATACAGTCCGCCGAACCAGAACACGATCATATAAATGGGCAGGACGTATAAGAGCATCGGGGCCATGGCGCGCAGTATCTCCACGCGGCGGTAGGCGTCGCCGCTGTCAAAGCGCAGCATGACGGCCAGCCAGTAGCAAAGTACAATGAGCCCGCAGTCCAGCAGCATCAGTGCGATGCGGCGCGGAAGCCCTTTTATCAGTTGTTTTGAGACCTGTTGCATCGATTCCATCCTTACTATACGTTCTTCTATCTGAAAACGGGCGCAATACGGCCCGGCAAAATTGTCATATAGGCTATTATAACACAAAAAGGCCCCATTGTCCTACTTTTGGGCAGACAAATGGGGCTAATATTGTATAAAAATCGTGGTAAATTTTTGGTAAAACGGACGAAAGCAATTTACTCGACGGTCACGCTCTTGGCCAGATTGCGCGGCTTATCGACATCCAATCCCTTGGCGCAGCTGACGTAGTAGGCCAGCAGCTGCAGCGGAATGACAGACAGGCTCGTGGCAAAGTGCGGGTCGGTCTTGGGCACGTAGACCGTGAAGCCCGCAGTGTCCTCGATGCTGTAATTTCCGTAAGTGGTCAGGCCCATCAGGAAGGCACCGCGGCTCTTGACCTCGACCATGTTGGAAACGCTCTTTTCAAACAGGTCCGGCTGGGTCAGGATGCCGACGACCAGCGTTCCATTCTCGACCAGAGAAATCGGCCCGTGCTTCATCTCGCCCGCAGCGAACGCCTCGGAGTGGATGTAGCTGATCTCCTTAAATTTCAAACTGCCCTCGAGCGCGACGGCGTAGTCGAGGCCGCGGCCAATGAAGAAGGCATCCTTGGCGTTTGCGTATTTGCTGGCAAACCACTGGATACGCTCCTTGTCGGCCAGGGTCTTTTCGATCTTCTCGGGCAGAGCCTCCAGCTCGGTGACGAGGTGCTCATACTGGCCGTCCGCCAGCGTGCCGCGCACACGGGCAAACTCGGTAGCCAGCAGGTAGCAGGCCGCCAGCTGGGTGCTGTAGGCTTTGGTGGTGGCAACGGAGATTTCCGGGCCGGCCCAGGTGTACATTGTGGCGTCGGCCTCACGGGCAATGCTGGAGCCGACGACGTTCACAATGCCGATGGTGCGCACACCGCGCTCCTTGCACAGGCGCAGGGCGGCCAGCGTGTCGGCGGTCTCACCGCTCTGGCTGATGACCATAGCGAGTGCGTCCTTTTCGAGCACGGGATTGCGGTAACGGAACTCGCTGGCGACATCGACCTCGACGGGGAGGCGTGCCAGGCTCTCAAACACATAGCGCGCGGCCATGCCGACATGGTAGGCGGAGCCGCAGCCGATGATGTAGAGACGATGGACATTCCTGATGGCCTCCTCGTCAAGGGCCAACTCGGACAGGTCGATCTGGCCGTCCTTGAGGCGCGGGGAGATCGTATCGCGGACAGCGGCGGGCTGCTCGTAGATCTCCTTCATCATGAAGTGCTCGTAGCCACCCTTCTCCGCGGCCTCGGCGTCCCACTCAATGGTGGTGGACTCGCGGGTGATGGGCTCCTTGTCGATGTTGAAGAACTCGATGGAGTCGGGGGTCAGGCGGGCAATCTCGAGATTGTCAATGTAGTAGACCGTGCGGGTGTACTTGAGCAGCGCAGGAACGTCGGAGGCGATGATGGCACCGTCCTCGCACTTGCCGACGATGAGCGGGCTGTCCTTGCGCACTGCGTAGATGACGCCGGGCTCGTCGGCAAAGAGCACTCCCAGCGCGTAGGAGCCGCGGACATGCAGCATCATGCGGGTGATGGCGTCCAGTGCGTTGCCTGCGGACTCGCCCATGTAATAGTAGTCAAGCAGCTGGGCAACGACCTCAGTGTCGGTCTGGGAGACGAAGCTGAAGCCCTTGTTGATCAGACGCTCCTTGATCTCCTGATAGTTTTCAATGATTCCGTTGTGTACGACGGCAATCTTCTGGTCACGGGAATAATGCGGATGTGCGTTGACGACGGACGGCTCGCCATGGGTCGCCCAGCGGGTATGGCCGATGCCACAGCTGCCGGGCACGGCGCTGCCGCCGTCGGTCATCTCGCTCAGGACCTTTAGGCGGCCCTTGGCCTTGACGACCTCAATCTTGCCGGCGGCGTTCTGCACCGCCATACCGGCAGAGTCATAGCCGCGGTATTCCAGCTTGGCCAGGCCGTCCAGCAGAATGGGGGCGGCCTGTGCCGCGCCGGTAAAGCCTACGATTCCACACATAACAGGTATCCTCCCTTTGTTACAGCGTTGAAACTATACTTTCCATTTTATTGGATTAGAGCAAAATACTTTTACAGTATATGCCATTTGGGTACAAATGTCTATAGCTTTACGCAGATTTTGTACAGATGTACGTGGCGTAAAGACAAAGCGGGCAGCCGTCAAGGGCTACGGCTGCCCGCTGCGCGCATTCTCCCTTTCCGGTTTCTTACACCATATAAGAACGAATCAAAAGTTATCGCGCATTTATTAGCATAGCACATTCCCGGAAGAATAGCAAGTACAATCTGCAAGCAAGAGAACATTTTGCGCGTTTTGCAAAAGAATCTAAAGTGCGTGATGCAATTACTTTCGGAAATTAGTCACTGACCCGACGCGCTACGACGACATAGCGCCCGTTGGCGGACGAATACTCGCAGGTAGAGAGGGTAAGCAGCTGCTCACCGTAGGCAGGGCGGATGCCGCTGTCCACGTCGCTGCGGGAGATGACCTGGTCCACATAGCGGTTGTAGGCGTCCTCGTCCATGTCGATGTACTGGTTGTAGATAAACGAGGTGTCGTTGACGACATCAATGGTGAACGCACCAAACACCTCATACTTGGCGTCCCCGTAGACGGTGTCAAACTCAATGAAGGGGTGCTCCTGATAGTAGTCGGCCTTGCGGTACTCGGTCAGGCAGCCGAAGATCGTGCCGGTTTTCATATTGTGGCCGTAGATGATCAGGTTGTCGCTCTCGGCGTTGGCTCCGAGCGTCGTTTGCTCGTCCAGGTACGGTACACCGTAGACGCTGTAGGCTTTGTTGAAGTCATGACACAGATAGAAGTCCTTGTTGTCCGGTGCGTACATAACCGGAAAATCCAGATTGGTGCCGTCGATGGAGATCCAGCCGATAAAGTCGCTGTTCTTGTCGCGCAGGGCAGCAAACCTGGCACCGTTGGGGTTGACATTCTCCCCGGCGGGGGCCGGGGTCGCCGCGGTATCGATCATCGATTGCAGGTCGGCAAACTCGCTCTCGGTCTTGCGGTCATCGAGGAACCGCTTGACCAGCAGGCCGCCGCTGATGAGAAAGATCGCGGCGAAAACGATCATCACGAGGGTGTACAGCAGATTACCGCGCTTTTTTTTGCACTTCGCGGTCTCGCGCCGGCGATAGTCCTCGTCGTTGTCCTGGTCGTAGAAGGCAGCAGGTTCCTGCGGAGAAACCTTCGGCAGCTCGGTGACTGTATAGGATGCCTTTACCTGAACGGAAGGGGCCTGCGGCAGCGGTGCATCGCTGCGGTGAATCTTTGCCATGATGGATTCTCCTGTCACACAATATTATCTTTACTATACGACCTGCGCGGCAAAAAGGCAAGGAAAATATCACACAAAAATCTGTAGCCACAAAAATCTGTAAAAAATATCCGTCCCGCACCGTGCGGCGCAGGACGGACAGCAAAAACAGGTTACTCGCGGATCTCGATGCCGAGCTTGAACTTCAGGTTGCCGAGAATTTTCTTGACGAAACGGTCGATCTCATCGGGGGTCAGCGGCTTGTCAGCGGGCTGGAAGGACAGGCTGAACGCCATGCTCTTCTTGTCCGCGCCGAGCTTTTCGCCGCGGTAGATGTCGAACAGCTCGACCTTGGTCAACTGCTTGCAGGCGCGCTGCATCTCGGTGACGAGGGTGCCGCACTCCATGCTCTCGGGGGCAACGAGCGCCAGATCACGCTGGACGGGGGCAAACTCGGGGATGGGCTGGTAGTGGATGGCGGCGGGGACCAGCGCGTGGAACGCGACCCAGTCGATCTCGCCCAGATAGATGTTCAGGTTGGCGCGGCTGTCCTTGGGCAGCTTGAGCTCGCTTGTCACATCGTTAGCCAGCTTGCCAAAGACACCGACGCGCTCGCCCTTGCACAGGATATAAGCGGCAATACCGGGGTGCAGCCAGGCAACGTCCGTTGCGCGCTCGACGGTCAGCTCGACGCCGAACGCAGCGCCGAAGCTCTCGACAGCACCCTTGACTGCGAAGAAGTCCTCCTCACTGCCCCAGGCAGCAAAGCCCAGATGCAGACGCTCCTCGGGCAGTTCGGTGACGGGCAGCTGCTTCGGGATGTAGATGTTGGACATCTCGAACAGACGGCCCTCGGCGTTGCCCTTGCGCAGGTTGTCGACGACGACATTCAGCAGGGACGGTGCCAGCAGCGGGCGCATGATGGTCAGATGGGAGGAAATGGGGTTCAGGATACGGATGACCTTGCGCTCCGGCGCGTCAGCAGCAATGTGCAGCATGTCGAGGTCAGCGTCGGCGTAGAAGGCCAGCGTCTCGGCCTCGTAGAAGCCCTGGGCACACATGGTGCGCTTGGCCTTGGCCTGCGCTTTCTGCTCGGCGGTCAGGCCACCGGTGGTGACGGTGGCAGCCTTCAGGAAGGTGGGAACGATGTGTTCATAGCCGTACTCGCGGATGACCTCCTCGGCCAGGTCGGGTTCACCGACCTCGATGTCCTCACGCCAGCGGGGCGCGACGACCTGCATCGTATCGCCGTCGGCTTCGAGCTTAACCTCGAACTGCAGGCGGTTCAGGATGTCCAGAATCACATCGGTGGGCACAGTGATGCCGAGGATGGCATTGATGCCGCTGACCTTGGCCGTGAAACGCTTGCCCTCACGCGGGGCACCGGCAGAACAGTCAAAATGGGTGGAGGTGACCTCGCCGCAGCCCAGCTCCTGAATCAGGTGCAGGGCACGAGCCATGCCAAGCTCGGTGGTGTACTCGGAGATACCCTTCTCGTAATGGCTGGAGGCGTCGGTGTTCTGGCCGAGGCCGCGGGCCGTCTTGCGGATGTTGTCGCGGGCGAACTTGGCGCTCTCAAACAGCAGCTGGGTGGTGGTATCTTTAATTTCGCTGTTCAGGCCGCCCATGACACCCGCCAGCGCAACGGGCTTGGAGCCGTCGCAGATGACGAGGTTGTTGGGCGTCAGGGTGAACTCTTTTTCGTCCAGCGTTGTGATCTTCTCGCCGTCTTTGGCGCGGCGGACGAGGATCTGGCGGCTTTCCAGCGTGTCCATGTCGAAGGCGTGCATGGGCTGGCCAATCTCCAGCATGACATAGTTCGTGATGTCAACGACGTTGGAGATGCTGCGCAGACCGCACAGGGCCAGCTGACGGCGCATCCAGCGTGGGGACTCGCCCGGCGTGATGTTGCGGACATAATGGCCAATGTAGCGCGGGCAGAGATCCTCGGCCTCGACGCTGATGGACAGGCGCGGATCAACATAGTCGCTGACCGTGTAGTCGGTGGCGGGCATCTTGAGAGGCTTGTTCAGCGCTGCTGCAACCTCGCGCGCAATGCCGAGCACACTCTGGCAGTCGGCGCGGTTGGCCGTGATGGAAATATCAAAAATGTAGTCGTCAAGGCCGACGACCTGCTGAATGGGCGTGCCGGGGACAGTGTCCTTCGGCAAATCGAGCAGGCCGTAGACCTCGGCGCCGGGGTACAGATCCTCGTTCAGACCCAGCTCCTCACCGCTGCACAGCATACCGTTGGACTCGACGCCCATCAGGGGCTTTGCCTTGATTTTTACGCCGCCGGGCAGTGTGGAGCCGTCGAGTGCGGCGGCGGTGTGCATACCGGCGTAGACGTTGGGTGCGCCGGTGGAAATCTGGATGTCGTGGCCGTACTCGCCGCAGTCAACCTTGCAGATGTGCAGATGGGTGCCCTCCTGCGGGACGCACTCGGTCACAACACCGACAACGACCTTGGAGATCTCGCCGCCGAGGTCGATCAGTTCCTCGACCTCAAAGCCGCAGCCAAAGAGCTTGTCCTCAAGCTCCTGCGCGGTGACGTCGATGTCAACATATTGCTTCAACCAGCTGAATGGTACTTTCATACTCTGTACTCCTCCCCTGTCAATCCTCGAACTGCTTCAAGAAGCGCAGATCGTTTTCAAACATCAGACCGATGTTGTTGATGCCGTACTTCAGCATGGCGATACGCTCAATGCCGATACCGAATGCGAAGCCGGAGTAGACGTTGGGGTCAATGCCGCAGTTTTCCAGTACGCTGTGGTGGACGACACCGGCGCCGAGAACCTCGATCCAGCCGGTGTGCTTGCACAGCGGGCAGCCCTTGCCGCCGCACTCGAAGCAGGAAACGTCGACCTCGACGCTCGGCTCGGTGAACGGGAAGTAGGACGGACGCAGGCGGGTCTTGACGTCTGCACCGAACAGCGCCTGGACGAATTTGTCGAGCATTCCCTGCAGGTCGCAGAGCGTGATGCCCTTGTCAACGACGAGGCCTTCCATCTGGTGGAACATCGGAGAGTGGGTCGCGTCGGAGTCGGAACGGAACACGCGGCCCGGGGCCAGCACCTTGATGGGGGGCTTTTCCATGTCCATGACGCGGATCTGGCCGCCGCTGGTCTGGGTGCGCAGCACAATGTCGTCTGCGACGTAGAACGTATCCTGCATGTCGCGGGCGGGATGGTTCTTCGGCACATTCAGGCGGGTAAAGTTGTGGTCGTCGTCCTCGATCTCGGGGCCCTCGTAAATCTCAAAGCCCATACCGGCGAACACGTCGATGATCTCATTCTTGACGAGGGTAATCGGGTGCAGGCTGCCGGTTTGGCGAATCTTGGCGGGCATCGTGATGTCGACGGTCTCGGCGGCGTTGCGGGCCTCGAGCGCGGCCTTTTCGACCTGCTCGGACAGGGCCTGATACTGTGCCTCGGCCCACTGCTTGAACTCATTGATGGTCTTGCCGACGGCAGGACGGTCCTCCTTGGGGACATCGCGCAGACTCTTGGTCAGGCCCGCGACCTCGCCGTTCTTGCTCAGGTATTTCTGCCAGAAGTCAGAAAGCCGGGCTTTGTCGGTGACGTCTGCGCTGGCCTGCTCAATGGCGGCGCGCAGTTCCTTGATTTTTTCTTCCATAGTACACCTCTGCTTGAAGTAGGGCCGGAGCAAACAAAAAGACTCCGTCCCTGTGTTGAATCAGGGACGAAGCCTTGCAAAATACAATTCTCCGCGGTACCACCCGTGTTCCGCACTGTAAAGCGCGGCACTCTTTGCTGCCGGTAACGGTGCAGAGCCGTTGCGCACTACTCGGCCTTGGCCTTTCCCACGCACCACTCGGGAGCGAACTTCCGCATAAGCGCTTTACAGGCGGCTTGCAGCCGGTGACCGCCCTCTCTTGCCTAAAGCAGCTTGTGCGTACTTTCTCCGTCGCTGTGTTTTTGCGAATACTTATTTAGTATAGCGCGGTTTGCGCCGGCTGTCAAGCCTGCGGCAGCGGATACTTCTGCTTATCCTCCACGCTGATGGCCGGACCGAGCTGAACCTCGATGACTTTTAGCTCGCTGTCGGCAAAGACTGTGTGGCGGCAGCCGGCGGGCATCGTCAGGATATCCCCTGGCTTCACGTCGCGGCGCACGCCGTCCAAAATCGCATGGCCGGTACCGGAGATGACGGTCCAGACCTCGTCGCGGTTCTCATGGCTGTGGTAGTTCATGCCGTGGCCGGGGGTGAGCGTGATCTTGATGGTCATGCTCGCGTCCTCGACGTCGAGCACGCGGAAGGAACCCCAGGACTTTTCTGCAAACATGATCTGCTGATGGATGCTGTCCACATACGGCTTGATGTAGCTGGACTGCTCCTTGTCAGAGACCAAAATGCCCTCCGGGCTGGCCGAGACGACGACATCCTTCAGCCCCATGCAGAGCACGGGCACGTCCAGCTCGTTCAGTACATGGACGTTCTGGCAGGTGTCGTTCAGCATGGCCTTGCCGATGCTCGGCTCCTCCATGGCCTCGGTCAGGGTGTTCCAGGTGCCCATATCCTTCCACTGGCCCGCAAAGCGCATTACCTGAATTTGGGACTCATTCTCGACAACGGCGTAGTCGAAGCTGATTTTTTTCAGCGTCTCGTACTTATCGAACAGGTCCTTGTAATCGGTGAAATCGATCAGTTCGTGGGCCTTGTCCAGAACGTAGCGCAGTTTGTAGGCAAACACACCGCCGTTCCAGAGCGCACCCTGGGCAATGTACTTTTCGGCGGTGGCGGCGTCGGGCTTCTCTTTAAACGTTTTGACCGGGCTGACGGCGTCGGCACTCTGCGGGATAATGTAGCCGTACTTTTCGCTCGGGTAGGTCGGCTCAATGCCCATCAGGGAGAGGTTCGCGTTCCCCTGCCCGGCCAGCTCGGACAGCGTTTTCAGCGCGGCGAAATAGTCATTGTTTACATAGGGGTCTACCGGGCAGACGACGACAGCCTCATCAAGGCCGACGCCCTTGACGTCGTGCAGGTAGGCTGTCGCCAGTGCGATGGCCGGGAAGGTATCACGGCGGCACGGCTCGACGCAGACGCCCACCGAATTGCCCAGCTGGTTGTGAATGGACGATACCTGTGTCTTGCTGGTGGCAATCGTCACGCTGGCGTCGGCGTCGACCTCCTTGATCTGGCGGTAGACGCGCTGGACCATCGACTCGTACCCGTCGGCGGTCTTGAAGATTTTGATGAACTGCTTGGAACGAATGTCGTTCGACAGCGGCCACAGGCGCTTGCCGGAGCCGCCGGACAGCAGGATGATATTCATAGCGTTTCCTTTCAGCGCTCGGCGCGCATCGGGTTGTTCAGAAAGTCCTCATAGGACAGGCGCAGGCCGTCCTCCAGCTCGGTCTTGTAGGTCCAGCCGAGGTTCGTCGCCTTGGAGACGTCCAGCAGCTTGCGGGGCGTGCCGTTGGGTTTGGAGGCGTCCCACTCGATCTTGCCGGTGTAGCCGACGACCTTGGCAACGAGCTCGGTCAATTCTTTGATGGTCAGCTCCTTGCCGGTACCCGCGTTGACCGTCTCGTTGCCGGAGTAGTGGTTCATCAGGAACACGCAGAGGTTCGCGAGATCATCCACATACAAAAACTCGCGCAGCGGGCTGCCGTCGCCCCAGCAGGTGACGCTCTCGACGCCGTTGACCTTTGCCTCATGGAAACGGCGGATCAGTGCGGGAACCACATGGCTGTGGGTCGGGTGGTAGTTATCGTTGGGGCCGTACAGGTTCGTGGGCATGACCGAGATATAGTCCGTGCCGTACTGGCGGTTCAGGAACTCGCAGTATTTGAGGCCGCTGATTTTGGCGAGGGCGTAAGCCTCGTTCGTCTTTTCCAGTTCGGAAGTCAGCAGGCAGCTTTCCTTCATCGGCTGCGGAGCCATGCGCGGATAGATACAGGACGAGCCGAGGAACTCCAGCTTCTTGCAGCCGTTCTGCCAGGCAGAGTGGATGACGTTCATCTCGAGCGTCATGTTGAACCACATGAAATCGGCCAGCGCCTCCTGATTGGCGACGATGCCGCCGACCTTGGCAGCGGCAAGGAATACGTACTCGGGCTTTTCCTCGGCAAAGAACTTTTCGACATTTTCCTGACGGCAGAGGTCAAGCTCCTTGTGGGTGCGGGTGATGATATTGTTGTAGCCCTGGCGCTGCAGCTCACGCACGATGGCGCTGCCCACCATGCCGCGGTGCCCGGCAACGTAGATTTTTGCATTTTTGTCCATCATAATAAGTTACCCTCTTTTGAATAAATTATTTGATAACGCCCTTTTCAAGATACTCAGCCAGGTTCGTCTTGATGTGCTCCTCAGCGCGCTCGACGGCAACCTTCTTCATGTCGTGGTCGACCATGATCTTGACGAGCTGCTCAAACGTGGTCTTGGTCGGGTTCCAGCCCAGCTCGCGCTTTGCTTTGGACGGGTCGCCCCAGAGGTTGACGACGTCCGTCGGACGGTAGAAGTCGGGGCTGACCTCGATGACCGTCTTGCCCGTGGCCTTGTCGATGCCCTTCTCGTTCATGCCCTCGCCGACAAATTCCAGCTCGATGCCCACATCGTGGAAGGCCAGCTGGCAGAACTCGCGGACGGAGTGCTGCTCACCGGTGGCGATGACGAAGTCCTCGGGCTTGTCGTTCTGCAAAATCAGCCACATGCACTCGACGTAGTCCCTGGCATAGCCCCAGTCGCGCAGGCTGGACAGGTTGCCCAGATACAGCTTATCCTGCTTGCCCTGCGCAATGCGGGCGGCAGCCAGCGTGATCTTGCGGGTGACGAAGGTCTCGCCGCGGCGCTCGGACTCGTGGTTGAACAGGATGCCCGAGCAGCAGAACATGTTGTACGCCTCGCGGTACTCCTTCACGATCCAGAAGCCGTACTGCTTGGCGACGGCGTAGGGGCTGTAGGGGTGGAACGGTGTGTTCTCGTTCTGGGGAACCTCCTCGACCTTGCCGTACAGCTCGGATGTAGATGCCTGATAGATGCGGCAGGTGTCCTTGAGGCCGGACAGGCGCACAGCCTCCAGCACGCGCAGCACGCCGGTGGCATCGACGTCGGCGGTGAACTCCGGCACATCAAAGCTGACCTGCACATGGCTCTGGGCGGCGAGGTTGTAGATCTCGTCGGGCCGTACGGTGCTGACGACGGAGAGGATGCTCATGGAGTCGCTCAGATCGCCGTAGTGCAGGTGGAAGTGCGGGTGACCCTCCAGATGGGCGATGCGCTCGCGGTAATCGACGGAGGAACGGCGGATGACGCCGTGGACGTCGTAGCCCTTTTCCAGCAGGAACTCAGCCAGATAGCTGCCGTCCTGGCCGGTGATGCCGGTGATGAGTGCTTTTTTCATAGGTTACTACCCTTTCATCTGTATCTTGCGCAGCGTACTGCGCGGATTTTCGTATCTTGTTTGTTATTGTACCGCATTATTTTGTGCTTGGGCAGTGGGAATCTTGCAAAAGACTAGCATTATATTGACTTTTTTGGTATACTGGTTTCCGGGAGGTGACGCGGATGGATACCCCGCTGTTTGACGGTGAGCTTGTGCATGCCCGGCGCATGATCTACACGCCGTCGGCGTTTGCAAAATCGAACCTTGTGCATCTGCAGGAGGTCGGGCAGCTGCAGGCACGCAGCCCCCATGCCAGCACCCGGCAGGGGCTGGCCTCCTACCTGTTTTTTGTGGTTGAAAGCGGCAGCGGCACGCTGGAATATGAGGGCGAGACCCGCGTGCTATGCGCCGGGGACTGTGTGTTTCTCGACTGCCGCCGCCCCTATCGCCATTATACGGGCGACGACCTGTGGCAGCTGCGGTGGGCGCACTTTTACGGCCCGAATATGGCAGCCATCTACAAAAAATATCGTGAGCGCGGCGGCCAGCCGAGCTTTCACCCGGAAAATACCGCACCCTACACCCGCCGTCTCGAAGCACTGTACACGCTGGCGGCCTCTGACAATTACGTGCGGGATATGCAGATCTGCGAGGGGCTGTTTGCCCTGCTGACCCTTCTGATGCAGGAGAGCTGGCACCCCGAAATTGTGCGCACTGCGGGCACGAAGCGACAGAATGTGCAGGAAATCAAGGACTATCTTGACCTGCATTTTGCCGAGAAGATCACGCTGGACGCGCTGGCCGAGCGGTTTTACATCAACAAGTTTTACCTGACGCGGGTGTTCAAGGAGCAGTTCGGGCTTTCGGTGACGAGCTACCTGACGCAGCTGCGCATTACGCAGGCCAAGCGGCTGCTGCGGTTCACGGACAAAAGCGTGGAGAACGTTGCGCAGGAATGCGGGCTGAACGACGCAAATTATTTTTCCCGCTTATTTAAAAAAGTAGAGGGCACGACGCCGGGGGAATACCGGCGGCAGTGGTGAGGATAATAAAAAAGCCTTCCCCTGTGGGGGAAGGTGGACGAGCGCAGCGAGGCCGGATGAGGGGCAAGCTACCGAAGCTGCCCGGTAAACGGGCTGCCACAGCAGCTCCGCCCTCATCAGTCCGCTTCGCGGACAGCTTCCCCCTCGGGGGAAGCCTTTTTTGTTTTCAGTTCTTCCTCGACCCTGTCAAACCGCTCCAGGAACGAATGCTCCACACCCTCGGACTTGTAGCCGGGCATTGTGTCGAGCGATACAGCGTGGATGCTGCGGAAGATGCTGTTTTCGATGTTCGGGTTGTCGCGCATCAGGCGGCGCAGCAGGACCTTGACCTCCTGCCGCTTGGAGCCGCCTCCGCCATTGTCGCAGATCGTGCAGGCCTCGGTAAAACGGCAGGCGCACTGGATAAATTCCAGCTCATTGT
Source organism: Gemmiger formicilis (assembly GCF_900167555.1). Taxonomy (GTDB): domain Bacteria; phylum Bacillota; class Clostridia; order Oscillospirales; family Ruminococcaceae; genus Gemmiger; species Gemmiger formicilis. The sequence continues at coordinate 62,363 of NZ_FUYF01000003.1, read as the reverse complement.
AGCGGCGCCACGCGATGATGTCATCCTCGCGGATGCAGTACATCGGGCGGATCAGCGTCATGCCCGGAAAGTTCGTGCTGTGCAGCTTCGGCGGCATGGCCTGCAGCTGGGAGCCGTAGAACATGCTCATGACTGTCGTCTCGATGACATCATTAAAATGATGTCCCAGCGCGATTTTGTTGCAGCCAAGCTCCTGCGCTTTCTTGTACAGGTGGCCGCGGCGCATGCGGGCGCAGAGGTAGCAGGGCGACTTATCACTGTTGTTGGCAACATCAAAGATGTTCGTCTCAAATACTGTGATGGGAATGTGCAGCAGCGCGGCGTTGCTCTCGATCTTCTGGCGGTTGATTTCATTATAGCCGGGGTCCATGACGAGGTAGACGAGCTCAAACGGAACCTCGCTGTGGCGCTGCAATTCCTGCAGGAGCTTGGCCATAAGCATCGAATCCTTGCCGCCGGAGATGCAGACGGCGATCTTGTCCCCGGCCTGGATCAGCTCGTACCGCTTGACGGCCACGATGAAGGGCGTCCAAAGCTGCTTGCGGAATTTTTTGATAATGCTGCGCTCGATTTTTTGATAGGTCTCTAATTGGCGTTCCAAGGGTCAATTCTCCTTATTCGTCAGGGTTTTGTAGCAGGTGTCAAAGGCTTGCAGGAAGCCGTCGATCTCTGCGTCGGTGGTCAGGTGGCTGATGCTGATGCGCCAGCTGGACAGCGCGTTGCGGCGATCCCGGCTGACGGCGAACACGGCCTTGGACGGCAGACCATCCGACGAGCAGGCCGATTTGACCGACACGCAGACGCCCTGTTCGCTCAGCGCCTGCTGAAACCGCGTGCCCTTGACGCCGGTCACGCTGACATTGACGATATGCGGCACAGCATGCGCGGGGCTGTTGACGCGCACAAGGCTGTATTGCTGCAAGCCCGCCAGCAGGCGGTCATGCAGCCTTTGCACACGGGCGTTGCGGGCGTCCTGCCCGGCCAGTGCTTTGGTCAGTGCGGCATCCAGGCTGACGGCAAGACCCAGCGTCGGCGTGCCACTGCGGTAGATCGTGGTGCTGGCACCGCCGGAAATCTGCGGCTCAATGACGAGGCCGCGGCGCTTGTACAGCGCGCCGATGCCGTTGGGGCCGTAGAACTTGTGGGCGGTGAAGCTCATCGTATCGACGCCGTCAAGCCAGAGGTCGGTCTTGCCGACGGCTTGGGTGGCGTCCACGTGCAGGCGACAGCCGGGGTACGGCTTGACGATTCCGGCAATCTCCCGGATGGGCTGGATCGTGCCAAGCTCACTGTCCACAGCGCAGACGGCGACCAGGATCGTATCGTCGCGCATCAGCTCCCGCAGCTGGTCCAGGTCTACCCTGCCGTCGCGGCCAATGTCCAGCAGGTCGATCTCGTACCCCTGCTGCTGCAAAGCCGACAGCGACGCGCCCACCGAGGAGTGCTCCAGCTGGGTGGAGATGATGTGCTTGCCGATGTGCCGCGACGCATGGGCAATACCCTTGAGGGCAAGGTTGTTCGCCTCGCTCGCGCCCGAGGTGTAGATGATCTCGGCGGGCTGCACGCCAAGGCGCTGCGCAATGGATTGGGTCACCCGCTCCATCTCGGCGCGGGCCTCCTGCCCGGCAATGTGGGTAGAGTTGGGGTTGGCGATATAACGGCGCTCCGCCGCAAGGTATGCGTCCAGAACCTCGGGGTCTGCCGGGGTGTTGGCGGTATAGTCAAGATAGATCATGCGGAAGCCTCTTTATAGAATCAGTATGGCAGGTGCGGTTTCCTACCTGCTCAATAGGAATTGCATTCATGCAAAACCCCTGCGGCACGGCAGGGGTTTGTGTCATTCAAAATCCGAAATTGTGACAGACTGCTTGCCAAAGTACGGCGTTAGCCCCCACATATCGGGGCCGGGCGCGACATCGGTATAGAACAGCAGCCACGGGCGTTCGTCATCGTTCAGCGGGCGGATGGAAACATCCGGCTGGGCGGCGTCGTTCAGCAGTGCCTCCCGCGCGTCGAGGGCGTCGGCGTAGCGCCTGGCGCTGCCATTGGCCAACTCATAGGCGGCCTCGAGACTGGTGGCGAAGTAGTTGTCCTGGCCCTCCTTTACGGTGTGGCTGCCGATGCAGGCCATGCAGAGGAGCATAGCGGCGGCAAACAGCGGCAGACGGCGGGCTTGGCGGCGGCAGAACTGCTCTGCACCATGCAGAGAAACGCCGCGCACGCGCTCGAGCCAGCCGAGCAGTAAAAACTCGGTGGCAGCCAGACCCAGCACAAAGGTCATCCAGACAACGTTCAAAAGCCGCCCGGCACCGATGCCGCCCATTGTGTAGGACGGCAGAAAGATCATGGCCCACATCAGCACGAAGGTGACCGCCGCGCCGAGCCACGGATGGCGGAACACCCGGTCCGAAAGCACGGCGCTGCGGGTCAGATGCAAAAGCGGCAGTACAAGCAGTGCCAGCAGACAGAGCAGCGGCACATCCAGCCAGCGGATCCACTCCATGGCGGCGAGGATAAAGCTCTTGACGACAGCCTCCGCAAAGCCCGCACCGGCAAAGCCTGCAGTACGCACCTGCGTGCCGGGGGCCAACACATTCAAAAGCAGCCCCGCCATGGCCGCGGCCAGCGCGGGGACCTGCCAGAAATTACGGCGGCGCACAGCGCAGAGCGCCGCGGCCAACAGCAGGACCAGCACGTTCAGCAGCCCGGCCACCTGATGCCCGCCGCCGATGACAAGACTGCACACACAGCCCGCTGCCGCATAGAAAAATTTGCGGCGGGTCGGCAGCTTATCGGCAAAGCAGAGCGCAAACGCCAGCCCGGCGTTCAGCATGGCCAGCGAAAAGTACGGCAGGTAGTTCATGGCACCGTTGAACCAGTACAATCCCTCCACGGGGGCGGGCATGCCCTCGATAAAGGCGAAGGTCAGCAGCAGCGCCAGTGCCCAGGGCAGACGCCTTTGCGCCGCGTCCAGACGCAGCACCACGCACCGTGCCAGCCCATACAGGCAGAAAAACAGCGGCAGCAGCACGCAGACCAGCGTGGCACCATAATATCTGTTGCCGAAGATGGCGGGCTGAAACGCCAGCGTAAAGCCGGAAACGTAGAGTCCCTGCCAGTTCTCATAGTAGTAGGCGTTGGTGTCCCACGCGGCCCGCAGCAGACGCGGCAGGTCAAGACCGTACTGCTGCACCACGGCATGGGTGCGGGCGGCGTAGATGAAATCATCTGCCGAGGGGCGCGCAAAGACCGCCAGCACCAGCACGGGCAGCAGCAGCACGCCCGTCAGCAGCGCAAAGCGGCGCAGCCAGCGCTTTTGCGCCGCTGCATCGTGCCAAAAATCCATAGAATCGTGTTCCTTACTGTATTCGTTATGCGTCGCCCAGGGTCATCTGCAGGAAGTAGACCCACTGCTTCTCCCACCAGTACCAGTCGTGGGAGACGTCCTGGCCCCAGATGTCCACGATGGGATGGATGCCCTTGCTCTCGAGAATGGCCTGCAGCTCCTTCGTGGAGGCCAGCAGGTCAGCTTCCCACGCGCCCTGACCGCAGCACATAATGAACTTGTCGGCCTTCTCAAACAGCTTCATGTAGGGGTGAGTCGTCGGGAAGTTGCGCATATAATCGCAGGGAGAATTGCGGTAGACAAGGTCGTCCATGTAGCTGCCGAAGAACATGCCGGAGGAGTACAGGCCGCTCAGGGCAATCGTGCCGTTGAAGATGTCGGGGCGGCGCAGGTAGAAGTTGACGGCGTGGCCGCCGCCCATGCTGGCACCGCCGGTCAGAATGCAGCCTGTGTGGTCCTCGCCCTGCTCGCGGTTGATCTCCAGCAGACGGGGGACAAACTCCTCACAGATATAGTTGTACCAGCGCTCCTGCATCTCGATGCGCGGGCGTTCGGGGCCGTTATTGTCCCAGCTCTCGGGGTCGATGCTGTCGACGGTGAAGATCTGCAGCTTGCCGCTGTCGATCCAGGGGGCCGCCGCGTTGCACATATTACGGTCCTCCCAGTCGAAGAAGCGGCCACTCTGGCACGGGAAAATGACGATGGGACGTCCGGCATGGCCGTAGACCTTAAACTCCATAAAACGGTTCAGAAACCGGCTGTACTCCTTGTAATAGCGGATCTGCATGGCAGTCCCCTCCTATTTATAAAAGAAATTTTTATTCAGCTCCAGCAGGCCGACCATCGCATGCATCGGTCCGCTGGCGGACGTTTTGAATACCCAGTAGTAGAGCAGTGCCAGTGCCTCCCGCAGATAGCATGGCAGCACACTGCGCCACGGCGTTGCAGAGGGCAGCGCCGTGGCTTGGGTGAAGCCCGCCAGGGCGGCGTATTTTCCGGCGCGGTAGCAGTGGAACGCATTGGAAACGTAGACGATGGGCGTTGTCTCATCAAAGCCATGCTCCCGCAGGATGGTCAGTGAGAAGGCAAAGTTTTCCTCGGTGGAGGTCGAGCCGGATTCGGCAAGCACGCGATCCGCAGGCAGTCCTTTGGCAATCAGGTAGTCCCGCATGGCGTCGCCCTCGGGCCGCCATTCGTCGCGGCCCTGCCCGCCGCTGGTGATGACCAGTGTCTCCGGGTGGGCTGCGGCGTAGTCATACGCCTTATTCAGGCGGCATTGCAGGAGCTTGCTGGGCTTATCCTTATGCAGCCCGGCCCCCAGCACGATGATGACCCTTTCGTCCCCCGTGGGCGGGTTCATATAGCCGCTGACCGACACAAAGGCAATCAGCGCCAGATACACCCCGGCCAGAACGGCCAGCACCCAGAAAACGACCCGTCCTGCGCCCGCGGAAAACCACAGGCTGAGCGGGCGGCGGAACACGGCGTACCCGGCCACGCAGACCGTCAGCAGCCAGACCATCAGGTTGCCCATGTTGAAGTTGGACAGAAAAATCAGCGAAACCGAATAGAGGACCAGCACTGCGGCCAGCAGGTCCAGCACAAGAACGCCCACCTTAGCGGGCAATTTCATCATAAACACCGCAGCCCGCCGGGCAGTAGTCAACGCCCAGCGCCTTGCAGACAGTGTCGGCAATCGTGGCGAAGCTGTAGCGGGTGTGCAGGTTGACGCCGGGCTTGACCTCGTCGCCGTAAATCAGGAACGGCACGTGCTCACGGGTGTGGTCGGTGGTCTTGGTGTAGCTGGGGTCGCAGCCGTGATCCGCCGTGACCATCAGGATGTCACCCGGGCGCATTTTTGCCATAAAGCCGGGCAGCCAGTCGTTGAACTCGGCAGCGGCGGCGGCGTAGCCCGCAATGTCGCGGCGGTGGCCGTAGAGCATATCAAAGTCGACGAGGTTGACGAAGGCCAGACCCTCAAAATCGCGGTCCGCTAGCTCCAGCGTGACTTGCAGACCCTCGGTGTTGCCGGAGGTGCGGATGGTCTCGCCGATGCCCTTGCCCGCAAAGATGTCGTGGATCTTGCCGACACCGATGGTCTGCTTGCCTGCGGCCAGGATGGCATCGAGCATCGTGTCGTGCGGCGGGACCAGACTGTAGTCATGGCGGCGCGGTGTGCGGGTGAAGTTGGCGGCGCAGTCGCCCACGAACGGGCGGGCAATGACGCGGCCCACGCCGTATTTGCCGGTCAGCAGCTCCCGCGCCTGTGCGCAGATCTCGTACAGCTTTTCCACAGGGACAATGGCCTCGTTCGCAGCGATCTGGAACACACTGTCGGCGGAGGTGTAGACGATGAGTGCGCCGGTTTTCATGTGCTCCTCGCCGTAGTCGCGGATGACGTCGGTGCCGGAATAGGGCTTGTTGCACAGAACCTTATAGCCGGTTTTGGCGGTGAACGCATCCAGCAGCTCCTGCGGGAAACCGTCCGGGAAGGTGGGCAGCGGTTCGGCACTCAGCAGACCCGCGATTTCCCAGTGGCCGATGGTCGTATCCTTGCCGGCACTGGCCTCACGCAGGCGGGCATAGCTGCCGATGGGGGCGGCTGCGGGGGTGCCGCAGGTCACGCCGTCCAGATTGAACATGCCGAGCCTGGCAAGGTTATCACCCCTGAAATTGGGATGCCCTGCAATGGCCCCCAGTGTGTTGGTGCCGACATCGCCGAAAAGGGGCGCGTCCGGCTCTGCTCCGACGCCGAAGCTGTCGAGCACAATCAGAAATACACGTTTTGCCATGATGCTTCTCCTGTATAGTAAGTGGTAAAGGACTATTCATGGCTTTATTATACCGTAAACACCGCAAAAAGTAAACATGCAATCCATGCTTGCAAATCGGACCCGCCGGGCACAGAAGAACGCCGGTGGCCTGTAAGTCGGGCTGTACCCGGGCTGTGGCAGAATTTGCACGGAACGAGCTGAAATTGTGTAAAAATTAGCGGGCAGAAAGGAAACAATTTTTGTGCGGTTTTTTTCAGACGAAAGCCGTTTTCCTCTTGTCTCCCACGGCGGACTTGTAGTATAATACCGCTGAGGTTTGCTAAAGTATATAAATAGGTAGAAATGTAAAACGGAGGATAAGCTTTATGCGTAAAACCAAGATCGTCTGTACTATGGGTCCGTCCACCGATAAGCCGGGCATTCTGCGCCAGCTGATGGAGAACGGCATGAACGTCGCGCGTTTCAACTTTTCTCATGGCGACTACGAGGAGCACAAGGGCCGCTTTGACAAGGTACGCGCACTGTCCAAGGAGCTGGACCTGCCCATTGCCTGTATGCTGGACACCAAGGGTCCCGAGATTCGTCTGGGTGAGTTCAAGAACGGTGTAGAGAAGCTGACCACCGGCCAGAAGTTCACCCTGACCTCCCGCAGCGTAGAGGGCACGAACGAAATCAGCTCCGTCACTTACAAGGAGCTGCCCCACGACGTCAAGCCCGGTGGCCGGATCATGCTGGACGACGGTCTGATCGAGCTGCGCATTGACGAGGTCGGCGACACCGACATTGTCTGCACGGTCTGCAATGACGGCATCATCAAGACCAAGAAGGGCGTCAACGTCCCCGGCGTGCATCTGTCCATGCCGTATATGAGCCAGCGCGACACGAGCGATATTCTGTTTGGTGTCGAGCAGGGCTTTGACCTGATCTCCGCCAGCTTTGCCCGCAACGCGCAGGACATTATGGATATCCGCCACATCCTGGACGAGCACAACTCCAAGATCCGCATCATCGCGAAGATCGAAAACCAGGAGGGCATCGACAACATCGACGAGATCCTGACCGTGGCCGACGGCATCATGGTTGCCCGCGGCGATATGGGCGTTGAGATCGACTTTGCCGAGATCCCGGCCATCCAGAAGCACCTGATCGACCGCGCCATGAGCGCCGGTAAGATCTGCATTACCGCTACCCAGATGTTGGATTCCATGATCGTCAATCCCCGCCCGACCCGTGCCGAAATCACCGACGTGGCCAACGCCATCTACGACGGCACCGGCGCGGTCATGCTCTCCGGTGAAACCGCCGCGGGCAAGTACCCCGTCGAGGCGCTGAAGGCCATGGCTACGATTGCCGAGACCACCGAGGCAGACTCCAGCTTTGACAGTCTGGTCCACCACTCCGGTACGGACAACAGCCGCCTGAACATCAGCGCTGCCGTCGGCCATGCCGCCTGCACCACCGCTACAGACATCGGCGCTTCCGCCATCATCACGGCTTCCAAGAGCGGTGAGACCGCCCGCCTGTTGAGCCGCTTCCGTCCTGACACCCAAATTATCGCCTGTGTGCTGGATGAAACGACCCGCTGCCAGCTGAACGTCTACCGCGGCGTTACCCCGTTGCTGATGGACTACGCGACCTCCACGGATGAGCTCATCAGTATGTCGGTTGCGAAGGCCAAGAGCGCGGGCCTTGTGCAGGACGGCGACCTCGTCGTCGTCACCGCCGGTGTTCCCGTCGGCATCTCCGGCACCACCAACATGATCAAGGTCCACATGGTCGGCGATTCCCTGCTGGCCGGTGTCGGCATCGGCAGCCACAACGCCAAGGGTGAGGTCTGCGTGTGCCGCAACGCCACCGAGGCCGCCAAGAAGTTCAAACCCGGCCAGATTTTGGTCGTACCCTTTACCACCAACGACACGCTGCCTTTCATGCGTGAGGCTGCCGGTATCATCACCGAGGAGGCTGGTACGAACAGCCATTCCGCCATTGTCGGTCTGACGCTGGATAAGGCCGTTATCGTTGGTGCTACCAATGCCACCCGCACGCTGAAGGACGGCATGACGATTTCCATGGACTGCGCCCGCGGTGTTGTGCAGGCGATGGCGAAGTGAGGCGGACCACGATGGAACGTATCGCGAGCTTCTGTGTTGACCACACCAGGCTGCTGCCGGGTATGTACCTGTCCCGCCAGGATGGTGCTGACGGCGAGATTTTGACCTGGGACATCCGCATGAAGCAGCCCAACAAGGGCAGCTATCTTTCCCCCGCCGCGGCTCACACGCTGGAGCATCTGTTCGCAACCTATGCGCGCAACAGCAAGTACAGCAGGGGTGTTGTCTATGTCGGCCCCATGGGCTGTTTGACCGGCTTTTACCTGCTGACCACCGGCCTGACGCCCGCCGAGGCGCTTGACCTGACCCGCAGCGCCTTTGCCTGGATGGCGGAGTACGAGGGAGAGATTCCCGGCGCATCCGCCGTCGAGTGCGGCAACTACCTGATGATGGACCCCATTGCCGCCCGCGCCGAGGCCGCCGCCATGCTGCCCGTGCTGGAGGGGCTGGATGCGGAAAAGCTGCACTATTGATTGGTAGTTCATAAAAAATGTCCGCTGCGGTAAAAATTGCAGCGGACATTTTTTGTAGGGGCGGATGCAAGCATCGACCCCGACACGTAGAAAATTTAGTTATATCATAAGAAAATTGCAATTTCCGCAGGGGGGCATTCTATATGCGCCCCCTGCCACACAAAAACTGCCGCCCGTTTTCTATATCGCGGGCGGCGGTTGCTTTTTATGTAGGGATTTTAACTCAGATCAGCGCGGCGGTGATCAGGGCCATCTTGTAGACCTCCTCGGCATTGCAGCCGCGGGACAGGTCGTTGATGGGGGCGTTCAGGCCCTGGAGAATGGGGCCGTAGGCTTCAAAGCCGCCCAAGCGCTGGGCGATCTTGTAGCCGATGTTGCCGGCGTTGATGTTGGGGAAGATGAAGGTGTTGGCATAGCCGGCGACCTTGGAGCCGGGGGCCTTCAGCTGGCCGACCTCGGGAGCAACGGCAGCGTCAAACTGCAGCTCACCGTCGACCTTCAGCTCAGGGTGAGCCTCCTGAACGCGGGCGGTAGCGTTGCGCATCTTGTCGACGGTCTCGCCCTTGCCGGAACCCTTGGTGGAGTAGGACAGCAGTGCAACACGGGGGTCGATGCCGAAAATTTCTGCGGTGTGAGCGGTCTCGACGGTGGACTCGACGATTTCGTCCTCGGAGGGATCGATGTTGATGGCACAGTCGCCCATGGCGATGCTCTCCTCGCCGCGGGTCAGGATGAAGCAGGAGCTGACAGACTTGATGCCGGGCTTGCACTTGATCAGCTGCAGAGCCGGGCGGACGGTGTCAGCGGTGGAGTAGGTTGCGCCGCCCAGCAGGCAGTCAGCCTTGCCCTGCTTGACCAACATGGTGCCGAAGTAATTGCCCTTGGACAGAGCGGCACGGCACTGCTCATCGGTCATCTTGCCCTTGCGCAGCTCGACCATCTTGGCGACCATCTCATCAAAGCCCTCGTAGTTGGCAGGGTCGATGATCTCGGCACCGGTGATGTCAAAGCTGCCGTCAGCAGCGGCCTTCTTGACGGCTTCGACCTCGCCCAGCAGGATGACCTTCAGGGTCTTGCCTGCCAGCAGACGGCTTGCAGCGGACAGAATACGGGCGTCGGTACCCTCGGTAAAGACGATGGACTTCGGCTCAGCCTGCAGCTTCTTCTCAAAATTTTCGAAAATGGACATAGTCTGACACTCCTCCAGTATTTATGCAGCACATAGCTGCTTAGCACTTACACTGCTATTATAGCACCCATTTTGCGCTTTGCAAAGAAAACGTGCGAAATGGCAGAAATCTGTGCAATATATGTGCGAATAGAGAAGGCAAGGCAATATATTTCATAAAGTTAATAAAATATCAAGCGTAGTTTGTGGATTATTTATCAAATTTGCCTGCGTACACAAAGCCGTAGCTTTTGTAAAATGTCTCAATATCCGCACGGCTGCGCACGACAACGGCGTTCAGCAGATGACCGTCCGCTTTGCTGCGAAAGCCGATGACCGTCTCTCCGGTGCAGGTACTGCTTTCCAGCGCAATATCCGTCTCCCGCATGCCGTCAGGCGGCGTCAGCAGAGCGGCAGACTTTTTGTGCCCGGAGAACAGCGCGGTAAAAAATGACACGGCGGGACACCTCCCCTGCCTGGTTCAGCGCGTAAAATAAACAGCCAGCGCCAGCTGGGCCGCAAGGATCAGCGGTATGCCCACTACAAAATACCAGTGGCGCGTCTTGTGATGGAACACGTACATACCGGCCCACGCACCGGCACTGCCGCCCAGCAGAGCCGCGCCAAACAGGATCTTCTCCGGCACGCGCCACTGCCGTGTGCGGGCGCGATGCTTGTCCAGCCCCATCAGGCAGAAGCCGATGACATTCATAATAAGGATGTAAATCATTGCAGTATTCATATCTGTATTATACCGTGTGCGGGCGCAAAAGGCAAGCGCGGCGGGGCGTTTGAGACACTGACCACAGTGCTTTGCGGCGGGTTCGAAAAATAAAACGCCCCCGCCAAACGGCGAGGGCAGTCGGATTCAAATATCCTTGCGGGCGGCCACGCTGCTGCGCACCAAGGCACGCCTTAAGCGGGCCTCGGCAAGCTGCATGTCGCGCTTGTCCAGATTCTTCTGGGCCAGCAACACTTCGGCACGGGCCTTGCTGCGGGCGGCGCGCTCGGCATCAATGGCATCGGCCCATTCAAAGGTCGTTGCCAGCAGATGGCACTCGCCGCCAAGCATACTCAGCATACCGCCCATACAGGCTGCGCGGCGGACCGTGCCGTCCTCCAGCTTAATATGAGCCTCGCCCATGCCCAGCGCCGTGCAGATGTCGATATGCCGCGCCAGCAGCTGAAGCTGGCCGTTGATGGTTCGGCAGGATACCGACGTGACCGCGCCATCAAACGCAACGCCGTCCGGCGTCATGATCTTGAGCGGGAAAGTTGCCATACTCCCACCGCCTTACTGCTGCTTGGCCTTGGCCAGGACATCATCAATCGTACCGGCGAACAGGAAACAGCTCTCGGGGATGCTGTCGCACTCGCCGTTCAAAATCATCTTGAAGCCACGCAGGGTCTCCTTCAGCGGCACATACTGGCCGGGCATACCGGTGAACTGCTCCGCAACATGGAAGGACTGGGACAGGAAGCGCTGCACCTTGCGGGCCCGGGCCACCGTGATCTTGTCTTCCTCGGACAGCTCGTCCATACCCATGATGGCAATAATGTCCTGCAGCTCCTTGTAGCGCTGCAGCACCTGCTGCACGGCGCGGGCGACCTCGTAGTGCTCCTGGCCGACAACTTCGGGCGAGAGGATACGGGAGGTGGAGTCCAGCGGGTCGACAGCCGGATAAATGCCCTGGGAGGCGATGTCACGGCTCAGAACCGTGGTGGCGTCCAGGTGGGTGAAGGTCGTGGCGGGCGCGGGGTCGGTCAGGTCGTCCGCGGGCACATAGACGGCCTGCACCGACGTGATCGAGCCCTTGCGGGTGGAGGTAATACGCTCCTGCAGGGCGCCCATCTCGGTGGCCAGCGTGGGCTGGTAGCCGACGGCAGAGGGCATACGGCCCAGCAGCGCCGAAACCTCGGAACCGGCCTGGGTGAAGCGGAAGATATTGTCGATGAAGAGCAGCACGTCCTGGTGCTTGACGTCGCGGAAGTATTCCGCCATCGTCAAGCCGGACAGAGCGACGCGCATACGGGCTCCCGGCGGCTCGTTCATCTGGCCGTAGACCAACGCTGTCTTGTTCAGAACGCCGCTCTCGCGCATTTCACCGTACAGGTCGTTGCCCTCGCGGGTGCGCTCACCGACGCCGGTAAAGACGGAATAGCCGTTGTGGGCCGTGGCGATGTTATAAATCAGTTCCTGAATCAGAACGGTCTTGCCGACACCGGCACCGCCGAACAGACCGATCTTGCCGCCCTTGGCGTAGGGGCAGATCAGGTCAACGACCTTGATGCCGGTCTCGAGAATTTCCGTGGCGGACTCCTGCTCGTCAAAGGCAGGAGCCGGACGGTGGATGGGCCAGCGCTCGATGTTCTCCGGCGCGGGCTGCTCGTCGACGGGCTCGCCCAGCAGGTTGAACACGCGGCCCAGGCACTCGTCACCAACGGGCACCTTGATCGGTTCGCCGGTATCCACGGCATCCGTACCGCGGACAAGGCCGTCGGTGGCCGCCATGGCAATGCAGCGCACGACATTATCGCCAATGTGCTGGGCAACCTCAACGATCAGCTTTTTGCCGTTGTTTTCCAGTTCAACGGCGTTCAGAAGGGCGGGCAGTTCACCGTCCCTGAATCGGATGTCAAGTACAGGTCCCATGACCTGTACGACCTTTCCGATGTGTTTTTCTGGCATAGCACACACTCCTTTAGTGGGCTTTTTCTTTAAGGCAATACCGCGTAATTCTAAGTGCCGATACGGCGAGCGAGGTGCGGCAGCTGCTAAGCCAAAAGCGCAGATAATACTTTGTGTATTATCGAGCATTTTGGCAACGCAGATGCCGTGCCGCAGCCGCCGGAGCGGTGCTTAAGCCGTAAGGCGGGAATTATGCGGTGTTGCCTTAAGACTCCGCATCGGCACCGGCCACAATCTCGGTGATTTCCTGGGTGATAGCGGCCTGACGCGCACGGTTGTAGTACAGGTTCAGATGGTCGATCATCTCGCCTGCGTTCTTGGTGGCGGCGTCCATCGCCATACGGCGCGCGCCCTGCTCACTGGCAACGCTCTCGCACAGGGCACCGTAGACGACGCCCGCGAGATACTCGGGGATAATGGCGTCAAAGACGGTCTTTCCGTCCGGCTCATACATCATCAGGCTTTCGCGCTCGTGGCCCGGCTCGGGGCGCTGAGCGTCAAAGGGCAGGACCGGCAGCACGGTGGCCGTCTGGGTCAGCATAGAGACAAATTGCGTAAAACCAAGGCGGATCTCGTCAAACTCCCCTGCCAGGAATTTCTGGCAGACGAGGCGGGAAATCTCAAAGCAATCGCTGACAGACAAATCCCCTGCCTCCGCGAAGGCGGTGGTCAGGATGGCTGCCTTGCGGCGCTCAAAGTGCTCGACGGCCTTTTTGCCGATGGGCAGTACGCAATATTCCGCGCCCTCGGCGTCCGCCTCGATGGCCTTGAGGATATTGGAGTTGTAGCCGCCCGCCAGACCGCGGTCACCCGCGATAACGATATACAGGCGGCGGTTCGTATCCCGCCTGGCGAGATACGGGCTGTCGAACCCCGAGTCCGCGCTGACAATGTCATACAGCGTGCTGTACAGCGTCTCAAAATATGGGCGGCTGCCCTCGACGCGCTCCTTGGCACGGCGCAGCTTGCTGGATGCCACAAGCTCCATGGCCTTGGTGATCTGCATGGTGCTTTCGACGCTTCGGATACGCAGCTTGATTTCCTTCATGGAACCGGCCATCGGCGGCACCTCCTTTGCAGTTTATTTTTCTTTGAGGAATTGGGCTGTGAAGTCAGCCAGCACCTGCTTGAGCTGCTCCTCGGTTTCGGGCTTCAGATCGCCCGTCGTGCGGATGGTCTCCATCACGCCCGCGGCGGTGACGTTCTCGTCCAGGTACTCATACAGGCGGCGCTCATACTCTGCAATATCGGCAACGGCCACATCCTTCAGGTAGCTGTGAATGGTCGCGTACAGGATGGCAACCTGCTTTTCGACGGCGACAGGGCTGTTCCGGTCCTGCTTGAGCACCTCGACGATGCGCTCACCTTGGGCCAGACGGGACTTGGTGTCGGCGTCCAGGTCAGAGCCGAACTGGGCGAAGCCCTGCAGCTCACGATACTGAGAGTAAATCAGCTTCAGCGTACCGGCGACCTTTTTCATGGCCTTGATCTGGGCGTTGCCGCCGACACGGGAAACCGAGATGCCGGGGTTGACGGCGGGGCGGATGCCCGCGTGGAACAGCTCTGTCTCAAGGAAGATCTGACCGTCAGTAATGGAAATGACGTTCGTCGGGATATAGGCGGAAACGTCGCCCGCCTGCGTCTCGATGATGGGCAGTGCGGTCAGCGAGCCGCCGCCCTTGGCGTCACTCAGCTTGGCTGCGCGTTCCAGCAGGCGGCTGTGCAGGTAGAAAACGTCGCCGGGGTAAGCCTCGCGTCCCGGGGGACGGCGAATCAGCAGCGAGAGCGCACGGTACGCGACAGCGTGCTTGGACAGGTCATCGTAGATGATCAGGACGTGCTTGCCCTTGTTCATGAAGTATTCACCCATGGCGCAGCCTGCGTAGGGGGCGATATACTGCAAAGGCGACAGCTCGGACGCGGTGGCGCAGACGACGGTTGTGTACGCCATAGCGCCGTTTTTCTCGAGATTCTCGACCAGGGTTGCCACGGTAGAGCGCTTCTGACCGATGGCAACATAGATGCACAGAACGTCCTTGCCCTTCTGGTTGATGATGGTATCGGTGGCAATGACGGTCTTGCCGGTCTGGCGGTCACCGATGATAAGCTCACGCTGGCCGCGGCCAATCGGGATCATCGAGTCGATGGCCTTAATGCCGGTCTGCAAAGGCTGCTTGACGGGCTGACGGTCCAGGATGCCGGGTGCCGGGGATTCAATGGCGCGGTAGTCGGCAGCCTCGATGGGGCCCTTGCCGTCAATGGGCTGGCCCAGCGCGTTGACCACGCGGCCAATCATACCCTCGCCCACCGGCACGGAAACGACCTTGCCGGTGCGCTTGATGGTACTGCCCTCCTTGATGCCTTCATCATCACCAAGCAGGACGATGGAGACACTGTTTTCTTCCAGGTTCTGCGCCATGCCGTAGGTGCCGCTCTCAAACTGGACCAGTTCACCGGCCATACAGTTGTCAAGCCCCGCGGCGCGCGCAATACCGTCGCCCACCATCGTTACCGTTCCGGTCTCGGTCTGCTCAATGGCATTCTCGTAGTACTTGATTTGGGAACGGATGATGCGGGAAATCTGTTCGGGTTTCAGTTGCACTGTTTGGTTCACCACACAATCTATAGAATGGGTGCGATTTTACTTAAAGGACTGCACCGTCGATTTCTGTACGCAGGCGCTCCAGATGACGCTGCACGGTGCCGTCCAGGCGTGTGCCGTCCATGTCAAGCCGCAGACCGCCTAAAACGGCGGGGTCCACAGTCTCAGTCAGGACGATGTTTTTGCCTGTCATTTTCTGCAATTTTGCCAGTAACTTTTCGCGGCTGGGCGCGGTCAGCGCAATGGCCGATACTGCCGTGACCTCAAGGATATTGTGGTCAACATTGTAGCGGTCCTGATACGCGCGCAGACAGCCCGGCAGCTCGCCCAGCAGATCCTCCCCGCACAGCAGCTTGAGGAAGTTGACGAGGTAGGGATGGGCTCCCTCGAACGCCTTGTCCAGCAGGGCGCAGCGCTCCTTTTTGGGAACGCTGGGCGTCGAGAGCAGACGCAGGTACTGCGGCTCGGCTTCGATGCTGTTTACCGCGGTGCGCAGCTGCTGCAAAAGCTCGTCGGTCAGATTTTCCTCTGCCGCCAGCTCATACAGGCTGCCGCCGTAGCGCTTTGCAAGCTCGGTCATGAGGCATCCCCCACATTCCTGATAAACTCATCGATCAGGGCCTGATGGTCAGACTCGTTGATCTCGCGCTCCACGACCTTACCGGCAATTTCGACAGCCATGCCGCCGATCTCGTTTTTCAGGTCGTTGACAGCCTTCTTGCGTTCCTGGGCAATGTCTGCCTCCGCCGCAGCGCGGATGGACGCCGCCTCGGCCCTGGCCTCGCCGACGATCTCCTCCTCGCGCTTCTGGGCGCGGGCGGTTGCCTCGCGCAGCATGGCGTCGCGTTCATCCTTGATGCTCTGCAGGTGGTCGGCGTACTCCTTCTCGAGATCCGCAGCCTTCTGTTTGGCGGCATCCGCGTCGGCATACATCGTATCGATCTCCTGCTGGCGGTCATCGATCATCTTCTTCACAGGCTTGAAAAGGAACTTTTTCAGCACTGCAAAGGTGATGAGCATATTGCAGAAGGTAAACAGCGCAGTCCACGGGTTGACGCCTACAAAACTTTCAAAGCCCGTCATGAGCTATTCCTCCAATTCAGCAGTTTAATCAGAACACAAAGAGCAGCAGCAGCGCGATGACCAGCGAGTAAATACCGGTGGACTCGGTGATGGCGCAGCCCAGGATCATGTTGGTACGCAGGTCGTTGGCCATCTCCGGCTGGCGGGCCATGCCCTCCAGTGCCTTGCCGACGGCGTTACCTTCACCGACAGCCGGGCCGATGGCGCCAAAGCCCATTGCGATACCAGCGCCGATTGCGCAGGCAGCTTTTACGATTGCAGCTTCCATAGAAATATCCTCCTAAATAATAAATACGGATTCAGGCTTCCTCCGGGGGCGGGCAGGCATTGCCCACGTACACCATTGTCAACAGGCTGAAAACAAGGGCTTGTACGCCGCCGGAGAAAATATCGAAATACAGGCTCAGGATTCCGGGGACACCGACCTCCAGATACGGTACGCCTGTCAGCCCCAAAAGGGAGAGTGCGCCGGTCACGGCGAAAACGATGCCGAAGATCTTGCGCACCAGCTTTTTCGTCTTGACGCCGCTGTACAACAGCGCCGCGCCGACTGTCAGAACGAGAACTCCCACAATGACGCTCTTGCCGACCAGCCCCAGCACCGCCGCAGAAACGGTCGCCAGTGCCGAGTAGACAAGGCTTGTCAGAACGCTTCCGCCTGCAATGTTGCCGAAGTGACGGAAGGCCATCGAGATCGGCTGTGCGATCTCGGAAACAAGGTTCATTGGGGTCATGACAACGATTGGCTCGGTGAAACCCTTCAGCCAGCCGCCGACACCGTTGCGCTTGATGGAGCAGCCCCAGCAGATAAAGCTTGTCATCAGCGCCCAAGTCACCGTCGTGGACAGATCAGCCGTCGACGAGCGGAAGATGCCCGTCATGCCGATGAACGAACCGCAGATGGAACTGAGGAACAGCGCGCCGATGTAGGGTGTCCAATAACTGTTGTGCTTGCCCATCGTGCTTTCGACCATGTCATAGAGCATCGTCACGCCTTTTTCGACGAGCACCTGACGGCGGCTTGGCCGCTTTTGCAGGTTACTGCCCAGCACGACCGCCGCTATGCAAAGCAGCAGCATGACAACAAACGACGAGACCGTCGTCTGTGTGATGCCGATGCCGCCGAACAACGGGATGGTAAAGTAGATTTTCGGACCATTCATGGGGTGGAATCACCGTCCTTTGTCTTTTGTGCCGCCTGGGAATCCGGGCGGAAAAAGTCGATGAGCTTGATGCAGATCTGCGCAAAGAGCAGCGGCAGGATGGCTGCCAGCGGGTCACACAAATCTGCACGAAACAGCAGGATATAAATGATGACCAGAATGACCGGGCGGACGACGCTCGACGTCTGAATCTCCAGCTGCGCCTTCTGCGGGTTGCCGCCGTTGGCGGCACGATTCATGGCGTTGGAGACTGTGATGCTCAGCGAGAGGAAGTTCCCCATCGCCATCACAAAGCCAATCAGAGCGCCGAGAAGCACAGCGTTGGTAAAGTGCCCGGTCAGCGCATAGACCGCCAGCATAGCGGCAATGCAGAGCGCCACGGCCACAGCCAGGCGGCTTGCCTGCTGCAATACATCACGATGCTTTTGCAAGGGTGGACTCCCCTTTCTAATGTTGGTCAAAGGATATAGGAGATGTTTTTTCGCCGTCTTTTTTGGCGGGGCGGCCCTGCCGGTCCAGCGCCTGCAGTGAGCAGCGCAGGCAGCTTGCCGCGGCCAGCACCCCGACCACAACGCCGACAGCTACGACCCAGCCGCCCAATGTGAACCGATGCCGCAGCCAGACCGAACCGGCAATGCAGAGCGTCGGCGGTACGACCACCGACAGGCCAAACTGCGTCAGCCATACAAGATGACGTGCCACATCGTAAAGACCCTTCATCGGTGCCTGACCTCCATTATCTGCCTTAATGCTACCAGTATACAACAGTTTGCAGAGTATTTCAACAGTTATTTTTCACGTATGGGGTGTATTTTGTACAGATTTCATACCTTGTTCACAATTGCGGCATCGGTAAATTCTTCCTGCCCCGGCAGGGCCGGTCTTTCCAGAACGTCCAGCGCCAACAGCACCGGGTAAAGGTAGCTGGCCCCGTAGCAGCCGATTTTCTTGGGACCGGTGATGACCTCCCCTGCGGCCTCGAGCAGTGTAATTTTTTCCAGCGCACGTCGAACCGTGGAGACAGTGATCGACTTCCGGCGGCGGTTCACGAAAAGTTCGCCGCCGCGGATCGAATAGGTGAACGGCAGACCCTTGGCGGTGTGGAAGGTCTCGCCCTGGTGCTGCTGCAAAAGCTGCCAGATGGCTTCTATGGTTTTTGTCATGTCACATCACGCCTTCAGTATAACAGATTTTTATTATTGCACACCATGTACAAAAAACACCGCATGACCAAAATCATGCGGTGCCATTAGGACAGTTTATTTCTTTTGCCCAAAGCGGTACTCGGTGCCGTTTTTCAGGCGCTCAATGTTGGAGCGGTGCAGCCAGATGACCATAGCGGCCATGATCACGCAGCAAATCGTGCTGAAAAGAATGGTAGGCAGGTTCGCACCGCGGGCAATCAGGTTGATGAGAGTGCCCACCGGGTACAGTGCAGCAATGATGATGCTGCCCAGAGAGACAATGCGGGTGACAGCGACCTCAATCAGGAAGATGGCCAGCAGCACGGCGCAGACGAGGGGCTCGGTGGCGAGAGCCGCGCCCGCGCCGACCAACACACCCTTGCCGCCCTTAAAGCCGAAGAAAATCGGGCGGCTGTGGCCGATCATGCAGAAGATGGCGGCCAGATACGCACCGCAGACGGGATCCAGCGGGTTCTGCCAAGCCGCACCCGTGCCGGAGAGCATCGCATCAAAGATGAAGCGGCCCAGGTTGACAGCAGCCACGCTCTTGCCCACGTCGCCAATGGTAGTGAACACGGCGGGCAGCTTGCCGTAGGTACGCAGAACATTCGTCATGCCGGCGTTGCCGCTGCCATGGTTGCGCACATCGTCATTGTACATGACTTTAGAAATCAGCACGCCGAACAGGATGCTGCCCAGCAGGTAACCGCCTGCTGCGGTCAGCACGCAGGCCAGAAGGATATTTTTCACCATGGGTTACACCTTTCCTGCTTTGACCGCGCCGTCGCCGTGCTCGCGGGTAATCATCTTGATGGGGGTGCCGGTCAGGCCGAACGTCTCACGGATCTGGTTTTCCAGATAGCGCTGGTACGAGAAATGGAACAGTGCTTTCTGGTTGACGAAGCAGACGAACGTCGGCGGGCGGGTCGAAATCTGGGTGATATAGAACACCTTCAGGCGCTTGCCCTTGTCAGACGGCGGCTGGACCTTGGCGGTGGCACGGGCCAGCATCTCGTTCAGTGCGCCGGTGGGCACGCGGGTACCATTCTGGACATCCACAAAGTGGATGGTCTCAAACAGTTTGTCGACGCGCTGACCGGTCTTGGCGCTGATAAAGACGATGGGGGCATAGGACATGAAGCTGAAGTCCTCCTCCAGCTTTTTGCGCATGGCGTCCATCGTGTAGCTGTCCTTCTCGACGGCGTCCCACTTGTTGACGGCGATGATGCAGGCCTTGCCCTGCTCATGCGCGTAGCCGGCGACCTTGGAGTCCTGTTCGGTAAAGCCTACCGTCGCGTCGATCATAATGACGCAGACACGGCTACGCTCGACAGCAGCCAGACTGCGCAGGACGCTGTAGCGCTCAACGCCGCTCTCGACCTTGCCGCGCTTGCGCAGGCCGGCGGTATCGGTAAAAATGAACTTGCCGTACTTGTTCTCCACCATCGTGTCGATGGCATCGCGGGTCGTACCGGCTTCGTTGGCGACGATCAGACGGTTCTCGCCCAGAATATGGTTGATGAGGCTGGATTTGCCGACGTTGGGGCGGCCAATGACGGCAACCGTGATGCGGTCATCCGTGTCTTCCTCGTCCTCCTCAAAGTTGAGGTGGGCGCAGACCGCGTCCAGCAGGTCGCCGGTGCCGTGGCCGTGCACGCCGGAAACCGGAATCAGCTCGCCGAGGCCGAGGCTGTAGAAGTCGTACAGCTCCATCGGGGGTTCGCCGACCTTATCGCACTTGTTGACAGCTAGCACAACGGGCTTGCCGCTGCGCATAAGCATTCCGGCAACGTCCTGATCCTGCGGTGTGACGCCCGCGGACAGCTCGGTCACCATGACGATGCAGTCTGCGGAATCAATGGCCAGCTGTGCCTGTTCGCGCATGTGGGCCAGCAGGCCGTCGTCAATGCGCGGCTCGATGCCGCCGGTGTCCACCAGCAGGAACTTGTGGCCGGACCACTCGCAGTCGCAGAAGATGCGGTCACGGGTGACGCCGGGGGTGTCCTCGACAATGGCGAGGCGCTGACCGGTCAGCTTATTAAAAATGGTGGACTTGCCCACGTTGGGGCGGCCCACAATGGCTACAATCGGTTTTGCCATGTCTGCCTTCCTCCCTCTCTACTCTCTTATCGTTTGAATTTTATCGTTTTGCGCTTGTGGGTGTTCAGCATTGCCTTGCAGCATCCGCCGCCGTCGGTGGGGATACTGACGGCGCGGCAGCCCAGCGCCCTTCCAAGCTCCTCCAGCGTGATGTCGTCAAGGAACTGGCCCTTCTCGTCGCGGATCATGACCTCGGGCACGGCCAGCAGGTCACTGTGCAGTTTGCCGCTGCACTGCTTGATGATGTCGGTGCCCGTGACAAGACCCGCCACGCTGACGTTGCCGCCGAAATACTCATTTTTGATTTCGTGCACGGTGATCTTTACCTGCGGATACTTCTGCATCAGCGCATCGGCGCATTCCCGGATCAGCGGCCCGGCCAGCGTGCCGGTAACCACATCCATACTGTGGGGCAGCACCAGACACGTGTAATTTTCCAGTTCTTCCAAAAAGGTGTCGTGGTAGAGCCGCCACATGCCGACGCCGTCCTCCAACTGCGCGAACGCATCGTAGAACTCTGCCGGAGGCAGCGGGCGCTCGGCGGTCAGATACCACTCATCGCTGGGGTAGACGACGCTGCGGCCATACTCGGCGCGGCATTTCTGTGCAAATTCTTCCAGAATATCCAGCGTGGCGGCGGCGGTTTCCTTATCGTAGGGCGTCAGCTTGTACAGACCCTTGCGGTAATCGGTCACACCGGCTGGCACGGCGGCGATGCTGCCGACCTGCGGGCGCAGGGCCAACAGGTCGGTCAGGGTGCGGCGCAGCTCGTCGCCGTCATTGACGCCGCGGCAGAGCACGAGCTGACAGTTCAACTCGATGCCGCCCGCCGCCAGCCTGGGCAGATAGTCGAGCACCTCGCCGCCGCGCTTGTTGGCCAGCATCCGTACCCGCAGTGCGGGGTTTGTCGTGTGGACCGAGACGAAGATCGGGCTGATATGCATCTGGATGATACGGTCAATTTCGTGGTCGGTCAGGTTTGTCAGCGTGATATAGTTGCCGAACAGGAAGGAGAGCCGCTCGTCGTCATCCTTAAAATAGAGCGGCTCCCGCATACCGGGCGGCAGCTGGTCAATAAAGCAGAACATACAGTGATTGGCGCAGCTGTGCTTTTCGTCGCCCAGATAGGTCTTGAAGTTGCAGCCCAGCGGCTCATACTCCGCCTTGGTGATCTGTACGGTGCGGTGCTGCTCGTTCTCACACACTTCCAGGGAGAACGAGGTGGGCGTTGTATAAAACTGGTAGTCCAGTGCATCGTTCAGGGGATGACCGTCGATGGCCAGCAGCGCACAGCCTACGGTAAGGCCGAAGCGCTCCGCGGGGGAATTTTCATCTACCGCTGTCACATACAGGGCCATGGTGTCACACTCCTTTGCGATGGTTGTTCAATAAAAAATGGGGAAGGCATCGCCCTCCCCACGCAAGAGACTTACGCCTCTTTCTTGATGACTTCCTGGCCTTTGTAGTAGCCACACTTGCCGCAAACCTTATGGGGAACCTTCAGTTCGCCACACTGCGGGCACTTCACCAGCGTAGGCGCCTCCAGTTTCCAGACATTAGAGCGACGTTTATCGCGGCGGGCTTGAGAATGCTTTCTCTTGGGTACGATAGCCATAATCGGACACCTCCTTGGTGAAATTCAACTTAATAGTTGTTTTAATATGCTAAGCCTTGCATCTGCAGGGGCAGCATTGTCTGCCGGTTGGCAGGAACACCCTGCCGCCTTCTTCTTGCCGCAGATGGGGCATAGACCTTGACAATCAGCACTGCACAGCAGCACTGCGGGCACCTCAAAAATCAGCTCTTGATAGGCGAGCTCCTCGAGGTCGAGACAACCGTTCTCATTGCACGGCAGTTCAAAATCCGAATCCTCCAAATCACGATCCCGCACGAAGTATTCGCGTGTAAAATCGTAATCCCGGGTCAGCGGTTCCAGGCAACGCGCGCACTCGGCATCAATATGAGCCCTTACACACAAGAGCAACTCTGCGCCGTCTTCGGTCAGCGTCGCCGTAAAGTCACATACTGCCGGGGTGCTTACGCTGTAACCCCCGAAATCCGCCTTGGAGAAATCAGCCTCAAAATGCGCCTCAAACGGCTTGCGGCCACTCTCCAGAAAAGAACGAATATCAAATTGCATAGTACACCTCAAAAGGTTGCTTAAATAGTATACACAAGCGAAAGGGTCTTGTCAACCTGTAAAACACAAAAAGTTGAGATTTTTTTGGATTTTCCGCAGAAAATCGGGGCGGGAAGCACTTTCCCGCCCCGAAATCTCAATTTTTGCGGTTCAGAAGGTTCAGATGACGAACTTCTTCAGGTCCTCCGGCAGGTCAGCCGCATCGGCAGAAACCGTGACGACGACCTCGATGTTGGAGGTGATCTTGTCGATGGCGTTCAGGACCTTGGCGGCAGCGGCCATATCGTGGTCGGTGATGCGCAGGATGCCGTCGAGGAACAGCTCGGTAATATCGTAGTTGCCTGCCAGCACGCCTGCCACAAAGCCGTACAGCATATCAGCACCGGCAACGCCGTACTCGTCAACGTCTACCAGACGGGCGGAGTGGTTGATCTCGGTGGTGAGCTTCATGCACTTTTCAATGACAACAATGTTGCCGGAGGTGGTCTTGACGGCCTTGTCGATCATATCGATCATGGTCTTGGTCTTACCGGAGCCTTTGGTTCCAACAATCAGTTTCAGCATAGGGGGTTACCTCCTTATATTCGTCAGCGCGCAGTGCGCGTAGTTCCTTTACTCTTTCAGCGCGGCCTCCAGCTCAGCCTTGCGGTCCTCATAGCCGGGCTTGCCCAGCAGCGCGAACATATTCTTCTTGTAGCTCTCAACACCGGGCTGGTCGAACGGATTGACACTCAGCAGATAGCCGGAGACGGCACAGGCACGCCAGAAGAAGTAGATCAGCTCACCGACATCGTGGGCGGACAGGCTGTCGACCTCGATCAGGCCCAGCGGCACGCCGCCGTCGGTGTGGGCGAGAATCGTGCCCTCCATCGCCTTGCGGTTGACAACGCTCATATTCTGGTTGGCCAGGAAGTTCAGGCCGTCAAAGTTGCCCTCAAGCTCCTCAATATAGAAGTCGTTGCGGGTGTGCTTGACGTCGACGTAGGTCTCGAACATGATGCGTGCGCCGTCCTGCAGGAACTGGCCCATGGAGTGCAGGTCGGTGGAGAAGATGCAGGAGGTCGGCATCAGGCCCTTCTGGTCCTTGCCCTCGCTCTCGCCGAACAGCTGCTTGTACCACTCGTTCATCATCGTGAAGTCAGGCTCGAAGCAGGCCAGCGTCTCAACGCTCTTGCCCTTGCGGTACAGGATGTTGCGGGTCATGGCGTAGCGGTAGGCGTCGTTGTCCGGGGACAGCTTGCCGAACTTCTCGCGGCCATCGGCAGCGCCCTGCATGAGCTCGTCGATGTCGATACCGGCGCAGGCAATGGGCAGCAGGCCGACAGCAGTCAGGACGGAGTAGCGTCCGCCGACGTCGTCGGGAACGACGAAGGTCGGCCAGCCCTGCTCGGTTGCAAGCTGCTTCAGCGTGCCTTTGGCGCGGTCCGTCGTGGCGTAGATGCGCTTGTTGGCCTCCTCGGCGCCGACAGAATCCTCAAGCAGCTTGCGCAGCACGCGGAACGCGAGCGCGGTCTCGGTGGTGGTGCCGGACTTGGAGATGACGTTGATCGAGAAGCGCTTGCCCTTCGTCAGCTTGATGATGTCGTTCAGGGCCGTGGGGCTGATGGTGTTGCCGCAGAAATAAATCTTCAGGCCATCGTCAGCCTCATTGTGGTACAGGCCCTTGACGGCCTCGACCACAGCGCGTGCGCCCAGATAAGAACCGCCGATACCGGCGACGAGCAGCACATCGGAATCCGAGCGGATCTTCTGCGCAGCCTCCTTGATGCGGGCAAACTCTTCCTTGTCATAAGTAACAGGCAGGTCCAGCCAGCCCAGAAAATCATTGCCGGCACCCGTTTTGGATTCCAGCTGATTGTGGGCCAACTCGACCTGCGGATAGATTGCCTCATATTCTTCAGGACGGATGAATTTTGCAAGATGCTTGCCGTTAAAAGAAACAGCCATCTTTAGCTCCTCCTTTATGATTTTATATCCCCATGATACCGTTTTACGTCGGTATTGTCAAGCAAAAGTAGGGGTCTTTTTTCGGCTTTTTCATGAAATTTGCACAAATTCAATTCCGGAGAAGCAGGCTTTGGGCAAGAAGGAGGAGGCAATAGCGGAAACTTAACGCATCAACGTTCTGTGCTGCTGTGATGGGATAGCTGCACATTTCCGTGCCCTGATGCAGTATCTTAATGCGGCCCACCTGTTCCCCCGCCGCGACGGGCGCAGACAGCGACGCGGGCAGCTCGACGACGGCTTCCAGGGTGCCGCCCTCGCCCTTGGGCATCAGGCAGTGTCCGGGGCTTTCGTAGTTCAGCGGGACTGTCGCCGCCGTGCCGTGCTCCACGGGCAGCGTCTGCGGTGCGTCGCCGGGCAGCGCGGCGGCTGCGCTCTCATAGTGGGCAAAGCCGTAATCCAGCAGCGTACTGGCTGCCTGGAAGCGTTCCTTGCCCGACGCAGAGCCCAGCACAACAGCAATCAGCCGCAGGCCGTCGCGCTCGGCGCTGGCGGAGATACAGACGCCCGCCTTGCCGGTGGTGCCGGTTTTCAGCCCCGTGATGCCGCGGTAGCTTTTGAGCAGCTTGTTGGTGTTGACGAGCTGGGTCGCGCCGCCGCGCAGTGTGTCCATCCAGATTGAGCAGTAGTCCCGCACCTCGGTGTGGTGCAGAAGCATTTCCCGGCTCATCAGGGCGACATCCCGCGCGGTGGAAAGGTGCCCTGCCTCGTCCAGCCCGCAGGCGTTGACAAAGTGGGTATTCGTCATGCCAAGCTCATACGCGCGGACGTTCATCATCTCCGCAAAAGCGGTTTCGCTGCCGCCGACATACTCAGCCACGGCCACCGCGGCGTCGTTGGCGCTGGAAATGCAGATGGCCTTGAGCATATCGTCCAGCGTCATCTGCTCGCCGGGCTCTAGCCAGATCTGACTGCCGCCCATGTGGTAGGCGTGCTCACTGACCGGGACAAAATCGTCAAGGTGTATCTTGCCCGCCTCGAGGGCCTCAAACGCCAGCAGCAGTGTCATGACCTTGGTGATGGAGGCAATCGGGCGCCGGGCATCGGCGTTTTTCTCATAGAGCACCGTGCCTGAGTCCTCGTCAATCAGGATGGCCGCCGCGCAGGGCACGTCAAAGTCGGCGTTGGTCGCCGGGATGATGCCCGCAGCGGACGCGGCAAACCCGCGCAGCAGCGAAAGCACCACCAGCACCAGGCAGAGCAGCAGGGTCACGGCACGTTTTTTCATGGCAGCACACCTCCGGCGGAAATCGCTTTGGTACTACGATATGCTGCTCTGTGCGGAATTAGTATTGCGCTTTCGGCCGGATTCTATTATAATGAATCATATATGTTTACTATTTATAAAAGCAAAGGAATCGTACACCATGCGGGTAACTTTTTACACCTTGGGCTGCAAGGTAAACCAGAATGAAACGGGCGCGCTGGCCCAGTTGTTTGAGGAAAACGGCTACACCGTTGTCTCCAATGAAGAAGGTGCGGATGTCTACATCGTCAACAGCTGCACCGTGACGAACTTCGGCGACCAGAAGAGCCGCAAATGGCTGCGCCGTGCCAAGCGAGAGAACCCCGGCGCTGTGACCGTGCTGACAGGGTGCTACCCGCAGGCCTTCCCGGACGAGGCCGCCGAGATTGCCGAGGCGGACGTTGTGACCGGCTCCGGCAACCGTCACGCGATTCTGACCGACGTACAGAAGGTGCTGAACGGTGAGGAAGAGCGCGTCGTCGACATCCGCCCCCACGAGAAGGGCGAGCGCTTTGAAGAACTGCCCATGGATAAGTTTGCCGAGCACACCCGCGCCTTTGTCAAGGTCGAGGACGGCTGCAACCGCCGCTGCGCCTACTGCGTTATTCCGCGCGCCCGCGGTCCGGTGCGCAGCCGCGATGAGGCGAGCGTGCTGGAGGAGCTGCGCCGCCTGGCCGACGCCGGGTATAAGGAAGTCGTGCTGACGGCCATCAGCCTGCCGAGCTACGGCACCGACAGCGGCACGAGCCTGGTGGAGCTGATCGAAAAAGCCGCCGAGGTGCCCGGCATTGAGCGCATCCGGCTGGGCAGCCTTGACCCCGACATGCTGCACGATGACGACATACGCCGCATGGCCGCCGTAAAGAAGCTCTGCCCGCAGTTCCATTTAAGCCTGCAGAGCGGCTGTGACAAGACGCTGCGCGCCATGCGCCGCCCCTACACGACGGCCCAGTACGCCGATATTGCAGCCAAGCTGCGCGCGGCATTCGGTGCAGACAACGTCAGCTTTACCACAGATGTCATCGTAGGCTTCCCCGGCGAGACGGAGGATGACTTTGAAGCCAGCATGGCCTTTGTGACGGGAATGAGGTTTTTGAAGGTGCATGTGTTCCCCTACTCCCGCCGTGAAGGAACGGCAGCCTACGACTTTGCTGACCAGCTGCCCGAGCATGAGAAGGAGGCACGCAGCCGCCGCATGACCGCCGCTGTGGAGGAGGTACGCGCTGCCGAAGCAGCCGCTATGCAGGGCCGCAAAGCCAGCGTGCTGCTGGAAACGCCGCTGTCCGCCACAATGTTCACCGGCTACACGAAGCAGTACCTGCCTGTGCTGGTCAGCGCACCCGGGCACAAGACCGGCGACATTGTGGAGGTCACGCTGGGTGCCTGGGACGGGAAACGGTGCAGGGCGGAGATCGTTTGATTTGTATTGATTGTTGCAACGCCGTTATTCATGCTCGATGTAGGAGGCAATGCTTGCATCGACCCGCGGGCGGATGCCTGCATCCGCCCCTGCGAGCCGGAGATGCCGCCGCGCCGCAAGAGATATTGCATCCATTCTGCAGGGAAATCTCTGGATTTTACAGAGATTTTCCTGTTTTTTGTTGCCTGCCCTCTTGCAAAAAGTATGGATTTTTGGTAAAATTTTAACAGGAGCGGGTGTACCCGCTGATACGTCACTTTTGGAGCAAACAGAGCAAAACAAAGGAGCAATTACAATGAGAGGCATTTACACCCCCGTAACGGATATCCGTCGCAAGGTGTTCACTGAGGTTGCCCGCATGGCCTATGAGGTCAACGAGCTTTCCGACTACGAAAAGCTGATGCGTGAGCTGCCCTTCAAGATCATTCCCGGTGAGGAAAAATCTCTGCGCAGCAGCATCTTCCTGGAGAGAGCCATCATCTCCGAGCGCGTCCGTCTGGCCATGGGCATGTCCCTGCGTCCGCTGGATGAGAGCGTGCCCGCCAGCGAGGGTCTGGAGCACAGCGTCATTGCAGACAAGTACTACGAGCCGCCGCTGATCAATGTCATCAAATTTGCCTGCAACGCCTGCCCGGAGAAGGTCATCAAGGTCACGGCCATGTGCCAGGGCTGCCTGGCGCACCCCTGCCAGGAGGTCTGCCCGAAGCACGCCATCAGCTTCCGCAACGGCAAGAGCCACATTGACCAGAGCCTCTGCGTCAAGTGCGGCCGCTGCGTCAACAGCTGCCCTTACAGCGCCATCGTCAAGACCGAGCGCCCCTGCGCCGCGGCCTGCGGCATGGGTGCCATCCACTCCGACGAGCATGGCCGTGCCGAGATCGATTACGATAAGTGCGTTTCCTGCGGCATGTGCCTGGTCAACTGCCCGTTCGGCGCTATCGTTGACAAGGGCCAGATCTTCCAGCTGATCCAGTCCATCAAGCGCGGTGATGAGGTCGTTGCCATCGTGGCCCCCGCCTTCATCAACCAGTTCCCCGGCATGACCCCCTCCAAGCTGAAGGAGGCCATGCGTCTGCTGGGCTTTGCCGATGTGGCCGAGGTCGCCATCGGTGCCGACCTGTGCACCATCGACGAGGCGAAGGACTTCATGGAAGAGGTTCCCGCCAAGATCCCGTTCATGGGTACGTCCTGCTGCCCTGCGTGGAGCGTGATGGCTAAGAAGCTGTTCCCCCAGCAGGCCGAGTGCATCAGCATGGCCATGACCCCCATGGTCCTGACCGCCCGCCTCATCAAGAAGGAAAAGCCCAACGCCCGTATCTGCTTTATCGGCCCCTGCGCCGCCAAAAAGCTGGAGGCCAGCCGCCGTTCCGTCCGCAGTGAGGTCGACTTCGTCCTGACCTTCGAGGAGCTGATGGGTCTGTTTGAGGCCAAGGCCGTCAACTTTGCCGACCTGCCGGACAACCCGGAGGATTCCTTCAACAGCGCCAGCGCCGACGCCCGCGGCTTTGCTGCCTCCGGCGGTGTCGCCCAGGCGGTTGTCAACGCCATCAAGAAGATGGACCCGGACCGCGAGGTCAAGGTCATGAGCGCCCAGGGTCTGGCCGACTGCAAGAAGATGATGATGATGGCCAAGGCCGGCAAGTACAACGGCTACCTGCTGGAAGGCATGGCCTGCCCGGGCGGCTGCATTGCTGGTGCCGGTACGCTGGCTGACCCCGCCAAGAGTGTGGCTATGCTGAACAAGTACAAGAACGAGGCCGCCATGAAGGTTGCCACCGAGACCCCGTATCAGGATTCTCTGGATCTGCTGCACTACTAATTTATAAATGCTTTATAAATGAAAACGCCCCGCATGGAGATGCAAACTCCATGCGGGGCATTTTTTGTTGGCGGTGATTTGCGGGCCGATGCGAGCATCGGCCCCTACAGGGGTGAAATTTTCCGCTTGCAGCGGCGAAAACGTCCGCAGGTGGATATGGAATCCGCCCCTACCTATTCGGCAAAGCGTTTCTTACTTGTGGTACTTCATTCCCGCGTTGATCGTGCAGGCGCGGTAGAGCTGTTCGGTCAAAACAAGACGCGCCAGCTGGTGCGGCAGCGTGATGCGTCCCAGGCTGATGCGGGCCTGTGCGGTGCGCTTGACGCTGTCGTCCAGCCCGTGGGAGGAGCCGATGACAAAGGCCATATCCCCTGCGCCGCTCATGGCGCGGTCTGCAATCATAGCCGCCAGATCCTCACTGGATACCTGCTTGCCCTCGACACAAAGCGCAACGAGGTACGCACCCTTGCGCACGCTGGCCAGGATGGCCTCCCCCTCCTTTTGCAGCGCCTTGGCAATCTGCCTGTCGCTGGCGTTCTTGTCGGCAATCTGCGCCTCGGGCAATTCGATAATGCGGAAATTGCAGAAGCCGCCGAGGCGCTTCTGGTATTCGGCCACGCCCTGCGCAAAGTAGGCGGCGTTCATCTTGCCAATGGCAATCAAATCAATATTCTGCATAGACTCCCTCGCTCAAAATTCAATGTACGGGCTGACCTCGCTGCGGGACTGGGTCTGGATCAGCACGTCCCGCCCGGGCTGGATGCCCGCGGCCAGCAGCACGTTATAGACGGTGGTCATGACCAGCTCCGGCGAGTTGTTTGTCTGGCTCAGATGGCAGAGCGCAAACTTTTTGCAGCCGTCCTGGATCAGGTCCAGAATCTCCGCCGCGCAGGCCTTGTTGTCCAGATGGCCGCGGTCACTGGCAATGCGCACCTTCAAATAATACGGGTACGGCCCGCCGTGCAGGCTGAATGCGTCATAGTTGGCCTCCAGCGCGACGAGATCGCAGCCCATCAGGTTGTCCTGTACAACGGGCGTCAGGTAGCCGAGGTCGGTGGCGAACGCCATGACGCGGCCTTCCGGTGTGCGAATGCGGTAGCCGCAGCAGGGCACATCATGGCTGGTGGGAAAGCTCGTCACCGTGAAGCTGCCGATTTCCAGCGTCTGCCCGTCCACGGGGATTGCCTCCACCGCGGGCGGGATCGTGCCGCGGGAGGCCAGCGTATCCAGTGTATCGGCGCAGCCGTACAGCGGGACGGGGTGCTTTTTCAAAAAGGTGTCCAGTCCCGAGACGTGGTCGGAGTGCTCGTGCGTGATGAGGATGCCAACGCAGTCGCTGACCGCCAGGCCCAGGGATTTCAGCGCGGTCAAAGTTGTGCGGCAGCTCTTGCCCATGTCGATCAGCAGATACTTGTCCTCGCTGCGGATCAGCGCGCAGTTGCCGGAGGAGCCGGAATACAGGGTGGTAAAATAGGCCATTCGTTTATCCTAACGCTTTCCATAAAAATTGGGCCGCCCGGTCAGCGGCCCAAGGGTCCTTTTAGATTGCCCGGCTCACTGCATTGGCCGGAATCTCGACGCGGCGGATGTCCGCGCCCAGGGCCTGCAGCTTTTCTACGATGTTCTCGTAGCCGCGCTCAATGTGGATGGTCTCGTCGACCTCGCTCACGCCGTTGGCGGCCAGAGCAGCCATGACCATGGCGGCACCGGCGCGCAGGTCGGTAGCGCGCAGCGGCGCGGGGTGCAGCACCTTCACGCCTTCAATGACAGCGACCTGGCCGTCGACCTGGATGTTTGCGCCCATGTGGATCAGCTCGTCCACATAGCGGAAACGGTTTTCCCAGATGCCCTCGGTCACGATGGAGGTTCCCTTCGCCAGCGTCAGCAGCGCAGTCATCAGCGGCTGCATATCCGTGGGAAAGCCGGGGTGCGGCATCGTCTTGAGCTTGAGCGGTTTCAGCTCGCCGGTGCGCCGGATGCGCAGTGCGTCGTCGAATTCCTCCACCTCGCAGCCAGCCGCGCGCAGCTTGGCGGTGATGGGCTCCATGTGCTTCGGGATGACGTTGTGCAGCGTGATGTCGCCCTTCGTGATAGCGGCGGCCACCATATAGCTGCCGGCCTCGATCTGGTCGGGAATGATGGAGTAGTTGCAGCCGTGCATCTCCTTGACGCCGTGGATCTTGATGACGTCGGTACCGGCGCCGTGTACGTCTGCGCCCATCATATTCAGGAAATTGGCCAGATCGACAATGTGCGGCTCACGGGCTACATTTTCAAGAATCGTCGTGCCCTCGGCCAGGACGGCGGCCAGCATGGCGTTCATCGTGGCACCGACGGAGACCGTGTCAAAAAAGACATGCCCGCCGACCAGATGCTCCGACCTGACGTGGATCTGACCGTACTCCACGGAATCCTCCGCACCAAAGGCGGTGAAGGCTTTCAGGTGCTGGTCAATCGGGCGCGGGCCCAGATTGCAGCCGCCCGGCATGGCGACCTGACCGGAACCAAAGCGGCCCAGCAATGCGCCGAGGAAGTAGTAGCTTGCGCGCATCTGGCGGGACAGCTCATTGGATACCTCTGTGCTGTCCAGATGCGACGTGTCAATTTCATAGGTGCTGCGGCTGACCATGCGGATGCTCGCACCCAGCTCGCTCAAGATCTGCAGCGACGCCATGACGTCACTGATACAGGGCAGGTTTTCAATCAGGCACTTCCCACCGGCCAGGATCGTGGCCGGGAGTATGGCAACCGCGGCGTTCTTTGCGCCGCCAATGTTGACATCGCCAACAAGCGGCTTCCCTCCGCGAATAACGTATTTTTCCAAGTGTAGCTCTCCTTTGTGCGGTAATCGGCTCGTATACCCTCTGTACAGGGCCGACCTATAGTACACACTTTCTAAGATTATACAACATTTTGCGTTAATTGAAAAGGCCTGTCCCCTGCAATTGCAAAATTTTTGTGAAACAGCACAAGATATGTTGACCATGCACCGTAATTTCGCCGGAAATCACATACCCGAGAACAGCGAATAGGCGCTGAACAGCGCGCCGTTATAGGACATCTCAAAGTGGCAGTGGTTGCCGGTGGAGTTGCCCGTGGAGCCGACATAGCCGATGACCTGCCCCTGTGTGACGGCCTGTCCCTGAGAAACAGCGATGCTGGACATGTGACCGTACAGCGTCTTGTAGCCGTTGCCGTGGTCGATCTCCACATAGTTGCCGTAGGAATAATGCCAGCCTGCGGCAATGATCGTGCCGGAGTCGGAGGCCAGAATCGGCGTGCCGTAGGCGGCGCAGATGTCCGCGCCGCGGTGGCCGTTGCCCATCCAGCGGCTGACGTACTTGTAATTCGGCACAGGCCAGATGAAGGAGCCGGAGCCGACCTTGGCAATCATGCCGTTCTTCAGCTTTGTGCCGGTGACGGTGATTTCCGGGGTCGGGGCCTGCAGCACATTGTAGGCCACGGCCTGGCGGTCCGTGACCGCGCCGTCGATCATCGTCGTCTCGTAGGTGATCTCCTCGGAGCCGTCTGCACCCTCCTGCAGGGTCACGACCTTGCCGAAGTCATACTGGTCGGACTCGGTGTTCTGGGTGTCGAACGGGATGGCGACAGTTTCGGTGTCGCGGCGGACGACCTTGACCTTGATGAGCTCTGCCGAGGATGCACCGGTGGTGATGACCGTGCCCGCAGGGACCTCCTGGTCGAGCGTCAGCAGTTCGGGGTTCATCTGCGCCAGAGAGTCAAACGAAACGCCAGTGGTGTTGACGACGCTCTCGACGGTGTCGCCGTCTACGGCTGTGTAGGTGTGGATGCCGCCGCCCTCGGTCAGGGCGTTGATGACGTCCGCATAGGAGCTGACAGACTCCTGCAGATAGACGCCGTCCACGAGGCGGATGTTGTGGGCAAACGCCGTGTAGACGCTGCTGTCCATCGCATTTTCAAACGGTGCCTTGATGTTTTCCAGATAGCTGCGCAGGTGGTCGCCCTCGGTGGTGACGTAGAGCAACTGATCGTCTACGTAGACAGCCGTGCCGTTGATGATCTCATCACTGGCAGTGCGCAGGATGGCGTTGGCGATCTCGCTCTCGGTCATCGTCTGGTTGCCGATGGAAAGCGAGTAGGTCGGGTAGACATCCCAGCTTGTGTCCTCCACCGCAGAGCCGGAGGCCTGCAGCATACGCTTGGCCGTGTTGATACGGGACTGCACGTCCTCACGGGCATTTTCAAACACCTGCTCGCTCTCCACGTAACCGACGTTCTCGCCGTTCACCTGCACATTCAGCACAAAGCGCAGCCCCAGCCCGCTGCGCACCAGGACCACAAGCCCCGCTGCGGCAACTGCCGGGAGTATGTAAGTGATAGCGTTCCAGACAACGATGGAGTATTTTCGGATGCCGCTGGCAAGGTATTTTTTCTTGGCACGGCGCACATCTCCATCCTCGCTCTCCACGAGGGTATCGGGGATGTCGCGGATATGACGGATGCCCGAGGCCATCCGCACGAACGGGCTGGTCAGGTCCTCAATCAGCGTGATAATACCGATCAGAATCGGGCGCAGGACAATGAGCAGCAGATTCAGCACGGTATCACCGATGCCGCGCACAACAGCCCCCACTCTGCGGCCTACGCAGACAAAAACATACTCGACCCAGAAGCCGACCATGTACAGCATATCGCCGACAGTGTTGCGGCGGTGCAGATCCTGCATGTAACGGGCTGCCTTGCGGCGGTTATCGCTGCGCTTTTTTTCCTGCGATGAGTGAGAAAAGCGCGTTACAGGGGTCATCTCCGGGGGGTCGGTGATGCTATCGTTTTTCGGATTGGGATCAGTTTGGATGGGATTCAAAATACGGAAGCTCCTTTCCGTGTGAAGCAAATTTACGTGAGGTCTGCACCGCAGGGCAGACTGTGCAGCTGCCAGCCCGTCAGTAGCTTTTCCTGCCGGGCCAGGGCGGCCATATCCTCGGGCAGCGGACACTCCACACGGAGGGGCTCCCCTGTCAGCGGGTGTGCAAACGCAAGGATGCCGCAGTGCAGTGCGTGACGGCGCAGAAGGATGTCCGACCCGCCGTACAGCGTATCCCCCGCCAGCGGATGGCCGATATAGGACATGTGTACGCGAATCTGATGGGTGCGCCCGGTGCGCGGCCAGCAGGCCAGCAGACTGTGGCCCGGCCCCGCGGCCAGCACCGCGTACTCGGTCAGGCTGTACTTGCCGTCCGCGCACACGTAGCGGCCAATGATGGAGTCACCACGCCGCGCGATAGGCGCTTCGACCCGGCC
Organism: Gemmiger formicilis; assembly: GCF_900167555.1. Lineage (GTDB taxonomy): Bacteria > Bacillota > Clostridia > Oscillospirales > Ruminococcaceae > Gemmiger > Gemmiger formicilis. The sequence continues at coordinate 27,758 of NZ_FUYF01000003.1, read as the reverse complement.
CGGCCCCAGCGGCATTGTCCCCTGCACAATCGCAAGGTAGCACTTGTGGGCAGACCCGGCCAGCAGCGGTGCGGCAAAGGCGTTTTTCGCGCACAGCACCAGGCCGCTTGTGTTTTTGTCAATGCGGTTTACCGGGCGGAAGATGCCGCTTTTCCCCCGTTGCTGCAGGTAGTACAGCCAGCCGTTGGCCAGTGTACCGTCAGGGTAGTTCAGCGTGGGGTGCACGGCAATGCCCGCGGGCTTGTTGAGCACCGCGGCAAAATCGTCCTCATAGGCGATGGAAAACGGCACGGGCTGCGGGGTCACACTCGTCTCCTGCTCGGGCGGGAGCGCAAAGCGGATGCACTGCCCGGCGTGCACAGGTTCATTCGTGCGGATGGGCTGATCGTCGGCGTAAAAGCCGTCACCGTCATATTTGACGGACTTGATCAGTCCTGCCGTAACACCCTGCAGGCGCAGGAACAGCCCCAGCTTGCAGCCCTCGTTTTCTGGCGGCACGGTATAACGCAAAACGGTCACAGTACCGCCCTCCTTAAAGCCTATATGAGGGTATTATACCACAAAACGCCCTGTGATGCAAACCCCAATGTCTGGCAGAAAGGTACGATGCAACAGCAAACGGCCCTCCCGGAGGAGAGCCGTTTGTGTTATTTCTGTGATTGCAGCTCCGCGGCGCGCTCCAGCACGGGCCGGAGATACTGTCCCGTGAAGGAGTGCGGGTTCTGCGCGACCTCCTCCGGGGTGCCGGTGGCGACGATGGTGCCGCCGCCGCTGCCGCCCTCGGGGCCGAGGTCGATGATATAGTCGGCGCGTTTGATGACGTCGAGATTGTGCTCAATGACGATGACCGTATTGCCCGCATCAACGAGCTTATCCAGCACCTTGACCAGACGGTGGACATCGGCCACATGCAGGCCGGTGGTAGGCTCGTCGAGGATATAGACGGTCTGCCCGGTATCGCGGCGGGCCAACTCATTGGCCAGCTTGACGCGCTGCGCTTCACCGCCCGAAAGCGTCGTGGCTGCCTGACCCAGCTGGATGTAGCCAAGGCCGACCTCCTGCAGCGTTTGCAGCTTGCGCGCGATCTTCGGAATGTTGGCGAAAAATACGCAGGCCTCCTCCACCGTCATGTCCAGCACGTCGGAGATGGTCTTGTCCTTGTACTTGACCTCGAGCGTTTCACGGTTGTAGCGCTTGCCCTTGCAGACGTCACAGGGCACGTAAATATCCGGCAGAAAGTGCATTTCAATCGTCAGGATGCCGCCGCCTTCGCAGGCCTCGCAGCGTCCGCCCTTGACATTGAAGCTGAACCGCCCGGGGCCGTAGCCGCGCATTTTGGCATCCTGCGTGTTGGAAAACAACGTGCGGATGTCGCCAAACACGCCTGTGTAGGTGGCCGGGTTGGAGCGCGGCGTGCGGCCAATCGGCGACTGGTCGATGCCGATGACCTTATCGACCCACTCCATGCCCTCGACCACCTCACACTGGCCGGGGCGGCTGCGCGCACCGTTCAGGGCGGCAGCCAGCGTTTTGTACAGAATTTCGTTGACAAGCGTCGACTTGCCGGAGCCGGACACGCCGGTAACGCAGATCAGCTTGCCGAGCGGGAAGTCTACGGTAATGTCCTGCAGATTGTTCTCATGGGCCTTGACGACGCGCAGCGCCTTGCCGTTTCCCTCGCGGCGTGTCTCGGGGACCTCTACGAATTTGCGGCCAGACAGATACGCGCCAGTGATGCTGCGCTTGACCTTGCAGATGTCCGCGACGCTGCCTGCGGCGACGATCTCGCCGCCGTGGACGCCCGCACCGGGGCCGACATCGACAATATAGTCGGCCTGCCGCATCGTGTCCTCATCGTGTTCAACGACGATCAGCGTGTTGCCAAGATCACGCAGCCGCTTCATCGTTGCAATTAGCTTATCGTTGTCACGCTGGTGCAGGCCGATGCTCGGCTCGTCGAGCACGTAGAGCACGCCGGTCAGCGCACTGCCGATCTGGGTCGCCAGACGGATGCGCTGGCTCTCGCCGCCGGACAACGAAGCCGCACCGCGGGAGAGCGTCAGATAGCCAAGTCCGACGCTCTTTAAAAAGCCCAGACGTTCTTTTACCTCTTTAAAAATAGGCGCACCGATCATCTCGTCCCGGGTGCTGACCTTGGCCGTGTTGATAAAGTCCAGCTCCTCGTTGACGCTCTTGTCACAGAAATCGGCAATGTTGATGCCGCCTACAGTCACGGCCAGGCTTGTCGGCTTTAAGCGGCGGCCATGGCAGGCGGGGCATTCCTCGCTGGACATGACAAGGGCGATTTCCTCCTTGACCCACTCGCTGCTCGTCTCGCGGAAACGGCGCTCCAGATTCGGGATGATGCCTTCGAACTGGTTAAAGTAGGTGCCGGAGCCAAACATGCTCTCGCGCTGCATCTCAATACGCTCGTCACCCGTACCGTACAGCAAGGCGTGCAGGGCCTCCTTGCTGAAGTCCTTAACGGGGGTATCGAGTGTAAAGCCGTAGCGCTTGCCCAGCGCCTTATAGGTCATTTCGGAGATGGAGCCCTCGGCGTAATACCAGCCGCTGGCCTTGATGGCACTTTCCCGGATGGACTTGCGCTTGTCAGGGATGACACGCGCCGGATCGACCTTCATGAAGGTGCCGAGACCCGTACACTTCTCGCAGGCACCGAAGGGATTGTTGAAGCTGAACATCCGCGGGGTCAGCTCCTCGACAGAGATGCCATGCTCGGGGCAGGCGTAGCTCTGGCTGAACATCATCGGTTCACCGCCAATGACGTCGATGACGACAAGCCCGTTTGCCTGCGCCAGCGCGGTTTCTATGGAATCGGCCAGACGCCCGCGGACCGTGTCGTTGATGACCAGACGGTCCACGACGATCTCAACGGTGTGCTTGATGTTCTTTTCGAGGTTGATCTCCTCGCTCAGATCGTACATATTGCCGTCGACGCGCACGCGGGCAAAACCGGCTCGGCGGGCGGCATCCAACTCCTTGGCCTGGGTGCCCTTGCGGGCACGCACAACGGGGGCCAGCACCTGAAAGCGGGTGCGCTCCGGCAGCTTCATGACTTCGTCGACCATCTCGTCCACGGTCTGCTGGGTAATCTCCCGCCCGCAGATCGGGCAGTGGGGCACGCCGATGCGGGCGTACATCAGACGCAGATAGTCGTAAATCTCCGTTACCGTTCCCACCGTGGAACGCGGGTTGTGGCTTGTTGTTTTCTGGTCGATGGAGATGGCCGGGGACAGGCCGGTGATCTCGTCGACATCGGGCTTTTCCATCTGGCCCAGGAACTGGCGGGCATAGCTGGAAAGGCTTTCCATATAGCGGCGTTGGCCGTCGGCGTAGATCGTGTCAAACGCCAGGCTCGACTTGCCGGAGCCGGACAGGCCTGTCATGACGATCAGCTTATCTCTTGGCAGCTCCAAATCGACGTTTTTCAGGTTATGCTCCCGCGCACCCTTGATGACAATGCGGTTGTTCGGGTCGATTTTGATTTTGGAGCTGCGCTTTGCAGGTTTTTTTTCGGGTGTTGTACTCAATTTTTATATTTCCTCCTGCCCTTGCGTGTTTTGGCAGCGGCCTTGCGTTCACTGGTGTCGGCGGCGGTGGGATCCTCTCCGCGTTCCAGCCGCTGAATTTCGTCGCGCAGCTGCGCGGCCAGCTCAAATTGCAGCAGCCGCGCGGCCTCCTTCATCTCCTTGGTCAGCCGTTCAATTGTCTGCTGGCGCTCGGCGCGGCTCATGCGGTGCTGGCGCATCCGCTTGTTTTCCTCGCTCATGCTGATTTCGAGCCCGTCGCCGATGGCCTTGACGATGGTTTTGGGCGTGATGCCGTGTTCTTTATTGTAGGCGTCCTGAATGGTACGGCGGCGCTCGGTCTCCATGATGGCACGCTCCATGCTGGGCGTGACCTCATCTGCGTACATGAGCACAACGCCGTTGGCGTTGCGGGCCGCGCGGCCGATCGTCTGAATCAGGCTTGTCTCGCTGCGCAGGAAGCCTTCCTTATCGGCATCCAGAATCGCAATCAGCGACACCTCCGGCAGGTCCAGACCCTCACGCAGCAGGTTGATGCCAACAATAACATCAATTGCGCCGACGCGCAGGTCCTTGATGATCTCCATGCGCTCAAACGTGTCGACCTCGTGGTGCATATACTTGGTCTTGACGCCGTGTTCCTCCAGATAATCCGTCAGGTCCTCGGCCATCTTGACGGTCAGCGTTGTGACGAGTGCGCGCTCGCCACGGTCAATGCGGGTGCGGATCTCGCCAAGCAGGTCCTCAATCTGGCCCTCCACCGGGCGCACCATGATAAGCGGGTCCAGCAGGCCGGTGGGGCGGATAACCTGCTCCGCTACGCGGCTGGAATGCTGGCGTTCATATTCATCGGGGGTTGCAGAAACAAAAATCTTCTGATGGATTTTGGCTTCAAATTCTTCAAATTTCAACGGGCGGTTGTCAAACGCCGACGGCAGACGGAAGCCGTATTCGACCAGCGTTTTCTTGCGGCTGTAGTCGCCGCCGAACATACCGCGCACCTGCGGCAGCATGACGTGGCTCTCGTCGACCATCAGCAGGAAATCATCCGGGAAATAATCCAGCAGCGTTGTGGGCGTGGAGCCGGGCGCACGGCCTGACAGGACAGCGGAGTAGTTCTCGATGCCCTTGCACATGCCGACCTCCTGCAGCATCTCCATGTCGTAGTTGGTGCGCTGCTGGATGCGCTGGGCCTCCAAGAGCTTGCCCTCCTCGGTGAATTTTTTGACCTGCTCCTCCATCTCGGCCTGAATCTTTTTCAGGCCCTCCTGCATCTTTTCGGGGCCGACGATATAGTGGCTGGCCGGGAAGATGGCAACATGACGCACCACGTTCTTGTGCTCGCCGGTCAGCGGGTCAAACTCCACAATGCGGTCGATCTCGTCGCCGAAGAACTCGACCCGAATCGCAAATTCGTCGTTGTAGGCCAGGTGGATGTCCACCGTGTCCCCTTTTACGCGGAACTTGTTGCGGATGAAGTTCATGTCGTTGCGCTCATATTGCAGCTTGACCAGGCGGCTGCAAAGCTCGTCGCGCTCCATCTGCATACCGGGGCGCAGGCTGATGACCATGCTGCGGTAGTCGATGGGGTCGCCCAGCGAGTAGATGCAGGACACCGACGCCACAATGATGACGTTGCGCCGCTCTGACAGCGCCGCCGTGGCCGAGTGGCGCAGACGGTCAATCTCGTCGTTGATGGCACTGTCCTTCTCAATATAGGTGTCTGTGGACGGGATATACGCCTCGGGCTGGTAGTAGTCGTAGTAGGAGACGAAATATTCTACCGCATCATCGGGGAAAAAGCCGCGCATCTCAGTACAGATCTGACTGGCCAGCGTCTTATTCGGCTCCAAAATCAGCGTCGGGCGATTGCACCGGGCGATGATGTTCGCCATCGTAAACGTCTTGCCGGAGCCGGTGACGCCCAGCAACGTCTGGGCGTCGTCACCCTCCTGGATGCCCTGCATCAGCGCTTCTATCGCCTGCGGCTGGTCGCCGGTGGGCTGAAACGGTGCCTTTAAGTGAAAGACTTCGTCCATAGTCGTTCCTTTCGTGTACAACGATTAGTTGTATAATGATTATAACACGACAAATTTTTAATGTAAATAGGTTTGCCGATATTTTGTACCCAAACCGCAGAAAAATGCGCCCTGCCGGGACACGGCAAGGCGCATGGGCGGCGTTCAGCGGCTGGCGGCCTGCAGCACGCCGCTGTTTACGCGGTATTCCGGCAGGCTGCCGCGGTTCAGCATCGAACAGCCATCCTCTCCCGCTATGATGATATGATCCATGATCGTAAAGCCGAGCTGGCCGGTGACCTCCATAATATGGTAGGTCGTCAGGCGGTCCGCCTCGGACGGAATGGCCAGCCCGGTGGGATGGTTGTGTGCCAGAATGCCGCAGGTCGAGTTGGTGCGGGCCACGGCGCGCAGCAGCTTGCGGGTGTCCACGGCCACGCGGTTGGGAACGCCCTCGGCAATGCGCAGGTCCTGCACAGGGCGGCATGCGTCGTCCAATAAAATCAGGTAGAGCTGCTCATTCTGCACACCGCGGAACAGCGGCTTTACGTAGGCGATGGCCGTCTCTGCCGAGTTCAGCGACAGGCGGGTCTTGCGCTTTTTCAGCTCATAATAGCGGCTGCACGCCATGACGGTAGAAATCAGCCGCGCACTTTTGGGGCCGACGCCCTCGACCTGCATCAGCTCCTCGGGCTCGGCCTCCAGCACCTTGCAGAAATCGCCGAAGTGCTGAATGAGCCTGTGCGCCAGCGCGTTTGTGTCTGCCCGCGGGATGGAGAGAAACAGCAGATATTCCAGTGCCTCGTGTTCGGCCAGGCTGTCCAGTCCATCTCGCTCGACGCGCTCCTGCATGCGTGCGCGGTGCTTCGCGTGGAGATTTTCGTCTGCCATTTTTTCACATCCCATCTTTACGTTCTGCTGGTTTTATTATATACTGTAAAAAGACTTTTGCCAACCGTTTTTACTGATGAATTTTTAAAGAGGACACGATGAAAAGTTTTACCGCAGGACCCAATGAAAACGGCGTGCGCCTGAGCCGCTTTGTGGAGGGCGTGACCAAGGATATGCCCCGCAGCATGATGTACAAGGCGTTCCGCAACAAGCGCATCAAGGTCAACGGCAAGCGCGCCGAGCCGGATACCCGCCTGAGCGCAGGCGATTTGATCGAACTGTACATCAACGACGAGTTCTTCCCCGTGGGCAAGCCCGCTGCCAAGACTGCCAAGCCGCCGCGCAGGCAGCCGCCTGTGACCGTGGTGTATGAGGATGAAAATTTTGCGGTGCTCTACAAGCCCGCGCACCTGCTCTGCCACAGTGACCGCACCGGCGACGCCAATCTGGTGGACGCCTTTGCGGCCTATCTGGAGGCCAAGGGCGAGTATGATCCCCACGCAGAAAAGCGATTTGCCCCGGCGCTGTGCAACCGGCTGGACCGCGGCACCGAGGGTCTGGTGCTGGCCGCCAAGAGTTACGCCGCGCTGCGCGACCTGAACGCCATCATCCGCGACGACATGATGAAAAAGGAGTATCTGACCATCACGGTGGGTGCACCGCCGCAGGGGCGGTTCGTCGCATGGCTGCAGCACAGCGAGAAAAATAACAAGGTGCGCATCCACGCCCGTGAGAGCGAGGGTTACAAGCAGATCATCACCGAGGTGACGGTCATCCGGCAGGCAGGGCCGTTTGCGCTCTGCCGCATTGGGCTGATCACGGGCCGCACCCACCAGATCCGTGCGCATCTGGCGTATCTGGGCCATCCGGTACTGGGCGACATCAAGTACGGCAACCACAAGATGAACGAGCGCACCGGGCTGAAAACACAGGCTCTCTGCGCCCAGCGACTGACGTTTGGCAGAATCCCCGAGGAAAACACGCTGCAGTATCTTTCCGGCAGGGTCATCAAGCTGAATGACCCGGAAATTGTAAAGACGTACGAACGACTGACGGCAGAAAAGTAAGCTCTGCCACGGCTGGCAGCTGGAAGCATCCGCCCCTGCAAGCGACGATGTTGTTATCCGTAGGGGTGCATTCCATATCTACCCGCGGGATATTGCCGAAAGATCAAAAATACCGGGCCGCTCCCCACATTCGGGAAACGGCCCGGCAATTTTTTTACGCCAGAACGAAGTGATAGACCAGAGACAGTGCCACGATCAAGGCGCAGGCAATGGCCGTGATGGGCGGGGCCAGGTGGATGATGCGCTCGGCCATGACGTCGTCCTCACTGGTTTCGTCGTCATCGGCGTAGCGGCCGCGTTTTTTGGACTTCTTGTCGTAACCGTCGTCCTCATCATCGTAGTCGAGGTCATCGGTATCGTACATCTGGGTGCCCTCATCGTCGTCCTCATCATCGTCGAACAGGCGGCCCTTGGGAGCGTAGCGGCGGACGCGCTCGGCCTCGGCATCCTCGTCGTCATCGGCGTAGCTGCTGCCTTGGGGCTCAAACGCGGCGGTTGCCTGCTCGGGCTCATAGGCGCTCTGCGGCGGGATGTCCTGCTGACCGGTGATGGCTGCCTGCACGGCGTTGGCCATGGCGCGCGGGTCGCTGGCAGCCGGGGCAGGCTGTGCCTGCGGCTGCGGTGCGGGAGCGGGCGCCGGGGCCACACTGCTGGCGACGGCGTTGACCTCCTGCTGCTGGCGCTCGGCGGCCTGGCGGGCCTCCTCCAGAATAGCGGTCAGCGTTGCCTTGATACCGGCGCGGTCACCGCCGCACTCGGAGCAGACGGTGGTGTTTTCCTCATTGGGATGGAACGCACCGCAGGCGCAAAACCAGCCGTACTCGGTGTCCTGGGGCACGCAGGTCAGTTGGACATTGCCGGTGCGCTGCTGCAGCGTCTTGGCGATAGAGCCGGGCAGTACGCGGGGCATGTTCAGACGCACGCGCTTGTAATTGCGCAGGTCGACGCCGCGGCCATTGAGGAACGCGCGATCCTGCTCGACCTCCACGCTGGAAACCGGCGTGTCGCTGACATAGACAGCGTCATCGCTGCCGAACACGGCACCGGGCTGGGCGTTGAGCTGCTCATAGTAGAAGTCATCCTCGCACAGGACCTGACCGGCGGCATCCTTACATTTGAAGTGGACGACCAGGCCGGTCAGCGGCTCGGTGCCGACATTCTTGAAGGTCAGGCAGACGGCGACCTCACCGGTCGTGTCACCCTTCAGCAGTTCGACACGCACGAACTGCACCGGACTTCCGGCGGTATAGTAGTTGGCGCGGGACTGCGCCATCAGGGAAAAATTCTGATCCATAGTTACACCTACTCTTTACTCTTGCGTGTCGGGCTGGGGGTTGGCCGGCTCGGCAGGCTGCTGGGTTTCGGGCTGTTCGGCAGGCTGCACAGGTGCGGCAGAATCCGGCGCAGGTGCTTCAGGCTGGGCGGTCTCGCCCCTGCCCAGGTCATAAGGCGGCAGGGTCCCGCCTTCCATCAATGTTTTGAATTCCTCACCGCTGATCTTTTCGCGCTCCATAAGAACGCCTGCTACCTTGTGCAGCTCGTTCATGTGCTCGGTCAGGGTGCGGCGGGCGGTCTCATAGGCCTCATCCACAATGTCGCGGATCTCGTTGTCGATCTCGGATGCGATAGCCTCCGAGTAGCCCTTGCCCTGGCCGAAGTCACGTCCCAGGAAGGTCTCGCCGGGGTCGCTGCCGTAGACGACAGGCCCCATCCGCTCGGAGAAGCCGTAGCGGGTGACCATGGCGCGGGCCGTATCGGTGGCGCGCTGCAGGTCGCTGGACGCACCGGTGGAGATGTCCTCCAGCACAAGCTGCTCGGCCACACGGCCTCCCAGCAGGGTGACGATGTTCTCAAACATCGCGGTCTTGGTGACGTAGCTGGGGTCCTTCTCGGGCAGGTACATTGTGTAGCCGCCCGCACCGCCGCGGGAGATAATGCTGATCTGGTGCACAGGATCATGGTGCTTGCTGAAGTAGCCTGTGATAGCGTGGCCTGTCTCATGGTAGGCAGTCAAGCGGCGCTCCTCGTCGGTGACGACGTGGCTCTTCTTCTCAGGGCCCATCATGACTTTGACGGAGGCTTCCTCGATCTCCTTTTCGGTGATGGCCTTCTTGCCCTGACGGGCGGCCAGCAGCGCAGCCTCGTTCACGAGGTTCTCCAGATCAGCGCCGGAGAAGCCAGCCGTGGAGCGGGCAATCGTTTTCAGGCTCACATCGGGGCCGAGAGGCTTATTCTTTGTATGGACGCGCAGAATCTCCTCGCGGCCCTTGACGTCAGGCAGACCGACGTAGACCTGACGGTCAAAGCGGCCCGGGCGCAGCAGCGCCTTGTCCAGAATGTCCGCGCGGTTCGTGGCAGCCATGACGATGACGCCGTCGTTGGCGTCGAAGCCGTCCATCTCGACTAACAGCTGGTTCAGGGTCTGCTCGCGCTCATCGTGACCGCCGCCGAGACCTGCGCCGCGCTGACGGCCCACCGCGTCGATCTCATCGATGAAGATGATGGAAGGCATCGTCTTTTTGGCCTTTTCAAACAGGTCGCGCACACGGGAGGCACCGACGCCGACGTACATCTCGACGAAATCGGAACCGGAAATCGCATAGAACGGCACACCGGCCTCACCGGCACAGGCACGGGCCAGCAGCGTTTTGCCGGTACCCGGAGGGCCGACAAGCAGCACGCCGTGCGGAATGCGTGCGCCGAGGGAGTTGAACTTGTTCGGGGCCTTCAGAAACTCAACGACCTCCTGGAGCTCGGCCTTTTCCTCATCGGCACCGGCCACATCGGCAAAGGTTGCCTTGCGCTGGTTCTCCTGCTGATCCTTGACCTTGGCGCGGCCCACATTCATGATGCCGCCGCCCGCGCCGCCGCGGTACATCGACATGAACAGCATACCGATGCTGCCGATCATTGCGACGTAGAAGATGATCTCCAGCCAGGGAATGCTCGTCTTGGCGGCGACGTAGTCAAACACCATCGGCGCATCCGGGTTGGCCGCATTGTACTCGTCAACAAAATCGGAGATCTTGCCGGTGTTGAAGTCGCCGCCGTAGGGCAGCTTGTAGGTCATATAGACGGTGCCGCCGTTGGCGGGCAGGGCGTTATCGTCCGAGCTGTACACGCCGGTCAGCAGACCGCCGGTGGGCAGGCTGGCTGCAGCGTTGGACTCCGGCAGAGCAGCCTTACCCTCCTTGAGCCACAGCTCCAGGCTGCCGGTGCCAAGGTCCAGACGGAACGATGTCACCTGCTGATTTTCAAAGTAATAGTAAATCTCGGAGTAGGTCGTGTCCTTGCTGCCGGACGCTGCCAGCAGCGGCGAAAGGCTGACGATGAACAGGACCAACACCATCAGGACGGCTACCACGAGGATGCCGCTGAATTTCGGTTGTTTTTGCTTCAAGAAATCAACTCCTATCCGGTGTGCACACCGGGCATTTTATCATTCGCCGGAATACACTTCCGGCTTAAGAACACCCACATAGGGCAGGTTGCGGTACTTTTCGTCGTAATCCAGACCATAGCCGACCACGAACTCATCCGGCACTTCAAAGCCGCAGTAGTCCGGCTCGATGTCGGCCATGCGGCGGCTGGGCTTGCTGAGGATGGTGCAGATCTTCACGCTGCCGGGGTTGCGCATTTTCAGCACCGGAACCAGCTTGGACAGCGTGATGCCGGTGTCCAGAATATCCTCAACGATCAGCACGTCCCTGCCGGTCAGGTCGGCATCCAGGTCCTTGATGATCTTGACAAGGCCCGTGGAGGACGTGTTTGCACCGCCGTAGCTGGAAACGACCATAAAGTCGATGGCGCAGGGAATCTGAACCGCGCGCATCAGGTCCGCCATAAAGACGACGGAACCCTTCAGGATCGAGACCAGAAGCAGGTCTTTGCCCGCGTAATCGCGGCTGATCTGTGCGCCTAGCTCGTTGACCTTGGCTTTCAGCGCATCTTCCGATACAAGAATGTGGTCAATATCATTGTCCATGCTGTACATCAGAGTTATGCCTCCCCTGTTTTTTCTGTCCGCACCGTCAGTACCTCGTGGGTGTACTCATCGGGGGCACATCCCTCGGCAAAGCCGCAGCCCCACAGCCACAGCACCTCACTGCCGTCAGCCAGCAGCGGCAGCAGCGGCCTTTCGGCCTGCGGTATGCCAAGTTCATTATAATATTTTTTGAGTGTTTTTCGCAGATGGCGTCCTGCCGGGCGGAAGAAGTCCCCCGGCTGCCGTGTGCGCAGAATAACATTCCCCTGTATTTTAGCACAATCTGCGCAACAGTTTAAGTCTTTTTTGAAAATTGGTTGATTTTTTAGAAAATCTTCATACTTTACGACCTGAAATTTCACAAAATAACCACCCGGAAGGTAAAAATCACCCGGTTCAAAGGGCTGCGGCGGCGCGGGAAGGGTCTGAGAACCCTCCCGCGTCAGGCAGACGAGCAGGCCGTCCTGTATTTTATAGTTTACGTCCGGGGTCAGCTGAACAGCACCCTCCCCCTTTAAAACAAGGAAGTGCAGCAGGCTGATATACTTTTCCTCGGCGTCGCGCACGGGGCTGACCAGCGCGTGCAGCGCGGCGTCCAGCACAGGTCCCTCGGCGCGGCGCAAGACCGTGACATCATAGCCGCCCGGCACAGTGGCCGCCTGCAGAAGGGCGGCGGCCTCGCCGGTCAGCCAGTCGTCCAGCGCGCGCATCTGGCGGCAGAGCCGCGCAATGCTGCGCTCGGCGGCGGGGTTGGCGTATTGCAGCGCCGGGATGGCATCATGCCGGATGCGGTTGCGCGCATAGACGTCCTGGTCGTTCGTCTCATCCCGGATATAGTGTTGCCCCAGCGCGGCACAGTATGCCTCGGTGTCGGCGCGGGTCAGGCAGAGGCAGGGCCGCACATAGCAGCCGCGGCGCGGCGGGATGCCGGTCAGCCCGTGCAGACCCGTGCCGCGCGCCATGCGGAAAAGCACCGTCTCAGCCTGGTCGGACATCGTGTGGGCCGTGGCAATGACGGCCTCCTCCCGCGCGGCCAGCTCATCGAACCAGCCGTAGCGCAGACCGCGGGCCCAATCCTCGCTCGGGCGGGGCGGCACCTCTATGCCTTCCTGCACGGCGTCATACAGGAACAGCTCCACGCCGTTCCGGCGGCAGAAGTCCGCCACAAAGTCGGCATCGCGGCGGGCGGTCTCGCCCCGGATGCCGTGGTTGACGTGGGTCGCCAGTACCTCGATCTCCAGCGTGCGGCGATGGCGCAGTAAAAAAAGCAACAAAGCCATCGAGTCTGCCCCACCGGAGCAGGCCGCAATGACTCTGTCGCCAGACTTGAATAGACCCTGTCGGCGGCAGTTGTCCAACAGAGCCTCATCCATACGCTGTACAGTTTTTTCCGCGTCAGAACTCATGGGTCACATCCAGATTGCTGAAGCGCGTGTGCGCGCCGTCCCAGCCCAGACGGACAACGCTCGTCTCGCCGTGGCGGTTTTTGGCTACGATGCACTCGGCCTCATTCTCATTGGCCTGATTTTCCTCGCCGTTCTGGGCATTGTAGTAGGCCGCGCGGTAGAGGAACAGCACGATGTCGGCATCCTGCTCGATAGAGCCGGAGTCGCGCAGGTCGGAAAGCTGGGGCCGGTGATCCGAGCGGCCCGTCGTCTTTTCCGCTGCACGGGACAGCTGGGAAAGCGCGATGACCGGTACGTTCAGCTCTTTGGCCATGATCTTGAGATTCCGGGTAATGTCACTGATCTCCTGCACGCGGCTCTCGGTGCGCTTGGCACTCTGCATCAGCTGCAGGTAGTCAATGATAACGAGCCCGATTTTTTCCTTCTTGGGATCCTGGTTGATCGTGCGGATCTTTGCCTTGATCTCCGGCACCGAGATACCGGAGGAATCGTCCATGTAAATCGGAGCGTTGTAGAGCAGCGACGTGGCCTGGGCAAAATCGTTCCAGTCGGAGTTGTTCAGACGGCCCGTGCGGAATGCCTGGCTGTCGATGTTCGCCGTGCTGGAAAGAATGCGGTCCGTCAGCTGCTCGCAGGTCATTTCCAGACTGAAAATGATCGTCGGCACCTTCTGCTGGCGGGCAACGTTTGTTGCAATGTTCAGTGCAAACGAGGTCTTGCCCATACCGGGGCGGGCGGCCAGAATAATCAGGTCCGAGCGGCCCAGCCCGGTCAGGACCGTGTCCAGATAGTTGAAGCCCGTGGGGATACCAGCGAACTTGTCGCGGTCCGCGCCGCTCAGCTTCTGCATCGTGTCGATGACCTCGAGAATGGACTCGCGGATCGTCTTGACGCCCGACTTGTCGCGCCCGGAGCGGATGTCGTAGATCTTCTGCTCCGCGCTTTCGAGCAGAAGATCGGCGTCCTCACCGGAGGCGGTCTCGTTCAGGATGGACCGGGCGGCGTCGATCAGGCGGCGGCCCTGGTACTTCTCCTTGACGATCTTAAAATAGGAATCAACATTCGAGACCGAGGGCAGCGTCTCGGCGATGCGGGCCAGATAGACCTTGGCGTCGTCGGCGCTGGCAAACGTCTTGTTGCTGGCAAGCGCATTGACAAGCGTGACAATGTCAACGGCCTCACTCTCGGTGTAGAGCGAGCGCATCGTCTCATAGATGGCGCGATTCTGGTCCGAGTAGAACATCTCGGGCTCCATGTCGGTGATGAGGCGGTTCAGCACCGTTTCATCCACCAGCGCCGCGCCCAGCACGCTCTGCTCGGCCTGCATACTGTAGGGCATCTGGATGCCCAGGCTGGCAAGGCTTACTTCTTCATTTTTCGGCATAGCGGACATCCTCCTTCCCTGCCAGACGACAAATTACAGCTCCTCGACCTTCAGCTTGAAGGGTGCGACGATACCGGCGTACAGGCGCACGGAGGCGTCATAGCTGCCGAACTCCTTGATGGCGGAAGGCAGCTCGACCTTCTTCTTGTCGATTTCGGTGCCGGTCAGGGCGGTCAGCAGCTCGGCGACCTCCTTGCCAGTGACCTTGCCGTACAGTTTGCCGGATGCACCGCCCTTGACCTTGGCGGTCACGACCTGGCCCTTGATCTTAGCGGCCAGCTCCTCTGCGGCGCCGCGTGCTTCGGCCTCGTGGTGGGCCTTGGCCTCGCTCTTGGTGCGGGCCTGGTTCAGCGCTGCGGCATCCGCGGGGGCTGCCAGGTTGCGCGGGAACAGGAAGTTGCGGGCGTAGCCGTCCGAAACCTCGTGGATCTCGTCTTTTTTGCCGATGGTCTTGACGTCCTGTTTGAGAATGATCTTCATAAGGGTTTCCCTCCCGAAATTTTTATCACAATTACCGTGCAGTATTTTCCTTTTGCGCCGCGCGGTAAAGGTCGATTTGTTCACGGATGCGGCGCTCCGCATCCTGCAGCGTGCAGTTCTGGAGCTGAGCACCCGCCATCATCAGATGGCCGCCGCCGCCCAGCGGCTCCAGAATGACCTGCACGTTCAGCGCGCCCATGCTGCGCGCCGAGATATTGACGCCGTCATTTTTGGCGACTGCCACAAAGCTGGCATCGACGCCGTTGATGGTCAGCAGATCGTTGGCTGCCATCGGCAGCACAACGTTCATGCCGGCCTCAAGCTCGTCCGACAGGGCAATGGCACAGCCCTTGTATATGTAGGCCGCCTCCACAATGTGGGCGCGGGCCTCGTACTCCTCTTTTGAGGTGTTGAACAGCAGCTTGGTGTCAGCCGTCTGGGCACCGCGGCTGCGCAGCCAGGCGGCAGCCTCAAAGGTGCGCACGCCGACATGCAGTGCAAAGCTGCGGGTGTCCAGCATGATGCCGGCCAAAAGTGCCTGGGCCTCCAGCGGGGTGATGTTGTTTTCCTTCGGCATGAACTGCAGAAGCTCACACACCAGCTCGCTGGCGCTGGACGCATAGGGCTCATGGTAGATCAGCGTTGGGTTGTCGATGTGGCCCACCGCCATGCGGTGATGGTCGATGACGACGACGCGCTTGCACTTTTCGTAGATCTGCTGGCTTTCCAGCAGGCGCTTCTGGTAGGTATCGACGACGATCAGCAGCGTGTTCGGCGTGATGACGTCGAGCGTCTGATCGGGTGCGATAAAGTCGTGGCCCTCGCCTGCATCAAGAAAAGTCTTGAGCAGCGGCCCGGCGAGCGTAGCCTCGCTGTTGATGGCGATGACCGCGGGCACATCACACATTTTGCAGATGCGCAGCACGCCGATGGCGGAGCCGACGGCGTCGAGGTCACTCATGCGGTGCCCCATGATGATAACGCTGTCGCTGCGCTTGATGAGGTCGCACAGCGCGTTGGCAATAATGCGGCTGCGGACGTGGCTGCGCTTCTCGACGCCGTGGGAGATACCGCCGTAGAACTCAAAGCCGTCAACGGTCTTAACGGCGGCCTGGTCGCCGCCGCGGCCCAAGGCAATGTCGATGCTCTCGCGTGCCATCTGGTGGCATTCCTGCAGGGTCTTTCCGCCGTGGCCGACGCCGATGGACAGCGTGGTCAGCCCGCCGGGATGCAGCGCACGGACCTTATCGAGGATGTCAAAGCGCTCCGCCAGCATCCAGCGGACGTCACGTTCCTCCACCACTGCGATGTAGCGGCTGTTCGTGACCTTGCGCAAAAAGCCGGTGCTGCGCCCGATATACTCTTCCAGCAAGCTGTTGATAGCCTCCAGCTCCTTGGCCTGCTCACTGTCCTTCATATCGTCAAACAGCTCGTCATAGCTGTCGATGACGATGATGAGACAGGCCGGACGGCTTTCGTTGTACTCGTCGAGCGTTTCTTTATAAAGCGTATCATTGATGAGATACACAAGGCTGGCCCCGCGGCTGCCCTTGGCTGAGCCTGCATAGGCCGTAAAACGGCGTTCCCCCACTTTCAGGTCCTGCCCGTGCGGGCGGGAGCAGACAGCCAGATCCAACTCCGGCAGAACGCGATTCACCGGGCGAGTCACCGCGTCGTAATCGTCCAGCACATCCTGCCTGAAATACTGGTTGTACCACAAAATGCGCCCGTCGTTGACAAGCACCGTGGGGATGGGCAGATTTGCCAGGCTGTACTGGATACGGCTGTTCTCAAAATCGGTGCTGCAAAGCTGCCTGGCCAGAAACGCGCGCAGGCGGCGGCGCTGGTAGAGCACTACACAGAGCGCGATCAGTACCAGCACCGCAGGCACGGCCAGCAGGGCAGGCTGCGTCAGGGCCACCGGCACGACCATCGCGGCGACGGCGACCAGCAGCAAAAGCAGCAGAGCGGCAATATCCAATCCATCCTTGTGTTTCATCGTACACTCCCCTGTTCAGGAAAACAATTACACTTCCAGCAGAATTGGCAGGATCATGGGGCTGCGCTTGGTGCGGCGGTAGATATAGCTCGACAGCGCCTCGCGCACGCGGGCTTTGACGCTGGCCCAGTCGTGCAGGTTGTCGGCCAGGCTGCGGTCTAGGGCCATCTCCACCTGGGTGCGGGCTCCCTCCATCAGCTCCTCGCTCTCACGCACGTAGACAAAGCCGCGGCTGACGAGATCGGGACCGGAGAGAACCTGTCCGTTGCTGCCGTCGATGGCGGCGGTCACAATGATGATGCCGTCCTCCGACAGGTGGTGGCGGTCCCGCAGGACCACATTGCCTACATCGCCGACGCCGTAGCCATCGACCATCACAGCGCCCGCCGTAACAGTGTTCTCAACGGTCATGCCATCCGCGGAAAGGCGGATGTTCTGGCCGTTCTCGGCGATATAGATATTCTGCTTCGGGATATAGCCCAGATGCTCCGCGGTCTCGGCGTGGCGCTTGAGCTGCTTGAACTCACCGTGCACGGGCAGGAAGAACTGCGGGTGGGCCAGCGTCAGCATGAGCTTCTGCTCCTCCTGGCAGGCATGACCGGACACGTGGGTGTCGTACATATTTTCGTAGATGACCTCGGCCCCGAGAGTCAGCAGGCCGTTGACGACCTTGGTGACGGTCTTTTCATTGCCGGGGATCGGGCGGGCCGAGATGATGATGAAGTCATTGGGGCCGACGCGCACCTGACGGTGGCTGGCCTGCGCCATGCGGGACAGCGCGCTCAGCGGCTCGCCCTGGCTGCCGGTGGTGATGAGCACGACCTTCTCCGGCGGGTACTTGTTGATTTCGTCAATCGTGATAAGCACATTATCCGGCGCGTGCAGGTAACCCAGCTCGCGGGCCATCTCGGTGTTGGAGACCATGCTGCGCCCGCTGACGGCGACCTTGCGGCCCGACTCAATCGCCAGGTCGATGATCTGCTGCACGCGGTAGATGTTGGAGGCGAACGTTGCCACGATGATGCGGCGCTTACCGGCCTTGGCGAACAGGCGGCGCACGCCTTCGGCGACGGTCTGTTCAGTGGCGGTGAAGCCCGGGCGCTCTGCGTTGGTGGAATCTGCCAGCAGCGCCAGCACACCCTTGCGGCCATACTCGGCAATCGTGGGCAGGTCGGTCACGGCGTCGCCGGACAGCGGCGTGTAGTCGACCTTGAAGTCGCCGGTGTGGATGACCACGCCCGCCGGGCAGTCGATGGCGAAGGCCAGCGAGTCCGGGATGGAGTGGTTGACGTGGATCGGCTCAACGGTGAAGCAGCCGAGCGTGACCTTCTGGCGCGGGCGGATCTCATGGAAGATCGCGCTGGACGCAAGGCCGTGCTCCTCGAGCTTGTTCTTGATAAGACCAATCGTCAGCTTGGCGGCGTAGATCGGCACATTGAATTTTTTGAGCAGGTACGGCAGACTGCCGATGTGGTCCTCGTGACCGTGGGTGATGAACAGGCCCTTGATGCGGTCCCTGTTCTCGAGCACGTAGGTGAAGTCCGGGATGACCAGATCGACGCCGAACATATCGGCATCCGGGAACACAAGGCCGCAGTCAACGAGGATCATGTCGCCCTGGCACTCATACAGCGTAATGTTCTTGCCGACCTCGCCGAGGCCGCCCAGCGGGCAGATGTGCATCGGGATGGCCGGGGTCATCTCAAGATGCTCCGGGTTCTTAGGACGGCGTCCGCGGCGCTGGCCCTGGGGGCGCGGTGCGGTAGCCTGACCGTTCTGGGGTGCAGCGCTGTTCTGATTCTGGCGCGGGCGGCGCGGACGCGGAGCCGGGATGCTCTGCGCGGCGGCGTTCTGCTCGGCAGTGGCCGGGGCCGCGGGGCGCGGGCGGCGGGGGCGGGGCTTGTGCTGCGCGTTGGCAGCGTTCTCACCCTGGGGCTTGGGTGTGCGCGGCTTGCGGGTATGGGGCGCACTCTGGCCGTTCTGGGCAGGCTGTGCGGTATTTTTACGTTTTGGCTTGAACTCTTCCATCGAAAAACCTCCGAATCGTCGTATTTCCGGGCTGGTGCCTGCCATCTGCAGGTACCGGATCCCCTCAAAAGCGGTTGCGATCTATGTATTTTAAGAGCGGATGCTCCTATGCCTAATGGAATGGGCGCGGAAAGCCCGCCTGAAAAGACGCGGCCAGGCCCGATAAAACACACAATGCAATTACACTCTATTATAATCGGAAATGGCGTCTATGTCAAATATCTTGCCTTATGAAGCCCGGCTTGCTATAATAGTAGTATTATAGACCAGAATACGGAGTACAACGCATGAAGCATATTGAAATTTATACCGATGGTGCCTGCAGCGGCAACCCCGGCCCGGGCGGCTGGGGCGCGATCCTGCGGTTCCGCACGGCGCAGAAGGTGTACGAGAAGGAGCTTTCCGGCGGCGAGGCCAACACGACCAACAACCGCATGGAGATGACCGCCCTGCTGGAGGCGCTGCGCCAGCTCAAGGAGCCCTGCGCCATTGATCTGTACAGCGACAGCAAGTACGTCATTGACAGCCTGCAAAAGGGCTGGGCCAGGGGTTGGCGCGCCCGCGGCTGGAAGAAAGCAGACAAATCCCCCGCCCTGAACCCGGATCTGTGGGCCCCGCTGCTGGCCGAGAGCGAGAAGCATGAAATCACCTACCACTGGCTGAAGGGCCACGCCGGCCATCCCGAAAACGAACGCTGTGACCGCATGGCTGTGGAGCAAAGCAAGAAATACGGCGGGCGTCAGGCCTGACCTTGGCATAAGGAGAGAAGCATGGACGGTTTTAACACATTTGAAAAGCAGGATAAGGTCCTGCTGGGACTGAACAGCGGCAGTGACGCCGCAGCAGCCATGCGCATTTTGCAGCAGCAGGGCTTTGCAGTGCAGACATTCACGGCTGAGCACGAAGTCACGCCAGCCGGGCTTTTGCAGCTGCTGGCCGACAAAGCCGCCGAGTTGGACTGCGCGTTCATTGCCACCGGGCACTATGCCCGCATCGAGGTGGACGGCGAGGGGCTTTCTCATCTGCTGCCCGCCGCGGACACCGAGGCAGACCAGAGTGCCGCGCTGGCAGGTCTGCCGCAGGAAGTGCTAGCTAAGCTGGTGCTGCCGCTGGGCGAGTTTACCAAGGCAGAAGTGGCGGAGATGCTGGCGGATACGGCGGAATAAATCTTACGACAGCAAAAATGCCTGTGCAGGTTTGAAGCCTGCACAGGCATTTTTGTTTGCGTTGCCTTCCCCCACGGGGGAAGCTGTCAGTGGCTCCGACCACTGACTGATGAGGGCAAAACTTGTGGCAATGACCCGTTTTTGAGTAGTCAGATACACCTTGCCCTCATCCGGCCCTGCGGGGCCACCTTCCCCCGAGGGGGAAGGCTTTTGAGAGTTTCACTTTTTCTTTTTATGCTTCGGCCAGGGCCACCATTTACCCTCTTTTTCGTGCATCCAATGGGCGAGCGGATAGAAGATCATGGCCAGACCGCCCAGCAGGATCAGGATGTACAGCCAGCCCGCAAAGTCAAAAATCACATCCAGTGCGGCCAGCGCAGCCAGAAAGAACCCGGCGTACATCATGAACTGGCCGTTGTGCACCACATAGCCGTTCCAGTTTTCTGGTTTGATCTCGTCGCGGCCTTGGTCGCCCCAGACATTGGGGTTCTTCATTGCGGAGTAGCCGTAAAACGCCAGCACGATGCCGATAACAAAAAGGAATTCAAACAATGGGGTGTCCTCCCGGAATTATTTTTTGAAGAAGGGGCTGAAATCAAACGTTGCAAAGTAGTCCTCCGGCGTCTCGGCGCGGCGGATGAGCTGGTGGGAGCCGTCCTCCTTCAGCAGGACCTCGGCACTGCGCAGCTTGCCGTTGTAGTTGTAGCCCATCGAGAAGCCGTGTGCGCCGGTGTCATGGATGTAGACGATGTCGCCGATGTCGATTTCCGGCAGCATACGGTCAATGGCGAACTTGTCATTGTTCTCACACAGACCGCCGGTGACGTCGTACTTGTGGTCGCAGGGGGTGTCCTCCTTGCCCAGCACCGTGATGTGATGGTAGGAGCCGTACATGGCAGGGCGCATCAGGTTGGCCGCGCAGGCGTCAACGCCGATGTACTCCTTGTAAATATGCTTCTGGTGCAGCACAGTGGTGACAAGTGCGCCGTAGGGTGCCAGCATGAAGCGGCCCATCTCGGTGAAGATAGCGACATCACCCATGCCGGCGGGCACCAGAATCTCCTCAAACTTCTTGCGCACGCCCTCGCCGATGGCGGCAATGTCGTTGCTGCGCTGGTCGGGGCGGTAGGCAATGCCGACGCCGCCCGAAAGGTTGATGAACTTGATTTTTGCGCCGGTGCGCTTGTGCAGGCGAACGGCCAGCTCAAACAGGATACCGGCCAGCTTCGGGTAATAGTCGTCAGTCACGGTGTTGCTGGCCAGGAAGGAGTGGATGCCGAACTGCTCGGCACCGGCAGCCATCAGCCTGGTGTAAGCCTCGGCCATCTGATCCTCGCTCATGCCGTACTTGGCGTCGCCGGGGTTGTCCATGATACCGTTGCCCAGCTCGAACACACCGCCCGGGTTGAAGCGGCAGCAGACGGTCTTGGGCACGCCCGCGACCTTTTCAAGGAACGCAACGTGGGTCAGGTCGTCCAGATTGATGTACGCGCCGAGGTCGTAGGCTTTCTTCATGTCCTGCGCGGGCGTGTCGTTGGAGGAAAACATGATGTCGCTGCCCTTGAAGCCGCAGGCCTCGCTCATGAGCAACTCAGTATAGCTGGAGCAGTCAACGCCGCAGCCCTCCTCCTGCAGAATCTTCAGCAGGTAGGGGTTGGGCGTGGCCTTTACGGCGAAATATTCTTTAAAGCCCTTGTTCCAACTGAACGCAGCGTTGACCCTGCGGGCGTTCTCGCGGATTCCCTTTTCATCGTAGAGGTGGAACGGGGTGGGAATATCGGCGGCGATCTCCTTCGCCTGGGCAAGGGTGATAAACGGCTTTTTCTGCGGCATGATGGTCTTTCCTTTCCCTTTATATACTTCGTATAGGCTTATTATATACGGTTTGTAAGGCGACGGCAAGAGACTTTGGGAAAAATAGCGCTGTAGGGGCCGGACATGTCCGGCCCGCGGCTGTATGGCAAGCATATGCTACTGGGAAGGCTGCGGGCGGGGCATGCCCCGCCCCTACTGCGCAGCCACAATGAAAAAGACCGTTCCAGCACCGGAACGGTCTTTTATCCTATTTACAGCACAGTCTCCGCGTGGTCGCCCTGAATGTGGAGTCTGGCGGTCAGCAGGCGGTTGTCCAGTTGACGGCAGGTCCAGCGGTACGCAGGGTACAGGAACAGGCAGGCCGCGATCCATGCGGCGGGATTGGACAGCTCCGCGCCGAAGTATCCCAGAACCGGGACCAGTACAATTGCCACCGCCGTGCGGGCGACCATCTCGGCCACACCGGCCAGCATAGCGAGTGACGAGAAGCCGAGTCCCTGAATGGTGTAGCGCCAGACGATCAATGCCCCCAGCGGCACAAAGAACACGCTGTTCCAGAACAGATACTCGCGGCCCATGGCAACGATGTCGACCTCCTTGGCTGTGTCAAGGAACAGCGACATGATCTGCACGTCGGTAAAATGCAGAACGAAAGCCGATGCCACACCGTAAATCAAAATAATGAGCATTGCGCTGTTGACGCCCTGTCGCACACGATCCATCCGGGATGCGCCGAGGTTTTGCCCGGCGTAGGTTGCCATGGCCGTGCCGACGCTCTCCATCGGAACGGTCAGCAGCCCCTGGGTCTTGCCTGCTGCGGTGACGGCGGCAACGGCGGTGCTGCCCAGCACATTGACCGCCCACTGCATGATGACGCTGCCAATGGCCGTGATGCTGCACTGCAGACCCATGGGTATACCGATGCCCAGCAGACGTGCGCAGGCCTTTTTGCTGTAGGCAAAGTCAGATTTCTGCATCTTCAGCACATCAAATTTACGGCTCAGATAGATAAAGCTCAGCACACCGGAAATGACCTGCGAGATGTCAGTGGCCAGCGCCGCCCCCAGAACACCCATCTGAAACGGGATGATGAACAAAAGGTCGAGCCCGATGTTGAGCGCACTGGTCAGGATCAGAAAGTACAGCGGCGTCTTGCTGTCGCCCAGTGCGCGCATGATGGCCGCCACCATATTGTACAGAAAGATGAACGGGATGCCTGCAAAAATCCAGCCAATGTAGATGACCGCGCCGTCAATGATGTCGTCGGGCGTCTGCATCAGCTGCATCATCGGACGGGTCAGCGCAACGGTGCTGATGGTCAGCACCACACTGGCTGCAATGCAGAGCCAGGCGGCGTTGGCCACATGGCGGCGCAGATCACTGTAATCCCGCGCGCCGAACAGCTGCGCGATTGGGATCGCAAAGCCGTTGCAGACGCCGATGACGAAACCCAAGATCAGATAGTTGACCGAGCCGGTAGCGCCGACAGAGGCCAGCGCACTGACACCGCAGAACCGGCCAACGATGATGGTGTCCGCCAGCGCATAGAACTGCTGGAACAGGTTGCCCAGCACCAGCGGCAAGCTGAACAGGAGAATAACTTTGAGCGGACTGCCGCTCGTAAGGTCTTTTGTCATGATTTTTCATACCCTATTATATACGTGCATAATTTCGTGCGGATTGTATTATAGCACGCACAGATACAAATGCAAGAGGGCTGACCACACAAATTTTGCGTTCTTTTCGGCAAAACAGCACCGGATGGCAAAAGCGTATTTTCTTGCGCAGCGGCGGCAGATTTCAGGCGCCTGACAGGTGTTATTTCCAGAATGCGGCCAGCTCCGCTGTCAGCGCCTGCGCCGAGTCCACGGTTTTCAGCTGCTCCCAGTGCGGCGGCATCAGGCGGCTGGTGTCGGGGGCCAGGAACCGGTCATCAATAAGCAGGACAACACCGCGGTCCTCCGGCGTGCGGATGACCCGGCCTGCCGCCTGCAAAACCTTGTTCATGCCGGGGAAACGGTAGGCATAGTCAAAGCCGGAGCCGCGCGTCTGCTCAAAGTAATCGCGCAGCTGCTCCTGCCTCGGGCCGACCTGCGGCAGGCCCGGGCTGACGATGGCTGCACCGATGAGGCTCTCCCCCGTCAGATCGACGCCCTCGCCAAAAACGCCGCCCAGCACCGCAAAGCCCAACAGCGGTCTGCCGTCGGATTTCTGAAACTGTGCCAGAAACTCCGCGCGTTTTCCCTCGTCCATAGCGCTTTCCTGACAGAGGGTCGGCTGGTCCGGGTAGCGGGCGGTGAAATCCTCCCACACCTGCTGTAAATAGCTGTAGCTCGGGAAAAACGCCAGATAGTGCCCGGCCCTCGCCCCGGACATCACGGCCAGCAGGTCAGCGACCTTGGCAATGCTGTCCGCGCGGTCCTTGTAGCGGGTGCTGACGTGGCGGGCGCACCACAGGCCCAGATGCTCCGTATCAAACGGGCTGCGCAGCGCTACAGCGCGGGCATCGGGCAGACCGCACAGATCTCTGTAATAGCCTGCCGGAGCCAGCGTCGCGCTGAACAGCACCGCCGCGCGGCCCTTGGCAAAGTCCGCCGCCAGAAAGTCACTCGGGTCCAGGCAGAGCATTGCGGCACGGACCTCATTGCCGTGGGCAGAGATTTGCAGTACAAAGTGATCGTCGAACGTGTCCGCCACGCGCAGCCAGGCGCGGATGTCAAAGTATAATTGCAGCAGTGCCTCGTGGGTCTCGTCGGGGTCGCGGTGCTCGTCAAGCCAGATCTCCAGCGGCTCGCAGAGCCTTGTCAGCGCGCGGTCAAGCTCATCGGCGCGGGACTTTTCAAAGAACGTGCGGCCAAAGCGGCTGTCGCCGGGCGCTTCCTCGCAGCGGTGCCGCCACTCGATGAAGATGTCGTTGACCTTTGTCAGCGCGTTTTTCAGGCTGCTTTTGCCCTTGCCCAGCCGCTTTTTGGCGTCGTAGAAGGCGCTTTTGGCAAGGACGGCACTGTGCATGCTCCTGGCGCGGTCCGGAAGATTATGTGCCTCATCGAGCAGAAACAGATAGTCCCCCGCTGTGTCAAAAAAGCGTTCCAAATGCACGACGGGGTCAAACAGGTAGTTGTAGTCCCCGATGACTACATCACACCACAGGCTTAGATCCAGCCCCAGCTCAAACGGACAGACCTTATGTCTGCGAGCCAGCATCTGTAGGGCGTCAGCGGTCAGAGCGTGGGTGTCCAGCGCATCCCACAGCGCCGTCCTGACGCGATCATAGTAGCCTTTGGCATAGGGGCATGCCTCGGGCGTACACTCGCGCCGATCCTGCATACAGATTTTGTCTTTGGCCGTCAGCGTTACGCTGCGCAGCTTTAAATCGGCGTCGGACGCCCGCAGCAACGCCAGCGCGTTCTCCGCTGCCGCACGGGTCGTGCCGCGGGCTGTCAGGTAAAAGACGGGGCCGCCCTGCCCCACAGCCTTTAACGCCGGGAACAGCACGCTCATCGTCTTGCCGATGCCGGTGGGTGCCTGGCAGAGCAGCTGCCCGCCCTCGGTGCAAATTTTGTACACCGCGCCGATCATGGCCCGCTGGCCCGGACGATAGCCGGGAAACGGAAATTGCAGCGCCGCCAGTGACGTGCGGCTGATGCGCTGCCACTCGGCAGCACGCTTGGCCCACGGCGCGTACTGCGTCAGCAGGTCGGTCACAACGGCGTCCAGCGCGTCGGCGGTGTAGTCATGGCTGAAACGAAATTCCAGTTCTTCATCGACCTGAAAGTAGGTCAGCCGCACCCGCATAGCGGGCAGGCCGTTCTGGCGCGCGTAGATGGCCGCATAGATCTGCGCCTGTGCCCAGTGCTCCGGGCTTTGCTCACCGGTGATGAGCTCGGGCGGCAGAGTTGTGGTTTTGATCTCATCAATAGTCGGCATGCCGTCAGTATCGGTAAAAATACCGTCGGCACGGCCCTCCAGCGTGTAGGTGATTTGGGCACAGGCGTAGTCCTGCTTCAACGCCGCCTCGGCCTGGTAGTCCGGGTACTCTTTTACGGCGGCACGCTGCAATTTGCGGTGCAGGCGTGCACCCTCCAGCGCGCGGTCAAAGCCGGTAAAGCGGCTGTCAATGCTGCCGGTGCGCAACAAAAACTCCACCAGACGCCGTATGGGCAGCGTCAGTGCCAACGTTTCAGGCTCCATGCCGCTTCCCTCCTTGCATCCGGTGGTATCTTTTTAATAGGTATGTTCGCAGACCTCTGTGATTTTCTGCCGCAGGGCCACAAAGTCGCCAAAGACAGCGGGCTTGTTGTCTGGGTAGCGCAGCAGCGCTGCGGGGTGGTAGGTTGCCATGAACAGTGTGCCCTGTTTGTCGAAAAATTTACCGTGGTCGCGGGAAATCGAGAAGCCCGGGTCGAGCATCCGCTGCGCGGCCACGCGGCCCAGACAGACAACGATTTTGGGACGGATCAGCTGAAATTGCTGGCGCAGCCAAGGCATGCACGCGGCGGATTCTTCCGGCAGCGGGTCGCGGTTCTGCGGCGGGCGGCATTTGACGATATTGGCAATATAGACGTTTTTGTCACGGCTCAAGTCGACGGCCTCCAGATAGTGGTCCAGCAGCTGGCCGCTCTTGCCCACAAAGGGAAGACCCTGCTCGTCCTCGTTGGCACCGGGGCCCTCGCCTACGAGCATGACCTCGGCGTGTGCGGCACCCTGGCCAAAGACGACGCTGTGGCGCGTCTCGCACAGGCCGCAGCGGCGGCAGGCCAGGCATTCCTGTTGCAATGCTTGCAGTTCCATAATATACTTCCTCTGACATGGTTAAATCGGGCGCGGCGCACCCATACTGTAAGGAAAAGGAGGGGCAGGCGTATGGCACTATTTTTGCGGGGACTCTGCCTGCTGGCGGGGTATCTGTTCGGCGGTTTTTTGACAGCGGAGGTCGTGGCGCGGTGCACGGCGGGCGTCAGTGCGCGGGATATTGGCACCGGCAACCCCGGCATGGCGAATATCGCGACACATCTTGGTAAAAAGGCCGGGCTGCTGGTTCTGGCGGGCGACGTCATCAAGACTGCGGCGGCCTGCTGGTTCTGCCACCAGCTTGCGCCGGAGCTGGGGCTTACCGCTTTGCTGTACGGCGGGCTTGGCGCGGTGCTCGGGCACAACTGGCCGATTTGGTACAAGGGCCGGGGCGGCAAGGGCGTGGCCGTCACCTGCGCGTGGCTCATGCTGTACCTGCCCGTCACCGGTGTGCTGTGCTGTCTGGCGGGCGGCGTGGCTGTGCTGCTGACCGGATATCTGCCGGTAGGCGCGGTGCTGATTGCCGCGCTGGCTGTGCCGGTGGGCTGGCTGCAATACGGCACCGAGGCCGGTGCTGTACTGGCCCTGAATGCAGTTATCATGGTCACGCGGCACTGGGCCGGTCTGCAGCGGATACATCGCGGCGAGGAGCTGCAGTTCTTCCGCCCGAAACTCTGATATAATCTATCATACCACGCCCTGCCCCGGAATGCAATGTTCTTTAGGTTTTTACGCAACTGCGCTGTATTTTATCAAAGCTGAAAAAATCGGCAAAAAATATCAAAAAAAGTGTTGACATTTTGCGTGTCAGCCGCTATAATTAACAACGTTGCAGCTGCCACGGCAGCGCACAAAGCTGGGTATGGCCCGGTAGTTCAGTTGGTTAGAACGCTAGCCTGTCACGCTAGAGGTCGTCAGTTCGAGCCTGATTCGGGTCGCCATACGCTGCTATAGCTCAGTTGGTAGAGCGCATCCTTGGTAAGGATGAGGTCAGCAGTTCAAATCTGCTTAGCAGCTCCAGCGCTGATGCCCACAGTGCAAGATACGCATTGTGGGCATCATTAGTATAGGGGCATAGCTCAGTTGGTAGAGCAGCGGTCTCCAAAACCGCGTGCCGAGGGTTCGAATCCTTCTACCCCTGCCAAAAGCCGCTTATCTCGTTTGAGGTAAGCGGCTTTTT